>JAXGZS010000016.1:0-1609 GCA_040776805.1 Clostridiales bacterium | reverse complement strand
GCCCTTAACGCGGCGGTGGAAGCCGCCCGGGCCGGTTCAGCGGGGAAAGGCTTTGCCGTTGTCGCGGAAGAAGTGAGAAACCTTGCGGGGAAATCGGCGGAGAGTGCCAAGAACACCGCGGCATTGATTGAAAGTTCCCGGGCGGCCATTGAAAACGGCTCGAAAATCGTAACGGAAACGGCGAAAGCTTTGGAAAAAATCGCCGAAGGCACCGAAAGATCCGACGAAGTGATTCAGGAAATCGCCGACGCCAGTGAAGAGCAGGCGAAAGCGGCGGATCAAGTGAACATCGGTATGGAACAGATTTCTGGTGTGGTGCAAACCAACAGCGCCACGGCGGAGGAAAGCGCGGCGGCCAGCGAAGAGCTTTCCGGCCAGGCGCAAATGCTCAAGGAATTGATCGGAAAATTTGAGCTGAAAAAGGAAGACCAAGATTCCGATTGATAAAGTATCATGCATTTTAGCGAAAGCCACCTACATAACGAAAGCCACCTACATCATCTAGGTGGCTTTTGTTCGTTGATAAGGGCCGATAGGGGTGTTTTTTAGAGTACGCAGCGAACCTTCTGCCCCGAAAAGGAACCTGTAATCCTATTAAAAAGTTCGCTTAGGCGGACTTTTGTGATGGTTGAATTTCTTGCGCGATATGGTTGGTTTTTCCTTGAAATCAACCGTAAGGATAAATAATCGAAAGAATAAGGCGGATATAAAATAAGGATATATAAAATAACGTTATAAGGAGAAGGGGACGTTGAAAAAGAAATCGCTAAAAAATATTGAGCAGAACTCAATAAAATCAAAAAGCTTAACCAATAAAATTTTGACCAAAATAATGGTGGCGCTATTTTTTGTGATGTTGGTGGTGATCGTTACTCTGAGCGTTGTGTTGCAAAATGCCTTTACCCAAAAGCAGGAAAATGAGATTCGAGAACTTGCGGCGTATAACAGCAAAATCGTTGTGAGCTATTTGGAGAAGATGGACAATTTCTGCAAGTCATTGGCGAACAACGTGGCGAATTACAGAGGATTTGATTATGAAACGGCGGATCAACTCCTTCATGATTCGTTGGTAAGCGTTTTGGTAGATGAAAATATTTTCTCAGCATGCTATACTTTTGAACCGAATATGTATTTCCCCGATACCCCCAACGGTTTATCCTATTATGTCTA
The DNA here is from genome assembly GCA_040776805.1 of Clostridiales bacterium. Lineage (GTDB taxonomy): Bacteria > Bacillota > Dehalobacteriia > UBA7702 > UBA7702 > UBA7702. The sequence goes on along the minus strand of JAXGZS010000016.1, from coordinate 439 downwards.
CAGAGACGGAAGTGACGTGGCCATTGATGTGGCCAACGATTATGACGTTTATTCCATCGGTGATTATTATTCAGTTCCCAAAGAAACGATGGCGGCATATATTACAGAACCATATGAGTATGAACTGACCAATGGTGAAACGGTTTATTTGGTTACGATCAGCCGCCCGATACTGGATGAAAACGGGGAGCTTCTCGGTGTTACAACCTGTGATATGTTGGTAGATGTTTTCTTAGGCCTCAATTATGATATGGCCGGTTATGAAACAGCCGCGGGCTGTCTCTTAACCCAGGAAGGGACCTACCTGGTGGATACCGACAACAAAAAGAATGAAGGGATGCAATTTGAGGCGACCAATCAAGGGGACGCGGAAAGACTCGACGCGGTCAAGAATAGCACGGAAGCCAAAATCGACGGTACAAATCCACAAACCATGAAA
>JAXGZS010000015.1:0-2023 GCA_040776805.1 Clostridiales bacterium | reverse complement strand
TTTAGTTTACACAATCCATAAGCATTTGTCAATAGCATTGTTCATTACGCAAGGTTTTGGGGCAATTTCTTGTATTACACGTATTTTGTCTATAAATCGTTGCGCCGCGGTTTTCCGCGGCGCGTTTTTGCTCAAAAAGAGGAAGAACGAAAAGCGGCTGCGGCGGCGTTTCTTCGTATGAGGGGGGCGCGATAGAAAAAGAGACGAATTTTGCGTTATCTATGACCGCCATTTGCTTTTGAGAAAAATAAAGGGGAGGTCAAAAAAGTCTTGATGCTTGGAATGATCTTTATAAATCTAACTGATAGGGCGCGCTTAAACCTTGTAAACACAGGTTTTTCATGATATAATATGAAAGAGAAGAAACTGGGCGTATTAAACGGATTTAAAATCCTTTGATTGATCTCGGCTATCCGCATACGCCATAACAGGAGGTATACATGACAGAAAATAGCAACGCTTCTTCCTATAATGCCGACCAGATTCAGGTGTTGGAGGGGCTGGAGGCGGTTCGTGTTCGTCCCAGTATGTACATTGGCAATACCGGTGTCCGCGGCCTGCATCATCTTGTTTATGAAATCATCGACAACAGCATCGACGAAGCCCTGGCCGGTTATTGCTCCGAGATTTACGTTACGATTCACGAGGACAACAGCATCTCCGTGCGGGATAACGGCCGCGGTATCCCTGTGGATACGCAATCTCAGACCGGCCGTCCCGCCGTGGAAGTGGCGTTGACCGTGCTTCATGCCGGCGGTAAATTCGGCGGCGGTGGTTATAAGGTTTCCGGCGGCCTCCACGGCGTCGGCATGTCCGTGGTCAACGCTCTTTCCGAATGGCTCACCGTGAAGGTCTATCGAGACGGCAAAGTTTATTATCAGGGCTATCACCGGGGCGTTCCCGATGCTGATTTGAAGGTCATCGACAAGGCCGATACCACCGGCACGGAAATCAGTTTTATGCCCGATTCCGAAATTTTTGATATTGAAGATCTGATCTTTCAGAAGGAAATCTTGATTCCCCGCATCCGGGAACTGGCCTATTTGAACGGCGGCATCAAAATTTTCGTCAAGGACGAAAGAGACGGTTACGAACAGATTTTTCACTTTGAAGGCGGTATTGCCGACTTTGTCCAGTATGTCAATAAAAACAAGGAAGTATTTCATAAGCCGATTTACTACTGCGTCAAAAAAGACGACTTCGAAGCGGAATTCGCCATTCAGTATAATAACGGTTACGCGGAAAATATCTACTCTTACGCCAACAACATTCATACCCAGGAGGGCGGCACCCACGAGACGGGCTTTAAATCCGCTCTGACCAGGGTGATCAATGATTATGCCCGGCGCTGTAATGTCTTAAAAGAGAAAGACCCCAATTTAAGCGGGGAAGATATCCGGGAAGGCATCAGCGCCATCATCAGCGTAAAGGTGCTGGAACCCCAGTTTGAGGGACAGACCAAGACGAAGCTGGGGAATTCCGAGTTCAAAGGCTATGTCGAATCCATGGTCTGCGAATGCCTCAATACTTATCTGGAAGAAAACCCGTCCACCGGCAAGAAAATCGCGGAGAAATCCGCCCAGGCCTTCCGGGCCAGGGAAGCGGCAAGAAAAGCCCGGGAAATGACGAGAAAAACCAACGCTTTGTAAAAAACGCCCCTGCCGGGAAAATTGGCGGACTGCTCCGACAAAAATCCTGAAAACTGCGAATTGTTCATCGTCGAAGGGGATTCCGCCGGCGGTTCCGCCAAACAGGGCAGAAACCCCAAGATCCAGGCGATTCTGCCTTTACGCGGCAAGATCCTCAACGTCGAAAAGGCGCGCCTGGATAAAGTGCTGAACAATGCGGAAATCCGCGCCATGATCACGGCGATGGGCACCGGGATCGGCGAAGATTTTGATCTTTCCAAAGCCCGCTACAGAAAACTGGTGATCATGACCGATGCCGACGTCGTCGGCGCCCACATTGCCACGCTGCTGTTGACTTTCTTTTTCCGTTATATGCGTCATCTCATCGAAGCGGG
>JAXGZS010000014.1:0-5222 GCA_040776805.1 Clostridiales bacterium | reverse complement strand
ATCCAAAGTGCCGGTGGAACTGCCATAAACAAAGGGAGCCCCCTTTTTCACCAATTGAGATAGGGTTACGGCTGCCAGGATTTCAGCATTCATCACAATTAGGGATCCCGCCAAAGTGATGGGAGACATACCGCCAGACATCGCCATGGACAGAACCATCACCGGCAGATTGGCTTTGGCCGTTTCAATAATGCTTTCGCAAACATGGTCGGGAATGGTCAGGGGACTGATTGTGCAAACACCATTGATCATGATCGGACGTTTCTGCAAATTTTCCAAACCGCCGGCGGCGGCAGCGCCCATTTGAATCATGAATTTGGCGCTTTCCCGTCCCTCGGGACTAGCCAATACCGGTTTATTCGTATGCAGCAGATGCGCTTCAAAACCGTGAATGTAAGCGACCGCGGGGTCGATGTCACGGGCTGCTACGGTATCAAAACAAAGGTCATATTCATCAAAATATTCCACAATCTTAGCGCAATTGACAGCATCTTGTTTGGTAGACTCTCTAAACGCACCGGTGTGTTCGTCCTGCATCATAATACCGTTGCCAAAAGGGCAGTAGTAAACGCGGCCTTCCTCCAAAACAATATCAAATTTCGGGTCTTTCCCCGCCAAAAAAATGGAGGCAGGAGCCGACGCAATGGCTTCCTCTACCAAATAGGGCGGCATTTTGGCGACTTTTTTTTCATAATCGACAGTCGCGCCGGCATCTTCAAAATAGCCCAAAGCCTCTTCACTGCCGATGTTGATACCGGTTCTTTCCATTACTTCCAACGTTCCCAGGTGTAGTTTATGCAAATCTTCTTCCGTAAACATTTGCAATGATGCGCCACTAAAGCTGGGTACCCCTGCATTTTTGTTTCTCTTCATTTTTTCCTCCTCTTAAAATTTAATTTTAATTCTTGAGATCCTTGCCTCAATGCCTGTTTCCATTAGCTCAAAACTTACGATTATAAAATGCAAGTGGCGTGCCAGAGCATTTCCCTCACAAATAAAAAATAAAACACCAGGTAAATGGTGTTTTATCGGGTATTCCTTTTTCAGCGGGAACCTTTATAGTGAATTTTTTTGATTCACCTTCCTGCCAACAAACCACATAAATTCATATGAACTATTTTCATTCACTGAAAAAATAAAAGTCACATCAATTCATTTGAGGTGCAAAAGAAACATTTTGTTATACGATATTTTGAGCTGCTCATTAAACAAAAAAAAGACCTGCTAAAAACTAATTCTAACAGGTCTTTTCCGTGGCAGGGGCACAAGGACTTGAACCCTGAACCAATGGATTTGGAGTCCACTACTCTACCAATTGAGCTATACCCCTTTGTCGGAACGAATATAATTATAAAGGGAATTGGAAAAAAAGTCAATCCCTTTTTAAATCCTCCTCGGTGATGACTTTAAAGCCATTTTGCAATAACAACGCGGCGGTTTTCCCGTTGCCGGGAATCCGTTTACCGCGGAAGGCGCCGTCGTAGATCCTGCCGCAGCCGCAGGAAGGACTGTTGGCTTTTAAGATACAAAGGGACGCCCCGTGCTTTTGGGCAAGGGATAGGGTGATCGCAGCGCCCTTTAAAAAGGCTTCGGTGAGATCGGTCCCCTCTTTATCGACGACACGGCCATTTTGGATTTCCGCGGGAGGCCGGGGTGTTGAAAGACCGCCGGCGATTTCGGGACAAATGGGCAAATAGGTTTTTCCCTCCAAGTAGCGGATCACATCTTCACTGTAGTTGTTGCCGCCGCTGTATTTACAATTCTCTCCGAGCAAACAGGCGCTGACGATGATCATCTGTTTTTCCTTTCCGTTTCCGTTTTTTCCAGCTCCAACCGTTCCAGCGCGAAAAAGGCGAGGTCGATGCTATTTTCATTGAGGGCTTTTAATTGGTTTAGAATCTGCCTCATGTCTTCCCGGCAGGTATGGCCGTGAGCGGGACAGGGATTTTCCATCACCGGCAAGGAAGCGTTAAGGGCGTGCTTTTTTAAAAGCTCCTCGGGTACGGATAGCAAAGGACGAATCACGGTAACATCCTTTCTGTCCAGGTAAGTCAGGGGTTTAAAGGTATCGACACGCCCTGCGTAAAAAACGTTGAGCAAAAAGGTTTCCACATAGTCTTCCCTGTTATGACCCAGGGCGACTTTGGCAAAACCGTTCTTTTTGGCCAAGTCGTTTAAGGCGCCCCGGCGCATTTTGGCACAGAGGGAGCAGGGATTTTTTTCCTTCCTGACCTCAAAAACCACGGGGCCGATGTCGGTTTTTTCCACCAGAAACGGCACGTTCTGTTCAGCGCAGAACGCTTGCAACTGGCTGTAATCAGCGCCAAGCCCCAGATCGACGTAACCCGCGGCCAGAGGGTATTTGTATTTTGAGTGCCGCAAAAATGCTTGCAAGACCATGAGCAGGGTCAAACTGTCCTTGCCGCCGGAAAGACCGACCATGATGCCGTCGTCATGATCAATGAGGCCGTGTTTTTTGATCAACGCGGCGCTGCGGCTCATAATTTCGCGAAAATAGCGCATAATGATTCTCCCGTCGAAACAGAAAAGCACTGATCGCTTGATCAGTGCTTTCACCTTACTAATGGTGCCGAAGACCGGGGTCGAACCGGTACGGTGTCGCCACCACCGGATTTTGAGTCCGGCACGTCTGCCAATTCCATCACTTCGGCAAGGCATAATAATTATATCATAAAGATGACGCCTGTCAAGATCAAAAAATCCGTGGCAGAAAAATAAATTTCGCATTGACGTGATATCTTTGATGCCTTATAATAAAGCAAGAAAAGATAAATATCGGATGAAAACATTGCCATGGAGGTAATAATGAAAGACACCATCGTTGTCTTTATTCCTTGTGGCAGTTTTTTTATGTAATTTTTTATTAGGAGGGGTTTCTACCATGCATATGTCAGATGCTCTTGTTTCACCGACCGTCGGCGGTCTTATGATCGTCGTCAGCGCGGGATTGATCGCTTATTCCGTCGCAAAAAGCAAAAATTTAGTGGATGATAAAAAAATCCCCATGATGGGAGTCATGGCGGCGCTGATTTTTGCCGGTCAGATGATCAACTTCACCATTCCCGGCACCGGTTCCAGCGGCCATATTGGCGGCGGTATGCTGCTCGCCGCCACCCTCGGCGGTCCACCAGCTTTTCTATGTATATCCGCCGTGCTGCTGATCCAGTGCTTCTTCTTTGCCGACGGCGGTATGCTGGCTTTGGGCTGCAACATCTTCAATATGGGCTTTTGGCCGATTTTCATCGCCTACCCGCTGATTTTCAAACCGATCCTCAAAAAAGGAATCACCAAACCGCGGCTGATGGTGGCTTCTGTGATCTCCGTTGTCGTGGCGCTGCAATTGGGCGCCTTCAGCGTTGTTGTGCAAACCTTGGCCGCCGGCGTCACCTCCCTGCCTTTTTCGACTTTCCTTCTTTTAATGCAGCCGATTCACCTGGCCATCGGCCTGGTGGAAGGTCTTGTCACCGGCGCGATTCTCTGCTTTATTCACGCCGCCCGTCCTGAAATTCTCGACGCCGCCGGTTCCAACCGGCAGATTGGCAGCGGCGTTTCCATTAAAAAAATCGTCGTCATTCTGCTTTGCGCCACCGTGATCATCGGCGGCGGCCTTTCCCTATTGGCCTCCCAGTATCCCGACGGCCTCGAATGGTCCATTGCCAAAATCACCGGCAGCACCGAAATGGAAAACCCCAATGGCACCGATGAACTGCAAGAAAACACCGCGGTCATGCCGGACTATTCCGACGCGGCAGGCTCCACCGGAGGCAGCGTCACCGCGGGGATTGTCGGCAGCGCTCTCACCCTCGCCATTGCCGGCGCTGCGGGAGGCGTAGTTTACCTAGTGAAGCGCAAAAAGAAGGGCGCGGAGAAAGAAGAGTAACCAGGAATTTCCCTATCTTTGCAATATAGCCGCGCGGTTCCCTGGGAAAAGCGCGGCTTTTCTTTTGACATCCGTCTTATTTTATATTATGATGTTCTTATCTTTTTAAAGGAAAAACCGATATGTCGAAGATTGGAGACGCGATCCAAACACTGTCCTCCATGGAGGATTTGGCGGCAACAGCATCACCGGTACACCGCATTCATGCCAACGTCAAAATATTGATCACCTTTTTTTATCTCATCGCGGTACTTTCCTTTCACCGCTATGACCTGGCCGGTTTGATGCCCTATTTTCTCTATCCGGCAATGATCATCCCCTTGGCCAACATCCCCTTTCGGGAGATCTTTAAGCGGGTTTTGGTGGCGCTGCCCTTTTCCCTCTTCGCGGGGATCAGCAACTTGATTTTTGACCGGGAGGTTTTCGCCTATCTTGCCCAAATTCCCCTCACCTACGGCTTTGTTTCCTTTTGGTCGCTGATGGTGAAAACCTTCTTATGCGTCTGCGCCGTTTTGATCTTGGTGGCAACGACCAATACCTTTACCCTTTTTGCCCAGCTTAGGAGTTTTAAAATTCCCAAAGTCTTCGTACTTACCCTGATGATGACCTACCGTTACATCTTTGTGCTGCTCCAGGAGGCGGGGAACATGATGAAGGCTTACGCTCTGCGGGCGCCCGGTGAAAAAGGCATTCAAATGAAGGACATGGGTTCCTTTGTGGGCCAGCTTTTGCTCCGCTGCATCGACCGTTCGGAGCATGTCTACACCGCCATGCAGTGCCGTGGCTTCAACGGTGAATACATCGTCGGAAAAAAGCAAAAACTCGACACATACAGCGTGCTCTGGGGTATTGGTGCCACCGCTGTTTTTCTGTTTTTCCGCTTTTTCTCCATCCCCCAGCTAATGGAAACGCTGATTCAAATAATTCAAGTAATATAAGGTGAACATATATGATTAAAGTGAACGACGTCACGTTTTCCTATCCCAACGGCAAGGAAGCGCTGCACCACATCAATTTTGAAATCAAAGACGGCGAAGCCGTGGGCCTGGTGGGCTGCAACGGCGCGGGGAAATCGACGCTGCTTTCCCTCCTCTGCGGCATCAACTTTGTTGGTGAGGGCAGCGTTGAAATCAACGGCGTTACCGTCAAAAAGGATACCCTGAAAAAGATCCGCAGAGAGGTGGGCATGGTCTTTCAAAACCCTGACGAACAGCTTTTTATGCCCAACATCGGCGAAGATATCGCCTTCGGGCCCAGAAACTACGGTCTCAGTGAAGAGGAGGTCGAAAAGCGCGTGCACAACGCTTTGGAAAAGTTGGAA
>JAXGZS010000013.1:0-5488 GCA_040776805.1 Clostridiales bacterium | reverse complement strand
CGCCACCGGCTCTTCCAAGGAACATACCGAGGAGAGCATCAAAAAGAGCGGTGCGGAGGTACAAAAAGGCAATCCGCCCACGGAAAGAAAGCTTCAGCGTCTCTTCAGAGACGGCGAAGTAACGCGTATGATCAAGCGTTGCAATGACTTCGGCGCCGGCGGCGTTTCCGTCGCCGTGGGGGAACTCACCGACAGCCTTTTCATCGATCTCGACCAAGTACCGCTGAAATACAGCGGACTCGACGGTACCGAGGTGGCGGTTTCCGAATCACAGGAACGCATGGCCGTGGTCATCGCCGCTGCTGACGAAGGGGCTTTTATGGCAAAGGCCCGGGGGGAAAACTTAGAATGTACGAAAATCGCCGCGGTCACCGACAGCAACCGGCTGGAAATGGTTTTCAGAGGTCAGAAAGTCGTGGATCTGGCCCGGGATTTCTTAAACAGCGGCGGCGTGCGCCAGCATATCGACATAGAGGTGCTGCCCCCGGAACCGATCAATCCTTTTTCGGCTTTGGCGAAGCATAGGGATAGGGGTACCCTTACGGAAAGCCTCATCGCCATGGCCATGGATTTGAACATCGGTTCTCAAAAGGGCTTGGGGGAAATGTTCGACGGTACCATCGGCGCAAGCAGCGTACTGATGCCCTTTGGCGGTAAAAATCAGCTGACTCCCAGCGAAGGCATGGCGGCCCATCTGCCGGTGGCCGAGGGCAAAACCACGACGACTTCCCTGATGACTTACGGATTTAATCCCAAAATCGCCCATTGGAGTCCTTTCCACGGCGGCCTTTACGCCGTGCTGGACAGCGTGACCCGCCTTGCGGCCATGGGAGGCGACTATAAAACAGCCCGTTTGACCTTGCAGGAATACTTCGAAAAGCTAAAAAAAGAGCCCCGGCGCTGGGGCAAACCCCTTGCGGCGCTGTTGGGGGCTTTCACGGCGGAACAGGCCCTTTCAATCCCGGCCATCGGCGGCAAGGACAGCATGTCCGGCTCTTTTAAAGAGCTTAACGTGCCCCCCTGCCTATTGTCCTTTGCCGTGGATATCTGCGGCGACCATAAGGTGCTGAGCCCTGAATTCAAAGGGCCGAACCACCGTCTTATGCTGCTTTTCAGCAAGCATGACGAAAATCTCGTGCCTGATTTTGCCCGGCAAAAAGAGATCTATGAAAAAGTCCTCGACATGAATGAGAAGGGCCAGATTCTCTCCGCCGTCAGTTTGAAGGAAGGCGGTATCGCCGAAGCGCTGATTCACTGCACCCTCGGCAATGCCGTCGGCGTCGCCTTAAATCCCATGGATCGGATCGACCTGCTTTCTCCGGGCTACGGTTCGCTGCTCCTGGAAGTTACCGACGATGTGGATCCCGGGGAGTACCTGTTGATTCCTATCGGTAAAACCATTGAGGAGCGGGTGATCCGCTATCAAGAGGAAGAGATTCCTTTGATCGATCTCGTAGAAACGTATCTGACGACGCTCAACGAGATCTATCCGCCGTTTTTAACTTCCGAAAATGACGGCGCGCTTTGTCCCACCTGGGATAAACAGCTTTATCTGCACAGCGCTGAAAAAGTCAAACCCACCGTCTTGATTCCCGTCTTTCCCGGTACCAACTGCGAATACGACAGCGCCGACGCTTTTTCTTTGGCGGGGGCCAAAAGCAAGGTGCTGGTGATTCGGAATCAGACGCCGGAAGAGCTCAAAGCTTCCGTCGGGGAGCTGGCGGCAGCCCTTGAAATAAGTCAGATTTTGATGCTTCCCGGCGGTTTCAGCGCCGGGGACGAACCGGAGGGTTCGGCGAAATTCATCACGGCCTTATTCCGCGATCCACGTCTCAAAGAAGCGGTGGCGGCGCATTTGGAAAAGAAAAACCTGATTTTGGGTATCTGCAACGGTTTTCAGGCGCTGGTGAAATTGGGCCTGCTGCCCCACGGTGAAATCCGGGAGTTGACGGTGGACGACGCCACCTTGACGTTCAATCACATCGGCCGCCACGTTTCCACCATGGTGCGGACGAAGCTGATCTCCAAACTTTCTCCCTGGTTTAGCCAGGGGGAACTGAATCAATTCTATACGGTGCCGGTATCCCACGGTGAGGGCCGTTTCGCGGCGCCCATGGGAATCATCGGCGAGCTGATCGCCAACGGTCAGATCGCCACCCAGTATGTGAACGGAAAAGGCAAGGCGACGCTGATCGCCCCGGATAATCCCAACGGCTCCGATATGGCCATCGAGGGGATCACCGACAAATCAGGGCTGATCTTAGGCAAGATGGGACACTCGGAACGCTACCGCGAGGGGCTTTATAAAAATATCCCCGGCGACTTTGATCAAAAGATTTTCGTCTCCGGCGTGAAGTATTTTGACTGAGAATCAACAAAAGAGAGACTGCCTTACGGTGGTCTCTCCTTTCAATCGTATGAGCATCCTTGTCATATCGTATGATGTATGATATGATGCAAAAAAGAGGTGACGAGGTATGGAAAGAAACATTTTTGAGGAAATGCAGGAAACGTTTAAGGCGGAAAAATTGCTTTCCGTTGAGGAGATTCCCAATATCGATCTTTACATGGATCAGCTTTTGACGCTGATCAACAGCAAATCCGCGAAGAAAGCGCCGCTGACCAAGACGATGGTCAATAACTACAGCAAAGAAAAGATCATCACGCCGGTCAAAGGCAAGAAATATACGAAGGAGCAGATTCTCCAGATTTATATGGTTTTCCTGATGAAAAACACCCTCTCCATGGTGGAAATCAAGGAAGCCTTGGGTATTTTTCATGCCGCGGGGAAAGACAGCCAGCCGCTGGAAAAGGCCTACGGCCGCTTTCTTGAGATGGCCGAAGGGGATATCGGCGAAGTTTTTAGCCTGTTGAAACATAAATTCTCCGGTCCCGCGGCAGATCCCGAAAACGGGCAGGAATTCTTTCTGACTTTGATGAACGTCTGCGGTTATTCCTGGCTGTTTCAAGAAATTGCCCAGCGCATGATCAAAGAAATGGTCGCCGGGAGAGAAACAGAAGTATAGGATCACGAAAACGCAAAGAGGGTATCCCTTCGATCAGTTTAGCGGCCGATCGTTTCGGGATACCCTCGTTTTTTGAAAGGTTACTTTGTTACATGCCCAAAGAGAGGAACAGGATCGTCGTCATGGCAAAAAGAGCGCAGTAGTAGGCAAAATAGCGCAGTTTGCCTTTGTTTAAGAGATTGACCACCACCTTGATGGCAAGGACGCCGGAGACAGCGGCCACGGCGGCGGCCACCAGAAAAACAGGTTCAACGGCAAAGGTTCCCGTTTCTTTCACAACGGATACGGTTTCCAGAAGGAAGGAGCCGAGGATCACGGGGATGGACATGATGAAAGAGAACTTTGCCGCTTCTGTCCGGGAAAGGCCGATCAATAAAGCGATAAAAATCGTGGCGCCGGAGCGGGAGATCCCGGGGCAGATGGCGATCATCTGCATCACGCCGATGAGGAGCGCCATCCACCAGGTCATGTCTTTTCCCTGAAGATCGCCGCGGAAACGGTCGGCAATGAACAGCAGCGCGGCGGTGAAGAGCAGGGCAATGGCGGGTACCCAGATATTTTCAAAGAGGGCGGCGAAGAAATCGCCGAAAACAACGCCGGCGATTCCCGCGGGGATGGAGGCGATGATGATCAGCAGTACGTATCTTTGGAGGGGATGGCGGATCAATTCCCAGAGATCCTTCCGGTAACAGATGATCACCGAAAGCAGCGTCGCGAAATGAAGCAGAATATCAAAAGTCAGTCCCGCCTCCTTGGCGTTTAAAAAGTAGCTGATAATGGTCAGATGGCCGGAGCTGGATACGGGTAAAAATTCAGTGAGGCCCTGGACGAGCCCAAGAAATATACCTTCAAACCAATTCATGATGGAAGGTCCTCCTTGATCGGCGGCAATAATGAAATATATGCGCGCATCGCGTCTTTATGTGATTTCATATTATGACATTATAGCACAAGGAAGGACAGAATACCAGGATATTTTGATTTTTTACCACTTTCGGCAATCGACGAGGGTTCCCGGCTGAAAGCGGGGATCGAGATAGTCTTTTGGGTCGGAGCTGACGATCTGCACGATGCAGACGCGGCCGTCGGCCATGGGATAGCCCAAAATGCGCCGTTGCCGATAGGTGTATTCCTGGGCCGCTTTGATCTGATCGCTCCCTTCCATGATCACATCTTCCGGCATAATGGTCCAGATCATCAGTTCATCACCTCGTTTTTCTGGTTTGCGGTTTTGATCATTTCTCTCAGTTTGGCGATGGCGTCGCCGACGCCGCCGATCCCGTCGATGAGACCGTATTCCACGGCGTCTTTGCCGACGACGATGGTGCCGATGTCCTGGGCCAGCTCTCCTGTTTTCATCATCAGTTCCCTGAGCTTTGCCTCGTTGACATGAGAATTGTCGATGATGAAATTCACGACCCGGTCCTGCATCTTCTGAAAGTAATTAAAGCTCTGCTGCACGCCGATGACGAGGCCCGTCAAGCGGATGGGATGCAGCGTCATGGTGGCGGTGGGGGCGATGAAGCTGTACTGCGCCGAGACCGCCACAGGCACGCCGATGCTGTGCCCGCCTCCCAAAACCAGGGAAACGGTGGGTTTTCTCATGGTGGAGATCATTTCCGCAATGGCCAAACCGGCTTCCACATCGCCGCCGACGGTGTTTAGCAGAAAAAGCACGCCTTTGATGTCGTCGGACTGTTCCGCGCCAATGAGCTGCGGCAGAATATGCTCGTATTTTGTCGTTTTATTCTGCGGGGCCATGACCATGTGGCCTTCGATCTGGCCGATGATGCTGATCACATGGATATCGCTTTTGAATTCCGGCAGTGTCATCTGCCCCAGCTCTGTAATGGTCTGCAGGGGTGTTTCGTTTTTTTGTTCTTCATCTTTCTGTTCGTTTTTCGGCTTGTTTATGGTAAAGGGATTTCGCATATGATACCTCCGTTTTTTTACTGGGCTTATTATTCGGATAAAAGATGTAAAAAATACGCGGGGAAAGGCAGAGAGCAAGAAAATATTGCCGAAAAGCAGGAAAAGTTTCATATATATCGAAATAAATAAGTTAGATTATTCTGTTTAGATTCAGAATCAGAGGTAAGAAATGACTGCATCAAAAAAGAAAACACCCGCAAAGGGCGGTAAAAACAAGGGAAAAACCGGTACGAAGAAAAAGAATCGGAGCAGAAGACTGACAAACAACGGTATCATGGCGATCCTGCTGCTTTGCGCCGCGCTGCTCCTTATTTTATTGATTGCCGTTTCTCCCGATATCAAAGTCAGCGGCCTGATGCTCGCACCGCAATACCTGGTCAAACTGTTCGTGCTGCTTTTCGGAATCGGACGTTTTGTCGTTCCCTTTTTTCTGCTGCTGCTGGCCTATGCTTTTTATAAAAAAGAAAGCCCTGAATTTGGTTTCGTAAAATACGTGGTCTTCTCTTCGCTGTTGCTCCTAGCCGTGCTGA
>JAXGZS010000012.1:0-12635 GCA_040776805.1 Clostridiales bacterium | reverse complement strand
GCCGAAAATCGCGTCGACGATCAGCGAGGAAGCCATCAATTTCAGGCGAAACAGAGTCAGATCCCGGGCTTCATGGAGAAAGGTCGTCTTGATGGGGAGGGCGGAGACGATCTGCCAATTGGCTTTGGCCGCCGGCGAAAGCGCTTCCACCGGAGCGAGGCAGAAAACTTCCACGTCAAAGCCGCGGTTAAACAAATGCCTTGCCAGCACCAGCCCATCGCCGCCGTTGTTGCCTTTGCCGCAAATCACCGCGACCTTGGCCTGCTTTCCCGCTTCTGTCAGCAATTCGGCAGCAAAATCGGCGCTGCGCAGCCCGGCGTTTTCCATCAAAACCAACGTATCGAGTCCGTATACCGCCATGGCCTCCCGATCCATTTCCCTGGAAGCCGCTCCGTCGATTAAACGCATATCAACCCTTCCTTTCAGCAACACATTGGCCGCAGGCGAAGGCCACGGCATACTCTTTACAATGTGCCAAAGACAAATCAATATCGGTGATGCCCAGGGCTGTTTGAAGCGCCTTGGCTTTTCCTGTCAGTTCGTAATAAGGACGGCCTTTTTCGTCGTTGAGAATCGCGATTTCATAAAAGGGAACCCTTTCCCCGAAGACTTTGATCAGGGCTTCTTTGGCGCAAAAGCGCGCCGCCATGCTTTCCGCCCGCCAGGGCGGCGCCAGCTCTTTGGGTGCGTAAACGTGCTTTAAAAAAGCGTCGCTGCCAAGGTTTTTCGCCACTCTTTCAATTTCTATGATATCCGTGCCGATTCTGATCATAAATCACAAAAATCCCCTCAATGGACTTTACTTCTTTCATATTTTACAATATAATTGGAATAATAGCAAACGGAGTTGAAAAATAAATGAAAAGACTGTTACTCTTGCCGATTCTTTTTCTGTTGCTGCTGCTCACCTCCTGTCAGCTCACAGACAACAGTACTTATACCGGCGACCTCAAACTGAACATTCAGCATATCAATGAAAGCGACAGCAAAAAGAATATCGATATTTCCTATCCCGTATTCGGCGGCATCGAAAACAAGGAAGCCATCACCATCATCAACACCTCGATTTCCAACTACGTCACCGCGGAATACGACGAATTTGAAAACGCCCTGACGACGAAAAATCAAAGCGTGATCACCGACACGGCGGCCAACGGCGCCGGTACCGGTACCGGTGATTCCAGTGACTCTACTGACTCTACTGACTCTGATGACTCTGATGATTCCACAGCCACCGGCGACGATGCCGGGGATACGAAAGCGGGCAGCACTGGTGAGCCCATCAGACTGACCATGAGTTTTAAAATCACCTATAATAAAAATGATTATCTCTGTGTGGTTCAAACCTACGAAAAAGAGTTGGGTCAAAACAAAACCTTTACGGGACAGCGGAGTTTCTTATTCAGCTTAAAAAATGCCGCTTACCTGTCCTTGGGCGAAGTGTTCGATTTTGACAGCGGTTTTTCCGCCTACATCAACAAAGCCATTGAAGCGGAGTTGGACAAAGGCGCTTACAATACTTATGACAGCGACAGCGGCTTTACGGGAATCTCCAAGGATTGCAACTTCTATATTGACGCTAACTACCTATACATTTATTATAATGCTTTGGAAATCAGTCCCGATATGGATATCGTCCCCACCTTTGTCTTTAAAATCAAAGACCTGAAAGAATACTTCAACGACGACTTTACCAACATCTATTGATCAGACCTCCGTCAACAGCAACGGCCTATAATCAAGGTAATCGGCGCTGGTCAGATAATAGGACGTGCCGTCCTTTGACCCCTGGAAGGCAGTGGCATGACTCTTATCGTGGAGATGGCCGTAGACGCTTATAAACACACGGTAGCGACGAAATAACGCCGTCACTTCGTTGTCTTCCCCGTTTTCAGCCACAGGCATAAAATGATTCATATTGATCACCGGGCGGCCCTGGGCCGCTTGGAAAGAGAGCTCTTGTCTGATGAGCTCTCTTTTGTATATCTTTTCATCATTGGCGCCAAAATTAGCCGCTGTGGGCAGCGTCCAAAGACGCGTACCGCAAACGGCAAAATCGGCAAAAAGCACCGCGTCGTTTTGGATGACGGCGGTCTGCTCCGGCAGATAAGCCCTGATCTTTGATAGGCTGTGCCACCAATAGTCATGGTTGCCCCGGATCATGATCTTTCTGCCCTTCAGGGAACTGACAAAATCGAGGTCAAAGACGGCGGCAGACAGCGTCAGGGCCCAGGAAATATCCCCGGCGATCAGCACAAGATCCGTTTCGGACACCGTATCCTGCCAGCGTTCATATATTTTCTTTATATGGAGATCCCAGCGATTGCCGAAGACATCCATGGGTTTTGCACCGTAATAAGTCGTGGGATCTTCCCGGTCAAAGGGTTTGGTTAAGGAAAGATGAAGATCCGCGAGGGCAAATATTTTCACAATAAATCTCCTGTGATCAGCCAATAAACGACAATAATATTTAAAACCAGAAAACACGGCATCAATATTTTAAAAGAAAGATGCCTCGTTTTATGGCGCAGGACGTACATACCGAGGAGCCCGCCCAAGGCGCCGCCCAGAAAAGCGAGGGAAAAAAGGGTGTGTTCCGGTATGCGCCATTCCTCGCGTTTGGCGCGGCGCTTATCGGCAAACATCGCGTAAAAGGTGAACAAATTCATGAAGACGAGGTAAATCAGCAACGGTTTACTCATTTTTACCTCCATAAGTATATTTTCCCGGTTTTGCCTCATAATAACAAAAAAGGAGGTCACATTATGAATGTTCTCAACAAAATATTTCTCATGATTCTCATTATTGGCGGCATCAACTGGGGTTTGATCGGACTTTTTCAATACGATCTCGTCGCCGCGCTTTTTGGCGGCACGGTCTCGATGACCAGCAGAATCATCTATACCCTGGTTGGTATTTCCGGACTCTACTGCATCACAATGCTCTTTTATCGCACCAGTGACCACGAACTTGTGGGAGAACACTGAAAACGAAGACGTGAAAAAAGCCAAGGCTCTACGGAATCAGAGTCTTGGCTTCTTTTTTTATCATTAACCGAGAATCATTCCGTAATCGCCGTTTTTCACCAAAGCGGCATTGGCTTCATCGGTATCAAGATGAAAGTCCAATTTCATTTTATCGCCTACCCTGGCAATCACGTCGCAAAAAACAACATCTTTTTGGCCACGGACGAGAACGGTCAGCACTTGTTTGTCTTTAACGCCCATTTTTTCGGCCTCGTCGGTATGAAAATGAATATGGAGATGCGCAACGATGCAGCCCTGGTTCAACTCCACTTCGCCTTTGGGCCCCACCAATTTACAACCTTCGCTCCCCTCTAACTTACCGGATTCCCGCAGCAGCGCGTTGACGCCGATGGTACGAGCGTCGGTCTGGGCCAGTTCCACCTGGGTTTCAGGGCGGGTCGGCCCTAAAATGCGGACTTTTTTCAGCGTACCTTTGGGCCCTACCACATCGACGGTCTCTTCACAGGCGTACTGTCCCGGCTGGCTTAAATCTTTTTTAGGGGTCAGCTCATAACCTTCCCCGAAAAGCGCTTCCAAATCTTCTTTGGTGACATGCACATGCTTATTGGAAATCCCGATTGGCACTTGCTTATCCTTATTATCGTCAAAGTTGATTTCCTTGAAATTGATTTCTTTTTCCATTTGTGTAGACTCCTTCCAAATCCTGTTTTATCTATAATTGATATGTTCATTTTATCAAACCGCACCTCAAATAACAAGTGGCTACATCGCTTTTTGCAAGAAAATATAAAACTTTATGCCGATTCAGTTTAAAAGGTACACATCGGGACGGTATTTCCCCCGTTTTTGCTTCCCTTTCATGTGATAATCGAGAAGCAAACCGCTTTTACCCGGCGTGACCTCCTCAAGACAGCCCTTCCCGTCAAAAGAAAAAGCGACCGGAAACCACAAAAGGCGCACGCGCTTATAGATTTCCCGGGGGGACATATCCCGATAGTGCGGCAAAACCGTTTCTATGGCCGTTTTATCCTGGAGAAAACGATGGAGCTCCCGTTCCTCCGCCGCGGTCACCGCCGCGCCGCGGTTCTGAAGAAAACCATCGAGACGCAGCAAGGAACGCCAGACTTGGGCCTCTTGGGGCAGGAGCGTCTGTAGGGTGGTTTCGTAATCCGCGCTTTCCGCCAAGGCGGAAAACAGCGCGAAACTGTCGTTGCCGTTGTTTTTCAGAGCAAAGCGCAATGTCTGCCGAAGGTCGCCTTTATTATACACCGTGTCCATGAAATGATCGATTTTTTTCAGCCGATGCAGTTCCGCCGTGGAGATATCTTTGGAGCGCACCACTTCATAAGGGGGAAAGGTCTCGGCGATGTAACCGAAGCGCTCCCTTTCCTCAGCCAGTTTGGTGCCGGGGAGCAGCTTTAAAAAGCCCAACTGCAAATAATCGGGATAAAGGGACATCACCTCGTTAAAGCCTCGGGCAAAAGAGGCGAGATCCTCATGGGGCAGGGCGGCGATCAAATCAAAATGGGTATGCAGATTCTCTCCGGCGATCAGCTCTTGATAATAGGCTTTTGTCTGTTCCCATTGGGCAAAACGGCAGCTTTCCGCTAAAGTCTCTTGGTTCAAAGACTGGATGCCGATTTCCACCTGGAAATAGTCCTTCGGCGCCGCCGTCAGCAAGTCCACGGTTTCCCGATCCAGGAGTTCCCCCTTGAGCTCAAAGTGAAAGGTGATCCCCGCCCTGTAATGCTCAAGGAGATAACGCAGAATTTCTTTGGCCCGCTCTTTGGGAGCATTGAAGGTGCGGTCGACAAGTTTGACCACGGAAAATTCGTGGTGAAGGAAAAAGTCGAGCTCTTTTTTGACCCGTTCCACAGGAAGGTACGCCCTGCGTTTTTCCGCCGAGGAGAGACAGAAAGCGCAGCGGTAAGGGCAGCCCCGGGACGTTTCGTAATAAACAAGACGATGTTTTAGGGCAGGTAAATCTTCTTCACGGTAGGGAAATGCCCAATCTTGGGCAAAGGCAGGCTCTGACAGGGTTTCCCTGTTCCGCCCGGGGTCTTCCCCTCTCTCAATGGCAGTTAACAGCTCTTGCCAAAGGGGTTCCAAAGCGCCGGGAACCACAAAACCGTAAGGAGAAAAAGCCTCCGGGGCGTAGGTCGGCTCCGGCCCGCCCAAGATCAATACCGTCCTAGGCAGCGCTTCTTTCACCAGGCTTAGCAGTTTGAGCACCGTCTCCCGATTCCAAAGATAAACGGAAAAGGCGATGACGTCGTAATTCCCGGCGGCGAGCTCATAAAATATCGCCAGAATCGGTTCGTTATTATTGAATTCTCTAATCTCCCCCATCATACCCTGGGGCAAATTCTCCCGGAGATAGTAGAGGGCAAGATTGCTGTGGACAAATTGGCTGTTGATGCCGACCAATCCGATTTTCATATCCATCACCTGTTCTCTTATTCTATCTACCATTATAATATAAGAGAAGCAAAAAACACAATAGAAAAGAGACGCCTTTGCGGTGTCTCTTCAAACTGTCAATAAAGCCAAACTTTCTCAGGGGAAGGGCAGGAAGGGGAGCACCGTCTCCCCGTCCGGGCACTTTAATCCCAGGTGGCGGCAGTGCCGTCACCGCATCAGCTTGGCGGCAAAGTGGCGAGGCCACTTTTTTGACAAGCTGAAAGAGACGCCTTTGCGGCGTCTCTTTCACAAACGATATTTACCGGTACATGCCGTTCAGCTCCATATAGTGATAGATCTGCTCCCCGTGCTGCTGCTCTTCTTTTTGAATGTGGTTCAAGGCTTCGCGGATGGCGGGGTCTTTGAATTCAAAAATCCCGGTATTATATACGGAGGAAACATGTTTTTCAGTGGACAGCGCGTCGGTACAGAGATAACTGTCCTGCTGCTTGTTTTGCGTCGACTCGTAATACGTATAGGAGGGTGTCATCTGTTGCTGGGGCTGCTGCGACTGCTGTTGTCCGCCGGCTTGCATCATCGGTACGCTGCCGTTCATAATCTGATCAATGGTTCTTAAGTGCTGCTCTTCCTGTCTTCCCAAGCGTGAAAATAGATTTTTCAGCTGCATGTCGCTGGCATCGCCGGAATATTTTGCGTATTTTTTAATACAGATCTGTTCCTGTTCCTTCAAATCGCCTAAAAGCGACGCTTCTTTTTGCGTTAAATTCATATAAAATCACCTCGCTCTTATTATGCTGCGCGGAAAAGAAAATATACAGAATTTTCCGGTTTTTTATCTTACTTCACCAAAAAAGCAAAGGACCGTAGCCCGCCTGATCCATCTCCTCTTTGGAGATGAATTTCAGGGAAGCGCTGTTGATGCAGTAACGCAAACCGCCGGTTTTCCGCGGCCCGTCGTTGAAAACATGACCCAAATGAGCGTCGCCAACGCGGCTGCGTACCTCGGTTCTGACCATACCCAAAGAAGCGTCCGCCTTTTCTCTGAGCACATTGGGGTCAATCGGCTTTGCAAAACTGGGCCAACCGCAACCGGACTCAAATTTATCGGCAGAGGAAAAAAGCGGTTCGCCGGTGGTGATATCTACGTAAATACCGGGACGAAAGGAATCAAAAAACTCGTTTTGAAAAGGGGGTTCGGTGGCATTACGCTGGGTCACCTGATACTGGTTTGGCGTCAGTTCAGCGATTAAGCGCTCCTTCTCCGGCAAGGAATAATCTTTTGGATTTATCAAGGCTTGCGCGGCTTTTTCAAACTTCTCCCGGGGAATGTGGCAGTATCCCCTCTTATGCTTATCCAAATACCGCTGATGATATGCTTCCGCCGCCTTAAATTGGTGCAGCGGTTTGGCCTCCACGGCGATGGGTTCCGCGTAACGCTCCTGCAAAGCGCTAAGGGACGCGGCGATCACCGCCTCCTCCTCGGGGTCAACATAATAGATGCCCGTCCGGTACTGGGAACCGAAATCGCCCCCCTGGTGATTGACGGCGACGGGGTCGATGGCGTCGTAATAAAGGGTCAAGAGAAAATCAAGCGAGACCTTTGCGGGATCGTAAATAACGCGTACCGTTTCAGCATGGCCCGTGTCACCGCGGCAGACTTCCTCATAAGTGGGATTGTCTGTATTGCCGTTGGCATAACCGACCTCTGTCTTCAACACCCCGGGGATGGACGCAAGATATTTTTCCATCCCCCAAAAACAACCGCCTGCCAAATAAATCTCCGCCATGGCGGCACCTCCTTCCATCTCCTTTTTAGGTTTTTTCGATTCATTGCTTCATCATACCCTGTTTTGCGTTCATTATAAGCAGAAAGAGCGGGAAAATCAAGGCGCGTCCCCCATTCTTTGTTTGGCGACGGTCTGGACATAAAATAAAACCCTGTCATCAAGGCAGGGTTTATGTGGGGTAGTAAAGGCATTCTTCTTTTTTGCAGGTGGGGTTCTTTGTAAAAAAGGAACATTTTATGTTTTTTGGCTTCTCCATTTGAATGCCCATGATTTCATTTGTGAAGTCAATGGCCGACATAATGGAAAGCCATGTATTACGTTTACAGCATCTTGGACCGCCGTTTTGTGCGATTTGATAAAGGCTTTTTGAAGTCGCAAGGTTTGCTTGGCTCCATTCTTTTACGGACAGTGGCGTTGCTTTTGTGATGACACTCACAAAAATACCTGCTCCGATACTTGCGCCACAGGCGCCCCACATGCCGCAAACGCCGCCGGGAACATGCCTGGCACGCTGCTCTGCGGTGATCAGGGACTTTTCTAAATCAATAGCGCCGCCGCTGTTTTTATAGGCGGACAATAACGCCGCCACAATTAAATAATGATGTTCAGGGCCATGCATATTGATGGATTTTTCTTTCATCATGTTGATGGCAATGGTGATTGGGTTTTTACTGTCCGTCGTCAACGCTTGACGGGTGATGCTTAACAGCCCTTGTTGTGAATGGCATTGATCACATACAAAATGTTGGTCCATACAGGATGCGTTTGCTTCAAACTCTTCTCCGCATATGTTACATTTTAGCTTTTTCGCAGAATTAAAATAGACTAAATCCTTACCGCAAAGAACACATCCGCTTTCATGCATTCCATCACCCTTCTTTCCCTTTATGATAACATCTGTATAAAAGAAACATTCGACCGATCCGCGGCGTTTCCCTTTGTCTGCCGGACGTTATCCCCATAATCAAAGGGATTAACCAAATAATATCCGTTTCAACCAGCATTTCAGCAAAGTGAACAGTCAGATAAAAACAAATCCGAACCCTTCGCCACAGAAAAAACCTGTCGTGTGTGGTTCGGATGATCTTTGTTTGGTGCGGCAGATGGGACTTGAACCCATACGCTCTCGCACACGCCCCTCAAACGTGCCTGTCTGCCTATTCCAGCACTGCCGCACAACACAGCATGAACAGTATAGCAAAATCGACATAAAAAATCAATAGTTATTTTTTTTAAATTTACGGTATGCCCGCTTGATTTGCTTCTTGGTCTTTCGCGGATCCCCTGTATTATCAATGACGCACTGGGCGTATTTGGCTTTTTCCTCAAAGGGCAGTTGTCTCTTGATCATGGTTTCGGCCAAAGCAGGGGTAACGCCGTCCCGCCGCAGGAGTCTCCTTTTTTGTTCCTCCTCGTCGACGTACATCACCCATATTTCGTCGCATAAAGCAGTATAACCCGCTTCAATCAACAGCGGCACCACGATGACCTGATGCTGCTTTTGAGAGGCGAAAACCCTCGCCGCCGTCGCTTCTTTGATGGCCGGATGGACAATCTCATTGAGCTTTTTCAGCCCATGCGCATCGGGAAAGACCTTTTCCCGTAAACGGCGGCGGTCAAGGTTGCCGTCAGCAAGGATAAACTCCGAACCAAAGGCCTTTTCGATCTTTTTCAACAGCCCGCTACCAGGCGCGTAAAGTTCCCTGGTGATCAGATCCGTATCGATGATATCCGCTCCCAGCTGCCGCAGACAGTCAGAAGCCAGGGTTTTTCCGGAAGCAATGCCTCCCGTGAGACCGATAACCCCCATCATTCACCTCTTCTGGCATTTCGGACAATAAGACGTTGTCCTGCCGCCGCACTTCAGCGTTGCAATGATCTCGCCGCAGCGGGGGCAATCCTTCCCACCGCGGTGAAAAACCTTCAGATGGTTCTGGTGACCGCCGACCCTGCCGTAACCGTCCCGATAATCGCTAAAGGTGGTTCCCCTGTGGGCGATGGCTTCTTCAAGGACGGTCTCCGCCGCTTTTTTCAGCCGTTTGAGCTGACAATTCGTCAGTTCACCACATGGCTTTTGCGGATGAATCCGCGCTTCAAACAAGATCTCGTCGGCGTAAATGTTGCCGATGCCGGCAATGAATTCCTGATCCAGGAGACGGGATTTGATGGGGCCGCGGCGGTTTTGCAGCCCATTTTTCACGTAGGTTAGCGTAAATTGTCGATCCATGGGCTCTAAGCCAAGCTTTTTTATACCGCATTCCGTTTTCCCGCCCGCGCCCATGAGGCAGAAACGACCAAAACGGCGTACATCTCGGTAGAACCAGCCGCCTTTGGCAAAACGGACGACGATATGACAATGTTTGTCTTTTTCAAAATCATCCTCAAAATACACCAACTGACCCGTCATACGCAGGTGAAGCAGTAGCTCCCTGCCGTCGTCAAGGCAGAAAATCAGGTATTTTCCCCGGCGCTTCACGGCGTTCACAGCGTGGCCTAAGAGTAAAGCGCTAAAATCAGCGCCGCTGATACCATCGAGGACGTCGCTATGGTTGACTTCCACGGCAACCATCTCTTTGCCGCAGATATGTTCCGCTACGATTCTTCGTACGGTTTCTACTTCCGGTAATTCAGGCATCGTCACTCACTTTATCTTTTCCATTTGGTACCAATCGTTGCCGGCTTTCATATCCACCGTCAACGGCACTTTTAGGGATACCGTATGTTCCATCAAATCTTTCAATATTACTTTCACCCGGTCAAACTCATCTTTACGGCAATCGATGATTAGTTCATCGTGAACCTGAAGAATCATTCTGCTTTTGTATCCTCCGTCCTTTAAGGCGGCGTAGAGCTTCACCATCACCAATTTAATGATGTCGGCAGCGCTGCCCTGGAGGGGGGTATTCATCGCTGTGCGCTCGGCAAAGGAGCGCAAATTGAAGTTCTTGCTGTGCAAATCCGGCAGGTAGCGACGGCGGTTCATCAGCGTCGTGGCATATCCCTTCTCCTTGGCTTCCGCCACGGCGTGGTCAAGATAGCGCTTCACATTGGGATAACGGGCGAAGTAGCCGTCAATATACTCCTGGGCCATTTTACGGCTAATACCCAGGTCATTGCCGAGACCGTAGCTGCTGATGCCGTAAATAATGCCGAAGTTCACTATCTTCGCCGTGCGCCGCATATCGCGGTTCACCTGTTCCATGGGTACGTTGAAAATTTCTCCGGCAGTGCGGGTATGGATATCTTCCTCATGCAGGAAGGAATCGATCAGCACCGGGTCGGCGGAGAAGTGTGCTAAAAGTCGCAGTTCGATCTGAGAATAGTCGGCGGCCAAGAGGATATGCTCCTCATCCGAAGCGGTGAAGGCCTTGCGGATTTTTCGCCCTTCTTCCACCCGGATGGGGATATTCTGTAAATTGGGGTCGGCGGAGGAAAGACGCCCCGTGGTCGTTACTGTTTGCAGGAATTTCGTATGGATATGCCCTGTTTTGTCGGAAATCAGCTTTTCCAGGGCGTCGGTATAGGTCGATTTCAGCTTGGCAAGCTGACGGTAATTGAGAATCTCCTCGATGATGGGGTGAACGTCCCTGAGGCTTTCCAGGACTTCGTTGTTGGTGGAATAGCCGGTCTTCGTCTTTTTGCCATGACGTAGGGCCATCTTCTCAAAGAGCACCACGGACATCTGTTTCGGCGAATTCAAATTGAAGGTTTCCCCGGCATATTCGTAGATCCGCTTGGTAATGGCCACCAACTGTTCTCCCAATTCCGCGGACATCTGTTTCAGCGTCTCCTTGTCCACCCGGATACCGCGACATTCCATATCCGCCAGCACCTGCACGAGGGGAAATTCCACGTCGCCATAGAGGGCAAGACAATCCTTTTCCGTCAGTCTCTTTGTAAGCTCCTCCGTTAGGGGTAAAATCAAGGCCGCTTCCGCCGCCGTTTTTTCCTCCCCAAAGAGAAAGGTATCATGGTTGAAATAACGGTCCGCCAAAGCGGAAAGCTGGTAGGAACCGCAGTTGGAATCATCGAGATAAGCCATAATCTCCACAGCGCCGGCCATACCGTCGGGAACAATCTGATGATCAAAACAGTAGTGGTACAGCGATTTAAGATCGGCGCACTGTTTTTTCAGCTGACCGTCGGCCAAAACCGCGGCAATTTCCGCCGCCTGTTCCCTGCGTGACAGAGAGCAGCAGGTTTTATCCGCTGTGGCCAGATAAAGCCGATCGTTGTCAAGAAAGACGCCCACCGCTTGGTTTGGGGACAGATCTTTCCTTTCCTCCACCATCTTCAGGCCAAAGGGTTTTTCCTTGACGTCAGGGAGGTCGAAAAGATTGCCGGTCAAAGCGGCGCTTTGCTTCGCTTTTGCTGGTGATACCCGCTCTTCCCGATCATTCAATTCCCGCAGCAAACTACGGAATTCCAAATCACGGTAAAGAGCTTTCAGCTGATCGACCTTTTTCTCCCGGGGAATCAACTCTTCCCAGGAAAAATCGAGGGGGACGTCGGTAATGACCGTCGCCAAATCCTTGGAAAGAAAGGCCTTTTCCTTATCGTTGACGAGCTTTTCCTTCATTTTATTTTGAGGCAGTTCGTCGATGTGGGCATAGAGGTTTTCCACGGAATCATATGCCGTGATCAATTTCAGCGCTGTTTTTTCGCCAACCCCCATGACGCCGGGAATGTTGTCGGAGGCATCCCCCATCAAGCCCTTGAGGTCAATGAGCTGTAGCGGGGCGATACCGTATTTTTCACGAAAAGTATTTTCGTCGGTTTTCACAAGATCCGTCAACTGTTTTTTACCGCTCACCACGCTGACGCGGTCGCCCAATACCTGCAAAAGGTCTTTGTCACCGGAGAAAATCACGGCGCTGTCCCCTGCTTCAGCGGTCTTTACCGCTAAGGTACCGATCAAATCATCGGCCTCATATTCCTCGGAATCAAGGCAGATATAGCCGTTCCAGTCCAAAACGTCCCGAATCAGGGGCATTTGTTCCAGCAACTCCGGATCCAGCGGCTTCCTTTGGGCTTTGTACGCCGGGTATTTTCTGTGACGGAAGGTGTTTTTGCCTTTGTCGAAGCAAATTGCCACATGGGTGGGGCTTTCCTGTTCCAAAATCTTTTGGAGCATTTTCAGAAAGCCGTAAACGGCGTTGGTATAGCGGCCGTCCTTCGTCTTTAAAAGCGGCAGCCCGTGGTAAGCCCGGTGTAATATGTTATTTCCGTCAATCAATAATACTTTTTTCATAGGTACCTCAC
The DNA here is from genome assembly GCA_040776805.1 of Clostridiales bacterium. Taxonomy (GTDB): domain Bacteria; phylum Bacillota; class Dehalobacteriia; order UBA7702; family UBA7702; genus UBA7702. The sequence continues at coordinate 178 of JAXGZS010000012.1, read as the reverse complement.
ATCTATATTATCTTCGCTCAAAGCCCGTAAAATCCTTTATTTGAGACAATCTACCAAATTTATATATAAAGTGATTGACTTTCTGTCGGCCATATAAACTTATCATTATGAGCTGACAGAAAGTAGAGTAAACATATGTAGAAAAAAAGATGAGACGTCCACAATCTAATAATCCCTT
>JAXGZS010000011.1:0-33393 GCA_040776805.1 Clostridiales bacterium | reverse complement strand
TTTCTGATCCGTCCGACGTAAACATCATCGGTTCCCGCCGAAAAAAGCGGCATGGGATATTCCTGGTTTGCGGGGACATCCTGCAAAACGACGCCGGGAGCGGAAGATAACAATTCTCTGGCTCTTTCCGGACTGAGCGGTTTTTCCGTCTCAACGGTAATCGACTCGGCATGGCTCCGAAACACCGGCACCCGCACTGTCGTGGCATTGATGGCGATGGTGTTATCATGGAACATCTTTCTTGTTTCATTCACCATTTTCATTTCTTCTTTGGTGTAACCGTCCGGCAAAAAGGAATCGATTTGAGGAATGCAGTTAAAGGCGATGGGATAGGGAAACGCCGAAGGCGTCAAAAACTTTGGATCCTTGCCCGACGCGGCATATTCCTTCACTTCCTGTTCAAGCGCGGCCATCCCCTCCTTGCCGGCACCGGATACCGCCTGATAAGTGGAAACGATGATCCTTTTAATGCGGGCTTCATCGTGAAGGGGCTTTAAAGCGACCACCATTTGGATGGTGGAGCAATTGGGATTGGCAATCAGACCTTCGTGCCAACGGATATCCTCGGGATTCACTTCCGGCACAACGAGAGGCACTTTCGGATCCATCCGAAAAGCGGAACTGTTATCGATCACCACAGCGCCGGCTTTCACGGCATCCAAAGCAAACTGTTTACTTTGGGAACCGCCGGCAAACAATACGATATCAATGCCGCGGAACGAATCCGCGGTACAGGTGTCGACCACCAAATCTTCTCCGCGAAAGGGAATGATTTTCCCTTGGGAGCGGCTGCTGGCCAAAAGCCGCAGCTCTTTTAGAGGAAAGTTGCGTTTGGCCAATCCGTTGAGCAATTCATGGCCCACAGCGCCGGTGGCGCCGACCACAGCGACAGCGTATTTTTTCATAATAACCACCTTATATCTGGAATGCTTCTATCATTTTCGATCCATTTGATTCCATGATCTACTATTATACTACATCTAATTCAAATATTCAATCAATACCGGCTGAATTTGTTCATTTTTCATGGCCGCCGCCACGGTATCGGGGATCAGCTCCATGTTCGCCACAAGGGAATTCGGTTTATGAACAGGATCATCCTGACCAAAAGGAACAAAATATACATTTTTAAAATTAAGCAGGGAGGCGATGTTCCTGCCGCCGATGCTGAGGCCGTCGTTGGTAGAAGCGGCGATGATCAAAGGACCGCCGTTTCTGAGATGCGCCTTGGCGGCCATCAGTACCGGCGTATCAATGATACCGTTCACCAATTTCCCCATGGTATTGCCGCTGGCGGGAGCAATGACCATGATATCCAAAAGATGCTTGGGACCAATGGGTTCCGCCTCAAAAATTGTGGTGATGATTTCACGGCCGGAAATCTCTTGCATTTCTTCCCGCCAAAAGATTGCTGTGCCGAACCGGGTATCCGTATCATTCACCGCCGGTGAAAAAATCGGGTACAACGTTGCCCCCTCTTTCTCAACGAGGCGGCGGGCGGCGGCAAAGGCCTTACCCAAGGTACAGTGGGAGCCGGTGACACCGAAACCGATCTTCAGGTTGCTCATTCGCACGGGGATTCACCCCCTTTGAAAAAAGCCAGTTCCTTCACGAAGAAATCAGCGAGGATCTTGCCGGCGGAAATCGGAGCATACTTACCGGGAATCCCCGGCGCGTTCAGCACCTCGATCCCCCTTTCTTTTGCCGCTTCGCGGTCGACGCCGCCGGGGGCGGCGGCCACATCGATGAGCAGGATCTCCTGAGACATATGGCGCATCATCTGCTCGTTGACGATGATTGCCGGTACGGTATTGATGATCAGGTCGGCTTTGGCCAAAACAGTTTGCACGCCGTTATAAAAGCGCATATCGATATGATCACTGCGGCCTTTGGCAATTTCCTTTTTATTTCTGCTGAAAACGACGACCTTAGCCTGAAGAGCGCGAAACAGCTCTGCCGTGGCCTTGCCGACGCGGCCGTAACCGAAAACGGCCACCTTCAGTTCGCTGATGGCGACGGGGAAGCGGGCCATGGCCAAATACAAGGTACCCTCGGCGGTGAGCACGCCGTTGGGAACAGCCACCTCATCGATTTCCATAACCTCGATCAGTTTATGATTCAGCCGTTTCGCCGCGGTTTTCAACATCTGAGAGGCGACGCCGCAGTAAATCACGGCGTCCCCGGCGAGGAGCCGCATCTCCTCTTCGCCGAAATAGAGGCTTTCTCCTGCCGCCGGAGCAAAGATTTTTCCCGATTCGTCATTGCTGGCAACCGGTAAAATCAAAACAGTGGCGTCCCTCACACAATCGCAAACTGTTGCTTCCGCTATATCGTTCATGCCCTCCACCGCGCAAACGGAGACGGGAAATCCTTCCTCCTGTAAACGCGCCGCGACAATTTTTTCCCGCAGCGCACCGCCAAGCACAGCGATTTTATCTTTCATTTGAACACTCCCTATTGTTGCTCCTGTTTCACAATATGGGAAAATTCTCGATTCGGTGCCTGTACTGAGGGGCTTCCTTCGCGAAAGCGAGAAGAGTCGATCACCAAAGACAGCAGGAGGTCAAAGGATGATCTATTGCGCCGGAAAACACCCCTGAAACGCTGTTTCAGGGGCGTTCATATCCTATCTTAATAATCTTCACCCTGCCAGTTGTTTCCGCCGCCGGGCCGATTCGTCACCGTGTTCGACGTGCTCATATTACTGGTATCGACGTCGATATCGGCAATGTTCAGATATTTGCCCAACGTCTGATAGTAGTCGGTATTCAGGATTTCCGTGGAGATCGTAAAGCGCCGTTTCACCTCGTTGACCCAATATTCCACGTAATGATCGGAAACGCGGGCCTCATCTATGAGGTAGGTTACCTCCCCTGTGCCGCTGTTATACTTGATTTTAGGCGTGATGAAACTGCCGTTGCTCAAAATCGCCACGTGCTCCGCGTTGGAAAAGATATCTTTCCCCGCCAAAAGTCGGGAATCATAATCAAAGCCCCAGAGATTCAACACTGTGGGCAAAATATCCACGGTACCCATGGGATCCTTCACCTTTACCGGTTCGTCCATGGAGGGGGACCAAAGGATGAAGGCGTTTTCGTACTTGCCGAAATCATCATCAACCTCATAACCGGCCAGTTCGGAATATTCATCCAGGGTGAGGCCATAGGGAAAATGGTCACAGGTCAAAGAGATCACCGTGTTTTCATATTGACCGGCTTTCTTTAATTCCTTTACGAGGTATTCCAAGGCGTACTCCAGTTCAAGGTTGCAGGAAATATAGGCCTTCACCGCGTCGGAATAAGGCAGATCCTCCACTTCCTTCCAGTTTTGCCGCACCATGGCGTTGAGATTGTAATCATAGCGGTAATGGCCGCTGAAGGTCATATAGTGGGCGAAAAACTGCTCGTCGTCAAGATAGTCGCCGACGGACTGTTCCATCATTTCCAGGTCCGAAGAGGGCCAGGCGTTGCTAAAGGTCATGCCGTCTTTCGCGAATTTGCTGCTTAAACCCATATTGGGATAGGTGTATTCCCGGGCATAGTACCAGCCCTCAAAATTATGATAGCCGTATGAATTCGCGCCGATGGAATCAAACATATTGCCGAGACAGAAGGGCACGTAATGATTGGCGGAGGCTTTGAAGCTGCCGTCGCTCTTACTGCGGGAATTGTCCGGGAAAAGCCCCATACAGAGGGTATACTCGCCGTTGGTCGTATTCGATTCCCAAGGCGTATAGAAGTTATTGAAAACAAAACCGTTATGATACATCTGATAGAGCAGCGGCGTGAGTTCCTCATCGATGAATACGGGAGAAAAGGACTCGCAGCATAATTCAATGAGGTTATACCCTTCAAAATAGCCGGTATACTCGTTTTTATTGGTAGCGTCCTGGGACGCGAAATATTCGTCCAGGGTTTTCCTGTCTTCATCGGTTTCCGCGGCGCTCAAGGCGTCGAAGTCGATGGTGAGCATATTATAAAGATCGGTATCGGATACTTCTTCATCGTCGGCTTCGGAAGCTAAAACGTCGGAGAGATTCTGATCGCTGCCGAAAACCATGTATTTTACCTCTAACCGTGCCGTGGTCAGCACGCCGAGTCCTTTGACGCTGAGATCCGTCGACATCGAACTGCTGTGATAGAGGTCGTAGCAGCCATAGGCACAGGTACCGCCGAAGCAGAGGCAGCCGAGGGTGGTCCCGTAAATCAGCGCCAAACAAAGAACACTAAAACCCTTTGTCCTTAGGGAGTACAAGGATTCCCGCAGCAGATGAAAGCGATAGAGTAAAAACAACGCCGCCGCCGGCAATATCATGATCAGCAATTGATACCAAATATCCCCAACAGAGGAGACCAGCTCCCGCCAAAAAGAGGCGACCGCGTCGGCGCCCATGCCAAACTGGGAGAAGGAAAGACTTGTCCCGAAAATATGGTAATAGACCAGTTGCGCCGAGATCAAAAGCCACGCCGCGAAGAAGAGCGTAAGCCCCACGAAAGGACGGGCTTTCGGACGGCATAAGATCGTGATGAAGCCAAAAAGAGCGCCCCAAAAAACACCGAAAACAACGGGCATATAGATGCGGCCGCCGATCTCCCCATAAGCGAAGAGGTGATAGAAAATTTCCAAAAATACGATGCTCAAAGCGTAAACGCCAAACAAAACAGAAAGCTCTTTCAAGTTCTCTTTGGAAAACTTGAAACGGTTTGCGTATTTCCGAATATTGCTTTGCGCTGTGCCCTCTTCCTCTGTTTCACCGGGTTTTTCAGATTGTTCAGATCGTTCGGATTTTTCAGGTTTTACGTGTTTTATCAGTTGAAAGAGGCTCTGCTTTAACGAAAAGCCGCTTTGATCAGATTGTTCTTGCTCCATTTCCATCCCTCTTGCGTAAAAGTTAAATAACAATATGATTCTACATGAGAATTATGTAGATTTATTGTAAATGGTGTGTTTACAAAACATTTTCCAAACCGTAAACGAGTCCCGGCGTCAAATCGCCCAAACTTCTTATGGCCAGCAGCACACCGGGGACGAAAGACTCCCTGTTCATGGAGTCATGACGTATGGTCAGGGTTTGTCCCCTGCCCCCAAAGATCACTTCCTGATGGGCGACAAAACCCGGTAGGCGTACGCTGTGCACGCGCATTCCTTCGTATTCGCCGCCGCGGGAACCTTTGATTTGCTCTACCTCGTCCCTTTGTCCCTGCCGGACCTTTTCCCGCTCTCTGGCCATCATCTCCAACGTTTTGATGGCCGTACCCGAAGGCGCGTCCTTCTTTTCATCGTGATGCAGCTCAATCACTTCCACCGTGGGAAAGTATTTCGCCGCCGCGGCGGCGAAATTCATCATCAAAACAGCGCCCAAAGCGAAATTGGGCACGACAAAGACGACGCGGTTAGCTTTGCGCGCTTTTTCGTCAATCTCTTTGAGTTCTTCCTCACTGAGGCCGGTGGTACCGACGATGATATGCTTTTTATGGCGCAAAGCGATATCAATGTCTTGCATTACCGCTTTCGGGGAGGTAAAATCGATCAAAATATCGGGGTGCTTCGTTTCAATCATCTCCGCCATATCCGCCTCGATCAAAACGCCGCGCTTTTCACCGCCGATGATTTCCGCGATGTCGCGGCCGACGCCGTCGATGTCCACAGCGCCCACCACATCCATATCTTCCGCAGCGCTCACCCCCTGCATCATGGATTGTCCCATTTTTCCGTATGCGCCAATAAATGCAATTTTCATTTCAAGTACCTCGTATCTATTTTACCATAGGGGATTTCGGTTGGTGTTCATCTCTACCACGATGATTTCCGGCCCGATTTTTTTTACTTCACTCCATTTGATGGTCAACAGCGCATCGTCGTGATAGCGGCTGATCATATGGTTTCTCACCCGACAACAGGATGGAGTCGATCTCCCCGGTGACCTCGTCGATGAGCAGATCCGCATCGGCGACGTCGCCGATGACTTCCCCGTTGTCCAAATTTACAATCACTTTCCGGCCAATTCTGAAAAGAGCATAAGCGTCGTACTCGACTTTTTTACCAACTTATGCCGCTTTTCAGTCCTTATACACCGGTATGGCCAAAACCGCCGCCGCCGCGTTCCGTTTCCGACGTTTTGCGGTAACCAGAAAGAGGACGCTTTGCAATAGGAAGATACAATCCCCTGGGCAATGCGCATTCCCCGTTCGACGACAAAAATCGTTTTTGCCGAGATTGATCAGAATAATTTTCACTTCGCCGCGGTAGTCGCTGTCGACGGTTCCGGCGTGTTCAACAGAGTAACGCCAAATTTCGCGGCCAGGCCGCTGCAGGGCGCACCTGCCAGCTCCATACCGCGGGGAATCGCGAATTTCAGGCGATTGAGATCAGCTGCCACTCTCCCGGCGGGATAGCGACGGTTTCACCCGCGGCCAAAGCCGTAAAAAATCAAAGCTTGACGGCGGCGCCTCTGTTTGATAACAAGGGCGCGGCAAATCGCCGTAGGATGCCAAACATTCGATTTCACCTCTGCTTTTTGATCATTGGTATCATTCGTTTTTCCTCCCAGAAACGCCACCGCCGCTTGGGCGGGATCGAAGATTTTTTCAGCCACAGCCTGAAAATCCGCTGCCGTAATCGCGTTGATCCGCTCCACCACCTCTTCGATGGGAATGTAACGGCGGAAAAACAGTTCGTTGCGGCCAAGACGGCTGAGGCGGCTGCCGATGCTGTCGAGACCAATGCGCATCCCGCCGCTGATCTGATCCTTCAGGTTTTGTAAGGCTCTTTCAGGGATACCGTCTTTTCGCAGTGTCTCGATTTCCGCAAAACAGAGCTCTTTCACCTGTTGGCCCTGTCCCATGGAGGTACCGGCGTAAACTGCCAGCATACCGGTGTCCTCATAGGCATTGGTGAAGGAATAAACCGAATAGGACAGCGCCCGCTCCTCCCTGATTTTCTGGAAAAGCAGAGACGACGCGCCGCCGCCGAGATAATCGCTGATCAATATGGAAGTAAAATAATCGTCGTCAAAAACGGAGCAGGAAGGAAAACCGATACAGATATGCTCCTGGGCGACGTCCTTCTTTTTTGTCACTTCACCGGGATGATACCGGGGGGCGGGAAACGCTGTTTCCAGGGTTTCCCCCTGAAAATCGCCGAAATACCGCTTTGCCGCGGCTAAGATTTTTTCGTAATCAAAGTTACCGGCCACGGCCAACACGCTGTTTTTCGGCGTATAGCGTTCCCGGCGATAGGTTTTCAAGGTATCCGCGGTAAAACTGCGAACCTGCTTTTCATAGCCTAAAATCGGACGACCCAAGGGATGCTGGGGCCAACAGGCCTCGTTGAGCATATCGATGACCAGATCCTCAGGGCTGTCATCATAGAGATAAATCTCCTCGATGACGACTTTCTTCTCCTTCTCTGTTTCCGCCGGATCAAAGACGGAAGCCAAATAGAGGTCGGAGAGGACGTCCATAGCAAGGTCGTAATCTTCCTTCACCGTCTGACAGTAAAAATTCGTATATTCCTTTGTGGTAAAAGCATTGAGCTGGCCGCCGCGGCATTCCAGCACTTCCGCCAAAGCTCTGGCGTCCCTTTTCTCCGTGCCTTTGAAATTCATATGTTCCAAAAAGTGAGAGATCCCGGCATATTCCCGTATTTCATGACGGCTGCCGGTTTTTACCCAGATCCCCATGGAGACGGAATTGGCGTAAGGGATCTCCTCACATACCACGGTCAAACCGTTGGCTAAAACTTCTTTTCTGATCATTATGATATGGTTACTCCGTTATTCAATCAATGCGGATACGGGCACGGCCTTCAATCCCTTTTCCGCCAAAACGTCAAGGATCCCTTGAAGGGCCGCCGCCGTGTTTTCCGTGGGGTGCATCAGGATAATAGAACCGTCCTCTACCTGATCGGCGACGCGGTTGATGATGGTTTCCGCCGTGGGTTTTTGCCAGTCAACAGTATCCACGGACCATAGGATCAGCCGGTAACCCAAATCAGCGGCGGCCTGCTGCACCTGTTCGTCGATTTCCCCGGCTGCCGGGGCGAAAAGCACGGTTTTTACGTAGAGCGTATCCTCGATGATCGCTGCCGCCGCCTCGATATCGGCTTTGTTTTCCTCATAACTCATGCGATTGGGGCTGACGTGCTTTAAACCGTGATTGCCGATTTCCATGCCGCTGTCCAAAATCTCCTTGGCCACGGCGGGAAACTTCTCGGTCCAGCGGCCCGTCAGGAAGAAGGTCGCTTTTACATCGTGGGCGGCAAAGGTCTTTAGCATCGGGGGAATGTAGTCTTCCCCCCAATCCACATTGACGCAGATCGCCACCTGCTCTTCGCCGGTTTCACCGCTGTAGTAGGGCGCGTCCGCGGCGGCCAGATCTTCTTGGCCCAAAGCGCCGCAAACATAAAGCGCCGATAATAACAGCGACGCGGCGGCGACGCAAAGACTGAATAATTTCTTTCTCGTTTTGATCGTTTGTATTAGGGCTCTAAAAAACATAGACTTTACCCCCTTCCTCTGTCAGAATATGCAGAGAAAAGGGGCAATATGTTAATCTTATTTACCGAGTAATTCCGTGACTTTGCTTCCGTGGAGGCTTTCCACAAGACCCGCGGGAATTCCTTCGGCAACGGCGGCTTTGCGGGAAAGTTTTACCTTGCCCTGATGATCTATGCTCAATACTTTCACGATGATCTGATCGCCTTCTTTCAGGAGATCGGTCACTTTTTCCACTCTCTTGTTCATCAATTCGGAAATATGCACCATGCCGTCTTTGCCCGAAGTATCGAGGACGCCGGGAGGATCTGTACAAAGGCCCCGAAATCCGCGATTTTGACGACGGTACCCTGATAAATCTTACCGACTTCCACGTCCTCTACAATGGCTTCGATGATTCTCAAAGCGGCTTCGCCCTTTTGAGCGTCGACAGAGGCGATATAAACGCTGCCGTCGTCTTCGATATCGATCTTGGCGCCGGTTTCTTCCACGATTTTTTTAATGGTTTTCCCGCCGGAACCGATAATTTCTCTGATCTTATCGGGATGAACTTTGGTGTTGATGATTCTGGGGGCATATTCGGAAAGCTGTTCCCTGGGGGCGGCAATGGCTTCCAGCATTTTGCCTAAAATATGCATTCTGCCTTTTCTTGCCTGTTCCAGTGCTTCCACAAAGACTTCTCTGGTGATACCGGCAATCTTCATGTCCATTTGAATTGCGGTAATCCCGTCGCTGCTCCCCGCCACTTTGAAGTCCATATCGCCGAGGGCGTCTTCCAGGCCTTGAATATCGGTGAGAATCGTAATGTCTTCGTTATCCTTGATCAGCCCCATGGCCACCCCGGCGATGGGTGCTTTGATGGGCACGCCGGCATCCATCAGCGATAAGGTGCTGGCGCAGACGCTGCCCATGGAGGTGGAACCGTTGGAGGCAACGGCTTCGGAAACCAGGCGCAGCGCGTAAGGAAAAGCATCCGGCGGAGGAATCATGGGCAACACCGCTTTTTCCGCCAGAGCGCCGTGGCCGATTTCCCGGCGGCCGGGGCCGCGCATGGGTCTCGCTTCGCCAACGCTGTAAGGCGGGAAATTATAATGGTGCATATAGCGTTTGGAATCTTCAATACCGAGGCCGTCCAAAATCTGCTCGTCGCTTAAAGAACCCAAAGTACATACGTTCAAAATCTGCGTTTCCCCGCGGGTAAACAGAGAAGAGCCGTGGGTGCGGGCAAGGACGCCGACTTCGCATTGGATGGGGCGCACCTCATCGACGTTTCTGCCGTCGACCCGGAGTTTTTCAGCGGCAATGATCCGGCGTACCGTTTCTTTCTGGGCCACGCCGACGATCTCTTTGATTTCGTTGATATCCTCGGGATACTGTTCTTCATATTCCGCGACAAAATCATTGGCAACGGCGTCAAAAAGAGCTTCCCGATCCTTCTTCATGATCTTCTCTGAGGCACATTTATGATAAACGTCGTTATAAGCGTTTTTCGCCAAAGGCTTGATCACGCTTTCCAATTCTTCATGGAAAGGCTCCTTCACGAAGTTCAGTTTCTCCGCCGCAACGCCTTTTGCCAGAGCCTCGGCTCGGAATTCTTCCAAGAAGGCGACGATTCTTTTGATTTCTTCGTGACCGAACATCAAGCCGTCTAAGATCGCTTCCTCGCTGACTTCGTCGGCTTTGCATTCCACCATGTTGATGGCGTCCTTCGTGCCGCACATGGCAATGAACATGTCACTTGATTCACACTGTTCCACCGTGGGATTGATCACATATTCCCCGTTGACGCGGCCCACGCTGACGGCGCCGATGGGGCCCAAAAAAGGAATAAAGGACAGGTGCAAGGCGGCGGAAACGCCGTTGATGCCGAGAATGTCCGGGGCGTTGTCCTGTTCCACCGATAAAACGGTGATCACCACCTGGACATCGTTTTTATAACCTTTGGGAAATAGGGGTCTTAAAGGCCTGTCCGTAAGACGGGCGGAAAGAGTCGCTTTTTCTGTGGGGCGGCCTTCTCTTTTGATAAAACCGCCGGGAATGCGCCCTACGGCATATAATCTTTCTTCATAATCAACGGTCAAAGGGAAAAAGTCAATCCCTTCTCTCGGTTCCATAGAACCGGTGGCCGTTGCCAATATCTGTGTATCGCCATAGCTGGCAAAAACGGCGCCACTGGCCTGCCTGGCCATTCTGCCCGTTTCCAGCGTCAATGTTCTGCCGCCGACGGCAAGGCTTTTCTTCAAAGCATTTTCAAACATACGATTATCCTCTCTCATTTTATGATCCAGTACTACTTCTACATATTTTTAGCATTTCCTGCTAATATATGTAAAAAACACAACAAAAAGCCACCGTATGACGATGGCTTTCGCTGCATAGGCAAGTTATCTTCTGAGGCCCAGCTCTTTGATGATGGTACGGTAGCGGTCAATGTCCTTCCCTTTGAGATAATTCAAAAGGCTTCTTCTGTGACCAACCATCTTCAACAGGCCGCGGCGGCTGTGATGGTCTTTCTTATGAACCTTCAGGTGTTCCGTTAAATAGTTGATTTTAAAGGTTAAAATCGCGATCTGAACTTCCGGAGAACCGGTGTCCCCGTCATGGGTCTTAAATTTGTCGATTAAGTCTGTCTTTGTTTCTTTGTTTAATGCCATAATGCATTCCTCCAAATGATTGATTCGCCGCAAACCGTGTAAAGGGATGAGGAATCCACAAAACAAAGTAGCGGTACAATGAAATATTATAACCGAATTCAGCGGGAATTGCAAGAGCCGCCGTGACGATTCTGAAAAAAATTCTCGGCTTTTTCCAGATCCCGGGTAATGGCTTCGCTCAAATCCGCCAAAGAAGCGAATTTTTTCTCCTCCCGGATCATGCAAAGCAGCGTCACCGTCAGCTTCTTCCCGTAAAGATCGGGAACCTCGCTTAAAATATGCACCTCGATATTGGGCGAAAGACCGTCTTCCACCGTGGGACGTTTGCCGACATTGGCCACGGCCTCCCGTTTAACACCGTTATAATCGGCGTAAGCGATGTAAACCCCCGCTTTGGGGATAAAAAGCCCCGCAGGGGAATCAAGGTTGGCCGTAGGAAAGCCGAGATCACGGCCAAGCTCATTGCCATGGGAAACCGTGCCGCTCACCGTATAAGCGCCGCCCAGCAAATGGGAGGCTGCGATAACGTCGCCCTTTGCCAAGAATTCTTTGATCTTCGAAGTGCTGATGCGCTGCCCCTGGTAAGTCACTTCCGGTAGGATTTCCACCTCAATGCCGTATTGTGCGGCAACTTCTTTCAAGGTACGCGCGTCGCCGCCGCCGCCTTTGCCAAAGTTAAAATCTTCCCCTACGTAGACGAGAGCGGCGTGAAGTTGATCCTTTAAGATTTCGCCGACAAAGCGTTCCGCGGAAATGGCGGCGAAACCATCGTCAAATTCCGCCGTCAGCAGCACGTCGGCGCCGAGACTGTCAATGATGCGGCTTTTTTCTTCTTTGGTGCTGAGATAGGAATGGTCCTTTGCGCCAAAAAAGATTTTCGGATGGGGGGAAAAGGTCAGTACCACGGAAGTCAGTCCCCTGGCTTCCGCCGCCTTGACACAGTGCTCAATCAAAAAACGGTGACCCAGGTGAACGCCGTCAAAATTGCCGATCACCACAGCGCTGGCTTCTTTCCTGTCATAATGGGCCAAACCCCTCACTTCCGTCAGAGGACCTTTGCGCTTTCTCCTTTGCCAAAGGATCTTTTTCGGCTGCAATACGCCGTTTTCCGCTTCGGCAATGGCCATCAAAACGTGATGCATATCGTAAACGGCGACTTTGCCGTCGGCTGTCTCCTGTTCCGTAATGCTGTTACCGTCTGTCATCGCTTTCCACTCTTTTCCATCCTTCACTTGGTAAACCGGTAAATCCTTTACGGCGAAATCCATGGGCATGATAAAGGAGTAGTCCCTCTTTTTGGTAAGCGCCTCGATCTCTTCTAAGGTATAAGCCTTTGCCGCCGTAAAATCACCGGCAGCCAGCCGCACAAGGCAGTCGATCACGGCGGTGGTTCCCAGGGCAGTGCCGATATCGCGGCCCAGGGCGCGGATATACGTCCCTTTTCCGCAGGTGACGGCTATTCTAATGCGGGGCTGTTGTTCCCCGGCGTAAACTTCTTTCAAAGTGATCGCCTGAATCACGATCCGCCGCGGTTTCAGCTCCACCTGCTGTCCCTTGCGGGCTAATTTATAGAGGGGAACGCCCCCCTGCTTGATGGCGGAAACTGCCGGCGGCAGCTGCATTTGCTCGCCGACAAAGCTTTTCAGCACTGTTTTGAGGTTTTCTTCGTCTAAAACAAAATTCTCGTCGGTGACGCTGACATCACCGCTCATATCCAGCGAAAGGCTGGTGAGACCGAAGATCACGTCGGTTTCGTAAACCTTCGTCTGCCCCATCACCATATCCTGTAATTTCGTGGCCTTGCCGAGACAAACCGGAAGTACGCCGGTAGCGGCGGGGTCAAGGGTGCCGCCGTGACCGATTTTCGTGCCGGGAAAGGAACGGCGAATGATGTTCAGGGCGTCGTGGGAAGTAAACCCCGGGGGTTTGTATAGATTGATAAAGCCATCCATATTCAGTCCCCCAAATAACGGCGCACCGCGGCAAGAACCGCCGCTTTTACTTGCGCCAGATCCCCGGAAACACTGCACCCGGCAGCGGCCTTGTGGCCGCCGCCGCCAAATTCGGCGGCAACGACGGTGGCGTCAAGGCCGCCGCGTGTGCGAAAACCAACTTTTACGACGTCCGGTTCGGGGGCTCGGAAAAATAAGGCGTATTTCACACCGGTTACCCCGATCAGATGATCGATGATATTTTCAAAATCAGGGCTTTCCGCTTTCAGGGCCTTAATTTGTTCGTAGTCGATAGCGCCGTAGCAAAGCAGGCCGTTTTCCGCGAGGACAGCGTCACTAAGCACGGCAGCCAGCACCTTTTTCCGCTTAAAACTGGCGTTTTCCAGGACGTTTTCCCGAATCGCCGCCAAGTCGGGCTTTTGCTCCAGCAAAACCGCGGCCATGGTCATGGTTTGCGGCGACGTGGAGGGATAGGTAAAGCTGCCGGAATCCGTTACCATCCCGGTGTAGAGGGCTTCGGCAATTTCTTTCGTAAGCGGTTCCTGCCAGGCGACAAAAAGAGAGGTAATGATCTCCGCCGTGGAAGACGCTTCGGCTTTGACATAATTGTAATCGCCGAAATAATCGTTGCTGATGTGATGATCGATATTGATAAGCGGCGGCGTCCCCTTGATTTTCCGCCAAACTTCGCCGCCGCGGCCATGGTCGGACATATCAAGGCAGATCACGGCGTCATAGACGGTTTCCTCCAACTGCTCCGGGGTAATAAGGGCTGCGATGCCGGAGAGAAACGCATAATAAGGCGGCAGCGTGCCGTTGATCACCGCCGTCACCCGCTTTCCCTTGGCGCACAGCATCTGCATCATGGCGATGACAGAGCCGACATTGTCGCCGTCGGGGAGAATATGACTAATGACAAGCAGATTATCGCACCTGTCAATAATCTGCTTTAGTTCTGCAATATTATGATTCTTTTTCATCTTCAGATCCCTGTTTTTTGATCTCTTCGTTGAGGATCCGGTTGATTCTGATCCCGTGTTCAATGGAATTATCGTAGATAAAAACGAGTTCCGGCGTATAGCGCAAAGACAGCCTGCCGGCGACCTCGTGGCGGACAAAGCCCGCCGCCCGTTTCACGGCCTGTTTCGTCTTGGCGATTTCCTCTTCGCTGCCCATCACACTGTAATAGATTTTGGCGACGCGCAGGTCACGGGAAACCTCCACCAGGACAATGGAGACAAAGCCAAGATCGGGGTCTTTGATTTCATTTTGTAAAATATCGGATATTTCTTTTTTCAGTTCTTCTCCGATACGGTCATCTCGATGTTTGGACAAAGAACTCATCCTTTCCGTATTACTCAATGGTGCGTTTTGTTTCCACCATTTCATAAATTTCTATTTGGTCATCCACTTTGACATCATTAAAATCGGCGATACAGATGCCGCATTCATAGCCGGTCTGTACTTCCTTCACGTCGTCTTTGAATCGGCGCAAGGAAGCGACGTCGCCTTCATGAATCACGATACCGTTGCGCAGCACGCGCAATTTGCCGTTGCGGACCACTTTGCCATCTACCACGTAACTGCCGGCAATGGTGCCGATCTTTGGCACCTTGATCACATCGCGCACTTCCACGTGACCGAGAATCACTTCTTTGAATTCCGGATCAAGGAGACCGCTCATGGCCGCTTTGATGGAATCGATGGCTTCGTAAATGACCCGGTACATCAAAATCTCCACGCCGGCTTTTTCCGCCGCCTTCTTCGTATGGGCGTCAGGACGGACGTTGAAGCCAATGATCAGCGCGTTGGAGGCCTCCGCCAGCATCACGTCGGTTTCGACGATGGCGCCGACGCCTTTATGAATGACGTTGACCCGGACTTCGTCGGTGGAAAGGTTCATAATAGACTGATGCAGCGCCTCCAAGGAACCGTGGACGTCGGCCTTTAAAACAATGTTGAGATCCTTCACCGCGCCTTCAGAGATCTGACGGAAGAGATCGTCCAAAGATACTTTGACGGTTTTATCCATTTCGGTTTCCCGTTTATTTCTGGAGTGATGTTCCGCGATATAACGGGCGTCTTTTTCATCGTCCACGCAGACGAAGACTTCCCCGGCAGGGGGTACCACGGAAAAACCGAGGACCTCCACGGGCATGGAAGGTTTGGCCGTTTTGACGCGGCGGCCCTTTTCATCGACCATGGCGCGGACTTTGGCGAATTCGGTGCCGCAGACGAGGATATCGCCAATGTGCAGCGTACCTTTCTGCACCAAAACGGTGGCCACGGCGCCGCGGCCTTTATCCAGCTTTGATTCGATGACCGTACCCCGAGCATTGCGGTTGGGATTGCTTTTCAGCTCCTGCATTTCCGCAACGAGAAGAATCATTTCCAAAAGATTGGCGATCCCCTCTCCTTTTTTGGCGGAAATCGGCACCATAATGGTATTGCCGCCCCATTCTTCGTCGACCAGGTCGTACTCCGTCAGCTCCTGGCGGATCCGATCCGGATTGGCGCTGGGTTTATCCATTTTATTGATGGCCACGATAATCGGCACTTTCGCCGCTTTGGCGTGGTTGATAGCTTCCACGGTCTGGGGCATCACGCCATCGTCGGCAGCCACCACCAAAATGGCGATATCGGTGATCTGAGCGCCCCGGGCGCGCATTTCGGTGAAGGCTTCGTGACCGGGGGTGTCGAGGAAGGTGATCTTTTTTCCGGATATTTCCACCTGGTAAGCACCGATATGCTGGGTGATCCCGCCGGCTTCCTTGGCGATGACGTTGGTGGTGCGGATGGCGTCTAAAAGAGAAGTCTTGCCGTGATCCACGTGGCCCATCACCGTAACAATAGGCGGTCTTTCCTCCAAAGTGCTTTCATCGTCCTCTTCGTCGACGAGAATTTCCATTTTATCGTCGACTTTCACCTGAACGGTAACGCCGAATTCCTGCCCTAAAATGATGGCGGTTTCCGCGTCGATCTCCTGATTGACCGTGGCTAAAAAACCGAGACCCATTAAAACTTTGATCAGTTCGGCGGCGGTCTTGCTCATGGCTTTGGCCAATTCGGAAATAATCACCGTTTCCCCGATCATGACGGTTTTCGGCACCACCGGCGGCATCTCTTCTTTATGGGTACGCTTCTTTGTATTCTGCTTCTGATTTCTCCGGTGGGGATTCGTATTAAAGCTGCTGCGTTCAAAATCCCTTTTGCGGGAATCATACGTCGTTTTCTTTTTCTGATCAAAACGGCGGGTATCCTTCTTTTCCTGGGGTTTTACAGTTTCAGCAGGCTTCGGAGCATTGAAAGGGCGGTCGTGGCCCGGAGCGTTTTGCGGGCGATTGTTCTTAAACTGCCCATCCTTATTTTGCACCCGGTTGTCGGGTCTGCCCTGATTGCCTCGATTGTCGTAGCGCGGAGCCCCCTGGCCTCCCCTGTTGTCATTGCGGTTCTGATTGGGTCTGTTATCAAAACGCGGCTGCGTTCCCTGGGGACCGCGATAATCGGGCCGGTTCTGACCGGGTCTGTTATCGTTGCGCGGACCGCCTTGACCGCCGGTGAAACTCTTCCGGTCATTGCCGCGGTTATCGTATCTGCCCTGGGGGCGATTATCGCCGCGATGATCGGTTTTCCCTTGATTTTGATTCTGTTTATTGAAAACACCCTGCTGCCGCGGTTGGTTCTGCTTGGCGAAGACGCCTTGCTGACGCGGTTGGTTGCTATCCTTGGCGAAGACGCCTTGCTGACGCGGTTGGTTCTGCTTGGCAAAAACGCCCTGCTGCCGCGGTTGATTTTCCTTGGCGAAGACGCCCTGCTGACGCGGCTGATTCTTCAACGCGGGTTTCACCGCTTCCGTTTCCGGTTTCACTGCTGTTTTGGTTGGTTCCGCTGTTTTTTCCGGCGCCGGTTTCTTTTCGGTCTGCTCTGCGGGGGCTGCAGTAGCACGATCCTCACTGATTTTTTCCGGTGCGACAGGCTGAGTTGGCGCTTTTTTCTCTTCCTCGCCGGCGGCCTGCTGCCCTTTGGACGCATCATCTTTTTTGATGGCGGCCTCGGCGTTTTTTTGTTCAAGAATTAATTTTGGGCGCACGATATCACGGAGCATATCCGCAAATTTATCCTCCACCGTACTCATATGATTCTTTACATCGGCACCCATTTTGCCCAGACGCCTGATGACGTCTTTGCTCTCCATGCCCAGCTCTTTCGCTAATTCATATACTCTGATTTTACCCATTCATAAACCCCCGTTATTCAAGCATTTTATTTTATCATTTGTTCTGCAAGTTCTTTGTCCAGGACCAGCACAACATTTCTCGGCGACTTCCCGATCGATTGACCGATGCGGTTCTTTTCCCCGAATTCAGCGTAATTCAGATGGAAGCGCCGGGCAATACCCGTCATCCGCTCTTTGGTGTGGGACGGGGCGTCCGCCGCCACGAGGAGCAGTTTGGCGCTGCGCTCTTTGGCTCTTGCTTCCACGGTATTTTCTCCGGAAACAAGTTTTCCCGCTTTTTGGGCAAAACCCAAAAAGGTATATATTCTTTCAGCATCATTGTCCATGCTGTATTTCCTCTTCAAGGCGGCGGTAAACGTCCTCGCTTAACGTGACGTTCAACGCCCTTTCCAGGCTTTTTGATTTTTTCGCCTTTTTCAGACAGTCCGCGTTATGACAGATATACGCGCCACGTCCCGGTTTTTTGCCTGTGAAGTCGAGTTCGCCGCCGTGCTCCGCTGTTTTTACCACCCGGATCAGCTGACGCTTTTCTTTCATTGCTCGGCAGCCGACGCACATTCTCAACGGTGTTTTCTTCAAAAACCTCATTCCTCCTCGGCGTCGGCTTCGGCATCATCTTCCGGTACAAGAACCGCTTCGCCGTCGTCAAAAATATCCTCGTCTTCCCCAAAAATCCCGTCGTAATCAGGGGCTTCGATATCGCCTTCTTCGACGTATGCGTCGTCATTTTCCGCGTTTTCGGCAAAATCCTCTTCGTGTATCACGTCTTCCTCATCGTAAAGGGGCTCGCCCTCGTCGGTAAGATTCATTTCCGCGGCGGATTTGATATCGATTTTCCAGCCCGTCAGTTTCACGGCAAGACGGGCGTTCTGCCCTTCTTTGCCGATGGCCAAGGAAAGCTGATAATTGGGCACAATGACCCTGGCAAACTTTTCATCCGCGGCCACGTCAACGGCGATGACTTTCGCCGGGCTTAAGGCGTTGCTGATGAATTCGGCGGGGTTCGCGCTCCATTTCACAATATCGATTTTTTCGCCTCTCAGCTCATCGACAATGGCCTGAACGCGCATACCTTTCGCGCCGACGCAGGCGCCCAAGGAATCGACGTTTTCATTTTTACTGAAAACCGCGATTTTACTGCGACTGCCGGCTTCCCTGGCGATGCTTTTGATTTCCACGGTACCGTCGTAAATTTCCGGTACCTCTTGTTCAAATAGACGCTTTAAGAGACCGGGATGGGTTCTGGAAACCACAACCTGCGGTCCTTTGTTGGTCTTTCTGATTTCAACCATATAGACTTTCAGGCGATCACCGTGACGGTAGGTTTCGCCCGGGATTTGTTCGTTGGCGGTAAGAGTCGCTTCGGTCTTACCAATATCTAAAAAGACGTTTCTGTTTTCAATCCTTTGGATGATGCCGGTTAAGATATCGCCTTCCATATTAACGTATTCATCGTAAATCACGGAGCGTTCCGCTTCCCGCATCCGCTGAACCACGACTTGTTTCGCGGTCTGGGCGGCAATGCGGCCAAAATCCCGGGGAGTCACTTCTTCTTCGTAGATGTCACCGGGTTCATAACCGGGGTTGATCTTTTCTGCATCGGCGAGACTGATTTCTAATTTATCATCTTCCACGTTTTCCACAATGGTCTTGCGGGAAAATACATGAAAATCTCCGGTATCACGGTTGATTTCCGTCCGCACATTCTGAGAAGAACCGAAGTTCTTCTTATAAGCGGAAATGAGCGCCGCATCAATGGCGTCTAAAATCACGTCGGCTGAGATATTCCGCTCCTTTTCTAAATCTCTGAGCGCTTCTAAAAATTCGACGTTCATGAAATAACCTCCTAAAATACGGAAATGTTTGCTTTTGCAATCATATCGAAGGGGATTTTTACGCATTTCCCCTCAACCATCAAAACAACCGCATCGTCGGTAATTTCCTGGAAAATGCCAATCCATTCTTTGCGGTTTTCCACCTTGGCATAGGTTTTGATCCGTACCTTTTCGCCAAGGGCTTTCTCAAAGTGGGTCTTCAACTTCAAGCGCCGTTCGATGCCGGGAGAAGATACCTCCAAAAAATACGCTTCGGCGATGGGGTCAAGATCGTCAAGGGCGTCGTTGATCAGACCGGTCACTTTTTCGCAGTCTTCCAGATCAACGCCTCCTGCTTTGTCGATGAAAATGCGGAGATACCGTTCGTTGCCTTCTTTTTGATACTCCACATCGTAAATATCATAAACCGTTTCCGTTAAAAGCGGCTCGATGCATCGCCAAACCACCGCTTCCGTATTGTTCATTTTTTCCATAATGACTCCGACATACATAAAAAAGTGGGCAAGGCCCACTTCAACAGTAACATATCAACAATTAGAGTATATCACTATGTGACGATGGTGTCAAGAAAAAAATTCAAAAACGAAAAAGCGAAAAGAAAAGGGGAAGAGCGGAGACCACCTCCCCCTGTTTTTTATCATTATAACTCTTTGAGCTTCCTGTAAGCAATATTCAGCAGGGATTTATCCTGACTGTAAGTCACTTTGTCAAAAGCGTCGATGATGTTGAAAAAGCCGCCGTCCTGAAACGGCGTATGGCTCTTATTGATGGTGAAATCCGGGGTATCGGTGGTCATCAGGAACCAAACGATTCGGTTACAGACGGGAGCATTCCTCGTGATCGAATAGAACTCATAGCTGGTTTCGCCGACGGCGCTCAAAATGGAAGCGTCAATATTGGATTCCTCTTTGACCCTTGCCAAAGCGACTGCAGTAGATGTTTTACCATGGCGGATGACACCTTTTGGAAATACCCATTCTCCTTTTTCATTTTGAAGAAGAAAGACCTTATCTCCGTGAAAAATGATCCCCCCCGCACATTCTCTGAATATCATTTCAGTTACCCCTTTCTCTGTTGCGTGACCAGGTTTATTTGAATCATTCATTTTTTAAATATTATAATTCGGCGCTTCTTTGGTGACCTGTACATCGTGAGGGTGACTTTCGATCAAACCGGCCTGGGTGATGCGAACGAATTTGCCGTTTTGCTGTAAATCGGCGATGCTCGCGGTACCGCAATAGCCCATGCAAGCTTTTAAGCCACCCACCAGTTGGTAGGTGGTTTCCGCCAAGATGCCCTTATAGGGAACGCGGCCTTCGATGCCCTCGGCCACGAATTTCTGGGCGTTTTCCGTGTCGTCCTGGAAGTAACGGTCCTTGCTGCCTTCCTTCATTGCCGCGATGGAACCCATACCACGATATACTTTAAAACTTCTGCCTTGGTAAATTTCAACCTCGCCGGGGCTTTCTTCCGTGCCGGCGAAAATGCTGCCCATCATAATGACATTGGCCCCGGCGGCAATGGCTTTGCCAAGATCACCGGAATACTTGATCCCGCCGTCGGCAATGATGGGAATCCCCTTTTTCAAACCGACTCTGGCGCAATCGTAAACAGCGGTAACCTGAGGCACACCGATCCCGGCGATGACCCTGGTGGTGCAGATGGAGCCGGGCCCAATGCCCACTTTTACGGCGTCGGCGCCGGCTCTGATCAGGGCTTCCGTGGCTTCCGCCGTGGCGACGTTGCCGCCGATGACATCAAGGTCCGGATAGGCTTTTTTGATCCTGCTGACCATATTCAAAACACCGTGGGAGTGACCGTGGGCCGTATCGACCACAATGACGTCCACGTGGGATTTGAGCAAAGCCGCGACGCGATCTAAGGTATTGGCGGCAATGCCCACAGCGGCGCCGGCCAAAAGCCGTCCCCGTTCATCTTTGGCGGAACTGGGATACTGCCGTGCCTTTTGGATGTCTTTGATGGTAATGAGACCTTTCAAATAGCCTTCCTCATCCACAAGGGGCAGCTTTTCCACTTTATATTGTTTTAATATCTCCTGAGCTTCGCTAAGGCTGGTGCCAACGGCGGCCGTGACCATGTTTTCCTTGGTCATAACTTCATAAATTTTTCTGCTGAAATCCGTTTCAAAACGCAAATCCCGGTTGGTCAAAATGCCTACGAGCTTGCCTTCCACCGTAATGGGAACGCCGGAAATGCGATAATGTCCCATGATTTCCAGGGCGTCGCCAATGGTTTTATCGGGAGGCAAATAAATGGGATCGATGATGACGCCGTTTTCCGAACGCTTGACTTTGTCAACTTCTATGGCCTGCTTTTCTATGGACATATTCTTATGAATGATCCCGTTGCCGCCTTCTCTGGCCATGGCAATGGCCATTCTACTCTCGGTCACCGTATCCATACCGGCGCTCATCAGGGGAATTTTCAAGCGAATCCGCTTCGTCAGATTTGTCGATACATCGACATCTTTTGGTATGACCGCCGATTCCTGAGGAATCAGCAATACATCATCGTATGTCAATCCTTCCTTAACAAATATGTCCATCTAAAAATAAACCTCCATTATATTATATTACAATTCATGATACCATAATTTAATGCGTTTGGATACCTAAATAGAGAAATATTTTCACGATTTCCCGGAAACCTTAGAAAACCGTCAACGAAACGTTGCATTGCGCGGCAATCCCATTGCAGAGAAGGATCGCCAGCAAAAAAACAGCTTCCCCCATTTCCGCCATGGCGCCGTAAATATCGCCGGTGAGACCTTGCAGAAAGCGGTTGATCAAAGCGGAAAGCCCCATCATGATCAGAAAAGAAAAGAAAAAAGCGATCAAAAGCGGATAGTAACCGCTGACGGCGAAAATGGCCGCCAGAAGCAAAACGCCCCAAAAAAGAGCCGCTTTGGAAACGTACCGCTTTACGGTAACGCCCAGTCCCTCACCTCTGGCCGAAGGAAAACAGAGCATACAACAGATCAGCATAAAACGGGAGAAGACAAAGGCGCCAAGGATCGCCCCAAAGAACCAGGGAGACGCGATCACCCCCTGATAGAGCGTGAATTTCAAAAGAAACAGCAACACCACGCCGATCACGGCAAAGGAGCCCACGTGGCTGTCTTTCATGATCTCCAGGGCTCTTTCCCGTCCCCTGGAGGCAAAAAGCCCGTCGCACATATCCATAAAGCCGTCCAGATGGATGCCGCCGCTCACCGCCACGGCGGTGATCAGAGCGGCCACGGCAGCAAGCTCATAAAACCCCGTGAAACGCAGCAAAAAGGCGACGAAACCAACGATGGCACCAACGATCAAGCCCACCAGCGGATAAAACACAGACGAGCGGGAAAATGACTTTTCATCCCACTCCCCCTGATACGGTAAGGGCAGCCTTGTTAAAAAGGAAACCGCGATTCGAAATTCTTTCCACATCATTTTCATCCCTCAAACCATAAAATTCAAATTCAAATAAGATAGCGTTGAAAAACTGGCGGCAGTTCCTCTCTGCACAGGCCGTGGCTGCCGATATAGCCGTGACTGGCGTCACTGTAGCCGTGATAGTCGGAGCCCGCCGTCACGAAGAGGCCGTATTGTAGGGCCATGGCCGCAAAACGGGCGGCGCTGATTTCCGTATGAGCGCTGTGATGAACCTCCAGACCGGAAAGGCCCGCCTCCACCAAGCGCGGCAAAATCTGCACGGCGTTATCGAGACCGGGATGGGCCAGGACGGCCTGACCACCGCAGGAGCGAATCAAATCGCAAGCCTCCCAAGGCATATATTTTACCCGTTCCACATAAGCCGGTTTGCCTCTGTTGAGAAAACGGTCAAAGGCGTCCTGCCGATCTTTGACATAGCCTTTTTCCGCAAGCACGGCGGCGGCGTGGGGCCTGCCCACAGTACCATTGCCCGCCTTGGCCCAAATCTCGTCCATGGTGACGGCAAAACCCAAAGCGTTCAATTTAGCCACAATGCCTTCCATCCGCGTCACCCGGGATTGGGACAGGAAAACAAGTTTCTCCCGGAAGGTGGTTTCGTCCGCTATCCCGTAGCCCAAAATATGAACGTTGCATTTTTGCCATTCGGTGCTTACCTCCACGCCGGGAAACACGGTAATCCCAAAGGCTTCTTCCACCGCGGCAATTTCAGGCCAGCCATCGATGGTATCGTGGTCGGTGAGAGCGAACCCGGCGAGACCCGCGGCCTTCGCTTCGTCGGCCAATTCCTTTAAGGACTTGATACCGTCGGAATAGGTACTGTGTACGTGCAGATCGTATTTCATGTTTCCTCCCTGGACAGTGTATCGATCATGTAACGAAAAAGATTTTCCCCGGCCACCATGTTGATTTCCGAATCGGAAAAACCGCGCTCACGCATACGTCGATATAGCTTGGGCAAGCTTTTTTGATTCGGTAAATCTGAGGGCATATCGGCGCCGTCGAAATCGCTGCCCAAGGCAACCCCGTCGATACCCATATAATCAGAAGCGTAAAGAATATGGTCGATGACGGTATCCAACGAGGCTTCGGCGGGGTTTGCCGCTAAAAACTGATCCACAAAGGTGATGCTCATGAGGCCTTTGGCCATCCTGAGCTCCTTCATCTGATTTTCTTTCAGATTGCGCCGGTGAGGGTTCAGATCGTAACAGCAAGTATGGCTTACGATCGGACCATAAGCTAAAACGTTCAGGGCGTCGTAAAAACTATTTTCGTTCATATGAGCGAGATCCACCGCCACCGGCAGCCGGTTCATGTTGCGCAGCAGCCGCTCACCGCCGGGTTTTAACCCCGTATCGCTCTCGACGCCGCCGGCGAAACAGTTCTCATGATTCCAGGTGATACCGAAGGCACGAAAGCCCTTCTCATAATAGTCGAAGACAAGATCTTCGTCAACACCGAGAGCGGCGCAGTTCTCCATGGCCAAAACAAGGCCGATGTTATCGGGGTTTAAGCGGCGGAAGCTTTCGCCGTTTAGCAGCATCACCCAAATGTCGTAGAATTCCTCTGTCAGCATGGCGCGGTAACGGTAATAGTATTTGTCGAGGATCTCTTTGGCCCTAAGGGGATCGTTTTCTTCTTCCACATAGATGGCCATGAATTCCAAATCCATCTCCCGTTCCATGGTTTCAAGGTCGATATGGATATCTTTTCCCTTTGCTTGGGCCACAAGGGTATCGCAGTGGGCGTCGGCTCTTAAAGGAAATGAGCCTGAAAAAGACAGGCTCATTTCATCAAAAATGCTCATATGAATTCTCCGCATAAGAAAGGAGGACACGGTCGTCGAATTGTTTTTCAGCGGTGGGCATTTGCTGTTCCTCCTTTTAACCTTTTTCATTGGGTATGGTTGATACTTTCTGCTTCGCGGAAATCATCCTTTCCGCCAACAGCTACGGCCACGGTTCCTGATTAATAGGCGCTGTATACCCGGTGAATCCGCTTAATCGATCGCGCCTTGTGATCGCCGCCGATTTCAATGACGACGCCATTGATTTGGCGTTCCCCGGCAGCCGGCTTCATCGGCTTCCGTTTCAGCTCGGTGAAAATCGAGATAGAGGCTTCTTTATCCATACCGAGACAAGAATCGTAGGCCCGGTCCTGCCGGCGTCTGTAATATAGGCCGTACCGCGGGGGAGGATCTTCTCATCGGCCGTTTGGATATGGGTATGGGTACCGCAAACGGCGCTGACGCGGCCGTCGAAATAATGGCTGAAACAGACTTTCTCCGAAGTGGCGTCACCGTGAAAATCCACAAAGAGGATCTGATCTTTGAGGGAAATATCGGAAAGCAGGCCCTCTAAGGTTTTAAAGGGACAATCAGGGGCTAAATTGCTGTAAGCGCGGCCCAGGAGGTTAACGACGGTCAGCTGCTCCCCATTTTTCAGCGAAAAAGTGCGGAAGCCCTTCCCCGGCGCCGGCACCGTCAGATTAAGGGGCCGCAGGATATTATCTTTTTGATCGATGAAATCAAAGATCTTTTTGTTATCAAAGGTGTGATTGCCCATGGTAAAGGCGTCGGCGCCGGAGGCGGCGATCATTTCGTAGGCTTTCAAATCCATACCGAAACCGCCGGAGGCGTTTTCCCCGTTGACGATGGTAAAATCGATTTTGTATTCCTCTTCCAACCGGGGCAGATTGTTTTCCAATACTTCCCGGCCGGGACGGCCAACAATATCGCCGATAAAAAGAATTTTCATCCCACACCTCAATTACTGAATACCAAGACTTTCCCGGATTCCCTGCAAATAACGATCTGATTGCCGATGCTCTTTTCGTCAATGGTCATTTTTTTATCATTGAGGCGGCACAATTCCCCCTCTTCGTAATACCAGTTATAGTCGTCGGCAAAGGCCGCGTCGATTTTTTCCACCATGATATGATCGATGAACTCCAGGCGGAACAGTTCGATGAGGAAAGCAATTTCCGACCTGCTCACAGAGGTAATGTCGCGGCAGGCATCGAGAACCATATAGTCGCGAACAGCATGGCTGATGATGTCGAAATCATAGTTTTTCGTTTTGGCAAATTGATGGTATTTGCTTACGGCAGTTTTGATTTTTGCCGTTTTCTTTTCCAGGGCTGTTCCTTTTAACGCCGTAACGTCTTTTAACAGGAAAGAAAAATACAGTTTTTCTTGATCTCTGTCGTATCTGATTTTTGCGACCTCGGGAAAACAGATCAGCACAGAAACGAAGAGATTGACGTAATCCATAATTTCTTCATTATCGTTGATGCGCATAGATCCTCCTTTTCGTCTCATTTCCGGATAAACCTGGATACGGATAGTACCGGCAAAGAATTGCCGGTACTCTATGATTATTTCGCGTAATCAACAGCGCGGGTTTCGCGAATCACCACGACTTTGATCTGACCGGGATATTCCATTTCTGAAGAGATCCGTTTGACGATGTCGTGGGCGAGACCAACGGACATCACGTCGTCGATCTTGTCGGGTTTTACCATAATGCGCACTTCACGCCCAGCCTGAATGGCAAAGCTCTTTTCTACTCCCTGGAAGGAGTTGGCAATTTCTTCCAATTGTTCCAGACGTTTGATATAAGTTTCCAGCGTTTCTCTTCTGGCGCCGGGGCGGGCGGCGGAAATCGCGTCTGCCGCTTGAATCAGCACGGCTTCCACAGTGATGGGATCCACATCCCCATGGTGGGCGGCGATGGCGTTGACGATCACTTTTGATTCGCCGTATCTTTTCGCCATGTCGGCGCCGAGGGAGGCGTGCTGCCCTTCCATTTCCCGGTCAATGGCCTTGCCGAGATCGTGGAGAAGCCCCGCGCGTTTCGCCATGGTGGCGTCTAGTCCCAGTTCCCCGGCCATGATGCCGGAAAGCTGCGCGACTTCCACCGAATGGTTCAAAACGTTTTGTCCATAGCTGGTGCGGTAGCGCAAGCGCCCCAACAGCTTGATCAATTCCGGATGAAGGCCGTGGACGCCCACGCTGAAGGTGGCCTGTTCCCCTTCTTCCTTGATGGTTTGGTCGACTTCTCTCTGGGCTTTTTCCACCATTTCCTCAATGCGGGCGGGATGGATACGGCCGTCTTGAATCAGTTTTTCCAGGGCGATGCGGGCGACTTCCCGGCGCACCGGATCAAAACCGGAGATGATCACGGCTTCCGGCGTATCGTCGATGATCAAATCGATGCCGGTCATCGTTTCCAGGGTGCGGATATTCCGTCCTTCCCGACCGATGATGCGGCCTTTCATTTCATCGTTGGGCAACACCACCACGGAGACCGTGGTTTCCGCCACATGATCGGCGGCAACTCGCTGAATCGCCTGGGAAACAATTTCCCTGGCGTACTTTTCGGCGTTTTCTTTGGCGTCGGTCTCAATTTCCTTGATCATCAAGGCGGCGTCGTATTTCACTTCCTGTTCCAAACCGGTAAGCAGCAACTGTTTCGCATCTTCGGCACTGAGGCCGCTGATGCGTTCCAGCTCTTCCTGTTTGGCGTTTTGAATTTTTTCCGCTTGTTCGATTTTGTTGTCGAGATCACGTTCCTTTTTGTTGATTTTATTTTCTTTGTGTTCGACATTCTCGATTTTTTTGTCTAAATTTTCTTCCTTTTGCAGGATTCTCCGTTCCATGCGAGAAATTTCGTTTCTTCTTTCTTTCGATTCTTTCTCGCTTTCGTTCTTCATCTTGAGAATCTCTTCTTTGGCCTCTACGAGAGCTTCTCTCTTCTTGGAATCCGCTTCTTTATAGGCGTTTTCCAGAATCTTTTTCGCTTCGTCTTCCGCGGATTTTAACTTTGCTTCCGCACTCTTTTTGCGGACAACGTAACCAATCAAAAAGGCAATGATGGCCGCGGCGACAATGGCGCCGATAATAATCAAAATTTTAAACTCCAATATTAACACCCCCATAAAAAATAAAAAAAACCAAGATAAACTTGGTTCAAGCCAATTTCTCCATCGGATATCGTACAGGAAAAAGAAGCAAATAACTCCCCTCCATTGGTATTATCTGTATTTTATTCTTTAAGATATCTTAAAAAAATATAAATCAATTATAAAATACGCGATATATCACGAAAGCCGAAAATCAGCTAATAAACTTCGTTTCATCTAATATACAGTTTATAATAATAAGCCCGTACTTGTCAAGGAGATATTTTCAGTCAATCTGTTTCTTTTTCAGGGAATGAGGAAAACAAGGACATCTGTTCCAAAATATTCCCAGGGGAAAATCCCCGGCGATACAGACGCTGATAAAACCGGTCCCTGTTTTCGTCAAAGGACACGCCGGAACGGCGCCACTGGTTCAGCAGTTTTGCGATGATCTCCTGCTCTTCTTCATCGGTATAAAGGGTTTCGATTTCATCGTCGCAGGCAATCCCCGCCTCCTGCAATGCCCTCAGCACAAAATGGCGGCCTTTGGGGTTGTTCCGCTTCATCTTGGCGATCACATAATGTTTATAGCTTTCGTCGTTGAGATAGCCCCAATCAAGGAGGGTGGAGACGGTTTCTTCCACAGTGGTTTCGTCAAACCCCCGCTTTTTTAAGGCGAGGGTCATTTCCCTGACGCTTTTCGGTTTATAATTCAACAGCCAAAGGCTGTAATTGACGGGATTGGGCAGTTTTTTCCCCGGTTTCCGGTTCATTTTTCTTCCTTGACCTCGCTGTCCTCACCGAAGCTCGAAACGTCTTTGTTCTTCATGGCCGACGTGACCTTTTCTTCGATTTCCCGGGCCGTATCGGGATGCTCTTTCAGATATGTCTTGGCATTCTCACGCCCCTGGCCGATGCGCTCCTCCTCGTAAGAGAACCATGAGCTGCTCTTTTTGATGATATCGAGGTTCACGGCGACATCAAGCAGACTGCCGACTCTGGAAACGCCTTCGCCGTAGATGATGTCGAATTCTGCCACCTTGAAGGGAGGCGCGACTTTATTTTTCACCACTTTGATCTTGGTGCGGTTACCGATGATTTCGGTGCCGTTCTTGATGACTTCGGATTTTCTGATGTCAATGCGCACGGAAGAGTAAAATTTCAAGGCCCGACCGCCGGTGGTGGTTTCGGGGTTGCCATAGATCACACCGATCTTATCGCGGATCTGATTGATGAAAATCACCGTGGTATTGGTTTTGCCGATCACGCCAGTGAGTTTGCGCAAGGCCTGGGACATCAGTCTGGCATGGACGCCCATGTGGCTGTCGCCCATTTCCCCTTCTATCTCAGCCCGCGGTACCAAAGCGGCCACGGAGTCCACAACGATGATGTCCACGGAATTGCTGCGCACCAAGGCTTCGGTGATTTCCAGAGCCTGTTCTCCCGTGTCCGGCTGAGAAATCAGCAATTCATCGATATTGACGCCGAGTTTCCCGGCGTATTGGGGATCAAGGGCGTGTTCCGCGTCGATGAAAGCGGCGGTGCCACCCATCTTCTGGGCTTCCGCGACGATATGCAGGGCAACGGTGGTTTTCCCGGAGGACTCCGGCCCGTAGATTTCAATGACTCTGCCTCGGGGCACGCCGCCGACGCCAAGGGCGACGTCTAGGGCGAGGATGCCGGTGGGAATAACGTCAATATTCATTTTGGCCGCGTCGCCCAAGCGCATAATGGCACCTTTACCAAAACTTTTTTCAATCTGACTCAAAGCGATTTCCAGCGCTTCTTTTCTCTTATCTGCTTCCATTTTGTTTTTCTCCATCCTTTATTTTAAATTCTTCCACAACGGTGTAAACCGGGGTTTTTCCCGTGAGATCGCTCTTCATCAGAAAGAACGAACTGACGCGGAAATGGCCGAAGGACCATGCTTCACGCTTCATAAATTCGCGGTAAAAGCGTTCTTGACTGGGATCCTCATATTTAACCCGACCAACGGTCAGATGAGGAGAGAAAGGTTTTTGAGCGCCCCCTGGCGATGCCGTTTTGACAGCCTTTGCCAGGTCAAAAAGGGCTTTTTTCTTTTCCATGGCGACCCACAGGGTTTTCGGCGCGGTCAAGGAAGGAAAGGCGCCCACGCCTCTAAGTTCCATGGTAAAGGGCCGCGTTTTTTCGGCGGCGGCGGTGAGATTTTGACAAAGAGCGGAAAACTCCGCCCCCTCCTCCTTGATTTCTCCCAAAAAGTGTAGGGTGATATGAAGGTTTTCCCAAGGTACCCCTTTGATGCCCTGGACACTGCCGAGGCTCGCGGAAAAGGACGCGATGTTTTTTCTGATTTCAGCGGGGAGCAAAATCGCCACGAAGGCTCTCATAAAAGCACCTTTTCTTCAATTTTCTTCATTTTTTCCGCGATGAAAGCGAAGGCCGTCTCAACGGTCTGGCGGCGAATCTCTTCCCGGCTACCCTGAAAGAGATTTTTTTTCACGTGGATTTCATCCCCCCAGGCCAGGCCTATATAAACGAGACCCACCGGTTTTTCCGCCGAACCGCCGCCGGGGCCGGCAATGCCCGTGACGGAGACAGCGCAGTCAGCTTGAGACATTTCTTTAAGACCAGCGGCCATCTCATAGGCGCAATTTTCGCTTACCGCGCCCCAGGCCGTCAGCGTCTCTTTTTTGACGCCAAGGAGCTTCTCTTTGGCCTCGTTGCTGTAGGTTATGAGGCCGTAACCGAAAATGGCGGAGGCACCCGCCACAGCGGTGATGGCGGCGGCAAGGAGACCGCCGCTGCAGGATTCGGCAGTGGCCACGCTGGCACCGTCGGCAATCAATTTTTCAATGATTTCTTTTTGTTCCATCAGGAAAATAATTCCTTACCTTTATAAAAATAATCGGCGCCGGAAAGAATCGTAATCACCGCGGCAATCCAAATCAGGGCCGTACCAAGCCAACCCGGGAAGACCGCAAATTGCCCCGCCAAAAGCACGTAGGTGATGGCAACGATTTGGGAAACCGTCTTCAGCTTGCCAAAATAGGAAGCAGCGATCACAATACCCTTATCGGCGGCAATGGCCCGCAGTCCCGTCACCATCAGTTCACGGGTTAGGATGATGATGATGACCACAGCGCCAACGTCGTCTAAGGCCAACAGGCAGATGAGGGTGGCCAGAATCAGCAGCTTATCGGCGAGGGGATCGAGGAACTTGCCCAAAGTGGTCACGAGATTCCGAGAACGGGCAAAGTAGCCGTCAAGACCGTCGGTGGCGGCGGCGACCACAAACAGAATCGCGGCAATCAAATACTTGCCGGGAATCGGTAAGAGCAGCACCAACATGATCAGGGGAATCATGCCGATCCGAATCAGCGTGATGGTATTGGGTAAATTGAGATCAAGCTTAAACTTTCGCTTCATTGGAGTTACCTCTTTTCATCCATAATACTGAATATTGAATCTTGAATCTTGAAAATCAAATCTAAATTAGATTTATGCTTCTTCTATTTCTCCGGTCAGGTCGTATACGTCACTGCCGGTGATTTTCACCGGTACAAGGTCGCCGGGGACGTAGACGCCTTTGGCCCTTAGATAGGTGATCCCGTCGACTTCCGGCGCCTGAAACCAGGTCCGTCCGTAATAAGGATACGTTTCATGGAGGGGGTCGTCCTCTGCGGTGACGCCGTCGATGAGCACCGTCTCTTCCCTCCCCACCCAACGGGTCAAGCGTTGGGCGGAACAGCGGCTCAAAAGCGCCATAAGGCTGTCGTAGCGATCAGCTTTGCAGTCTTCGTCCACTTGGCCGGGAAGGTCATAGGCCACGGTATCCTCTTCTCTGGAATAGGGAAACACGCCGACCCAATCGAGTTCCGCTTCCTTTAAGAAGTCACAAAGCAGCGTAAAATCCGCCTCGCTTTCCCCGGGAAAGCCCACGATAAAAGTACTGCGAATCACAAAATCAGGATCAGCTTTTTTGATCCGCGCCAGCAGATCATGAAGTTTTTTTCGGCGCTCCGGTCGCCCCATGGCTTTGAGCACGGAATCCGCGGCATGCTGCATGGGGATATCCAAATAGTTGCAGATCTTTTCTTCTTTGGCCATCAGCGTCAGCAATTCGTCGTCGATGCGGCTGGGATAGCTGTAGAGCAGGCGGATCCGGACAAAATCCAGCTTTATGAGTTCTTTTAGGAGCTCTTTCAGCATCACCTTGCCGTAGCGGTCTTTGCCGTATATCGTCGTGTCCTGGGCCAGCAAATTGATTTCCTTGACACCAACGTCCAGGAGTTCCTGGGCTTCCGCCAGAATCTCTTCGATGCTGCGGCTGACGTAAGGTCCCCGCATTTGGGGGATCGTACAGAAGGTACAGCAGTTATCGCAGCCCTCGGCAATTTTCAGGTAGGCCCAATGAGAGGGCGTTGATAAAACACGACGGCGTTCGTAGCCTTCTCCTGGGGCCTCGGACTCCTTCCCTGCGGTTGGAAATAGCTCATGCAGGCGCGCGCCGATGGTTTCAAAATTCAGGGGGGTCAGCCAAAGATCCACCTCGGGAATTTCCCGGGCCAATTCTTCCCGGTACTTTTGCACCATGCAGCCGGTGACCACAAGGCAACGGCAGTTTTGTTCCTTCCGCGCCGCGCAGCGGATGATCGCGTCGATGCTCTCTTCCTTGGCCGCGGCAATAAAGCCGCAGGTATTGACAATGATGATTTCGGCTTCCGTAAAGTCATCGGTTAATGTATCGTTCTGCCCTTTTAAAATGGCCATCATGCGCTCGCTGTCCACGAGGTTTTTGGCGCAGCCAAGGCTTAAAATCGCTGTTTTCAAATGTTACTCCTCAAACCCAAAGGCGGCTGCCGAAAAACGAAAATAGGGCCAGTACCGCCAAGGTAATCAAAATGGAAACGAGCAGACGCCGGTGGCGTGCGGAACGCTGGGAGACATCCTCCCACTGCTTATTTCTTTTTTCAATGTGGTCTTCCGGCTTGAACAGCCGTTTTTCCAGGCTGCTGTTGATAAAAGAAGACTCGTCGTAGCCGATTTCCTTCATGATCTCATCGGCGATCTTCTTGGGGTTTAAGCCCAAATAAGACGCGTAGGTTTTGGCGTAGCCGATGGCAAAGGTTTTCCCCGGCAGATCGTCGTAGGATTCTTCTTCCAATGCAAATAGATAGCGGGCGTCGATATCAAGGGCCAGCGCCACTTCACTTAAGGTGAAGCCGGCATCCATTCTGCCCTGCTGAAAACGCATTCCTGTTGTTCCCATGTTTTTCTCCTGCTGTAAAAATAGATCGGCTCGCGTTGAAGTTATTCGTCGAATAAGGACTGTTCCTGAGGCTCTTTGAAAGTACTTTCAAAAACCTCCAAAGACATCAGCACCGTCCTGGGTTTCGCGCCTTCGGCGGGGCCGATGACGCCTTTTTCCTGGAGCTCTTCCATGATACGGGCGGCGCGGTTGTAGCCAATGCGGAATCTTCGCTGCATCATCGAAGTGGAAGCCTGCCCCGCGGTAATGGCGGCCCGGGCGGCGTCGAAAAAGAGTTCGTCGCCGTAATCCTCCTCTTTTCTCGCCGCGGTATCCACGGCCTGGGCCACGCCTTCGATATAATCGGGGCTGCCCTGGCGTTTATAGTGATCTAAAATCGCCAAAGCGTCGCGGTCGGAAAGCCAAGCGCCCTGAACGCGCACGGGCTTCGCATGGCCGACGGGCAGATAAAGCATATCGCCCTTGCCTAAGAGTTTTTCAGCGCCACCCATGTCAAGGATGGTCCTGGAATCAGTTTGGGAGGAAACCGACAAGGCGATGCGGGAAGGAATGTTCGCCTTGATCAGCCCGGTGATCACGTCCACCGAGGGGCGTTGGGTGGCGACGACCAGATGAA
>JAXGZS010000010.1:0-33810 GCA_040776805.1 Clostridiales bacterium | reverse complement strand
CGATGGTAATATCGATGATCACTTCTTTTTCCTGCTTTGCCGCTTTTTCCTTCTTGGCCGCCGCGCCCATGTCTTCCGAGGCTGTTCTCGCCGCGTTGAGTTTGGCGTTTAACAGAGCGATATGCGTGCGGCGCTCATCTATTTCATCACAATCGGGGGCAATATAATCGGGAGAGACACCGTTCTTTTTGCAATTTTCATAAACCGCTTCGCCTATTTTATAAAAGATTTCGTCAACCGCGCGTTCTTCTCTGCCGATACTGAGGCGGATTTTTCCCGTTTCCACCAGTTCGGAGCCTTTCTGTACAAAGTTCCCCATCAGATGTCCCGCTTTTGTCTCAAAGGTTTTAAATGAACTCATAGATAGCCCTCCTTGGTTTATTTCTCTATATTATATCACTTTTTTTTAGGATTGACTACCTTTCAGAAAATTATTTCTTTGCAGAAAATTATTTCATCGAGCCGGTTTCCATATATCTTTGATGCCAGGCAAAGGCTTCGTTTAAAATATGCGGCGTCTGGGCCTTCGTCTTGTCGCAGGCGCGTTTAAAGTAGTCCCGCAGGCCGTCCCGATAATCGGGATGGGCGCAATTTTCGATAATCACTTTCGCCCGCTCCTTAGGGGAAAGCCCTCTAAGATCGGCGAAACCGTATTCCGTAACGAACACCATGGTATCGTGCTCCGTATGATCCACGTGGGAAACCATGGGTACAATGGCGGAAATTTTGCCGTCTTTCGCCGTAGAGGGCGTACTGAAGATGCTGAGATAGGCGTTTCTGGCAAAATCGCCGGAGCCGCCGATGCCGTTCATCACGGAACTCCCCATGATATGGGTGGAATTGATGTTACCGTAAATATCCCCTTCAATGGGGGTGTTGATGGCGATCACGCCAAGGCGGCGAATGAGTTCCGGATGATTGCTGATTTCCTGGGGACGCAACACAATATGCTCCCGATAATGCTTTACATCCCGCTGAAAACGGGTCATACCCTCGGGAGAAGGCGAAACCGCGGTGCCTGAAACATAGGCGATCTTGCCGTCGTCGATCAAATCAAGGGTCGATTCCTGAATCACTTCAGTAAAGAACAGCATTTGTTCAAAGTTGGATTTTCTCAAACCGGCCATTACCGCGTTGCCCACGGCGCCGACGCCGCTTTGCAGCGGCAGTAGATTTTTGGGGATGCGCCCCTTTTTCACCTCGAATTCCAAAAACTCAATGAGGTGCTCCGCCATTTTGACATCGGTTTCATTGAGGGGAACGGCCTTTCTGTGGCCGTCCTGCAAGTTCGTAAAAACGATGGCGGCGATTTTCTTTTTCGGGCAGGGAATATACGTGGTACCGATGCGGTCATCCACCTGACGGATGGGGATGACCCCCCGCCGGGGCGGATCCTTCGGCATGTAAATATCGTGCATTCCGTAATAGTCCAGGGAATTTGCTTCATTGATTTCCACAATGACTTTGTCCGCAAGTTTGATGGCCTGAGGCATAATGCCCACGGAGTTCGCCGGAATGATGCCGCCGTTTTCCAAAATACCCACAGCTTCCACAATGGCGATATCGGGCTTTTTAAAAAAACCGTACATCAGATTTTGAGGAAAAACACCAAGATGGATATCGGCAAAATCAAAGTCTCCCCGGTTGGTCGCCGCCCGGGCTTTCTGATTGGTCTGGTAAGGGAAACGGTGGTCGATCATGCCCTGTTCCGCCCAGATGCCGTCGAGTTCATCTCCGGTGGAAGCGCCGCTGTATAAATTCACTTTGCATTTTTTGCCTTCGGCGGCTACCCTTTTGGCCAAGGCCATAGGCACCGCTTTCGGATAGGAAGAGAGCGTAAATCCGCTTACCGCTACGGTGGAACCGTCGGTAATCCACTGCGACGCCTCCTCCGCACTGCGAATTTTACTTTTTAGCTCTTCACATAAGATACGTCCGTTCATACGAACCCTCTCCCTTCTTTTCAATTTTCCTCGAAAACTTCATAATTAGATAAATTTTACTACGAATCAGAGCAGAAAGCAAATCAATTTTTTGTTCTTTTTGGTTTCATCACCGTATATGCTCTAAAAAGGAAGGGCTTTTGTCCCCTTCCCTTTCGCGCGAAAGGAGATCGGTTATGATACGTGTTTCCGAAATCAACGCTAAAAATATCGTCAACGCCGCCGACGGACGGATCTTGGGTCACATCTGCGATCTGGAAATCGATCCCGACGACGGCAAAATCAGAAGCATCCTCCTGCCGGGCGTCGCAAAACAGCGTTTTTTTCGAAAAAAGGAACCGATCAGTATTCCCTGGCGGGAAGTGAAGAAAATCGGCTTCGATGTGATTTTGGTGGAAAGCACCGGCCAAAATATTCCCGATTTCCTCATTGAAAAATATTAAAAGAGGTCCGCCACCGCCGCAATGTGTTCCACATGGACGCCGCAGCAGCCGCCAAGGATGGCGATGTTTTTCGATTTCAGATAGAGCACCCCTTCCCTGAATTCCGCCGGTGTCATGGGGTAGACGGTCACGCCCTTTACAGACCGAGGCAACCCGGCGTTGGGCAGGGCACAAAGGGGAATTTCCGCTTTTTCCGCCAAAGGCGCGAGTAAATCGCCCAAGCTGACGAAATCAATATCGCCGCAATTATGGCCGAAAGCGTCGATGCCCAAAGGCAACAATTCCCGATAAGCCTTTTCCGGCGTGTCCCCCATCATGGTCGCGCCTTGCTTCGTAAAAACCATATTGGCAATGATCGGCAGCGCCGAGACAGAACGCACCGCCTGAACCGCCACTTTTAATTCGCGTAAATCATAGAAGGTCTGTATGGAAAAACCGTCGATACCTTCCTCCGCTAAAATCACCGCCTGTTGACGGATGGATTCATAAACGTCTTCCTCTTTCAGCGGTCCAAAGGGCTCTAAGAGTTCTCCCACGGGACCGACATTCCCCAGCACATAACAGCGGCCTGCCGCCGCTTTTTTTGTGATCTGAACGCCGATACGGTTAAGGGATTGCCAATCGTAGCCTTTGACATGGGTGGCGGCATAAAGGGGATTGAGGCTAAAGGTATTGGTCAAAAGGATTTTGGCCCCCGCCTCAACATAACCCTTCTGAATGGCAAAGACCGCCTCGGGCAGAAGCGCGTTGTTGACGGCGCCGGGAGTGGCGCCGCCTCTTTTGATCATCTCCGTACCGGTGGCCCCGCAATGCAGGATGAATTTATTTTCCGCTAAAAATGTTTTGAATGATTGTTCCATAGGCTGTCTCCTCTATTCCTTTTTACCGTAAAGAATCGCAAGCTCACCAAAGGTCGGCGCCGACGACGACGCGGAAAGCAGGTAAACCGCGTTGTTGCCGTCATAGCTTAGGATGTGTTTGATCGCCCCAAGGGAAGCGCTTGCCGCGGCGGTCAAGGTTTTATCGTATTGCGTGGTTGCCGCCGCGTCAAAATAGGACAGCAGCGCGTCCCCGGAAGCGGTAAAAAGCGGTGTTCCCCCTGATTGTTCCCGCGTTAAAAAAATCACCTTATAGCCGTCGCGGCAGTCGGCAAGCTGATCCAGAAAGGTATTGACAAAGGAAATCCCCGCGGCGCTGTCAAAGACCAAGGGTACGATTTTTTTATCCGGAAAATAGCGGGCAAAATAGGGCATAAACTCAAAATAATCCCGCATCTCCCCCATCTTTTGATCGTCGACGCTGGCGCCGTAGCGCAGAAGGTGATCCACGGCGTCGTGGTTGGTCTGAATCACGCCGAAAGGGGTCTGCCAGTCCTTTTTCGAGGTAATGGCCTTGGCGCCCAAATCATCGGCAAAGGAGACGACCAGCACCAATTTGGTGGACCAGTTTTCCGTAAGCAGCGTCATCGTTTCCGCCGTAACGCCGCTGTTGACGGCGGGGGCAGGCAAAATCGCGCCGAAAATCGGATATTCCATGGGGGGGATCTCACCGCTGTAGTCGTATACATAGTTGGGATTCGTCGCCAACGCCGAAAAAACATCGCTGTAGACAGGATCCACCGAAGAACCTGGCCTGCCGCTGAATACGGCCCAACCGGCAACGATGAGCCAACAAAAGGCGGCGAAAGCAAGGAAGATGTATATTCTGTATGTCTTTTTCATTGCTTCACCTCGATGCCGCTTTCCGCCGTACTCCCCACAATGCCGCCGGTGGTCAGGTTGATGATATAGACGGTGGGAGAAACAAGGCTCCCCTGGTGCGTCACACGAAAGCTTACCGACGCTGAATTTTCCGCCGTAATCCACTGCCAACAGCCTTTGCGGCAGTTCATATTGGTTTTTTCAATCCAGGAAATCTGCTGATGGGGGATCATATAGATGAGGAAGATACTGTTCTCCGCGCTTTCCCAACTGATATTGATCTCCGCGACGTCGCCGACGCGAAGACTGTTTGTCACCTCGCCGTTTACCGTATAAGTCGCCTTCAGTGCCGTAACATCGTCGGTGGCGGCGGGGAGCAGGGAAATCAGCGCCGTGCCCGCTGCTGCTTCAGAGTCAGAAGCCACAGAAATGGTCTCGGTGTCCACCGTTTTGAGCAGACCCAGCTCCAGCAGATAGCGTCCTGTTTGGGATTGGATATCCGCATCCAGGAGAAAGGCCAGGAGTCCGTCGCGCTCCTCTTGATCCATGGCGACGGCAATATGGTACATAAACGCCGTATTGGCGATATTGAACTGCGCGTTACTGTCATTAAAACGGTAGCTGCCATCGGTTTCCACAAGCTTCCTTTTCAGCTGTTTATAGATGGCTTCCCCGGAAACCTCATCCCCCGCCGCCAAATAGGCCTCGGTCAGATAGAGTTTTCCCCGCAGAGTCAAGGCGTTGTCGTCGGCCAATTCCGCCATGCTCTTTTCACAATTCACGCCAAAGCAACTGAGCCCCCAGCAAGCCAGCGCCGCGGTTTCCTGATTATCGGCATGGGTGAGACGGTAAAGGATATAGCGCTTCAAAGCCGCTTTATCATAGCTGAACTGCTCTTGGGCGGCGGCGAAAACGGAAATCAGCAGATCGCTTTCGGATGATTCGTAACGGCCAAAACCGCCGTCGCTGTTCTGCAACAAAAGCAGGTTGTCGTCAATGTCATTGATGAGATAGGCGGCGTTTTCCCCTAAGGCAGTAAGAAACAACGTTCTGCCCATACGCTGGAGCATCTGATCGCCGGGTTCTAAAGCCTGGGTGAACAGAGTTTTTACTGCCGTAGCGTCACTTTTCGCCACGGAAAAAACGATTTTCGCGTCAGCGGCAAAACCGTCGCTTAGCTCATAAAAAACCGGCTCTTTTTCGTAAACGGTAAAGTTCACGGGAAGAGATGCCACGGTATTTTTGCCGTCGGTAAGCCGCAGGGTACCGCTGTAAGCGCCGGCCTCCGTAATATCCGTGTCAACGGTAAAGGACTCTTCGCAGTCCCCGGCAAAGGAGAGCTCATCGTTGAGGATCAGCTCATAACCAAGGCTTTCCCGGGTGTCAAGGTAGAAGGGCAATGAGACGGCTTTTCCCGCGGCATAGCACGGTTCGTAGGCGCGAAGCAACGTCACGCCGTCAACGCTTACGGGAATATAGCGGCTGACGGTATTGTTGTCGGCTTCTTGGCTCCAGATTCTAATATAGTAATCTCCGTCGCGGTTTTCTCCGGAAAAAGCGGCGTCCACCGCCTGATTACCGAAAAATATGCGGTTTTCTTCGGGAGCGTCTCCTTGGATTTCATAGAGACCTTCGCCGTAAACGGCAACACCCGCCGAAGAAAACGGCAGTGTGCCTCGGTACAAAGAAACCACCGTAATCTGAGCTTCGCCGCCAAGCACGGCGTTTACAACGATGTCCTTACCGTGACTGGAGGTTAGGCTTGAGGGCGCGTCAATGGTTAGCTCAGCGCCACTGCCGAAGGAATAGACGCCGTCGGCATAACACAGGGTAGCGGCGGCTGATTCGGCTTCTTTGGCTCCGCGAAAGAAACCGTCGTCATAAAAGAGCCGTAAAACATCGGTTTCCGCGGCGGCAACCTCTCGCTTAAGAGAGGCGGAAGCGTTCCCCGCTGTAGCGGTGAAGGTGTAAGAACCGGCGGCGGAGCTGTCCCAGGAATAATCGTAAACAGCCGTTTTTTCGGTGG
The DNA here is from genome assembly GCA_040776805.1 of Clostridiales bacterium. Lineage (GTDB taxonomy): Bacteria > Bacillota > Dehalobacteriia > UBA7702 > UBA7702 > UBA7702. Next base: position 27,698 of record JAXGZS010000010.1, on the reverse strand, counting down.
AAACGACGGCGTCGACCTTCTCTCCATCTTTAAAAACGGTGATCATCACCCGGTTATCATCGTTCTTCTTTTTTATCAGTACCCCATCGTCAACCTCATAACGGTAGACCCGGGCGGTCACGGTACCGGAAGCTTCTGTCAATTCAAGAAAGGGACGTTCAGAGACCACCGCCACGGAAACGGTCACGTCCTCCCCTTTCCCATAAGGGGAGGTCACGGAAAACACGGCGTTTTTCTGAACCAACGGCAAGTCCTTGCTCGTCTCATAGGTTGCCATAAACCGAGCCGTGCCGCTACTGCCGACGTTTTTGCTCTCATTGCCGTTCATGGTGACGACAGCGTTATCCACTGTTTCGCCGTATCGATCCAAAACCGTCACCGTATACGTTACGCGGCCACCGCTTTCCACAGCAGCCACATCGCCTTCGGCCACCAGATACAATTCCTCTTTATCCGTCACCCTGGAGAAACCGGCGCCGGCTTGGTTTTCACCGTCATAAATCAGGTTCACCCGGTAATCGCCGACGGGGAGGTTCAACGCCTCCCAGGTATAAGAAAAACAGCCGTCCTCTGTTTGGGTTTCTACGGTATCAAGAACGCCGCTGGCGGAAGTGAGCGTCAGCGTTACCTCATCATCGGCAAAAACGCCGTTCCGCACGGCGATGCAGCCGGAAACCGTCAGGTCGGCCGCGGCTTTCAGCGTCGTCTGATCTACGATGAGCGTTGCCCGGTAAGAGCTTTTTAAATCGTCGGCGGCGACAAAATAAACGGCTTCCTCCTGGCCGCTGGAAATCGTTATGCCCAGCTGTGAGGGAACTCTTGCGATATTTTTAGGAGAAGCGGTAAAGGGGATGGAAACAAAGCCGTTTTCATCAAGGTCATAACGCCTTCCCGCCACCTGCACGCTTCCCTCGCTTAAGCGGACATCCTTTTGGTGGCACCAAAGGTTCAAGTTTTTGCCGTCATAAAAGACGGTTTGATCCATATCGCCGACGGTCACTGCCAGATCGTAGCTGCTGTTGGCGGCAGTCATCCGCACAAGATAGGCACCTCTTGGCAGCGAACCCAAAACCACGCAGGGGGTACCGTTTTCCATCTGTACGGTCATGGCTGATTCCGAAATCTGCTCAAAATTGCGGAGGCTTGCTCTGAATTTTTCAACGGTCAGCCGCGCCCAGGAGGGGTAGGTGAAAAGTTTGGCGAAAGCGGCGATGTAGCCTGCCGTATCCTCCGCCCGATAGACGGAAACATCGACATCAAAATCATCCTCGCCGATGCAGGAGACGGGAATCGCGATCAGGTCGTCACTGAAAAAGTGATATTGATAACCGCCAACGCTGAAGGATTCCGTATCGGGAATCCTAAGGGACGTATCTTCCGTTTCAAAGGAAAAAGCAAGGTCCTCGCTAAGAATATCGCCCTGGTAATTAAGGGAGGTTCCCCGGGGCAGAAAGACCGTATAATAGGTTCCCGCGGCAAGTCGCTGGGGCGTGAAAATCAGCCGATTCCCCGCGGCGCTCCAGTCGCCTCGGAGCGAGGGGGTGATCTCCACCGCGTTGCCGACTTCGGCGTTGACTGCATGATTCCACTCAATGACGATCTGACTGTCTTCGGAAACACCCGCTTCATTCCAGGGAGAAACGGAAACGAGAGCCAGATCACCATCGTCTTCCGCGAAATAGGTTGCGCTATCCTCGGCGCTGAAATGATACATCGCGAAAATGGCCGTAAAAAATACAATGCCAACGGCGATGATCAGCAAAAACGAATGGTTTCTTTTCTTTTCCTTTGACCTCTTTACCATGATAGACTCCTTATTTATATGTTAATATTTTACCATATTTTTGTTTCTATGCCAATGAAAACATCGAAATTTCCTGTTTTGTTGTGGAAAAGCAAAAAGGGCCTACGCAAAATGACTTTTCAGTGTGAAAGTCAATTTGCGCAGGCCCCTTCTACAGGATATTTTACGAACGTTACAACCGTTGCCCCGTCCGGCGCAAGGCTTTCGGCTTGGCTAAGATCTCCGCCATCACCACGGCGTCGATCATGTCCTCACGGTTGAGCTTCTTTTTGCGAAAACGGCAGTTGCCGCCGGCTTCCTCGGGATCTTTATGTACCTCCAAGGGAGGCGCTTCCGTCCGCATCACGACGCTTTTCGTCAGCGGCAGACTGCTTTGGGCCGCCGCGTTTTCGCCAAAGGAGGCAAAAACCGTCACCGCCGGTTGCTTCGGCGCGGTGGCGCTTGGGAAAACCGGAGGGGTTACCCGCTCTTTGCCACCACCTTCCGGTGTTGGCTCCTGCATTGACCAGGGTGTATCCTTGCGCTTCGAAGCCATCTCCCTCTGCTGCCGGGGGAAATCCAGCGATCCCTCTTCCCCATAAGGACGGGACACAGGCTCTTCTGCCACCGGTTCCGCTTCTTTCTCGATATCTTCCTCTATCTCAATCTCATCGTCGTCGGTTTTATTGAGCTCTGTTTCCATTTCCGCCATAATTTCCCGCAGGGATTTCGGCCTTGGCGTCTCACCGTTGTTTTCCGCCTGGGCTCTCCTCTTCTTTTTCTGGGAAGATCGAATGCCCATGAATACAATGAAAAGACCGGCGATAATGCCAATATGGTCAAAAATAAACGACAAGATGATGTCGATATACGACGTGATTATGCTGACATCAACCATAGCTTATTCTTCTTTCTTGTCAACCCCGGCAATGCCTTCTCTCATTTTCGTGTCGGAAATCACGTTCTGCATGGTGTAATAATCCATAACACCGAGATTTCCTTTCCGGAAGGCATCGGCCATGGCAACGGGAACTTCCGCTTCGTTTTCCACAACCTTGGCGCGCATTTCCACAACGGTGGCCTTCATTTCCTGTTCTTTGGCCACGGCCATGGCGCGTCTTTCTTCTGCTTTGGCCTGGGCAATACGCTTGTCGGCTTCCGCCTGATCCGTCTGGAGTTCGGCGCCGATGTTGCGGCCGACGTCCACATCGGCGATATCAATGGATAAAATTTCAAAGGCGCTCCCGGCATCAAGTCCTTTATTCAAAACAGTGCGGGAAATCTTATCGGGATTTTCCAGCACATCTTTATGGCTTTCCGAGGAACCGACGGTGGTGACGATCCCTTCCCCGACACGGGCGATAATCGTTTCTTCACCGGCGCCGCCCACGAGGCGTTCAATGTTGGCGCGGACGGTAACCCGGGCTTTTACTTTGACTTCAATACCGTTTTTGGCCACAGCGGCAACGATGGGCGTTTCAATGACTTTCGGGTTAACGCTCATGCGCACGGCTTCCAAAACGTTTCTACCGGCCAGGTCAATGGCGGCGGCGCGTTCAAAAATCAATGGGATGTTCGCTCTTTCCGAGGCGATCAGGGCGTCGACCACGCGGTCGACATTACCACCTGGCGAGATAATGGGCTTCCAGATTGGATACGGTAACATCAAGCCTGGCTTTATAAGCTTTGATCAGCGGATTAACGATACGGGACGGAGAAACACGGCGTAAACGCATCCCGATCAGATCGAAAATACCCACTTTGACCCCGGCGGCCAAGGCGGAAATCCAAAGACCGACGGGCACGAAAGTGAACAATAAAATGACCGCGATGACAATCAGAATCATGGGTAACAAACTTAATAACATATTCATCCTCCTTATGTTTCTTCGACTTCCCGTACGATAATACGGGTGCCGTCAAGACCAATGACACGAACTTTAACCCCGGCGTCAACAAAATCTCCTTCGGAGACAACGTCCACGCGGCCGCCGTCGATTTTCATCGCGCCGGCGGGACGCAACTGGGTCAAAGTATAGCCTTCCCTGCCAAGATATTTTTCATTATCCATATTGGGAGAGGTAAAACCGCTTTGGCTATCGGTGCGGTCGCTTAAAATGAATTTACGAATAAAACTTCTTTTTTTCATAAAATGAATACTCACCACCATAATCAAAATTGTAAAAACCACAGCAATGGAGGCCGTTAAGACGCCCTCGGCCAAACTCGGCGCCAACATGATCACGCTGGAAATCACCGCCAGCATACCGAAAATCCCCGAAAACGCAAAACCCGTAACAACAAAGGCCTCCAACATGATGCAAAGCATGCCGATACCGAAGATGATCAGGGCGAGCCAACCGTGACTGTTTGCCAGGAGGTGGGCGGCAAAATACAGAAAAAAGGCGCTTAACCCGGCGATCCCGAAAAACCCAAATCCCGGCACCATGAGCTCAATCAGGATAAAGCTTAGGCCAATGGCGAAAAGCAGGCCGGAAACGACAGGCAGCCGTACAACCTCCGCAAAAGAAACCAGAGCGCCGCCGGAAGCAACGGTGGTCGCCGCCAAAAGCGGCGTGTTCAGTAGTAGCAGCAAAAAAAGGGACAACGGCAAGATCAGTGGTTTTTGCATGGTTTTTTCCTTTAGTGTTTGCATGATATGGAAAATTATATCACAAAACAACCGTTAACACAAGCTAAAACCGCTTTTCTCTGCGATCTTTCCTCTGAGGCAGCAGACTGTTTTTACCCTGGAGCAGATCTTGCCGACCGGCAGTGATCAGCGCTTTTCTGACGGTATCCGCGTTCTCCCGGCGCCAGTACTGCATCAACGCCCGCTGCAGCTGTTTTTCCTCCCGGGAGCGGGGCACCGCAACCGGCTCCATGGTGAAGGGGTCGAGGCCCGTATAATACATGCAGGTGGAAACCGTCGCCGGGGTGGGATAAAAGTCCTGAACCTGTTCGGGGCGAAGGTGGTTTTTCTTCAGCCAGAGGGCCAATTCCACGGCGTCTTTCAAGGTACTACCCGGATGAGAACTGATCAGATAGGGCAGCAGATACTGCTCCTTCCCCGCCTGTTTTGTCGCCTTGTAAAAAGCTCGGGAAAATGTCTCGTAGGTTTCGATGGGCGGTTTTCCCATACACTTTAAAACCGCGGCGGATACGTGTTCCGGCGCGACCCGCAGCTGTCCGCTGACGTGGTGCGACACCAGTTCCTTGAGGAAATCCTGTTTTCTGTCGGCCAGCAAATAATCGTAACGGATACCGCTTCGAATGAAAACCTTCTTTACCTTGGGCAGATCTCTGAGCTCCCTTAAGAGTTTTAGATAATCGCTGTGATCCGCCTTAATCGACGGGCAAACCGTGGGATAAAGACACTTCTTATGGGAGCAAAAACCGCTTTTTTCCTGCTTGGCGCAGGCCGGTCCCCGAAAATTGGCGGTGGCGCCGCCCACATCGTGGAAATACCCTTTGAAATCCTTCCTCTCCGTCAGCATTTTTGCCTCCGCCAATACGGAGCGGTGGCTTCTGCCCACCACAAAGCGGCCTTGATGAAGGGCGATGGAACAAAAATTGCAATTGCCGAAACAGCCTCTGTTATGGGTAAGAGAGAATTTCACTTCCGTGAGGGCCTTCACGCCGCCCCATTCGTCGTAAACGGTGGGATAAGCGTATTCATAGGGAAGCGCGTAAATTTCGTCCAGCTCCCGCTGGCTCAGAGGCAGCGCCGGGGGATTGATCACAACGGTGGCGCCGCCTGTTTTCTGCACCAGCATCCTGCCGTTGACGGGATCGCTTTGCGCCATGATGACGGCGGTCATTTGGGCGTAAGCTTTTTTATCCCGGGATACCTTTTCATAAGAAGGCAGGATTTCATAATCGTCTTCTTTCAGCCAGGAAACCTCGTCGGTAAGAAAGGCGGTACCCCGCACATCGCTGATGGCGCCGATGCTTTCGCCGTCATTGAGCCGAAAAGCGATTTCCTTTATGGCCCGTTCGCCCATACCGTAGACGAGGATGTCGGCGCCGCTGTCCGCTAAAATCGAGGGCATGACCTGATCGGCCCAGTAGTCGTAATGAGCTGTCCGCCGCAGGCTGGCCTCAAGGCCGCCGATGATGATCGCCGCATCGTCATAGGCTTCTCTGATTTTACGGCAATAGACCGTAACGGCCCGGTCGGGCCGTTTGCCGTTTTTATTGCCGGGGGTAAAGGGATCGTCGTGACGCTTGCGGCGGTTAACCGTATAGTGGGCCACCATACTGTCGACATTGCCGGAAGTGACAAGAAACGCCAGTTTCGGCCGACCGAAAACGGTGAAAGCCGCCGCGTCCGTATACTTCGGCTGGGCCAGTACGGCCACGCGAAAACCGCGGCTTTCCAAAAGACGCCCGATGATCGCCGTGCCAAAGGAAGGATGATCCATATAGGCGTCGCCGCTGACCAGCACAAAGTCGGGGGCGTCCCAGCCCCGTTCCGCCATATCTTTTTTTGTAATCGGTAAAAATCCCATGGTCCCCTCATTCGTAAAAAGACGCTTATATCTAAGATATAAGCGCCTTTGTTCTACATTCTTTGTTCTTTGTTCTTTGTTTTTTGTTTTCCATTCAAAAATCAATCGATTATTTCCATTTACGTTTGCGTGCGGCTTCCGATTTTTTCTTCCGTCTAACGCTCGGTTTTTCATAATGTTCATGTCTTCTTATATCAGCCATCACCCCCGCTTTTTGGCAACTCCGTTTAAAACGGCGCAGGGCACTGTCTAAGCTTTCATTTTTTCCAACACGTACTTCGCTCATTCCTATCCCTCCCTCCGGTGCTACCTTATCGATAGAGTGATGCAACAAACGGTTTTCACCGTCTTTTGTAATTATTATGACAACGCACAAGTTATCAGGTACCGTAACATTATAACAAACAAAGTCTGTTTCGTCAATAATCAATGTAAAATTTATTCTTCATACAAAAAGTCCGAGTTTTTCCCCGCCCAAGAGATGAAAGTGGAGATGGAAAACTTCCTGTCCGCCATCGGATTTGCAGTTATTGACAATACGGTAGCCGCTCTCCGCCAGTCCCTTTTCTTCGGCAATCTTTTTGGCGACGAGAACCATCTTCCCCACGAGAGAAGCGTCTTCTTCCGTCAGTTCCGCGGTGGTGGCGATATGCTTTTTCGGGACGAGGAGGATATGCACTTTGGCCAGAGGACGCACGTCGTCAAAGGCAATCACATCGTCGTCCTCGTAAACAACGGCAGCGGGAATTTCATGGTCAGCAATTTTACAGAAAATACAGTCACGCATGGTTTACTCCTTTTTTTCTCCGATCAAGGCGCCCCCAACATTTTTCAAGGCTTTTACTTTGACGATTTTGCCGATGAGATTCCTCGCCGGCGCGGGAAAACGCACCATTAGGAAATTATCGGTATGGCCCTGATAAAAGCCGTTGCTGTCCTTGCTTTCCACCAAAACATCAAGGGTCTGCCAGATATGCCGCTCGGCAAAGCGGTACTTATAGAAATCGCCCAGGGCGATCAGGGTCTTTTGCCGTTCCTCTTTGAGTTTACTCGGCACGCGGTGGGGATAAAGCGCCGCCTTCGTCCCTTCCCGGGGGGAATACGGAAAACTGTGGATAAAGGCAAACTCCGCGTTGGCCAGAATATCGATGGTATTTTCAAAAGCGCCGTCGCTTTCCCCGGGGAACCCCACGATGATATCGGCGGAAATCGCCGCGTCGGGGATGGCTTTATAAATACGCCTGGTTAAGGCCATGTATTCTTCTCTTGTATAAGGGCGTCCCATTTTGGCCAGGATGTCGTTATCACCGCTTTGGAGCGGAATATGGAAATGATTGCAGAGGCGTTCTTCCTGGGCAATCAGCTCAATCAGTTCGTCGCTGACTTCCCTCGATTCAATGGAACTGAGGCGGAAACGGCTGATCTCGGTTTCTTTCAGCAAACCCTTCAGCACCGTCACCAAATTGACGTTTTCGGGCAAATCCTTACCGTAAAAACCCGTGTGGATACCGGTGAGCACCAATTCCTTAAAGCCCCGTTCCTCACAGCATTTGGCTTCGGCAATGATATCGTCATAGGAGCGGCTCACCACCGGGCCGCGGACATAGGGTACGATGCAGTAGGTACAAAATTGTTCACAGCCGTCCTGGATCTTGAGATAATCCCGGACACGGCTCGTATCCTTTTCTTTGACCTGGGCATGGGGGAACGGCCGGCGCGTCATGATATTGCTCACGTCAAGACGGGGCATTTGCAGGGGACTCAGATCCTTCACCAGCTGGGCCAAATGTTCCTTTTCGCCGTTGCCGGTGACGAGGCCGACGCCGGGAATGCCCAGCAATTCATGGCCCGCGCGCTGCCCGTAACAGCCGGTGACCACGATCAGAGCGCCGGCGTTTTCCGTATGCAGATGCCGGATGATCCGGCGGCTTTTGCTCTCCGACGTCTTGGTCACACAGCAAGTGTTGACGACAATGATATCGGCGTCCTTTTTATTGCGTACCATTTCGTAGCCGGCCTCTTCAAAGTCATGGGCAATGGCTTCGCTTTCGTATTGGTTGACGCGACAGCCCAAGGTGACAATGGCTACTTTTTCAATTTTCAATCGAGCACCTCCCATTCTCCGAATTCATACATCAAGACAGCAAGGACGGCGGGTCCCGCGGTTTCCGTCCGCAAAATACGTTTTCCCAAAGTAACGCTGTAGGCGTTCTCCGCCCTGAGCAGGGCCGCTTCCTCATCGGAAAAACCGCCTTCGGGGCCGATGATCAGGGCAACGCTTTGGGTCTTCCCCTTGATTGACCTCAGCGTCTGCCGGATCCCGTTGTTTCCCTCTTGCTCATAACAAAAAACAAGGGCGGTACGGTCGGGCAGGGCTGCCACAGCCTCCTGCAAAGAACAGGGTAAAGCTACCTGGGGAATGATTCCCCGTCCGCACTGCTCCGCGGCGGCGGCGGCGACTTTTTGCCACCTACGCTGTTTTTCCGCTTTTTTCTCCTTTAGGCGCACCTGAGAATGTTCGCTTTCCGCGGGAACCACCCGCTTGACACCAAGCTCCGTGGTTTTTTGTATAATCTGTTCCATCTTTTCGCCCCGAGGCAAACATTGGATCAAGGTCACTACGGTTTGCGGTTCGTCGTCAATGGGAAACGCGGCGGTTACCGCCACTTTCACGGTTTTTTTCGTTATTTCGGCGATGGTTCCCATGTAATAAAAGGCTTCCCCATCGGAAAAACGCAGCGTCTCACCGATATGAATTCTTAAAACAGCGGCGATATGGTGAGCGGTTTCCCCTGTGAGAAACAACGCTTCGCCCTTCACCGCCTCTTTATCTATAAAAAAAGTCTGCATAATTCATTCCTTGACGGCGGCAAGGGTCACCCATTCGCCATCGGTCAATACTTTGTCAACGGCGAAACGGTTTTCCGCCAACTTCGCGTAAACTTCTTCTTTTCTGTGGGAAATGATGCCGCCGGCGATCAAAACGCCGTCTTTTTCTGTCCAGGGAGCGATATGAGGCAGCAGCGGCAGGATCACATCGGCCACAATATTAGCCACCACCACCTGAAAGGGAGCCAAATAGTGAAAATCCTTTTTCGTAACATCCCCGTGAAAAACTTCTATGGCCGTAAGCAATCCATTGATCCTGGCATTCTTCACTGTGGCTAAAATTGCCTCGTGGTCGATATCGACGGCGTAAACCTTTTTTGCCTTTCGCAGCCCCGCCGCCACGGCAAGAATACCGGAGCCGCAGCCGCAATCAATGACTTTATGCCCCGGCTGGACATAAGTTTCCAACAGCGATAAAGCTCCGGCGGTGGTGGGGTGGCTGCCGGTACCGAAGGCAAGTCCGGGATCAAGCTCAATCACGAGTTCGTCTGCGTCGGCAGCATACGGTTCCCAGGTGGGTTTCACCACGAAGCGTTGACCGACTTTGAAGGGTTTATAATACTGTTTCCAGCCATCCTGCCAGGTTTCGTCTTTCAGGTGAAAGAAGTGCGGCGTCAAGTGGTCCCCCCAAACTGCGTTATGGATCGCCAAAGCGGCGATCAATTGCTGTTTCTTTTCGGGGTAATCCTGATCATCGGTGAAAAAACCCTGAACCGTAACGCTTTGGTCTTCGTTTTCCCACTGCTGGGGATCCCAGATCTCGGCCTTGCCCGCGGCGATGGATTCACGGATCAAGGCCGCGCCCTCCATGGCACAGCCCACAGCGCCGCTCTTACTCAGGAGCGCGCTGACCGCTTCCGCTTCTTGATATTCTGTTTTGATCTCGCATACATAATACGCCACATATACCTCGCAAATCAAAAAACTCAAGCATACCTATCCATTTATAAGTATACTTGAGTTCTCCCTTGGTTTCAAGTCAATATTCCGCTATAAAATGCAAATTTATTCTCAAAACGCGATCCGTCAGTTTTTAAAAGCGTCCTTCATTTTATCAAAGAAGCCGCGATGGCTCTTTTCCGCTTTTTTCATGGACTTGACATAGTTCTTGTCGCCCAAGGATTGATCGAAAGCGTCCAGCAGCTGCTTCTGTTCTTCCGTGAGTTCGGTAGGTACCAAAACGCGCACACGGATCCTATGATCGCCCCGGCCCTTGCCTTTGAGATGGTGTATCCCTTTGTCCTTCAGCCGAAATACGGCGTTGTTTTGGGTTCCCGCCGGCAGCTGAAAGGTGACATTGCCGTCGAGGGTGGGCACAAGGAGGGTATCGCCGAGAGCCGCCTGGGCGAAGGTAATGTCCTCATCGGCATAAACATCATCGTTGATCCGTTCAAAAAGAGCGTGGGGCCGTACGAAAACACGGACATAAAGATCACCGGCAGGGCCGCCATTTTTGCCGCTGTGCCCTTCTCCGGAAACGCGCAGTGTATTGCCGTCGTCCATGCCGCCGGGAATCGATACTTTGATCGTATGTTTCTTCTTCACAAAACCGCCGCCGCCACAAGCGGAACAGGGTTGTTCAATGACGGTACCCTTGCCGCCGCAGTGATTGCAGGGGCGCACGCTCTGCATCTGCCCCAAGGGGGTATTCTGCACGGAGCGCACCTGCCCCGTTCCTTGACAGGTGGGACAGGTCTTGGGCGCGGTGCCCGCGGCGGCGCCGCTGCCGCGGCAGGTGGAGCATTGATCCCAACGGGTAATGGTAATCTCTTTATCCACGCCAAAAGCGGCCTCTTCAAAGGCAATATCAATTTCCGTTTCAATATCGTTGCCGCGCTGGGGACGGTTGGGATCACTCCTCCTCGCTCCGCCACCGAAGAGCGAATCAAAAATATCGCCGAAACCGCCGAAACCGCTCATATCCTCAAAGCCGCCAAATCCGCCAAAACCGCCGCCGCCCATGTTACCATCGACGCCGGCGTGGCCAAACTGGTCATAGCGGGAGCGTTTTTCGGCATCCGTCAAAACGCTCGCCGCTTCATTGACTTCTTTGAATTTTTCCGCAGCTTCGGGGTTATCGGGATTCAGATCGGGATGATATTTTTTCGCCTTTTTTTTATAAGCTTTTTTGATTTCATCTTCCGAAGCCCCCTTTGCAATGCCGAGGACTTCATAATAATCGCGTTTATCAGCCACTTCTTTCCCTTCCCTGGTGCTTATTTGTTTTCGTCGTCTTTCACTTCGGTATATTCGGCGTCAACGACGTCGTCGTCGGGGGCGCCGCTTTGGCCGCCGCCCATATTGTCGCCGCTGCCGGGAGCGCCGTCTTGCCCCTGATTTTGGGCATAGATGCGTTCCGACACTTTATGGAGCACCGCGTAGAGGGCGTCGAGTTTTTCTTTGATGGTATCGCTGTCCGTGCCTTCCAACGCTGTTTTCAAATCGGCTTTCGCTTTTTCCAGATCGTTCTTTTCTCCATCGGTGAGCTTATCACCCAGATCCTTCATGGTATTTTCTACCTGGTAAAGAGCGGAATCAGCGTTATTTCTGATTTCGATCTGCTCTTTTCTCTTTTCGTCTTCATCCTTATATTTTTCCGCTTCGTCCATCATCCGCTGAATATCGTTATCACTCAAACCGCTGGAAGCAGTGATCGTGATGGTCTGAACCTTGCCGGTGCCGAGGTCTTTGGCGCTGACATGGACAATACCGTTGGCGTCGATATCGAATTTGACTTCAATCTGGGGTACGCCCCGGGGCGCCGGGGGAATATCGTTCAGCGTAAATCTGCCCAAGGTCTTGTTGTCCGCGGCCATGGGCCGTTCCCCCTGGAGCACGTGGATTTCAACGGCGGGCTGATGGTCGGCGGCAGTGGAGAAAATCTGGCTTTTGGACGTGGGGATCGTGGTATTTCTTTCGATCAGGCGGGTGTTCACGCCGCCCAAGGTTTCGATGCCCAAGGATAGGGGGGTTACGTCAAGGAGCAGGATGTCTTTGACTTCGCCGCCCAAAACGCCTCCTTGAATCGCGGCGCCCAAAGCCACGCATTCATCGGGATTCACGCTCTTGTTGGGTTCTTTTTTGAGGATATTCTTAATGGCTTCCTGGACCGCGGGAATACGGGAGGAACCGCCCACAAGAATGATTTTATCGATATCGTCGGCAGAAAGTCCGGCGTCGCTCATGGCCTGTCTCGTGGGACCCATGGTCTTTTCCACGAGATCTTTGGTGAGCTCGTCGAATTTCGCGCGGCTTAGAGTGATGTCCATATGCTTCGGACCCGCGTTGGTGGCGGTGATGAAAGGCAGGTTGATGTTGGCGCTCATGACGCCGGAAAGGTCGACTTTGGCCTTTTCCGCCGCTTCTTTTAAGCGCTGCATGGCCATTTTATCGCCGGAGAGATCAATCCCCTCGTTCTTTTTGAATTCGGCCACAAGATAATTGATGATCTTTTGGTCGAAGTCGTCGCCGCCCAAGAGATTGTTGCCGTTGGTGGCTTTTACTTCAAAAACACCGTCGCCCAATTCGAGAATGGAAACGTCAAAGGTACCGCCGCCGAGGTCAAAGACGAGGACGGTATGGTCTTCCCCTTTGTCGAGACCGTAAGAAAGCGCTGCCGCCGTCGGTTCGTTGATGATGCGGAGCACCTCGAGACCGGCGATTTTACCGGCGTCTTTTGTCGCCTGACGCTGGGCGTCGGAGAAATAGGCCGGCACGGTGATGACCGCTTGGGTCACCGTATCGCCGAGATAGGCTTCGGCGTCTTTCTTCAATTTTTGCAGGGTCATCGCCGAAATTTCCTGGGGCGTATACGTCTTGTTTTCAATATGCACCTTATAATCTTTGCCCATCTGGCGTTTGATGGACATGACGGTTTTGTCGGGATTGGTGATGGCCTGCCGTTTGGCCACCGCGCCGACGAGACGCTCGCCGTTATTGGAAAAAGCCACAACCGAGGGGGTGGTTCTGCCGCCTTCGGCGTTGGGGATGATGACTGCTTCGCCGCCTTCCATCACGGCTACACAGGAATTTGTTGTACCTAAGTCGATACCGATAATTTTACTCATGAAATTACCTCCATATTTATAAAGATTATGTGTTTTTTTGTTCACTATGCGTTATTTTGCCACTAAAACGTGGAGCATTGCTGTCAAAATTTAGCAGAAATTATGTTGTCCGGCAGTAAAAACGCTTATTTTGCCACTTTGACCATGGCCGCTCGGAGCAGTTTATCATGGAAACAATAGCCGGGCTGCAATACTTCAAGGATGGTGTTGCAAGCCGCTCCCTCTTTTTCCTCCTGCATAATGGCATCGTGGATCTGCGGGTCAAAATCCTCGCCGATGTTCCCCACCTTGATCAAACCGTTGCCGTTTAAAATATCGATCAGTTGCTTTTGCACCATTTGGATCCCTTCTAAGATGGGACTGTTTTCCGCGTGGAGCAAAGCCCGGTCGAAATTATCGAGAACCGGCAGAAGCGCGGAAAGTAAATCGGCGTTGGCCGTAAGCCGCAAATCGTCTTTTTCCTTTAAAGTCCGGCGGCGGAAATTATCGAATTCCGCTGTGAGCCTTAAAAGCTGGTCGGCTTCTTCGCCGCGCTCCACTGTGAGCGCCTCCAGTTTTGTTTTCAAAGCCTCGTTTTCAGCCGCCAAATCCGCGTCGGATAACGCTTCTGCGGTCTCTTCCTCCTCGGCAACCGCTTCAGCTTTTCCGAGATGGGCCGCCTCTTTCGTTTCTTCCGTGAAATCTGTCGGATCCTTCTGCTTTGCGGTGTTTACCGCGTCTTCTTTTTGTTGTTTCATTTTCGTTTCTTTTTTTGTCACGTCCGCCTCCGTTATTTATTGGATTTCCGTTCAAGCACCCGGGAAAGCTCTTTGGCGACGGTCTGTATCAACAAGGCGCTTTTCGCGTATTCCATCCGCGTCGGCCCTAAAATACCGATGTTACCCATGGTATTGCCGTTGATACTGTAGGTGCAGGTCACCATTGAGCACTGGTTGATGCCGTTGTGGCGCAATTCGCCGCCAATGGTAAAATTCGTACCGCTGCCGGCCTTGCCGTGGAGCAGTTCTTTTAAAATGTTTTCCTGTTGCAGGAAAGAAAGCACATCCTTCACTTTGCCGACGTCCTTAAACTCCGGCTGGTTTAAGATGTTCAGTGTTCCTTCTAAAAACACCTTTTCTTCGCCGCTTTCCTTCACCGCTTCGTTCATCATATCAAAAATACTGTCAACGATACTCATTTCCTTTTGCAGTTCCCCGGAGATCTCCTTCATCAGCGTCAAATTAACGTCTTCGATGCTGCGGCCTTTCAACTTTTTCAGGAGCACATCGTTGATTTCACGAACCCGCTCTTCCGAAACGGGCACCGGAAAATCCACGGTGCGGTGATGCACCAGGCCCACGTCGGTAACGACAACGAGCACCGCCTGGAAGGGAGAAACGGAAATCAACTGCAACTGTTCCAAAGCGCCGGTGCTTTTTGTCGGCGTCATGATCATCGTCACATAGGGAGAAAGCTCCGACAGTACCTTACAGGTATCGCGGTACAGCTGATCGAGACGGCACAGGCGGTCGGCAAAAAACGCCTGGATCGCGTCTTTTTCATCGGTCACCAGACCCCCCGCGTCCATCAAGTAATCCACATAATAGCGGTATCCTTTATCGGAAGGCACTCGCCCCGCCGAAGTGTGGGGCTGCTCGATCAAACCGAGTTCTTCCAGATCCGCCATTTCATTGCGGATCGTCGCCGAAGAGACGCCGAGGTTGTATTTTTTGGCAATGGTACGAGAGCCCACCGGTTCCGCCGTATTGATATAATCCATAATAATGGCTCTTAACACATTTTGTTTTCTCTCATCCATCCAATCACCTCATTTTTGTTAGCACTCATCGTTGTCGAGTGCTAAATCAAGAATACCATTATGTGTAAAAAATGTCAATAGGTCAAATTCACTAAATTAAGGCGGCAAGCACCTCATTGTTGAGCAAAACGCCCTTATCCGTGAGCTTGAGCTGGCCTTCTTCCACTGTCAGGAGGCCCGCGTCAAAAAGTTTGACCATTTGACCTTTTTTTTGCGTAAAATATTCAACGCCGTATTTTTCGGCAAAAGCGGCGGTATCAAGGCCCCAAATCAGGCGCAGCGGCAGAAAAAGCTCTTCCTCTCTGATTTGCTCTTCCGTTAAGACCTCTTTTTCCGCCCAGGGGTATTCCCGCCCCGCCACTTTGCTTCTGTATTTTTCAAAATCTTTTTCGTTTTTGGTACGCAGGTTACCGTATAATAAGGAAGAAGCGTTAAGCCCCAAACCGAGATAATCCTTCCTGAGCCAATAAGCGGTATTGTGACGGCAGGCGTAACTGCCTTTGGCGAAATTCGCGATTTCATAGCGGGGAAATCCCGCCTTTTCCAGGTATTCCATGGCGTAAAGCTGCATATCGGCGTTGAGATCGTCCTCAGGCAGGGTAAGTTTCCCCTCTTCCAGCCATTTTCCCCAAAGGGTTGAGGGGTTTAGTTTCAAGCCGTAAGTGGAAATATGGGTAATGGGCAACTGGGTCGCCCGCTTGAGGCTTTCCTGCCATTCCGCCATGGTCTGATGGGGCAAGCCGTACATCAGGTCAACGTTGATGTTATCAAAACCGGCTTCCCGGGCCATTTCCACGGCAGCGGCAATGTCGTCGCTCTTATGGATGCGGCCCATGGCCTTCAGATGATGATCCTGAAAGGCCTGACCGCCCAAGGAAAGACGGTTGATGTCGAGACCGCGGATATTTCTCAAATAGCGGAGAGAAACCGTCTCCGGATTGGCTTCAAGGGTGATTTCCATTCTCTTGGCAAAGCCGAAATACTTCTGAAAGGCTTCTAAGAGCATTTCCAAGTGGGCGGCGGTTAACAGCGACGGTGTGCCGCCACCGAAATAGACGGTGAGCAGGCCATCTTCCGACTTATCCCCCTGATGCAGCGCCGCTTCTTTGATGAGGGACTGCAAATAGGCCTCCCGCTGTTCCAGGGAGGCGTTACCGGATACGAAATCGCAGTAATGACACTTTTCTACGCAGAAAGGTATGTGCACGTAAAGAAATCTCATGATTCATCCAACTTTAAAACGGCCATAAAGGCTTCCTGGGGAATTTCCACGTTCCCCATCTGCTTCATCCGTTTCTTCCCTTCTTTCTGTTTTTCCAGGAGTTTGCGCTTTCTGGAGATATCGCCGCCGTAGCATTTTTCGATGACGTTCTTGCGGAGCGCCTTCACGCTTTCCCTGGCAATGACTTTATTGCCGATGGCCGCCTGAATCGTCACCTCAAAAAGCTGCCGCGGGATCAGCTTGCGCAGTTTTTCCGTTAATTGACGGCCTCTGCGGTAGGCGTTTTCCTTGTGTACGATGACGGAAAGCGCGTCGACGACGTCACCGTTGACCAGGATATCAAGTTTCACCAGATCAGAACTGCGATAACCGGTAAAATCGTAATCCAGAGAGGCATAGCCTCTGGTACGCGATTTCAACTGGTCAAAGAAATCGAAAATCACTTCAGACAAGGGCAGGTCATAGGTGAGCATCACCCTGGTCACCGAAATGTATTCCATGTTTTTAAAGATCCCCCGGCGCTCCTGCACCAGCTCCATAATGGATCCGATATAATCTTTGGGCGACATGATCGTCGCTTTCACAAAAGGCTCTTCCAGGCGTTCGATCTTCTGCATTTCCGGCATATCGCTGGGGTTGCTGATATGCAAAATCTCGCCGCCGATCTGGTATACCATATAATCGACGCTGGGGGCGGTGGTGATCAGCTCAAGACGATATTCCCGCTCCAGGCGCTCTTCAAAGATTTCCATATGGAGCAGGCCTAAAAAGCCGCAGCGGAAGCCGAAGCCCAAAGCCGCCGAGGTTTCCGGTTCGTAAACGAGGGCGGAGTCGTTCAGCGCTAATTTTTCCAGGGCGTCCTTCAAATTATCGTAATCGCTGTTTTCCATGGGATAGATCCCGCAATAGACCATGGGCATGGCCCGGCGGTACCCGGGGAGCGGTAAGGCAGCGGGATAATCGGCATCGGTGACGGTATCTCCCACCTGGGTATCTTTGACGTTTTTGATGCTGGCAGCAATATAGCCGACGTCGCCGGCGGCGAGACAATCCACCGATTTCATCGGCGGCGTGAAAATGCCGACTTCCGTCACGTCAAAGGTTTTTTTCGTACCCATGAACATAACGCGGCTACCTTTTCGCACCTCGCCATTGATGACCCGGAGATAGGGAATGGCGCCTTTATAGGAATCAAAATGGGAGTCGAAAATCAAAGCCTGCAATCTGCCGTCGCTGTCTCCGATCGGCGGCGGAATCTGATGGACCACGGCTTCCAGCACTGCCTCCACGCCCTCGCCGGTTTTGGCGGAAACGAGGAGGGCTTCGGAAGCGTCAATCCCCAACACCTCTTCAATCTGCTCTTTGATCAGATCGGGATCAGCGTTGGGCAAGTCGATTTTATTGATGACCGGGATTAGTTCCAAATCGTTTTCCACGGCCAAATATGCGTTGGCCAAAGTCTGGGCTTCAATCCCCTGGACGGCGTCGACCACAAGGAGCGCCCCTTCGCAGGCGGCAAGACTCCGGGACACCTCGTAATTGAAATCAACGTGTCCCGGGGTGTCGATGAGGTTCAGCGTATACACCTTGCCGTTTCGCGCCTGATAAGACATGTGGACGGTCTGCAATTTAATGGTGATGCCCCGTTCCCGTTCCAGCTCCATGTTGTCCAATAGTTGTTGTTCCATGTCCCGTTGGGCGACGGCGCCGGTCATTTCCAAAATGCGGTCGGCAAGGGTGCTCTTACCGTGGTCGATATGGGCGATGATACAAAAGTTTCTAATGTTTTCCATTTTTTCAGTCATAGTGTCCTCGTTTATGCGGTCTGTTTCTTATTTTTGCGGCCAAAGCGCTTTTTTAATGTGCGGAGTACGGTTTCGGTTTCCGGCATTTTCATCCATCTTGCCAAAACGAAGAAGACCAAAAGCCCGGCGCTGCCCCCGGCGAAGAGCTGCAGCATCTGGCTGCCTTTGTTGGCGACGCCGAAAAAGGCTTCACTGGCGTAGGCCACCGCGAAGGCCACGGCGGCCATGATCACCGAGGCGATCAGGGTCTTCAGAGCGGAGACGCCAATCTCCTTTAAGCCGATACGGCCGATCTTCCGTTTCAGCAGCAGGAAAAGGAAGATCATGTTACAAATCCCCGCCACGGAAAAGGCCAAGGCCAAGCCGCCCTGTTGCAGCTTCCCGATGAGCAAAAAACTTAAAATCAAATTGATGGCCACGCCGGAGACGGCGACCAGTACCGGCTTTTTCGTATCCTGAAAGGCGTAAAAGGCCCTATTTTGCACTTGAATACAGCCTTGGGCAAAGATGCCGATGCTGTAAAAATAAAGGGCGAAAGCCACGGCCTGGGTGTTGCCACTGGTGAATTTCCCCACCTCATAAAGGAGACGGATGAAGGGTACGCCCAAGGCGATGAGCAAGGCCGTAAAGGGAATCATGATAAAGAGAATCGTGCGGATGCCGTAAGCGAAGTCCTTGCGGAAATCCTCCAGCTGGTTTAAGGCCGCTTCCCTCGATAACACCGGGAACACCGCCATGGCGATGGAAACGGCAAAAATGGAGATGGGCAGCTGCATCAGGCGCTGGGCGGTATTGAGCGCCGAAAGCAGGCCAGGTTGAAGATAGGACGCGAGGCCGGCATTGACGAAAAGATTGATTTGAGTGGCGCCCAAACTGATGAAAACCGGCAGCATCAAAACGATCATTTTCTGAAAGCCCCGGTTGCGCAGATCAAAGGAAAGATGGTACTTCATGCCGACTTTCCGCAGGGCTTGGGCTTGGACCACAAAATTACCGAAGGCCCCGGCGACGACCCCCAAGGAAAAGGCGGTAATGCCGTAGCCCGGGAAGTGCTTTTCAATGAGACCGCTGAAAGCCGCCCCAAAGACGATGATGCCGAAGTTGTAGACGACGGAACCCACCGCGGTGGGCGTGAAGATTTTAAAGGATTGCAAGATCCCCTGGCAGATCCCGGCCAAGGCCATGAGCATCGCTTGAATCAGCATGATCCTGGTCAGCACCACGGTGAGATGGATGGTTTCGGCATCGAAACCGCTGACGTAAAAACCGATGAACTGGGGGGCAAAGATATAGGCGATGATCACCAAAGACAACATGAGGCCGGAAATCACGTTAATCACAACGCTGGTGAATTTCCAGACATTTTCTTTCTCGCCCCGGGCCAGATAAGACGAGACCACGGGAATAAATGCGGCACTCAAAGCTCCGCCGACCAGGATCATGTAGATACAGTCGGGGATCTTAAACGCCGCATTATACGCATCGGTATAGCTATTTTGCCCGATCTGGGCATAGATAATAATATCGCGGATATAGCCAAGGACGCGGGAAATGATCATGGCCAGCATCACGACCATGGCCGAGCGCACCACCGAATCGCCCTTGATTTCGACGGGCTCTCCCTTTTCAGCAGAGGACGCGGCTTCTCCTGGATGCTCTTCAGAACCCGGGCTTTCCCGTGCCTCTTCGGTTTCCTTTGGCAAATCAGACATGTGTTATCTCCAAACATAATAGTCTGATTTTATTATACTACATTTTCCGCTGTTTTCAAAATGATTTATTCAAGATTTTCCAAATAAGCGTTGATCGCCCGGGCCGCCAATTCCCCGCTGTAATTTGCTTCATCCAAGGTGTTGAGATCGGTACCCACCTCCAGCAGAATCATTTTTGTAGATAAATGCTGGTTATAGCGGCCTTTCTGTACCCGAACGCCTCTGAGCAAAGAACCGTTGACCCGGTCGATACAGGCGCCGACGGATTTGGCGGTCTGCCAGTTTTCTTCCCAGTTGGGATGGTTCAAGGTGACGTTGCTCCCCACCACCAAAAGCAAGGACGCGGCATTTTTTCCGTTCACGGTAACGGTGCAGTCCGCCTTGGTGGTGCTGGAATCCCGGTGCAGGTCGATCATGAGATCCGTGTCGGGATAGGCTTCCCAAAGAGCGGCGGCGGTGGCTTTGGAATTGGTATAACTCTGATACCAATCAGGGGAATCGTGCACCGTATCGCTGACCACAACGCCGACGCCGTAGTCGTTTTGCAGTGTATCGGCAAGATGATGGGCAACGGTCAGCACATCGCCTTTGCCGCTTTCATCGGCGCGGTCGCCGCTGTAGGATTCCGCCGTATGGGTGCAGTAAATCAGAACCTGTACCTCATCGGATTTCAGGGACTCCATAGCAATTTCCTTCGCCGCATTGACCCGGATCAGCTCCGTGGAGGAGGCCTCGATCTTCCCGTTTGCCGTTTTTGTTTTGCCGTAAAAGACGGGAATCGTCGTATTGGTTAACTCGTCCTCATAAAAGGTCAGCTCCCAGTTGGTCAGCGTGGCATCGCCGCTTTTTTCGTATTCGGAAAAGGCTCCCACGCTATCGGTATAACCCGGCAGATCAACCATTTTGCCACCGTAAAATAACTGGCTTTTCAACACAAGGGAAAAAGGCAAAAAGTTCGTTTTGCCGCTGTCGTAATAATAGCCCATGAGCACGCCGAAAGAAAAAAACAACAGAAAAACAAAACAGATTAACCATTTTCCGGAATAGCGGTTTCTTCTTCTGAACTTCATTCCACTCATATCATGTCCTCCCTTTTTATGATATGAGCTGTTTCGTAAAATAATGCCCAATTTTTCCTTGCCTTTTTCGGGTAAATGTGCTATAGTATTTTGGTATTATGAAACATAACAGTTTGATCGATTCCGAGGAGGTGAAAACATGGCCAATATTAAATCCGCGTCAAAAAGAGTAAAGATTTCCGAAATCCGCAGAATGCGCAACATGGCAGCGAAATCGAGATTGAAAACTGCCACCAGAAAATTCAAAGAAGCAGTGGAAGCCGGTAAAAAAGATCAGGCTCAACCCGCATTGAAAGAGCTCCTCGCACTGCTGGATAAAGCAGCCGGTAAAAAACTGATCCATAAAAACGCAGCCGATAGAAGAAAATCGAAAATGCAAAAGATCTTCAACGCAATGGCGTAATGGCGCGCAATAAAAAAATACCCGGGATGAAAATCATCCCGGTTTTTTTGTACCCTACTGTACTCTATATGAACCAATTTCAATTTCACTTTTCATTGACAATTTGCAGCAACGTCACGAAGAGGCCGTCTTTGTAATCCCAACGCCCGGATTTTACCTTATAATCGCAATCCAACAACCGCTCCAAAGCAGTGAACAACTGCTCCATGGAGTATTTTTTTTGGGCCTCCGCCGCTTTTTTTACCCGAAACTCGTGGATACCCAATTCTTTGGCGATGGTCTTTTCGCCGCTGCCGGCGTGAAGGAAATCCTTGACCCGGATCAGCAGCCGAAAGTAATTGACGAGATAACCGAAGAGCAGGGCGTATTCTCCCGGTTTGGTGTTGGCCAAAATTTCTTCGGCATATTGTTTGACCTTATCCTTTTGGCGCAGACCGATGGCGTCGGATAGCAGAAAGCTCGTGGCTTGGGCTGTTTTGGCAACGATTTTCGCCACGTCCGCCTCTTCAATGCGCTCCCTTTCATCGACGTACAGGACGAGTTTATCCAGTTCACCGCTGATGCTGCCGAGATCCTCACTGCAAAGCAGCAGCAACAGGTCAAGGCCGCGGGGAGACATCGTTTTACCCTGGGCACGCAGATATTTACGGACATAATCGGGAAGCTCGTAGTTTTTTTTCGTTTCGTATTGCCGCACCTTCCCTGCCTTTTCAATGGCTTTCACGGTTTTCAGCCGCTTGTCGGCGTGGTCGGCAATGAAAACAAGGCAACTATCTTCGTTGGGAGCGTCGGCATAGGCCAGCAATTCATCGGCGTCACCACCGTCTTTCCCGAACCAAGGAGCATGATCCACGATGAGCAAACGTTTGCCGCCGAAAAGGGGCATCTCCGCGGCGGCGGCGATGATGGCGGCGAGACTGTCTTTGGCTCCGTCAAATTCTTCCGCCGCGACCCCTTCTTTGGCAAAATACTCACGAAAGAAGGACACATCCTTTTTCAGCAGGAACTTTTCCTCTCCGTAAAAGAGATAGATGGGCTTGATTTCCATAGAAACCTCAATCCCTCGGCGTCACAACGATATTCACGAGTTTATCGGGAACGCAGACGATTTTCTTTACTTCGGCACCTTCGGTTTGGGCGGCGAACATGCCGCTGCTTTTGACAAAGGTTTCGAGACCTGCTTTGTCCAAGCCGGAAGGAGCCATGAGTTTCCCTTTCAATCTGCCGTTGACCTGGACGACGATTTCCACTTCGGCAACAACCAAGGCATCCTCGGCATAAGCAAGCCAGGGCGTATCGATGATGGCCGTGGTGTGGCCTGTGCGCTGCCAAAGCTCTTCGGTGATGTGGGGCGCGAAGGGAGAGAGCAGGACGATCAGAGTGTCGAGACCTTCTTTCAGCAGGGTGGGGTTCTTATGTTCCTTCTCACCGTAGGCGACGAGGGTATTGTTCAGTTCCATGATGGCGCTGATGGCCGTGTTGAAGTTGAAGCGTTCGCTGGTGTCGTCGGTGACCTTTTTGATCGTGGTGTGGATCTTACGGCGGACGTCTTTATCTTCTTTGGACAAGGCGGCAACATCGTAAGCAGAGCCCTTGCTTCCGGCGTGGGCCAGCACCAACCGCCAAACGCGGTTTAGGAAACGATAGCAGCCTTCCACGGCGGCGTCATTCCATTCCAGATCCTTTTCCGGAGGCGAGGCGAAGAGGATGAACAGGCGGGCGGTGTCGGCGCCGTATTTTTCGATGATCGCTTCGGGGGAAACGACGTTCCCCAAGGATTTGGACATTTTTGTCCCGTCTTTCAAGACCATACCCTGGGTCAACAGGTTCTGAAAGGGTTCTTTGGACTTGCAGAAACCGAGGTCGTGAAAAACCTTCATGAAGAAGCGGGCGTACATCAAATGGAGAATGGCGTGTTCCACGCCGCCGATGTATTGATCGACATTCATCCAGTAATCACACTTTTCCCGCTGAAAAGCTTCCATCGCGTTTTTCGGATCGGTATAGCGTAAAAAATACCAGGAGGAGCAGACAAAGGTGTCCATGGTGTCCACTTCTCTCGTGGCGTGATTGCCGCAGATGGGGCAGGTGGCGTTCATAAAGGAATTGCTCGTTTTCAAGGGAGAAGCGCCGCCGGGTTTGAATTCCACATCAGTGGGGAGCAACACCGGCAGTTGGTCTTCGGGTACCGGCACAGTACCACATTTTTCACAGTAAACAATGGGAATCGGCGCGCCCCAATAACGCTGCCGGGAGATGAGCCAATCCCTAAGGCGGTAATTCACAACGCGGCGGCCGAGGCCCCTTTCTGCCAGATCGTCGGCGATGGCTTCGATGGCTTTTTTGTTGTTCAGACCGTCAAAGCGGCCGGAAGCCACGAGATTGCCCTCTTCCACATAAGCTTCCGTCAGCTCTTCGGCTTTGAGCTCAGGATTTTCCGGCGGTGTGATGACCACCTTGATATCGATGCCGTATTTTTTGGCGAAATCAAAGTCGCGCTGGTCGTGACCGGGAACGCCCATGACGGCGCCGGTACCGTAATCCATGATGACGTAGTTGGTGATCCAAAGCTGCACGCGGTCGCCGTTTAAAGGATTGATCACGTATTTACCGATGAAAATCCCTTCCTTTTCCAAATCGGCGGAGGTTCGGTCTACCGTAGAGAGATGCTGCATCTTCTTTTGAAACTCTTTGACCTTTTCCGCGTATGCCGTATCCGCCACCAGTTCCTCCACGAGAGGATGCTCCGGCGCGAAAACCATAAAGGTCACGCCGTGGACCGTGTCGGGACGGGTCGTAAAGACGGGAATCGTCTTGTCGCTCCCCTCCAGTTTGAAGTCGATTTCCACCCCGGTGCTACGGCCGATCCAATTTTCCTGCATGGTCTTGACCTTCTGGGGCCAACCGGGCAGCTCCGCCAAATCGTCTAAAAGACGCTGGGCGTAATCGGTGATTTTAAAGAACCATTGGGAAAGATTTTTCTTTTCCACGGCAGTATGACAGCGTTCGCATTCGCCGTCCACCACCTGTTCGTTGGCAAGCACCGTGGCGCAGGAGGGACACCAGTTCACCGCGGCTTTCTTTTTGTAGGCCAGACCGTTTTGATATAACTGCAAAAAACTCCATTGAGTAAATTTATAATAATCCGGCAGGCAAGTGGCAACTTCCCTGTCCCAGTCGTAGCTGATGCCCAGGGTTTTCAACTGGCGGCGCATATTGTCCATATTGGAAAGGGTCCACTCCACGGGATGCACCCTATTTTTAATGGCGGCATTCTCCGCGGGAAGGCCGAAAGAATCCCAGCCCATGGGATGAAGCACGTTATATCCCTGCATCCTTTTAAAACGGGCGACCACGTCGCCGATAGAGTAATTGCGTACATGCCCCATGTGCAAATTGCCCGAGGGATATGGGAACATTTCCAGGGCGTAAAATTTTTCTTTGGCCGGGTCTTCCGTGACTTGAAACGTCTTTTCCTCTTCCCATTTTGTCTGCCACTTCGCTTCAATGGCCTGGGCTTCATATTTTTTTTCCATATCTGTTCTCCTACCTATTCTCAGCCTTCCCCAAAAGCGGGGAAAGCCTTATCTTCACTACAATATAATATCTTATTATATCGTATTTTTTCATCGATTGTCAACGGCAGCGGGTAAAAAGCCGATAAAAGAGCCCGCATATCAAAGATATGCGGGCCCAGACTGTAGACAAAAGCCGCGTAAGCGGATTTTGGGCTACAGAATGATAGGCCGCCGAGAAAGGCTTAGACACGGTGAACGCTTTGGCCTGCGGCTGCGCCGTGTACATAGAGGTACATAAGCTGTCGTAGGCCAAAGCGTTCGCCGTGTATCAGACTTTGTCGACGGCATAAGCCCGCATATCAAAGATATGCGGGCTTATAACTGGTACACCGTCAGGGGCTCGAACCCTGGACACCCTGATTAAGAGTCAGGTGCTCTACCAGCTGAGCTAACGATGCTTGCTGAAACAGTATAGCACAAGGTTCTTTCAAAATCAAGACTTTTTGAACGGGGTTTTTAAAGCAAAGAAAAATTGCGAGTGTGAATTTCAAATCTCTTGATATAAATATAAACGCGCCGCTCATTGCTGAGCGGCGCTCAGACTGTAGACAAAATACGCATCAGCGGATTTTGGGCTACAGGATGATAGGCCGCCGAGAAAGGCTTATACACGGTGAACGCTTTGGCCTGCGGCTGCGCCGTGTACACGCTAGTACACAAGCTGTCGCGGGGCAAAGGGTTCGCCGCGTATCAGACTTTGTCGACGGCCTAAGCGCCGCTCATTGCTGAGCGGCGCTTTCATTAACTTGTGATGATGTGTTTTATAATTAAGATACAGCAGGAACATTGTTGGTAAACCGTACTAAGATAGTAGCGGCTTGACAACGAAGTGCGTTTCCTTGCGGCACCAAAGTCGTGGGGGTAACGCCGTTAATATAACCATGCGCAACACACCATTTCATTGAATCCTTAGCCCAGGAGCTTATTTTACCATTATCAGTAAATCTGCTTAAATCTGCACTGGCAGCGGTATCATATTTCATATAGTCGGCATAACGATAGAGGAATGTTGCAAATTGTTCACGGGAAACATCGGTATCAGGTTCAAATGTCGTAGCGGACATACCTTTTACAACATCATTATCATAAGCCCAAGCAACGGCATCACTGTAATATTGACTGGATTTAACATCGGTAAAGGGTGTTGTTAAACCATCAACGCTCGGTTCTCCGGCCATACGGTAAAGCACGGTAACTACCATAGCGCGGCTCATCGGCTTTTCAGGGCTAAAGGTGGTTGCGCTGGTGCCTTGAAAGAGGTTGTAGCCGGAGGCTTGAGCAACCGAGTTATAAAACCAATCACCCCAAACAACATCGCTAAAGGGTAAGCCAATCTCAACCTCTTTACTGTAATCGCCTACAGGATAGCAGTGATTGTCTGTACCTTCATGACTATGAAAACCGAAGGTGCCACCTAAAGTGCCGATGGTACCCATGAGCATATCAGCGCTATAGCCATCATAATCGGCTACTTCTACCAGCTCTCCACCTTCTAAAATATCGTTACCCCAAAGGTTAATCGTCTTTTCGCGATCAATTCCCACATGGTCAAACAAGGAAGAAGTACTGGCAGCCGGTTCTTTTTCTACATAAACAGCAGCGTTATTTCCTTTTAATGTTCCTTTGGAGCAAATGAAATTAATCTGAGATTCGGCCTCATCATTGGTGGCAAGGGCAACGCCTACCAGACACCAACCATCATGTGTTGCATCTAAGACTCCATCTGCTTCAATCTTAAATAGAGTATTTTTAAAAGTAATGTTTTCATCAGACCAAATACCCACTATCATATTTGTCATGGTTACTTTACATTCATCGAACAATACGAAGTCATTATAGATGCCACCTGTTTGATCTATTAGAAATGTTGATTGACTAGCTTTCATCCCATCAGCATCAATAGCAGCATTGACCGCATTCTTAATTTGCATAGTACTATTGGTAATTGCCAGATCCTCGCAATCAATCCCCTCATCTACACCATCAATATCTACGTGACTTTCTTGTATCAGCAGATCAACCACATAAAAAGCATCACTATCACACTGATAGATATTAACATTAGATTTCTTAATCGTTGTGTTATCTCCATAAATTCCGTCATCAGTGCAGACGGAGATGGTCACGTCAGAGTCTTGAACCATTAAGTCATTGCAACTAATCGCGTCATCGGCATCATTAATATCGACTTGGCTTCCTTTTATTGTTAGGTTATTCGGACAAAGACCATATCCACATTGGGATACAAGAACATCAGAGTCTTCAATCAACGTTTTAGATGAACTAATCCCATCATCACCGCAGTTAGATATGGATAATGTGGAGCGCATAATAGAGAGATCATCACAGATTATTCCATCATCGTCATTGTCGGAAATAACGAAAGTGGAATCTACAATAAGAGTGTCGTAAGAGTTAATCCCTTCATCTTCATAATCTACCAATTCGATAACGGAATTCTGAATTGTTAAATCATCAGAATAAATACCGGTGGCGTTATCCCCACCTTCGGAAGCCGTTATATTGGAACCTTGAATGACTAAGTCATCACAATGAATTCCTCCACTCAAACAGTTAGATATGGTTATTTCAGCGGTTAAAATATAAAGATCTCCAGCTGAAATTGCGTACTCTGTGTTTTCAAGGATCAAAGAACCTTGGCCTATAAGAGCATCCATTGTTCCACTCTCATCGCCATAGAGTAATGATTCACAATTGGTATAGTCGTTCGTATCTGAAGTAAAAGTGATTTTGTTCTCTGTACCATCTGTCAGTATTACAGCAGCATCATTTGGTACAGTGATTCCTTTTAGTGCAACTGTTGTTGGAATTTGAAAATCAATTCCCGAAA
>JAXGZS010000009.1:0-34869 GCA_040776805.1 Clostridiales bacterium | reverse complement strand
TTTCATCCGGCGGCGCTCTTAAGAGACCCGCAAAAAAAGATTCCCGTCTGGGAGGATTTTCAGGAAATCAAACGCGTATATGACGAAATGAAAGCGCAGAACGTATGAAATATACCTATATCACCAAAAACCAGGGGGAAACCTTTCGTTTGGCCAAAGGTCTCGCGCCTTACCTGAAAGTCGGCGCGAATGTACTCGTCGACGGTGCTCTGGCCGCGGGGAAAACGGTATTTGCCAAAGGTCTCGGCGAGGGACTTGGGGTCAAGGCTACCATCAAGAGTCCCTCCTACACCCTGCTTTGTATTTACGAGGGACGCTTGCCTTTATACCATTTTGACGCCTATCATTTGAACAACATCAACGATTTTTACGAGCTTGGTTTCGACGAATATTTAAAAGACGGCGTCGCGGTGATCGAATGGGCTTCGGTGATCAGGAACGGTTTCCCCGGCGGATATATTCACGTGGAAATCGCAAAAGGTGAGGCCGAAGATGAGAGAGAGATCACGTTTTCGGCGACAGATGATTTTCATAGCGATATTTTGGAGGAGTGGCAGCGGCATGAAAATTCTTGCCTTTGATTGCAGTTCGAAAACGATGGCGGTGGCCATCGGCGAAGATCAGACCGTTTTGGCCTCGGCGGAAGCGGCGGATAACCGAAACCACGCGCCCCATTTGATGCCGATGATCGATGACTTGTTTGCCAAAACAAAAATGAAACCCCGGGATATTGATGTGATCGGCGTCACGGTAGGCCCCGGCTCCTTTACCGGTCTGCGGATCGGCATTGCCACGGCCAAGGGCTTCGGCGATATGCTCAACATTCCTTTGATACCCCTAAGTTCCCTGGATGCTTTGGCCTTGAATTATAAAGGGTATCGCGGTATTCTCGTGCCGATTTTAGACGCCCGTAAAAGTCAGGTTTATGCCGCGGTTTACGATAACCGAAAGGGTGAAATGAAAAAGCTGTTAGAAGAAACGGCGGTCGATCCTTTGACGGATTTGGCAGCGGTCTTAGAAGAATTTGACGATATACTCTTTTTTGGCGACGCCGTGGAAAACTGGCACGGAGCAATAGAGGAGCGCTACGGGAAGCGCTGTACCTTCGGGGTAGATCCCTATCACGGTATCCGCGGGGCAGCGCTTATCGCTTTGACCGCCGGGGCGGAAAGAGCGGTTTCGGCGGAGGAGATTTTGCCGAAGTATATCCGGGGCGTTGACGCTGTGGCGAAATTCGCTGATGTTACCATTGATGAAATGAAAGCGGCTGATATCGAAGAGCTTCTCGTTTTGGAAAAGACGGCGTTCCCGGTGCCCTGGACGGAAAACATGTTCAAAAATGAATTGAGCAACGCTTATGGCCGATATTGGGTTTTGCGCAGCAATCAGCGGATAACGGCTTACGGCGGTTTTTGGTTGGTCTGCGGCGAATGCCACATCACAAATATCGCCGTCCATGAGGATTTTCGTCGCCAAGGGCAGGGGAAAGCGATTTTAGAGCATTTGATCCAGATGGCGCAGCTCTACGGCGCCCACGATATTACCCTGGAAGTGCGGCCCAGCAATGAAGCGGCCTTAACCATGTATCAAAGACACGGTTTTTTACAAAAGGGACTGCGGAAGCATTATTACGAGGACAACGGGGAAGACGCCGTCATCATGTGGCTTCACCTGCCCGATATGACCCAGAAAAAGCCCTGGAGATGAAGGTATGAGTATCCATATATTGGCAATTGAAACAAGCTGCGACGAGACTTCCGCCGCCGTGGTGGCAGACGGGAAGACGATCTGCTCCAATGTGATCTATACCCAGATCGCCACCCACAAAGCCTATGGCGGCGTGGTGCCGGAAATCGCCTCCAGGGAACATTTGCGCAAAATTTCCACGGTGGTAAAAACCGCCGTTGCGGAAAGCGGGATCGCCCTTAATGATCTTGATGCCGTCGCCGTCACCAAGGGCCCCGGTCTCATCGGTTCGCTGCTGGTGGGACTTTCCTACGGCAAAGCCGTGGCGGAAACCCTTGATGTGCCCTTGATCGGCGTGCATCACTTGGCGGGGCACCTCTATGGCGGTATGATGTCCGCCGAAAATATGGAACCGCCCCTGGTGGCTCTGATCGCTTCTGGCGGTCACAGCAGTATCGTCTATCTGCCGAAACACCTGCATTTTGAGGTGATGGGAGAAACCAGAGACGACGCTGCCGGTGAAGTTCTGGATAAAGTGGCCCGCGCTTTGGGCCTGCCCTATCCCGGCGGGGCCGCCTTGGAAGAACTGGCCGCCCAAGGCAACCCTGACGCCTTGGATTTTCCCCGGGCCTGGCTGGAACAGAACAGTTTTGATTTCAGTTTCAGCGGCCTGAAATCCCACGTGCTGAACTATTTGAACCGCGCCGCAATGAAAGGGGAGGCGGTGAACCTTGCCGACGTCGCTGCTTCTTTTCAAAAGTCACTCTTTGAAGTATTGGCGCAAAAAGCGATCAATGCCTGTAAAACAAAGGGCGTTGACCAGCTGATTCTCTCCGGCGGCGTGGCGGCCAACAACACCTTGCGGCAGAAGATTGCTACTTTGGCCGCGGCGGAAAAGATTCGTTTTCACTGTCCGCCGAAGACCCTTTGCACGGATAACGCGGCAATGATCGGCGCGGTTGCATATTACAAATATTTGCACAATGAATTTAACAGCATTTCCCTGAATGCCACGGCAAATATACCCTTGGAAAATGAATAAATATATAAAATTCGCCAAAAAACGTATAATATACATAAAAAGATGAACCACTGGAAATGTGGACAATGTGCATAATTTTTTTGATAACTCATGTTTTAGTCGGCATGGAAAATGAAAACTTGTCTTTGATTGTGGATAACTCAAAAATGGGAAAAGAGGAAACGCAGGTAAAAGAATTATGCGAAAAAATTTACTTTTGTACTGGTGTTTTAATAGTGCCTGCTAAGAGAAGCATATTATTTGTTTAAATATACATCTTTAAAAAACCGCGTTAATGGCGCGAAAGGAAGCGGTAGAGTGGAAATTATGACAAAAAATGAATTAAGAAAGCAAATACTTAACCGTCGGGACAGCGTCGGCGAAGAAGAGGTGAAGGCCAAAAGTGCGAAGATCAACGCGTCCCTTGAGGCGCTGACGGATTTTTCCGCGGTGATGGTCTTTTTACCGGCAGGGTCGGAATGTGATATTTGGAATTATATCCGTTATCTGCTGAAAAAAAATATTGCCGTATACGCCCCGGTCTGTGTTACCAAGACGGAAATCCGCCCGGCCAGAGTCAGGGATCTTGAGCAAGATCTGCAGGTTGGAAAATACGATATATTAGTACCGAAAGAGGAAGGGCGTCAATGGATCGAAGCGGAGGAACTCAACGCGGTGATCGTGCCCGGCGTGGGCTTTGACAAAAAGGGAAACCGCCTGGGCTTTGGTGGCGGCTATTATGACCGTTTTTTACCGAAAACAAAGCCTTCCTGCCGTAAAATCGCGGTTTGTTACGAATTTCAGATCAAAGACGAAGTATATGCCGAAGAACACGATTTTCCCGTGGATGTCATTGTCACGGAAGACGCTGTATATCATATTCGTTAGAGAGAATTTCATCAAGAAAAATTGCTTTTTTCTCTTGACAAGAGAGGAAAAGCATGTATAATATTATTAGCACTCGAAGAAAGTGAGTGCTAATAAATTTGGCTAAAAAATGAAATATTTTAAGGAGGAATCATCATGTGTGTCAAACCCTTAGGTGAAAGAGTATTATTGGAAATCCCTCAGGTCAAAGAAGAAAAAACCCAAAGCGGTCTTTACGTACCTGAAACCGCCAAAGAAAAACCTCTTGAAGCTGTCGTCGTTGCCGTCGGCGCCAAAGTAGAAGATGTCAAAGCCGGTGACAAGGTCATCTATTCAAAATTTGCCGGTACTGAAGTGAAACTGGATGACAAAAAGTATCTCATCGTCGAAATCAACGACGTACTCGCGATTGTAGGCTAAAATAAAAACAGGAGGAATGTAATAAAATGGCAAAACAAATCATATTCAAAGAAGATGCCAGATATGCTCTGGAAAGAGGCGTAAACGCCTTGGCTGACGCTGTAAAAGTGACGTTGGGGCCCAAAGGCCGTAACGTTGTCCTCGAAAGAAA
The DNA here is from genome assembly GCA_040776805.1 of Clostridiales bacterium. Classification (GTDB taxonomy): domain Bacteria; phylum Bacillota; class Dehalobacteriia; order UBA7702; family UBA7702; genus UBA7702. The sequence continues at coordinate 30,724 of JAXGZS010000009.1, read as the reverse complement.
ATATGGATCCCCGCTGATCACCAACGACGGTGTAACGATTGCCAAAGAAATCGAATTGGAAGATCCCATTGAAAACATGGGCGCTCAGCTCGTGAAGGAAGTCGCCACCAAGACCAACGACGTCGCCGGTGACGGCACCACCACCGCCTGCCTTTTCGCCCAGGCGATCATCAAAGAAGGTTTGAAAAACGTCGCTGCCGGCGCCAATCCCATGGGCCTCAAAAAAGGCATTGAATTGGCGGTAGACGCTGCGGTGGAAGGTATCAAAAAGAATTCCAAAATCGTGGATTCCAAAGAAGCCATCTCTCAGGTTGCTTCCGTTTCCGCCAACGATAGCGAAATCGGCGACCTCATTGCCGACGCCATGGACAGAGTCGGTAATGACGGCGTCATCACCGTGGAAGAAAGCCAGGGCAGAGAAACCACTTATGAATTGGTGGAAGGCATGCAGTTTGACCGCGGCTACGTTTCCGCTTATATGATCACCGATACCGATAAGATGGAAGCCGTTCTTGCCAATCCCCTGGTGCTGATTACCGATAAGAAACTCGGCGGTATCCAGGAAATCATGCCCATTTTGGAACAAGTGGCCCAAAGCGGCAAACAGTTGCTGATCATTGCCGAAGACATCGAAGGCGAAGCCTTGACGACTCTTGTTTTAAATAAACTCCGTGGCGTTTTCACCTGCGTTGCCGTAAAAGCACCCGGTTTTGGCGACAGAAGAAAAGCCATGCTCGAAGATATCGCCGTCCTCACCGGCGGTCAGGTCATTTCCGACGAAGTCGGCCTGAAACTCGAAAACGTTACCATGGAACAGCTTGGTACCGCCCGTCAGGTTAAAGTAACGAAAGAAACCACCACCTTGGTGGATGGCGGCGGCGACACGGCAGCCATTGACGAAAGAGTCTCCATGATCAGAAAACAGCGGGAAGAAACAAAATCTGAATTCGACCGCGAAAAATTGGAGGAACGCCTTGCCAAATTAGCCGGCGGCGTTGCCGTGATTAAAGTCGGCGCCTCCACTGAAACGGAACTGAAAGAAAAGAAACTCCGCATCGAAGACGCCTTGGCTGCGACGAAAGCCGCGGTACAGGAAGGCATTGTGGCCGGCGGCGGTGCTGCCGTCATCGACGTGCTGCCTTGCGTCGCCGCGATTGAAGCGGAAGGCGACATCAAAACCGGTGTCGAAATCATTTACCGCGCTTTGGAAGTGCCGGTGAAACAGATTGCTTATAACGCCGGCAAAGAAGGGGCCATCATCGCCGAAAAAGTGAAGGAAGCTCCTCTTAACGTCGGTTACAACGCGGCGACCAACGAATATGTTGATATGTTCAAAGCCGGTATCGTGGATCCCACCAAGGTAACGCGTTACGCTTTAGAAAACGCCGCTTCCGTTGCGGCTATGCTGCTCACCACGGAAACCGTGGTTGCCGATATTCCCAAAGAAACACCGGCAATGCCCGCTCCCGCTGGCGGCGGCATGCCTCCGGGGATGATGTAATTCAGATACAATCATTGACTACTCAAGGCTGAAACAGACAAAAAGCCCAGACTCTCGCATACTTTTGTACGCGGCGAGTCCGGGCTTTTGTCCCAGTTTTGCCTTGTACCGCCCTTTTTACGATATAAAAAAGCATATGAAAGCAGCAATTTTTGATATGGACGGGACCCTCCTTGATTCCATGTGGATGTGGCGGACGGTTCTGACCAAGTATTTAAAACAACTGAATATACCCAATTACGAGGAGTTGAACCGTGCCACCTCCACCATGTATTTTTCCGAGGCCACGGCCTATGTGGCCGCGCATACGGATTTGGGAAAAACCGGGGAGGAGCTTCACAAAGCCCTGAAAGCCTTTATCTACCATCTTTATTGTACGGAAATCACCCTGAAACCCTATGTGGGAGAGTACCTCGCCCAGTTGAAAGCCGACGGGGTGATGATGTGCGTGGCGACGCTGACCGAACGTTACATGGTGGAAGCCGTGCTGAAGCGGCTGAAAATTTTTGATTATTTCAATTTCATCGCCACTGTCGCGGAAGTCGGCGCTTCTAAGGCGGAACCGGTTATCTATGAGCACTGTTTGGAAAAGATGAACGTAAAAAAGGCGGAGACCGTGGTTTTTGAAGATGCCGCCTACTGTCTGATCACGGCGAAGAAGGCCGGCTTTACCTGCTACGGCATAGAAGATCCTTGGCAGGATTTTCCGGAAGGCTTTGCGGCCACCTACTGCGATCGCTTTATCAAAAGTTATCGCGAGCTGCTGAAAACAACGGAATCTTCATAAAGCCCCGCTGTTTTTTAATAGACAGGGAAAAGAAGCCGGTGTAAAATAGAAACAGAAATTTAAGTACGGAGGTGGAATGATGTCACACGTCATCGCAGTGGCCGGAAAAGGCGGCGTCGGTAAAACCACGCTGTGCGGCTTATTGATCCAGTATTTAACGGAACACGGTAAATCGCCTGTATTGGCGGTGGATGCCGACTCCAACTCCAATCTCAACGAAGTCCTCGGCGTAGAAACGCAGCAAACGTTAGGGGAGATCCGTGAAAAAATGAAGAAAGCGGCTTCCCTGAAAAGCGAAGTTCCTTCCACTATGTCCAAGGATGTTTACGCGGAAAAGGAAGTTTTTGCGGCCCTTACCGAAGAAGATGATTTTGACCTTTTGGTCATGGGCCGTTCCCAGGGACAAGGTTGCTATTGCTTTGTCAATGGTTTGTTACAGCGGCAAATTATGTCAATCCAAGAAAATTACCCGTATATTGTTGTTGATAACGAAGCCGGCATGGAGCATATCAGCCGCGGTTTGCTGCCCCATATCGACACCGTGATTTTGGTGAGCGACTGCTCCAGACGGGGTATTCAGGCGGCGGCCCGCATCGCCGCGCTCACCGAGGAAATGGAAGTCCGTCCCGGGAAGATGGGGCTTATTGTAAACAGGGCCCCCAAAGGCGTTTTGAACGAGGGGACAAAAGAGGAGATCGCCAACAGTCAATTGGAACTCCTTGGCGTCATACCCGACGATGAGCTGGTGTATGAATATGATTGTGAAGGCAAAGCCATCATAAAGTTACCGGAAGATTCCCCGGTAAAAATAGCGTTTCAGAAAATTATGGAAAAACTTGGCCTTTAACCGCTGAAATTTAAAAAACAGGAAGAAATAACGAGGTAATATTATGGTAACCATTGAAATGGAAAACGGCGGCAAGATCGCGATGGAGCTTTATGCCGACGCCGCGCCGAAAACGGTGGAAAATTTCGAAAAACTCGTCAAAGAAGGATTTTATGACGGGTTGATCTTTCACAGAGTCATTGACGGTTTTATGATTCAAGGCGGTTGCCCTGACGGTACCGGTATGGGCGGCCCCGGTTATTCGATTCCCGGCGAATTTGCCCAGAACGGTTTTGACAATCCCATCAAGCATGAACGGGGGGTCATCTCCATGGCCCGGGCCATGGATCCCAACTCCGGCGGTTCCCAGTTCTTTATTATGCACAAAAACTCGCCTCATCTTGACGGCGGTTACGCCGCTTTCGGCAAGGTCGTGGAAGGCCTTGACGTTGTGGACGAAATCGCCACGACCCAAGTGGACGGTATGGACAGACCTTTAACAGAACAGAAAATCAAAAAAGTAACGATAGACTAAAACAGAGAGCCGGTATCCTCAAAGGGATACCGGCTCTTTGTCCGTGGACAAAGTCTGATACGTGGTTCCTCATTTCAATGTTACGGAAACGGCTCAGTCTTCGATGGCGGTTTTTACCGATACGGTTACTTTTTCTTCATAGGCCGCAAAAGCGTCCTCCACAACGTCCTTTTTCGGGGCTTTGGTGAAGGCGCTGATCAGGGGTACGGCAACAAGGCCGACGATCATGGCGAAAGCGCCGCAGTTGATCGGCGACTGGAGCAGCAGCGGGAAGTAGGGGCGGAAGAGGAGGTTTGATGTCATCAGCACAGTACTGAAGAGGAAGCAAAACCAGATAGCGGTTTTGCTGGTTCTTTTCATATAGAGGCCGTAGAGGAAGGGAGCCAGAAAGGCACCGGCCAGTGTTCCCCAGGAAATGCCCATCAGCTGGGCGATGAAGGTGATGTTCGATTGATATTGGACAATGGCGATGACCACGGAAATGATGATGAAAACCACGATCAAAGACCGGATGATCAGCAACTGCGTCCGCTCTTTCATGTTTTGAATGATGTTATCTTTTAAAAAGTCCAGCGTCAGCGTGGAACTGGAGACCATGACCAAAGAGGAGAGGGTTGACATGGAAGCGGAAAGGACGAGGACGATGACCATGCCGATGAGGATTGTGGGAAGATTTGTCAGCATGGTAGGGATCAGCGCGTCAAATCCTGTGTTGGCCACAGCGTCGGGGGTGGAGAAAAGACGGCTAAAACCGCCGAGAAAATAACAGCCGCAGGAAATCACAATGGCAAAAACCGTGGAAATAATCGCTCCCTTAGCGATGGCCTGTTCGCTCTTGATGGAGTAGAATTTTTGCACCATCTGGGGTAAGCCCCAAGTACCCAAGGAGGTCAGAATAATGACGCCAAGAAGACTGAGGGGATCCGGGCCAAAGAAGGAAGCAAAGACGCCGGGCTGTGCCGAGGTTGCGGGGTCGGATATAGATGCCAAACTGTTTACCGCTGTCATGAAACCGCCTTCTCCATGGAGCACGGTGGCGATGACGGCAATGATTCCGAAAAGCATGATGATGCCCTGAATGAAATCGTTGATTGCCGTCGCCATATAGCCGCCGGCAATGACGTAGATGGCGGTGAGTACCGCCATGATGATGACGCAGATGGCGTAGTCAACGCCGAAGGCCATTTCAAAAAGACGGGATAAACCGTTGTAGAGAGAGGCCGTATAAGGAATCAGAAAAATAAAGATAATGACGGAAGCGACGAGTTTAAGCGCTTTGCTGTCATAGCGTTTGCCGAAAAAGTCAGGCATGGTGGCGCTTTTTAGGCGGTGTGTCATGACCCTAGTCCTTCTGCCTAAAATGACCCAGGCTAAAAGAGAGCCAATGAGGGCGTTCCCCAAACCGATCCAGGTGGAAGCCAGACCGTATTTCCAACCGAACTGACCGGCGTAGCCCACGAAAATCACAGCGGAGAAATAAGTTGTGCCATAGGCAAATGCCGTCAGCCAAGGGCCGACGGAGCGTCCGCCGAGGACAAAGCCGTTCACGTCGGTGGCGTGGCGGCGGCAATAGAGACCAATGGCGACGGTAACCGTAAAAAACACCAGTAAAATAATGAGTTTCAGTGCCATAAAGACCTTCTTTCCGAGGACAAGGCATATAAAAAAACCGTCCTCTAAAATTTGTTAGAGGACGGAATATTCCGCGGTACCACCTCATATTATTGCCTCCTCACGGAGGCAATCTCTCATTGAGTACATCTCAATACTCTATCACGATAACGGGTGAATCCGTTGCAGCCTACTCGTTTTCTTTCGGTGCACAGCTAAGGGAATGTATTCCATCACGGTTCGTTTATTGCCTCGCAGCAAGCGGCAACTCTCTGAAAACTCCGCCGTGTTTACTTCTTTCCCGTCATTGCTTTTGGTTATGGCTGAAATTTTATCATCTCCGCCACGTTATTGTCAATACATTTTTGAAAATATTTTACAGAAAAACCCTTTATTCGCCAAGGATCTCATCACTGTAAAGTGGGATATCGTTTTTCATCAAGATATCCGCGGTAAACTCAATGTCCGCGGTATTTATAATCACGCAGGCATTTTCTTTGGATTTGCTGATAAAAGCGTAAAGGTATTCGAGGCTGATGCCGTTTTGCGCCAAAATTTTTGTTACTTTGGTGAGGCCTCCGGGAATATCCTCAAGCCCCACGGCGAGGACGCGGCAGGCAGAAACGGTGAAACCTTCCTTTTCCAGCAATTCTTTGCATTTTTCCGGCTGATCGACGATGAAACGAAGAATGCCGAAATTCGGTGTATCGGCCATGTTGACGGCGAAAATATTGATGCCGTGCTCCGCCAAGAAGGAGATGGCCTCGGCAATGGCGCCGGTTTTGTTTTCTACTAGAACGGATATTTGTTTGATGGTCATAAAATCACTCCTTACTGCTGTTTTTCGTTTCTTAAATCGATGATGCGTTTGGCTTTCCCCTCGAAGCGGGCGATGGTGCGGGGCGGCACCAGGCTGATTTTGCAGTCCAGGCCGAGGACGGATTTTAGGGCGCTGTAGATTTTATTTTGGAGGGCCTCCAGTTCACCATAACGCTCCAATAGGTTCGCGTCGATCAGCTCCACCTGAACCTCAAGGGTATCCATGAAGTTCTTTTTCCGCAGGATCAGCTGATAGTGAGGACCGATATGATCCATGGTAAAGAGGACGCTTTCGATTTGGGAAGGGAAGACGTTAACGCCCTTGATGATCATCATATCGTCGGTTCTTCCCAAAACCTTGGTCATCCGCGCCTGGGTTCTGCCGCAGTTGCACGGTTCGTAGGTGAGGCGGGCCAAATCTTTGGTGCGGTAGCGGAAAATCGGAAAGGCTTCTTTGGCCAAAGGTGTGATCACCAGTTCACCGGTTTCCCCCTCGGGGAGCACTTCGCCGCTGTCGGGATCGATGACTTCGCAGAGATAATAATCCTCGTTGATGTGGAGTCCGTCCCGTTCCAGACATTCTCCGGAAACGCCGGGGCCGCCCAGCTCCGTCAGCCCGTAATTATCGGTGACGATGATGCCGATATTCTTCTCGATCTGGGTACGCATCTCCGGGGTGCATACCTCCGAGCCGAAAAGGCCCACCCTTAGTTTCAAGCGGTCGGAAACGCCTTTATCCTTTGCCATTTCACTGAGGTAAACGCCGTAGGAAGGGGTGGCGATCAGCACCGAGGTTTTAAAGTCCTCCATGATCATCAGCTGTTTTTCACTGTTGCCGCTGGAAATGGGCACGACCATGCAGCCGACTTTCTGTAAGCCGTAGTGGAGGCCGAAAGCGCCGGTAAAGAGGCCGTAGCCGAAGGATATCTGGGCGATGTCCTCTTTTGTGACGCCGCTGGCGGCGATGATCCGCGCCATGCAGTCGCTCCAGACTTCAAGATCGTGATGGGTGTAAGCGCCGACAATGGGCTTTCCCGTTGTGCCGGAGGACGCGTGAACTTCCACGATATCTGTTAGGGGAGAGGCAAAAAGACCGTAGGGGTAGTTGTCGCGCAGGTCCGCTTTTGAGGTCAGCGGCAGTTTGGCGACGTCGCCGAGATTTTTGATATGGGATGGCTTAACGCCGGCTTTGTCCATGATCTTACGGTAGTGGGGAACTCGATCGTAACAGCGGTTGACTGTCCATTGCAGCCGTGTTAGCTGTAGTTTAGCGATTTCCTTGCGCGTCATCGTCTCTTGGTCTTTTTGGTAAAACATGATGCTCCTCTTCTTTTCTTCTTTCAAAAAATTGGCAATCAAAGAGCCGTCCTCTAAAAAAATCAGAGGACGGCTTATAAACCGCGGTACCACCTCATGTTACTGCGCCCTCGCGGACGCAATCACTCTTCAAGTACGGTAAACAGGTACTTGCTCACGATAACGGGTGAACCCGTTGCAGCCTACTCGTTGCCTTTCGGTGCACAGCTAAAGGACTGTATTCGACGACGGTTTTGTTATTGCCTCGCAGCGGCCGGCAACTCTCTGAAAACGCCCCGGGTTTACTTTTTTCCTTATCTCAGCTTTTATGGATGCTACGTTATTCTATCATTGGAAAGAAGTCCTTGTCAAGAGCTCCTCAATTATTTCGATAGGCTTCCTTGATCATTTCGCCGGTTTCCGCCAGCAGTGCCGGAATATCCAGTCCCTGGGGACACTTTTCCACGCATTTGCCGCAATCGGTGCAGTTGTCTTCGTGGGTGGAGGCGGGGACGCTCTCGTATTCCTGAATGTAAGTCCAAGTGGAACCGCCGAGGCGGTAGTGATTGTTGATGTCAAACAGCGTGGCGATATCGACGCCCTGAGGGCAGCCGTCGCAGTAACGGCAGCCGGTGCAGGGGATCATCTTATTCTCTTTGTAAAGAGCGAGGGCAAGGTCGAGGTCTTTTTGCTCTGCTTCGCTCAATGGCGTAAAATGAGCCATGGTTTGAATGTTCTCTTTTAATTGTGCAAGGGAAGACATGCCGCTTAGCACCGTCATGACATTGGGCAGCTGGGCGGCGAAGCGCAGACCGAGAGAAGCCGGAGTTTCTGCGGGATGTGTCTTTTTCAGGTGGGCCACCGCGTCGGGGGAAAGCGTTGCCAAGCCGCCGCCGCGAAGGGGCTCCATGACGATGACCGGCAGCTTTTTATCGGTCAGCAGCTGATACTGTTCCTTGGCTCGTTGCATTTCCCAGTCGAGGTAATTCAGTTGAATCTGGCCGAATTCCCAATCAAAATCAGCAAGGTACTGTTTCATCACTTCCGGTGTATCGTGGAAAGAGAAACCCAAATGTTTGATGAGCCCCTCTTCTTTTTTCCGAGCCAGGTACTCCAGGGCTTTGTATTTTTTAAAATACGGGTAGTATGGGATATTGAGATTATGGCAAAGATAAAAATCGAAGTAATCGGTTTTCAGCTTTTTCAGCTGTCCCTCAAATATCCTTTCGATGCCCGCTTCGGAACGAGCCAACCAGGCCGGCATTTTGGTGGCAAGAACATAGCTTTTACGGTCGTATTGCGCTAAAACCTCACCGGTGAACGCTTCGGCGGTACCGTTATGATACATATAAGCGGTATCGATATAGTTGATCCCGTGACCCAGGGCGTAATCGAAGATGGCCGCCGCTTCTTCTTTATCGATTTTTCCCTTTTCGTTGTTTTTCACCGGCAGCCGCATGGTGCCGAGACCGAGGAGAGAAATCTCCTGATCAAAAACTTTTCGCTTTTCCATGAGAACCTCCTCCTATGGCAGATGCGTCGCTGCGTGTAAAATTCAAAAAAAATATTCGTATCATAAATCATGATAACACAGAATTTAAAATTTTGATAGTATCATTCTTGTTTCGACAAATAAGATCTGTTATACTATTTGTATTAAGAAAAGGGGGCGTAAGCAATGGATGAAGTAAGAATTGTTGAGGGCGCCGTTACGTTGGAACTCCACGGTTATCTGACTTCTTTGAAAGTAAATTTACCGGAAAAAGAAGATATCATCGCCGGGGAATACGATCTCGGCAAAACTCTTTTTGAAGCTGGTATCCATACTGCCGCGGTGGAAAAAGCCGTTGTCAACCAAAGCTTGGTGACCATGCGATTTAAAATTTCTCCCGGCGACTATATTGTCATCTTTCCCCTAAAAGTTAATTAGGAGAGTATCTATGGAGACAAAAGAGACGTTGTCCAAGGAGCGAAACAGATTCGCCGCCATATCATCGAAATGCTGGGACACGCGAAAAGCGGCCATCCGGCGGTTCCTTGGATTTGGCGGAGATCATGTCGGTGCTTTATTTTCATGAGATGAAATATGATTTCAACGATCCCGCCTGGCCGGAACGGGACTATTTTGTGCTGTCCAAGGGCCACGCGGCCCCGGCGCTTTACGCCGCTTTTTGTGAGGGCGGCCTCATTGAAGAGGAAGAACTTTTAACTTTGCGCCGCCTTGGTTCCCGGCTGCAGGGCCATCCCGACCGCAAGAAACTCCCGGGCGTGGAGGCTTCTACCGGCTCTTTGGGCCAAGGTTTCGCCATTGCCGGCGGCATTGCCCTATCGCTGAAACTGCGGCAAAAAGAAAACCGTGTTTACGCCGTGGTCGGCGACGGAGAGTTGGACGAAGGCATCATCTGGGAAGCCGCCATGGCGGCGGCCAACAATAAACTTGACAATCTCTGTGCCATTGTGGATAACAACGGCCTGCAAATCGACGGCGCCAATGACGACGTGATGTGCTTGGGCGATATCGGCGCGAAATTTGAGGCCTTTGGGTTCTCCGTTTTTCACGTGGACGGCCACGACATTGACGCCCTCATCGAAGTCTTTGCAAAGGCAAAAGCCGTGAAGGGAAGACCCACGGCGATCATTGCCAAAACCGTGAAGGGCAAGGGCGTTTCCTTTATGGAAAACCAGGTGGGCTGGCACGGCACGCCGATGAAGGAAGAAGACTATTTGAAAGCCAAAGCAGAACTGGAGGGCTGAGCCATGGAAAAGATCGCAACAAGAGAAGCCTACGGCAACGCCTTGGCGGCCATCGGCAAAGAAAACGCAAAGATCGTCGTCCTTGACGCCGATTTATCAAAATCCACCAAAACCAGCGTATTCGCGAAAGCCTGTCCTGAGCGGTTCTTCAATATGGGGATTGCGGAAAGCAATATGGCGGCCACTGCCGCCGGTTTGGCCATCGGCGGCAACACTGTATTCATGAGCAGCTTTGCCATGTTCGCCGTCGGCAGGTGTTATGAAATCATCAGAAACAGCATCTGTTATCCGAAGCTTAACGTCAAAATCGCGGCGACCCACGCCGGCATTACCGTGGGGGAAGACGGCGGTTCTCATCAGAGCATCGAGGATATCGCCTTGACGCGGGTGCTCCCCAATATGGAGGTTTTTGTGCCTGCCGACGCTGTGGAAACGGTAAAGATGGTCCAATATATGGCGACCCATGAGGGGCCGATGTACCTCCGGCTGGGCCGAAGCGGCCAACCGGTGCTCTTTCAAGAAAACTATGAATTCACCCCCGGCAAATTTACCGTCATGCGGGACGGCAATGATGTGGCGCTTTTCGCCTGCGGCCTGATGGTTGGCGAAGCGCTGAAAGCAGCGGAAACCCTGCATGAAGAGGGGATTTCCGCGGCGGTGATCAACGCCTCTTCTTTAAAACCCTTGGACGAAGGAACCACCGTTTCCTATGCGCAAAAATGCGGCGCTGTCGTCACGGCGGAAGAACACAGCGTCATCGGCGGACTTGGGGCGGCGCTGGCGGAATGCCTTGTTCGGCAACAGTCGTGTCCTGTGGAATTTGTCGGCGTGGAAGACGTATTCGGTCAAAGCGGCAGACCCGACGAATTACTTGTGGCTTACGGCCTCACCGCGGCGCGTATTGTCGAAAAAGCCAAAACCGCCATGGCCAGAAAATAGCATTAATGAGTCCCCCTTGGGGGGCTCTACTTATATGTTTTGCGATGTGAAATTTAAAAAGGAGCGTGACGTCAGATGAAGAAAACGTTTAAAAACAATGTTTCCTGGGTAGGCAAAGTCGATTGGGAATTGCAAAAATTCCACGGCGATGAATACTCGACTCACAAAGGTTCCACATACAACTCCTATTTGATTGAAGAAGAAAAAGTTGTGCTGATCGATACGGTTTGGGCCCCCTTTGACGAAGAGTTCGTTGAAAATTTGGCTTCTGAAATCGACCTGAACCGCATTGATTACATTGTCGCGAATCATGGCGAAGTGGACCACAGCGGCGCGCTCCCCGCCCTGATGCGGCGCATCCCCGACAAGCCGATTTACTGTACGGCAAACGCCGTGAAATCCCTAAAGGGACAGTATCATCAGGATTGGAATTTTCACGTCGTAAAAACCGGGGACCGTTTGCCGGTTGGTAACGGCAAGGAACTGATCTTTGTGGAAATGGCGATGCTCCATTGGCCCGACAGCATGGCGACGTACCTGACCGAAGACAATATTCTTTTCAGCAACGATGCTTTCGGTCAGCATTATGCTACGGAAAAGCTGTTTAACGATGCGGTGGATCAGGATGAACTTTACCGTGAGGCCATCAAGTATTACGCCAACATTTTAACGCCCTTTAGCGCGATGCTCATCAAGAAGCTGGACGAGGTGCTTTCTTTTCATCTGTCCATCGACATCATCGCCACCAGTCACGGTGTGATTTGGCGGGATAACCCTTATCAGATCATGGAAAAATATGCCCGCTGGGCCAATGATTATCAAGAAAACCAGATTACGATTATTTACGATACCATGTGGGGCGGCACGCGCATGCTGGCGGAAAAAATCGCGGAGGGAATCCATGAAGCCGATCCCGAGGTGGAGATTAAACTGCATAACCTGGCGAAAAGAGAAGCGGACGATTTGATTACCGAGGTTTTTAAATCGAAAACCGTGGTGATCGGTTCGCCGACTCTTTCCAACAACATGCTTCATTCGGTGGCCGGCTTTATTCACCTGATGAAAGGGCTGAAGTTCAAAAATAAAAAGGCGGCGGCTTTCGGCTGTTACGGCTGGAGCGGCGAGGCAGTGAAGAGAATCAACGAAATGCTGGGCAATGCCGGGTTTGAGGTCGTATCCGAGGGGTTTCGCAACCAATGGAATCCCGGTGACGACGCCCGGGCAGCTGCCTGCGCTTTCGGCGCGGAAATCGCAAAGTTCTGAGAAAAAAGCGCCTTTGATTGGAATATGGCCATGACTTATTACGGAAAAATAGAAAGTCTCGATTTCTTCGGCAACGGTATTTTGCACAAAGACGGCAAATGCTGCTTTATCAAAAACGCTCTGCCCTTTGAAGAGATCATGTATGCACTTACGGAAGATAAAAAAAGTTACGCGCGAGGGGAGACGGTAGAAATACTTTCTCCCTCTTTGCAGCGTTTAAAGCCGCCCTGTCCCTATTACGGGGATTGCGGCGGCTGTGATTTTCAGCACATTGATTACCCGGGGGAGGCAGCGGCCAAAGAGCAACACGTGGCCAGGATGCTTGCGAAAATCGGCGGCTGCACCGATCTGGAACTGCTGCCCTTCGTTGGAGCACAGCGTATTTTTGCTTACCGCAACCAGGTAACGTTCCACATGAAAGAGGGGCAAACTTGTTTTTACCGGCAAACGACCCATGATTATGTGACGGTGAACCGCTGCGAACTGCTGGAAGACCCATTGAACAGAGCCGTCGCCGAAATCAATGCCATGGGGCTGACGGAAGCGACCTCGGTTTCCCTACGCGGGGACAACACGGGGCATGTGTTCGCTGTGGTCAACGGCGGTTCGCAGGAAAAGGTCAAAGAATTGCTTTCTTTCTCCGAGGTGATCACCGGTGTTGCCGCGGTCAGTGAAAAAGGCACGGCGGTCTACGGCGACGACACGCTCCTTTTTGACCTCGACGGAATCAAGTTGAAAACCTCCTGCAAAAGTTTCTTTCAGGTCAATACGGAAATGGCAAAAATCATGCTCCGCTTTATTAAAGAGCTGATGGGCGATACGAAACAAGGCGTGCTCCTGGATCTTTATTGCGGTGTCGGGAGCATCGGCCTTTATCTTGCCAACGGTTTTCAAAAGGTCTACGGCATTGAAATCGTGAAAGACGCCGCCGTTCTCGCCGGGGAAAATGCTGCCGCCAACGGAATCGAGGCGGAATATATCAGCGGCAAAACAGAAAACCGGTTGAAAAGCCTGCTGGAAAAAGTACCCCGGGCAGATGTGGTGCTCCTCGATCCGCCGCGTCAGGGGTTACAGAAAGACGTGGCGAAGACCGTCGCCGCCTACGGTGCGAAAAAGATCCTCTATATCTCTTGCGACCCGGCTTCCCTAAGCCGTGATCTTAAAGAATTAACGAAATCATACCGAGTCATTTCAGCAAAGCCTTTCGACCTTTTCCCCCGCACCGCCCATGTGGAGTGCGTAGTATTGATGTCAAGGGTAAAAGAGTAGGGTGTGAAAAGGGCTTGATATAAGGGCTTTTCGAGATTTGAGAATAAAAATCTGATGTATAAAATCATATAAATATCGGTTCATGGGAACAAGTCCAGAGGCATGATATTTTAGGTGACAGAGCGATTTAGATGTCGGTGTTTAACGAGTGGTCGATTTAGATAACACGGGTTAACGAGTGGTCGATTTAGATGTTTTTTTAATTTGGACAGGGTTGTGTGGTCAGGTTGGATGTCGACAAATAAATGCAGCATCCGCAGCAATGAAACAAACTATAGTTGAAAGTTTGAGGAGGTAAAACTAATGGAAAGAAAAATTAAGCAACAGGTTACAGGCTTTAGAACGCAGGATGGTGCAGGAGTAAATTTGGTTAGAGTATTAGGAAACGGAACTGTTCAGGAATTCGATCCGATATTAATGCTCGATTCCTTTGACAGCAAAAATCCTGATGATTATACAGCGGGGTTCCCCATGCATCCGCACAGGGGTATCGAGACAATCAGTTATGTGTATCGTGGGTTTATGACTCATAAGGACAGCTTAGGGAATGAAGATACGATTGGTGATGGAGAAGTTCAATGGATGACAGCGGGTTCAGGTATTATGCATGAAGAGAAATTGCCAGCTGCCGAGCGGATGCTTGGTGTACAGCTTTGGCTGAATCTTCCCGCAAAGGACAAAATGGTTCCGCCGGCTTATCACAGTATCAAGAATTCTGAAATTGAAGAAATTGAAATTGAGAACGGAAAGCTGAGACTGCTCGCAGGTGAGTTTGAAGGAAGAAAAGGATATTTAAGCAAATACCTTCCGCTAAATTATTACGATATCCATCTCAACCCTAATGCTTCTATTGTCGTGAATACCGATAATGCGCGTTCTGTAATGGTGTTCACACTCTTAGGGGACGCATATATCGCAGGCGAGTTGGTAAAAGAAAAGACAGCGGTCAAACTTACCTCCGGTGACCATGTTAAGATAAAGGCAACAGACAAAGCTGCACAAGTGTTATTTATTAGTTCGACAATCCTATCCGAACCGGTGGTTTGGGGTGGTCCTATTGTCATGAACACTAAGGAAGAATTGAATAAAGCGTTTGATGATTTGAAAAAAGGAACATTTATACAAGATAAGATTTCCTATTGAGGATACGATACAGAGAGGAGTACATCATATTAAAAAGAATAAAGATAGTAGCCGTTGTTGGTTCTCTGCGAAAAGAATCATATAACCGACAATTGGCATTAGCAGCAAAAGCACTCATTGGGGATCGGGCTGATTTTGAACTGCTTGAATATCAGGACGTACCATTAATGAATCAGGACATTGAATACCCCGCACCTGAAGCTGTAAAACGCGTTCGTGATGCAGTGAAGTCCGCAGATGGGATATGGTTTTTCACGCCGGAATATAATCACTTTTTCCCGGGCGTTTTGAAGAACCTCATCGACTGGCTATCCCGCCCGATCAGCGATCAAGAGCCGCAGGTTCTTGCAGGAAAACCTACCGCCATAAGCGGGATTTCTCCTGCAATGACCGGGACAAGCATGGCCCAGGACCATCTTGTTACACTCATCAGTTTTTTGAACATGGATGTTATGAACGTGCCTCGTCTCACTATTCCTAACGCTATGCAACAACTTGACAGCGATGGCAAGCTGACACTTAAAGCAAGCTATCCATACTTTGAAAAACAAGCGAATGCTTTTCTGAGCTTTATAACTAAGCGAATTCAATAACACAAAAAAAGCGATCACAGGCAATTCGGCAAGCTTATGCTAAAAGTGATGCAGTCAAGCAGCTCGGCAACCACAACATTCATTTCACGTTCGAATTTGATGGAAAACCATAGGTTTGCAGGGGATGAATGGCAAACTGATCCCTGTGTTGATATTTGGCATGAATCGTTTCAACCTCAATTGCAAATAAAGTATCATACAGATAAGATCAAAATAAGCTAATAAAATCAGAATTGGAAAAGGTGTGATTGTAAAAAAAGCGCACCAGATGAAAGGAGCAGTATTGGCATGGATAATATGAAAATAATTAAACATTTTTATGAATATATCACTTCAAACAACTTGATTGATGAACTTTCTGATTACATTGCAGATAACTGTATTGTAAGAATAGGTGAAAGAATTATTCCGGTAGGTATAGAGGGTATGAAACAACATATGATTGAAGTTCGGAAAACTTACCCAGATTTGAAAATGAAAATTATTCGCCAATACACTGACGGCGATACAGTAATCTCAGAATTTATTATGGAGGGTACACATCTGGGTGAGTGGCTGGGCATGAAGCCCACTGGCAAAAAGCTGCGGATGACAGGTGTTGATATTGATAAGCTGATTGATGGAAAGATTGTTGAGCATGGCGGGGCAGTAAATACATTTGAAGCTCTGTTTGAAGAAGGAATCATTAAGCCGGCATAATGATGATTATATTTGAGCAGTAAAATGGGATACTGCTGATACTATGCTGAAAACAGAATTGGGGAGTTTATTGGCATGAAAAGTACGGAACAAATGCTCAGAAATCCTGATATCGCACCGTCAAGTGATGTTATTGCAAAGGCACTTGGAGAAGCGAACAACGCCTATATAAAGTTTATCAACGAAATTGCAAGCCACGATATTCAAATAGATTGGCGTTACTACAACGACGGAAAAGCGTGGTTGGCAAAGGGACTTTTCAAGTGGAGGGGCGTTCGAGGCGGTCAAAATGAAACAACTATTTTTTGGCTATCGATTTGGGACGGCTTTTTCAAGGTGACTATTTATATTCCCGAAAAAGCCCGTGCAGAGGTATTGAGTCTTCCGCTTGACAGTGAGGTTAAGCTAATGATATCGGATTCACAACAAATGGGAAAACTGAAATACTTTCCTATTGTTTTTGACTTGTGTTCGGACGAAATATTTGAGGCAGTTTTCTTGCTGGCTGATTTCAGGAAAAGCATAAAATAGGCGGTGAATATATGGAGATTAAAAAATACAGCAAAGCCGATGAATCCTTACTTTTTGACTTACTTGTTGATGAGGGAGATGAGTGGAGTGATTACCATGGGGTAGTCGGCCGTGATAAGTATATTAAAGCACTTGAATCGAGCATAATTTATATAGCTTGCGATGAAACGCTTGTGTGCGGTTATGCGCGCTGTCGGGAAGATGATAGTTTTGGTGTTTATATATATGATTTGCTCGTAAGAAAAACACATCGGGGAAGGCAAATTGGAAAAAGCCTAATGGAACGGGTATGCCAAGACTTTCCGGATCAACCCGTTTATGTTATGAGCGATATCGATCTATATTACGAAAAACTTGGATATCGTAGAGAGGGTTCAATATTTGGAGTTAAAGCTAAATGAATTAAGGCACACCAGACAATGTTGTTTATTGAAGCGAATAATTTAAATTTGAACGGAGGGTTTTATGGTAAATAAAGCGGATGCCGTTGAGATAATTTCATATGCAGACAATAACGGGATTGATATTTGGCTCGACGGCGGTTGGGGAGTTGATGCGCTATTAGAAACAGAAACAAGAGCGCACAATGATATCGATTTATTTGTGGAAAAAATCAATAGAAGAAAATTTATAGATATAATAAAAGAAAAAGGCTTTTCTGAAATTGAAGAAGCATATACAACTACTTCTCACACGGTTTGGAAAGACGCTAAAGACAGGATAATTGATCTTCATATATTTGAGTTTAACGAAAAAGGATACCTTATTTTTGAGGGAGAAACATATCCCTCAAGTGTATTCAGCGGTATTGGGAAAATAGGTGATAAAGTGGTAAAGTGTATTGGTGCCGAAGATCAAGTTTTATTTCACCTGGGATATGAGCATGATGAAAATGATGTTCATGATGTAAGACTTTTGTGCGAGAGGTTTAATATTCCTATTCCGAATGAATACAAGTAACTGAGCAAATTCTAATTTTGTTCTCAAGTTTGAACACGAGATAAAGCAAGGCACCCTACGCTGACCCGTAGAGTGCCTCGTTTGTTTTCAACCTTATTCATTTACATCCACCGTTACGCCTGTGCTCCTTTGGCTTGTGAACGGTCGTGAGGATGTCCACGGTGTTGCGGGCGAAGCGGCTGACCGACTTGGTGACAATGAGGTCAATCTTCCCAGCAAGGGCGTCCTTGACCATCTGTTTGAGCCGTAGCGATGTTTGGTGTTCGTGGCAGAAATCCCCTCGTCGGTGTAGACCCCGACAAACTCCCAATCCTCACGGGATTGGATGTAGCGTGTGTAATAGTCCACCTGCGCCTCATAACTGGTCTGCTGTTCCTCGCTGTCTGTGGAAACTCGGGCATACCCAGCCACTTTGCGTCTCGCCACCGAAGCCGTCGGCAGCGCCGTAAAGCGCTCCTTGGTCGCTGGTTTCATCGTTATTGCTCTTGACACTTCTTTTCACTCCTTTTCCACGTTTTCTCTGCCGCCGCCTGCCGCATTTCCTCTGTCCAGCTCTTGGAGCGTGAGCGGTCTTTCCAAGTAGCCTGTGCCGTATGACCGTTCGTGAAGTTATACTCCAAAACGTTGTCAGGCAACACGGTAATAAAGGCAACACGCTCAACGAATGCGTCCTCATTGAAGGTGCAGAATTCGAGCATATCAGCGGTCACAGCTTTTAGCGTTTCCTCCGGTATCTGCTTAGAAGCGCAGTATTTCTTGCCTTTGGTGTTGTAAATGGCACAGGCCCATGTGATGCCGGTGCTCGTAGTCTTTCGGCGGTAATTTTTCCCATACATGCCGCAGAGTAACCGTGTTTCGCGCGAAGCGGGAGATGGACTTGGTAAGTATCAGATCAATGTGTCCGGCGCGGCAGTCGGAAAGCAGCCTTTGAAACTCGTCGCGGCATTCCTTGGTGCCGATCATCGCCCCGTCAGCGTACACACCGATATATTCCCAGTCGCCGTGCTTCTTGATCAGTGAGCTGTAATAGATGGACGGTATACGCCGTGACACGGATCATGCCATCATTTTGTCATTGACAGATTGCGCCGCCCCATTGTTCTGGGCGCGACTTTTCCCTTATAATGATAATGAAAATGAGGTGTTGCACATGGAACTCATTCTGCGGATGAAAACGGGTTTTTTTGAAAAAACCACCTACCGCCTGGAAGCCGGGAAGAGAGGCCTGTTCCTGATTCCCATTAAAGATGAGAGCGCGGGACGGATCGCTCTGGAACAAGAAGAAATCCTCTCGGTCACGCTGACCGAGAGAAGATACCCGGAACTGGAGATCCAGGCGCGGGACACGGCATACACCGGCGTCTTCGAGACAGAGACCGCCTTCGAGGAGGCCGCAAATTATCTGAAAGAGCGTTTGAACACGAAAATCATTTGTGAGTATAGGGGGGAAAGTAAAATGAAAAAACAGATGATTGCGGTATTATTGACACTCTGCGCAGCATTGACCCTGTTGCCCACCACGGCGCTGCGGCGCCGGCGAGAGAATCGTCGGCGACGGACTCACCCTTTCCTGGGAAAAGTATGTAGTCTATGATCGGCGGGTGAACAGCTTCGCAGCGACCAGCTTTCCGCGAAATTCAACCAGATGCTTTGGGAGAAGATGAGCAATAGCGACAGAAAAAAGCTCACGGAAAGCTACAACATTTACTATCGCAATTTAAAAGAGCACTTTGGCAAGGAGAACGCCGATAATATATGCAAATGGAGCCGTGCGTATACCGGCTGGGCGGAAGCCGGCCAGATATGGCGTTCCCGCATCGGCGCAAGGGAGTATCCGGAGTTGACGGCCTATTTCACGCAGCGTGAGGGAAACGCCTTTCTCAGTTCACAGTCTGCCGTCGGCGCCTCGCCCGCATTGGCGGAGTGGGTCGAATATCAGCGTCTGAGACAGGAATTTGAAGCGTGGTTTACGATCGGCGAAGAAGCTACAGCCAAGCTGACCAAGTTCAAAAGCGAGCAAATCGCTACAGCGTTCTCTGCCACCTCCGCGAGCTGGTGAAGATGATCATGGACAATGCTCTTCTGAGCAAGCCCTCCGGCAATTTGCCGATGGAGGGGACGCAGCAGCTCTGGAACTATATCGACCAACTCTTTGGCATTAAGGAACGCATTATCGACGAGCTAAACGACGGGGATACGCTCACCGTTGACAAGGCCGCGCAGATTATCAACGAGCTGGACGCGGCGATGAAAATCCATGAGCGTACAGCGAACGCAGCGCACGCCGAATGCCTCAAACTTGGCACGGAGCTTGACGCGGCGTATCAGGCGCTTCTGACAGCCAACGACGCCTATGCGCAAAACGCCGCTGCCCAGAAGGAGGGTATTGAAACCGCCGCAAGCACGGTGATAAACACACCGGTCACACCTTCACCGCCCGTCATCAATCCCATTCCGGATCCGCAAAACCCCGGACAGACGAAGCCGCCCGAGCCGGACAGCGCGGCGGCCTATCAGGATGTACTTGCCGCCTACAATGCGGCGAAGGAGCTCTACGACAACTGGGCCGCCCTTGCCACCGGGCATAAACAGACGATCATCGACAGCGCGACGGCGAGTTTGCAAGTTTATCAATGGCCGGAGGGCGTGGATATGAACACCCTGCCCGGAAAAAGCCCTGCGGAGATGCTCCGCACCGACCTAAGCTTCTTTGATTTTAACGAGACGCTGACCGAAAGCGTAGAGGACGCCATAGCCTGCGGCAATGGCAATATCCCCGCATGGGAACAATACAAGGCGGATTGCGAAAACCTGCTGGACAGTGAAACCGCCTATTATAAGGAATCCATTGAGCCGGCGCTCCGGGGTGTACTGGCCTATATCGGGGGCAATATCAATGTGAGCGACAATTATTATTATCAGTACCAAACAATCAAGGACAATGTCAATGACAAGCTCCAAAGCGGCAATGCCCTGCTGGCAGATCTGGGGAAGATGCAGGTTTCCGGCAGCATCGCCCGGCTTCCGGCGGCATCATGATATACAGCAATGGCATCCAGGGCGCCATAGATGAGGAAGAGAGAGATTACCTGTTTGGGCGCGAATAAAGCGGCCAAAAGGAGGTCACCGTCTCTCTGGAACAGGCGGAGCGTGACGCGTCACAGTATTTGGAGCTGCAAAACAACTATGAACTGGCATTCGACTTCGTACTGGAACAGGACGCTGAGTTCAAGCGTCTGGAAAACGAGCTGAATGCCCTTAACTGGTACGATGCGCAGGCATACGATGCCCGGGGCTTTTTGACGAAGAACGAAAGCAGCGATCCGCTCAACAGCGTCCTAAGCCCGCTTTTCAGCAGTGACGCTTTCAAGCAAGACGGCTCCATCAATTGGACGGCCCGCACCGCCCTCATCCGGACATATGCCGATACGCTACGTGAGTACAGCGTCGGAATGCGCGCCGCGGCCACTGGCATCCGGAATGGCCTGCTACAATGTGAATTCTACGCCGCTGCCATGCAGCAACTCACCGGGCGCACGACCGGCGGCTCCAACAATTACTTGAAAAATCTAAGCGAGCTTGGTACCACATTAAAAAGCGAGTGGGAAATCCAGTTGAAATATGGCGAGGATACCCGCGACCATTTTAATACGCTCAGTCCGCCGGGAGAATTGCCCTTTCTCAAGCTGAATATCATGATGCGGGATCTATGCGGCAATGGCTATGACTTTCTGCGCCTGCGGGAAATCAAAGCCGCGCTGGATGAAGAGCGGGCCGACATCATGCGTCTTTCGGGAGACGCCTTCACCGCCAAAATTACCCATTACCAGAACATGGCAAACTTCACCGGGTACTCGCCGATCCCCGCCTATCAGGGTACACCCATGTCTATGGTGAACACCCGCAGCTTCACGTGGGACGAAGCCGCCACCTTTTACTATACGCATTTCTGGGGATCCGGTGAAGGGATTATCGGCGACATGACGCGCAAAAAGAACGCCGGCTTTGTCCCGGCGGAGAGCCTCCGTGGCCTCAGCGGCGGAGATCGCGGCGGCATCGCCCTGATGGCGGCTGACGCATATGACCTGTCCCTGGCCGTGGGCGGGAGCTATGATTTATCCGAAGAGATTTATATACTGCCTAGGAACGCCACGGAACAGGACGTTTTATGGGACAGCTCCAATCATGACATCGCCGGCGTGGATGAAAACGGTGTCGTCACGGGAATCGCCGACGGCATTGCCACCATCACCGCCCGCGCCTTTGACACACCCTCAACAGGCAGCGAGGCATTTACCCAGACGGTGGTATTCCAGGTCGGGGACGGCACACCGGAACCCGGCATTACCGAAGTGACGGTTTCACCCACTGCTACCAGCGTAAAAAAAGGCGGGACACAGACCTTCACCGCTACAGTCGCCGGATACGGAGTTTCCGATGATACTGTGACCTGGAGCGTGACCGGCGGCGTGGCCGGAACAGATATTGGCTTATTCGGCCTGCTTACCGTGGCGTCAAACGAAACGGCGGAAACGCTGACCGTCACAGCCACTTCCAACGAAGATAACAGCAAAACGGGCACTGCCACCGTAACCGTCACCGAGGTAACCGCCGCCGCCCCGAACACGTCTTTCTCCTTTGACGGCGCAAATGCCGGGAAGCTGATGGGCACCACAACGCGGATGAAATACTCCCTGGACGGCGGCAACGATTGGACGGCCTGCACAGCGGGGAATACCGATCTTTCCGGCATGATCGGCGGCATCACCGCGAAAAACGACATCAAGGTCAAGGACATAGGCGACGGCAGCACCACGGAATCTGAAGTGCAGACGATCCATATCACCCGCGCAGCCACGCCCAGCCTGACGCCCACCCAACCCAGCACCATCGGCGGCAGCGGCAGCATCCCTATGACGGCAGCGCATGAATACCGTGCGGACAGCGGCAGTACATGGACTTCGGCCAGCGGGACAACGACGCTTCCGGCGGGTACATATCTCGTCCGCGTCAAGGCCACGGGCACCGTGCTCGCTTCCGATCACCAAAGTATCACGCTGACGGCGTATACCGGCTTTGCGGAAACCACGCCCACGGCGGTTGTGGATTATGCCGCCGAAAAGCTAACCGGCCTCGCGGCAAACAAAAGTTATGCGGTAAACGGGACAAACTTCACGGCGGACACCTCGGGCAAAATTGGCATTGCAAACGCTTGGTTTGGCGCCGCAATTTCACTGGTGAAGAAAGGCGACGGCGTAACAACCAACGACAGCGCGGTGCAAAGCCTCTCGCTCACAGCGCGGCCCGCGGCCCCCGCCTGCGCCGTAACGCAGCCCTCCGCAAGCTCCGCCACAGGCAGCATTTCCGGCATCAAGGCGTCCATGGAATATTCCGCGGATGCAGGAGCAAACTGGTCGGACGGAAACGATCAGAATGTTACGGGGCTTGCCCCCGGCACGGTGCTTATTCGCGTGAAAGCCACGGGCTCCGCTCCGGCAGGCATGAGCCAACGTATTACAATAACGGCTTACAATGTCACACCGCCACCGGCTTATAAAGCCAACGTAAATATAGGCGGGAGCGGCGGCAAGACGCTCCCGGTCACGGTGGATGAAAGCAAAAACACCGCTTCTGTTGAAGCAAACTCAGGGTTGCTCAGCACGAAGGGAACCGCCGTCACCATGCCTTCGATTCCCGGCGTGAACGCTTATGCCGTGAGTATCCCCATTCCCGACCTGGCAACGGTTGACGCCCAAGGCACGCTGACACTCGTTACCGGCGCGGGCAGCGTCACCGTTCCCTCCAATATGCTGACGCGCGTCGCGGGTGCAAAGGGAGATATCGCAAAGATCACCATCGGCGATGGCAACCGGTCGACCCTGCCCGCCGAGGTGAAGGCCGCCCTCGGCGACAGGCCCCTCATCCGGCTCACCCTATCCATCGATGGCAAGCAGACCGACTGGTCGAACCCCGACGCGCCGGTGCGGATCTCCATCCCCTATACGCCGACAGCGGCGGAACAGGAAAGCCCCGACAATATCGTCGTTTGGTATATCGCTGGCACAGGCGATGTGGTCACCATCCCCAACGGACGCTATGACGAAGCGGCCGGCACGGTCACCTTCCGCGTCAATCATTTCAGCCACTACGCGGCGGCGTATCACAAGGTCAACTTCAAGGACGTAGCTTCAGGCGCGTGGTACGGCAAAGCTGTGAACTTCATCGCGGCGAGGGAGATTACCAAGGGCACGGGGGGCGACAACTTCAGCCCCAATGCCAAATTGACCCGGAGTGAGTTCATCGTCATGATGATGAGAGCCTACGGAATTGCGCCGGACGAGAACCCCGGCGACAATTTCTCGGATGCGGGGAATACCTGGTATACCGGCTATCTTGCGGCAGCGAAGCGGCTGGGCATTGCCAAGGGCATTGGGAATAACAGGTACGCCCCCGGTGAGCAGATTAGTCGCCAGGAGATGTTTACATTGCTCTACCGGACACTGCAGGTTCTCGGCGACTTGCCGTCGGGAATCTCCGGCAAGACGCTGTCCGACTTCACGGACGCTGCGGAAATCTCATCTTATGCCCGGGAGCCAATGGCGCTGTTGGTGGAGACCGGGGTCGTCTCCGGCAGCGACGGGAAGCTCCTTCCTGCCGGCACCAGCACCCGCGCCCAAATGGCGCAAGTACTCTTCAATCTGCTAGGGAAATAAGCATCGTGCCAAACTGTTCTGCTATAGTAAAATTGTAACACCAAGAGAGAGTTTGATGATATAATTCAAACTTGAAAGGGGTTACAAATATGTCAAATAATAAGTACGATCCTGTACTTCGGGAAAAAATTATCCGGCTTCATATAGAAGACGGAAGAACCATCAAAAGTCTGACAGACGAATACAGTTTAGGTAGTGGCACTTTCAGATACTGGCTTGATAAACACCGCAAAGAATGCAAAAATAATCCACAGTTACAAAATGAAACGGATCAAATGATTGAAATTCAGCACCTAAAAGAACTTGCTGAGTCTCAAAAAGAGGTTGCATTCTTAAAAAAGGCAGCAGCATTCTTTGCGAAGGAAATCGAATAAAAAAGTATGAGTTTATCTGTAAGTATCACCCGGAATTTGGTGTCAATTGGTTGCTAAACAGGCTTAACCTGTACCCAAATGATTATTACAACTACCTGAAAGACCACAAAGCCGCCTACCGTCAGCAAAAAGAAATTCTGAAACAACAAATTAAAGAAGTATACCATGAACTTAATGGTGCCATCGGCTACCGAATGATCTGTGATTTGCTCAACCGCAAAGGGATTGATTGTTCTTATGGAACCGTTTATTCGTACATGCGTGAACTAGGCATAAAAGCCATTGTTCGCCGCAAAAAACGGCCATATACAAAAAAGGATATCAACACCATATATTTGATAACCTTGTCGATCAGCATTTTATTGCTGCAAAACCCAACCAGATCTGGTGCACGGACTTCACTTATCTAAGCCTGAAAAACGGTGCAAAACGTTATAATTGTAGTATTATCGATCTATATGATCGTAGCATTGTGGCAAGTCTTAACAGTAAATGGATTGATTCAAACCTCGCAATAGAAACACTGAAAATTGCGCTTGAGGCTAATCGCATAAATGAAAAACTAATACTTCATAGTGATCAGGGCTCCCAGTTTGCGTCCAGAGAATTTATTTCCTTCTGCGCGGATAATGATATTACTCAAAGTATGAGCAGAGCCGGCAATCCCTATGATAATGCACCTATGGAACGCTTCTACAATACGTTAAAGACTGAATTTGTTTACCAATACACATTTGAGACTGATGAGGACTTGAACCAAGGTATCTATGAATATATTTTTGATTGGTACAACCATCGTAGACCACATTCATATAACGGTAGTAAAACACCGTTTGAAGCAAGGCATTCAAACTAACAATTGGTATTACAATTTTGCTTGACTAGAACATTCTTTAATATCATCGAAAATAAGTAGCATTGAGTAAAATATTATGAATTTTTAAAAGGAGAAAAGAATATGGGTTACGATGGTGGTTTAAAAGTAGTTATTAAAAATAAAGAATTGGGAAAAGTTTTAAAGAAACATTTTGATGCGAAACTTTTTGAGGAAAGCCCTTATATCAGTGATTGTGTGAAAGTCAAATATAAAAGAAAAACAATGGACTTTTATTACGAAAACATGGATTGTGCCGATATTCAGGTATGTCCTCGTTCGGTTTCTCAAGTTTATTTCAATATGACAAGTTTATTTGATGCTCTTTGTGATTGGCCGATCGATAATCCCGATTGCTCTTTGACAATGGAATCCTACAATGATTTCGAACGGGAACTCGAAGAGAACAAAGATGCAATAGAAAATGGTTTTGAATTTATCCTTTGGGAATATTATCAGCCCGACGAATGCGGCGGCGGTTCTGAAATATTTAAGTTTGATGGCGAAAACGAGTCTTTTGAGGAAGAGGATGGTTATTGGTAAGCATAGGGAGTACTGCTGTTTAATTCAAAAAGGAAAGAGGAAAAAATGAGTTTTGAAGTAATTAGCTATGAAAAATTAACAATTAACAATATCGATGAAAACACCAATAAGGTTGTACAAAAATTAAAAGAATATATTTTGCAGTTTCATACGATGTTAGGTGCGGAGGCTATGGACATTTACCGTATGATACTGCGGGCAGATGATCAAATTATTGAAATTTCGGATGTAAGCGAATCGGAATTTGGAAATACCTATATATTAACGAATGCAGGGCTGAGAGCAAGACAAGTTAAACATATTCAATGGGAAGACGATTCCCCGATTATGTTGCTTCTTGGTAATTTGGAAAAAGCGAAAGATATTTCTTTTGAAATATCTTTTAGGGTTATGCAACTGTCCGGAGTAGAATATGGTTATAGCTACTGGTATGGATTTGAATCATCCCTTCGGAATCATATTGAGTATCGTTGTTTAGAGTACTATGATACTAGCGATGAATTAACTGCTTATCTTTTTAATAAAAATTTTGATGGTGATGTTTTGTATGACGCATCAAAAGAAGATGTCTCCGGGATTTCAAGATGGTTTTCGTATAATTTTGAACTGGTTGTTGATAGTGAATGTGAAGATGAGCCGAACGAAGCTTTTACTGATGAATTATATGAACTTGCTTTGGCTTTTTCCAAAAAATATGAGATGAATGAACCCGAAAAAGATTATTATATTGGAGATGCGCTTGTTTTCGGTGGTTTAGTTGTCTCTACTGATCAGGTAGATGTACTAATTGATGATCTGAAGAAAATAGAAACATATGTGTCGGAACATGGTTTTGAAATTTCTGTAATGGCTCGCTTTACGCCTGATACAGAATATGAATTCGCCGCGATGGAAATCAAAAAAGATCCTGATTTGAAAGCTGTATATTGTCGTTTTTAATAGGCAGGAAGACTTTTTCGTAAGGTCAATGGCGGTATAGGCGGAAATGAAATATTTCCATATTTTCCCTTAAAATTGACAGCAGCATGAATCAAAATATTCAATAGTGATAAACAGTCGCAATCTAATGATGCCTATACTTTGTTCCGGAAAAAGTATAGGCATCATTTATTTTATAAAGTAGTTTACATGCAGGTATTTGGTATTGTTTTGTCGAAATTAATTATAACTTTTCGGATGAAATAGGAGCAATAATTATGAGAACCGGTAATAAAATAAAATTTATGATGAATTCTTGCGATATAATGTTTGATAATAAAGTTGTTTCGGATCAGCCTGTAATTACAGAATATATTGACTTTTTATCTAAACAGGTTTCTTCAAAGGAAAAATCTGCAAGTCTTCTTCTTCATACAGGATCTCTTACATTTGATATTGTTACTATTGTATTTAATGCTATAGCCGCATTGTTGTTGAGTACTGAAACGACGAGCGGAATTATTGATGATTTGGAAATCGGTGATTATGTTCTTTATGATAATAATCGCTGGGAGTATTGTGGGGAGTGTGAGTTTTTAGGAGAAAACAGAATTCTTTTAACCCGTGTTCGCAAAGAACGAGGTGTTGATTTACAAGTAAAAGAATATTTGCGTTCGGATCAATGGCATAAAATTTTGCCATATTACGGTGACGCAGAGATGACCGGGGGAAGAGGTGTACGAAAAAATAAATCTGTCAGAAAAAAATTTTTGTCAGATATTCTTGGTATTGATGAAGATACTATTCCTGAAATGGTAAACACATCCTCGGTTATGGTTCTCTCAAAAGAGGATATAGATTGTTATATTGACAGAATATCTCTCAGATACGGCGGTTGTAATGAAATAAAATTGACTGATTTGGTTACGATTTCATATTTTACTGAAAACGGAGAATTTATTATCGGGAAAAATCCCGGTAAGGTTGAAGCGGTTTTGAAATTAACAAGTAAAATTTCTGTTGCAAGAGATTTGGTATTGAGACCTGAAGATCATCGAATCATAGGATTATCTGTATTAGGGACAAAATATGTTCAGAAAGCACGTACAGAGATAGATGAATTTATAAATGATAAATCGTTAGATTTTTTAGTATTTTCTACTGAAATAGAATATTTTTCTGATGCATTGTTGATTGAGAATAATCCGGAATTACAACTATTTCCGTGTACGAAGGAATTCTTGCAAAAGCCTTTTCCTGAAAGCGTTCTTCATTTCGGTTATTATTCTTCAGAATTAAAACGACAAATATTTTCGATCACAAATTGTGATTTTTCCGTAGCCTTTCTGGATAGTGGGTTTGATTATAAAAAGTATAGTAGAACACTCAGATATTTGCTCCAAATTAAATCTTCTGATTTTTTATGTGCAGATAAGGATTATTTTATAATACAATCTTATTCTTTGTTGAAATTGTTCCGTAATGCGTGCTTTTCTATGAAAAGTATGGAAAATGTAATTAGTAAAAATATGATTAATGCAGAATCTCCATTATACAGGCTTGGGAAATTGAAAGATATTGCCAAGACTTTCATGGGAGAATATTTGGCAAAAGCAACTTTTGTCGTTGAGTTTTTGGATGCTTTTTATAATACATGTATGGAGAATACTCTTAAAGAAGATTATTTGAAAAAGGAAATATACAGCCGAAAATATAAAAAAATTGCTGTAATTGTTCCGAATGAGTATTATAAATCCATCTTGCTGAGTGAGGAATGGCTTGCAAATGCAAAAAACTTTTGCAGAATAAGTATTTCAACAGCAAATCGTTTTGATAAATCGAATGAATATGATCTTGTTATTGCAACAGGATTGTTTGAAGGATCTAAGTTTAATGCGTTTCGATACCGCATGTCAGATACTGTTTTGTTGATGGTGTATGATTTTGAAAAAGAAAAATATGAAATATTGAAGAAATCCGAACAACATTTGATTGATTTATATAATTTTCATGCCGGCGTAATTACATCTATGGGTGTGGATAATGAAAATCAGGATTTAGATGAAGAAATTGAAGAAAATCAAGTCAATGAATCTGTTCTGGATGATTTTGTTACTCAATTGCGTAGGGATATGGTTTTTTCTTCAATATATTCCGACGGTCGGTCCTCCATGTCGGAAGCGGTTTGGTTTGTTACTTTTTCAGGTGGAGAATCTGCATTTTTTTCAAAATACTATAAACCTTATATTGTGGATGGGAATGGAAGTAATGCCAGAGATATTGTTCCGGAAAAACTTTGTCCCGGAGATATTTTGGTTTTTTCACAACGGAATGATGAAACAAAAGACGTTGTTGATATTATTTTAAAGCAAATATTAAATTCCGACATTGCAGATGATGGAATTAGAAAGGCATATAAAGATTCCAATTATTGGAAAGAAAAATTGATTTCTTATTCCGATTTATATGATCTTTCTGTTACTGATATCTCAAAAGAATTGAAAATGTTTGGCTGTAATGTTTCAGTAGGTGCTGTTCGGGACTGGTTGGATCCGGATTCTCATACTGTTGGTCCTCGAGATATTGAATCTTATTATAGTATTGGGAAATTGGTAAATGATTTGGATTTGGTAGATAATCCCGGATTTTATCAGGATGCATGTTCCGTGATTCGTTCAATGCGTAGAAAAATTTTGCATCAAATTGGTGTAACGATGATGGGAAATCTGAATTTTGGAAATGAACAAGAAGATTTATTTTTCAAAACTGTTGCTGAACATGCGGAAAATATTGTTTCAATAATGCAAATTGATTCTATTGAATCAATTGAACCTAGAATGATTCCATCCTATATGTTAAATCGACCTTTGGTTGGTGGGAGTGAATAAAAATGGATAAGAAAAAATTAATCAAGAACAGAACTGATTATATTTCATTGATTAAAGCTGAATTATTGGGGCCCGGATCTGAATTGTCTGTCCCTGATTCTGAACATGAGATTGTATCCGGCTCTCCTGAATCCAGATATTCCATAGGAATATTATATCCTCAAGGTAATAAGTTGAATGCTGATAATAATGAGGTGGATAATAGCAACTCATTGGGGAATGGTGACTCTGTTAATGAAAATGAAGGCAGAGATAGTATCATGTCAAAAAAAGGCTATTTTGCAGATGAAAAGATGGATACCATTGAAGATATTGGTAGTGATGATTCTTTAGATGAGGACGTTAATCTCTCCCAGCAAAATATGCCATCCTCTATGGGGATTACATTTTTTGCAAAAGGAAATTGTGACATTGTAAAATGTAAAATTTCTTTTGCCACATACAAAATAAATCTTGTACATGATTGCTTTTATCCTGCAAAAGAACTTGATTCCGATACTTTTAGTGTTCCTGCTGAATTTTCATCTTTTTTATCTTATGATCGTGAGCATAAATGCTTTTCTCTGTTACGCTCTGTGGATAAAAATGAAATTAAATTTCTTGAGAATAATGATTTCGTAAATGAAAGATACCATGATCTGATCAATATCTCTTATAGATTAATTGATTTACTTCAAAGCGGATATCATCGAATTCCTCATATTGTGGAAGAAGAGTTGGATTTCACAATTGCTGATTATATTGACAATAATAGAGAATTGGATGGGACAACTGCAAAAATAACGGCAATGCGACGTAAAATTGATACTGAGTTGTATTCGATTACTGTTATGCTGGTGAATGATTCAAAAGGACGTCAGTATGGAAAAAATTGCATTTTTCAACCTG
>JAXGZS010000008.1:0-86111 GCA_040776805.1 Clostridiales bacterium | reverse complement strand
GTGCGCCTTAAGCCAAACTCGGCCATCTCTCCAGGCTTCACATGCGAAATTTATTATACTAAACCTTCCGTTAAAATGCAAGTCCTTTCCAGAATTTTTTCGTAAAGTGTGGTGAAATGAAGTCTTTTACGTTATAATGAAACCATAAATCATGAATGACAAAAATGACAAAACGGAAAAAGGAACGAAAAAGGTCTTGGGTATCGACATCAACGGCGTGATCACGGATTTGTCCGCCGCCTTGTCTTCAGCACAGCCAGGGACGAAATGAAGTTCCCCGGTCAGCAAAGACCTTAAAACCGCCTTGAATCGCAGCGACAACCGGCTGTCCCTGAAACGCTATGTTGACGCCATGAAAAAATGATGGAGTGAACCCATGGATTGGCAAAAACTTTTTAGAAGCCATATTTTAGAGCGTGGCTATCAGTATTATTGTGACGGAGCCGTCGATAATCTGGTGCGCAAAGACGGGGCGGTGATTGCGGAGGTCTACGGAACCGATGTCTATGACGTGGAAATCGGTTTTGCCGACGATACGATCATTGGCATGACCTGTTCCTGCCCTTATGCCGACGGGGAGAACTTTTGTAAGCACATGGCAGCGGTGCTGTATGAGTTGAATGAAGGGGAAGCGGAAAAAACAGCGGCGGTTGAGGAGGAAGCAGCGGAATTTTTGAGGGGCGATGCTCCAACTGCCCGCCGGACGACAGAAAACGACGATCTCCTTTCCCTTGTTGATGAGTATACTCTGCGAAAATTCGTAGCAGATCTTTTCGCCAACGACGAATCCATGAGAGACCGCTTGAAGAATTTCGCAAATGAAGAAAACAGCAAAAAAGGGCTTGCTTACTATAGGGAGCAAGTGGATCGTGTCGACAGAACATACGGAGATCGGTACGGCTATATTGTTTATCAAGAGACAGCGGGTTATATTGTCGATTTAGAGAGAATCCTTGTTCGCGGCACGGCCCTTCTCTTGGAACAGAGCAAGTATTTAGACGCCTTTCAACTGACCAGTTACGTCCTTGACACCGCAATCGCTGCCGACCTTGATGATTCCGACGGCTGGCTTGGTCAACTCATCCATAGTGCCGTGGAGGCCTGGACAACGATTGTGAAAGCATGCGGTGCCAGTGAAAAGAGAGAGATATTTGCCTGGTTTGAGGAACGCTTGGATCACGACAGAGAGGATTTACTGTTCACAGCTGCCGAAACCGTCCTGATGCATCATTTTTTGGAGGGGGAATTCACCGGCACAATGCTGGCCTTGACCGAGCGGAAGGCCACAGCGGCAAAAACAATCGCCAGCCCCTGGCTAAAGCAATACGAAGAGGAACGCTGGGCGAAAAATCATTTGCGATGTATGGAAGCCGCCGGTCTCCCTTGGGAGGAACGGAAGGCCTATTGCCGGAAAAACTGGGAGCTTCCAGCCATGCGCGCCTATTACATTGAAAAACAAATCAAAGAGAAACAATACGATAAGGCCATCGCGGCTTTGCGGGAAAGCATGGTGCTGGATCAAGAATACTGGGATTTGATCCATTCCCACAGCCTTCGTCTGAAAGAAATCTATCGCCTCAGCGGGCGCAATGAAGAATATGTGAACCAGCTTTGGCAGCTGATGCTCAAGGATGCTCCCGGAGATCTCAAAATTTATCGGGAATTACGGGATCAATACACACCGGATGAATGGGTATTGCAGCGGGAACGTATTTTCACCCAATTACCGTCCCGGTATAATCCGGATATCCTTTATAAAGAGGATCAGCTCTACGACCGCTTACTGGAATACGTGTTGAAAGAGCCGGGGCTTTTCGCTCTGGAAAAATACCATAAACTTTTTAAAAAAGCATATCCCAGGGAGTTGATAAGGAAATATGAGGCGGAACTGGAGGCTATGGCGCTCCAAAGCAGCGACCGTAACCGCTACCGCGAGATGGTTCGTATCCTCAAGAAGATGGGACAGTTAGAGGGAGGCAGAGAAAAGGCGCAAGAAATCGCCGGACGCTGGAAACGACAATACCGGCGAAGACGCGCCATGATGGAAGAATTGGCCAAACTGTGATGCTGCCCGATGAAATCAAATGACGCAAGAAGACCTGCATATCGCCGAGATGTGCAGGTCTTTTATTTGGGTTTTCTATGAGTACCGGTATTGCCGCCAATTTTGAACGAGCGAACGGTTAGAGTGAACTGGAAAGGTATGTTGACCGTTTGGCTCACGAAGGACAAAAAACCCGGCTTTCCCCGGGTTTTTTTACGGTGACATAAGATAGCGTTCCTCCGCTTTGGCCCAATCGACAACATGGAACCAACTGTCAATGTAGTCTCCTCTCAAGTTCAGGTACTGCAAAAAATAAGCGTGCTCCCAAACGTCGATCACTGTGAGGGGCGTGTAGCCAAGGGAAATCGGCGAATCCTGATTCGCCGTCCGTTTCAGCAGTAGTCCCCCATCGTCCTTTCGCACCAGCCACAACCAACCGGAACCGAATACCGACATCGCCTCTTCTTTAAAAACTCTACGAAACATTTCATAAGAACCGAATTCTGCATCAATGGCCCGGCGCAAACTGCCAATGGGGTTGTTTTCATAAAGTCCGGGCCGCAGCGATTCAAAAAAGAAGTTGTGATTGAAGACGCCGCCGCCGAAATTGATGATCGCCTGGCGCACGCCAGGCGGGAGCTGCGCGGTATTTTCCAGCATCTGCGTCAAAGTCAGCTCTTGCAGCTGCGGGTAAGCCGCCAAGACTGCGTTCAACCGATCGACATAGGCCTTCAGCAGGCGGTCGTGATGCACTTCCATGGTCTCTTCGTTGATATAAGGCTCCAAAGCATCGTCGTCATAGGGCAGCGGAATCAAGGTAAAAGGATATTCGTTTTTCGCCATATTTCCTCCTTAAGGTTAAGATTTCTCTTTTACCGTTTCAGCAAAGATTTCCTTAATTTGAGGCAGTAAGGCTACCGTGGCTTCATACCCCGCAGCCATACAGTCTTTCATTTTGTCAAAAGTCAGCAGTTCCGCACCTTTGGGGAGGGACGGTTTCAGCAGCAGCTTTTCTCCCACAGAAGCGCATTCGCTTAAACGGCGGCTCATCACCGACAAAGAGTGGGAAGCGATCTCCATGATATGATTGCAGTTTGCCCCGTGATAGTCCCGGGCCAAATCTACGGCCAGCACATTCTTTTCACCGGCGGCAAGGAGCAAATTCACCGGTAAAAGGTCGGTTACGCCGCCGTCGACCAAACACATCTCCCCTGTTGTTTTTGGCTGAAAAACAGCGGGAACAGCGCAGCTGGCCCTCATGGCAAAGGATAGGCGCACACCCGTCTGCCAGGAAACGTCTTTTAATGCTTCGAGATGGCGCAGATCGTTGGTATAAGCGACGGTCAGACCGCTGATCAAATCCACCGCAGGGATCACCGTCCTGGGTTTCAGCTGATCCATACGTTTTCCTTTGGTTAACCAAAATAAGTAGTTTTCCAATCGTTTGCCCTTGATCAAGCCGGAAAAAGTGATGGGTTTGCGGCGCAGAAACTGCCTGCCTGCCTTGAGCAAGCCGAGATAATCGGCGTCGATGAGCTCATAACCGTTGACGGACAAATCTTCGACGAGGGATTTCAGCTCTTTGCCGGTCATCCCCATGGCATAAAGGCCGGCAACAATGCTGCCCGCGCTACTCCCCGCCACCGAACGGGGAAAGAGTCCCGCCTCCTCCAAAGCGCATATGACACCGACATGGGCGGCGCCTCGAATGCCGCCGCCGGACAGCGCGATACCAAAGGACATCTAACCACCTCGCCGTAAAAAGCCTTCTCTTATCACTCTACGCTTTATCGACATGGTTATGCCTGCTCAAACAAAAAACCGCGGTTCATCCAAGATGACCCGCGGTTTTTCGATTCTTTTTCTATTTTACGGATTCCTTTTCGCGAAGGACTGCCACACTGTTACGGAGTAAAGAACGGCTTATGCCGGTAACACCCAGAGTTAATGAAACGAATCCCTTTGGGGAATCCTGATTACTTTTCCTTTTTGAAGCACATAAACCAATCAAGGCAGTAGGTATCGTCGCTCTTGCTTTCCATCCGCTCTTTGGCGGTACCGCAGGAACCGGCGGTGGGAACGATGGTATCCTGGCCCGGACGCCAATCAGCGGGCGTGGCCACGTGGTCTTGATCGGCTTTTTGCAGCGCCTGGATCACGCGTTTGATCTCGTCGAAATTACGGCCGGTGCTCAGGGGATAATAGAGGATGAGGCGGATTTTGCCTTCGGGGTCAATCACAAAAACGGCCCGAACCGCCTGGGTGTTAGATTGGCTCGGCTGAATCATGCCGTATTTTTTGGCCACATCCATACGGATATCTTCAATCAGCGGAAACGTAACTTCGAGATCGTGAAAGTCTTTCCATTTCAACTCTTTGATTTTTCTGAGCCAGGCGATATGAGCATAAAGGGAATCCACGGAAAGGCCAACCAGTTCCGTATTCATCGCTTTAAACTCATCAATCATGCTGGCGAAGGTCATAAACTCTGTGGTGCACACCGGGGTAAAATCAGCGGGATGAGAGAAAAGTATCACCCATTTGCCTTTGTAGTCCTCGGGGAAATTGATGGTCCCTTGTGTCGTAACAGCCTCAAACGCAGGTGCGGGATCGCCGATCAACGGCATTCTGTTGGTGTCTTCCATTTGATGCTCCTCCTTCAAATAAAATTTTCTATGCCCATAGTTTATCGTAAAAGAAAGAAATATACCGTGACTACGTCACATATTCGCAAATACCTTTGTTGCCCAAAATTGCTTTGGTTTACACTCTCCCGCGCTGCTGGCTTATGGAGCGGCGGTGAAGGCGGAGCAAAACAAGGAAAATATGAAAGAAATGAAACAAAAGTTCGATTTTGCGCATAAAACAAAAAGTGCCGTAACGGCAATTTGCGCGTCACGGCTACTCCAGGGCATTTTTTATATTAAACCAAAACAAATAAATGTATTATTATGCGTTATGTGTCTATTTATGCAAAACGCTCCATGACCAGCCGATTGACGAGGGCGCCGTCGGCTTTCCCCTTCACCTGGGGCATCAGCGATTTCATGATTTTGCCTTTGTCCAGCGGCGCCAAAGGCGCTTTCAGGCCCAATTCGGCGAGGACTTGATCAATCAAAGCATTGATTTCCCCTTCCCCCATAAACTGCGGCGCGAATTCATTCAGCACGGCAATGCGGTTTTCACATTGGCTTATGATATCGCCGCGGTCGGCGGGGGCGCTCTCCAGCGTTTCCTTGGTTTGCTTGATTTCCTTGACGATAATGGCGTTTTCTTCCTCTTCCGTCAAGGCTTCCTTTTTGTCTTTGGCTTTGGCTTTCAAGGCGGAAAGCAGCAGGGTAAGACTTTCTTTCCGTTCTTTTTCCCTGGCCTTCATCGCCGCGATCATGGCTTTTTGTACTTCTTCCGTCTTTGTCATCTTATCGCCTCATTTCTAAAAATTTACGGTAAACCTCTATCATTTCCTCATCCATATACGTATGTACTTTCCCCTGGATCTCCTCGGGAATCCCGTAATACGCTTCGGCCAAACTGCCGGCAATGGCCGCGACGGTATCGCTGTCACCTCCCAAGGAAACGGCTTGGCGGATACAATCCTCAAAACCGCTGCTCTCAAAAAACGCCGTCATCGCCTGGGGTACGCTGCCCTGGCAACTGACGTCAAAACCGTAAGCGGGCCTGATTTCCGCGAGGGTTTGACGGAAATCATAGCCGAAGACACCGCGAATATAGCCCTTTGTTTCCTCTCCGCTTTTGCCGCTGCGCAGCAAATAGATGGCGGCAGCCACCGCCTGGGCGCCTTTGATGCCTTCGGGATGGTTGTGGGTCACCTCCGCCGTCCATTTGGCATGGCTTAGCGTCTGCTCCAGGGTTTGGTAAAGCCAACCGGCGGCGGATACCCGCATGGCGGAACCGTTGCCCCAGCTATCATAGGGCAGCGGCCTCGCCGTATGCAGCCATTCACTGAAACGGCCGCCGTAACCGGCATGGGGGTACTGATTGCCCCAGTATTGCATCTCCCGGATCAACGCCCGAGTGATATCGTGCCGACCTTTGCCGTCCTGCTCCATCAAGGCCCGGGCCACCGCCACGGTCATCACCGTATCGTCGGTACAGCGGCAGCCTTCCTGAAATAGCGGAAAATCCGTGGTTTTAATCGGATTGTGTTCATAAATACTGCCGATGATATCCCCGGCAATTGCCCCCAACATCGTCTGAACCCCCTTTGTTTACCTTCCATTATATCACATTTTTTTGCCTCGATAAAGTAATGAAGTGCGCCGCTGTCCGGCAAAATAGAGCAGCAGCAGGCCGCTGAAAAAAGCAATGACGCTGATCCACTGGGAAGTGGAACAGAACCAAAAGGAACCGCGAACTTCGTCGTAACGCAGAAATTCGAGGCCGAATCGAAGCAGAGCGTAGCAAACAAGATACGTCCCCACGGCTTGCCCCGCTTGCGCGGTTGGCGAAAGGCAAAAAACAGTCCCAAAATAATAACAAATTCAGCAATGACTCCAATAACTGCACCGGAAAAAGGGCAACGCCG
The DNA here is from genome assembly GCA_040776805.1 of Clostridiales bacterium. Classification (GTDB taxonomy): domain Bacteria; phylum Bacillota; class Dehalobacteriia; order UBA7702; family UBA7702; genus UBA7702. The sequence goes on along the minus strand of JAXGZS010000008.1, from coordinate 79,521 downwards.
GCAAGACCCAAGGTCTCCGGCGGAAAGCTTACCGCAAAAATCCCCTGATAGGGAATACCATAACAGCAACCGGCGAAATAGCAGCCGACACGGCCAAAGGCATGCACCAGCGGCAAAAAAATCGCGGCATGATCAAGGTAAGGCAAAAAAGGCGTTTGGAATTGACGGCTGTAGAGCCACATGGCGAAAACGCCGCCGAGCAAACCGCCGTAATAAACGTAGCCGCCGGCGAATAAGGCGTAAAGCGCGCTGAAACTGCCGCTGAAATCAGCAAAGTGACCGACGAGAATCGGCAGCACCGTGAGGAGATACAGCAGCTTCGCGCCGAGCAGACCGCCGATTAAGGCATATAAGGCGCTATATAGGGCATCGTCTCTCAAAAGCCCCTTTTTAGACGCCGTAAGATACAGCAGAAGGACGCCGATCACCGTACCAACCACAAGACAAAGTCCGTAGAGCGGTATTTGGCGGCCGAAAATCTCAAGAAAGGGAAACATACAAAACCCCATAAAATTGCCCGCAGTCTTCTTGCGGGCAATTTTGTTTATAGATCCATCATGTCATACATATCCATCATGCCGGGATCGTCAAAGACCCCAAAATAACCGAGCCAGCCGTAAAATCCCATACAAGCAACGCAGGCTACCGTGGAAAGGGCGCCGACAATCAAACCGATCAAAGAAAGGATGAAGGCCGCCGTGGCCATACCACTGGGATGGGTTTTCCGCTCTTTGATGGAAAAAATCAGACCGACGATGCCGGCGGCTAAGCCGAAAACGCTCATCATCATGGTAAAACTCAAAGCAACGGCGGAAATCCCTAAAATCAGCGCGGCGACGGTCTTCCCCGAAGTACCGTCGTTTTGCGGCGGCTGACTGTGAGAGGATGTTTCGTCATCGGTAGGATTGGCTGTGGGGAGCGGCGCCGTCACAGGCTGCGGTTCCCCGCTAAGGGCGAGCTCTTCCGTTGCGGGTTCTGCGGCAGGAACAGGCTCTTCCGCTGCGGGTTCCGTGGTAGCAACAGCTTCTTCCGGTACGGGCTGCGGTTCCCCGCTAAGGGCGGGCTCTTCCGTTGCGGGTTCCGCGGCAAGAACAGACTCTTCCGTTGCGGGTTCCGTGGCAGGAACAGCTGCTTCCGGTACGGGCTGCGGTTCCCCGCTCAGGGCAGACTCTTCCGTTGCGGGTTCCGCGGCTGCTGTTTCAAAAGGAACTTCTGTCAGCTTTTCACCGCTGCTGTTTTTTGTTTCTTCACTCATTTGAAACCTCCTGTTATAAAGACATCCAGCCTGCAATACCCAGTAAACCGGCGCAGGCAACACAGGCAACCAAAACGAGGGCGCAGGCCCCAAGGGCCACAACGGAAAGGATCACACCGGCTTTGGCCATGCCCTCCGGCGCCTCTTTTTGCACCTTGATGCCCAAAACAAGACCGATGATGGAGACGACGATACCAACAAAGGCGCTGTACCCAAAAAAAATGCAGACGACGCCGATGATCCCCAAAACCATTGAAGCAATGGCTTTATTATGGTATGAATTCTGAGATTGGTTATTTTCCATAAATTACCCTCCCCTATGTTTCTATTATAGTATATTCCCGAAATCTGTCAACATATAAGCGTCCCAGGAAAACCGTGACGAAAACGGAGCAAAAATAAAAATAGGGGGCATAAAGACGAAGCCGCGGAACGCCGCGGTTTCGTCTTTATAAACAAATGTCAATATTTACAGGCAGAAAAATGGTCGGAGTGAAAGGATTTGAACCTTCGGCCTCTGCGTCCCGAACGCAGCGCTCTACCAAGCTGAGCCACACTCCGACTGAAATAAAACCTTAAAAAGCAAAAGATGGTGTGAAAATGAAAAAACTGCATAATTATTATATTAAACAAAATGGACTTTGTCAATACACATAAACGCTTTTTTTTCATGCTTTTTTAGCATAAACCGGGGAATTTCAGTTGGCGCAAGGCTTCATAGGCGGCAATGGCCACCGAATTGGACAAATTCAGCGAGCGAATTTCTTTGCCCATGGGAATTCGCACCGCTGTGCCGTAACAGTCGCGGATCTCCGGCGGCAGCCCCCTCGTTTCCGGCCCGAAGACCAAGTAATCATCGATTTCATAAGAGACTTCCGCGTAGTTTTTGTCGGCGTGGGTCGAAAACATAAAGAGACGGGCAGCGGGGGTTTTTGACAAAAAGTCCGCAAAATTTTCATGGACCAAAAGATTGAGCTTATCCCAATAGTCAAGACCGGCCCGTTTCAAATAGCGGTCGGCCAAAGAAAAACCTAAGGGTTTGATGAGATGAAGCGTGATTCCCGCCACCGCGCAAGTGCGGGAAATGTTTCCCGTATTGGCCGGAATCTCCGGCTCAAACAACACGACGTGCATGGTTTTATCCTTTCTTCGCCACCACGAGAACGCGGTTTGTCCTTTCGGCGGCGTCTTCTTTTGTAAAAATCCGCCAAACTGCCACGATGTTCAGGTGATGGGCCAAAAGCGCCGCTTCAACTTCTTTCATATCGTGATTTTTTTCTTCGTGGGTTTCTTCAAACCGCCGGTAAAGCTCTCCTTCTTTGACAAAGCCGGTGAGCTTGATCCGCCAGATCCGGCTCTCCTTATGATAATGGTTTTCATAGACGAGATAGGGATCGTCGAGATCGATCACCGTGGTTTCCGAATCGGAATAGTGATCGACCCGGTTGAGATCAAAGATAAAAACACCCTTTTCTTTCAAGCCTCGGGCCACACCGGCGGCGAGTTTTTCAAAATCCCCCGGGCCGGTCAGGTAATTGATGCCGTCTTGAAAAGAAACGATCATATCGAATCGGTTTTCATAATCAAGGGCGAGCATGTTTTTTTCCGTAAAAGAAACCGCGACCCCTTCCTTTTGCGCTTTGTCTTTGGCGATGGCAAGCATGGCCGGGGAAAGATCGAGACCCGTCACATTCAAACCGCGCTTGGCCAGGGGAATGGTGGTACTGCCGGTACCGCAGGCCAAATCGAGAACGCATTGGGGCTTGGCGCCAAAGGTTTCCGCCGCCTCAATCACGTAATCGGCCCAAGCTTCGTAATCGACGCCCAGCATCATGAGATCGTAGATCGCGGCCAATCCCGCGTAATTTTCCATTTAAACCTCTCCGCAGCAAGGCAACGTGGTGCCGCCCACCGTCATACCGTAAACGGTCGCGTTTTGCCCTTTTTCCGCCAGGGCGGCGTCGTATGCGGTTTGTAAATCAGAGAAGGGCGTCATATAGAGTTTCTTCACCTTTTCTTTGGGTAAAGCGGAAACAAGGAAGATTTTTGCTTTTTGGCTCACTTTGGCGATGGCGGCGGCTTTATGGCCGCCGAGTTTAAAATCAGCCTGAATCCGGTTCAGCAGATCTTCGGCACAGTTGGCTTCGTTGACCCAGCATTCAAAGGTTTTTTCACCGTAACCTTCGCCGCATTCGCCGACGAGAATGATAATACCCCCTTCTTTCACCGCCCACTGGGCGTTATCCAAGGCTTTTTGGGTTTGGTAGACGTTTAAATCCTTGGGCAGCCCCCCGGGGGAAGCGATCACGATATCCGCCAGCTCCGTGATGGGCTGCTTATATAATACATCCAGAATCGCGCAGCCCTTACGGTGGGCTTCAATGGGATGTCCGCTGACGGCTGCGACAATCTCCTTCTCTTCGTTCAAAACCACATTGACAATGAAATCAAGGGAAAGGAACTGTAAAATCTCTTCGATGTCATTGCGAACGGGGTTACCGTCGGCCTTGCCGACTTTGGCGTCGGGGAGCAGCATCATGCTGTGATTCTTCTCAATCGTGCTCCTGGTGCAGACACCGGGGACAATCGCCTTGCAGCCGCCGCTGTAACCGGCGAAATAGTGATAATCGATATTGCCCACGGCGACTCTGATATCGGCTTCTGCCACGGGACGAAACACCTCAAACGGCGTTCCCCAGCTGCTTTCCCCGACGAGCACAAAGTCCTCCACATCGGAATCGACAACTTTGACGCGGTGAAACAGATCGGCGCCGACCAGACGCTGATGCTCTTCCCTACTCTGCTTGCGGTGGGAACCGAGACCGCTGACAATGATGATATCTTCGTCTTTGACTCCGGCATCATTCAGTTCCCCAACCACATAGGGGAGAATTTTATAACTGGGGCAAGGCCGGGTCACGTCGCTGATGATCAACGCGACTTTCTGTCCCGCTTTGGCGATTTCCCCCAGTCTTTTGCTGCCGATGGGATGATTGAGAGATTCCTTTAAAACCGCCCGGTAGTCGCCGCAGTTTTCCTGTTTTTTGGGCAAAAGGGAAGATAACAGGTTCTTTTCCTCTATCTCCACCGCCATTTTTATTTTGCCGTAACCAAATTCGATTTTTGTCATATGAATTCCTCCCCATCGGGTAAATAGACGTCGACTTCCCGGTCAAGGGTGATGTTTTCCGGCGTTACGAGGGTATCGTAAGCCAGCACCTCTACCCCGCCGCGGTGCGCCGCGATGAGATTCTTAGTGAACAATAAATCCCGTTCCAAAAACGGCGTAAAGGACGTTACGCCCTTCATTTGAATCACAAAGAGAACGTAAGCGCCGTACCCCGCAGCGCGGGCCTCGGCCAACTCCGATAGATGCCGGGCGCCCCGGATGGTCGGCGCGTCGGGAAATTTGGCGACGCCGTTTTCTTCCAAAGTGACGCCTTTGACCTCCATATAGCAAAGCTTTTTGCCTTTTTGGAAACGAAAATCAAAGCGGGAGCGGCCAAAGCTCTGCTCCCGCCTTACTTCGGTGACCTCCTCCAAGCCTTTGATTTTATGCTGCAGGAGGGCTTCTTCCGCCAGGCGGTTGGCGCCGGCGGAATCAATATGAATCAGCATGTTGTTTTTATAAACCATTAAGAGGGTATAAGCGTATTTGCGCTTGGGGTTTGCCGCACGCCTGACGATGATCTTCGCCCCGGGCAGAAAGATCTCTTTACAGCGCCCGGTGTTTGGCACGTGGGCAAAGGTGCGCGCCCCCGCCACTTCGATCTCGGCGACAAAGCGGTTCTTCCGTTCAATGAATACGCCTTCGACCAAATCAGAATATTCCATGGAATCACGCTCTTTTCTATGATTGTGCTATATTATAGCACAAATGACCAAAAACGAAAAGAGCAATAAAAAGACTCCTGTCCGATAAAACAGGAGCCAATTTGGAGCGGGCAAAGAGATTCGAACTCTCGACTTCAACCTTGGCAAGGTTGCACTCTACCACTGAGTTATACCCGCATTTTAAACAGTAATGGTGCTTCGGGGCGGAATCGAACCACCGACACGAGGATTTTCAGTCCTCTGCTCTACCGACTGAGCTACCGAAGCAAGTGGCGACGCAGATGGGACTCGAACCCACGACCTTCGGCGTGACAGGCCGACGCTCTAACCAACTGAGCTACTGCGCCATGTAATGGTGGGCGATGACAGGCTCGAACTGCCGACATCCTGCTTGTAAGGCAGGCGCTCTCCCAACTGAGCTAATCACCCGGGAATGTCACGAGAACGATTCTATCATACCTCAATCTTTTTGTCAACCACTTTTTGGGCTGACAGCGTGCTTCCGATTGGAAGGCGTTTTTCAACACCTCTATTTTCAGAGCAAATTCATTCTATCGCCTTTATCCCCTTTTGTCAAGGTCTTTTTTTGAATTTCGGCAGAAAATGAATGAGCGCTTCTTTCACAAGCGTCGCCCCTAAAACCGTGGTGATACCGCTTTTATCGTAAGCGGGTACGATCTCCGTCAAATCCATTCCCACCACATTCAGACTCTGCAAAAGAGCGACGGTTTCGAAAAGCTCCGTCGTGCCGATGCCGCCGTAAACGGGATGACCGCTGCCGGGAGCAAAGGGCGGATCCATAACGTCGATATCGATGGTGAGGTAAACAGGGTATTGATAGAGCTTGTGCATCTGCTCCAAAACCCCCTTTTTGACGTGGGACGGCGTATAGAACTGGCGCACCTTGCAGTCTTTTACGGCGTATTCACTGCCCACGCGGCTCCCCCACTGGTAGAGGTCGCTCTTGGGAAAGAAATCCTCGGTCAGTGCGGTAAAGACGTTATCGTGACTGACATAAGCCCCTCGCTTCTCTTTGCCCGTATGGGCGTCCAGGGAGATCACCTTCAGTTTTGGATACATCCTTTTCGCCGCTTTGATCAAAGGATAAGCAATGGCGCGGGCGCCGCCTAAAGCCAGCAGGAAGCGTTTGTCCCTTAAAACAGAAAACGCCGCTTCCTCCAAATAGGAGAAAACGGCTTCTTCGTTTTCATGGTTTTCGTTTTGTTCGATACAGTCTTTATCCGCCACGGCCCAACGACTGAGATCCCTACCGGAATCTGGATGATACGCGCTGATATGGCGGGAAAAGTCGCGCATTGCCTGGGGCGCGTCCTTTGCGCCGCGGCGAAAAGCGTCAGGGTCCTCGTAGGGACAACCCAAAATCACGGCGTCGGCATATTTTTCTTCCGCCTCCGCCGTAAGAAAAGGAACGAACCCAGGGTCAGATTTCATTATTTTCCTCCGATCAACTCCTTGACGAAGGGAGGCAGAACAAACGCCGCAAAGTGCATATCCGGGCTGTAGTATTTCGTTTCGGGCGCGCAGATATCTTCTTTTTTCAGCTGCAGCGGATCATACTTTTTGGAACCCAAAGTGAATCCCCACATACTACCGGGATAGGTCGGGATCGCCGCGAGATATTCCCGGGTGATGGGAAAGATGGATTCAATGGTATGGTAGACGCCGGGAACAATGTCGGGATAGACAAAGGGCGATTCCGTCTGGGCAACAAAGACACCGTCCTCCTTCAAAGCGTCATAAACGCATTGATAGAAGTCCTTCTGAAAAAGACCCACGGCAGGCCCAACGGGATCGGTAGAATCGACGATGATCACATCATAGTAGTTGAGATGTTCTTTGATGTGTTTCACACCGTCAGCAAAAAGCACTTCTACCTTGGGATTTTCCAATTCAGAGGCAATCTGGGGGAAGTACTTTTTGGCGGCGCGCACCACCGCTTCGTCGATTTCGCAAAGGGTGGCTTTTTCCACCTCAGGATGCTTTACCACTTCGCGGATGACGCCGCCGTCACCGCCACCGATCACCAGCACGTTTTTCGGCGCTTTATGGGCATTCATCGCGATATGGGTGATCATCTCGTGATAGATGAATTCGTCCCGGTCCGTCGTCATAATGCAGCGGTCAAGAAAGAGCGCTTTGCCCCAAACATCGGTATCCACGACTTCCAAAAACTGAAAGGGCGTTTCCTCTTCGTAGAGTTTTGTTTTAATCTTTAGGCTAATGTTTATGCCGGGAATCCAATTTTCAGTATACCAAAGTCCGTCCATTATTTTCTTATTTCTCCTTATTTTTTAATTTTTTAAAACTAAGCGGGGACATATATCTCCCACAGGGCAGCTGTCACAGAGGGGTTTCGCGGCCTTACAGACGCGCCGCCCGTGAAAGATCAGCCAGTGGTGGGCCGCTCCCCAGTCCTCTTGGGGAATCAGCGCCATCAGATCGTTTTCGACTTTGCGCACATCGTTCCCTTGGGAAAATCCCATGCGGCGGCTGACCCGAAACACATGGGTATCCACGGCAATGGCGGGGAAACCGAAAGCAACGCTCAGCACCACATTGGCGCTTTTCCGGCCAATGCCGGGGAGCGCCTCCAAGTCTTCTCTGGTACAGGGTACTTCACCGCTGTACCGCGCCGCTAAAACTTCGCTCAAAGCCACAATGTTTTTCGCCTTGTTCTTGTAGAGGCCACAGGAACGAATGATTTCTCTGACCTTTTCTTCGCCGAGGTCTGCCATAGCGGTAGCGTCCGGGGCTTCCAAAAAAAGCTCTTCGGTGACGATATTGACCCGCTCGTCGGTGCATTGAGCGGAAAGCAAAACGGCGATCAGCAGCTCGTAGGGGTTTTTATAGCGCAGCGCGGGCTTGGCATCGGCGTAAACCGTAGCCAGGCGGGCAAGGATTTCTTTTTGCGTTTTAGGCTTTGTGGGGTTTTTCATATTTAATGATTATATCCTATTTCACCACATTTGAAAAGGGCATGAAAAAGTTTTTTGCGGACATAATAAAAAAGTAGTCAATTTTACGCGAAAGGAGGTGGCCTCTTTGGATAACCTGATCTGTCGCGTTGAGGAATGCAAATACAATCACGCCAACGGTTGCACCGCCAAAGAAATCACCGTCGGAACATGCACATCGCAAATGTCAGCGTCGTGCTGCAGCGACACCGCTTGTGAAAAGTTTGAGCGTAGGAACGGCTAAAAAGAAAGCGCAGAGAAAAATACTTCTCTGCGCTTCAGACTGTAGACAAAATACGCGTCAGCGGATTTTGGGCTACAGGATGATAGGCTGCCGAGAAAGGCTTAGACACGGTGAACACTTTGAGCTGCGGCTGTGCCGTGTACATAGAGGTACTCAAGCAGTCGCGGGGCAAAGGGTTCGCCGCGTATCAGACTTTGTCGACGGCCTAAAGCGCAGAGAAAAATACTTCTCTGCGCTTTTCATTTTATAAAAATTGCTCCGCTTCGATAGGCAAAAGGCTTTCGGATCAATCACAGTAGAAATGATCATCAAGGATGCGAGCTCTCGACTTCAACCTTGGCAAGGTTGCACACGATACACCACAACAGTAGAAATTATGATCAAGGATTATACTACGCTGAGGGTAGGATGATTTCACCTCTTTCATTTGGTATCTTAATAAAAAGATGTGGGGATTTATCTTCAAGCACAAAGATGGTATCATCGGGATCATATTTCATATAAGGTATAAGATAACTTTCTGGTTGCCGCCGCTGCTGCGCAGTCTATGAACTGTGCGGTTTTTTTATTTCTGATCTTTTTATTCCACTTCAAAATACTGGTAGGAGACGCCGTGTTCCCTGCAATATTCCATCAGGCGCTCACATCCGTTTGAATCGTCAAACCCTGCGGTCAACGCCTGTAAAAGGGTGGCGTAACGCCTGTTTTTCAACAAGGCCCACAGTTTTTCGGTATTTTCCCTGTCAATCAAATAACAATACTCTTTTTCCCATTCCCCGTCATACTCATCGCCTAAAATCAGCAAACGTCCATATTCATCGATCTGGGCGGCAACCGCGATGGTTGCGTCGGCGCTGTTTTCCTGATAGAGCAGTACCTCGTTCATGGCTTTCCCTCCCTTTTGCGCTTTTTCTGGGTCTATCGTAACCGATTTCATGTACTGTTTTTGTCCCATAGCATCATCATAACCCCCTTTACCCCCTTAGGCGATATTTCTATTCATAAAATCTTAAGAAAACCTTCCCTTGTCATTTTTTATCATTTGTGTTTTAATAATATTAGGCGATGGATTCTTCGTCATCGTTCCTGCCGGTTCCTTGCCTACGAGATGCGCCTTCACCATGAACAGCAAAGGTTCCCCCTGGCAATGATGTTATCAAGATCTGATAAAAGCCATGCGGTTTCCGAAGCTTGCTGTTTCGGTTCGACTTACTGCCCCGGCGGAACATAAAATAACTCACCAAAAGGAGTTTATTATTTATTATGAAGAAAAAACTGCGCGGTATCTTAACGCTTCTCTGTACGATTTCTTTTCTTTTTATCTTTTCCTGCGGTATTTTGGCCGCGGAAGCGGATGTATACGCCGACGAGGAAGGCGATGACGGCATCAGCGTCGTCTCTCCCCTGACCGTGCTGCCGGAGACCATAACGACCTCCGCCACCAACGGAAACCTCATCGTCGTCCTTGACCCGGGACACGGCGGCAGCGAATCGGGAACCTATACCGTCGCCTCCGGTTCCACGGGTTTATATGAAAAATACTATAACCTTAAGGTAGCGCAATACTGCAAAGCCTATTTGGAACAGAATTACGGCGGGAAAGTCTCCGTATTTCTGACCCGCACCGGCGATACGGTCTTAAGCCGACCGGAACGCGCCCAAATTGCCGCCGGTTACGGCGCGGACCTGATGCTGAGCATTCATTTTAACGGCAGCAGCAATTCCAGCGCGAACGGCGGTGAAGTCTACGTCTCCTGTTTGGAGGAATATGCCCTGACCGGACTCGGCAACCAAATTGTCAATAACTTAGGTAATTTGGGCATTAAAAAGCGGGGCGTCTTTACAAGGGATTCCGAAGACGGCACCCGTTGGACCGACGGTATCCGCCTCGCCGATTATTACGGCATCATCAAATATCCGGCCTATTATGAAATCCCCTCCTGCATCATTGAACATTGCTTTTTAACCAATTCCTCGGATTACACATTCGCCAATTCGGAAGATGATCTCAAAAAACTCGGCGAAGCCGACGCCAAAGCCATCGCCACTTATTACAGTTTAGGCAGCGAATCTTCCACAACCATAGAAAACACCCGATATACCGCGAAAAATCAGCTGACCACATACTACAATTCACTGGACCTCACCGATTACTCCGCAACGTATCAGGCTAAAATCAACAGCGTTTATCAGGACGCGGTGAGCCGGATTGATCTTGCCAACGGCACCGGCAAAATCAACCTAACCCTGGATCGCACGCTGAAAACCATTAAAAACTACCCCACTTCCATCCTGGGCTTTAACGATGTGAAGCGCAGTGACTGGTTCTGCAACGCCGTCATTTACAGTGTGGAAAACAAACTCTTTAACGGCACTTCCGTCACGACCTTCTCGCCGCGTTCCTCCATCACCAGGGGCATGTTCATTACAGTTTTAGGCAGAAGCAGCGGCGTCAGCGGTACAACGCCGGTCAATACAGCCTTCAGCGACGTTAACGCCAACTTCTATTACGCACCCTATATTGCCTGGGCTGCCAATAACGATATCGTCAACGGTATGACCGACACAACCTTCGCTCCAGACACGGCCATCAGCAGAGAAGATCTGGTAACCATGGTCTACCGTTACGCCGAAGCGGAAAACATCAGTGTCAACGGCAACACCGGGAAAACTGTAGCCGACTTCAACGACGGCGCAAAAGTCAACAGCTGGGCTTTAGAAGCAATGAACTGGGCTGTGGCCCATGGTGTCATCAACGGCGATGATTTGGGCATGTTGAACCCGCAATCATACTGCAATAGAGCGGAAGCCGCGAAAATCATGATGGTATTCAAACAACAAAACAGTTAATAAACTGAAACTGAAAAGTAGGGCTTGATTTGAGAAATCTCAAATCAAGCCCTTTTTATTGCCATAAATTCCCCTTTTTCAACAGCATAACATCAGGAAATACGAACCATATTAGATACAGAGTTTTGAATGGGGGGAAACAACATGGTCAATCGTAAAGTAGAAATTTGCGGCGTTGATACGTCGAAGTTACCCGTTTTAAGCAATACTGTCATGCGCGATCTCTTTAAAAAAATGCAGCACGGCGACGATTATGCCCGCGAAAAAATCATCAGCGGCAATCTGCGTCTCGTCCTCAGCGTGATCCAGCGCTTCTCTAATCGTGGGGAAAATCCCGACGATCTTTTTCAAGTGGGTTGCATCGGTCTGATCAAAGCCGCGGATAATTTTGATCTGTCCCAAAACGTGCGTTTTTCCACCTACGCCGTACCAATGATCATCGGCGAGGTTCGACGCTATTTGCGGGACAACAACTCCCTGCGCGTCAGCCGTTCCCTAAGGGATATCGCTTACCGGGCGCTGCAGGCCAAAGAAGCATTCATCAACGAACACGCCAGAGAACCGAAAACCGCCGAACTTGCCAAAATGCTGGAACTGCCGGAGGAAACCGTCATCTTCGCCATGGATTCGATTCAGGATCCGATTTCTCTGTATGAGCCGCTTTACCACGACGGCGGCGATCCCCTGCTGGTCATGGATCAAATCGGCGACGATAAAACCAGCGACGCCCTTTGGCTGGAAAAAGTCGCCATCAGTGAGGCGATGAAAAAAATCGCCCCCAGGGAAAAGAAGATCATCAATATGCGTTTCTTTCAGGGCAGAACACAGATGGAAGTCGCCTCGGAAATCGGTATTTCCCAGGCTCAGGTTTCACGCCTGGAAAAGAACGCCCTGATGAACCTCAGAAAGTACGTTTGAGGGAGTTTTTATGAATACGAAAAAGAAAATACTCGTTCTGCTGTTCCTATGCCTTGTTTTGACGGTGGTATGCGCCGCGTCCATCAACGGGAACCGCATAAAGGACAATTCCCTGATCCGTTTCCACGTGATCGCCAACAGCGACAGCGTTTGCGATCAGGCCGTGAAGCTGAAAGTCCGCGACGCCGTCCTTGATCAAGTCAATACCGCCTTAAGCGAGGCGGCGTCAAAAGAGGAAGCGGCGGCGATTTTAAACGCAGAAAGTGACGCGATCATCGACACAGCCAATGCTGTGCTAACCGCGGAGGGGTTCTCCTATACGACCACGGCAAAGCTTGGGACAAGCGTTTTCCCCACCAAAACCTATGGCAGCATCACCCTTCCCGCCGGGAAATACAACGCCTACCGCATTATTTTGGGAGAGGGTAAAGGGAAAAACTGGTGGTGCGTTTTGTATCCGCCCCTCTGTTTTGTCGATCTCACCGACGACGTTTCCGTTGCCGTCACCAGCGGTGAAACCGACAATGAAACGCCGGATATCGTCCCCGCAGCCGGACAGCCTTACGAAATCAAAATCAAATCAAAACTACTGGAATTTTTCGACCAATGAAAAAGCCGCGTTTGGAAGAGCATCCAAACGCGGTTTTATTTTGGTTCTTTTTTCGCTGAATTTAAGCGGCCTTTTTGGCCATTTTTCTTTCCTTGGCCGCTTTCTTCTCCGGAATCAAGTAATTGTACTGGAAATCCTCGGTTTCTTTGGCGATGATATTGCTCATCAGGATCAAGGCGATCAAGTTGGGAATCGCCATCAAAGCGTTGAAGACATCCGAGATATTCCAGGCAAGTTCCAGAGAAACCATGGAACCGACAAAGGGCAGCAGAGAGAAAATAAGGCGGTAGGCGACATTCAGTTTGGTACCCCCGGCAAGGTATTCCAGACATTTTTCACCGTAGTAGGACCAACCCAAAATCGTGGAAAACGCGAAAAGGAATACGGCAAGGGCCACAAACCAGGAGCCGAAAATACCAAAGGAGGCGGAAAACGCGGCGGAGGTCAGGTCTGCCCCGGTCAACGAGGTATAAACGCCGGTAATGGGATCATAAAGCACGCCGGAACAGGCAATGACCAAGCCGGTCAAGGAGCAGATGATGATGGTATCAATAAAGGTACCGGTCATATTGACATAACCCTGGCGGGCGGGATGATCCGTTTGCGCCGCCGCGGCGGCAATGGGCGCGGAGCCTAAGCCCGCTTCATTGGAGAAGACGCCTCGGGCAACCCCTTTTTGGATCGCCGTGGCAATGACATTACCGAGAACACCGCCCATGATACACTGGGGCGCGAAAGCGCCGATGAAAATATTATATAAGCCCATCGGCAGTTGCTCGATGTTCATGCAAATAAAGATCGCCGAAAAGACGAAATAGAAAGCTGCCATAAAGGGTACGATTTTGCCGGAAACAGAACCGATCTTTTTGATGCCGCCAAGGATGACGATGAGACAAAAGCCCACAAGAAAAATGCCGGTAAGCCAAAGCGGAACACCAAAAGCGTTCTTCATGGCGCTGGCAACGGTGTTGCTTTGGGTCATGTTGCCAATGCCGAAAGAAGCGACGACGGCAAAAAAGGCGAATAAGAAGCCTAAAATTTTACCGAGGGTTTTGTATTTCAATCCGTCTCTTAAGGCAAACATGGTCCCCCCGGCCATTTCACCTTTGTCGTTCACCGTACGGAATTTCACGGCCAAAGTGCTTTCCGCGTATTTTGTGGAAAGACCGACAATGGCGGTGAGCCACATCCAAAACAACGCCCCGGGACCGCCGGCGGCCATGGCCGTGGCAACCCCCGCGATATTACCCACGCCAACGGTGGCGGAAAGCGCCGTCATCAGGGATTGAAAAGGTGAAATATCACCTGATTTGGTCTCGTCTTTCTTCGCGAAGATTGATTTTAAAGCATAGCCGAGATTCCTCCACGGTCTGAATTTTAACCGTACCGTCAAAAACAGACCTGTACCGACGATGAGGATCAGCATCAAGGGCCCCCAAACGATATTGTCCAGCCAACTTACAAATGCCGCGAAGGAATCAATGTTCACAAAATCCTCAAGGTCAAACATCGAGTTCAAAAATCCCATATTTCCCACCTCTAAAAATAAAATAATTCCATATTTTGAATCCATATAAAAAATCGAAGTAAAAACACGTTTTACTCCGGCAGACATAAGAAAATAAGAGGAACCTTCTTTGACGTATCCTTCCTCTTTTTCTCTGTCCTTTTGCCTGAGAGATTAAGTGACAGTCACCTTGCACCTTCGGCACCCCTATGGGTTTCTCCAGAGTTCTATCCGTTTACAGTCTTCGTACCTGAGAGTGTTAATCCGTCGGTCAATGCAACCATTTTTTCCTGCAAACTTCGTTTAGACATATGAAATTCAAATACTTAATAAGTATATCATAGAATTTCCACAATTCAATATGATTCTCTCCACTTCTTATGACTTTCTATCTTTTCTTATGATTTTTCGGTTTCTATGTTATAATAACAGAAAAAGGAGGGAGTTTTACGATGGATCCGAGCCAAGACTGGTTACTGCGCATGATCTATGATCTTGCCTCCGGTATGAGGGCAGGCGGCGAACGCGGCACCCGCACGGAAATTCCCCGCCCCACCAATTCCGTTTCCGACGACGACATGCTGCCGGAAATATTACAGGAAATGATCGCCGCGGGGAAACTCGACGAAGCGGAAAACCTTCTCTTTCGCTGTGTCGAAAATTATCCCCTGGCGGAAAACTACATCATCGGCCTCGATTTTTACGAATCTCTGACCCTGCTTCACCCGGAAGAATTGGCAAGCGCCGGTTGGTCCAGAGATGAAATCAAAGAGGGCCTTAACGATCTCCACCAACTGATCTTCCACGAACCCCTGGATTTTACGGAAAAAGATATGCATTGATCCTTGTGGCGGTGTTGCTGACCGCTTTTTTAAAGATTGCCGTAAAACTTAGAGAACGGCAAAAACCGGCGTCTGCTTGTGATAAGTTCTACGCTTATCGCAAGCAGACGCCCGCTGTTGTTGTCGGTTATTTCAGTTTAAACAAATTAAGCCGTAAGGCGTTCATCACCACACTGATGGAAGAAAAGGACATGGCCGCCGCCGCGATCATGGGATTCAACAGAGGACCGCCGAAAAGATAGAGTACCCCGGCGGCAATGGGGATGCCCAGCACGTTATAGAAAAACGCCCAGAAAAGGTTTTCCTTGATGTTGCGCAAGACGGCGCCGGAAAGCATCACCGCTGTATAAACGCCGCCGATATCCGAACTCATAAAGACGACGTCAGCTTCGGCAATGGCCGCGTCGGTACCGTTATCCACCGCCATGCCCACATCGGCGGCAGCCAGGGCGGGAGCATCGTTAATGCCGTCCCCCACCATGGCGACGACGGTTTCGTGCTCCCGCAAACGCTTGATTTGCGCTGCTTTATCCTGGGGCAATACTTCGGCAATGATATCGTCGATACCGAGGGTTTTGCCGATGGCTTTTGCCGTTTCCTTTTTATCGCCGGTCAGCATCACCGTGCGAATGCCCTTCTTTTGCAGAGAGGCGATGACCGAAGCGGCGTTATCCTTCACCGTATCGGCAATGGCGAGGACGCCGATTACCTTTTGTTCCAAAAGGACGTACACCGGAGTTTTGCCTTCCGCGCCAAAGGAAACGACAGTTTCCCGCCATTTTAAATCGATTTTACCCTGCTTTTGGGCCGCCTTTTCGCTGAGACAAAAGACCTCTTTGCCCTGGACCGTGCTGCGTATACCATGACCGGGCAACGTTTCGAAATGTTCATTCCGCGCCAAGGACAGACCGCGTTCGGTCGCCGCTTGCAATACGGCTTCCCCCAAGGGATGCTCCGTCCCCTGCTCCGCGGAGGCGGCGTAAAACAACAGATCTTCCTCGCTGAGGTCGGAAAAGGAAACGATATCCGTGACCACCGGCGTTCCTTTGGTCAGCGTTCCCGTTTTATCAAAAACCACTGTCTTTACTTTACGGCATAGTTCCAAGGCTTCGCCGCTTTTGAAGATCACGCCGTACTGCGCGCCTTTCCCGGTACCCACGGAGATCGCCGTGGGCGTGGCCAGTCCCAGCGCGCAAGGGCAGGAAATCACGAGAATGGAGATGAATACCGTTAGCACAAAGGCCAGCGGTTCCCCGGCCAGCAGCCAGAGGATCGCGGCAAGCAGCGCGATACCGATGATCACCGGCACGAAGACGCCGGCCACGCGATCGGCGATCCGGGCAATCGGCGCTTTGGAGGCCCTCGCCTCCTCCACCAGAGAAATAATTCTGGAGAGCGCCGTATTTTTGCCGTCGTATACCGCCTCACAGCGCAGCGCGCCGTTTTTATTGAGGGAGCCGCCGAAAACAGCGTCGCCGACTTCTTTATCGACGGGAATGCTTTCTCCGGTCAGCATCGATTCATCCACGGCGCTGCCGCCGGAGATCACTTTGCCGTCGGCGGGAATCCGCTCTCCGGGACGAACGCTGAAAATATCGCCGATTTTGATTTGAGACGCCGGTATTTCCTGTTCAACACCGTTGATCTCCACCAAAGCCGTTTGAGGTGAAAGATCCATCAGGCGGCGGATACTGTCGCCGGTTTTATGTTTGGCCCGGGATTCCAAATAGCGGCCAACGGAAACGAGAGCGATGATGGTACAACCGGACTCGAAATAAACCCCCGCGTATTCACCATTGATCATGGCGGCAACGCTATAAATAAAGGCCGAAGCGGTACCCACCGCCACGAGACTGTCCATATTGGGATGCCCTTTGAACAGAGCAGGAATCCCCCGTTGATAAAAGGAGAAACCGCTGATCACCACCGGTATAGAGAGGATCAGTTCTGTCAAGGCCAAAGAAAAACTGTGGTGACCGCCGAAAAAGGCGGGGAGAGGCAGACCGATCATGGGCCCCATGGCCAAATAGAGCACGAGACCCGCAAAGACAATGGAGAAGCAAAGACGTTTCTTTTCCCTTCTTAGGTCACTTTCGTCATCCTCGGCGGGCTGCTCTTCATCGGCGACGAAAGCGTCAAAGCCGGCGCCTTCCACGGCGGTGATCACGCCCTGAATTTCCTCAGCGCTGCCTGTTTTCAGGGTGGCGTTGATTTTTTCCGCAGTCAGGCTCACGGTCACTTCTTCAACGTAAGGTAATTTGCCAATGACTTTTTCCGCGTTCATGACGCAACCGGCGCAATGCAGGCCGCGGATTTCAAGGGTCACTTTTTTACTCATGGTCTCACCTCTCTTTCATGATGTTATTCTTATTATAACCCAAAACAGGCAATAATTCAAAAAGAAAAACGGCGCACGCGCCGTTTTCCATTCCCATTCATAATCATGCCAAACATAGACCGAAAGCCCGCAAAAGCGCGCTTTTCTATGATCGCGCACCAGTCGAATCAGTATAACTCCACGCCGCCGAAAACAGCGCTGCACTTCACATGCACCTGGGGCGTATTCACGGCGCTGTTGGTCACCGTCTTATCACTGACACCGCCAAAAACAGCGTTTTTATCCGCAATCACCTTGACGTTGGGAGGAAAGAATATTTTGACGCCGCCAAAAACAGCGTTTACCTCCATATAGATATCCTCCTCGATGACGGCGTTGCGGAGATCGAGATCAACGCTGCCGAAAATCGCCTCCACCCGGCCGCCTGCGTAGGTTTCGTTGATGAAATCGTGCTTGACGCCGGAAAAGACAGCGGAAAGATGGGCCATGGCCTCCCGATCAATGCCGGGTACTGCTTTCCGGCGAAAAATGCTGAAAATCACCAAAAGTCCGATGATGATCAACAGCGCCGGCAAAAAGAGTTTGCTCACCGTGCCCCAGCTGAAAACGCCCTGTGAAGAAAAGAGAAAGACCAGGCCGATGAAGAGGACGACCAGATCAAAACTCTTGACGCCGTGCTGAATCATGCCGAAAATGGGCGGGATGATCAGAAACAGCGTCCACCAACCGCGGAAAAAAAGATCCACATCCCAAATCCCGAAAGAATTGCCGCCCCAAAGGACGCCAAGAAAAATAAAGAGCGCACCGAGGAAAAGCAGGGATAAATTTCTTCTGGTCATAAGCAGCCTCCTTTATACAATCCCCTCAAGGAGACGCAGCACTTCGCCAACGGCCGCCGCCGCGTCGATACTGCCGCTGACTCCCGATTTTCGTTCTTTGTATTCCAACAAACCCTGATCAAGGCTTTTATCACCGATGGTGATGCGCAAAGGAATGCCGATCAGATCAGCGTCTTTGAATTTCACACCGGCCCGTTCCGCCCTGTCGTCAAGGAGCACTTCCACGCCTTTTTCCCGCAAGGCCGCGTATAGATCGTTGGCCGCTTGCATTTGTCGCGTGCTCTTTTCGCTGACGGGAACGAGGATGACCTGAAAAGGCGCGATGGCTTTCGGCCAGACGATGCCGTTTTCATCGTGATTCTGTTCGATGGCCGCCGCCATAGTACGGCCTACGCCAATTCCGTAGCAGCCCATCACAAAGGGATTGGCCTTGCCGTTCTCATCAAGATAGGAAGCTTCCATGGAAAGGCTGTACTTGGTACCAAGTTTAAACACTTGTCCCACTTCGATGCCGCGGGCACTCTGCAGCAGGCCGCCGCAATCAGGGCAGCGTTCCCCTGCTTCCACCAGACGGAAATCACCGACTTCCCCCTGGAAATCACGGCCGAAATTGGCGTTTTTTAGATGGTAGCCCTCTTCATTGGCGCCGCAGCAGAGATTGGCGCTTTCCGCCACCTCCCGGTCAAGCAAGACCCGGACTTTTTGACCGCAGGGGCCGATAAAGCCCTGGGTCAGACCAGCGTTTTTGAGGTCTTCCTCCGTACCCATATAGAAAAGGGTCACGCCAAGGTAATTTTGCACTTTAACCTCATTCATCAGGCGGTCGCCCCGCACAAAAATCAGCACCGGTTTTTCATCCGCCATGTAAAAGAGTGCCTTCATGGTCTTCACCGTATCCATATGAAGGAAATCCGCCACATCCAAAATGGTGCGGCATTCCGGCGTCAGCACTTTTTCCAAAGGTAGCTGCGCTTCTTTTATGATTTCCTCTTGGGCGCAGTCGGCAATTTCCACATTGGCGGCGTAAGTGCAGGCATCGCAATAGAGAATTTCCGCTTCACCGCTTTCGGCCAAGACCATGAATTCATGGGAAGAACTGCCGCCGATGGCGCCGTTATCCGCCTTGACGGGGCGAAAATCCAATCCACAGCGGTTGAAGATATTGACATAAGCGTCGTACATCAGATGATAGGAAACATCAAGGGCGGCCTCGTCCCGGTCAAAACTGTAGCAGTCCTTCATAATGAATTCCCTGCTCCGCATCAGGCCGAAACGGGGGCGGCGTTCGTCCCGGTATTTATTCTGAATCTGATAGATTATCAAAGGCAGCTGCTTATAGGAATTGACGTCGTTTAAAACGAGGCTGGTAACGATTTCCTCATGGGTGGGGCCAAGGCAGAAATCTCTGCCGTGGCGGTCTTTGAGCCGCCACAGTTCGCCGCCGTACACCTCCCAGCGGCCGCTCTTCTGCCAGAGCTCCGCCGGCTGGACAATGGGAAACATCAGTTCCTGACCGCCGGCGCTGTCCATCTCTTCTCGGATGATATCGCTGATTTTCTCAATGGTCCGCCAGCCCAAAGGCAAGTAAGTATAGACGCCGGAAGCTACTTTCCGCATCATCCCCGCCCGCAGCATCAGCTGATGGCTGGCAATCTCCGCTTCCGCGGGAACCTCTCTCAAAGTCGGGGCAAAGAGCTTACTGTATCTCATTGTTCATTCCTCCTGATTTCACGCACTAATATGTCAACAATGGTTTCTTCCCGGTATTTACCGATAATCTCGCCTTCTTTGAAGAGAAGGCCCTGTCCTCTGCCGCAGGCGATGCCGTAGTCGGCTTCTTTGGCCTCGCCGGGGCCGTTGACCTCACAGCCCATCACCGCCACGGTCAGGGGCCGCCGCGGCGTAAAGTCCTTTAACTCGTCTTCCACGGCGGTCACCATGGCTTCCAGATCGACTTTGGTACGACCGCAGGTAGGGCAAGAAATAAATTCAATCCCCTCTTCCCTGAGGCCCAAACCCTTTAAAATCTCCTTGGCGACGGTGACTTCTCGCACCGGGTCGCCGGTAAGGGATACCCGTATCGTATCGCCGATGCCCTCATGCAGCAGGATACCGATGCCCAGAGCCGATTTGATGCTGCCCTTTAACAGCGTACCCGCTTCGGTCACGCCAATGTGGAGGGGATAGTCCACCTTCGCGGACAACAGCTCGTAAGCGGCCACGGTTTTCGGCACCGAGGAGGATTTTACGGAGATCTTCACAGCTTCAAAGTGGTATTTTTCAAAAACAGCTACTTCCCTTAAAGCGCTCTCCACGATGGCCTCGGCAGTATTGCCGTATTTTTGCAGCAAGTCCTTTTCCAAAGAGCCGCCGTTGATGCCGATGCGGAGGGGAATGTTTTTCTCCTTTGCCGCGTCGATCACGGCTTTGACCTTTTCCTCGCTGCCGATATTGCCGGGATTGATCCGCAAAGCCTGGATGCCGTTTTCGATGCTCGTCAGCGCCAGACGATAGTCAAAGTGAATATCCGCCACCAGAGGCAGGGGGCTTTCCGGTATGATCTTTTTCAGCGCCGCAGCGGCTTCGCTGTCGGGGACGGCAAGGCGTCCCACTTGGCAACCGGCGGTTTTCAAAGCCCTTAACTGGCTGAGGGTTGCTGTTACGTCGGCGGTCTTCGTATTGTTCATACTCTGGATGACAATGGGAGCATTGCCGCCGATGGAGACATCACCGATTTTAATCTGCCTTGTCTTTTTTCTCGTCTTCATCCTTTTAACCCATGATCCTGGAAATATCAAAATAAGTGACGATGATCAGCAAGCCGATGAGCAGAACGAAACCGACAAAATGGATCATCCCCTCCACATTGGCGGCAAGGGGTTTGCGTCGAATTCCCTCAATGGCCAGAAAGACGAGGCGGCTGCCGTCCAAAGCAGGCAGGGGCAGCAGATTGACGATGCCCAAGTTCACGCTGATGGCGGCGACAAAGATCAGAAAACTGTAGAAACCGTAAGAGGCCGCCTGACCCACCATCTGACCGACGCCCACCGGGCCCGCCAAATCCAAGCCAATGGCGCCGGTGACCATCTGCCCAAGGCTGACCAGCACCAGTTTGGTCAATTCATAAGTCTGCCGAAAACCGGTTTTCACAGCTTCGAAAACGGAAACGCTTTCCCTGGCGGCAACAATGCCGATGACGCCGCTGCCGCTGTCACCGGCTTCCGGGGTAATGGTCAGCTGGACGACTTCACCGCCGCGGTCAACGGTAAAGGCCAACGCCGTGCCAACCTGTTTCTGAATGATCGCCGTCATATCGGCCCAGGAAGCGATGGCTTCCCCGTTGATGGCGGTCACCACGTCCCCCGGCTCTAAGCCGGCCACATAAGCCGGATAATCCTCATAGACTTCGCCGATGATGGGCTCTTCGGTGGAAGTGCCCAGTCCCATATAGGCGACGATGAAGAGCAACACCGCGAAGATGATGTTGAACAGAGCGCCACCGGCCACCACCAGCATACGCTGGGGTACCGATTTTTTATCGAATCCGTTGGGCAGATCGCTTTCGCCGTCTTCCCCGGGCATTTTGCAGAAACCGCCGATGGGCAGCAGCCGCAAAGAATAGGCGGTGTCTCCCTTCCGAAAGGAAAACAGCTTCGGCCCCATGCCCACGGAAAATTCTTCTACGTAAATGTGGCAGGCTTTGGCGCAGAGCAAATGACCGCCCTCGTGGGCGAAGATAATAATGCCGAACATCACCAAAGTCAAGACAACCGTCCATAAAATACTCAATGAAAACACCTTCCCTATTTTTCAGATACGCGCCAGTCTCTCCGTGGTTTCCGCCGCCGCCGCCAAAATCTCTCCAAGAGACGGATCGGCAATATTTTCATGATTTGCCACGGTCTCGGCAACATACCTGTAAATATCTTTATATTTTATTCTCTTCGCGAGGAACTTATACACCAATACTTCGTTGGCGGCGTTCATCACCGCAGGCAGCGTACCGCCAGCCTTGCCTACTTCGTAGGCGAGGCCCAAAAGGGGAAAAACTTCCTTTTTCGGCGCGCTGAAATCAAGGCGGCCCAAAGCGGCAAAGTCCAATTCTGTTAAAGGGTTTTCCCTGCGCTCCGGATAGGTCAAGGCGAATTGGATGGGGATGCGCATATCGGCCTTCCCCAGGTGGCCGATGAAAGAACCGTCCTTAAAACAGACCATGGAGTGAATGACGCTTTGAGGCTGGATCAAAACTTCGATTTGTTCATAAGGACAGTCGAAAAGCCAATGGGCTTCGATGACTTCCAGACCTTTGTTCATCATCGTGGAACTGTCGATGGTTACCTTCGCTCCCATATTCCAGGTGGGATGTTCCAGGGCCATTTCCGGGGTGACATTCTCCAACTGCGCCGCGGTGTATTCTCGAAACGGCCCGCCGGAGGCCGTCAGCACCAATTTTTTCAAACCGCTCCTACCACCCAGCAAACACTGGAAGATCGCGGAATGTTCGCTGTCCACGGGGAGCAATGCGGTTTCCATTTCTTTGACCAGGGACATCACCAGGTGTCCCGCCGTAACAAGGCTTTCCTTGTTGGCGAAAGCCACCTTATTTTTGGCTTTCAGCGTGGTTAAAAGCGGAGAGAGCCCCGCCATGCCGGCAATACCATGGATCATCATATCCACCGGCAGCCCGGAAACGGCCTCAATCCCCTCTGCCCCCGCCAAAATTTCACCGGAAAAATCCGGCAACAAAGCTTTCAGCTCTTTGTATTTCCCCTGATCGGCAAGGGCAATGACCTCCGGCTGAAACTTTTTTGCCTGTTCAGCAAGGAGAGCGGCGTTTTTGTTGGCCGCCAAAAGTTTTACCCTATATTCATCGGGAAACCAATTCAGCACAGAGAGGCTTTGGCGTCCGATGGAACCGGTGGAGCCCAAAATACCAATGGTTTTCATAATGAATTTCCTCTGTTCTCTGTTATCTGTTATTTGAAAAGCTGATAAACCGTAAGGATCAGATAAGTGATGGGCGCGGCGAAAAACATGCTGTCAAAACGGTCCAAGATACCGCCGTGACCGGGAATCAGATTGCCGGAATCCTTCACCCGTGCCCAGCGCTTCACCGCGCTTTCGCAAAGATCACCGAACTGACCCGCGACGGAGACAATGACTGCGATGACGACGATGAGCCAATAAGGGGCGATGTGGGCAAACGCGTTCAATAGGAGCGCGCCGAGGCATGCCGCGGCAATGCCACCCAGGGCGCCTTCCACTGTCTTTTTGGGGCTGACCCGGGGCATCAATTTATGCTTGCCGAAAGCGCTGCCAATGAAATAAGCGCCGCTGTCGGTGAGCCACTCGATGAGCAGCAGCAGAAAAATCAGATACATGCCCTGTTCCATCCCGGAGCGCATAAAGATCGCCGTGGTCAACGTCAGGGGGATATAGGCCAAGGCGAGACTGTTGAGGGCCGCCTCATCGAGGTGAAGTTTGCCGAAGACAAATAAGGTCAAATAGGCGGCAAAACCAAGAAAGGCCACGGCCACCGTGACTCCGCCGTTGGTGGGGGCAAGTTGGGCCATGACGATCAGCAAAACAGTCACCGGGTAATATATCCAGGGAAGCAAACGGTAAGCGTTGGCCTCCAACATTTTTCCAAATTCATAACCGCCCAGCAGGGCAATGGCTAACATCAAAGCGGCAAAAACAAAGCCGCCGAAGTAGGCCGCCAGCAAAATCAAAGGCACAAAGACCAGAGCGCTGATCACTCTTGTTTTTAACATGTTCTCATCCTCATATACTTATATTTTCATATTCCAATATTTCAGGAAATCCCGCCAAAACGGCGGCTGCGGCGCTGATATTCCAAAATCGCCCGATAATAGGCGGCCTCGCTAAAATCGGGCCAGTTGACCTCGGTAAAATAAAATTCCGTATAAGCAGTCTGCCAAGGCAGAAAGTTGGAAAGGCGGATCTCCCCGGAAGTGCGGATCAAAAGATCCGGATCCGGCAAAAAAGCCGTGTAAAGCTGGGCGGCAAAAAGATCCTCGTCGATATCGGCGGCCTTTAATTCGCCTTTTTCGACCTTGGCGGCAAGTATCTTCGCCGCGTGAACAATCTCTTCCCGGCCGCCGTAGTTTAAGGCCAGATTGAGGGTAATCTTCTCGCAGTCTTTGGTCATCTCTTGGACGCGAAGAAGTTCTTTTTTTACTTTTTCCGGCAGTTCCTCGGTGACGCCGATGGAGGTTAGCCGCACTCCCTCTTTGACCATGTCGGCGGCTTGATCCAGAAGATAGCCGCGAATCAGATCCATCAGAAAATTGACCTCGGCAAGAGGGCGGCGCCAGTTTTCCGTGGAAAAACAGTATAGCGTCAACGCTTTGATGCCCAGCTCCGAAGAAACATCCGTTAAGTTTCGGATGATCTTCGCTCCCGCCACATGGCCTTTGATCCGGCCGAGGCGCTTTTTTTGCGCCCAGCGGCCATTGCCGTCCATAATGATGGCGACATGGCGCGGAACGGCGTTTCGGTCAATTTGATCTCTTAACTTCTCTGTGGTTTTTTTCATAAAAAAGGATACCCCCGTAAAATGGTGAAAAACCCCCTCGCTGCCGAGGGGGTTCTGTCATTATTCTTCGACGATCGCATCATTGGGGCAAGAATCGACGCAAGTACCGCATTCGGTGCAGAGTTCCTGATCGATTTCATAAATATCGCCTTCTTTGATCGCTTCGCTGGGACATTCGTCTAAGCAAGTACCGCAAGCGACGCAGTCATCAGTGATTTTATACATTCAAATACACCTCCTTAATTAATATGAAATTAAATTCAAAAATGCATACGCATTAAATTGATCAGACTTCCATAATCTCGGTTTCCTTTGTTTTGGTTATTTCATCCAACTTCTTGGTCCATTTTTCCGTCAGCTTTTGGGCTTCATCCAAAGCGCGGCCGGCTTCGTCTTCGGAAACTTCCTTTTCTTTTTCCAATTCCTTGATGTCGTCGTTGAGTTCCCTTCTGAGATTGCGGATGGCGACTTTGGCTTCCTCATCCTTCTTTCTAACGATTTTCACCAATTCTTTTCGACGTTCTTCCGTCAATTGCGGAATGGCAATGCGGATCACCGAACCGTCACTATTGGGATTCAATCCGAGGTCTGAGGCGAGAATCGCCTTTTCGATATTTTTTAACGTGCTCTTATCCCAGGGCTGCACCATCAAAAGATGACTTTCCGGGGCGGAAATGTTCGCCATCTGATTGAGGGGGGTTAAAGTGCCGTAATAATCCACCTGAATCTTATCGAGGAGGGCGGGAGTTGCTCTCCCTGCCCGCAACGTGGCGAATTCCCTCTTCAGCGCCTCCGCGGTTTTTCCCATTCTGCGTTCCGCTTCTTCCATGTAATCTTTAATCACTGGTTTCACCTCCAACGATCGTACCAACGTTTTCTCCAAGCACCGCTTTTCGCGTGTTGTCCTTGCCATTGATATTGAATACAATAATAGGAATATGGTTGTCTTTGCAGAGAGAGGCCGCCGTGGAATCCATGACTTTCAACTCTTTCTGCAGCACGTCCTGATAGGTCAAGTGGTCAAACTTTTCGGCGCGGGCGTCGGTTTTCGGATCGGCGGAATAAACGCCGTCCACTTTTTTGGCCATCAAAATGACTTCCGCGTCGAGCTCCGCGGCTCTCAAAGCAGCGGTGGTGTCCGTTGAAAAATAGGGGTTACCCGTACCGGCGGCAAAAATGACGACTCTGCCCTTTTCCAAATGGCGAATGGCTTTGCGCCGGATATATGGTTCGGCGATCTGCCGCATCTCGATGGCGGACTGAACTCTCGTATCAACACCGATGTTTTCCAAAGCATTTTGCAGCGCCAGACTGTTCATAACCGTCGCCAGCATGCCCATATAATCGGCGGTAGCGCGTTCCATGCCTTGTGCGGAACCGGCGATACCCCTCCAAATATTTCCGCCGCCGACCACAATCAGCACATCGATACCGAGATCTCGTACATCCTGCACCTGCTTGGCAACGTGGCTTAACATCTTTTGGTCAATACCGTAGCCGGCGTCGCCGGCAAGCGCTTCTCCGCTCAGCTTCAAAACGACTCTCTTATACTTTGGTTCAGCCCACATAGCATACCCCTATCTCTGTTATGAACTTTTATTTGAACATGTTCTCGACTTCACAGGCAAAGTCGTCCTGCTTCTTTTCGAGGCCTTCCCCTGTTTTGAAGCGAACGAAGCGAACTACGGAAAAATCGGCGTTGTTTTCTTTGCCGACTTTTGCCGCATACTGGGCAACGGTCATATCACTGTCCTGGACATAACTTTGATCCAGCAGGCAAATTTCCTTCATTTCCTTGTTCAGTCTGCCGATGATCATCTTTTCGATGATGTTTTCCGGCTTATTGGGATTTTCTTCTTTGGCCTGGGCCATTAGAATTTCTTTTTCATGTTCCAAAAAATCAGCGGGTACTTCGTCGCGGCTGACGTATTTGGGATCCATCGCCGCAATCTGCATGGCGATGTTTCTTAACGCGGTTTTGATTTCTTCGTTGACCACGTCGGTTTTACCGCAAACCACCACGCCCAGCTTGCCGCCGCCATGGATATAAGAGGCGACGCAACCGTCGGCGGCTTCCATTTTTTCAAATCTTCTGATATTGATATTTTCACCGATTACGGCGACTTTTTCAGTGAGTTCGTCTTTCACGGTTTTACCGCTGTCGCTAAGGAACGTTTCGCCAAGGAGCGCTTCCACGTCGGCGGCGTTCCCCGCCAAAACCTGTTGAGCCACATCGGCGGCAAAAGCCTTAAAATCTTCGTTTTTGGCCACAAAGTCGGTTTCACAGTTGACTTCCACCAAAACGCCTTCTTTGGCGTCGGCGGAGAGGGCGGTGGCGACCATACCTTCGGCGGCGATGCGCCCGGCTTTTTTCTCCGCGGCGGCAAGGCCTTTTTCGCGCAGAAAATCAACGGCTTTATCCATATCGCCGTCTGTTTCCGTGAGGGCCTTTTTGCAATCCATCATACCGGCTCCCGTTCTTTCCCGGAGCTCTTTGACCATTTGGGCTGAAATCATGTTGTATATTCCTCCTATACGCAAGTAAAAAGCAGGGTCAGGCGTTGTATCGCCTGGGTCAGCCGATCCGCAATCTGCCCTGCTCTATTTGATTCGTTTATTCCGCGGCGGCTGCTTCTTCGGTTTCCCCTGCTTCTGCCGGTGCTTCGTCAACGGCTTCCGCCATGGACATACCCTGGTTGCCTTCGATGACCGCGTCGGCCATTCTGGCAACGAGGAGTTTGACGGCGCGAATGGCATCGTCATTCCCGGGGATCACGTAATCCACTTCCTCGGGGTCGCAGTTGGTATCGACAATCGCGATAATGGGAATGCTCAGTTTCTTGGCTTCGGCCACGGCGATTCTTTCCTTTTTGGGATCCACCACAAAAAGAGCGCCGGGGAGATCTCTCATCTCTTTGATACCGCCCAAGAATTTCTCGAGCTTTTCTTTTTTACCCTGCAACTGGGCAACTTCCTTTTTGGGTAAAAGATCTAAAGTTCCGTCTTCTTCCATCTTTTCCATATCGCGCAGAAAATCAATCCGCTTTTGAATGGTTTTGTTGTTGGTCATCAATCCGCCCAACCATCTCTGGTTCACAAAGAACATGCCGCAACGTTCGGCTTCTTCCCTGATGGCGTCTTGGGCCTGTTTTTTGGTTCCTACAAACAGGATGGATCCGCCGTCAGCCACAGTATCTTTGATGAAAGCATAGGCTTCATCGATTTTCTTCACTGTTTTCTGCAGATCAATGATGTAGATGCCGTTTCTTTCGGTAAAGATGTAAGGAGCCATTTTCGGGTTCCAACGGCGGGTTTGGTGTCCAAAATGGACGCCTGCTTCTAAAAGCTGTTTCATTGAAATAACTGCCATTTTCGTTATTTCCTCCTCGGTTTTTTGATTGCGGGTTAACCCCGCTTTCACCTCCGGATTCTTCCTTTTTTCGCGACACCTCAAGAGGCACCGGCGCGAAAATCCAAATCCGTGCGTGTTTCTTTAACATAGTACCATAAAGTATGGCCTCATGCAAGAGGATTTTATCGCTGTTTTGCTCTTTTTTATTGTATTTCTACAATATATATTGCATGATATATTGCATGTTATCTTCCCTTGAGGGAGCGCTTTGCGATTCCCTCATCGGAAAACGGTTAGAGAATGTACTTACTTAAATCTTCGTTTTTGACGATGCCCATCATGCGGCTGTCGACGTACTCCCGATCCACCGTAACGGTGCCGCGGAGCAGATCCGGCGCTGAGAACAAAACGTCCTCCAGAACCTTTTCGAGAATCGTATGCAGGCGGCGGGCGCCGATGTTCTCCGTTTCCTCGTTGATCCGGTCGGCGATCTCCGCCATGGCGTTGATCCCGTCTTCGGTAAACTCCACATAAACGCCGTCGGCTTTGAGCAATTGGGCGTACTGCTTAATTAAGGAGTTTTGCGGTTCCCGCAGGATCAGTTTATAGTCCTCGGCAGTCAAACTGTCCAACTCCACCCGAATGGGGAAGCGGCCCTGCAATTCCGGCATCAGATCCGAGGGCTTCGCCACGTGAAAGGCGCCGGCAGCAATGAAAAGAATGTGATCCGTCCGCACCGGGCCGTACTTCGTATTGATCGTGGCTCCTTCCACCAGGGGCAAAATATCCCGCTGGACGCCGCCGCGGCTGACGTCGACGCCGTTCTTATGGTCGGAAACGGCGATCTTATCGATTTCATCCAGGAATACGATGCCCATCTGTTCTGTCTTTTCCACGGCTTCCGCCGATACTTCTTCCATGTCGATGAGTTTTTGACTTTCTTCCTGGGTAAAGATACGCAAGGCTTCCTTTGTGGTGACCTTGCGCTTCTTCATTTTGGTGGGGAGCATGTTCCCGAAAATACTGCCGAGATCGACGCCCATGTCGTCCATACCGCCGATCATCACCGGGCCCGGCGTATCCGCCACTTCGATTTCAAGGGTTTCTCGGTCAAGATCACCGGCGTTGAGCAAGCGTTTGATATACTTTCTGCGGCGGGCGTTGACTTCATTCTGACTCAAAGTTTCTTCCGGGTTTTCCAGGTCTTTGCCGTAACCCTCCATCATCAGCTGATTCACCAGGCGGGCTTCGGCGTTCTTTTTGGCCTGTTTTTCCACGATGCTCATGCGCTCTGTTCGAATAATCGCCACGGCGTTTTCCACCAGATCGCGAATGATGGAGTCGACGTCCCGGCCAACGTAACCGACTTCCGTAAACTTTGTGGCCTCCACTTTGACAAAGGGAGCGTTGACCATTTTTGCCAGGCGGCGGGCGATTTCCGTTTTACCGACGCCGGTGGGGCCGATCATGATAATGTTCTTCGGGATGATATCGTCCCTTAATTCTTCATTGACATTTTTGCGGCGAAAGCGGTTTCGCAAGGCAATGGCCACGCTCTTTTTGGCTTGGGCTTGGCCGATGATGTATTTATCCAGTTCAAGTACGATTTGGCTGGGTGTCAATTCTTCTTTCATCTTCACGTTCACTCCCCTGCTTTTTCCCCGATTTTTTCCACGATAATCTGATCGTTGGTGAACACGCAGATCCCCGCCGCCACCTCCATGGCCTCCTTGGCGATTTCCGCCGCGGAAAGATCCGTATGCTTCCGCAAAGCCCTGGCCGCGGCTAAGGCATAGGGGCCGCCGCTGCCGATGGCGACGATGCCGTCGTCGGGCTCGATAACCTCGCCGCTGCCGGAAATGATCAGCATGCTTTCTTCGTTGGCCACGATCATCAGCGCCTCTAATTTCTGTAAAATCTTATCGGTACGCCATTCCTTGACCAGTTCCACCGAGGCGCGCATCAGATTGCCCCGGTATTCGTTGAGTTTGGCTTCAAATTTATCAAACAGTGTGAAGGCGTCGGCCACAGCGCCGGCAAACCCGGCCACCACTTCGCCGTTATGGAGCCTTCTCACTTTTTTGGCTCCGTTTTTCATGATCATGGAATTACCCATGGTCACCTGACCGTCGCCGGCTACGGCGGTTTTGCCGTCCTTGCTGACACCGAGAATGGTCGTTGCTTCAAACATCATCGCGATTTTCTCCTTTCAACTTCTGGGGTGAGATTCCTTATAGATTTCCATCATGTGAGACTTGGTGATATGGGTATAGATCTGGGTTGTGGAGAGCCGCTCATGTCCGAGCAATTCCTGGATGATACGGATATCGGCGCCGTTTTCCAGCATATGGGTGGCAAAGGAATGACGCAGCATATGAGGGCTGACCTTCCATGTTTTGGAAAGGCGTCCCACGTACTTATCGAGAACGTTCCTAACGGCTCGGTCGGTGATGGCATGCCCGTTGCGCTGATTCAAAAAGACGCCCTGCTCCTCTTCGTGATCAACTTTCACCAGTTTGGGACGGCCTTTTTCCAAATAGGCAACCAGGGCTTTTAAAGCGTACTCTCCCAAAGGCACGAGGCGTTCTTTTTTTCCCTTGCCCATGACTTTCACGGAACGGATGGGAAAAATCAACTGGTTCAGTTTGAGGGAACACATTTCCGAAACTCTTAAGCCCCCGCCGTAGAGCAATTCCATCATGGCCCGGTCTCTTAACCCCGCCGGGCTGTTGTCCGGCAGCTCAAAAAGCTCTTTTAAATCCTCATAGTGGACGAATTTCGGCAGCTTTTTCGTTTCTTTGGGCGAGCTGACCAAGGTCAAAGGGTTGTCCTCGATGACGTTTTCCCGCACCAAATAGCGGTAGTAACTTCTGATGGAGGACATCTTTCTGGCCATGGAATTTTTGGAGATGCCTTTTTTTTGCAGCTCCATCATATAGCGGCGAATCAAGAGATGGTCGGCATTTTCCGCCGCAATCTGCTGTTTCGCCAAAAAGGCAAAATAATCCTCTATATCTTTGCGATAGGCCGTGACCGTATGGGGCGAGGCGTTCTTCTCACCCAAAAGATAGGCCAAATAGTCCGAGAAGCGATTTTCCATTTGATCACCCGCTTTATCCGACGTCGATATGTTCTAATATGTTCAACGAACGCTCCGCAATCTTGGCGTTCTTTTCTTTCTTTTTGCGTATTCTTTCCGTCAAGGGCGCGATCAGGCCGAAGGTAATGTTCATCGGCTCAAATTTGCCGGAACCGCCGGTGGCGACGTAGTGAGCCAAAGCGCCCATGGCGGTTTCCGTCGGGAAGACGACCCGCTCCCTGTTTTCCGCGGCCCGAGCCGCGTTGATACCGGCCAAAAGACCGTTGGCGGCGGATTCCACATAACCTTCCACGCCGGTGAGCTGTCCGGCAAAGAAAAGCCCCGGACGCTCCTTGGCTTCCATGGTCGCCGAGAGGATCTTCGGCGAATGGATGTACGTATTCCGGTGAATCATCCCGTAACGCAGAAACTCCGCCTGCTCCAACCCGGGAATCATGCGGAAAACACGTTCCTGCTCCCCCCGGAGAAGATGGGTTTGAAAACCGACCATATTGTAAAGGCGGCCCTCCCTGTCTTCCATCCTGAGCTGTACCACGGCATAGGGCATTTTACCGGTGCGGGGATCGGTGAGGCCCACCGGTTTCATGGGCCCGTGGGCCATGGTTTCCCGGCCTCTTAACGCCATTTCTTCCATGGGCATGCAGCCTTCAAAATACTTCATGGTTTCAAATTCGTGGGGTTGATATACCTTCGCGGCAACGATGGCCTCGTAAAAAGCGTCGTATTCCTCCTTGTTCATGGGGCAATTGATATACGCCGCCTCCCCCTTATCGTAACGGGATGCGCAAAAGGCGATCTCGCGATTGATGGAATCGCCGCTGATGATGGGCGCCACGGCATCGTAAAAATAAAGGTCTTCCCTGCCTGCCAGCGCGGCCAATTCTTCGGCCAGGGCTGGCGCCGTCAGAGGGCCTGTGGCGATCACAACCACCTCGTCCTCGGGAATCTCCTTGATCTCCTCCCGTATGATTTCAATTTCGTTTGTGGCCAGCAGTTCCTTTTCCACCATGGCGGAAAAGGCGTTTCTGTCCACGGCCAGGCAACCGCCGGCGGGTACCGCCGTGGCGTCGGCTGCTTTCATGATCAGGGAATCGAGACGGCGCATTTCTTCTTTCAGCAAACCCACGGCGTTTTCCAGGTTCGCCGCCCGCAGGGAATTGCTGCAAACAAGCTCCGCCAAGCGGTCTGTTTTATGGGCCGGGGTCATGGTGACGGGACGCATTTCATAAAGGCGAACCTTGTGACCTCTTTTGGCCAGCTGCCAGGCGGCCTCCGCGCCGGCCAGGCCGCCGCCGACGATGGTGACGTTACGCATTGGTACTCTTCTTCCGCCCCTTGGTTTTTACGGCTTTTTGATTCGTGGGGCATTCCTTATTTTCACAAAAGACGATTTTTTCACCGTCTTTCCCTGTTTTTTCCACCATGTGCTGGCCGCATTCGGGACAAACCTCCGTCAAAGGCAGGTTCCAATAGGCCACCTGGCAGTCGGGGTAATTCTGACAGCCATAGAAGACCTTGCCCCGCTTGTTGCGTTTGCGAACCAGCTCGCCGCCGCATTGCACACATTTGACGCCGATTTCCTCGTCGATGGATTTGATGTTCTTACAGGTGGGATAGCCGGGGCAGGCCAAAAACTTGCCGTATTTGCCTTTTTTCACCACCATGGTGCGGCCGCATTTTTCGCATTGAACGTCGCTCTCGCCCAAGGTTTTTTCTTCCACATTGCCGTCTTTATCCACGGATTTGATGTTGCGGCAGGCGGGATAGCCGGGACAGGCCAGGAAACGGCCGTAGCGGCCCATTTTATAGACCATTTGTTTGCCGCAGTACTCGCAGACCACGTCGCTTACTTCATCGACGAGTTCCACTTCGCCGATGGCTTCCTCGGCCTTTTCCAAGGAGGCGGAGAAGGGACCGTAAAAGTCCTCCAGAATCTTCTGCCAGCCGAGATCGCCGACTTCCACTTTATCCAGTTTCTCTTCCATTTTGGCCGTGAATTCCACGTTCAAAATATCGGGGAAATGTTCCATCAGCAGATCATTGACGACGATTCCCAGCTCCGTGGGGTGGAAGGTCTTCTCTTTCCTGGAAACATAGCCGCGGCTGACCACGGTTTCAATGATCGTCACATAAGTCGAGGGGCGTCCGATGCCGAGTTTTTCCAAGGTTTTGATGAGCGCCGCTTCGGTATAGGCCGATGGCGCTTGGGTGAAGTGTTGTTCCGGCAGAAGTTCTTTCAAGGTCAGGACTTCCCCTTCTTTGACTTCGGGCAAAGCGTTGTTTTTATCGTCGTTCTTATAGAGTTTCATATAACCGGGGAAGATCACGATGTTGCCGCTGGCCCGGAAGAGGCAGCGGTTGGCTTCGATGTCGTAATTGGTGGTCTGTACTTTGGCGTCGGCCATTTGACTGGCGACAAAGCGTTCCCAGATCAGTTTATAGAGACGGTATTGGGGCTGATTTAGGTATTGTTTTACGGAAAGCGGCGTTCTCTGCACGGAGGTGGGACGAATCCCCTCGTGGGCGTTTTGGGCATGGGCGCCGACGGCGTGCTGCCGCGGTTTTGCCGGGCAGAACTCTTTCCCGTAGGTTTGCTCAATATAGTCCAGCGCCTCCTGCTGAGCCGGTTCGGCGACGCGCACCGAGTCGGTACGCATGTAAGTGATCAAACCGACGTTGCTGCCGCCCAAAGAGATCCCTTCGTAAAGCTGTTGGGCCAGCTGCATGGTGCGTTTGGCCGTAAAATTCAGCTTTTGGTTGGCTTCCTGTTGCATACTGCTGGTTGTGAAGGCGGGCTGCGGCGCTTTGTTTTTTTGTTTCTTTTGGGCCGAAATCACTTTGTAAACAGCGTCCTTCAAACCGCCGATCACCGTCTCCATGGCGGCTTCGTTGGGAATCTCCGCTTTTTTTCCGTCCACCTTCAATAATTTGGCGCTGAGGGAGCTTTCTTTATGGAGAAAGTCCGCTTCCAAAGTCCAGTATTCTTCCGGCTTGAAATCGTCAATTTCCCTTTGGCGTTCGCAGATCAGCCGCACCGCCACGCTTTGCACGCGCCCGGCGGAAAGACCTTTTCTGACCTTTTTCCACAACAGCGGGCTGAGCTTATAACCGACGAGACGGTCTAAGATGCGGCGGCTCTGTTGGGCGTAGAAACGGTCCACGTCAATGGGACGCGGTTTTTTTACCGCGTTTTTAATGGCCTCTTTGGTGATTTCATTGAATTCAATGCGGCATAATTCATCGGGATTGGGATCATTGCCCTCCGGATTGTTTTCCAAATATTGCTTCAGATGCCAGGCGATGGCTTCCCCTTCGCGGTCGGGGTCGGCGGCATACAAAATCTTATCCGCGGCTTTGGCACTCTTTTTCAGTTCTTTCAGCATTTCCCCTTTGCCGCGAATGGTAATGTAATGAGGTTTGAATCCGTCCTCCACCTCAATGCCGAGTTTGCTTTTGGGCAGATCGCGGATATGGCCCATGGAGGAAACAACTTTATAGTTCTTTCCTAAAAATTTACCAATCGTTTTTGCTTTCGTGGGGGATTCCACAACCACCAAGTATTTGCTCATAAATAATACCCCTTAATTATTTTTCAGAATATAAGTTTTTTCCGGTGTTTCGTAAACAGCGCCTTCGATTTCCAGGCGGGTCAAAAAAGAAGAGAGTTCCGCCGCAGTCAGCGGTGCGCCTTGCAGCAGTTCGTCAAAGGAGCGGTCACCCTTTTGCAAGGCCTCCACGACCTCCCGTTCTCCCGGGGAGGCGGCGAGACAAAAACCTTCTCTCTTTTCCCCCCGTTGCATACGCTCGACGAGATCCACATCGATAAAATCTTCTAATATATCTTCGGCGCAGGCGGCGAATTTCGCCTGGCCCGTTTCAATGAGATAATGAGGCAGATAACCGCCGCCGGAAAAAATCGAGTGTGGCAGGGCGTAAATTTCCTTGCCCTGTTCCAGGCCGTGTTTTACCGTATGGTAAGCGCCGCTTTTGATCCGGGCTTCCGTTACGAAAACACCGCTGCTCAAACCGCTGATCAGCCGGTTGCGCTGGGGAAAGTTCTGGGGAAAGCTGCCATATCCCAAGGGAAACTCGCTGATGACGCAGCCCTTTTCTTTCAGCGCCCGGTAGAGCTTTCCGTGAAAGGAAGGATAGATCACGTCGATACCGTTGCCCAAAACCGCCGCGGTATAGCCGTTGGCCTGGAGCGCTCCTCCGTGGGCAGCGGCATCAATGCCTTCGGCCATGCCGCTGATGATGGCGACGCCGGCTTTTTGCACCAAGTCGGTGACGACTTTGTGGGTGGCGGCTTTGCCGTAATCGGAGCACTTCCGCGATCCCACCACGGCGATGGCAAGACGGTCGGGATCCGGCAAGGCGCCGTAATAAAACAGATAGTAGGGAGGATCCTCCACGGTGCGCAAACCGGCGGGGAAGTCCTCGTCCTTAACGGTGACCACCTTTACGCCGAGGTTTTTGCGGTAGAGGGAAAAAGTTTCCGACTCCACTTTCCTGCGGTAGCCGACGATTTCCTCGCACTTATCGGTGGTCAAAGGCAGCGCTTTATGCCAGCGGCGATATTCCCGCCAGGCTTTTTCGGCGTCGCCGAAGTAATCCATCAGCAGCGTGAGCAGACCTTGCTGCACACCGTTGACCTGCCCCAGCGCCACCAAATAGTTGATCTCTCGCTCATCCATTATTTCTTACCTTTGAAGCCTCCCTGGGCCAAAATATTGCTGGAAAAAGAAGTGATCATATTTTTCTTTCTCTGCTTATTTCTTAAGGCGATCTGAATCAGTTTATCGAGGAGCTGGGGATAAGATAATCCCTTGGGTTCCCACAAATAAAAGGAAAGGGAACCGGGAATCGTGTTGACTTCGTTTAAATAAATATGATCCGTATCGAGATCGAGCATAAAGTCGAGGCGCCATACGCCCTGGCCGTTCATGCAGTAAAAGGTATCCAAAGCGATTTCCCGGATGCGGGAGGCCGTCTCCTCGGAAATTTCCGCCGGAATTTTCCGTTTCAAGCCTGCCATACCGGCGGTTTTACCGTCAGGTTGAAGGTATTTTTCGCCAAAACCAAGGATTTTACCGACACTCACCGGCTCTTCCAATTCGGAAACTTCGGCCTGATAGGCGTCGCCGAGGACGGCGACATTGACTTCCTTCAAATGCTTGATGGCGTGCTCCACCAAAATTTTCTGAGAGTATTGCGCCGCCGTTTCAATGGCGTCGTTCAGTTCCTCCCGGTTCTCGGCGATCTTGATGCCGATACTGGAACCAAGGTTGGCCGGCTTGACGATGACGGGATAGGAAAACTTCCGTTCAATGAAGGCGATGATCTCTTCTTCGGCGTCGCTCCATTGAGCGCCGTAAAACCAGAAGCAATCAAGCACCGGCACGTTCCCCATTTTGCAAAGAGCCTTTTGTGCCACCTTGTCCATACCAACGGCGGCGGAAAGCACCGAAGGACCCGTATAGGGAATGCCGGTCATTTCCAAAAAGCCTTGGAGGCAGCCGTCTTCCCCGTAAGCGCCGTGCATCACCGGTAAAAACACGTCGATGACAGCCAGGGGCTTTTTATTGAGCAGTCCTTGAGGGTAGAGAAAGACCGTACCGTCTTCGGCGTTGGCGGAAACCACGATCTTTACGCATTGGGAGAGCAGGCGGTTCAAATCCTTAAAATTTTCAATATCGTTCAGTACGTCTCCCCAATACCAGTCCCCCTCCTTGCTGATGTAAATGGGAAAAATATCGTATTTTGCTTTGTCCAAGGCTTGCATGGCCTGAAGCGCGGATATAATCGCCACTTCATGTTCCACGGAGGAGCAGCCAAAAATGACGCCAACGGTTGTTTTCATATGATTGCCTCCCTGCTTTATTCGTTATACGTATCGGGCAGATCGTTTTCATAGAGGACAAAGTCGCCCTTGCCTGCCCTGCCATATACAAAAGTGTTTGCTTCGTTGAGGTTTTGGGCGATAAAGAGCTGATCTTCGGGGAAGCCCGCGGAGAGAATACCCTCTTTCAGCGCTTCCGTCTGCTTTTCGCCGACGAGGGCGATGTAGTCGCAGACAGCGGCAGCATGAGCGCCGAACTTCCTATTTTCCTCATATTCTTTGACGCCAAGTTCCACCATACCGGGGGTAATCAGGAATTTTTTGCCCCCTTCGATCTGGCCCAAAACATCCATGGCCGCGGCGGCCCCCACAGGATTGGCGTTAAAGGCGTCATCGATGATATTCAATCCGTTGGCCGTGGTTTTTAGCTCCAGGCGGTGTTCCACCGGGGGCAGGGCCGATACGGCGCGCTTCATCTGTTTGAAGGAAACGCCCAGTTCATGGGCCATGGCGGCGGCGGCGACAATATTATAGACGTTGTGAATGCCCAAAAGCTGGCTTCTGAATTCTTCCTTCGCGCCATCTTTGGCGCAGAGCGTAAATTCCGTACCGCGGTGGTGGTAGCGGATATCCGCGGCCCAATAGTCGAGATCGGGGCTTTCCATGCCGTAAGAGATCACTTTGCCCTTCACCCGATACGCGTTATCGCGGATGGCCGGGTCGTCGAAATTCAACACGGCGACGCCGTCTTCGGGCAGGGCTTCCGCCAATTCGAATTTCGTATCGACAATCGTCTCAAAGGAGCCGAAGGATTCCAAATGGGCTTCGCCCAAAGCGGTGATGATGCCGTATCTCGGTTCCACCAAGGCGCATAGTTCGGCGATATCCCCCTGCTGCTTGGCCCCCATTTCCGTCACGAAAGCCTGGTGCATCGGCTTTAACTCTTCGCGAATGATCTTGGTGATGCCCATGGGCGTATTGTAGGAGCCGGGGGGCATCAGCGTATAGTATTTTTCTTCCAACATGCGGTTTAGGATGTGTTTCACCGAGGTCTTGCCGTAGCTACCGGTGATGGCGATCTTCAGCAGGTCCTGCTGTTCCGCCAGGAGATCGTGGGCTTCATTGAAGAATTTATCCTGCTGATGCTCTTCAAAAGGCTGCATAAAGGTATTGGCGGCGACGATGAAAAGCGGCGAGAGAAAGGGCAGCAGCGCCAAAAGCAAGAGGAAAACCCCGCGAATCAGCATGGCCGCGCTCTCATTGGCCACGATCAGCAGCAAAATCGCGATGGCGGGCAAAAAGTAAATGGTCAGCAACGTGACGTAGAGCCGCGTCGCCCGCTTTGTGAATACCAGGGGTTTTTTCGGCGGCGTTTTATCTCTCGTCTGCACGAAAATGAGATAGAAGAGCGCCCAGATCAAAACCGCGATGAGTTCCGCGACGAAACCGCCGATGAAAATCAGGGGTACTCCGGCGAGGAGCGGCAAAAGATCCTTGAAACGTCTGGGCCCCTTTGCCTTCAGCCAGGCGCCGTAACGGTCGTTTCTGTATGTATTCAGCTGCATCATGTGGAGTTCGTAGACGAGGCGCTGCACCGAAAAGATCAAAAAAGGTACGGTGGCCAAGATCCACAGCAGGGACATCAAATGGTAGCTCATAATGCTTTCCTCCTCAGATAAATGCCTGGCATATGCTGATAAAACGTTGTTTTTCCTCTAAAAAGGCATAATGGCCGCGACCGTTAAAAACGATGAGGGCACAATCGACATTGTTTTTCTTCAAAATCGCTTCCATCTGCTCTCCGTCGGATAACGGGGTCGCCGTGTCTTCGCTGCCCCAAATCAGCAGAGTGGAAACGCGAATCTGTTGCAGATATGGGGTCAGATCTTCATTGACCACCGTCGAGAGAATGCGGCGCATCCCCTCGGAGGCGGCGTTATAGTCGGCGCTTCCCGCCTTACCCCGCCTTTTTTCCAGAATCTCCGCTTTCTTTTCGCTGAGACCCGGCAGGGAAAGCACTGTTTTCATGGCTTTATAGGAATAGATTTTCGCGTAATAGGAAATATCCCGTTTCGGCTTAATACCGGCGCTGTCCGTTAAAATCAATTTAGCGGCGCGGCCTTTCGCCGCCAGGGCGATACCGATCCGGCCGCCGTTGGAGTGGCCGATCACCACGGGTTGTTCGATTTTCAAAGTGCGCATAAAGTGTTCGAAGAACGAGGCGTATTCCTTGGTTCCCCAGGTGCTGGGGGGTTCTTCGCTTTCGCCGAAACCGGGAATATCAGGGGCCACCACCCGGTGGTTTTCTTTGAGCGCCGCGAAAACCGGCTCCCAGTGGCCGCCGTTGCAGCCCCAACCGTGGAGCAGTAAAACGGGGGGGCCTTCCCCTTCCTCTCGGTAGTTGATTTCCAAGCCGTCTACAATTGTTTTCATGTTCACCGTTTCCTCTTTTTCTTTTATATACGGTCCAGGGAGCGGTATTGCACCGCTTCCAATATATGCTGACTCTGAATTTTCGTCTCACCGGCCAGATCCGCAATGGTGCGGGCCACCTTGATGATGCGGTCATGGCCCCTGGCGCTTAAATGAAGGCGCTGAAAGACCTTTTCCAGTACGGCAGTGGTTTCCCGGTCAAGGGGACAGAAAGCGTCGAGATAGCGGCGGTCGAGACCGGCGTTGCTGGTGATCGCAAGCTCTTGATACCGTTCTTGCTGCCTGTTCCTGGCCCCAACGACGCGCTTCCGTATCGCCGCCGAGGATTCCTCCGCGGTTTCTTCGTCATGAAGCTCGCGAAAGGCCACCCGAGAGACGTTCATATGGATATCAATGCGGTCTAACAAGGGACCGCCTAATTTGTTAAAATAACGGTGAATCTGCTGCTCCGAGCAGGAGCATTCCTTATCGGGATCGCCGTAATAGCCGCAGGGACAGGGATTGCAGGCGGCGATCAGCTGAAAGTCCGCGGGAAAGCTGCAGCTCCCCGCGATCCTGGAAATATGCACCACCTTGTCTTCCAAAGGCTGGCGCAGCACCTGTAAAACGGTTTTGGGGAATTCCACGATCTCATCAAGGAAGAGCACGCCCTTAGAAGCCATACTGATTTCCCCCGGCTTCGGATAGGTGCCGCCGCCGGTGAGGCTCACCGCCGAAGAAGTGTGGTGAGGGGAACGGAAGGGACGTTCCCTTACCAGAAAATCGTCTTTCAATTCCCCGGCCAGGCTGTAAAGGGCCGTCACCGCCAATGCTTCTTTTCGTGTCAGCGGCGGTAGAATCGTTGGAAAGCTCCTGGCCAAAAGGGTCTTGCCGCTGCCGGAACGCCGATCAAAAGGACGTTGCTGGCCGCCGGCGGCTGCAATTTCCATGCCCCGCTTGACCTGGGCCTGGCCTTTGATTTCCTTCATATCGAGACAGCGACCGGCGTTTTTCTCCGTCAAGGCGAAATCGCTTTCCTCACTGTAGACGGCTTCTATGGGGGAATCGGCGCTGAGGTGATCCGCCAAAGCGCTCAGGGAAGCAACGGGATAGACCGTACTTCTGCCGTCGAGGGCAGCCTCCTTGGCATTGGCCCGCGGTAAAAAAACGACGGCATTTTCCTCCGCATCGGCGATGCCGCCGACCATCGGCAAAACACCGTTAACCGCAGAAACGGAACCGTCCAAAGAAAGTTCACCAAAAAAGTACATTTGTTCTTCTATATACGCGGCGCTGATCTGGTCGGTGGCGACGAGAAGCGCCAAGGCGATGGGCAGATCGAAGCTGGTGCCGCTCTTTTTTAAATCGGCGGGAGCCAAATTGATGATGATGCGCTTGGCGGGAAAAACAAAACCGGCGTTTTTCAAAGCGGCTTTTACCCGCTCCCGGCTTTCCCTTACCGCGGTTTCCGGTAAGCCGACGATCTCAAAAACGGGAATGCCGTTGGCCACATCGGCTTCTACGGTGACAGGATGGGGCTCCAATCCGTAAAGGGCAACGGAGTTCACTTTCGCAAGGATGACGGCCACCTCCCAATAAATTCCTAAGTTACATTATAAATTAAAAGAAGCCAATGTCAATACATATATATTGTAGTTTTACAATCGCTTCCGGTAAATCGTTTCTATATTAAAATATCTTCGCAGATTTCCGTTTTTTCGACAACGTCGTTTTCATCGAGGTAAACCGCTACGGCAAAAAAGCGAACGTCGTAATCTTGCTGTTCTTTGCCGCAGAGATAAACATTGGCCGCCCGCACCATGCGATTTTTTTTCTGCCGGGTAATGCTCTCCAAGGGCGCGCCGAAACAGTCGTTGCGCCTAGCCTTCACTTCGACAAAAACCAGCTCCTGCCCTTTGCTCATAATGAGATCGATTTCACCGCCGCGGATACAATAATTTTTAACCAAAAGACGGTAGCCCCGTTTTTCCAAGGCTTGGGCCGCAATGTCTTCTCCATAAAATCCCGTAGATTTTCGTTTCATGGTCATCTATTTCACCTTGAAGGTCTTTCTGTGAATTGGCGAATACCCGTAGGTTTTGATCATCTCCCGGTGGAAAGCGGTGGGATACCCCTTGTGTTTTTGAAAGCCGTAAACGGGATAAAGCTCACCGTAGGCTGTCATGATCCGATCCCGCTCATTCTTCGCCAAGATACTGGCGGCGGCGATGGAGGCGGAGAGAGCATCCCCCTTCTTGATGGCAAGTTGAGGGATTTCTATCTGACGCAAACCAAAGGGACCGTCGATCAGGACCGCTTCAGCGGTTTGCGAGAGGGCCAACAAAGCGGTTTTCATCGCCTTTAAGGACGCTTCCAAAATATTGATCTCGTCGATTTCATCGTGTTCCACTCGGGTAATGGCCCAGACCACGGCTTTTTCTTTGATTTCCGTTTCCAGGCGCAAACGTTTCTTTTCCGTGAGCTTTTTGGAATCGTTCAGGGCCTCCAGCACACAGCAGGGGGGCAAGATCACCGCGGCGGCCACCACCGGCCCGGCCAAAGGCCCGCGACCCGCTTCGTCGCAGCCGGCGACAAGGTCATATCCCTGATCATAATATTCCTGTTCAAAGCGGTACATGGCCGTAAGCCGCGCTTTTTCCGTTGCATCAATCATTCGGCAACTCCAACATGAATTTTCCGAGTTTTCCGTCTCTGTATTCCTTCAACAGCATGATATATGTTTCCTCCTCCCGGATACCGCCCTTCCGCACCATGCCGCGGCTAAAAGCCACCTGGTCAAGGAGTTCCTCCGGGTATTCCGGCAGCGCTTCGATATGATAGCGCTCCGCAA
This sequence comes from Clostridiales bacterium, assembly GCA_040776805.1. Lineage (GTDB taxonomy): Bacteria > Bacillota > Dehalobacteriia > UBA7702 > UBA7702 > UBA7702. The sequence goes on along the minus strand of JAXGZS010000008.1, from coordinate 37,196 downwards.
AAACTTGGGGGCGGTGTTCCATCAGCCAATTCAATAAGTACCAGCCGCATTCCACTTCGGGGCAGGCGTCCTTGCTGATGGAGCCTACAACGGCCAAGCGCATGGCGGCTTCCTGATCGTTTAGCTTCGGCCAAAGAATGCCGGGAGAATCCAGCAGTTCTAAGTTTTCCGCGCTGCGCACCCACTGCACCGACCGGGTCAGACCCGGTTTGTTGCCGGTTTTCACCTTATTGGAGCCGGCCATCACGTTTAAAAGGGCGCTTTTCCCCGTGTTGGGGATCCCCACCATCATGATGCGCAAGGGCCGGGGACGGCGGCCGCGGGCGGCAAGATAGGCGTGGAGCTTACCGATTTCCCGGTCAAGAAGCTGATTTAAGTCCTTAAAACCAATTTTATGCCGGGCGGCGACAAAAACAGCGTCCTGCTCTTTTCTTTTATAATAGTTAAGCCACTTTTCCTGTTCGTATTTTTCCGTCAAATCGGCTTTGTTCAACACGAGAATCGTCGGTTTTTTACCGATATACTGTTTTAACTGCGGATTTCGGGAGCTTGCCGGTACCCGAGCGTCGGCGATTTCCAAAATCAGATCGCAAAGAGACGCTTGTTCCTTCACTTGTTTACCGGCTTTGGCCATGTGGCCGGGAAACCAGTTGATCACCGTCATATTTTTTCTCCTTCTCTGATGCGTATAACAAAAAAAGAGACCCGAAAGTCTCTTTTTCAAGCTACTATTTGCGTAATTCCTTGATGCGGGCCGCTTTCCCGGTACGTTCACGAAGATAGTACAATTTGGCCCGGCGGACTTTCCCGCGACGGGAAATTTCGATTTTTTCCAGTTTGGGAGAATGGACGGGGAAGGTTCTTTCCACGCCGACATTATAGGAAACCCGGCGTACGGTAAAGGTTTCCGTGGCCCCCTTGCCTTTTCTGGCGATGACGACGCCTTCATAAACCTGAACACGTTCTTTTTCGCCTTCTTTGATCTTTACATGAACCTTCACGGTATCCCCCACGCGGAAGGGAGGGATGTTCTCTCTTAAGTAAGGCTGTTCTACGAAATCAACTAAATTCATTTGGTTTCTCCTCTCAATAGCCGATGTTCATACGCGTTATCTTGCCGCCAGAGGACCATCGCAATACACAATGCTTTCATATTTTACCACATGAAAACGGAAAAGGCAAGCACTATTTGCTAATTTTCACCAAGCGCCGCCGCCTCCTCCAGCAGGCGATCAAGGATGATGGAAACAGCGCTGCGTACGGAAAGATGATTGTAATCTCCCCTGCCCTCAATGGGTTTTAAAACATAGTCCATCCCGTTGAGGGTTTCTTCGGTCAGGCCGTGGCCAGTGCCGAAAATCAGCAGAAAGGGTTTTTCCTCCCGCTCCATGGTATTTTTAAGCTCATCATAAGATACGATGTTTTTGCGGATCTTCGCCGAGGTACCCACGGTATAAGGAGGGTTCTTTTCCGCCGCGGCAATGGCTTCGACAGCGTCATTTAGGGAATCCACCACCGCGACGCGGGAAAGCGCTTCCCTGCGGTCCGGGTTGATTTTGCCGCCGTGACCCTGGGTCCAATAAGAAATAAGGCTTTCGGTCAGGGCTTTCTGTTCTTCCCCGGGCTGTACGATGTAGTAGCCTTTGGCCCCGTAAGTTCTGGCCAAACGGGCGATATCATGGATATCGAGATTCGTCACGGAAGTGGCGATGGTGCGGCCTTTGGGGTCGAGGACAGGGTAATGGACGAGGGCGATATACAAAGCAAGTCTCTTTGCGGGCGTTTTGGTGCTGTTCCAAAACCTGTTTGTCCTCTTGGCTTAAAGGCAGCTTGGCCAAAAGATCGGGACGGTTTTCCGCCGTTTTTTTGATGCTTTGCCGACGGCGCCAAGCTTCAATCACTTTATGATCGCCGCAAAAAAGCACCTCCGGCACGGCAAAACCCTCATAACTTCTGGGTCTGGTATACTGGGGATATTCCAGTAAGCCCTCGGTGAAGCTCTCCTGCTCCAATGAGGCGCTGTCGCCGAGCACCCCTGTTAAAAGACGGACGATGGCGTCGGTGATCACCATGGCCGGCAGTTCGCCGCCGGTCAAAACGTAGTCGCCGATGCTGATTTCCTCGGCTTCGGTCATTTCCACGACCCGCTGATCCAATCCCTCGTAATGCCCGGCCACGATGAAAAGGCGCTCTTCTTTGGCCAGGCGGAGGGCGTCCCGCTGGTGAAAGGGTTTTCCCCCGGGAGACGTCACGATGACTTTATCCTCTTTTCGCCAGCCTGCGCTCCTTAAAGCGTTCATCACCGGCTCCGGCTTCATCACCATACCGGCGCCGCCGCCGTAGACGAGATCGTCGGCAAAATGGGGATCGGCGGCGTAATCTCTGATATTGGTAACGGAAATATCCGCAATTTTCTTATTCTGGGCCCGTTTCATGATGCTCTCTTGCATCGGCGCGAACATCGCCGGAAACAGGCTGAAGATCTTAATTTTCATGATAGGTACATGCCTCTTTGAGACCGGGCAAAAGTCGTACGGTCATTTTTTTATGCTTTAGGTCAACCTCTCTGACCACTTGCTTTAAAGCGGGGATCAGCATATAGTCGCCGTTTTTACAGTCGATACGATAAACGTCATTGGCGCCGCTGGTCACCAAATCGACGATGACGCCTATGGGCGTACCGTCTTCTTCCGCCACTTCCATACCTTTCAGCTGAAAGAAATAGTAGGCGTCGGGAGGCAGAGGCAGTGCATCCGCGGCCTCGATCTGCAAAAGAGATCCTTTGAGACGCTCCGCCTTGTCCCGGTCGTCGATCCCTTCAAGGCCAACGATCAAAAGACCGTCCTTATCGCCTCTGACGGAAGTCAGCGCCGCGTTGCGCTTTTCTTTTTCAAGATAAAAGCTATTGCCCTTTTTGAAACGGCCGGGATGGTCGGTTTCCGGTTTTACCTTGACCTCTCCTTTGATGCCGTGGGCGGATAGAATGATACCGGTGGTAATGTTCATGTCGTTAAGATAAATAGGCAAGAGCGGTTTTGCTCTTGCTGAAAAATGAAAAGAGAGTAACGTTGTTTCACGAATAAGAGAAAGACTTTCACCATCACGCGGGAAAAATGTGAGGCGCGCCGGGTACAAAAAAGTACGGAAGCGTCTCACATTTTCACCAAAATCTGTGGGATGCCCTTGGGCGGCGTCTGAATCAGACGATATCCAAGGAAGCCTTCTCTTTGTTCTTTGTGGCGTATGCCTTCAAGACCGTACGAATGGAACGGGCGATACGGCCTTGTTTGCCGATGACTTTGCCCATATCTTCCGGGGCGACGCTCAATTCCAAAATCGTGGTGCGGTCGTTTTTCGATTCCGTGACCTTCACCGCTTCGGCATTGGTCACCAGGGAACGGGCGATGTATTCGATTAAGTCTTTCATGATAACACCTCTTATTTGATGCCGGCTTTTTTCAAAACGCTCTTCGCGGTGTCGCTGGCTTGGGCGCCGTCGGCCAACCACTGTTTCGCGCGGTCTTCGTTGATTCTGATTTCCGCGGGATCCGTCAAGGGATTGTAGTAGCCGAGAATTTCAATGAAGCGCCCGTCTCTGGGATAGCGGGAATCGCAAACGACGACTCTGTAAAAAGGCGCTTTCTTACTGCCCATTCTCTTTAATCTGATTTTTGTTGCCATACTTATTTTCCTCCAATGATACATATAATATAAATTATTTTAAGAGAACTTTCTCATTAAAAACCGGGGAAGCCACCGGGCAGATTCAGGTTTCCTTTTTTGCCCTTGGCCATGCCGCCAAGCTGTTTCATCATTTTTTTCGTTTGCTCGAATTGTTTTAAGAGCTTATTGATATCCTGCACCGTGGTGCCGCTTCCGGCGGCGATGCGTTTTTTACGGCTGCCGTTTAAAACGCTGTTGCTGCGGCGTTCCTGGGGGGTCATACTCTGGATGATCGCCTCTGTTTTTTTCATCAGCGTTTCGTCGATGGTGGCGTTTTTCAGGGCCTTATTGACGCCGACCCCGGGGAGCATATTGAGAAGATCCTGCATAGAGCCCATTTTTTTCATGCCCTGCATCTGCTCGTAAAAATCCTCCAAAGTGAATTCGGCCTTTAAAAGCCGCTCTTCCATGGCTTTTGTTTGTTTCTCATCGTAAGCGCTTTGGGCTTTTTCGATCAAGGTCAGCATGTCGCCCATGCCGAGTATCCGGGAGGCCATGCGTTCCGGATGAAAGACCTCCAAAGCGTCGCTCTTTTCGCCCATCCCCACAAATTTAATGGGACAGCCGGTGACGCTTTTCACCGATAAGGCGGCGCCGCCTCTGGCGTCGCCGTCCAGTTTGGTCATGATCAGACCGGTAATCTCGAGACTTTCGTGGAAAGACTGGGCCACGTTCACCGCGTCCTGCCCGGTCATGGCGTCGACGACCAGGAGAATTTCATCGGGTATAAGCGCGGCTTTCATCTGCCGCAACTCTTCCATGAGGTTCTCATCAATATGAAGACGGCCGGCGGTATCGACAATCAGAATATCGTTGCCGTTGTTTTTCGCATGTTCCAGGGCTTCTTTGGCCACAGCCAAAGGCGTGGAATCTACGGATTTCGCAAAAACCGGCAGGCCGACGCTGTCGCCCAGCACCTGAAGCTGTTTAATGGCGGCGGGGCGCTGCAAGTCGCAGGCGGCCAAAAGCGGCCTTCTGCCCTGACCTTTAAAATATAAGCCCAGCTTCCCCACGGTGGTGGTTTTCCCCGCGCCCTGAAGGCCGCAGAGCATAATCACCGTCGGCGGCTTCGGCGCGATTTTGATTTTACTTTCCGTGGAACCCAGCAGCGCCACCAACTCATCGTTGACGATTTTGACCACCTGTTGACCGGGGGTCAAACTTTCCAGCACCTCAACGCCGAGGGCCCGCTCCTTCACCGCGGAAATGAACTCTTTTACGACTTTAAAATTGACGTCGGCTTCCAGCAAGGCCAGGCGAATCTCACGCATGGCTTCGTTGATGTCGCTTTCGGACAACTTGCCTTTGCCCCGCAATTTGCGGAAGGTCTCCTGAAGTTTTGAGGCGAGAGAGCCAAAAACTGCCATCGTTTTTCCTCTATTTCCTTTCAATCACGTCGATCGCCTCGATTTCCCTTGCGATCTCCCGGTAACGTTCCTCTGTGGCTTCCTTTGTCACCAGCAGGCGAATCCTGCTCAAGTGAATTTCGATATCCATGAATTTCTGGGCGAGGCCGAGTTTTTCCTCGTAAGCTTCCAAGATTCCGGCGGTGCGCCGCACCATGTCGTGGACGGCCTGACGGCTGACGCCTGTGGCTTCGGCGATCTCGCCGAGGCTCATGTCCTCACCGACAAAATCATCGTAAATTTGCCGCTGCTTCGCGGTGAGCAAAGGGCCGTAAAAATCAAAAAGCAAGGCTTTTCTGCCGATTTCATCCATAAGATCACCTGTCAAGGAAAAATACTTTACACAGTTTAACACGCTTTACGCCCTTTGTCAAGAAAAAACAGGCGCGTCAGCGCGTCAGCTTGTAGACAAAAGGCCGCGCAAGCGGATTTTGGCTGCAAGATGACAGGTTGCCGAGAAAAGCTTAGACGCGGTGAACGCCCTGAGCTGCGGCTGCGCCGCGTACCTGAATGTACTCAAGCAGTCGCGGGGAAGGGAGTTCGCCGTGTATCAGCTTTTGTCGACGGCCTGAAGCGCGTCAGCGCTTTTATTTGCTTCAGCAACCATTTTAGGGACGCAGCGTAACAAAAGCAAAATCACAATCGACATTGCCGGAGATCCCCGCCACGGCGCCGCTCTCCGTATATTGCCATAGGGCATAGGACTCCGTCAGCGTCGTATCGTTATAATTGGCGTACCAAATTGCCGCTTTTTTCTCAATCTCCTCTGTTTGCAGAAACTCTTTCAGCATATGGGCGTTACCGTAAACCATCGGAGAATAGCCCTGCTCTGTCACGTATTCACAAAAGGCCAGAATGACAGCGGTCCTTTCCTCTGCGCTGAGTTCCGCCGCGGCCAAACGTCCGGTGTGGCTCTCGTCAAACTCGTAATCCAGCACAAGGGGCAAATCAAGGTCGTACCCGGAAATTAAAGATATCACAAAGGCGGCCTCTTCCTCCGCTTCCCGGGCGGTGATCGCCTGGGAGTATATGTAGACGCCTACCTTGATCCCGGCAGCCCGGGCTTTCTCTATGTTCGTGGAAAACCTCGTGTCAATAACAAGAGACCCCGTGCTGGTACCGCGGTAGGCCGCGCGGATAAAGGCAAATTCAATGCCGTCGCCCTGCACCGCTTGCCAGTCAATGGCGCCCTGATGCTGGGAAACGTCGATGCCCACTGCCTTCACCGGGGCCGGTGTGGTATAGGATAAACCCGTATAGGGACTATAATAAATGTGTTCTGCGGTCAGCCATTGGTAAAGGGCGGCGGCACAAACAAGCAGCGCCAAAACGAGGAGAAACAAGGGCAAAGCTCTTCTTTTTCGGCTTCGGCGTTTCCTTTTTCTTCCCATCAGCGTTTCCTTTCATCACAGGTTAGTCTTGCCTATCGCAAAGAAAAGCGCCGGCAGTCCCGGCGTTTTCTCTATCGACAAAATAATTATTCGATTTCCGTATGATCTTCACAAAATCGCATCAAAATCGTCGCCACTTGGGCGCGGTTGGCGCTCTCCTTGGGACAAAGGGTCTCTGCGGTGACGCCGCGGAGATAGCCGCTGCCCACCGCCCACTTCATCCCCGCCACAGCATAGGAGGAAACGCTGTCACCGTCGGTATAATCCGTGAGAGAACCGCTCATGGTGACGTCATATTCTTTATATTGGCTGTAACGGTAAAGCATCGTAGCGATCTGCTCTCTGGTCAAATCTGCGTCGGGACTGAATTGATCGGTGCTCACGCCGTTGACGATACCGTTTAGCTCCGCCCAACGCACGCCGTCCTCATACCAGGAACCGGCTTTGACATCGGTAAAGGCGGTGGCGCTGCTGACCGTTGGAGAACCTTCAAGACGGTAGAGCACCGTGGCGAGCATCCCCCGGCTCATCGCCGCGTCGGGAGAGAACGTGCTGTCGGAAGTCCCGTTGAACAAACGCTGCTGGTAAACATAAAGCACACTGTTAAAATACCATTTTCCCTGCACCACGTCGTCAAAAGGCATCCCCAGTTCATCGAGGTCAACAAAGCTGAAGTTGCAGTCGACGTTGCCGGAAATCCCGTTCACAGAACCGTTGTTGGCATATTGCCAAAGGGCGAATCCCGTGATATACGGCGTATCGCCGTAACGGGCGTACCAAAGATCCATATTACTTTTCAGTTCTTCCGGATATAAATGGTTCAACATATCGGTATTGGCGTAGAGCATGGGAATGTAGCCTTGGCTTTTGACCTCATTACAGAAAGCGAGACAGACGTCGGTACCCTGCCGCTTGCTAAGATTCGCCGCCCTTAATCGGCCCGGGGTACCATCTTCGTTGTTTCTGAATTCGTAATCCATTACGATGGGCAATTCAATGTTATACGCGGAAACAAGATTGATCAGGTATTGAGCTTCCTCCCTCGCTTCCGCTTCCGTAATTGCCTGAGAGAAAATATAAGCCCCCACTTTGATGCCGGCGGCCTGGGCGCCTTTTACATTGGCCGCAAAGTAAGGATCTGTAGTGATTGCTCCTGTATTATGATGTCGACCCGCGGCGCGGATCATGGCAAAATCAATGCCGTCATCCTTCACCTTCTGCCAGTCAATGGTCTTTTGCCAATAGGAAACATCCACGCCGAAGGCTTTCACATTGGAGGGAATATTATAGTTTTTATTCGTATATTTGCTGTAAAAGGTCAGTCCGTTGGGAGAGACTGCCATAATTTTGCTGTCATTCACCTCTGCCGTATTCGCCTGCCCCTCTTGTCCGGCAAAGGCCGCGGCGGAAACACCGAAAAGCAGGAGTACCGTCCATAATATGGTAAATAACAAGGATTGCCGTTTCATACCATTTCTCACTTTCCGTTTTATGATCGCGAATGCTATTTCTTCATCAAAACCCTTTATGTCTACCTTTATTATATTAAAATACCTGCTCACTGTCAACTTTTCCATGTTTTTTACACAGGATCGTCAAAAAAGACTGTCGCCGCAAGAGGTTTTTTCTGCAAAAAACGGATGTCTCCCCAGCCTTTCGCGGCTTACAAGACACCCGTCATTTCTATTTTTTTGCTGTGTTTTCCTGTTTTTACTTTTGTTTTTCCGCTTCCCGTATTTTTAAGGCGCGGACTTTCAAAGGCAAGCCGAATAGAGTAATGAACCCGTCGGCGTCTTTGTGATCGTAGAGATCCCCCGTTTCAAAGCTGGCAAGAGAAGCGTTGTAGAGAGAATAGGGAGAGGTGGTGCCGGCTTTGATGATATTCCCTTTGTAGAGCAGAAATTTCACTTCGCCGGTCACGTACTGCTGGGTCGATTCTACAAAGGCCTGGAGCGCTTCTCTTAAGGGCGTAAACCAGGTTCCTTCATAGACCACGTCCGCCAATTGATTGGCGATATCCTTTTTCATCTTCATGGTCGCCCGGTCTAAGATCAGTTCTTCCAACTGCATATGGGCCTCCATTAGGATGGTGCCGCCGGGGGTTTCGTAGATGCCCCGGGACTTCATACCGACGACGCGGTTTTCCACGATATCACAGATACCGATGGCATGTTTGCCGCCGAGCTTATTCAACTCTTTGATGATCTCCGAGGCCTTCATCGTTTGGCCGTTGATGGCCACAGGAACGCCTTTTGCAAAGGACAGCGTCACCTCTTCCGCCTCATCCGGCGCTTTTTGCGGCGGAACGCTTAAAACGAGGAGATGATCGTAATCCGGGGCCACAGCGGGATCTTCCAATTCCAACCCTTCATGGCTGATATGCCAGAGGTTGCGGTCCCGGCTGTAGCTGCTGTCCATGGAGAAAGGCAGGTCAATGCCGTGTTTTTGACAATATTCGACTTCCGCTTCCCGGGAGTCCATCGTCCATTTGTCGTCCCGCCAGGCGGCGATGATCTTCAGATCGGGAGCCAAAGCTTTGATGCCCAGCTCAAAGCGAATCTGATCGTTGCCCTTGCCGGTGGCGCCATGGCAGATGGCCACCGCCTGTTCTTTTCTGGCCACTTCCACCAATTTTTTGGCGATCAGAGGCCGCGCCATGGAAGTGCCGAGGAGATACTTGTTTTCGTAGACAGCGTTCGCCTGAACACAGGGCATGATATATTCATCGACGAATTCGTCCACCACATCTAAAATATAGAGCTTTTCCGCCCCGGATTCTTTGGCTCTTTCCGCCAAACCCTCCAATTCACTTTCCTGCCCCACATCAATGCAGGCACAAACAACATCGTAACCATAATTTTCTTTTAACCAGGGAATGATCGCGGTGGTATCCAAACCGCCGGAGTATGCCAATACAACTTTTTCCGCCATTTCCGTTTCCTCCTTCAAAAGGTAAAATGATATCAAAAATAAATAATCTGCATGATCAGAGATTTTCCAAAGCCGTTCTTACCGTGGCGATCACCGTATCCACCTCGTTTTCCGTGATCAGGAAGGGAGGCAAAAAGCGCACCACATCAGGGCCGGCCAAAAGCAGGAGCACGCCGTTTTTCAGACATTGGTCCACCACCGCCCCGGCGTTCCCCGGGGTTTCCATGCCTAAGAGCAATCCCTTGCCGCGGACATCGGTAATGAGGGCGGGAAACGCCCCTTGCAGCTCTTTTAGCCGCTCTTTAAAGTAATCCCCCACGGTTTTCACCTGAGAAAGCAGGTTTTCCTCTTCTATGACGGCAAACACCGCCGACGCGGCCGCCGACGCCACGGGATTCGCCCCAAAGGTCGTACCGTGGGTACCATGACCAAAGCTTTTGGCGATTTCTTCCTTGGCGAGGACGGCGCCCATGGGTAAACCGCCGCCTAAGGCTTTGGCCACGGTGACGATATCCGGTTTTATGCCGTACTGCTCAAAAGCGAACATCGTGCCGCAACGGCCCATGCCGCACTGGATCTCATCCATGATCAGCAGCAGGCCGTTTTCTTTGCAGAAGGACGCCACCTGTTGCAGGTAGTCCTCCTTTGCCGGGTAGACGCCGCCTTCGGCCTGAATCGGTTCCAGCAGCACGCCGCAGGTATGAGGCGTTACCGCCCGACGCAGGGCTGATAAATCGTTAAAGGGCGCGTAACGAAACCCCGTGGGCAGCGGCGCAAAGCCGGTTTTCACCTTATCCTGTCCCGTCGCGGTCAAGGTCGCCAGGGTGCGGCCGTGAAATGATTTTTCCAAAGTGATGATTTCGTATTTGTTGCTTTGTCCCTGATCGTAAAAGTATTTCCGCGCCAGCTTGATGGCGCCCTCATTGGCTTCGGCGCCGCTGTTGCAGAAAAATACCCGGTCAAGACCGCTGTAATGGGTAAGATAAGCGGCCACGGCAAACTGCGGCTCGCTCCAATAGAGGTTGGAACAGTGAATCAGCGTTTCCGCCTGTTTTTTGATGGCCGCCACCACAGCGGGATGGCAATGGCCGAGGTTGTTCACGGAAATACCGGAACCGCAGTCCAAATAGGCTTTCCCGTCGCGGTCATAAACGTAATTCCCTTTTCCTTTGGTGAAGGTGACGGGAAAACGGGCGTAAGTGTCCATGATCAGCTCTTTGCTTTTTTCAAAATCCATCATGCTTTTCTCCTTTTGTCAGCATGGTGCCGATCCCGCTGTCGGTAAAGAGCTCCAGCAGGAGACTGTGGGGCAGGCGGCCGTCAATGATATGGACGTTTTCGACGCCGCCCTCGATGGCGTGGACGCAGCTTTCCAGCTTTGGCAGCATCCCCTTCTTAATGGTCCCGGTCTCAATCAGGGCGGGAACCTCATCAATGGACATCTTGGAGATCAGGGATCCTTTGTCGCTAAAATCCCGGTAGAGCCCCTCCACATCGGTGAGGAGGAACAGCTTCATGGCGCCTAAGGCCGCGGCGATTTTACCAGCGGCGTAGTCAGCATTGACATTAAAGGTATTGCCGTTCTCATCGGTGCCGATGGGGGCGATCACCGGAATGTATTTTTCATTCAAAAGATTGTTGATCAAGGTGCAATCTACGCTTTCCACTTCGCCAACCATGCCGATATCCACTTTTTTTACCTCGTCACCTTCGCCGATTTGAGCGTATTTTTTCACACATTTCAGCATGGCGCCGTCTTTGCCGGAAAGCCCCACGGCTTTGCCGCCCAAGCGGTTGATATCGGAGATCGTATTTTGATTGACCTTGCCCACCAATACCATGGAGACGGTTTCCATCACCGCGTTGTCGGTGACCCGCAGCCCACTCTGAAAGTCGCTCTTGATATCGAGACGGCGCAGATAATCCTCGATGTCAGGGCCGCCGCCGTGGACAAGAACGGTGCGGATACCGATGAGATTCATTAAAATCACATCGGCAAAAACCGCGTTTTTCAGTTCCTCGTTCAACATGGCGTTGCCGCCGTATTTCACAACGATGGTCTTGCCGTGAAATTTCTGCACATAAGGCAGAGCCTCTATGAAGACCTGGGCTTTCTGTAAATTATTCGTATCGAATTCCGTCATAAAAATAACTTCTTCCTTATTTAACTGATTTTATCTAAATCAACTTCCAGGGGAGGATTCCCTATTCACCTTTTGTATATGGAGCGTCCGCGGAGAGGATTTCCGCCGCGATCAGCCTTTAGCGGGCCTCAGGTGCGGTAGTCGGCGTTGATTTTTACATAATCATAGGTCAAATCGCAGCCCCAAGCTTTGCCGCTGTAGTCGCCGGCTTTCAAATCGACGATGGTTTTGACGTTTTCCTCCGACAGCACTTTTGCGGCGTAATCCTCGTCAAAGGGAATGCCGCAACCGTCTTTGGCCACGTAAAACTCGCCGGTATAACTGGATAATTGGATATCGACTTTTTGGGGATCAAAATCGGCGCCGGAATAACCGGCGGCACAAATGATCCGGCCCCAGTTGGCGTCTTTACCAAAAACGGCGGTCTTCACCAGATTCGAGGAAACAATGGCTTTCGCGGCTTTTAAGGCATCCTCCTCACTTTTGGCGTGAAGGACTTCGGCTTCGAAAAGGTGGTTCGCGCCTTCGCCGTCCCGTGCGATTTTTTTTGCAAGATAAAGACAGATATCCCTCAACACAGCGAGAAATTTTTCGTAGTTTTTGCTGCCGTATTCGATGGGAGCATTACCGGCCTTACCGTTGGCCAGGATCAAAGCAGTATCGTTGGTGCTCATGTCGCCATCCACGGAAATCTGATTAAAGGTCAGAGCAGACGCTTCCGTCAGCGCCTTTTTCAGCACTTCCGGACGAATCGCCGCATCGGTGGTGATAAAGCAGAGCATCGTCGCCATTTTGGGAGAGATCATGCCGCTGCCTTTGGCCATGCCGCCAAGGGTTACGGTAAGGCCGTCCAGATCCACGGTTTTGGACATTTCCTTCCGCCAAACATCGGTGGTGAGGATCGCTTCGGCGGCGGCCCGGCCTCCTTCTTCGCTCAAGGCCTCCGCCGCCTGACGGATCCCTGTGAAGATTTTCTCCATGGGCAGCGGATGGCCGATGACACCGGTGGAACAGACGAGAACCTGATTCGAAGGCAGGTTCAGCGCCTTCCCCGTTGCCGCCGCCATGGATTGTGCGTCTTTCATCCCCTGCTGACCGGTGCAGGCATTGGCGTTGCCGGAATTGATGATCACCGCCTGGGCGTGGCCATTCTCAACGATTTCCATATCGTAGCACACCGGCGCCGCCTTCACCACGTTGGTGGTAAACACCCCCGCGACGGCACAGGGTGTATCGGAATAAATCAGGGCGATATCTTTTTTATTTTTGTTGCTTGTTTTCACCCCGACATGGACACCGGCAGCTTTAAATCCCGGCGTCAGGGTCACGGCGTTTTCAAATTTTGCCATAGTACTTCTCCTTTTTACGGATAAACGGGAAGCATGGTGAGACCTTCCCTTTCATCGAACCCGCAGATCAAATTCATATTTTGGACGGCCTGACCGGCCGCGCCTTTCACCAGATTATCCAGGGCCGTACAAACGATGACGCGGTTCGTCCTCTGATCCACGGTAAAACCGAGATAGACGAAATTCGTACCCTGGGTCCATTTGGTTTCCGGCATGTTCCCTGTTCCAAGCAGCCTCACAAAAAACTCATTGCCATAGTACCGCTGAAAGACAGCTTCCAGATCGCAATCTCTGCCTTTCCCGTTGAGAGTGGCGTACGCCGTGGTGAGAATGCCCCGATCCATGGGTACCAAATGGGGAGTGAAATTGATGATCACGTCCTCCCCGGCGGCTTCGCTGAAATTCTGCTCGATTTCCGGCGTGTGGCGGTGAGACGTCACCCCGTAAGCCTTCATGTTGTCGTTGCATTCCGCAAAAAGAGAGGCTTCTTTGGCACCGCGACCCGCGCCGCTGACGCCGCTGCAACTGTCGATGATGATCGACTGCAAATCGAGAAGACCTTCTTTGATCAGGGGATAAAGAGCTAACGTCGCGCCGGTGACATAGCAGCCGGGATTGGCGATGAATTGCTGTCCTTTGATGCGCTCCCGGTTTAGCTCCACCATGCCGTAGACGGTATTGCGGCAAAGTTCCGGGTATTCATGTTTGACATACCATTGCTCGTAGGTGGCCACATCGCGAAAACGAAAATCCGCGCCGAGATCAATGGCTTTCTTCCCCTTCGCCAGGATCCGGCGGACAAAGGGCACCGAAGCGCCGTGGGGTAGGGCCAAAAAGACAATATCGGCATCGTCGATGAACCCCTCTTTGCCTTCTCGAAAAACATGATCACAAAAAAGATCGCCGACATCTTCGACGATCTGATCCTTAAGTCCCGCCGCGGCATAGGCAAGGGCCGGATAGATCTGGCCCAAGGTCCTGTTTCCGCTGTCTTTCGCCACAAGATGCACCATATTGCATTCTTTATGATTCGCTAGAATCCTAATGAGCTCGGCGCCGGCATAGCCCGACGCGCCAATAACCGTTACATTCACCAAAACAACGCCTCCGCAATCCATCTTCTTTTTTCATCCATGGTTATCTGCTTAATGGTTATCTGCTTACTGTGGCTTATTATACAATAAAATTTATATATATGCAAGCAGAATTTTAGCGATAATTCGAAAATTGTAATTCGATATCGTAATCCTTCTCTTTTAACAGGGCAATCACCGCCTGGAGATCGTCCTTATTCTTACCGGAAACCCGTACGCTGTCACCCTGAATTGACGCTTGCACCTTCCGTTTGGAGTTTTTGATATCCTTCACGATGGCTTTGGCCGTTTCCGCGCTAAGTCCCTGGCGGATCGTGACGATCTGCCGCACCATGCCGCCGGCAGCATCCTCTACCTTGCCATACTGTAAATTACGAATCGCCACTTTCCGTGTGATCAGACGGGTCTTTAAAATATCGGCGACATTGTTCAAGCGAAAATCGTCTTCGGTGACGATCTTGATGGTATCGCTTTCCAAATCCACCGCGGTTTTACTGCCTTTGAAATCGTAACGCTGGCTGATCTCCTTTTTTGTCTGATTCACCGCGTTCACCACTTCCTGCATATTCACTTCGGAAACCACATCGAAAGAACTGTCCTTGGCCATAGCGACCTCCTTTTATTTTTATAACATTATTCGTTGTTTTATGCAAAATTCATTTAGACGAGCCAACGGCCGCCTTTCATTACCATTTTAGCGTCGAGATAAAGATCGGGGGCCAAAAGAATGCCGTCAAGATGGCAATCGGCAGCCACGTTGCCGCCGAAATTGGCGTTATCCCCCAGGGCGATATGAACGGTACCCAGGACTTTTTCGTCCTCCAGCACGGAGCCGCTGACACGGGCGCCAGCATTGGTACCGATGCCCAGCTCCGCGATGTTGCCGCTGTTTTTACCGGCTTTCGCTAAAATTGCTTTTAATTGTTCCGCTTCCGCGCCGCCCTCGACGTTCACCGCATAACCCTCTTCCACGGTAACGTGAATCGGTTCTTCCAGCAATCCCACGCCACCCATGGAAGCGTCGTAAACGATGGTACCTTTAGCAGTACCTTCCAGCGGCGCGATATAGGCTTCACCGGCAGGCAGGTTCCCGAAAGCCCCGGGGGTGTCGTAGATGCCGCAATCGTCCTCACCGGTTCTGCCTGCCAAAGACAGGGTCAGATCGGTGCCGGCCTCTGTGGTAACACGGGCTTCTTGCGCCGCGGTGAGCAGAGCCGCAATCTTTTGGCTTAAAACCGTCATGGCGTCGTAATCCACCATCATCGGCGCTTTGAGCATCTCTTCGGTGAATCCGGGGAGCGAGGCAATGCGCACGCCCTTATCGCTGGCGGCTTTTCTGGCTCTCGTATGAGTCAGTGAGGTGGAGGTGATCAAGATCGCCACATCGCTGTTGAGCAGCGCGTCGGCCACATCAGCGGGAGGTTCCTGGCCGTCCATGGCCAAAGCGGGGTATTGCAAAGACTCCACCTGGAGGCCCTCGCTCAAAGCCACGTCATAGAAGAGATCTCCCAGCTGAGACGTTTTTTCATCGGTAACGATGAGCAACTCTTCCCCTTCCTTGAGCCCCATACATTTATAAAGTACCTGTTCCACGCCGGATTTCAATGCGTCCATATCAATTTCCTTTCCTAAAGCCGTCCTTCAGTGAAACGATGCGGTTAAAGATCGGCAGGCCTTCTTCATTTTTGCCGTCGGCGACAAAATAGCCGTTTCTCAAAAATTGAAAGCGTTCCCCTTTTTCCGCGCCGGCAAGGCTCTTTTCCAGTTTTACGCCTTTTATGATTTTCAGAGAGTCGGGATTCAGATTATCGATGAATGCCCCGTCCTCGGGATCTTCTTTGGCAAAGAGGCGGTCGTAGAGGCGAACTTCCCCGTCCACAGCGGCGCAGTCCGCCACCCAATGGGCGGTGCCTTTGACTTTCCTGCCGTCTTTTGCCCAGCCGCCGCGGCTTTCCGGGTCGTAAGTACAGCGCAGCTCAACGATTTCACCGTTTTCGTCCTTGATCACTTCTTCACATTTGATATAGTAAGCGTGCTGCAAGCGCATTTCCGCGCCGGGAGAGAGGCGGTGAAACTTCTTGGGCGGGTTTTCCATAAAGTCGCCTTTTTCAATGTAGATCACTTTCCCGAAAAGAAGCGGCCGCGTCCCCTCTGCTTCCCTTTCGGGATTGTTGACGGCGTCAAAGACTTCCGTCTGACCTTCGGGATAATTGGTCAGCATCACCTTCAGGGGATCCAACACCGCCATGCGCCGGGGAGCCGTATAGTTCAGGTTGTCTCTGACAAAATACTCCAATTGGGCCATGTCCACCACGCTGTTGGCCCGGGCCACGCCGACACTGTCGCAGAAAGCGCGGATCGCGGCGGCGGGATAGCCCCGGCGGCGCATCCCCGAAAGGGTCAGCAGCCGCGGATCGTTCCAGCCGTCGACGATGTGATCCTCCACCAGCTTTTTCATCTTCCGCTTCGACATCACGCTGTAGTTGACGTTTAAGCGGGCAAACTCGATCTGACGGCTTTTTACCGCCATGTCGAGGGCGGCGATGAGCCAATCGTAAAGAGGGCGGTGGGCCTCAAATTCCATGGTGCAAAGAGAGAAGGTCACGCCTTCCAGGGAGTCCGAAAGGGGGTGGGCAAAATCGTACATCGGATAGATGCACCAGGTATCCCCCGTTCTGTGATGGTTGGCATGTTGAATACGGTAGATGACAGGGTCACGCATATTGAGGTTAGGCGAAGCCATGTCGATTTTAGCCCGCAGCGTTCTGCTGCCGTCGGCAAATTCCCCCGCTTTCATGCGGCGGAAAAGCGTAAGATTTTCCTCAACGCTCCTATCCCGATAGGGGCTTTCCTTGCCCGCTTGGGTCAAGGTGCCGCGATAAGACCGCACCTCGTCGCCGCTGAGATCGCAAACGTAGGCAAGACCTCTTTCGATCAGTTCCTCCGCCAACTCATAGAGGCGGGGAAAATAATCGGAGGTATAAAAGACATTCTGCCAGGAAAAACCGAGCCAGCGAATATCTTCCATAATAGAATCGACGTATTCCGTATCTTCCTTTTCGGGATTCGTATCGTCAAAGCGCAAATTGCAGATGCCGTGATACTTTTCCGCGATGCCGAAATCAACGACGATGGCCTTGGCGTGACCGAGATGAAGATAACCGTTGGGTTCCGGGGGAAAGCGCGTCTGTACCGTATCAAAACGGCCTGTTTCCAGATCTTCGTCAATAAAACGCTCGATAAAACTTTTCGATTCTTTGGTTTCCGCATCCTTCTCCGCGGCGGGAATCATCGTATGTTCCATTATGCCCTCCTGATGGCTAAAAAATGTGCTGACGATCATTTTTCATCTATGAATTGTCTTTAAATTATACCATCCCTTACCGCTTCACGCAATGTTTTACAATAAATTTGACAACGCGGCGGGAAGTATTTATAATAAAGCCAAAGGGAGGTAGCCTTATGAAAAGAATGTTTATCATGTGCATGTTCCTATGCTTCACGCTATTCCTTTTTGGCTGCGAACAAACCGCCGCCGAAGACACAGGCACCGCAACAAAAGACACGACTACAGCATCGGTGGACGCCGAAGAAGAAGAAACCGAAAGCACGGAAGAAGGCCGCGGCGATGTGCTGGACGCCCCTTCCGATGAAGCGGTAGATAGCGCCTTTGAAGCAGCCTACACCGTATATCAGTGGTTTGATCTAAAACCATTGGCCACAGAAACCGACGACGAAGGCAACGCCGTCTTCTATACCGTCGGCGACAATGAATACTGTTTAAAAGTGGCTGATCCGGCTGTTTCCTCCATGAACGAACTCAAGGCCAAGGTCAACAAGTACTTCTCCGCGGATATCGCCGCAACCCTCATCAACGACGGCAAATATTTCAGCGACGGCGACACCCTCTACGCCATCGCCGCCGACCGAGGCGCTGATATCACCAAAGGCGATATTCTCAGCAAAGAAATCACCGCCCAGTCCGATGAGTCCATTACCTACACCGTGACGGTGGAAACCGTTGATCCGGAAACGGGAAATGCCACCGGCAGCGAGAAGATCAACTATCTCTATGAATGGGTTGACGGAACCTGGGTCTTTACGACCTTCCAATCAATTTATTAAGCATTTCTTATGAAAACTTGAACTTGAAAACTCTGCCTTTCGCTACGGCGGAGTTTTTTTATATATTTATGGAATAAATAAATCATACGTGTTGCATATTGTCACAATTCTATGCTATTATAATATATTATGTACGGTATATTACTAACCGGAACACGGAGGAAGGAGTGCTCCATGACGGATATTTTAACCGCCGCCAAAAGAATCGTTTTTAAAATCGGCAGCTCCACTTTACTGGAGAACGATAACAGCATCGACGGCGTCACCCTCCATCATCTATCGGCGCTCTGGTCAAATTTACATAAGGAGGGAAAAGAGCTCATTCTTGTTTCCTCCGGCGCGGTGGCTTTGGGCAGACCGCAGCTTTCCCATGACAACAAAGGAGACGCCATTCCCTCGAAACAGGCGGCGGCGGCCATTGGCCAGTCGAAGCTGATGTCTCTCTACGACGCGTTTTTCAGCGTCTGCGGCATTGCCGTGGCCCAAATTTTGTTGACCAGGGACGACTTTGCCGACCGCAAACGTTACATCAACGCCAGAAATACCTTAAATATTCTTCTCGCAGAACGGGTCCTCCCCATCATCAACGAAAACGATACCGTCGCCTGCGAAGAGCTGAAATTCGGCGAAAACGACACTTTAGCCGTGCTCGTCGCCGGTCTCCTCGACGCGGATCTCGTCATCCTGCTTTCCGATGTTTACGGCCTCTATACCGCCGACCCTCGGAAAAGCAGCGATGCCCGGCGCATCGACGATGTAACGGAAATCAACGAGGAGATCATGAACCTCGCCGGCGGAACCGGCTCCAGAATCGGCAGCGGCGGCATGAAAAGCAAGGTGGAGGCGGCGAAAATCGCGGGGCAAAGCGGCATTCCCCTGGCCATCACCATGGGAAAAGACGTCGGCAATCTCCGCGCCTGTCTCATGGGAGGCGGCAAGCGCACCTTGTTCATCCCCGCAGAGCGCGGCCTGAAACAACGGGACCGCTGGATTGCCCACGGCAGCGCCGTGAAGGGCGCCATCATTGTGGATCACGGCGCGGCGGCGGCTTTAGCCTTGCATAAAAGTCTGCTCCCTGTGGGCGTCAAAGCCACCGAAGGTGATTTTCCCGAAAACAGCGTCGTTTTTGTTAAGGATCAGCAGGGCAAAGAAATTGCCCGGGGCATCACCAACTACAGCGCCGCCAAAATTGAAACCATCAAAGGCAAACATTGCGGCGAGGCAGATATCGCCGAAGTGATTCACTGTGACAATCTCGTATTGGAGGACTGAACATGAACGATATGAAAACATATATCGAAACCTTGGGCCAACAGGCCAAAGCCGCTGCTCCGGTTGGCGCCGCGCTGTCCACCGACACAAAAAATAAGGCCTTGGCCGCGATGGCGAAAGCCCTTCGGAAAGAAAAATCAACCCTCTTGGCGGAAAACGCCAAAGATATGGTGGCCGGTAAAGCAAAAGGACTCAGCAGCGCCGTCTTAGATCGGTTGCTTTTAACCAAAGAGCGCATCGACGGTATGGCGGCAGGCTTAACAGCCCTGATCGAATTAAACGACCCCATCGGCGAAACCATTGCCCAGTGGGTACGCCCCAACGGCCTGGAAATCGCCAGAAAACGCGTGCCTTTGGGTGTCGTCGCGATCATTTACGAAGCGCGGCCCAATGTCACCGCCGATGCCGCCGGTTTGGCTCTGAAAACCGGGAACGCCCTGATCTTAAAGGGCGGCAGCGAAGCCTACCACTCGAACCTGGCCATCACCACGGTTTTGAGAAACGCCCTTAAAAAAATGGGGCTTGATCAAAACCTTTTGCAGTTCGTGGAATCCGTTGACCGGGAAGCCGTATCCGTACTGCTTAAAATGAAAGACTACATCGACGTCGTCATTCCCAGAGGCGGCAGCGGACTGATCCGTTTCGTCGTGGAAAACTCCCTGATCCCCTCCATTGAAACGGGCACCGGCAACTGCCATATTTATATGGATCAATACGGCGAGATCCCCATGGGCATCGACATTGTCTATAACGCTAAAACCCAGCGCCCCGCCGTTTGCAACGCCGCGGAAACGCTCCTCGTGCACAAAGACATCGCCGCTGATTTTCTGCCGCCCCTGGCGGAAAAGCTAAAGACCAAGCAGGTGGAAATCAGAGGCTGCAGGCGCACGTGTTCGTTGCTGGAAACCGCCGTCCCCGCCACGGAAGATGACTGGGAAACGGAATTTCTCGATTATATTTTAGCCGTCAAAATCGTCGACTGTTTCGACGACGCCATCGACCATATCGCCCGCTATTCTTCGGGCCACAGCGAGGCGATCATCACCGAGAGCTACAGCAGAAGCAGGCGCTTCACCCAAGCTGTCGATTCCGCCGCGGTTTACGTCAATGCCTCCACCCGCTTTACCGACGGCAACGAATTCGGTTTCGGCGCGGAAATCGGCATCAGTACCCAGAAGCTCCACGCCCGGGGTCCCATGGGCTTAAACGCCTTGACCACGGAAAAATACGTCATCTACGGCACAGGACAGGTACGAAAATAGCCATGAAAAGAATCGGCATCATGGGCGGTACCTTCGACCCCATCCATTTTGGACATCTCGTTACCGCCGAAAAAGTACAGGCGGCGTTCGCCCTCAACGAAGTCGTCTTCGTGCCTTCAGGCAATCCGCCCCACAAAAAAAACCGCCCGGTCACCAAAGCCGTCCACCGTTTGGCCATGGTCAAACTGGCTGTGGCAAATCATCCCGGTTTCTCTGTATCCGCCGTTGAAATCGAAAGAAAAGGTTATTCCTACGCCCTTGATACCGTCGATGAATTTCATCGTATCTACGGGGCGGATACCGCGCTTTTCTTCATCACCGGCGCCGACGCGATTTTGGAAATCGCCACCTGGCACAAAGCCGACGAGTTGATGGCCAAATGTGAGTTCATCGCCGCCACCCGCCCCGGCTACCATTTCGACGAGGAACACGCGCTGCCCCAGGCGTATCAAGACCGCATCCATATTTTCCGGGAAACCGCCCTGGCCATATCCTCTTCCCGCATCCGCCGGTTGCTCAGAGACGGCGCAGACGTATCGGAGATGCTCCCGGAAAGCGTATACGATTACATCAAAACCCACGCTCTCTATGAAAAGGAATCCCATGATTGAAATAAATCCACTGAGCGCAAAACGACTCAACCACTCCTTCTCCACAGCGCGGCTCTGCTATGATTTGGCGCTGAGCAACAACTGCGACCCCATGAAGGCGTATCTTTGCGGCGTCTTTCACGATATCGCCAGAGAATTGCCGCCCAAAACACTCCTCACTTTGGCCAAAGAACGCCATATCCCCGTCAATCGGGAAGAAGAGGAAGAACCTCTGCTGCTCCACGGCGACATCGCCGCCGCCGTGATGAGAGAAAACTACGGTATTCACGATGAGGAAATGCTCAACGCCGTCAGACGCCATACGGTTGGCGATAGAGAAATGACGGTTCTAGATAAGATCCTCTTCCTCGCCGATAAAACAGAACCCCTACGGACCTACGGAGAGGCCGCCACCATCCGGAGCAAGGCCTTCTACGATTTAGACGGCGCGCTGTACGACGCGATTTGCGGCGAAATGGCCTATTGTGCCGAGCGGGGCTTGCGCGTCCATCCCAAAACCGCTTTCCTGTTTGAAAACTTCAGCAAAAAGGAGAAACTCTATATGACCACTACGGAAAAGGTTAACATTGCCATCAACGCCATCGTCGAAAAGAAAGGTTTTGACCTGCAATTGCTTGACGTGGCTGAAATCACCACCATCGCCCAGCGCTTTATCATCTGCACCGCCAAAAACCGCACCCAGTCCCAGGCCATTGCCGACGAAATCACAGACGAACTATCAAAGCAGAACGAAAAACCCCTCCGCGTCGAAGGCTATCAGGCCGGCGGCTGGATTCTTTTGGATTACGGCGACGTCATCATCCATGTTTTTCTCCCTGACGAACAGGAATACTATAATCTGGCCCGTCTCTGGAAAGACGCGAAAGTCACACGGTTCACGGAAACCGGCGAAGTGCTCCCATGAAAATCTATCGTGAGCTGGCCCCCTACTATGACCGTTTCATGAGCTTTATCGACTATGAAACGGAAGCGGAAGCGATCTACCGCTTTCTCTGCAGACAGCAGCAAACCCAGGGGCGCATCCTGGACATCGGCGCCGGCAGCGGTGGGCACCTGATCCCCTTGTTAGGAAGAGGCGTCCATGTCGACGGCCTTGATTACGCCGAAGAGATGCTGGCTCTCCTGAAGGCGAAAATCCGGCAGGCAGGTTACGGCAGCAATCTGCTCCACGACGATATGCGTTCCTTTCAAACCGATACTCTCTATGACGTGGTTTACTGCTTCGGTGAAACCGTCCACCACCTATCGGATACCGCGGAACTCGCCGATTTCTTCCGCTGCGCTTACCGGTCGCTGGAAGTCGGCGGCAACCTGGTTTTCAGCTGGCGGGAAAAAGCCTACTTCACCGAACTGGCGGAATACGGTGAATTTTACGAGCGCCACGACGACGATTATCTGCTTTGGCAAGCCAAGGTATTGGGGGAGACCGCCGCCGCCATCACCTATACGACTTTCATTAAAAGCAAGGGAGAAGACGACGTTTACCGGCGATTTAAGGAAACCCACCGTCTTACGATTTTCGACGACCAGCAGATCCTTAAAACGGCGCAAACCGTTGGTTTTCGCCCCCGCCCCGATCTAAAAAGCTGCTGCTTCGACGATCTTTTAACAAAAGAGCCTGATAAACATATTACCATATTGGAAAAGGTCAATTAAAATGGTACATTTTCGCAATGCATTCAAGAATAGCAGGATCTCCCGGATTTTCGGCTGGATCCTGCTGATCTTATTTCCGCTGCTTTGTCAATTTGTCCTGGAATGGTTTAATTTCAGCGATGGCACGGAGCTTGCTTATTACTTGACCCATCATCCCCTGCCGGCGCTTTTCGGCACGCTGATGATTGGCGTCGGCTACCTGCTGCTGCTCTTCCTCTGCCGCCGCGGCTGGCTGGCGGCGCTGATCCTCGCCGTTCCCTCCGTGCTCTTCGCCCTGATCAACTATATTAAATTCACCTTAAACGGAAATCACTTTTTCCCCTGGGATTTCAGTATGGCCGGGGATATGAAGGAACTCCTCGATTTTACCTCCATTGCCCTGCCGGGGAAAAGCATCGCCCTGATCGTTCTCGTCTTTGTGATGGTTTTCTGTCTGTGGCTTTTAGGGGTTGCCCTCCCCCGCTCCCCCCGATATCGCATCATCGGCGCCGCCGCCCTGATCATCGTCATGATCGCCGCTTTCAGCAGCGGGACAACTGCCGCCAAAACGTTATCTCTTTTTCAAATGAACTTTTTCGATTCCGCGCTGCAATCCTCAAACTATAAAGCCAACGGTTTTATCGCCGCTTTTACCATCAACACGCTGAGCCTGCACAGCGAAGAACCGGAGGGCTACGGTGAAGCGGCCATCGCCGACCTCCTCGACGGCTACACAGAAAGCGAGGGAACCGCGACGCCGGATATCGTCGTGATCCTCGCCGAGAGCTTCTGGGACGTCCGGAAATTGACGGGAACGACCTTCTCCCAAGATCCCATGGCCATTTTTGACGCGCTGAGCGCAAGGGATCACACCGTCAGCGGCACCATGACCACCTGCGTCATGTGCGGCGGGACAGTAACCACCGAATTCAACGTATTGACCGGTTATTCCACCGAGTGTTTCCTCACCGGCATGTCTCCTTACACCTATATTGACGACAATCTGCCAAACTGTGTTTCCCTTTTGCAAAAACAGGGCTATCATACCGTCGCGATCCACCCCTTCAATAAATCCTTTTACGCCAGGGATACCGCCTACGGCTATTTGGGCTTTGACGATTTTTACGGGGAAGAGGAAATCGCCGCCATGCCGACGGTCACCTTTCAACACAATTATATTTCCGACGATACCTTCGCCGATGCCATCATTGCGCAACTGGCAAAAGCGGAAACTGCGCCCGGCTTCATTTTTGGGATCTCCATGGAAAATCACCAACCCTATACCGACCTCCATCCCAACGAGGCTCAAATCAGCGTGGAAAACGACGCGTTGAGCGAAGCGAACCTAACCATGGTCGCCACCTGTACTCAGGGGGTTTATGATATGAATCTGGCCTTGGCAAAACTGGTGGACTACATTGATAAGAGAGAACGCGATACCATCCTCCTGGTGTTCGGGGATCACCTGCCTTCCCTGGGCGACACCTATCAGGAGGCGGGCCTCTTCGGCGACGTTGATGACGACAGTGAAGCAGAAGCGCTGCTTCGCTACGGCACGCCTTTTCTGATGACGGCCAACTACGAGATCGATACGAGCAACTGGTACCCCAAAGATCATAACGGAACACTGACCGTTTCCTCTTACTATCTCATGTCTTTGCTGGCGGAAACGGCGGATACCGATCGCTCCGCTTATATGAACCTGCTCCTTGATTATTACACTCAAGTGCCCTATCACGACGTCTATCTAAAAATGGATGCCACCGCCAAAATCAAAGCATTGTACGACACGCGGCTTCTCCTCTCTTACGATATGATCTTCGGCAAAAAATACGCGGCGCAAAACGATGGAGAAAGCTTTTAAAACAACAGGCTCGCGACAGCAAAAAAGAGGCTGTTCCAATAGACATCACATGGCCTTTTGCCGCCTCTTTTTGATCACCGCCACAAAATCGACAAAAAATTCCAATAAAAGATTGCAAATTGCCCACAATATGATAAATTATTAGATATAAGGAGAAGCACCGAACTTTTTCAACGAGGAAAACAAATCCGTAAAAAAATAAGGAGGTACGATATGTTTTGCAAAAATTGTGGCATTAAAATTCCGGACGAAAGCGTGTTTTGCTTCAATTGCGGAGAACCGGTTGGTACACCCGTACAAAACAGCGATGAGGAAAAAGCGGAAACCACAGAGGTCGCATCCGAAATTTCCGATAAAGACGAAAAAGACCTTGCAGAAACCGCAGCATCGGAAAAAAACGTTCCGGAAACACCCCTCCCAAGCGACTCACCCATGAACGAATCTACAGACGCACCCCAGAGCGATTCGCCCATGAGCCAATTCACAGACGCACCCCAGAGCGATTCGCCCATGAGCCAATTCACGGATACGGCAGCGGAAAGACCTGCACCCGGTGTTGCTTCACAAACCACGGATGCGGTCGGGGCAAAGCCGAAAAGAGGCAAAATAAACTTGATTCCCTGCATCGCCGGGGGTGTGATGGTTTTGATGATCATCGTCGCTTCCATCCTCGCTTTTGCGGCATCAAGAAACCATGGGGATACTTACGTTGATTCCGATGATTACGCCTATGAGGATTATGAGGAACAGGAAGTTCCTGAAACCATCCCCAAAGAAACGACCAATACGGCAGGGAATAGCGCAGGGAATATCGCCTGCGGCGGCATCGCAACGATCCAGGGAGACACCATCTATTATATGCAGGTCCATTCCGGCAATGATGACGACATCATCCTATCCATGGATAAAAACGGCGGTAACGAGAAAGAGCTTTATACTTTTGCGGGAGATATTTATTATCTAAACGTGATCGGTGATACCCTCTATTTTAACGGCGACTCCTTCGACGAATCCGATACCCTCGTTTCCTCGAACATCTATTGTTACCGTATCACCGACGGCACGGTAGAAACAGTCTATAACTCCCCTGCCTACCTCTACGGCCTTTTTGTAAAGGACGATAAAATGTACTTTGCCGTCGAAAAAGAGGACAGCTCAACCTGCGATATCTATGCCTCCAACCTCGACGGCAGTAATGCAACGTACATTGCCTCAACCTCGTATTATTTCACGGTCAATAACGACCAGATTTACTACTGCAATGATATTACCCTCTATCGTTGCGATATGAACGGCAATAACAGCACAGAGATTTACACCTCTTCCGACAGCCTCATGGGATTCTGTCTGGAAAATTCTAACATTTACGTCGCTGAATACGTCAGCGACGGATACCCCGCCATCACGGCAATGAACGCCGACGGCAGCAACGTCACCAACGTGGTGAAATCGACGGCCACAAACGGTATCACCGAAATCAACATTGATAACGGCAAGCTCTATTACGTCGATACCACGTACAATGACGACTTCTCTGAAGCGATCTCCGCATCGTTCTGTTTCGTCCAAAGCGACGGCTCCGGCGCAATGACCCTCGGCACCACGGATGGTTCTATTTACAACACGTCCCTATGCGGCGGCTGGCTCTTCTATTACGACAGTAATAAAGGAGAAACCGTAAAGCTCAAACAATAAAAACAAGTGGCGGCGCGGCCTCTTTCAACTTTCTAAAGAGGCCGCGCCTTCATGACTTTGATTAAGTGACACGAAATCAAGGGAGGATACTTATGTTTTGCAGAAAATGTGGCAAAAAAATTGCGACAGACAGCGTATTTTGTTGTTATTGCGGTGTGGCCACAGACAGCCCTGATCAAGAACGGCAAAGAAGCGTGCCGACAGATTACAAAGAAGGTGCGGCAACGGAAAAAAATAGATCGCCCGAGGCAACCATGCCGGTAAGCATGCCGCCTGATCATAAAGACGGCATAGCGGCGGCAGAAAATGATTTTTCCTACATGACGCTGCCGCCGGAAGAGAAGAGGCCGCCCCAGGTTAAGCCCAAGAAACCTCGGCTCGGCTTGGCCTTTGGCCTCGCCGGCGGCATCACCTTACTATTCCTTGCGCTCTCGCTGGTGATCACCGGCATGGCACTTTCTAAAACAAGCACGCCCTTTTACGATCATCTGACAGACTTCCCCACGGAAAACAGCAACGAGATCGGCAACACTCCCGCCAACTCCTTGTGCTACGGCATCGCGGCAATGCAGGACGATACCATCTATTACCTCCACGAATCCATGGATACCAAGGAAGATAAGATCAAAGCCATTGACCTCAACGGCAACAACGAACAGATTTATTTTACCTTCGACGGTGAAATTTCCAACATTAACGTCATCGGCAATCAGCTCTTTTTTGTCGGCGACAGCTACGATGCGGACTATAACCATGTGGATTCCGGCGTCTATGTCTATGATCTCTACAGCGACACCATAGAGGAGATCTACATTACCGAGGATACCATTTATAATCTATACGTACTTTCGAATCAAATCTATTTCGACGTCTCCACGGAAGACGGCGGAGATCAGATCCTCAAAGCGGATCTCGACGGTTTTCAGGTGCAAACAGTCCTAAAGAAGCAAGGTTACATCTATTCTTTTGCCGTTTTCGATGATTTCATCTATTACATTGATCGGGAAACCCTCTGCCGCTGCGATTTCAACGGACAGCATGAAACAAAGATTTATGCGTCTCCCAATACCATCGACGCTTACTGCGTGGCCGGGGACACCGTCTACATCGCCGATCATCCCGAATCAGACAGCCTCATCATAAAAAAATTGCATTTAAACGGCGTCAATGAAAATGATGAAAATAACGAAGAAGAACTGATCGTTTTAAACGAACAAGCCGATGTGTGGTATCTCAATGTCGTGGAGGACACGATCTACTTTATTGAAGTAACCACCGATGAAAACGAAGAAACCGTCAACAGCAAAATTTGTTCCCTTCATACCGACGGCGCCAACAAACAGACGCTCCTCTCGTCAAAAGAAGCCTATTACGGCTTGGCCATTTGCGGCCCCTGGCTTTTTTCCTACGATAACGATAAAATGAAAACCGTCAAAATCAATATCAACAACACCGCAAAGAACAGCATTTAAGAAAATGTTCTTCGGCATAAACAGGCAAAACCCGCCCTTGCGGCACCGACCTTAAAAAACAGCCGCCCATAATGAACCGCCCCAAGGAAAAAAGATATTGCCAAAGCGCCTCTCCTCGTAAGATCACAAAACAACGAAGGGAGGCGCTTTTCATGAGAAAAAACCGGACAAATAAAAAAGGATAAAGAGTTGGCTAACTATGCAGCTCCGGGTGCTCCTTTCGGAAAAATTTCCGCTAACAAGGGCTTTTACTTTTAAGATTTTAAGAGAAGAACTGCGGAATACGGCTACGCGTCTCCCAAAAACACACACCCGGTGAATGGCGAGGCTTAGGGTCATTGATGACAAAGGGTGGTTCTGCCTTCCACCGTCTTTTGCGAAAGCAATTCTCATACCTAACTCCGAATCGCCGAAAGCCGGAAGCCCGTTCTTCACCTTTCTTCATGGAAACGCATATATAAATCATAGGGGGGTACCTTTTCGTTGGGCCAAGCAGTAGGGGATATGCCAAAGGACATATACCAAAGATGATTGCGGCTATCATTTCCCATCAACTCAAAACCCATAAAAAAGGAGGCGAATGAGGATATGGATGATTCTCACAATCCTGAAGACATACACCAAAACAGAGATATCATAAAAGAAGTAGCGAACATCAATCAACAATCACGAAACGCCTATAAGAAAACGACAAATTGGCATCAACCGTCTGCGGCTGCGCAAGCTACAGATCAGGCCGATCAACTCAGACAAATCAGCCAACGTCTAGACAAAATCGAGGAAAAGATAGATCGCCTGGGAAAGATGCTTAAATGATAAAAAGAGGGCTGCCGGTGAAAAATCATCAGCAGCCCCCTGTAGAAACGGATCGGTTAACCAGCGTTACCGCCGCAACCATTTTCTCCAGTACAGGGACCAATCAAATGCCCTTGTTCGAATTCCTGGCTAACGGTGATGTTACTCACTTCTCCGGAACCAACATATGGTTTAATGGCCGATACCAACAGGTTTTCATGCTTCCAGAGTTTATCAATCACTTTATACACAATCTCTAAGACGCAGTTATTGCCTTGGGGGACAACCCGTACATTTTCGATGATAATCACCTTGCAGGAACCATCAATTTGGGCCAGTTCATTTCTGAAGGCATTTTCGCCTGCCGTATTGTTTGTATAGAATACACCACTGGGGAACTTGGCGAACTGATGCCACAAGCAGGTGAAGGTTTCTCTTGGCGTAAGCACAACTAAGGTGCCCGTACCATAGCGCAGCACTATTTCAAACTCTATATCATTGATGATGCGATTACATCCGGTTTCCGGACTAAGAGATTCATCTGCGCACAAAACGCGCCAACTTTGAATTTGGGGTACTCCATCAGGCAGGAAACCGCCACGGCAGCCGGCGCGTTCATCTGCGTTACAGGGAACACAAGCTCTTAGCGTTCTGCTGGTAACGCAAATATCCCGAACATCTTGAACACAGATATCATGGCATTCACAAGCAGCCGATGTTATCTGGTAGCCAAAGGCCGCTCTTTTCGCCGAATCCGTGAAGATGGCACAGCACTCACCGCAATTGGGATTCGTCCCCGCAGCACATGTTGGCTGATGAGATACTTTTTCTGTTTCGTTCATAAAATTTCCACCTCTCTAAACGAATTAATGTAGTTGCTCCTTAAAAGCAAAGGTCTCATAAGGCAACCTCTGTTAGTATCATATGCCGGGGAGCTATCGTTTGTTACCGGGATAGATTCCCGATCAAATGATTCGCTGCAAGCAATCACCGTATGAATATTAGGGATATATAAAAGATCCTAAGAATACGGGTTTTAAAATGAAAATTCACTTAATTCGTCCCATCAGCATAAATGATCATGAAAGAATGCCCATCTATAGGGGGGGAATATTATGGCTACCGGCGAAAAAAAAGAGACACCCTCTACCATTATGGTAAAAAGGGTCTTTTGGTTTAGAAAAACATCATACCACAAACAAAAAGTTCGGCCATACGTCCTGAACCATTAAGCCTCACGGATGCACACCGCGCGCGCTCCCAGGGGAGCCATGGTCAATATAAAAATGCACAAAAAAAGCCCATAAACATCATGTTTATGGGCTTTATCGTGGTGGAGACGAGGAGGATCGAACTCCTTACCTCTTGAATGCCATTCAAGCGCTCTCCCAGGTGAGCTACGCCCCCAAGCGACTTTCTTATTATAAAAGAATTTAGCCGAAATGTCAAATGGTTTTTCCTAAAATATTATACTTTCCGCGTTTTTTCCTTTTTTCTTTTTTCCCCGTTACCACCCGCTTTCATTCAGGCTTTCCCCTTGATATAAGATAAATCAGATTTTTTTGGTTCAAGCTGGAAATATGATACGTTCAATGATATGATAGAGAAAGAAAGACTCCCCTTTCCTTTTTCCAACAATCATAAAGGAAGCAATCCCGGAAAAAACCCCTTGCGTCCTTTGGGCTTTCATCATAAAATATTAGAGTATGGAGGTGGAAAAATGGATGAACTGAAGCTCATTTTTGCCAGCAATCTGATTAAGCTCCGCACCAAAGGGGGGATGACCCAAGTCGAACTGGGCGAAAAGCTGAATTATTCAGACAAAACCATATCCAAGTGGGAGCGGGCCGAATCCATCCCCGACGCTTTTGTACTCAAACAGCTCGGCACCATTTTCGGGGTTTCCGTTGATCATCTGCTCTCCAACCACGACCAGTGGGAAGATCCCCTCTCCGTCAAAAAGCAAAGCCGCGAAACCAAATACGACAGCTTTTTTATTACCATGGTTTCCATTGCCGGCATCGGTACCTTGGCCGTACTGATTTTCGTGATCTTTTGGGTATTGGGTTCCATCGAATGGTCCGTTTTCGCTTACGCCGTACCGGTTTCCCTCATCACCCTTTTGGTCTTAAATTCTATTTGGAACGGCGGCAAGAACAATTTGTTGATCGTGGCTTCTTTGGTATTCTGCATCATCGCCATCATCTATATCGCTTTGATCGAATATCAACCCTGGCAGCTGTTTCTCGTCGTGATCCCCGCGGAACTCGTGGTTTTTCTTAGTTTTAAAATCAGAAAACGCAACAAGCAGGCATAATCTACCATTCGTAGATCTGAATATACCGGGCGTAGAACGCGAAACACGCGATTCTACGCCCTTGTTTTTTGCAGGAGAACTCAAAATTTAAAAAGTAGGTTGCGGAAAAACAGCAGGAAACGTAAGATGAAAACATCAACACAAGCACATCCTATCTGCAATCAAAGGAGAATACCATGAGCAACTTTATCTTGAGCTGTTGTTCCACTGCGGATTTGGCCAAAGAACATCTTGAGCGCAGAGATATTTCCTATATCTGCATGCATTTCTCGCTGGACGGCGTCGAATACTTAGACGATCTGGGTCAATCCATCCCCTTCGACCGCTTCTATCAGGCCATGACCGATGGCGCTGAAACGCGAACCTCACAAATCAATATTGCCGAATTTCTCGATTACTTCACCAAATTTCTGGAGCAAGGCCGCGATATTCTCCACATTTCCTTGTCCTCCGGCATCTCCGGCACCTACCACTCCGCGCAAAACGCGGCAATGATCGCCAGAGAACGCTTTCCGGAACGGAAAATCTATGTGGTGGATTCTTTGGGCGCTTCCTCCGGCTACGGCCTGATCATGGACACGCTGGCCGATTTAAGAGACGACGGCATGGACATCGAAGATCTGTACCATTGGGCCGAAGCGCATAAACTGCACCTGCATCACTGGTTCTTTTCCAGCGATCTCACCTTCTACGTGAAGGGCGGCCGCATTTCCAAAACCGCGGGTATGCTTGGCAGCGTTCTCAGTATTTGTCCGCTGCTGAACATGGATCAGCTTGGCAGATTGATCCCCCGGGCCAAAATTCGCACCAAAAAACGAGTCATCCATGAAATCGTCGACCGCATGGAAAAATACGCCAAAAAAGGTCTGGACTATGACGGAAAATGTTATATTTCTCAATCCGCCTGCTACGATGATGCCAGAAATGTCGCGGATCTTGTGGAGGAGCGCTTCTCTCATTTGAACGGCAAGGTTTTGATCAACAATATTGGTACAACGATCGGTAGTCATACCGGCCCCGGTACGGTCGCTTTGTTTTTCTGGGGCGAGGAAAGGACTGAATAAATGTATAAAATCTACACCGATACGCCGGCGAATCTATCTCCTGATTACGTCGAAAAACATGACCTTACAGTCATTCCCCTCCACTATACCATCGGCGATGTGGAATATCCGCGACCGGAAGACCACGCCGCGGCCTTTGCCGGCAAACCGTTTTATGAGGCTATGCGCCGCGGCGAAGACGTCCACACCTCCATGATCAATACACACGCTTTTAGCGAGGCCTTTGCGAGGAACCTTGAGGCGGGATACGATATCATCTTTATCTCGATCTCCAGCGGAGTCAGCGGCACGTATCACGCCGCGACTTTGGCCAAAGAAGAACTCAAAAGCCGTTATCCGGAGCGAAAGATCGCCGTCATCGATACAAAAGCAGCGTCTTTGGCCGAAGGATTGCTGGTACAATACGCGGTGTCCCTCAAAGAGAAGGGGCTCTCTTTTGAAAAAGTCGTATCTCTCACAGAAAAGAAAGCCGAATCAATCTGCCAGTATTTTACGGTAGAAGACTTGATCTATCTAAAAAGAGGCGGTCGCCTTTCCGGCGCGGCGGCCCTTGTCGGCAATATTCTGCATATCAAACCGATTTTAATGGGGGATGACCACGGCAAAATCGTCTTAAACCACAAAGTCCGGGGCAGAAAAAAGGCCCTCAATGCCTTGGCCGGCAAATATTACGAACTCGTCTCCGATCTTCATGCCCCCGTGGGCATCGTCCATGGAGACAGTTTGGACGATGCAAAACTGCTGGCGCAAAAGATCCGGGACATGGGGCAACAGGGAGAAATCCAAATCGATTACTTTGAACCGGTCACCGGTTCCCACGCGGGGCCCGGCGCCATTGCTCTGTTTTTTTACGGAATTCACCGATAAATGAGAAAATCAGAAATAGAAACGGCGGTAACATGAAACGTATTCCCTTCAAAGAAAGAGAACTGCCCAATTACACCCGGGGAGAGGAATGGACCAATATGGCCACGCATATTTTCGGCATCGTCCTCGGTATCATCATTCTCGTTTACGGTCTCGTTCTCTCTTTGCCGCAGCATGACCCCTGGGCGGTAGCGGGCAGCATCATTTACGGCGCTTCCATCATCGGCCTTTTTTCCGTCTCCAGTATCTACCACGGTATGCGAACCTGTACGGCAAAAAAAGTCATGCGGGCCATCGACCACTGTACGATTTATCTGTTGATCGCCGGTACCTATACGCCGGTGCTGCTATCGGCAATCCGCCCGGTCCAACCGCTGCTGTCTTGGGTAATTTTCGGCCTCGAATGGGGTGTCGCTGTTTTGGCGATTACACTGACAGCCATCGACTTGAAAAAATACGCCAAATTCTCCATGTTCTGCTATTTGGCCATGGGCTGGCTGATCGTGATCGCCATCAAACCGACCATCGAGGCAATCACCTGGAACGGTTTTTGGTGGCTGCTATCCGGTGGTATCATCTATACCATCGGCGCCGTCCTTTATGTGATCGGCAAAAAGAAAAAATACATCCACTCCGTTTTTCATATCTTTGTCGATATCGCCTGTGTTTTACAGGCTGTTTGCATCTTGCAATACGTCATTTGAGTGTCATAACACAAGCGCCGCAGCATAACGCCGTTACCATTTTAAGAAGCTCCGCAAAAAAGGGGCCGGTTTCTGATTTTAAATCGGAAACCGGTTTTCTGCAAGATTGCACGAATGCATATTGATAAAAATACGAATATGATGTTAAAATAACGGCAGAGAACACGTGATCCACCGGACAATAAGAAAAACGTGGGTTCCCCCAGTTCAATAAAGGAGACCAGCATGGAGATTAAAATACGCCCCTGGCGCATGGCGGATGCGAAAAACCTTGCCGACGCCATAAACAATAAAAAAGTTCAGGATAATTTGAGAGACGGTTTGCCCTATCCCTATAAAATCGAAGACGCGAAAGCATACATCAGCGCCTTGCGCAAAAGGAAAAAAGGCAGCCAATATGCCTGGGCCATCACCGTTGACGACGCGGCGGTGGGCAGTATGACCATCCTTCGCAAAGATAACGTCCACCGTTTTACCGGTGAGATCGGTTATTTTATTGCCGAGCAATGGTGGGGCAAGGGCATTGGTTCCAAGGCAGTAAAGGAGGCCTGCGCCTATATATTTGAACATACGGATATCATCCGCATTTTCGGTATTCCCTATGCCTACAATACCAGTTCCTGCCGGATTTTAGAAAAAGCTGGATTCGTTCGAGAAGGTACCATGCGGAAAAACGCCTACAAAAACGGGAAAATTGTGGATACAGAATTGTATGCGCTGATCAAGGAATGAACTTCGATGTCTCTTGACTTTTCGAGAGGAAACCGTGACAGAAAATAATACCATCCCAGAGTGGAGGCTTTGCCCCACAGCAAATGTTGACAAGAGCATAAAGGTGTCTCGGAAGGTATTTTTATACCTTCCGAGACACCTTTTTTTCATTTTTTGCAAATATTTTGCATATTGATTCCAGCCTCATTCGGCAGTATAATGTTGTTGAAAGAAACCATCTTTTTTCTTTATCGACAAAAGGAGCCATGATGACCAAGTCAAAGAAAATTCCCGATTTCATTCAATTCCATTGGACTACCACGCGTTTCATCCATCGATATCAGGAGGGACTGAAAAACGCCGTCAAGCCTTACGGGATTTCTCTTTTGGAAACGGAAATCCTGCTGTCTTTGACTCACTATCCCGCCTGCGATTCCGTTACGAAACTGTGTTCAACGATCGGAAAAACCAAGGGCGTGGTCAGCAAGGCCTGCGAGAAACTGCGACAGGAAGGCTACATCTCCGGGAAAACCGACGAACACGACAGACGCGTCGTCCATTACCGGCTAAACGCCGCCTCCCGCGCCGTTGTGATCGCCGTGGTTAGACATATCGAAACGATGACGGAAGCTACCTTTTTCCCCGGCGAAAGCATTTCCTTTTAACATACCGAAAGAGCAACCACGGTGCCGGCGATAAAAAACCGCCCCTCTTTGCCGGGCTAAAAGATCTTCTTGATGCCACGAATCTACGAAAAAAGCAGCAAACCACATTTGTCAAAACAAAGGTTTGCTGCCCATTGATTCTTTCTATCATCCTATAAAACGAAAGCACACCACAACATGAAAAAGTATTATTTCATTGAAAGCGCACTGGAAAAGCATTGCGGCGCCAAAAATCTCTGCCATAGCGTTTACACCGTAATCGTTTTGCTCTGCGGCGGCATCATCATCGGCCTCCTCAGCATGTATTTCGGGGCCGCCGATTTTCTTTTGGAGATGTTTCTCACCTATTTTAACAACTTTTATACGCCGCTGCTGAACATTCTCCCGGTAATCTTACTGATTTTCCTGCTTTACTTCATCACCAACCGGGTTTGGCTGAGCTTTTCCCTGACCTCAATTTTGCTCCTTGGCATGTCGCTGGTGAATTATTATAAGATTCTTCTGCGGGACGACCCTTTTCTCCCTGCGGATCTGACGCTTTTTGCCGAAGCCAACACCATCATGGAGCGCTACACGGTAACCCTCAACTGGAAAATCGTCACGGCGGTTCTTTTATGCCTGATCATCGCCGTTTTACTATTCTTCTTTGCCCGTCAGAGCAGCAAAAGCGGCAAAGGACGACTGATCGGCATTGTCGCCATATTGCTTCTCGGCGCCGTTATTTATCCCACGCTGTATACCAGTGAAACACTGTATAAGAAAACGGAAAATCTCGCGCTGATCTCCCAATGGTCCGATACGGGACAGTATATTTCCCGCGGGTTTGTTTATCCCTTTCTCTACGCGATACAATCCTCTTTTGAAAAACCGCCGGAGGGCTATGACGAAAAAGAGGCAGCTCAGATTTTGCAGGAATATGATTACGACGATATCCCTGGTCAGGAAAAAATCGCCGTTTTCGCCGTCATGTGTGAAGCCTTCAACGACTTTTCCCAATTCGATACCCTCACCTTTGCTGACGATATCTATGCCCCTTATCATGAACTGGAAGCAAAGAGCTATCACGGTCATCTGATCACCAATGTTTTCGGCGGCGGCACCGTCGATACGGAATGGTGTTTTTTAACCGGTTTCTCCTGCTACCGCCTGTTTCGCACGGATACCAACTCCTATGTTCGTTATTTCGACGAACAAGGCTACTATACCGAAGGCGGTCATCCCAGTTACGAATGGTTTTATAACCGCGTCAACGTCAATGAATACCTCGGTTTCGCGGATTACTTTTTCTATGAAAACCGCTTTGAAACGGAAAATGGCAGCATGATGAGAGACGACCTTTTCTTTGCCGATCTACAAAAGCGCTACGAAGCGTTCCGCGCCGACTCCGCGCAGCCTTATTTCAGTTTTAACGTCACCTATCAAAATCACGGCCCCTATTCGGAAACGGAAACTCTTTACGACCACGATTACATCGTCAATAACGGTTATTCCGATAAAGCCATGCATGTTATGAATAATTACTTTGCGGGAATCGAAAACACGGTGATGAATATCTGCGCCATGAGCGATTACCTCGATACCCTGGAAGAACCTGCCGTACTGATCATTTTCGGGGATCATAATCCCTGGATGGGAGACGCTTCCTATGTTTACCGGGAAGCCGGCGTCGACTTCGATTTCAGCAATAACCAGGGATTTTACAATTACTATGAAACACCTTATCTGATTTATGCCAACAACGCTGCCAAGGAAGCTCTGGACAATGACTTTGTGGGGCAAGGCGAGGACATCAGCCCTTGCTTTTTAATGAACGAACTCTTTGAACAGGCCGGTTGGAGCGGAAACGAATTCATAAAATTATCCGACGAGATGAAAAAGGTCACGCCTCTCCTGCATACCACCGGTCTCTTTGTACAGGACGGCGTCTTAACTGATCGCTTAAAGGAGAAAAACGTCGCTTTTTATAACGACTATCAAAAGGCGCAGTATTACTGGCGCAAAAACTTCAGGGAAACACCGTAAACCGCAAAAGAAAGAGGACCTCATGGACACTGCCCGCAAAAAAATAATCCTCTTTGCCAACAAAGGCGTCACCTGGT
>JAXGZS010000007.1:0-118516 GCA_040776805.1 Clostridiales bacterium | reverse complement strand
CTGCCTCAGACTGTAGACAAACTGCGCGTTAGCGGATTTTGGGCTACAGGATGATAGGCTGCCGAGAAAGGCTTAAACACGGCGAACGCTTTGGCCTGCGGCTGCGCCGTGTACCTGAATGTACTCAAGCTGTCGCGGGGCAGAGCGTTCGCCGCGTATCAGACTTTGTCGACGGCCTAAGGCAGACAGCCCATAGGACTGTCTGCCTTTTGTTTCATAAAAATTATGGCGGTTCTATCTAAAACCGTTTTCTCTGCCCTGCCACGGGGATATGAAGCTGCTCCCTGTATTTTGCCACCGTGCGGCGGGAAATCTCCACGCCTTGTCCGTTCAGGAGCATCGTCAGTTCTCCATCTTTTAGCGGCTTTTCCGGATTTTCATCATCGATCATTTCTTTTAAGAGCTTTTTCACGCAGAGGGCGTTGGTATCGGAGCCGGAGGCCACACCTTTGGGGAAAAAGTACTTCAGGGGAAACAGCCCCCGGGGCGTTTGGACATATTTATTGCTCACCGTACGGGAAACCGTCGATTCGTGGACACCGATCTCCTCCGCCACGTCTCTCAAATTAAGGGGTACGGGATACTCGGTTTCCTCTTCAAAAAAAGCGCTCTGCAATTTCAGAATGGCGCTCACCGTGTCATACATGGTTTTACGACGCTGTTCAATGCTTTTGATCACCCAAATCGCGGCATGGAGCTTATCCTTCAAGTAATCCTCGGCGGCATGATCCATCGGCATACCGCTCTTCATCATATTGCGGTAATAATCATTGACCGTAATCTGTGGCACATCCCACTCGTTTAAGACGACGACCCATTCACCGTCCGCTTTTTTCACCGTCACATCAGGGGTGACATATTCAGCTTTATCACCGCCGCCCCAGCTGCTGCCGGGACGCGGGTCAAGGGTACGGATGGTTTCTACCAGTTGGCTGACAGTCTCCAGAGGCAGCCTCATCTTTTTGGCGATTTGAGGCACGCGGTTCGATGCCACCAAATCCAGATGATTGCTGATGATTTCCTTCAATGCCTCGTAATGGGGCTGCTCCCTGTCTAATTGCAAAATCAGACATTCTTTCAGGTTAATGCTGCCGACCCCGGGGGGATCGAAGCCATGGATCATAGTCAAAACCTCCGCCACGTCTTCGGCGGGGAGATTCAGATTTGCGGCAATGGTACCTGGGAGCATCAGCAAATAACCGTTGTCGTCGATATTGGAGATGATGTATTTGCCGATCATCTGCTGGCAGCGGTTGACGGGCAAAATATTTAGTTGAAAAAGAAGGTACTCATAAAGACTGTTGAATACTTCCGTTCTGGCCTCATAAATATAGGGATCTTCCCGATTGATGGCGTAACCGGGAGCAGGAGCAGGCGCGTCTTCACCGGTAAAAAGAGCCCATTCCTCATCTTTTTGTTGCTGATACCGATCCTCGTCCTGATTTTGGTCGTAAGCGTTTTCGTCTTCTTCCAAGAGCGGATTGCCCTCCATCTGCTCCCTGACGAATTGCTGCAACTCCAAAATGGGCATGGTTAATAAATCGATGGCCTGTTTCAGTTCCGTCGTCATCACTAGTTTTTGCAGTTGTCTTAATTCAAGTCCCATTTTTGTCATAAGCGCAGCCACCTTTATTTCATTATACAACTAATTTCGACAAAATACCATACCTATCCAGAGAATTCCTTCTATTTTGTCTTATGCTCCGAAGTGCAGATCTTGCGATTAGAGATATGCCCAAGGGCGGACGAATAGAAAAGCAATTTTTTCCACCACAGAAAAAAGCAGCGATGTAAAAAATACATTGCTGCTTTTAACGTGATAAAAGATTTGAAGACATATCTGTGCCTCGAGGTTGAAAAAATCCGGTTATTTGCGCCTAAATCAACGGTTTTCGCAGACACGGAAAACGGCGGCGGTAACAGCGCCATGTGAGATTAACCCAAAAGAATACTGACGACGATCATCACAGCGCCGGTAAGCTCACGTAACGACATGATCTCATGAAAAAAAAGAACAGCCAAAATCGCGCAAAAGACCGGTTCAAGGGCGTATAAAAACCCGATACGCTCCGGGGCCACTTTCTTTTGAGCCATGGTTTGAGCCACATAGCCGTAGGCGCTGGAGAGCAAAGCAAGGCCCAAAACAGCCCCCCAGCCGAAGAGGGGTAACGCGTAACTCGTGGTTTCAAAAAGAAAACTAAAAATCCCGGAGTAGAGGGCGGCAAAACCCAATTGCCAAACAGCAATGGTCAAGGCGCGGCAGTGAATAAGGGCGCGATCGGTGAACACGATCTGAACCGCATAGGACACCGCGCCGCCCAGACAAAGCCAAGCGCCCCCGGCGATGGAAAAATCTTGGGTGAACGACATCACGGCAATGCCGCCAAAGGCGAACATAACACAGAGCAGCGTCTTTTTTTCCGGTATTTTCCGTAATAAAAGACCATTGATAAGCGGCACCATGGCCACGGTTGTGCCGGCCAAAAACCCAGCGGCAGAAGCTTCCGTTGTTTTTAGGCCGCAATGATAAAAGGCAGTCAGGGCAAAAACGAACAATCCCAAAAGCATACTGTAGCGAAGTTCCGTGGCATTGGGCACCACCTTTTTTCTAAAAATCAGCAGCAATACAGGAAAGGCAATGGCAAAGCGCATAAAGCCAAGCTGCAAGGGAGCAATACTCTCCAGCCCCAGCTTCATAAAAATATAAGAAAATCCCCAGGCAAAAGCGGCGCTGGCCATGATAAGATCACTCTTTGAGATTTTCCGAATTCCTTTCATCCACTCACCGCGATCCTTTCCAAGCCCACCTTCATGTACTAATGAAATACTGATCACAGGCAAACGCGCCGTTCCTTTTAGGGGGCGGCACAAGGCTATCCTACTTTAGGTTTTAGAGCATCACCATACTCGAACCGGTCCATGCTCCCGGCAAAGACTCATGCTATCGATGAAAAAAGCCTTCATTTGCCGGACTCTTTTTCCGGCAAACCTTCCCTTGCCCTTGCCAATGATTCGCCGCGCAGTGATTTGAGCAAAGCCGCAGCCATCATAAGGGCAATAAAAAGCAACGGAAAAGCGATGACAATGGCTGTCGATTGAATGGCGCTGAGACCGCCGATGTATAAAAGCACGGCGGCGATAACGCCTTCGGAGATGCCCCAGAAGATCTTCAGGGTCGCGGGCGGATTCTGCATCCCTTTGGCTGTCATCATCGCACAGACGAAAGTGGAAGAATCCGCGGAAGTTATGAAAAAAACCACGATAAGTATCATTGCCAATAAGGAGCTGGCTTTGGCCAGCGGAAATTGTTCCAATAGGGCAAACAGCGCATAGGAGACGTCTTGCTCCATGGCGTTGGCAATGGAGGAGACGCCGTGAAGATCAAAATGGATGGCGTTGCCGCCCATGATCGCCATGAAAATACAGCAGAAGAGCATGGGGAAAAACAGCGTACCAAAAACAAACTCCCGGATCGTCCGGCCTTTGGAGATACGGGCGATGAAACCGCCGACAAAGGGACCCCAAGAAAGCCACCAAGCCCAGTAGAAGACCGTCCAACCGCTGAGCCAGCCATTACTTTCGCCGAAAGGATCCGTCCAAAAGCTCGCGGAAACGATGTTCGTCAGGTATTTACCGATGGAGTCCACAAAGAAATTTGTCACAAACAGCGTCGCGCCGCTAAAAAAGACAAACAGCAGCAAAATCCCCATGATCACCATATTTGTATTGCTAAGGATACGGATGCCTTTATCGATGCCGCTGACGGAGGAAGAAATAAACAAAACAGTCGTGACGGCGATGATGCCAAACATCACGGTGTTATTGCAGGGAATCCCGAAAACATAATACAACCCGCTGTTGATCTGCATGGCGCCTAAGCCTAAGGAAGTCGCCACGCCGAATACGGTGGCGACAACAGCCAAAACATCGATGATGCTGCCGAGGATGCGCCCCACTCGCTTTTTCCCAATCAGCGGCGTCACACAGGAGCTAAGCAGCGCCGGTTGATTTTTGCGAAATTGATAATAAGCCAAAGGCAGGCCGATGATACCATAGGTCGCCCAGGGGTGGATGCCCCAATGGGTAAAGGCGTAGCGCATGGCCAACGAAGCCGATGCAGCCGTAGACCCGGCGCCGTAAGGCGGATTCAGATAATGACTCATCGGTTCCGCCACGCTCCAGAATACGAGACCGATGCCCATGCCTGCCGCAAAAAGCATAAAGAACCAGGCGCAGGTCGAATATTCCGGTTTATCTGTATCTTTGCCCAAAATCGTCTTGCCGTATTTGCCAAAGGCGAGGGTCAGCAAGAAAATAATAAAAAAGGCCACAACGAGTAAGTAAAACCAACCGAAATCAACGGAAAACACCGCTAAGATCATAGAGAAAAAATCTTCTACCTGGGACGGCGCGATTACGGTCCAACAAATAAAAAACAGACAGATCAAACTGCCGATAGAAAATACTGTTTTATCGATATGTTTGTAAAATCCTTTCATCTTTTACCACCTTTCTCGTTTGCGCGGTGGTTTGGTTTTCTCATCGCGTAACAAAACTCTGTAAAAGAACGATTCGCGTTTCCGTTTTTACGGTATCCGGGGAAGCGTTCAAACGCTTCCCCAAAACCGCAACGATAATCAGTGTCATTCACCGGGCAACCGGCTTTTCTCCTTCCTGGGGCGCGGCTTCTTCACCGCCGGAAGAACTTGCGATGAAACCTGCTTCTAATTCTTTCTGATACGTCACGCGCATGTCTTTGAGGAGATTCACCATCATCAGTACGATAATGATCATAAAGGGGAAGGCCAAAACAATGGCGGTATATTTCAGGGTATCAAGGCCGCCTAAGAAGATGAAAAGGATGGAGTTGAGGACGATGAAAATACCCCAGAAAGCCCGGATCCCCAAGGAGGGCGTGCCCTTGTTGCCCATGCAGAAGCCGCCGGTGACATAGGTAGCGGAGCTGACGGCGGTAGCGATCAAAATGATCAGCAACACCATCATGACGGGAATTGAAATCGAAGAGATGGGCAGCTCTTTCAGGAAGAGAAACATCGAAGCGTTGGAATCCGCCGCCGCTTTGACGGCAATGTCGGAGCCTTCAAAGAGGCTCATATGAATGGCTTCCCCGCCAAAGAAGGTGAACCAGAGGAAGCAGAGGATGCCGGGTACAGTGACGCAAGCCAAGATGAATTCCCGAATCGTGCGGCCTCTGGAAATCTGCGCCAGAAAACCGCCGACAAAGGGAGCGAACGCCACCCACCAGGCCCAGTAGAAGACCGTCCAACCGCTGACCCAATCCCAGCCCAAGCCTTGAGATACGTTGCTAAAGCTGTCGGAGAAGGTCATCAGCCAGGGCAGGTTGAAGACCATGTCGCCGAAACCTTGGACAAAGGTCTTGATCAGGAACATCGAGGAACCAAAGATGAAGGTAAAGACGAGGAAAGCGATGACCAGGCTCATTTTGACGTTGCTGATGACTTTGATCCCCTTTTCAACGCCGCGCAAGGCGGAAGCCGTGGCCAAAAGGCCGATCAGGACGACGACGCCGAAGGTGATCCAAATATTGTCGGAAACGCCGTAAACCGTATTGAGACCGCTGGCGAACTGGGTGCCGGCAAAGCCCACGGACATCGAAACACCGCAGATGATGGCTACCACGGAGAAAGCGTCGATGATTTTGCCCGGGGTCTTATAAATGCGATCCCCGATGAGGGGTTGGAAGGTGGAGCTGATCAGGTCGGGTAGACCTTTTTTATAGGAAAAATAACCGACGCAGAGGCCTACCATGCAGTAAATGGCCCAGGGCAGGAAACCCCAATGGTAAAAGGTGGTGCGAATGGCCACCTCGGCGGCGGCAGCGGTGCCGGAATCGGCAAAGGGAGAGCTGGTAAAGTGGGAGGCCGGTTCGCAGACTCCGAAATAGACGAGGCCGCAGCCGATGCCGGCGCCGACCAGCATGCTGATCCAGCTGAAAAAGGAAAACGCCGGCTTATCGGTGGGGGCGCCGAGTTTCATTTTCCCGTATTTACTGAAGGCAATAATCACCAACACCAAAAAAACCGCGGCATAACCGAGGATATAGACCCAACCCAAGGTAGAGAGGGTAAAATTCATCACACCGGAAATGACATTATAGGCTACCGTAGGGACGATCGCAATAAAGAGAAAAATAAGAGCGTAGATGGCAGAGGACGTCCCGAAGATCGTTTTGTCGATCTTATCAAATAATTTCATGTTTTCTACCTCCGTAATCACTTAGGCGAAAGGAACCTTTCAAAGGTGTAAGATCCCTTTCGCAAGTTTTCATTAGTGGGCATCCACGTATTTCTTCAGATCCGCTTCCACATCAGCGGGGAGTGTCGGTTCTTCATAGTCAGCGAGGAGCTGTTTCCATTTAGCGTTGGCAACCTTTTCAATGGGCAGACTACCGTCAGCTTTCCACTGTTGGATATTCTGCCGGTTGCTTAAGGTCGGCCGATAGAATTCTGTTCTGAAGTGATTGAAGGTATGTTCGTGGGTGAGGAATTGCCCTTGAGGACCAACTTCTTTGATCACATCGTAAGCAAGGGTATCTTCGTTAATGGTAACGCCTTGGTTGATGCGCTTGATGTAGCCGATGATTTCATTGTCGATAATAAGCTTTTCCAGGGAGACCAGGTTGTACGTATCGATGATACCGGCGCTGTGGAGAATGAAGTTGCCGCCGGCCATCTGGGCCATCATCAAGGTGATGGAGGCTTCATAGGCGGCCTGGGAATCCATCATCTTGCTGTCGGAGAGGGCGCCGCTGATCCGGCAGGGAATCTGATAGAACTTGGCCAACTGACCGTTGACCAAGGAAACCACAGCGTCTTCCGGGGAGCCGATGGAGAGAGCACCCGTGGCCATTTCGGCATTGGAGCCGGAAGCCGAGTAAACGATGGGGGTACCGGGATTGACACACTGGGCCAGGATGATGCCGGCCAGGACTTCGGCGTTTTGCAGAGACACAAGGCCGGCCAAAGTGGCGGGAGTGGTGGCGCCGGCAATGGAGAGGGAGTTGACGAGTTGGGGCTGACCTGCTTCGGCATAGGCGAAGATGGCGCCGGCCATCTTATCGTCGTAGCTCAGCGGCGTCAGGGTACAGGGAATCGAGATGATGGCAGGTTTTTCCTTGATGACGTCAAGACCGCCGAAAACCAGCGCCGCCATTTCGATGGATTCTTTGGCGATTTCATACCCGAGAACGCTGCCCATCAGCGGTTTGTCGCTGTACTTCAAGGTATTGTAGACCATGACGTTGTGGCGGATATCGGCGTCGACGTCACAGGGTTCGCAGGAGATATGGCTCTGAATGTCGATGTTCT
The DNA here is from genome assembly GCA_040776805.1 of Clostridiales bacterium. Classification (GTDB taxonomy): domain Bacteria; phylum Bacillota; class Dehalobacteriia; order UBA7702; family UBA7702; genus UBA7702. Next base: position 111,167 of record JAXGZS010000007.1, on the reverse strand, counting down.
GAAGCTGATGGACGATTTTGACGATATTGTTAAAATCCTCCAAACTGCCGGTGCGGCGGCCGTTGTCTTGATCAACGACGTAGGGAGCGCCGTAAGGCCCGGCATAGGCTGTTTTTTCGCAGGTGATCTCCACGTTCTTCGCAGGATCTCTCCCATAGAGGGTGAAGGAGGAAGGAACCGTCTTTAATTTTTCCTCCACCATTTTCGGAGGAAAATAGACCGTATGGCCTTCCACTTTAGCCCCATGCTTGGCCAAAAGATCTCTGGCGGGTTCATAGCTGAAAACAACCCCTACATGCTCCATAATCCGCAATGAATTGGCGTGGATTTGTTCGATTTCCGCTTGTGTTAAAAGTTGATAACGTTGCATTTTGCACCTCCAAAATAATGATAAGCTGACTCTAATAATTGCAAACTCGATGCCAAAATTTTGACTAAGCACAGATTTTTTCAGTTTTCCCTGCATAACACCGTTATTTTATGGAAATTCTCCTCTGAAAAAGAATATGCGGACTAAAAGCAGGGGAACGTTTTGCATCATTCCGCAAAAAAACGCAATAAGCGCAAAATTTAGAAAAGAGCCGCTTGCCTTCCTTCTCCCCGATCCATCGCCAATGGAAATGAAAACCCGGCCCGGCAACGATAAAACAGCGCAAAAATGGCGCCCTCTTGCACGGAAGGCGCCATTTGAGAAGACATCATTTTCGGTATACAAAGCGATAACACGAAAATCAACTCATTCTGATTTTATAAACCGTATTTTTTCAGCCGGTAAGAGAGGGATTGGCGGCTCATCCCCAAAAGTTCCGCGGCCCTTGTAAGGTTCCCTTTCGTCTGCTGCAACGCTTCGATGATCTCCTGCTTTTCCTGGTCCCGAATTTTATCCAGGATTCGCTTCCGATCCTCGGGACGCTCCGGGGCGACTTCGCCGGGATCATCTTCCGGCTCCATGGCGCGGTTTTGTTTGTAGCGGAATTTCGGGGTGTCGTTGGTCTCAAAGAGATATTGGGGCAGGGCAGCAAACTCAATTTTTTCACCGTCCTCGGTAAAATTCACCGCGGATTCGATGCTGTTTTTGAGCTGGCGCACATTGCCGGGCCAGCGGTAGGAGGAAAAGAAAGCCATCACATTAGGGCTAACGCCGCTGACGGTTTTACCGAAGCGCTGATTGTAACGGCGGAGAAAATAGGCGATCAATAGCGGAACATCTCCTTTGCGGTCTTTCAGGGGCGGAATCACAATATGCACCACCGAGAGGCGGTAAAAGAGGTCCGCCCTAAGGGCGCCGCGGTCCACCGCCGCCCGGGGCCGCTCGTTGCAGCTGCTGATGATCCGTACATTGATGTTCTTCTCCTTGGCGCTGCCCAACTTATGGACACTCCGATCCTCCAATACCCGCAAAAGCTTGGCTTGGGAAGATAGGGGCATGGAGTTGATTTCATCGAGAAAAATAGTGCCGCCGTCGGCCTGAGAAAGCAAGCCTTCCCGCTCCACGGCGCCGGTATAAACGCCTTTGGCGGTACCAAAGAGGATGCCCTCAATCAGGCTTTCGGGAATCGCCGCGCAGTTTAAAGCTAAAAAGGGGTGTTTTGCCCGCCGGCTTTGATCGTGGATGGCCCGGGCAAAAAGTTCCTTACCGCTGCCGGTATCCCCCACCAGCATTACCGAAGAATCGCCGGCAGCGGCCTGCAGGGCCCTTTCTTTGCATTTCAAAAAAACCTCACTTTGGCCGATGATATGATGGAGGCTCTCGCCGTTGCCGGCGTTTTTTCCTCTATGGCGGGCCACCTCCCATTGGAGGGAAATGTTTTTCTCAATGATCTCTTTCATCGGCGTTTCATCCCGCTGAATCGTATAGGCGCCGATAAGCTCCCCTTCATAGTAAAACGGGGCGGCATTGCAGATTTGGACGATCTCCCGGTCGTTAACATAGTAGGTGAATTTCTGATTGTAGATGGGGCGTTCCGTATAGAGGGCCTTCAACATCGGGCTCGTGGTTTCGTCGAGACCGTACAGTTCATGGGTGGATTTGCCTTTGACGTCCTTTAACAGGTAGCCGTCGAGATCCTCGGCGACCTTGTTGAAATAGACCAGGTTCCCCTCGGTATCGCAGACATAGACCGCCTCCTTCAACTTATCAAAGGCATCAAAGTAGATGCGGTCGGAAAAGAAAAATTGGTGTAAAAAGTCCATCGGATACCTCCTCGAAAACGCCATTGGCTTATGCCTTGATATAAATGCAAAATTTATACCAAAAACGCAAAAAAGTAAACTCCGCCTTATCCCCTGTACAAATCCATCTTCGCAATGGCGAAGACGCGAGACGGGAGCAAAAAACCGCACAATTTGGTAAAAAAACGCAAAGAACGCAAAATGACGCAATCTTCCGGACCGTGAAAGCGTCTCCCAAAACCAAGGGGTTCAATAATATGTACAGTTTACCATAAGCCATCAGCGCCGTCCAGCATCAAAAAAACCCATACCTTCCGCAACGGTGGGCATGGGTTTGAATGCGGCTGTGTTAAATTTCACTCCCGCTGCAAGGTTGCAAAATAGGCTTTTTCATCGTAAGGCGCTTTGCGGTGGGAGCAGTTTTCCCGCTGGCAGTAGATGCAATCGTGACAGGCCTCTTTGGCGGCGTATTTGATGCCGGAAACTGTTTTTAGCGGCGACATCAGATAGTTATCGCTTAATTCCACGCCGATTTTGGCGGCGTTCTCACCAAAAAGGGCAAAGAGCTTTTTTTGCTCCTGAATGGGCCAGCCGGGCAGCGCTCCCGGATCCGAGCGGGAAATCACATAACCTTCGGGGAGAAGATTGATGAGTCTTCCGTTCAAAGACAGATCGATCTGTTTTTCGTAAAACTCCATGATGGCGTCAAAGGCGAATTTATCAATCATATCCGTAAGCGTCTTGGCATAGGCCGCCAATTCCTGGCCGCAGGTACAGACATAGGGATAAACCACCTCGGCCTGTTTCAAGTTTTTGGCCAAGGCGACGCTGGCAAAAACAACGCCGCCTACGGCAACGCTGTATTCCGTTACGGCAACCACCGGGTATTCCATGAAAAGAGCCTTCGGTTTGGCGATGGATGCCGTTTCATGCAGAAGCTTCCTGATGCTTTTACCGAAAACGTGGTCCGCGGGCATACCGAGACGTTTCAATATATCCTGCTCGTCAAAGGCAAGTTCATAATCATCGATCAGCGTTGTTTTCACGAAAACCGGTTCCTTTCTTTGGCTTGAGATAAGATGGCCTCAGTGATCATCCGTCGCCTCCAAATAGGCCTTCATGTTAAAGGCCGCCTTGCGGTCGGGGCAATTGGAACGCTGGCAGATTTCGCAATCGTGATAGCTGCCCTCGGTGCCGAACTTGAGACCGGCGACGCTTTTCACCGGAAACATCAAAAAATTTTCATTAAGGGTAACGCCGACCTCGTCGGCATGTTCGCCGAAAAAATCGAAGATCGCCCGCTGTTCGTTGATGGGCCAACCCACCAAGGAACCGGGATTGGATGCGGAAACCACTTTCTTTTCCGGTACCAAGTCGGCGAGAACGCTGTTAAGAGAAACATCGATTTGCCGCCGGTAGTATTCCATGATCGTATCAAAGGCGAATTGATCCACCATATCCGTGAGGGTTTTGCCGTAATCCGCCAATTCCTTGCCGCAAGTGTTGATGTAGGGATAAACCACCTCCACATCACGGAGCTTTTTGGCCAGGGTCGTACTGCGAAACACCTGGCCGCCAGCGGTCACAGTATGGTTCGTCCGCTCTTCAATGGGACAGACGGCAAAGATCGCCTTCGGTTTGGCAATGGCCTTTGTCTTTTTTAGCAGTTCTCGGATATTTTCTCCGAAACCATGATCCGCAGGCATTCCCAAGCGCTGCAAAATATCCTTTTCATCAAAAGCCTGTTCATATTCGGTAATCATCGTGAATTCCATGGGTTTTGCCTCCTTCCAAAAAGCCGGGGACAGGGCGCCGGTTTTTTGCGACCTCCCCAAATCAGTCCTCAATCACTCCAGCATATCCTCGTTTACCGTTTTGCCCGGCGGCACCACAACGAAGTTGTCGTCGTCAAACTCCAGTCTGACCATTTTTTTCAAAACCCCGTAAGGCGAGGGGATGATCGGAAAATCCACAGAAACCACCTTGGCCAATGGTTCCAGCTGGTTTCTGGCGCGATCCAGGTTATAGAGCCCCGTATCGAGAAGGGCGAAATGCTGATAGCCGCCGTAGATCATGTTCATCACCATATCGCTCTGTTCCTTGCCGTATTTTTCCGTGGTTCTGGCATACTCCCTGTCTGCCGAGAAGACGCTCCGCAGCCAGCCGTCGGTAAAGAAAAACGTTCCTTTGGGACGATAAACTTTGAGGGAATCTTCTGAAAGCACCAAATTGATACAATCCTCACATTTCGGCAAGACCAGAGAGAAGCGTTCCGCTTTCAGGCCCACGGTAGCGTTACCGCAGCGGCCCATGGGCAGGATCAGATAGTCGATGCCGGAGAGGCTGTCGATTACGGCCTGGAGCGTCGCCCTCATTTTATCCGGGGTATCGTGGGTCCCGGCGGCCAGATAGAGGACAGGATAATCCAAATCCGCTTCCTGCATGACGCTGCGAATTTCATCCTGAAGATTTTGGCAGGCGATCATCATATATTTTTTATTTTCGTTCATGATAGCACCTCTTTTTTAAGCATTTTGGTTCTCTTCGGTCCAAACGGGAAGGCCGACGGCAACAATGTCAAGTTTTGTTTCAATATGGATTTTGATGTTATCGCTGTAAGCATCGGAGACTTTGGAGTCTTTCCGCTCCACCAAAACTTGATAATCTTCAATGCCCTGGAGGGACATATTTTCCTTAATGCGGGCAACCCCATCTTCCGTCGCCGAGGCCACCGCCATTTCAATGACCTGATCATAAGAAAGGGGTTCGTCGGTAGCGGGATCTTGCTCCGGGAAAAAATCCCTTCTGCCCCAAGGGGAGAAAATCATCAGATACTCGCCGCGCTTACTGAGAATGGAAAGGGAGAGAATCGTCATCACCTTCCCTGCCGCGGCGCCGATGGCGTTGGCCACGCCGTGATGCGCGGAAATCATCGCTTCGCCGCCTAATTTCCCCGCCGCCGACGGCAGCCAGGCGGCGATGGGGGCGCCGATACCCACCAGGGGAATCTTCAGTTTGAACGCAACGTCGAGATAATCTTCGGGCAATCTGCTAAGGGCGTTGCGGAAAAGGTAGTGGGCCACGGGATCTTCTGTGCTGAACTTGATTTCGCTGCGGTCGAGGATGCAGGTAAGGGCGTAACGACAGAGCTTTTCTTCGATCATCGCAAAGCACTTATCGAAGAAAGCGTCTTCCGTCATGCCCCTGTGGTGGGCAATGATGAAGGCGGCGAGTTCCGCCGCTTCCCGGTCGCCGGCTTCATAAATGCCTTTGGCGCAGAGTATATCGCTGGGGGTGAAGCCCACAATGCCGAGGATACCGTATTCTACCAGCCGGTCAATATAAAAGAAGTTGGGATCAATGGCGATACGCCGGCCGATCTCCACCATGGTATGGGGACCGTCGGCGAGGACGGCGATGATCTGCTGCTGACAATCTGTCAGTTCCAGGGACTCCTCGGGCTGACGCAGAAGGATCAAGCCGTCAACGGCGCTGAAATGAACAAGGCCGAGGGCTTTCCACTTTCTTGCTTTCAGCTCGTCTTTATAGTAGGGATAGTTCCGGGCGATCAGGGAAACCGGCCAGCTTCTTCTGGGGCCGATGGAGAGGGCGCCGCTATCGGTGTTATAGCGAATATGGCTGTCGCCGCCGAGGCCGAAGGTGTAGGCGTTGACGGCGGAAACTCGGGTGCGCCAGCCCCCCACGTCGGCGCCTTCCCTGCTCAAGCAGGGTTTACCGTTACTCAAAAGCGCCAGATCCGAGGTAGTGCCGCCCATATCGAGGACAAGACCGTCGTTGATATCGTTGAGATAGGTCGCTCCGATGATGCTGGCGGCGGGACCGGATAAAATCGTTTCAATGGGCCGTTCGCGGGCCACGGTTTCATTCATCAGACTGCCGTCGCCCTTGACGATCATCAGCGGCGCCTGGATATTCCGTTCTTCCAGCACCGCTTTGACGGCGTCGATGAGTTCCTCGATGACGGAAATCAGCTTCGCGTTCAAAACGGCGGTATTGGTCCGTTCGTAGACGCCCAAAGTTCCCGTTAGTTCATGGGCCATCACCACCGGCACATGGAGGATATCGGCGATGGCGGCCTTCACCGCGTTCTCATGATCCGGATTGCGGACGCTGAAGATTCCGGAGATGGCAATGGCATCGACCTTACCGCGAAAGGATTCCACCGCGGCCTTGGCTTTTTCGAGATCAACCCCTTCGATTTCCCTGCCGGCGAGATCCATAGCGCCGGGAATCAGCACCCACTCACAAGGGGGCAAAGGCTGCTCCTGGTCGTAACCGAGGATCAGCAAACCGACGCGGCAGCCTTTATGCTCCACGATGGCGTTGGTGGCCAACGTTGTGGAGAGCGCCACGTAATCAACGGACGTAAGATCGTCCCAGGAAAGCTGCCGAATGGTGTTGGAAATGCCCTCAATAAGATTTTCATGGGTGGTCAGCGCCTTTGTGGACGCTAAGATCTCCTTGGTTTCTCTGTTCAAAATCACACCGTCGGTATAGGTGCCGCCGGTATCAATGCCCAATACGATCGCCATATAACTGGCCTCCTTACAATCAGATACCTTATGATAATGCAAGTCTTGTGCCAAAAAACCAAAGCAGCGCACCTTTTCTTAAAAACGCCGGTAGCGGTGTTTTAGACTGAGTTTTACCGATGCTTAAGTCGTAAGGGCATGATAGAAAACGCATAAAATGACAAAAAATAGTTCAAAACGATGCGAAAGTAGAATATTGAAGGGATCATTTGAGCCCGTATTTTTTGACCCGGTAGACCATGGCCTGGCGTGTCATACCCAAAAACCGGGCGGCCTGGGCCATGTTGCCTTTTGCCTTTTTGAGGGCGTCGACGATCTCCTTTTTTTCGCCGTCGCGAATGGCCTCCATGACGGTAACCGGCGTTTCCGTCGGCGTCTCTGTTTCGGCAAGGGGCGTCACGGCTTTCGTCGCCACCGGCTCAAAGAGGTACGGCGGCAAGGCGCAAAAGCCGATCCACTGGCCGCTGTCGGTAAAATTCATTGCCGACTCAATGCTGTGTTTCAGTTGGCGCACATTGCCCGGCCAGGAAAACTCGGCAAAAAAAGACATCACCTCATCGGCAACACCGATCACATTTTTGGCAAAGCGTTGATTATAATCGGCAAGGAAATAATCCACCAGCAGGGGAATATCTTCCCGCCGCTCTTTTAAAGGCGGAATTTGGATATAGACGACGGACAGGCGGTAAAAGAGATCCTCCCGCAGTGCGCCGCGTTCCACCGCCCCTCGGGGCAGTTCATTGCTGCTGCTGATGAGGCGCACATGAAGGGCCTTTCCCCGGCTGCCGCCGAGCTTGTATACTTTTTTTTCTTCCAGTACCCGTAAGAGTTTGGCCTGAGAGGCCAGGGGCATGGAATTGATTTCATCGAGAAAGACGGTGCCGCCATCGGCCTCCAAAAGCAAGCCTTCCCGCTCCACAGCGCCGGTATAAACGCCTTTGGCCGTACCGAACAAGATCCCCTCCAGCAGGCCTTCGGGGATTGCGGCGCAATTTAGGGCCAAAAAGGGGCCTTTGGCGCGGTCGCTTTGATCATGAATAAAGCGGGCGAAAAGCTCCTTGCCGCTGCCGGTATCCCCCACCAAAAAAACGGCGGAGTCGTTTTGCGCGGCCTGAAAAGCCCTCTGTTTACAGCGTTTGAAGTTTTCGCTTTCGCCGATGAGCAGCATTGCCGCCTCACGGGCATTGCCGCTGCCTTGCTTTTTCTGACAGCCCATGATCTCCCACTGCAAGGCCAAATTCGTTTCGATGATTTGCTTCATCTCCGTGATATCCCGCTGGATCGAATAAGCGCCGGTAAGGCGACCGTCCTGCCGAAGGGGTGCAGCGTTACAGAGCTGCGTCACCTCTCGGCCATTGACGTAATAGGTCACTTGGGCGTCCTCTACCGGCTTGGCCTCGTAAAGCGCTTTCAAAAGCGGACTCGTTGTCTTATCGAGACCGTAAAGATCAGCAATGGATTTCCCCCGCACCTGCAAAAAAGCAAAACCGTCCAATTGTTCCGCTTTTTTATTCATATAGACAAGATTGCCTTCAAGATCGCAGCAATAGACCGCTTCCGCAATTTTGTCGAAAATCGCGGCAAAGGGCAAACCGTATTTCATCATTTCATCATCGCGAAAATCCATGGGTCGCATCCTCAAACCGTTACTAAAATCTAATTCCATCATAACAACCTTTTTTATCGCTGTCAATTCCCCGGCCAAAGCATTTCCCTTCACAAATCCTGTACGCCTTGGGCCCCAAGGCCTACAGGGTATTCTATTTTTTTCGCAGCCGAAAAAACCGCCCCGCAAGGTTGTGCGAAACGGCTTCTTCGGTTATGGAGAGTATGTCAGTTGAATCCGGGTGACGGATTCATGAGGGGGCCGGGGTTTCCCCGGCGATGAAAGAGAGTAGAATATGGAAAGTGACAAATAACGAAGGTGTCACGTGATTTCCTGTCTCAGTGCCTTGATGAGTGCCGCCGCCATGAACAAACAGATAAACATCAGAGGGAAGGCGGCGATGATGGCCGCCGATTGCAGCGCGGCAAGACCACCCACATAGAGCAAAACAGCGGCGACGGCGCCTTCGATCACACCCCAGAAAATTTTCAGGGAAGCCGGCGGGTCCTGCACGCCTTTGGCCGTCATCATAGAACAGACAAAGGTGGAGGAATCCGCCGAGGTGACAAAGAAAACAACGATCAGCACAATGGCCAGCAATGAGCTTAGCTTTGCCAAGGGAAACAGATTCAGCAGAGAAAAAAGGGCATATGAAATATTATTTTGCATGGAGTCGGCAATGGATTTCACACCGTTCAAATCAAAATGAATGGCATTACCGCCCATAATCGCCATGAAGATAAAACACACCAGCGCCGGGCAGGCTAAGGTGCCGAGGACGAATTCCCGGATCGTACGACCTTTGGAAATGCGGGCAATAAAACCGCCCACAAAGGGCCCCCATGAAATCCACCAAGCCCAATAAAAGATCGTCCAACCGTTGAGCCAGCCGTTGCTTTCACCAAAGGGATCCGTCCAAAAGCTGGCGCCGACAATATGGGTAAGATATTGGCCAAGGGAATCCACAAAGAAATTCGTTACAAAGAGCATGGATCCGGCAAAAAAGATAAAAAGCAGTAGAATTGCCATCAACACCATGTTGATATTGCTTAACATACGAATCCCTTTGTCGATGCCGCTGACGGCAGAGGTCACAAACAACGCAGTTGTTACGGCAATGATGCCGAACACCACGGGATTGCTGTAGGGAATTCCAAAAACATAATGAAGCCCGCTGTTAATCTGCATGGCCCCCAACCCCAGAGAAGTGGCGACGCCGAAAACAGTGGCGAACACTGCCAGCACATTGATGATACTGCCGATGCAGCCCCTCGCCCTCTTTTCACCGATTAACGGTTCCACGCAGGAGCTTAATAGCGCAGGGCGGTCTTTACGGAACTGAAAATAGGCCAGGGGCAAACCGATCATACCGTAACAAGCCCAAGGGTGGATGCCCCAGTGCATGAAGGCGTAGCGCATGGCAATGGAGGCCGATTCCACAGTAGAGCCTTCACCGTAAGGCGGCGAAAGATAATGGCTCATCGGTTCCGCCACACTCCAAAAGACCAGGCCGATCCCCATACCGGCGGCGAAGAGCATGGCAAACCAACTGTTTCTGGTATACTCCGGTTGATCGCCCTCCTTGCCTAAGACAAGCTTACCGTATTTGGAGAGGGCCACATAGATTAAAAACACAATGAAGAATGTGACGATCAACAAATACAACCAACCGAAATCCGCACTGAATACCGATAAAATCTTAGAAAAGACGGCCCCGGCCTGTTCCGGTGCGGCTATCGTCCAAATTAAAAACAACAGGCAAAACAGCCCTCCGGCAATGAAGACCTTTTTGTCGATGGCTTCGGCAAAGTTTTTTAGCATACTTTCACCCCGTTTCCGACAACGTTGTGGTGCGGCATGATCCGCCGCACCACAACAGTCTCATTTTTACAGCAATCCCTTACATCAATTCTTTTGTTCTTTTTTCGATGAACGCGGCCAATTCTTTTTCCAGTGCTTCATCAATGGCCGGGGTCTCGTAGTCTTTGAGAAGCTGCTGCCATTTTTCGCAAGCGACTTCCGCCACGGTGCGTCTGCCCTTTGCATCCCAATCCTGCCAGTTGCCGCGGTCGCTGACGTAGACGTCGCGGAGTTCGTCACGGCAATGGGCAAAGGTAGAAGCCTGATAGAGGAAGTGACCGCCGGGACCGACTTGTTTGATATCGTCCATCAGGAACATCTCTTCGGAAAAATTATACCCTTTGATGAATTTTCGCACAAGTCCCGCGATTTCATCGTCGATGATGAATTTTTCATAGGAGAAAGCGGTGTAATACTGCATGATTCCGGCCGCGTGCAGCACATAAGTAATACCGGAGGTGGCCGCAGCCAGTAATGTCAGCATGGCTTCGTAACCACACTGGGCGTCCACGACTTTGGCGTCGTTCAAGCCGCCGCCGCCACGGCTGGGAACATCGTAGTAGCGGGCCATCTGCGCCGTGGCCGCGGTGTAGAGGGCGGTTTCGGCGGAGCCGATGGACAGGGACATACCGCGCATATCCACAGGGCCGGAGGTGGAACCCATGATACAGGGAGTGCCGGGGTTGATCAGCTGAGCCAGGCAGATACCGGCAAGAATTTCCGCGTTCTGCAACGCCAAGGTTGCCGCCATCCCCACGGGACCGGTGGAACCGCTCATGACCAAAGAAGAAATCAGTAACGCCTGGCCTGCTTCGGCATAGGTCATCAGTGCGCCGAGCATTCTGTCGTCGAATTTCAGGGGCGTGATGGAGTTGATCAAAGTGATCAGGGCGGGATTCTTTTTCAGCACATCACGGCCGCCGAAGATCAATTCGCACATTTTCACGGAGTCCGCCGCCCCGGTTACACCGTAGGCGCTGCCCATGAAAGGCTTGTCGGCATTCTTGATGTGGCTCATGAGCATTTTCATGTGACGGATTTCTTCGGGTACATCGACGGGTTCGCAAACATTGCCGCCGGTATGATTGATATTTTCGCTCATCTGGGTTAATTTCACGATGTTATCATAATCTTCCATGCTGGAATAGCGGGTATTGCCTTTGAGATCATAGATATACGGAGGGCCATAGGAGGGCGTTAAGTTCAATTCCGTATGGTTGCAGGTTACGGTTTTTTGAGGATTTCTGGCATGGAGCTTGAATTCCGCAGGGGCTTTTTTGACGAGATTTTCGACATCCTCCCGTTTGAAATATACTCTGTGACCCTCCGTCTTAAATCCTGCCTCCTGAAAAACCTTAATGGCGGGATCATAGGTGAACTCCACACCGACCTCTGTCAAGATCTCCATGGTATGGTCATTCACTTTTTGTACCTCTTCTTTTGTCAAAACATCGAATTTGGGAATCATCTCAAATCTCCTTTCAGGTCAATGCTCATTATTTCGCTTTGGAAATGGGAATTTTTTCTTCTATTTTTACTTTTTTGGCCTTTGCTTCGATTTCCGGTTCAAATTCCAGGCGCAGCGCTTTGATGATGGCGATACACATAAAGATCATCACGAACATATAGGGGAAAGCCGCGACGATGGAAACCGTTTGCAGAATACTCAAAATGGCGGTGCCGCCGACGATGATGCAGACAATGGTCACAGCGCCCTGGGCAATGCCCCAGCCGGCCCGCAGCTTTTTACTGGGTTCCATATCGCCGTTGGAGGTGAGCATGGCCAAAACGTAGGTGGCGGAGTTGGCCGAGCCGAGGAAGCAAAAGGCGATCAAGGCGATGGCCAGCGGCGCCGTAAGGGCGTAAACCGGCAGTTGCTGCAAGAGGGCGAAAAGTCCGGTGGTGTAGTCGGTGCCCACCGCAGCTTGGATGAGACCGCCGGTGATTTCGTTGAGATTGAAAGCAGCACCGCCGTAGATGGCCAGCCAAATGAAGCCGAAACCGGCGGGGAGCAGCATCACAGCGAGAATATACTGGCGAATCGAACGGCCTTTGGATACCCGGGCCACAAATTGACCGCAGAAGGGCGCCCAAGCAATCCACCAGGCCCAATAAAATACGGTCCAACCGGAAACAAAGGATTTGTTTTCCATCCAAAGGCTCTTGGTGATGATACCGCCGAGGTAACCGCCGAAGGTATTGGTGAATAGGTCGCAGATGAAGACCGCGCCGCCAAAGAGGAAGATAAAAACCATAAAGGCAATGGAAAGCCAAATTTTGATATCGGCAACGAGCTGAATGCCTTTTTGCAGACCGGTCATGGTGGCAATGGTGAAGATCACGGTGATGATGGCAATGATGATACAGGTCAAAGCAGTGGTGGACTCGATGCCGTAAACGTAGCCGAGGCCGCCGACGATTTGGGAAGCGCCCAAACCGAGACTGGTGGCGACGCCGAAAATCGTAGCAAAAACAGCTAAGATGTCAACGGCTTTACCCAAGGGACCGTGAACTTTGTCGCCGATCAGCGGTTCCAAAGCGGAGCTGACCAAAAACGGCTTATCTTTGCGGAAAGCAAAATAGCCAAGACCAAGGCCGGCAACGGCGTAGATGACCCAGGGGTGGAAACCCCAGTGGAAGAATACCGTCTTCATGGATTCGTACATGGCGGCGGTGGTTTCCGGGGTAACGCTGGGGGGGCTCATGTAGTCCATGATCGGTTCCGCCACACTCCAAAAGACGAGACCGATGCCCATGCCGCCGCCGAAGAGCATCGTGAACCATTGGAAATTGGTGAATTCCGGTTTATCGTCGTCCTTCCCCAATTTGACTTTGCCGTAACGGCTAAAAGCAACATACAGCGCAAACAGTAACAGGCCGAAAACGGTAAACAGATAAAACCAACCAAAATCCCGAGTTAACACACTAAAAAGCCAATCCGCGCCGACCTTTAACTGTTCCGGAAAAATTGCGCCAAAGAGGACAAAGGCCGCGACAATCACCGCAGAGATAACCAACACATGTTTGCCCGTATTCCCCTTCACTTGATTTTCCATAGATTCTACCTCCTCTAAATGAATTTGTTGATGTCTCTTATAACTGCAATAACTGTGCCAGAAATGGAAAAAAACGGGATGGCGTCGTGCCATCCCGTTTTTGAGCAGGTTGTAAGATATTTTGTTTTATGTAAAAAAATCAACGCCCAATTTTTTGACCCGCAAAAATTTCATGCAAATTGATGCAAAAAGAAAGAATTTAAAAAAATGTCATGCAAAATGCAAAATTGGGGCGGCGGGTGGCCGTAACATGCGCTCTTTTCAATGAATGCCGTGTTTTTTCATGCGGTAAACCAGAGTCTGCCGGGAGATGTCCAACTCTCTCGCGGCGCGGCTGACGTTGCCGCCGCTTTTCCGAAGGGCCGCGATGATGGCGCCCCGCTCTTCCCGGCGAATGGAATCGAGGACATTGCCCTGCTCTTCCCCGGCAGCAACAACCGGGACCACGGGCTGCCAGTCCTCCTGGGGTTCCGGCGTTTTATCGAGATTCTGAAATTCCTGATAAAAGCCGCCTTCGCCGCTTTTCTCTTCCTCCAGCAGATAAAAGGGCAGGTGGTGCCTTTTGATCGAAGTTTCTCTGGGGCCCACCAAATTCATGGCGCACTCAACGGCGTGTTTCAGCTGGCGCACATTGCCGGGCCACGCGTAATGCAGGAAAAAAGCCGTGATCTCATCTTCCAGGCAAAGCACGTTCTTTTTATAGATTTCGTTATACATGGCGATAAAGTGATGAACCAAGAGAAAGATATCGCTTTTCCGTTCCTTTAGCGGAGGAATCAGAATATTCACCACCGCCAGGCGGTAGAAGAGGTCTTCTCTAACCTCTTTGTTGTTGATGACGTCCTGGGGATAAGCATTACAGCCGCTGATGATCCGGGTATCAATGGGGATTCGCTCGCTGCCGCCCAGGGGCTGCACATATTTTTCTTCCAAAACCCGAAGCAGCTTGGCTTGGGCGGACAGGGGCATCGAATTGATTTCATCCAAAAAAAGCGTGCCGCCGTTGGCCTCTTCAAAAAGCCCTTTGCGGTCAATGGCGCCGGTATAAACGCCTTTCACCGTTCCGAAGAGAATCCCCTCGATGAGGGTTTCTGGAATGGCGGCGCAATTGATGGCCAAAAACGGTTGATTTTCTCTCTTGCTGGCGGAGTGGATACTTTGGGCGAAGAGCTCTTTGCCGGTGCCGGTCAGCCCCGTCAGCATAACGGAAGAGTCCCCTTTCGCCGCGTTATACGCCATCATCTTGCATTCTTTCAAACTCTGATGTTCACCGATGATATCCTCGAAGGTATAAATATTCGACTTGCCGCTCTTGCCAACGGTGCCCAGGGTTTTATGGCGGAAGAGCTGTTTTTGCAGCTCAATATTACGGTCAATGGTTTTTTTAAACTGGGTGACATTCTGCTGAATCGAAAAAGCGCCCCAATAGCCGTTATCCAACTGAATGGGAAAGGTATTACAAATCTGATAAACCTCTTGGTTGTTGATATAATAGCGGAAAAAATGGTTGCGCAGCGGTTCGTGGGAGCAAACAACGCGCAGCAGCGGGCTTTCCGAGGCTTTGAGATGATACATCTCCATGACGGTTTTGCCTCTGGTCTCCGCGAAAGAGTAACCGTCCAGCTTTTCGGCGGCTTTATTCATAAACAAAATAACGCCCTGATTATCCACAAAATAAACGGCGTCGCCCATATTATCGAAAATCTCCCGTAACGGTAGGTTTTTATCGAAAAAATCCCGATCCATATTTCTCTCCCCGCGGTTTTTTTTCATCATACCATGATTCCCCCGGATAGGCAAGAAAAGCTCCGCGAAAAGGCGGCCTTGATCATATGCTTTCTCATTTCTTTAACATAAAACACGGGAGGAGGCACCGTTCCTCCTCCCGAGTATTTCATATCTGTGTTATTGAGCCAGCAGCTCCAAGGATCTGGTGACGGCTTCTGCGGCGTCTTCGCCATAGCCGTCAGCGCCGATTCTTTGGGCGAAGCGTTCCGTTACCGGGGCGCCGCCGATCAGCGTCTTCACCCGATCTTTGAGACCTTTTTCCTTCAACAGGTCTTCCACCTTTTTTTGCTCGCCCATGGTGGTGGTCAGCAAGGCGCTGGTACCGATGAGATCCGCGTGATACTCCACGGCTTTTTCAACGATGGTGGCGGCGGGAACATCCCGCCCGAGGTCGATGACGTCGATGCCTTGGGTTTTGACAAGAGAAGCCACGATCCCTTTGCCGATATCATGAACGTCCCCTTCTACTGTGGCCAATACCATAACGCCGCGTTTTTCCACGACTTTCCCTGATTGTGCCAGGTGTTCGTTGACAATTTCAGAAACGCCTTTCATGGCTTCCGCCGCCAACATCAGTTCCGGCAGAAACATGCGGCCCTTGCCGAAGAGATCGCCGACTTCACGAATACCGGCGGAAAAACCGTCGGTGAGCAGTTCCACGGGATCGACGCCGTCAGCAATGGCTGCTTTGGCCACTTCAGCGGCTTTTTCCGCGTCACATTGCACAATGGCGTCTTTGGCCAATTCGATATAGTTTTCTTTTGACATAAGATGAAACTCCTTTTTCCGGTTTTAAAGCAAACCGACTTTTTTCTTGAAATTGGTGACGCTGGGAATTTCAATGCCGAGAACCTTCTCAATATTGAATTTCGCTTCCATGCCGCAGCTGGCGCCTTTTCTGTCGAGAACCGTGCCGATATCGAGAGATTCTCTAATCTCTTTCATGGCAAAGGAATCGGACAAGTCAAGGACGGAGCAATGGAGCTTATCCGCGACGTACTCTTTGGCTTCGGCAAGGCGCAGGCCTCTCATGATCATCCGGGCCACCAGATCTCCGGCGGTGCGAATCCCCCCCATCCCGGAGGCAAGTTCATGGACGGCGGCCATACCGTAAGCATCGCCGTGGCCAATCTACAAGCCGTCGGCCTTACCGATTTCCATAATGGCTTTGGATGCCCTGGAAGTGGCGTCGGTGGGAGACGTATTGGTCAGGGGCACACCGCCGACGCCCATGCCGGCGTCGACCACAACGGGGATATCCGCCGCTTCGGTGCAGGCTTTGGTAAAGGTCAAAGCTCGCGCCATGTTCCAGGCAAAGGACATGGAGCTGTTGGTGTTGACGACGCAGCCGAAGATGGAAACCCCGGCTTTCTCCGCCATTTTCACCTGCTTATGGGGATAAAGTCCGGCGATGCGTTCCCCATCGTATTCCAAAAGACCGTGCATGCCAAGGTTGAATTCACCAGCCATGCCAAATTCGATACCCAGGTTGGGATATTTTTCCCGAAGGGCCCGGGTAGCCAAAAGGGCGGCCAAAACATCGGCATCGCCGGAGGCGCCGACGGTATCAAACTGAATGCCGCAAGCGCCGGCATCCGCCATTTGACTGGCAATAAAGATCATGTCACGGGTGGCGTGTTCCACGGCTTCTTCCTGGGCGGCCCGGGCCTCGGGGATTTTCCCCGAAGGCAGCAGTTCCGACCAGTTGTCGATGGGCCCGTCGGGCTTCGTATACTGTCCCAAGTTGGGCATGGCGCCGTAAAAGATCGGCATCATGCAGTTATTCTGGGCCAATTCCATGGTCATCGCTTCTTCCGCGATGAAATTCTTGATGCTCTTATAACTGTAGTCGGTGGTGCAAAGCTCCATCGTATCGGAGCAAAGTACTCTTTCATGGATCATCAGCGTCGCCAGGCGGTCAATGGGCACGCCGGCGCGGACCGGTAATTTCAGGGTTCCGGCGTCGAAAGTCATCATGCCTTCTTGGCCTCTTTCGACACTGACATTCTTTTCAGGCATCGTCATAATGTCAACCAAATGCTCGATCTCATCCTTGCTTAATTCCGAGATCTCACCGCGGGACGCGGCGTCGGCGGCGCCATCTTCGATATCGTAACGAATATCCTCCTTGGACATCATGACGGCGGAACCATCCCCTAAACGGGTAAAGAATTCACTCATCTTTCTCCTCCTCATTATTTTTAAAGTTTACAGCATTGTTTACCCTTTATGATGCAAACCCTGTGCCAAAGCTGCCAAATCGCGATAAAAAGGCTTCGGACTGGTGGTATGATACCTTTCGCACCGCCCCTTCAAAAAAAGAACCGATGCAATAACGCATCGGTTTGATCCATATTCGTTTTTTTCAACCGGTTTGTCTTCTTTTCCCGCTGGTGAACACAGAATGCCTTTTTGCATGGGCGGCCAATGCGTCAGCGCATTGGCCGCCCATGCGGATTTTGGACTGCCGTGTGGCACATGGAAAAAGGATGGCTTTTCACACCATCCTTTACAATCTATTCTTTCAAACTTTCGCTTTTACACCAACCATGGATATGAAGCCAAAGTTTATTTGCTTTCCGTTGTGCTGTCGTCGCCGGAGGTATCGCTTTCAGCTTCTTTGCCGGCATGGTCACCGTAATAGTATACCACGTCGCTTTCTTCATGGAAATCAGAAATGTATTCTTCGTAAGCGTCAGATTTCAGGGTTTCCAAATTACTTTTGGCGATGGAGGCGATCAGATCATCGTATTCATTGTCCTTGTCCTGAAGACCGTCGCAGAGAATGATGAAATAACCGAAGCTGCTGCTCTTCACCGGTTTTTGCGTATATTCCCCAACTTTCGTCAAGGCAAAAGCCGCTTCGGTAAACTCTTCCACATAAGAACTTTCCGCTTTGGTAAAAGGCTCGCTGATGGAACCGCCGCTGGAGGCCGTGGAACTGTCGTCGGAATGCTCTTTGGCCAGTTCGGCAAAGTCGCCGCCGCCGTCCAGTTTGCTGATGACCTCATTGGCTTCCGCCTTCGCCGCGGCCCAGGCGTCATCGGTATAAGTCGTGTTGCCGCTGTCGTCGGTGGTGGCGTCGGTATCATCAGGCTGAATCAGAATATAGGAAACCGTCCTGTTATCATAGGTTTCGGGGTCTTTCTCATAAAGGGCGGCGGCCTCTTCTTCGCTGAAGGTGATCTTTTGTTCTTTTTCGAGATAATTCTCGATCTTTTCTTTATAAAGCCCGCTGGCGATGATTTTGACCGCGGTCTCTTCGCTCAAACCGTAGTTTGTTTCGATTTGGCTCAGCGTGGTTTTGTAATCCGCCTTTTTGGTGACGCCTAGGTTTTCATAAACGTATGATTGAATTTCATCCTTTGTGGGCGTGCAGTTCAGTTTGGCGCAGGCCTGTTTTGCCTCTTCCATGGTGACGAGGGTATCGATGGCCGTATTTTCAATATCAAAATATTGCAGCATCTCCGGGGACAAACCACCCAGAGAGGAGTACATACTGTCATAGGAGATCAACAGATAATTCACGTATTCCTGATATTCATCTTTGGATATCTTTTCTCCATTGACTTCGGCCACGGTACTGCTGTCGCAAGCCGTAAAAGTAAAGAGCAAGGCAAGGGAGAGAAAAAGGACGATCAGCTTCTTTTTCATAACGATTCTATTTCCGCCTTTCCAGTTTTGTATGGGAGTTCACTGATTTTTATATTATATAGCATTTGTGCGGAAAATTCAACACAAACCTCTGCCCGGATCAGAATGTTTATTGCGCAAGATCGTAATGGTATGCGATATCCGCCGCCTGTTTTTGTGCTTCCATATAGGTTGTGAACAGGCTCTGTTTTTCGGTATTCTCTTGCTCTGCGCAGATAAAGGCTAGAACCTCGTCCATATGGGCAGGAGAGAGAGATTCTTCGCAATAGATGATATGGTAGCCGTAAGACGTTTTTACCGGTGTTTTGGTGTATTCCCCGGATTCGTCCAGGGAAAAGGCGGCGGCCACAAAGGAGGCCTCCAGGTCGGTATTGTCTTCGGTTAAGGTCAAATCCATTTTGCCGCCGACAGCTGCCGTTGCCGTATCGTCGGAGTATTTCACCGCCATGGTCGCGAAGGAAGCGCCGTTGTCGAGTTCTTTGATGATCTTCTCCGCCCGCTCTTGGGCGGTTTGCCATTCCTGATCCGTATATAGAGGATCGCCCTCTTCATCGGTTTTCACTTCCCGGTCGTCGGCGGCGTAAGGCTTAATCAGGATATGGGAGACGACTCGGGTGTTATAACTCGCCGGATCGGCGTCATAAATTTCCTGGGCCGCGTCCATGCTCACCGTCAAGTTTTCCTCTGCCGCCAAGGACTCCTTGATCTTTTCTTCCGCCAGCATATAGCGGTACTGATTGAAAAAGAAGTCCTGATCAAGGCCGTAAGTCTCGATTTCCTCCAATCCTTCGCTGTAAGTGCCGTAGAGGGCGGCAAGCTGTTCCTCATAATACGTCTGAGTTTCTTCCTCCGTGGGCCAGCAATCCTTTGCTTTGGCCGCCTGTTTTAGCAGCTGATAGTAAACCAATTGGTCGACGACAGTCTCCTTCATTTCGGCGCTGTCTTCAAGGGTTTCGCCGTTGGCCTCATAAATGCCCTTCAGGTTGTCCCAATAGTCATTGAATTCCGCTGTTGTAATGCCTTCTCCGTTCACTTCGGCCACCAAACTGTTGCCGCAGGCCGCGGCGAAAAGAGATAAAAGCAGGAGCAAGACAGCGGCAGTCGCTTTTTTCATCATCATAACTTCTCCGTTTTCAGGGCTTTTTTACGCTTCCTTTGTCAGGAAAACGAGTATTTTAATCATATAGAGCAGGGCCTTTTCCGGGGAAAGGGGGTCCGTATGAACCTTCATTTCCAGATGGTCGTTCATGGAAAAAGCGAAGCGCCGACCAAAGGTCTGCACCAAACGAGAAACTTTCTCGCTGCCGACATTGTTGAGACCGTCGAAAACCAAGGAAAAGGCGTTTTTCTTTTGACTTATGGCGACGATGTTCAGCCGCTCCGCCAAAAGTTTCAAACGAATCACCAAAAACAGATGGTAGACGGGATCGGGGACAGAGCCGAAACGGTCTTCCAATTCGTTGAGGTATTCCTTCATCTCTTCTTCACTGCTGATTTCTGCGATCTTTTTGTAAACCGCGATTTTGATGTCGCTGTCACCGATGTAATCTTCGGGAAGATACGCGGAGCAAAGAACGTCGATGGCCACCTCTTCCTTTTCCTTTTCCACCGTTTGGCCGTTGAGGCGGCGCACTTCTTCGTCAATTAAGCGGCAGTACATGTCAAAACCCACAGAAGCCATATGACCGTGCTGTTCCGCGCCGAGGATATTACCGGCGCCGCGGATCTCCAGATCACGCATGGCGATTTTAAAACCGCTGCCCAAATCGGTATATTCCTTCACCGCCGCCAAACGCTTTTGCGCGGAAACGTTAAGCAATTTACCTTTGGGATAGAAAAAGTAGGCGTAGGCCTGTTGTCGGCTGCGGCCGACGCGGCCCCGCAACTGATACATTTGGGAAAGACCGAAGCGGTCGGCGTCGTCGACAATCAGCGTATTGACATTGGGAAAATCCAGTCCCGATTCCACGATGGTGGTGCAGAGCAGCACATCCGCTTCATGCTGCATAAAATCAAGCATCACCTGTTCCAGCTGGCGTTCGGCCATTTGACCGTGACCGATGATGATTTCCGCGTCGGGGACGAGTTCCCTCAATCCAACAGCGGCGGCGGCGATATCCTCCACCCGGTTATGAATGCAATAAACCTGGCCGCCGCGGCTGAGTTCCCGTTCAATGGCTTCTTTGATCAGACGGCTCTGATACTCCATCACGTAAGTCTTCACCGGCTGCCGAAATTGGGGCGGTGTTTCGATGATGCTGATATCGCGGACGCCCAGCAGCGACATATGAAGCGTCCGGGGAATCGGCGTCGCCGACATGGCAAGGACGTCGACATTCTTTTTCAGCTTTTTGATCTTCTCTTTATGGGCCACACCAAAGCGCTGCTCTTCGTCGATGACGAGCAAACCGAGGTCGCGGTATTTCACCCTGCGGTTCAAGAGCATATGTGTGCCGATGACGATATCGACTTCCCCGGTCGCCAGGCGGGTAAGGATGGTTTCGATTTCCTTTTTCGCTTTAAAACGGCTCAAGACGCCGATGCGCACGCCGAATTTCTCCAAGCGTTCTTTGAAGGTCCGCTCATGCTGTTGCGCCAAAATAGTGGTAGGTACCAGCACCGCCACTTGTTTGCCGTCGAGAACCGCCTTGAAGGCGGCCCTGAGGGACACCTCGGTTTTACCGTAGCCGACGTCGCCGCAGAGGAGCCGATCCATGGGCCTGGGTTTTTCCATATCTCTTTTGACGTCTTCGATGGCTTCGGTCTGATCAGGGGTTTCTTCGTAGGGAAAATCCGCCTCCATTTCCATGAGCCAGTCACTGTCGGCGGAAAAGGCGTAGCCCTTTTCCTGTTCCCTGGCGGCGTAGAGCTTCAGCAGATCCCCGGCCATTTCCCGGACGGCGCCGCGTACCTTCTCTTTGGTGTTTTTCCATTCCTTGCCGCCGAGACGGTTCAGCTTCGGCGCGTAATCACCGCCGCCGATATACTTTTGCAGCAAATCCATCTGGTTGGTGGGGATGTAGAGCTTATCCTTCCCCTCGTAGCGGATTTGCAAATAATCGCTTTCCACGCCACCGACCATAAGGCGTTCAATGCCGAGATACTGGCCGATGCCGTGGGTTTCGTGAACCACGTAATCACCGGCTTTTAAGTCCACAAAGGAAGAAATCGGCTTGCCTTTTTGCTTTCGCTTCTTCTCGCCGGGGTTCACATAGCCCAAAAGATCCCGCTCCGCAATAAAATAAGCGGGAACGTCGTAAATTTCCAAACTTTTTTCCAGAGGGAAACAGACGATGCGGCAATTGCGAAGCTCCCAAGTTTTGGCAATACCCCGCATTTTCTCAAGGCCGCTTTCCTCGGCGGCACAGAGAAAGAGCTTGCCTTTGGCCGCCAGCTCCCGCAGCTCCTCCCCGCGTTCCGCTTTCATCCGGAAAAAGGAAAATTCCCGGATCGCCAGAGCGTCCACGGTCTTCGTGTCAAGACCCGTCGGCGTCCTCAGAAAGGAAAAGACCAGCGGCAAACGGCGGTTAAGGGCGGCAAAAGTTTGCGCCGCGCTGCGAAAATGCTCGGTATACCCCGGCAGGATATCCCCCTCCAGGTAAAGCTCTTTATAAATATTGGCCAGATCCTCGTCGTCTTCTCTGAGACCCTCCCGGATACGGGCGGCTTCATCCACAATCACGAGGCCGTCGCCGTCAAGGTAATCCTCCAAATAGGCTTCCGCGTAAAAATAGGGCAGCAGTTGTTCGGTGACGTCGGGCAAAGCCCCCTCCGTCAAATAATCAAGGAGCCGCAGCCTACGGTCGAGACAACGCTTTTTCGCCTCCCCCTGCAACTTTTCCGCCATTTTTTCCGTTTCCGCCTGCAGACGCTCTAACCCCGCCTCCCTGCCCTTTTCCGGCAGGAAAAAGGCGGCGCCGGGGCCGATCACGGCTTTCCCCGCCTCTCTCAGAGAAACCTGGGATTCCTGATCAAAAATGCGGATTGATTCAATTTCATCATCAAAAAAATCAACGCGGTAAGGGTGGGGAGCCGCCGGCGGAAAAATATCCACAATGCTACCCCGCACACTGAAGGTCCCCGGTTCTTCGGTGAGGGCGTCCGCCCTATAGCCCATATCCGCCAAACGGCGGGTCAAAGCGGCAATCTCCAAAACATCGCCGACGCTTAGAAACATACGGCAGCGTTCCCAGTCTTTTGGGGGAATCATCCGCCGGGAGAGGGTATTCTTTGAGATCACGGCAAAAAAGGGCTTTTCCGATAAAAGCCCCTCGGCAACGCGAATGCGGTCAATTTTCTGACGGTCGTTGCCCGCCATCGATTCATAAGGCAGCAGATCTTTGGCGGGATAAAACCCCACTTCATCCCCGGAAAGAAAACGACGCGCCCCTTTACGGATCAGCTTGGCGCGGTCTTCGCTTTCGGCAATATAAAGCACCGATCTTTTTTGATCCCGCAGGGCGGAAACGGCGAACAGAAGGCGCGCCTCATCGCCAAGACCACAGATTTCGTGCCCCTGTCGCGGCGTTGCGCCGGCAAAGATTTCGGCGTAAGCGGGAATATATTGCCAAAGGAATTGCGGTCGTTCCACTTCAATCATGTTCCTGTTTTCCTTTGCTCTATCTTATGTAAAAAGGTCTTTTTTATGAGCCTTGCGCTTCCCCAGCCTCCTCCTCCTTCGTCAGGGGGATCAGCGGCGGCTGCTCCTTGGTTTCCCTTTGTTCCGTCGCCGCCTGCTCCTTTTGGGGTTTGGGCGGCTTGGGCAGCTTGGAATAGACGTTAAAACCATTCATCACCGCCTCATTTCCTTCCTCGAGCCAAAGCAAGGCGGCTTCCTTTGCCTTCTCGATCATTTCGGCTACCTTTGCCCATTCCTCTTCGTTAAAATGGCCCAAAACGTGGTCAACGGCCTTATCTCCGTGGCCGATGCCGATTTTGAGGCGGGGGAAATCATCGCCGTTCAGATGGGCGATGATGGATTTCAAGCCGTTATGCCCGCCGCTGCTGCCCTTGGCGCGAAAACGCAGGGTGCCCACGGGCAGGGAGAGATCGTCGGCAATGACGAGAATATCTTCGTTTTCCACTTTATAATAGCGGGCAATCTGACCGACGCATTCGCCGCTCAAATTCATATACGTCTGCGGTTTCACCAGAAGGACCTTTTCTCCGTGGTAAAAAAAGCTGTGGTACAGACAGCACATACCTTTTTGGTCGATTTTAAGATCAAAATCGTCGGCGATCAGATCAGCGGCGATAAACCCAACGTTATGCCGGGTCGTCTCATATTTTATACCGGGATTCCCCAACCCCACGATGATTTTCATACGGCTTCCTCCTCTGAGATCTGCCTCTATTTTATCATATTTCCATGGAAATAAACATAATTATTTTATAAGTTTCCAAGGCGAAAGCAATACAGAAAGGAAGAAAAAATCATGGAAATCAACGCCAATCAAATTCTCGGCATCACCGTATACAGCTTAGAACACGGCGAAAGAATCGGACAGGTTCGCAATTTTTACCTGAACCCCAAAGAAAAGGAGCTCGTTGCGCTCCTTATCGGCAATCGAAAGATCATCAGGGACGAAAGCATCCTGCCCTTAAAAGATGTCCGCGGCATCAGTTTTGAGGCCATTACCGTGGACAGCCCCGCTGTATTAAAAAAGAAAAACGAGTACCCGGAAGCGAGGGAATTCATTAAGAGCCCCCCGGACATCGTCGGCCTCTCTATCCTCAAACAGGACGGCACTTTTTTGGGCCGCGCCGCCTCTTTCAGTATTGACACGAAAACCGGGAAGATCACGAAAATTCATCTTTCCACGGGTTTTATCGATTCGCTGCGCAAGGACTACACCTATATCCCGGCGACCAAAATCGAGGTCATCGGCAGTGAAATGATTCTCGTTGCCGACGATACCGCGGTAAAACAGGAACGCCGGCCGGCGACGCAGCAGCCGGAAAAGACAGAAAAGCGGGAAAAACACAATCAAGCCAAAGGCCGCTTTCATGAGGCCAAGCCGACGCGAAAAGAAGAGGATGCGGGCTGCGGCGAAAAGATACGCGCACTTTCGGGAAAAACCTTCAGCGGCCACGGCCCCCGCATTATTTTCCCGGAAATCAATAAAGATCATGAAACGGAAAAAGCCGCCGAGAACAAATAAGAAAAAAGCCGCGGGCAATTTTTTTACCTGCGGCTTTAACTTATTTTGGTTATTCGAACAGTCTGCTAACGGACAAATTATTGTTCACCGAACGGATCGCTTCGCCGAGCAGGGAACCGACGGAGAGGATTTTGAACTTGTCGTTTTCCAA
This sequence comes from Clostridiales bacterium, assembly GCA_040776805.1. GTDB lineage: Bacteria > Bacillota > Dehalobacteriia > UBA7702 > UBA7702 > UBA7702. Next base: position 86,166 of record JAXGZS010000007.1, on the reverse strand, counting down.
AACAGCGGGACTTCTCTGAGGAATCGTATTGGTAACCACCACTTCCTTGATCTTGGAGTGGGTCAGCCGCTCCACGGCGGGGCCGCTGAAGAGGGCGTGGGTACAACAAACATGGATTTCCTTGGCGCCCCGATTCAAAATGGCGTCGGCACCCAAACAGATGGTACCGGCGGAATCGATGATATCGTCCACCATGATGCAAGCTTTATCCTTGATATCGCCGATGATGTTCATGATTTCCGCCTCTCCCGGTTTGGGACGGCGTTTGTCAATGATGGCAATGCCGCAATGGAGCCGTCCCGCCAGATCTCTGGCGCGGATCACGCCGCCGATATCCGGGGAAACGACGACCACATCGTCGTTAAAGTTCTTTTTCTTATAATAGTTGGCTAAGATGGGCATGGCCGAAAGGTGTTCCATGGGGATATCGAAAAACCCCTCGATGGCCTTGGCGTGGAGATCCATACAGATGATACGGTCCGCGCCGGCGGCGGTGATCAAGTTGGCCACCAACTTAGCGCTGATCGGATCTCGGGGTTTGCTTTTCCGTTCTTGGCGGGCATAGCCGTAATAAGGCACCACCGCCGTGATCTGCCTGGCCGAAGAACGGCGCATGGCATCGATCATCACCAAAAGCTCCATGAGATTGTCATTGACCTTAGGACAGGTAGGCTGCAAAATGTATACATCACAGCCTCTGACGCTCTCATCGATGTAAGTCGCGACTTCACCGTCACGGAAGCGCTGCACCATACAGTCGCCAAGACTGATTTTCAGGTGATCCGCCATTTCCCTGGCAAGCGTCGGGTTTGCGTTGCCCGCAAACAGTTTCAATGTCATCTCGTTCATGCATAGCCCTCCACTGTTTTCATATAACATTAAAATCGAAGATCAAACATCATTTACTTTTTATTCAAATTCCGAAACCGCGCCGCCCAGCCCTCCACGTTGGTTTGATGGTTCCGGGCCACGGCCAAAGCGTCGGTGGGAACGTCCTTCGTGATGGTACTCCCGGCGCCGACGTAGGCTCCGTCCTCAATATGAACGGGGGAAACAAGATTGACGTTACAGCCGACAAAAGCACGGTCCCCAATGGTGGTGCGGGCCTTATGGAAGCCGTCGTAATTACAGGTGATCGTACCACAGGCGATGTTGCAGCCGCTGCCTATGTCGCTGTCGCCGACATAGGTCAAATGAGGCACCTTGGTATGCTCACCGATACTGCTGTTTTTAACTTCCACAAAATCGCCGATTTTGACGTGATCCGCCAAAACGGTGCCGGGACGAAGGTAGGAAAATGGCCCGATGCAGCAAGCGTCGCCGATTTGGCTTTCTTTGGCAACACTGCGCCAAAAGGTCACGCCGTCGCCCAAAACCGTATCGGTCAATTCGGCGTTGGGTCCCACTCGGCAGCCTGCGCCGATGACGGTCTTACCTCTGATCACGGAAAAGGGCTCTATGACGGTATCCCCACCGATTTCAGCCGCCGGATCGATCCAGGTCGTATCGGGATCGATTAGGGTCACGCCGTCTCTCATCACCGCTTCGCCTTTGCGGCGGCGCAGAATTTTGGCGGCCTCCGCCAACTGCACCCGGTCGTTGACGCCTTTGACCTCCTCAAAATCGGCGATGGCATAAGCCCCGGTTTTGCCTCCGTTTTCATGACAAATGGCGACGGTATCCGTAAGATAGAGTTCCCCTTGGCAGTTGTTCTCCGCCAGCCGCCCCACGGCTTTTTTCAAAAAAGCGAGATCAAAACAGTAAACACCGCTGTTGATCTCCTGCACCGCCTTTTCCGCGGCGGAGGCGTCTTTTTCCTCCACAATGCGGCAGACTCGGTTGTTTTCATCGCGGATGATACGACCGTAGCCAAAAGGCTCCGCCAAGGACGCGGTGAGCACGGTAACGAGGTTACCGCCATCCTCGTGGCAGGCCAGCAACGCGGTTAGGGTTTCCCCGCGCAAAAGCGGCGTATCGCCGCAGAGAACTAAGACTGTACCGTTTTCTTTATCAGCAAAGGCGCTGTTCAACGCGGTTTTTACGGCGTGGCCCGTCCCCTTCTGCTCCTCCTGTAAAACGAAGGCGGTTTCCCCGGCAAAGGCGGCCTCGACTTCTGCTTTACCATGGCCGACAACGGTAAAAATGCCGTCGTTTTCGATGGCTCCGGCGGCAGTTAACACATGATAGAGCATGGGATGAAAGGCGACCTCATGCAGGACTTTGGGCAGATCGGATTTCATGCGCGTACCCTTCCCCGCGGCCAAAATCAAGATATATTTCGACAAAAAAGATCACTCCATTACATATTCAAAAATGGCGGACAATGGATGAAAACATATTTCTCCATTTTCACAATGATATTATAGCTCTTTTCCCAAAAAAATGCAAATAGCCGCAGAAAGGCAGGGGCGGATTTCTCCGCCCCTGGACTGCGGCATTTTTGATCTAAAAAAAACGGAAGGGGGAATCTTCCCTCGCGCTTCCATCTTATTCAGCACATTCTTCGACGACTAATTCTTCTCCCGCGGCCAGCGCTTCCTCGTATTTTTCCAGGACTCTTGCCTGTAAAATATCGCGGGCTTCCTGTGAAATCGGGTGCGCAATATCACGAAATTCTCCGGTCGGCGTTTTCCTGCTTGGCATTGCTACAAAAAGTCCGTTCTGTCCGTCGACCACTTTGACATCATGAATCACAAACGCGTCGTCAAGGGTCACGGAAACAATCGCTTTCATCTTACCTTCGACCAAGATCTTTCTGACTCTCACGTCGGTAATATTCACGATTATTCCCCCTCTCATATGTTAGATTAGTGAATAATTCAACATTATACATAAAATTCCTTCTTATTTTCAACAAAAAATATAATTTTTTGTCATTTATTTGATTTTCAGCCCTATTTTTAAAGGTTACCCGCAAAAAACAGCACGATTGCGAAGGAAAAATCGATAAAACGTAACAATATGCTTCCTTTTGTATAACATTTTCCTTCGCGGTGGGCTTTCTTGCTGACCAAGAAAAAAGACTGCCGCGAAACGACTTTCTTGCTTCAAAGCCATTTCGCGGCAGAACCTTTTTCGTTTCGACATTTATCACCTTTTCAGGCCGTAAGCAGGAAACCGCGGCGCTTATCTGGGCATAAGCGCCCCGGTGTTATGCTTTATTTCAACTGAAATTTTACAAAATACAGTATCTGGCAGATTTCCGCTCTGGTGATCAAATTGGCCGGTTTCAGTACAAAACTATTTTCCACGGCGTATCCACTGATGATCTTTTCCTCGACCAACAGTGCCATCGACGCTTTTGCGTAATCGCCGGTGGCGGCGGCGTCGCCAAAGGGACTGAGTATTTCCGCTGTTTTCGCCGCCTCCGGCAACTGTTTACCCTGGTATTTTACGATTGCCCGGGCGATCAGGGTCATGGCGTCCTGGCGGCTGATTTTCTGTCCCGCACCGAATTTCCCCTTGCCGACGCCGTTGACAATCCCAGCCTTTTCCGCTGAAGCCACGTAGGGATAAAACCAATCGTCGGCGGACACATCTTGAAAGGAGCAGGTTGCCGTTACGTCATGGAAGGAGAATACCCGCGCCAGCAAGGTCACAAATTCTTCCCGGCTGATGTTGTCATTGGGCCGCAGCAAACCGTCGGGATAGCCTTGGAAAACGCCCAAGATATTGAGAACCTCCATTCTCCCTTCCAGCCAGGCAGGGGGCGTATCCCGCTGATCACGGCTGAAATCAAAGAAGGTGGTGAGCAACTCCTTTTCAAAGAAGATGTGGTTCTGGTCCGTGGAGACGGGGCCCGCGTCGTACTGGCCGTCCGGCGCGGCCTGAACCGCGTAATCCTGCGCCACCAGCATGGTCTTGGCGTCGGGCAAGTGCTTCACTTTCAGAAAAAAGATAACGCTTTCCCCTTTTTCATAGATGGACCGGTACTCTGAAAGACTATCGACGCCGTCTACAGTCATTTCCTGTATTGTGTCATTGCCGGCAATGGGTATTGTAATCGTTTCCCCTTTGAGCACAAAGAAGGTAAGCGCGGTGTCAACACTGCCGGTGCCATCCTTCCAGACTTTGGACACGGTGGCGGTGACCTTCAGGTAGTCCGCTGTTTCCACGCGTCCGTCCGCATAATGGAAACTCTCCCCAACGTCGCTGAGGCCGCTGATTGTGGCGCTGACGATCACGTCGGCGGATCGGGAGACGCTTCTTGTCGCGTCCAGAGCTTCCCCTGCATAGCTCTGGGCCGCCAACGGTGTGGATAACATGAGCAGCAGTAGGGCGGCCCCAAGAAGGCTCCTTAGAGGCATCGGCGCTTTCCCGTTGATAGATGATCGTTGTTTCATATCTTCTCCTTTCACCATCATTGATTGAACAACCTTTATTCCGTTGCATCCGTTGACTTCTGGGCGGCGAGCCGTTCCAGATAACCTTCGGCAGCGGCGGCCTCTTTCGCAATATCGGCTTCGTTCATTTTGAATCCCTTCTTTCTTCAAAACAACTTTATTAAATACCAATCTAACATTGTGTTACATTGTAACTAATACGAATATGTTGACACTTTTTTTAGCACAAAAAAATGTTCACCATATATAATCAAAATGATGAGGGGATCGTATCATGCTTCAGAAAAAGAAGAGAGATGATAAAACCATAATTCTAAAATTATTATACACATTCCTAAAACAGGATGCAAGTAAAACTTATGTTTATTCCCAACGGCTTCGCTGTCCCTTCCCTTTTGCGCTTGCGCCCCTCCTTGTGACAGGTTTTGGTTTGTACATCCATTGAAAAGTGGAATCCCCAACATAAAAAGTACTCTTTTTATTTTATATCTCTTTACACTGACTGGACATGCAAAAAAGAAAGGAGCACAAAGCTCCTTTCTTTTTAGATCATATGAAGGAATCAACCTCTTCATTTCATATACTAATATTTAATGTTTCTATCAAAATAAGTATTAAACTCTTCTTCGCTGAAAATGCCCTTAGTCACGGGATGAACGTGATCCATACGGCCCCATTCCGGATGGGGTGCTTTGAGCAGGTTTTGCGCGGCTTTCTCCGAAACCAAAGCAAACACCGTGGGGCCGCTGCCACTCATCAGGTGAGGCAGCGCGTATTCCTTCAGTTGGTCGGAGAGCTCTCTCAAAGCGGCATAGCGAGGAAACGTTACCTTTTCCAAACCATTGTAGAGGGAGCTGAGAATCCCCTCTCTGCTGCCTTTTTCCAAAGCGTGGAGCATCATCTCAACGGGTACCTGCTCCACACCGAGGGCAATCTCATCGTAATCTTTGAAGATCTCCGGCGTGGAAACGGGAAAGCCGCCGTTAAAGAGCAGGATATCCCAGTTAGGCAGTGGCGGCAGAGGTTTTAACCGCTCACCGATACCGGTGGCCAGCATGGTGCCGCCGAAATAGCAAAAAGCCACGTCTGCGCCGATTTCCCGGCAAATAGCGATGATTTCTTCATCGTCTAACTTTAGCTGAAAATGATCGATGACACCGCGGAGCACAGCGGCGGCGTTGCCGCTGCCGCCGGCGAGGCCGGCACCGACGGGAATCTTTTTATTTAGGGTGACGGCGATTTCACCGGGGAGCTGGTAGCGTTTTTTCAGTAGCCGCCACATGCAAGAAACGCTGTTTTTTTCCGTCGGGCCAAGGTCTGCGCCGCCACAATGAAGTGAAAAAACAGTCCGTTCGAAGTCGACGGTGACCCGATCGAACAGGGAAACGGACTGCATGACACTGGTTAATGTATGGTAACCGTCCTGCCGCTTTCCCTCCACCTGCAAAAATAAATTGATTTTGGCGGCGTTATAATAGGTCGGCATCAGAAGGCGACCTTATCCAAATGGTTCTTTAAGCGGTTTGCCGCCTCAATGACCCGGTCTTCGGCAATGGTCAGGGAAATCCGAAAATAACCTTCACCGTTGGGGCCGTAGCCGTTACCGGGGGTCAGCATCACGGCGGTTTTTTCCAAAACGTATTCGGAAAAACTTTCCGAGGTATAGCCCTTCGGCACCGGCGCCCAGATATAAAACGTCGCCTGGGGCTTTTTCAACTGCCAGCCGAGGTCGTTGAAGACGTCGACCACGACGTCACGGCGGCGGCTGTAGATTTGCTGCATTTCTTGAATGGCCGCGTCGCCTTGGGCGAGACCGCTCATGGCGGCGTACTGCACCGCCTGGAAAACACCGGAATCAACGTTGCTCTTATAGCGGCCCAAAGTTTCGATCACCTTGGCGTTGCCCACGGCAAAACCCACGCGCCAGCCGGTCATATTAAAGGGCTTGGAAACGGAATTGAATTCGATCCCCACTTCCTTTGCCCCGTCTACTTCCATGAAACTGGGAGGAACATAGCCGTCGTAGGAAACTTCGGAATAGGCGGCGTCGTGGCAGATGATGATATCGTATTTTTTTGCGAAAGCAACGGCTTCCGCAAAGAATTCCTTTGTAGCCGTGGCTCCGGTGGGATTGTTGGGGTAGTTCAAAAACATCAGCTTGGCCTTGGCCGCAATTTCCACCGGGATAGCGGCAAAATCCGGCAGGTAGCCGTTTTCTTCTTTCAGCGGCATATAATAGGGTTCCCCCCCCGCCAGCATCGTACCGATGCCGTAAACGGGATAGCCGGGATCGGGAATGAGGTTGATATCGCCGGGATCCACATAACAGTAATTGATATTGGCGATCCCCTCTTTGGAACCGATCAGAGATACTACCTCTGTTTTGGCATCAAGCTCCACGCCGAAGCGTTTTTGATACCATTGGGCCACGCTCTGACGGAAGGAAAGCATCCCCACGGAAGAGGGATACTGATGATTGGCGGGGTTTTTGATCTCCGCCGCCATTTTTTCGACGATAAAATCCGGCGTCGGCAAATCAGGGTCGCCGATACCGAGACTGATCACATCAATGCCGCGGCTTTTCAATTCATCAATTTTTCTTTCGATGCGGGCAAAAAGATAAGGAGGGATGCTTTGCATCCGTTTGGCTTCCTGTTTCATGTCGTGCTCCTTTCCTTCTTTTTCAAAGGTTGTATTCATAAACGCCCTCTGCCACAAAGGCCACGGGGCCGGTCATAACCACATGCTCATTTTCACTCCAGTGGCAGATCAAATCGCCGCCGCGCAGGCGCACCGTGACTTCTCTGCCGGTGTAGCCGTTGAGCACCGATGCCACCACAGAGGCACATGCTCCCGTGCCACAGGCCAACGTTTCCCCGCAGCCCCGCTCAAACACGCGCACATTGATTTCCCCGTCGTTGACGATTTCCACAAATTCCACATTGGTCTTTTCCGGAAACAGGGCGTCTTTTTCCAGTTCGGGGCCGAGGAGATCAAAGGGCGCCTCGGTCAGCTGCTTCCAAAAGGTCACCACGTGGGGATTCCCCATGGAAACGCAGTTCAGCTCGATTTCCTCATCCTGAAATACGTAGGGGTAGCCGATGGCCTTTTCTCCGCCGATATTCACGGGAATGGAGATGGGATCCAGGCGGGGCACGCCCATGTCCACTTCCACCTTTTCCACCGTATCCCCATGAAAGATTAGCCGGGGGCGAATGGTGCCGGCGTCGGTTTCCACGGTCATTTCGGTTTTAGCGACAAAACCTTTTTTATAGACGTACGCCGCGAAACAGCGGATGCCGTTGCCGCACATTTGGGCAAAGGTGCCGTCGCTGTTGATGATCCGCATCCGGATATCACAGAGATCCGATGGGAGCACAAGCAGCACGCCGTCGGCGCCGATCCCGAAATGGCGGTCGCAGACCTTCTTGGCAAAATCGCTGAGGTCTTCGGGAAGTTCGTTATGGATCCCGTCAAGGATGATAAAATCATTGCCGAGTCCGTTCATTTTGGTAAAATCAACTTTCAAGAGAATCCCTCCGTTTATCAATATTTGGCCAGATATTGCTCAATTTCCCACGGCGTTACGGTGCTGTTAAAAGCGGCAAATTCCCCTCTTTTGGCTTCGCAGAAGCAGGAAGTCACATGTTCGCCCAGGGTATCTACGATGACGTCGTCTTTTAAGAGTTCCCCCACGGCCTCATCAAGGGAATGGGGAAGGCATTCGATGCCCAGCTCTTTGCGGTCGGCGGCGGTCAGTTGATAGAGGTTACGGTCGCAGGCCGGAGGCGGCTCAATTTTATTTTTGATACCGTCGAGGCCGGCGGCGAGCATCACCGCTTCCGCCAGATAAGGATTGGCGGCGGGGTCGGGGGAACGCAGTTCCAGCCGGGTGGAATTGCCCCGCTTGGCGGGAACGCGCACAAGAGGGCTGCGGTTCTTCCCGGACCAGGCGATGTAAACCGGCGCTTCATAGCCGGTGATCAAGCGCTTGTAGGAATTGACCACGGGGTTGGTGATGGCGGTAAAGGCTTTTACATGTTTCAGCAGACCGCCAATATAATAATACGCGGTTTCAGACAGTTGGTTCTTGCCGTTTTCATCAAAAAAGACGTTGTTGCCGTCTTTATCACAAAGGCTTTGATTCATATGCATACCGCTGCCGGCGACGCCTTCGATGGGTTTGGGCATAAAGGTAGCATGAAGGCCGTGACGGGAGGCCACAGAGCGCACGATCAATTTAAAGGTCTGGATGCGGTCGGCGGCGGCCAAGGCTTCGCCGTATTTAAAGTCGATTTCATGCTGGCCCGGGGCGCATTCATGATGGGACGCCTCCACTTCGTAGCCCATTTCCTCCAGGGAATTGACCATTTCCCGGCGGGCGTAGGACCCTTGATCCACAGGCGAAAGATCGAAGTAGCCGGCCTGATCATGGGTGGTCAGGGTGGGAGCGCCATCGCTGTCGGTACGGAAAAGGAAAAATTCCGCTTCCGGGCCGACATTTAAAATATATCCCATATCCGCCGCTTTTTTTAACGTTTTCCTCAAAACGCAGCGGGGATCACCGATGAACGGCTCTCCGTTGCTGTCGTAAACATCGCAGATCAGACGGGCGATGGAGCCTTCCGAATAATCCCAGGGGAAATGCTGCCACGTATCGAAATCCGGTATCAGATACATGTCGCTTTCTTCGATGCGGGCAAAGCCTTCCACGGAAGAGCCGTCGAACATGATCTCACCGTTGAGGGCTTTTTCCAACTGGGAAACAGGCAGGCTGACATTTTTCAGGATACCGAAAACATCGCTGAACTGCATACGAATAAAGCGTATATTGCGCTCCTCGACCTCGGCCATTATTTGATCTGCGGTATATCTACCCATCAGAACACCTCCAAAATCCTTGGTTATAAAAAAACCATATTATTTATAGTATACAATAAACTCCTTTTATTGCAAAGAGTATTTTCCTGTTTCCGTCATATTTTCACTGATTTTTGCTATAAATAGAACAAAGAATGAACCCGAGGTGTCCCATGAGCAAACGCAGTCACCATAGACCCGCCAACACGGTCAATATCAACGAATTGGCGGAAGCATTGAATAAAGCGGGCTATTCTCAAACCAACAATAACATGGCCGGATTCCCTCCAGGCATGGGTGGGCCGCAAAATGGTTCCAACCCTCTGGGCGGCCTCTTTGGCGGGGGCGGCAATCATTCTCCCAATCATATCACCAACAGCCTCGGCGCCCTCACCAGCATTTTGGGAGGCCAAGGCGGTCAGATGCCGAACATGGGCGCCATGGCTGGCATGGGCGGTATGGGCGGTATGGGTGGTATGCCCAATATGGGAATGCCCCAAATGCCAATGAATCAGGGTATGCCGCAGATGCCGCAAACACCGCCGGCAAACGCTTTCGCCAACGGCGCGCCTCCCTCTTGCGCTCCACCGGCGGCTCCCCGTCCGCAGCAGACGACCCAGGCGGCAGCGCCGCCAATCCAGGGGACGCAGCCAGTGCCGGCCACGGACATGGAAATGATCAAAGACCTCTTTAAAGAAATTTTAGAAATTCTAAAAGAAAAGGAATAGCGCACAAAGGCTTCGTTCACCGTCCAATCCATGGCGCCACAGCGCCCCGGGAAAAATAAAAGAAATAGACGCCGACAGCAGGCTTAAAAAAACCCTGCCCGGCGTCTTTGCCGTTTATCGCTTTTTTTTCGTATTATTCGTATTTTTTGTATTTTTGGCGTTTTTCGCTTTCCGCGTACTCTTTGTATTTTCCGGTTTTTCCGCTTTCTTTGTTTTTTCCGTTTTGTTTGATTTTTCCGATTTTTCCGCTGCCGCCGGTTTCACCCCATGTTCCAAGCGGTTCGCTTTCCGGTTGCGGTATAGAAAGATTGCCCCGGCGAAGATGATCAAACCAACGCTGAGCACCTGCGCCTGACGGAAGGGGCCGATCATCAGACTGTCCATGCGCAGGCTTTCGATGAAGAAGCGGCCCACAGAATAAGCGATCAAATAGACCAAAAACACATTGCCGTTGCGCTTTGACTTTTTGAACAGCACCAGTAAAAGGATAAAGACAAGGAAGTCCCAAAGGGATTCATAGAGAAAGGTCGGATGATGGAGCTTCTGGTCGGCGGCGACGTGGATGCCCCAGGGAAGCGTGGTCACGCTGCCGTAGGCTTCCCCGTTAAAATAATTCCCCCAACGGCCGATGGCTTGTCCCAACGCCACGGCGGGGGCGAAACAGTCGAGAACGCCGAAAGAATCCATCCGATATTTGCGGCAGCCGATCAAAATCACGAAGATCCCGGCGAGTAAGCCGCCGTGGATGGCGAGGCCACCCCGCCAGGTTTGAAAAATCGAGATCAGATCATCGGCATAAGTGTCCCAGCTGAAAATCACGTAATAGAGCCTGGCGCCCACAACGGCGCAGGGAATGAGTATCAAAAAGATCGTCCAAAGATGATCGATATCATAGCCCCGCTTGGTCGCTAAGGACTGCACCAAAAAGACACCGATGATAAACGCGGTGCTGATCAAAATACCATACCAATGGATGGGCCAGGAACCGATGGTGAACGCAACAGAATTCATATTCACCTCCATAAATTATGTTTATTTTACCAAAAGGAAGCTGTTCTTTCAACCTTTTCACAAAAACATGACAGAAAATCGTCAAATCCGTCAAAACAATTAATAAAGATAGGGGAAAAGAGTTGACTTTGACCCAAGTTCAAAGTATATAATAATAGTATGTTTGTGTAAAACGGAAAAGAAAGGGTACGACTCATGGAAACGAACAAAAAAGGAGTCATTCTCTGTCTCCTTGCTGCCTTTTGCTATGCCCTCGGCCCCATCATCGGCAAACTTCTCTACAGCACAGGGTTCTCCTGGCGGGTGGTTGTCTGCTGCCGCGGCATGATCCCGGCGATCCTTGTCTTTTTTTTCGCGCTGCTTTGCGCCAGAAACGTCTTTCGGATCAAAAGGGAACACCTCCATTGGTTTTTATTCAATGGCCTCTGTTTCGGTCTCATCTCGACCTGTAACTATTGCGCTCTTTATTATATCAACGCCTCCGTGGCAACGGTTCTCCTTTATACGCTACCCGTCTTCACGGTGTTGCTCTCTCGCTTTATGCTGAAGGAAAAATTCAGCGTCGCTAAAATCATCGCGATGGTCCTGGTTTTTTGCGGTACGGTGCTCATCATCAATCTCGCCCACATGGAGGATATCGCCGCCCATCCCAACACGATGATATTCGGGATCCCCTCGGTGGTGTTCGGTATCGTGATTGGTTTGATGTCCGGTCTTTTAAGCGCTTTTTACACAATTTTCACCAAAAAACTCAACCAATATTACGACGGCTGGACCGTTAATTCATGGTGTTACTTCTTAGGGTTTCCCGTTTTTCTGCTCATCGGCGGCGGCCCCATTGCTTCCTTCTCCTGGCAGCCTAACTTAGTCTTTTTTATCATCATCACGGCCCTCATCGGCCTTGCCGCTTATTCCCTTTATGCCGTCAGTATGCAGTACATCGACGCCGGCAAAGCAAGTTTGCTGGTCACCCTGGATCCCGTGATCAGCGTCACCCTATCCGTGATGGTTTTAGGTGAGACCCTCACCCTTTTGCAGTTTTTGGGCTGCCTTTTGGTGGGCGGCGGCATCCTCATCATGGAGCGGGGCTACGCCTGGTTCCGCTACATCAAATTATTAAAGGAGAAGGTCTCATGAGCAAAAAAGGGGTGAAAGGCCTCCTGTTTGTTATTTTATCCAGTTTCCTCTGGGCGGTTGCGGGGATTATCAGCAAAGCCCTTTTCAATGAGGGCGGCACGCCGATTTTACTGATTTTCTCCCGCAATGTGGTGGGCGTTTTCTGCCTTGCCCTATTTTTATATTTCTACAACAAAAAACTGTTTCACCTGGATAAGGATTATATAAAGCCGCTCGTTCTTTGCAGCGTCTTTCTTTTCATCTATTCCGCGTCCTATTTTTTCAGTATCTACTATCTCGATGTTTCCGTCGCCATGGTGCTGCTTTATATGTATCCCACCATTGTCGCCGTTTCCTCCGTCTTTGTCTTCCATGAACGCCTCACCGTTAAAATCATCGCCGCGCTGCTCTTAACCGCCTGCGGCATGGTGCTGACACTGAATCTGCTTTCCCGGGGGATCGGCGAGGTGTCCTCCCTCGGCTTACTGCTCAGTTTTTCCTCGGCCTTCGGCGCTGCCTGGTACAGCATCTATGTGAAAAAGCTCTCCATTGCCTACCACCCCTCCACCATCAATTTCTACGGTTTACTGCTCACCGTTTTTGGCTACGGTATTTTATCGCTGTTTTCGCTGAAGGACGGTTTTCTCTCCACCTTCGAACTGATCGGTTCCGTCGCCATGGCCTTTCCTTATGTCGGCGGCTTACTCTTCTTCGCCATTGGCGTGACCTACCTTTCTCCGAGCTTCGCTTCGATTTTTGGTTCCACAGAACCGGTTTTCGGCACGGTGATGGCCGTCGTCTTCCTGGGCGATGTGATCTCTGTCAGTCAGATCCTCGGCATCATCCTGGTTTTTTCCGCCATCATCATCCTGCAACTGCCTCTCAAGAGGAAGCGGCTGGACAAAGAGGAAGAAGAGGAGCGCACCAAAAACGCCTCCTGTGAATGCCCCAATACCATCCGCGGCGTCTAACAAGATGATTCTAAAAGCAAAGATGCCCTCTCCGGTCATAACCGACGAGAGGGCATTGTTTTTTATTGCATCAGTTTATCTGTTCATCCGTTCATTAGTTGCACTTGGAAAATCCGCATTGGGGGCAAATCACACAGCCGCCCTCATGCAGGATATCGCCGCCGCATTCAGGGCAAAAGCGCATCTTGGCGGAGTCTAACTGAAACGATATGGTATCGGGGATTTTCGACAATTTCACGATAACCGGCTCCGTCTTTTCTCCCTGAATGGCTTTTTCCGCCTGGACTAAAACTTTGGCAATGGCATCGGGGCAGGAAAGCACCGAAAGCCCTTTCTGCCGGATGGTGGAGGGGCAGCGAATGCCCTTCAATTGTTTGATCACGTCTTCAATGCTGACGCCGCTGCGCAAAGAAAGGGAAGCCAAACGTCCCACCGCCTCGGATTGGGAAGGGCAGCCGCCATGCTTGCCGGTATTGGTGAAAACTTCGCAAATGCCCTGATCGTCATAGTTGACGGTGACGTAAAGCTTGCCACAGCCGATGTAAACCTGTTCCGTAAAGCCGCGCATCACCGCGGGGCGGGATCGGGGGCTGAGGCAGCCGCAAGGGGCCGCGGGGTTTTTCGCCACTTTTTCCTGCTCACCGACGCCAATGCTCAGAACCTGGGCGTCGCGGCTGTGATCCCGGTAAATGGTAACGCCTTTGCACCCTAACTTCCAGGCGAGGAGATAGACTTCTTCCACTTCATCTCTGGTTGCGTCTCTCTTAAAATTGACGGTCTTGGAAACCGCGTTATCAGTATATTTCTGAAAGGCCGCCTGCATCCGAATGTGCCATTTTGGACTCACATCGTGGGCGGAAACAAAGATCCGCTTTAAATCAGCGGGTACCGCGTCGATGTGGGCAAGGGTGCCTTCTTCGGCGATTTGGCGCATCAACGCTTCCGAATAGAGGCCGCGGCGCTCCAACTCCCTCTGAAGGATGGGATTGGTCTCGGTGAGTTCCGTTTGATCCATGACGTTGCGCACGTAAGCATAGGCGAAAACCGGTTCCACGCCGCTGGAAACACCGGCGATGATGGATAAGGTACCGGTGGGGGCGATGGTGGTTACGGTACCGTTGCGGTAGGCGCGATCGCCGGCAAGGGTACTTTCCGCGAACAAGGGAAAAGCGCCGCGTTTTTCCGCCAGTTTGGCGCTGGCTTCCCTGGCGCGGGTATGGATGAACCGCATCAATTCTTCCGCCGTGGCAACGCCCTCTTCGGAATTGTAAGCGATGCCCAGGAGGAGCAGCAAATCAGCGAAACCCATGACGCCGAGACCAACCTTTCGCGTGGAACGGGTCATTTCGGCAATGAGGTCAAGGGGATAGCGGTTGGCGTCAATAACATTGTCCAACAAATGAATGGCGGTATCCACTGTTTTACCGAGAAGATCGTAGTCAAGGGCGTATTGACCGCCCTCTTCTTTCACCATCTTGGTCAAATTAATGGAGCCGAGATTGCAGGATTCATAGGGCAGCAGCGGCTGTTCACCGCAGGGATTGGTCGATTCGATGGCGCCTTTGGCGGGTACGATATTATCGCGGTTCAGCCGGTCGATAAAAATGATACCGGGTTCGCCGTTGCGCCAGGCGGCGTCGACGATCTTGCGGAAGACTTCGCCGGCATTGAGCTGCCCCGTCACTTCTCCACTGTGGGGATCGATAAGATCGTAAGCTTCCCCTTTTTCCGCCGCCTGCATAAACGCTTCCGTCAAGGCAACGGAAATATTAAAGTTGGAGAGCGTATTGTCCTCCGCTTTACAGTCGATGAACTCTAAAATATCGGGATGATCCACCTTTAAGATGCCCATATTGGCGCCGCGGCGGGTACCGCCCTGTTTCACCGCTTCGGTGGCGGCGTTGAATACCTTCATGAAGCTGATGGGGCCGGAGGCCACGCCTCCCGTGGTCTGCACCACGCTGCCTTTGGGCCGCAGGCGGGAAAAGGAAAAGCCGGTACCGCCCCCGGATTTATGAATCAAGGCTGCTTGTTTGATCGTATCGAAAATCCGGTCCATGGAATCTTCCACCGGTAAAACAAAGCAGGCGGAAAGCTGGCCCAGCTCTTTACCGGCATTCATCAGTGTGGGAGAATTGGGCAGAAATTTCAGGCTCGTCATCAGTTCGTAAAATTCCTCTGCCAATTGGCTGACATCGGCCTTTTTATCATATTGTAAGTCGGGGGCCGCCAAAGCCGCGGCAACGCGCCGAAAGAGCTCTTCCGGCGACTCGATGAGGCTCCCTTCGGCATCCCGGGTCAGATACCGCCGTTCTAAAACGACAAGGGCATTTTCACTGATTTGCATCGTTTTACTCCTATTTCTTTCTCTGATCGCAATGGTGGCCATAGGCCTTGCATAAATATATTTTGTCATGATTCCGATGTTTTGTCAATGCCAGGACCCTTCCCAAAGGATGGCCGAACCGCCAAAACCCAAGGCCTCCATAAGCGGCAAAACACCTGCTTGTAACGGGATACATTTCCTTTTGCGCGGCAGCGTCCCGCCTTTTCCACGCCGAGGCCGAAAATCGGTTAAAATCTGTATACCGTTGGACTTTTTTATGCTAAATCCCTTGTGTGAAAGATAAAATACAACGCTGCCGCTTTAAGCAAAGTGTGCATCATAAACGGATTATTTCACGAACGGCAGGGGCGAACCGGCGAATCCGCTAATGCAGATTCCGCCGTAAACAGGCAACGGCCGATCATACTGTCTCATGCCCTGATATTGCCGAATAAGGTATAAGCATAAAATAAGTTCAAAACAGCGTCGGCGACAGCGTTACCTCGTCTCTATGACATGTCTTTTACATACCGCGGCGTATCTTTTGTTCGGAACTCCCTTCAGTATAAAGATCACCCCAATCGTTATGCAGCATACCATACTGTCTAACAATTGGGGTGCGGTTTAAGAACATCAAAAGCCGACTCTCTTTTCATGGGGCCGCTTCCCGGGTAAGCCCCATCCCATCATATCAATATCGTTTTATTGATCACTGGGCAAAGGAAATTGCAGAGAAAATGCCTCCACTTCCTGATGTATTGCCTCAAGTTTGGCTTTATCGTCGCGGTGCTCGACAGCTTGTCTCATCCATGCGGCGATTTTATCCATATCGTTTTCTTTCAAACCCTTGGTGGTCACCGCCGGGGTGCCGAGGCGAATCCCGCTGGGCCGAAAGGCCGGCAACGGATCGTCGGCGATCACGTTTTTGTTCATCGTCAGTCCAATGGCGTCAAAAGCCGTTTCCGCTTCATGACCGTCGATGCCAAAGCTGCCGTAAATATTGATCAGCATCATATGATTGCTGGTACCGCCGGTAACCAGCTGAAAGCCCCGCTTTTGCAGAGCTTCGGCTAAGGCCGCGGCATTTTTTACGACCTGCTGAGCGTATACTTTAAAAGCCGGCTGCAAAGCCTCTCCAAAACAAACGGCCTTTGCCGCGATGGTATGCATATGGGGCCCGCCCTGGGTACCGGGGAAAACTGCCCGGTCGATCAGAGTCGGGATATTTTCAGTTGTTTTTTCCACCTGGTTCAATGGGGTGGACACGTTCCCTTTGGACAAGATCATACCGCCGCGAGGGCCGCGCAATGTTTTATGGGTGGTTGTGGTGATCACGTGAAAACCGTAGTCGAAAGGATTTTCCGAGACGCCGCCGGCAATCAGTCCGGCAATGTGCGACATATCCGCCGCCAGCAAAGCGCCGACTTCCTTGCCGATCTCCGCGAATTTCCTATAATTCAGCTGCCGGGGAAAGGACGAAAAACCGGCCATAATGATTTTGGGGCGATATTTCAGCGCCATTTGGCGAAGCTCGTCATAATCGATTTCACCGGTGGAAACATCCTTGATTTTATAACGTATAAAACGGTAGAGGGAAGCGGATAAGGTCACCGGCGCGCCATGGGTAAGATGACCGCCATGGCTCAAATCCATGGCCAAAACCGTATCTCCGGGATCCAACCACGCGGCATACAAAGCGTTGTTCGCCGACGCGCCGGAGTGGGGCTGAACATTGGCATGATCCGCCTTAAACAGCTTCTTGGCGCGTTCTATGGCAAGCAGTTCCACCTGATCCGTGTATTCCTGACCGCCATAGTACCGCTTCCCCGGATACCCTTCCGCATATTTATTTGTAAAAACGCTGCCGATGGCATTGAGTACATCGCGGCTTACGTAATTTTCACTGGGAATCAATTCCAAACCGCACCTTTGCCGCTGGGTTTCCAATTCGATCAACTGCATCACATCTAACATTTCATTCGCTCCTCCGATAACAATAACTGAGATCCATTTTGCGGGACTCTCCCGATATGATTTTTCATAATTTCCGCAAATTTTATTCATGCCAAAGAGCCGGTCATGTAACATGGGGACGACATCTCCGGCAATTCTGATGATTGCATAATAGTTTAAATTCTATAATACTTCGTATTTTCCTCTTCGTTTTCGATTTTTTCTTCTTATGATCATATCGATAAAAGGATAGGACACGACAGATTACTGATACGCGACAATCCCGCGCTAAAATCCCTTATTTCTTGAACGTCAACCTTTTCCCTGCAGTTCAGCGCTGTACTGAGATACTCACGACAAGGTTGATACCGTATCGTCAATGAACGAAAACTTTTTAGAATGCGCTAAAATCTGTTCTTCGATCATTTTCAGACGTAATATTTTCGACATCTTGATAATGATTCTCTAACGCGTTCCTTTTGATTATTTCGAGGTCATCGAGATTTTTACAATATATTTCCACGAATTCTGCATCGCAACAGATCATTACCATTTGGCATTTACTTCGCATAAAATCGTGAAAATCTTTAATTTCGGAAATATCGCCATCATCAAAAAATGCCTTTATCTTAGCAAAAACCATATAATAAACGTCATCTTGGATCATCTCTTTAAAGTCGGTTCCGGAGTATTGATCCTCCTTAAATAAAAACGCGCCCCCCTCCTTGAAAACCTGATGATCCGTAATCGTCCAAATATACTTCTCAATATTCATATGAAACATTATTTCCGCCAAAGGACGGTAGTATTTATTGGGGATTTTAAAACGGAGCCCTCTGATCATCATAACCTCCAAAAGTATCTTTTTCATAAGGAGAGAAACGCCTACTTTATGTATAAACAATCATTCTCTCATAGCCACTGTAATAATATACCACGCAGGAACCGCCGGCAAGAAATTTTCATGGATGAAAGTGCAAGGGCGTCCCAAGTTGATCGGGATGCTCCTTTTTACAAAAATTTGACCGGCTCTGTCAAGCAAAGCCGGTGTTTTTATGCGATTGCGCCTTAATCCCTGAATTCAAATAACCTTGAAACCGGGATTTTCAGGGCGTTTGCGAGATTGAAAAGAACTTCCAGGGACAATGTCGTGATCATGTTCGGAGCTTCAATCTCACCAAGGTAAGAACGGCTGATGCCTGCTTTCTCGGAAAGTTGATCCTGAGTCATCCCTTCCCGTTTACGGTAATAGGCAATATTCAAACCAAGGGCTATATATTTATCTCTGTTTTCCATGGCAACTTTGGTGCTGCGGGCCATACATCATCACCTCAGTAAAAGTGTACCGCTCGTGGCGCCAATTTTAAATAAGCCACAGAATAGCAATTGATATCTAATAGGTAACAATATATAATTAAGAAGGAACAATTGCCGTTATTATCTATACAAGGAAGTATTGACGAATGCCAAACTATAAAAAAATGTATCATATTCTTTTCCACGAAACAACAAACGCCATCTCCGCATTACAAAAAGCCCAACAAAAGGCAGAAGAAGCCTATCTCACCAGCGATGCCGCAGAAAATCTCACGGTAATAAGCTCAAACACAAGCATAAGCAAAGACAAGAAAAAGTATCCCCCGCAAAAATAATTTTGTGAGAGGTCACACAGGGATGGGCCGAAATCGCTGAATCCGAACTTTTTCACATTTCAAAAAGCAAAAGCTCCAATTCCCTCTGTAAGTCAGTTGTTTCACCGTGTCCCTCTTCATCATAGCATGTCAGTTTGCGTGCTTCAAAGTTATTCAACGCGACAGACTTCAGAAAAAGCAAATACCGAATATTCATATCCTGGGTGTAAGTGGAATAGTGGTAACCATAGAACCCGTACTCCTTGAGCATCTCGGTACACGCCTTTGCAACAGCGTAACAAAAATCCCTGTAGGACACTTCATAATCGTAGATTTTGGTTTCGGCTCTATGATGTTCAATATGTATTTTTAACAGGAAGTCTTCGCTTTGATCTGGTACCCTTTCAATCGTCCAATCACTGCACGCCCCTTCTTCATCCCATGTAAAATCAGCTTTCCAAGGGATGTCCCGTACAACAACGGGCAGTTTGATATCGTGGAGGTCATCCACAATTTTTACTACTTCATAGCCGGTTTCGGTTTCAGCGCAGATGCCGCATTTATATTCCATAAGCTCATCCACTCTTTCCGGATCACTTTGATCGGGGTAAAGGTGATAAAGTATCTTCAAAAGATCATCAAACTGATTTCCCATCACCTCCGAAATGATAAAATACAAGTGATCTCCGGCAAGATCAAGGTAAACGTCTGTCCAACCGGCGCCGTATGGCACGATCTTCATTTTGATGCCACAGTCTCGTTTCTTTGGTTTTTCTTTATTCCACAACCCCACAATATCACCCCTTCTTAAGCAAAAATATTCATAGTCTCGACACTTCCCAAAGCTGCTTTTAATTATAAACGCATAAACGTCCCAAAAGTGGTACTGCCTTTTGCGTAAGAATCTTTATGGGTTAAAATGTGCTAAATTTCCTATCACGGCGGTGATATCTTCCTTGACCGCCAAATATCCTTCGTTTTTCATTCCTGTATTTTCATCCATGTATAAGCTTCTGTTGATTTCCATCATGATACCTGCTACTCTTTGATCTTTTCTGTAGTATTTCATAGGAATAAGGCAGCCGGCAAACGGTATATTCACGGCGACACTATAACCCAATTCGGAAAACAAATCAGCGCATTGTCTTATCAAACCAGCGGGAGTGTGGTACTCGTCTACTCCGAGACAGATATCCGGGCGATTATCGCGCGTATTTTCATATGGCAATGCTTTTGAGGGAAACGAGTGGGCATCCACAATCAGACATTGGTTACATAAATGCAAGGCGCGTTCTGAAATCAAGATGAGTTTTTCATGATGGACATCGTACCAGTTTTTAAGTATCTCTTTCTTGTGCTCTGGGGATACCGCCTTCAGCGGTTTTTGATCGGTGGTACGTTCATAACATACCCACATTCCTTTCTCTGTCATTGGCTCCTGTTCTTCCTTTCGGAACCGCTCGACATCACACACAAGTCTGCTGATGGGAAAAACGATTTTATTACCGAAGGAACCAAACAGGTCATCGGTATATCGATCCGTTACGCGAAGAATTTCGTCAGCGAGCTCATCGCTATTTAAAAAGAAAAGATCTCGATATTCTTCGGGAATGACAGTGCTGCTGTGTGGAATGTGAATGATTGTTTTTTCCATACGTTTGCGTCCTTTCCGCATAACCCATAAAGAAAAAATAGCCCTATCGCTCCGACAGGACTGTTTATAATCATGATCCAAAACCCATCGGTCAAGCTTTGACACCTTACCGTCTGGCAGGTTGTCGTGCGGTCAACGAGCTTGTCTCTCGCGCACTCTTTATAGGTTATATTGATTTATAAGATATCATAACACCACGGCAAATAAATTTCAATGTTTTTGCTTTGGTTTATATGGATTCCGCAGTATTGTCACCCCGCCCGGGTGCGGCGCATACCGCCGTGCCATTACAGCATACCCTTTACTTACGCCCTATCACAAACCGCATAATTTGTATTGGCAGCACATTGTTCCTGCTTCTGATATAACTTTGTTTGATCATTGCCAAGAGAAAGGCGCGAAAGCAAAAATCATGACGGCGCTTTCTATCCACTGGCCGTTTTCAGATATTAATCAAGCATTCCGCCATAAAACATCTCATAGGCCCCAACTTCGTACATTTCATCTATCATCTTATCTGCCAACACTCCAAATATCTCCGGCGACGCGGAAATAAGGTCGGGGTAGATACAATACGCTTTTTCATCATACATAAAATAAAGGCAGGCATACTTCTCATACCAATTCGGCTGTTTTACAGTCTTCGCTTTTTTCGCATAGTAATCAAAAATTTTTTTAAACTTATCATAATCAGGAGATTCTGCGATGCTTTCGCATTCATAATACTGCGGAACCCGATATCCAATTCTTTTTGCTTTACCCGTGATTTTCAGTCTCCTTTCCATTACAGTTAAGCCGCGCTTCATTGGGAAGTCAAGCAAACGCCTCCTAATTTTCTTACAGGGAATCTCTTCGTAATCACAGAGGAGTTTGGTGTCGCAGGGCGGTTCTTTTGGCCTACTATTATGTTCATAGCACGAGTCCTATGTAATCATATTTCAGCAATTCCTCGATCAAGTCAACTTCATTATACACACATATAAGCGTCTTTTCAAGCATTTTCGTGGAGACACAGGCCCGCTCTTGTAACGCATTTTTAATGCGTCAGGAGAACCCTCCCTGTGCCCTACACCTGTGTCCCTCAACAAAGCCGTCCCTGTGTCCCCTCCTTATGTCACCTGAGTATCGTTTTGGCTTATTCATCCATCACTAAATAGGTTTTGCCATTCACGATTAAGGCATACTCGTCATCTAAATTATGAACGTAAACGTAATAAATATAAAATGTTTCGTCATCCCTGACACTGGATTTATCCAGATGGTAAAATTTAGAATTGCGATTATCGGTTATGTCACAGGCAGCCCCATTCCTATCGAATACTGTAATGTAATACTCTTCAGAGTCCTTATATTGAGTTACCCAGATTGCAACTTCATTTGAGGAGGAGTTGCTTATACTTGTTTTTATATCTAATCCCAGCCCTAATTTCCAGCCAGTATTGGATGTGGGAATAATCGAATAATTGTATGCATCCTTTTCCTTGCCAATCACCAACGCCGACTCTTCGCCCTCCACAACAAGTTTTGCTTTATCCATATATATATAACGATAAGCAGATTCCGGTGAAGAAAATGTAACAAATGCGTTTTCAAAGGGAACCAATGCAGATAGCGAAAGTAGTATAAACGCGATAATTAGTACCGCAAGATACCTACTGCGTTTATGGATCCTCATGCGTTTTATCATAAGAAAAAAACTAACAATGACTACGATAGTCCAGAAAATAAATCTTATTACATGCATCCTTAAAGCACTCCTTCGTCTAATAGAGTTCAGTATAGTGTAAAGAAGATTTGCACGGAACACTTAAAAGTTATCAGCAGGCTTAGAATCGTACACTTGCTTTGTAAAAAATATTTTACAATGGTATACAGGAAAACACAGAGCCATTCCATGCCTTCAGCATTTCTCCCTATACCGGCATTTTGTCTTTTAAAAGCGGCAAGCACGTATTTATGCCTGCCGCTTCAATTCACATTACGTTTACCCTCGTCTTCTTTCGTAAATCACAGCACTATCTTCTGCCTTACAGGTATCGTTTAATCTTATTTATCTAATACCGGAATCAACTCACCATTTACGATTAAGATATACTCGTCATCTAAATCATGGACGTAAGCGTAATAGGTGTAAATTGTTACATCAAATGTATTATTGGGTTCTTCCTCATGATAAAATACAGAATCGCGATTATCGGTTACGTCAATAGAACCCCCTTTGGGATCAGATGCCGCAACATAATAATCCCTCGTATCCTTATATTGATAAACCCAAAATACAATCCCATTGGATGATCTTTTGTTTACAACTATTTTAACGTCCCATGCTAAACTTTGTTTCCAACCAGTACCTGATTTTGGAATAATATCGGAAACATCATCTCCAATCACCAATGCCGATTCTTCACCTTCCACAACAAGTATTACATTGTCCGAATTCGTATAATTAAAAGTGGCTTCCGGTGAAGAAAACGTGATAAGAGCATTTTCAACAGGAACAAACCAAGACAATGTGTACAATACAAAAACAATGATTGCTGATTTGAAATACCAACGACGCTTATTGATTATCGCGGATTTTCTTATGATGAGAAAGCAAATTAAAAATGCCATACTCCAAAATATTATTCTAATTACTCCAAACATTCCTAAAACCACTCCTTTGTTTAACAAGAACTCGTATATTGTAAAGCATAGATATACGGTAAGCTTGGGAAAGATCGGCATTCACAATGAAATTCATTCACTTTAACTACTGAAAGGCGGTTTAACCAATCATTGACTGCCAAACGCTATATAAGGCGGCATATGCCTAAAAACCATTTTCAGAAGTATATAATAATGCTTGGCCATTATAGCGCGGGAACCATTTGTGGGTTTATACTCCTAGGTGAATATGCTTCACCAAAAAGAGTAAAAATGAAAAAGCCGTTAAAACTTGCATTATGATACGTGCTATCTGTAGAGTCACCTGATATGGATTCAGTCGAATATTCATACCCACTCTTTAGACCTATTAAGCTATACTTTACCCCAAAACTACTTGAGGTGTCACCGTGTGAAACCGAACCCGAAAACCCCGTATTATCAGGCGCAGAACTAAACTTAATACTAAAATTAGATATAGTTAGCGTAACATTAAGCGAAGATGACAATATAGGATCATCTGTATCATACGTATAATTCAATGTAAACGGCGCTGAAGAGCTTCCAGAACTTGAAACTCTTTGTGTGTTAATAACTCCTGTTGTATACGTAATTGGACTATACGATACAGGTTTTGTTTTGGCAGCTTCCTTAGTATACGATACAGAAGATGTTAATCTAAACGTCCTTTTAGCAAACTTGACTATTTTTTTACTGGCTTTTTTAAAGAACTTTTTTATTTTCTTCCAAGATGCACCACTGGGGTCCGTTCTATTTACTGGATTATCCCCACAATAGGCATACATGTTAGTACCGCTTATACCCTGACCAGTTGAAGCATATCCATCGGCGTTGAGAAAGCGGCCGACTCCCGGATCATAGAAACGGCTTCCTGTTTGATACCAACCGGTTTGAAGATCGTAGTAATAGTCCTTGTAACGGATCGGGTTGATATCACCGATGGGATCGTTGTTGTACTTATCAACGCTCAAAATATTGCCGTAAGGATCGTATTCATAGTGGGCGGCAACGCGGTTCACCACCGTGGTAGAACTGCCGTTCTGTTCCCTTAGCTGAAATATATCGGTAATGTTATCAACACCATCACGGACGTAATAGTAAAGGTCAAAGGCGTTGGCATTGCTGAAGTTATTGTCCTTATACAGCAGGTATTCCACATTGCCGTCGGCATCGTAGGAATATTTCAGTAATTCCTGCAAGGTACCAACATTGTTAAAGTGTTCCTCATATTCCAGCACACCGTCACTGTAATGATATACTACGTAGGAACCATCGGCAAGGACTTTTTATGAATGAAAGTGAAGGAGCGTCCCAAGGTGTATTGGGACACTCTCTTTTACGAATTACGGATACATAGTGTTGATTTTTTCCATGCATTCCAACGCCTCCGGCGGATATTCTTTGCCGGGAATGGGTAAAAGTTTTTTTAATACTCTTGCGTTTTCAACGGTTACCACTCGAAACTCCGGGGGATCAACCAATTCAAAGAGACGATTCAAAACCTGCACTTTCTCATAGGTGAAATACAAGGCAAAACTGTCGTACATCTCCTCTTCATAGCGGTCGATATTGGGATTCTTGTATCTCCTCGAAATAGCCCCTTTTTTGTATTTTGGCGGTAAAGATTTTTTATATTCCTCTTTATAGTGTTGATAGTCCCTATGGAAGCGGTATGTCCAATGAGGAGGGAAATGTAACTGAAACGGCTTTATATGCACAATTTCCGTTCCGTAAGGCAAGGTCATAAACTCGCCCTTCAGAATATATGGCTCCCGGAAAAACAAGTACAGTGTTGTGCTCGTATAACCATAGTTCGACTCTGATACATTTTCATCTCCACAGGCTACAAGTACAACATCGTCTGTTTTGAGCAGACTTTTACTTTTCTTCCGTAAATAAATCGCTTGCAGAAATGCATTGTGCGCAGTAAAATACATGCCAAGTGGAGAAAGTAATATTATTCCCCCAATAATAGCTATAATCGCAAGATTATCATACACAGTATTATTACCTGATAAAATTGCACTAAAAACAGCCAGCAACATAAATAATATTCCTATTATTGTAACTACAATGTTTAAGCCTATAAACTCCAAAACAAAAGGAGAATGTTTAGTCCTGCATATTTTTTTATTAAAAATCATTTTTTTTTCTATTTCTTTTTTATA
Organism: Clostridiales bacterium; assembly: GCA_040776805.1. Lineage (GTDB taxonomy): Bacteria > Bacillota > Dehalobacteriia > UBA7702 > UBA7702 > UBA7702. Next base: position 60,738 of record JAXGZS010000007.1, on the reverse strand, counting down.
TGGTGTTTAAAGGAATGATATAAAAAATAAAATTTTGAATTATGCCATGATGATAATGCACTTCTCCATTTTGCATTTTTACTTATTCGGATCTGCCATTTCGATGCTTTCTTTTTCCAAGAACTGAAGGCAGATTTAACCGTCTTTGTTTTGAAACTATTCACGATTGACTTTGGTTTAACGGAACCACCACAAACTAAAGACAGCCCTGCCGAAACACCTGCATTTTGTAGCGCCACTTCTGTTGTAGTCTTATCTTTACCAATAAATCTATCTTGTATAAAGGTTGTTACTCCGCAAATCACAGGTGCTGCAATCACTGGTGCCGCTGCAGTGAGAGCCCCAGCTCCAGTAGCAACAAAGATATCCCCTACACTGGTAATTTTCCCATCTGCAGCTAATTGAGATGCAATTTCAAATGCTGCACCAATTGCGGCACCAGCAATAATATGCCAGAACTCACCGTCTTTATCCTTCCGCATGACGGGGTTGCCGTCACAATAGGCGTAGAGGTTCTTGTCAACAACACCGGAATCCGTTTGCATCAACAGGCTGACATCGTCAGCGTTGAGGAAACGTCCTACTTCGGGATCGTAGAAGCGGCTGCTCAGTTGATACCAGCCGGTTTGAAGATCGTAGTAGTAATCCTTGTAGCGGATCGGGTTGATATCGCCGATGGGATCGTTGTTGTATTTATCAACGCTTAAAATATTGCCATAAGGATCGTATTCATAGTGGGCGGCGATGCGGTTTACCACTGTCGTGCTGCTACCGCTCTGTTCCCTTATCTGGAATAAATCGGTGATATTGCCCACGGCATCGCGGACGTAATAGTAAAGATCAAAGGCGTTGGCATTGCTGAAGTTATTGTCCTTATACAGCAGATACTCCACGTTGCCGTCGGCATCGTAGGAATATTTCAATAATTCCTGCAATACGTTACTGGCGTTGAAGTGTTCCTCGTATTCCAGCACGCCGTCACTGTAATGATATACCACGTAGGAACCGTCGGCAAGAACTTTTTATGAATGAAAGTGAAGGAGCGTCCCAAGGTGTATTGGGACACTCTCTTTTACGAATTACGGATACATGGCGTTGATCTTTTCCATACATTCCAGGGCTTCTGGTGTGTATTCCTTTCCGGGGATGGGTTCAATGGAAATAAAAACTTTTGATTTTTCATAGGTCGTAATGCGAAATTCAGGGGGATTTACAAGTTCAAATAAGCGGTTAAACACTTTCCTTTTTTCATATGTAATATACAAATAAAACAAACCAGCGCTTCTCTCTTCATATCTTCTAACACTTTCGCCTTCTCCATATACTAAAATATCTTGCTCAAGCTCTTTTTCATAGTCTTCTTTCATCTTTTTATATGCTTTATGCAAACGATACGTCCAATGTATGTCAATAAGATAAAAATATAACGGTTTTCTACAGACAGCTTTTGCACCAACTGGTAAAGTCGTAAATTCAGCAATAAAAATGAAAGGTTCAGCGAGAAATACATATGAGTATGAGCATATAAAACCATCTTCTGTTCTATATTCTTCAATGAAAGATAAATAATAATCTACAATAACTTCATCCGATACATTGACACGCTTGTTTTTTATATCCTGAAGAAGACGAAAAGGCAATACAAAGTTATGTAAACGAGAACTTGGTGGATCTGCGGATAATAGAAATATAACAACTGTCATAATTACCCCAAACAGATAAAAGATCATAATAAAAAAGAAACTGTGGAACCAAAAACCTACTATAATAGATCCAACAATCCATAACGCTTGGAGAAATAAAAAATATCCCCATATCTCTAAATAAAAAACAGGTATTCTTTTTTTTCGTATGCTCTTCTCAAATAACATCTTTTCCCCTTAAAATATTACTTATCTTTTATGATAACGGGCATAATGATAGAAAAAGTAAAATTTGGATGACATGTATGATCTAAATCCTGCTTTTGCTGCTTTATATATGCGATTATTGCGAGCTATTCTTTTTAGATCCTTAGCAGTCTTTTTGGCTTTCTTTATTATATCTTTAGTATTTTTACTTTTAAGAGTCTTTCCACAAACAAAGGTTAAGCCAGCAGCAACACCCGCATCTAAAAGAGCATTGGAAATAGCAGTACCATCTTTTTTCTTTGCAGATGTAAAACTTTGAATAAAGGTTCCAACTCCTGCAACAAGAGTAGGTATAGCTTTATAAGGTATAACAGCCGAAAGAGCACCTGTTCCAGCCGCAGCAGCAATAGAACCCACATTCGTTATTTTCCCATTTTCGGATAATTGTGAAGCTGCTTCAAAAGCTGCGCCAACCACAGCACCAATAAAAGCTGCTCCAATCTGCCAAATATCCCCTTCTTTATCCTTCCGCATGACGGGATTGCCATCGCAGTAGGCGTAGAGGTTTTTATCTACAACACCGGAATCCGTCTCCATCAACAAGCTAAGATCATCAGCGTTGAGGAAACGTCCTACTTCGGGATCGTAGAAGCGGCTTGTTAGTTGATACCAGCCGGTTTGAAGGTCATAATAGTAATCCTTGTAGCGGATCGGGTTGATATCGCCGATGGGGTCGTTATTGTACTTATCAATGCTCAGAATATTGCCGTAAGGATCGTATTCATAATGGGCGGCGATGCGGTTTACCACTGTCGTGCTGCTACCGCTCTGTTCCCTTATCTGAAACAGATCAGTGATATTGCCCACGGCGTCATGAACGTAATAGTAAAGATCAAAAGCGTTGGCATTGCTGAAGTTATTGTCCTTATACAGCAGATACTCCACGTTGCCGTCGGCATCGTAGGAATATTTCAATAATTCCTGCAATACGTTACTGGCGTTGAAGTGTTCCTCGTATTCCAGCACGCCGTCACTGTAATGATATACTACGTAGGAACCGCCGGCAAGAACTTTTTTCGAAACATTGCCGTCGGCGTCATAATAGTACGTGTTGTTCAGCGCCGCACCGTCGCTGATGCTGCTCAACAGCTTCCCTTGCGTCCAGCTTAATGTGAAATTGCGGGTAGAGTTATCCGAACTGTCGGTTTCCGAGATGACCGTGGGATTACCGATGGCATCGCAAGTGTAATTTCTCGTTACCGTACCACTGGCCGTGGTGTGGCTAAATGAGGTAAGCCGGTCGATATCGTTGGTGGCGTAAGTATACGTTTTCGATTCTGTGGTCGTGCCGTTATTCGTAACGGTGCTGCCGGTGATGTTATTCCTGCCGTCGTAAGTATAGGCGTAGTCTTTTTTCGTATTGGCACATTGGTGGCAGCAATCAAACGGCAAACTGTCATAGGTATAGCCTTCGTTGTAGGTCGCGTCGCTCTTCGGAACGTTTTCAACATTGGTGATGTTCCCGGCCCGGTCGTAGGTCATAGAATAGGTCAGGTCTACGGGCTCGCCAGGTGGAATCGGATACGTTATAGCGGATTACCATATGCCGCGCAGCAAGCTCGTGAGTTTTGTCCGTGCCGACCTCTAAATAGGCGTAGCCAATTTTTACATGAGAATCGCTGGTTCCCGCCGATGCCAGCATAGACGTAAGGCGGCCATAGGCGTCATAACCGAGATTTGTGCTTGAAAGCACTGTGCTTCCGGCTTTTAAGGTGTCTGTTTTCGGTTTATCCACACCGTTTTGGATGGTTCCACTTAAGCATTCGTTATACGCGTATTGAGTTGTATATTCCAGATTTGCGCTGCCGTCCCGCAAATAGCTCTTGTAGCCGGTGGCCAGGTTGTTTTTATCGTAGGATATATCATAGATCCCCGAGCCTTTGGAGTTATACGTGCTAATCAACCGTTCCGCCAAATCGTACTGGTTTAAAACGTAGTTGGGGTTTTGGGCATTCTCCGTATAGGAGTAGGATTTCCCTATCAAGCCGTTGCTGTTGTATTCGTATTTGCTGATGCTTTTCCGGCAGTGGTCGAGACTCCGATCAAACGGTCCTGGCTATCGTAGGTATAATTCAGCTTTTGATTATTGGCATAGGTCTGGGAGGATTTTTTAAACCCCCTGCCGCTAAGATACGTATAGGTTTAAAAATATCTTGGCATCGTCTTGCGGAGGAAAGAATGGCTGATTGAGGTCATGTTCCCGGCGTTATCATAAGCATAGTTATACTTCTGATATGCCGAAGCGGTACCGATTTGTGACACGGGGACGCCCCTATCGCACATTTTTAATGTGTCAACAGAACCGTCCCCGTGTCACACCCGTGTCACACCCCCGTGTCACACCTGTGTCACCTGTCACCCTTCACTTCATTACGGATACATAGTGTTGATTTTTTCCATGCATTCCAACGCTTCAGGGGGATACTCTCTGCCGGGGATGGGTTGGAGTTCCTTAAAAACATGGGTTTTTTTGTAAAAGACAATACGTACTTCCGTCGGAACTAAGAGTTTGAAAAGCTGATTAAAAACTAATCGCTTTTCCAGGGTTATAAAATAAATATAGTATTTATCTTTTGCTGAATCAAATTGAAAGGTATAGGAATCTAATGCAGCCTGTTCCTCAGCTTGCCATTTTCTCCACTGTTTCCTATATTTTCTGTATCTAGGCAGAAGATCACCCCACGAAGATCGTCTTGCCAAAAAGAAATAAAAAGGTTTAGTGTTTTCTTTGGGATTTTCGCCTTTTCCTTTGTCAAGGCTCTCTTCCTTTAGCTTTACCGGTTCTGCGTTTAATACACCAAGCCGTAAATAGGGTTCTCTAAATAAAGCATTAGAGTATGAAACCGCTAAACGTTTGGGATATGTATCCATATAACAAACACCGGTAATCTCTAAATCCTTAAAATCAATCGCATTACGCTTAATTTCTTTTAACAAGTCGCTCGGTTTTACTTCCGGATAGCTAATATGAAACATATGATTAGCGTTTAGCAGCACCCCAATTAAATACACACTTGTCATTAGTAATAAGAACGACGGGGTTATTGGAATCGGTGTATTCAGAATGACATAAATAAATATGCCGAGCATTCCGATACTTGTAATATAAATAATGGTGATTGGCTCCAATAACAAGGGTTGTATTCTTCTTTTTCGAATGATTTTTTCTAATATCATATTAATTATTTAGTAACCAACGTTTCCAGTTATGAAAAGCAAAACTAATTGCACCGCCAAAAAGCGCCAAATGAAGATATGCATTTGAATATCCAAATATAGCACCAGGTCTTTTTAAACCCGAACCAGCATTAGCCTTTGATGAAACTTTACTATGAGGAATTAGCTTAGGAGATGTCAGCTTTTTAATATTTTCTATAACGAGATCTGCAGGCTTCGATAAAAGTTTAGTTGTCATCCCTGCGACAATAGAATCTACAGATGCATTTATTATATAACTTGGCGTATATTCCGCATCAAACGCAACCATTTCTTGAGCAAAGGTGCCAATTGTGGCAATATATATTGCAAAAGTAGGGAAAGCTCCGCAAAGAGCGCCCGTAGCACCTGCTACAATAATTTGTTTTACATCTTTAATCTCCCCATATTCAGATATTTGTGATGCCGCTTCAAAGCCTGCTCCTATCAGTGCACCAATCGTTCCAGTGATAAACTGCCAATAATCTCCCTCTTCATCCTTCCGCATGACAGGGTTGCCGTCGCAGTAGGCATAGAGGTTTTTGTCAATAACACCGGAGTCAGTTGCCATTAAGAGGCTAAGATCATCGGCGTTGAGAAAACGACCGACTTCCGGATCATAGAAACGACTTTCTGTTTGATACCAGCCGGTTTGAAGGTCATAGTAGTAGTCTTTGTAGCGGATGGGGTTGATATCGCCGATGGGATCGTTGTTGTACTTATCTATGCTTAGGATATTGCCGTAGGGGTCGTATTCATAATGGGCGGCAATGCGGTTCACCACCGTGGTAGAACTACCGTTCTGTTCCCTTACCTGGAACAAATCGGTGATATTGCCTACGGCATCGCGGACGTAATAGTAAAGATCAAAAGCGTTGGCATTGCTGAAGTTATTGTCTTTATACAGCAGATACTCCACGTTGCCGTCGGCATCGTAGGAATATTTCAATAATTCCTGCAATACGTTACTGCTGCTGAAATGTTCCTCATATTCCAGCACACCGTCACTGTAATGATATACCACGTAGGAACCGCCGGCAAGAACTTTTTTATAAATGAAAGTGTAAGAGCGTCCCAAAGTATATCAGGACGCTCTTTTTTACACATTACGGATACATGGCGTTGATCTTTTCCATACATTCCAGAGCTTCCGGCGGGTATTCCCGGCCGGGGATCGGGTCGATGGAAATGAGTACAAAGGATTTCTCATAAAATGTAACGCGAAATTCCGGAGGGTCTACCAATTCAAAAAGTTTATTCAGAACATTTACCTTTTCATACGTCAGATAGAAACACATGTTGGAAACTGGCACGTTTTCCGGCATGGGCCTCTCACCGAAATCCATTTTAATTTTACCGCTGTCTCTATCATCTACCATCTGATTGAATTCATTACACATTTCTTCACATTCATCTTTGTATCGGTATTTGTATCGGTAAGTGAAGTGAAGTTCCAAAGGATAAAATCTCAATTGCGGTAACGGGTTCACCTCTGTTCCCACAGAAACGGCCTTAAAAAACGCGATCCTTAAACATGGTTCCATATAGACGAGATGGGTAAATGTCGGATGCTGGTTTCCGCCAAACATATATGACGCGAAAGTAATATCAAAATCCAAAAGGATAAAATCAGACGTTACCGTCCTTTTATTTTTCCTGTCTTTCATCAAACGGAAACCGCGTTTGGCTGCGGGACGCATATCACCTAAAGCAGCTAAAGGAAAAACGATTAACAAAAGGCTTAAAAATACCATTGTCCAAATAAACTCTATAGGCCATGTGACAACCACTAAGAATATTATAAAAGCTATCATTAAAATTTCATTGTAAATCAATCCCGCGATCATTTCTGCATAAAATGGAGATATTCTCTTTTTTCTCAGTGTTTTTTCAAATAACATAGTAGTCCCTAATTAATGTCTTGCCAAATTATATGAGCTGTTTAAAGCAGACGACATAAATCCGGAAATCCCTCTCCAAACAAGACGCTTTCCATTGCCCCCACCTATTCTAAATATCTTTTTAATGGATTTTTTACTTACATATTTCTGCTTTGGCTTTTTAATGAAGCTCTTTACCTTCCCAAATGAATTTTTAACTTTAGCAAATTTTTGCAAACTGGATTTTGCTCCCTGGAAAAGCTCGTCTGGCGTGCTGAATGCTCCCTTACCGGTGAAAAAGGCAAAGCTCGCGGAAACAACACCGTCCGTCGCAATTCGCGATAAGCTATTGCCATCTCTGTAACTCAGATATGATGCAGATACCCCAGATACAATAGATGCGGCCATAGGGCCCGCAACAGCTGTAACTGCACCAGTTGCCGCAGAGACGAGCACTTTTTCGACATTAATATCCTTTATTGAATGTACATCACCTGCAATAATTTGGCTCCCAACCTCGAAAGCCGCGCCAATCCCCGCACCGATTAAAGCAGCCGCAACTTGCCATAACTCACCATCGTTATCCTTCCGCATGACGGGGTTACCGTCGCAGTAGGCCTAAAGGTTTTTGTCAACGACACCGGAGTCAGTTGCCATCAACAGGCTAAGATCATCGGCATTAATGAAACGTCCTACTTCGGTATCGTAGAAGCGACTGCTTAACTGATACCAACCGGTTTGAAGATCGTAGTAGTAGTCCTTATACCGGATGGGGTTGATATCGCCGATGGGATCGTTGTTGTACTTATCTATGCTCAGAATATTGCCGTAGGGGTCGTATTCATAATGGGCGGCGATGCGGTTTACCACTGTCGTGCTGCTACCGCTCTGTTCCCTTATCTGGAATAAATCGGTGATATTGCCCACGGCATCGCGGACGTAATAGTAAAGGTCAAAAGCATTGGCCTCGCTGAAGTAATTATCCTTATACAGCAGATACTTCACGTTGCCGTCGGCATCGTAGGAATATTTCAATAATTCCTGCAAGGTACCGGCACTGTTGAAATGTTCCTCGTATTCCAGCACGCCGTCACTGTAATGATATACTACGTAGGAACCACCCGCAAGAACTTTTTTCGAAACATTACCATCGGCATCATAGTAGTAGGTGTTACTCAATGCTCCACCGTCGTTAATACTACTCAACAGCTTCCCTTGCGTCCAGCTTAATGTGAAATTGCGGGTAGAGTTATCCGAACTGTCGGTTTCCGAGATGGCCGTGGGATTACCGATGGCATCGCAAGTGTAATTTCTCGTTACCGTACCACTGGCCGTGGTGTGGCTAAATGAGGTAAGCCGGTCGATATCGTTGGTGGCGTAAGTATACGTTTTCGATTCTGTGGTCGTGCCGTTATTCGTAACGGTGCTGCCGGTGATGTTATTCCTACCGTCATAGCTATAAGCGTAATCATCACCGCTGTTGGCCACATTGGTGGCACCGGTCAGACGGCTTAAACTGTCATAGGTATAACCTTCGTTATAGGTCGCACCATTCTTTGGAGCGTTTTCAACATTGGTGATATTCCCGGCGCGGTCGTAGGTCAGATAATAGATCAGGTCAGCGTCTTCGCTAGAATTCGGCACCGTTGTATAGCGGATCGCCATATGCTGCGGTAAGCTCGTGGTTTGATCTGTGCCGACATTCAAATAGGCGTAACCAATTTTTACATGGGATACGCCGATATCTCCTGCCGATGCCAGCATAGACGTGAGGCGGCCATAGGCGTCATAACCAAGACTTGTGTTTGAAAGCACTGTGCTTCCGGCTTTTAAGGTGTCTGTTTTCGGTTTATCCACGCCGTTTTGGATGGATCCACTTAAGCATTCGTTATACGCGTATTGAGTTGTATATTCCAGATTTGCGCTGCCGTCCCGCAAGTAGCTCTTGTAGCCGGTGGCCAAATTGTTTTTATCATAGGAGATATCATAGATCCCGGAACCTTTGGAGTTATACGTACTGATCAACCGTTCCGCCAAATCGTACTGGTTTAGAATGTAATTGGGATTTTGGACGTTTTCCGTATAGGAGTAGGATTTCCCTATCAAGCCGTTGCTGTTGTACTCATATTTGCTGATGGCACCGGCAGTGGTCGAGACTCCGATCAAACGGTCACAGCTGTCGTAGGTATAATTCAGCTTTTGATTGTTGGCATAGGTCTGGGAGGATTTTAAACCCCTGCCGCTAAGATACGTATAGGATTCCAAAATACTTGGCGTCGTCTTGCCGGAGGAAGAATGGCTGATTGAGGTCATGTTCCCGGCGTTATCATAAGCATAGTTATACTTCTGATATGCCGAAGCGGTACCGATTTGAATCCCAGAAGGACGGTTATTCGTATAGCTGTATTGTAAAGGGTATCGAAATTGTTGACACCGATTTGCGTCAGTTTCCGGGTATCTTCGTTATAGGTATTTGTGGTGGTCAGCGTCTGGGTCTGATCAACCGGCCCTACAGGGAATCGTCGTGGACGTCAACAAACCAAAGTTAGCGTTATAGTTATAGGTCGTTTGCAGCCCCCGCTGTCTGTACTGGCTATTTTGTACGCTCCGTTGCCGGTATAGCTCACCCGCTTGCGATATAGCGGCTTCGGCATTGCCATACTGCTTCGTCGTGGTGACGTTCCCATGGGAATCATAAGTAAAGTTGGATTTCGTGTTGTCCGGCGCCTTGCTTTGTGTCAGGTTATGGTTCTTCGCCGATGTATCATATTGGAACGTATAGGACTGCCCTTTGCCGTCGGTATAGGAAGTGGTATCGTTATTGCCATTCACCGCGGCAGAGGCAGTGTTACTGGCTTTATCCACAACGGAAGTCACATTCCCCTTGCTGTCGTACATGAAGCTATCACCAAAAGAATCTTTATATAACTGCACATCGTCGAACCATACGTAGTTGCGGTTATAGTTAAATTTCAAATATACCGTAACGGATGAGAAGTTTTTCTTGGCCACAGCGTTGGCGCAAATATACTGCCACTCATTTGCTGTCGGCGTAATCAAGAGATTTTGATACGTCGCTGTTCCGTCGGTATTGTTGAACTTTAAGGTCATACCGAGGCACTGTTTTGTACCGTTGCCGTCGTCTTTGTTGGACAGCCCGGTAGACTTCACCCAGCAGCCTAAAACAAAGCTATTTCCCGCCATTGCACTTGCAGGTACTATCTGATAAAGCTTTTGGACTTATCCGCGTTGCCATAGAATTGATAACAATTGCGGTTTGATTGCGTGTTTCCGTCACCAGCCCGTCGTATGACTCCTTGTTTTCAACCTCACGTACCGTCCAGGTTACTTTCTAAATTGCCGTTTTCGATAAGGTTATAACGGTTGGCGCATTTTCAATTTCAATTGAACACTGTCAAAATAGGCGGTGGCTATCACGCTGCTCAAAGAAACTTTAACGTGTCGTTGTTCTTGCCGCTACCGTAATAAATCATGGGCAGACTAAACGCATCGCGTTCACGCGTTCCGTCCGGCCATGTTTTCACCAAAGTGCTGCCGGATAACGCCTCCAATTTCAAAACAGCGCCGTTTACTGAGCAACCGCTAGTTTTTTTGGCACTTGCCGATAAAGTATAGGGTTTTCCACCATTTACCGTAACTGATTGGTAGGCTCCTGTGAAAGTCGAGATATTACCCCTGTCAATTTTTCTAACTGCTAAAGAGTTTGTTCCATAAAAGACGCTTTCTGTAGCAACGGTGACGATATCTCTTAACCTGGTGGTTCCCGTCATGTCGTCTGCTCTTCCATTCTCAAAATCGTGATTCTTCAATAAGTTTGTAATCGTCTGCTGTGCTTTTGACGCGAAAGTGACCTTATTCTTTGCGCCGCGGACTTGTGCGGTTTCACAGAAAGAGCATTACCATCCTGATCCTGGGCGGAAATTGTTTGCCCCATATAGTTGAATACATAAACTTGATTGCGTCCGATGTTCGGCTTGGTTTCCGTAAATCTGGTACAATGGGATGAGTATGCCATAGTATAGGCACTCCCTCTCCAGCCCAGAAGCATTGTAGCATACCATAAACCCATTAATACGTCAGGTTTCGTTGTATTCCGTATAATCCACGCGCATACCATTTACGGTATCTTTCAGGCTGTTGAGAGAACCCAATCCTGTATACCCGAATTGAGCAATGTTATCCGCACCGCTACTGCCGCTGGAACTCACCGTACTTTTCCCCGGAAACTGAACCTGCGTTAAATGGCCGGTGGAATCGTAAGTGTATGATATCTGTTTAAGTGCGACATTGGGATTGTCACGATCTTTAATGCTGATATAACCCAACCGATTATTGCTATCTCGGTTAAAGGTAACCATATGACCGGCATCGTCATAGGCATGGGACAAATACCCACTACCGGAATATTCAATCGTGATCTTATTGCCATCATTATCTTTGATTTCCTCAAGATAGCCCGTTATTGAGTTAAACTTACGAACATTGTCTTGTTTGTCCGTTACGTATAAGTGTCCGTCTCCCGGCATCGTCATGGTCAGGTTAAGCCCGGAATCATCAGTCCATTTGCCATCAATATACTGGAAATAGTGTTGGGTTCCGTCGCCGTCGGTATAACGGTACAGTTCCGTACCGTTGATCACCACGCGCCATATGCGCTCCTGAAGACTGAGCATAAACCCGTCACCGACATTGAGAGATGATTGAGTCGTACCTGCGTAGTAACTGTTATAGACGTGGCTGACGCCGAGGGATAATAATTCACTGTCCCAGGAATAATCTTCAAAAGACGCCGTTAACCCGCCGGTGAAATCATTGACAAAACCAGTGCCGGCAAGGCCCGCCGATTGCGTATGATACGTCCAGTAATCCTCCAAACCGATCATGTTCATATAGGAAATATTGATGATGGGATAGGCCTGGGGCAAACCGCTGAGGTTTGATGAATGGAAATAGGCCCGTTTGCTGTATTGGACGCTTTCCGTATCCTTGATCATCACGCCGTAATTGGGCGCGGTGCCGTCGTACCACTTCTCCACCATGGAGGTGATATCCCAGGTATACCAATCGATTTTGGCGGCGCCGTTGACGATTTCGATTTTGCTGTAGTCTATGGTTTCCGATGAATTATATTCAGGCTTGTTATTCCAGGTTAAATTCGAAGCATCCCAAGACTTTGTAGGCGCGAACATATACATGGTAGGGGCAGCGCTGATCTGGCCGCCATTGAAGATGGTATAGGGATTTGAGGTATTGGGACATAAACCCAATTCCGCGGCAACGATGCGGTCGGATTTCTGAATCTGGGTGGGCAGGGTAAATTTCATATAAGCACGGCTGCTGCCGGAGCTGTTGGTACCTACTACCATGGCACTGGACGTACCATAGTTTGTATTAGGAGATTCACTGTTGATGTGGGCATCGGAAATCGCGGCAGACGACTGCGTTGTTGAAATCGTAGGATCCAATACCACGGGGTAAACCCTTGTTTTATCCTTCAGCCAACCGGCAGAGGGCGTGATGGTCAGCTTGTACTGATGAGAGTCCTCTGTTTCTGAAATCGTCGATAAAGTAACTTTAATGTCTGTGGATTCAACACCGTTGGCATCATACATCATAGCCTCGGACATACGAAAAATCGTTTCACCATCAGCGTTTTCAAAGTAGACTTGACCCTCAGCTTCCTTCGCAAACAGAGAAGATGATGCGGTCAGTACAAAAGAAAACTGAGAAGGCACTTTCACACTGTTCAGTATGATATTTTCTTTGAGTTCCGTTCCCACCAGGACGTATTCAAGGTTCATATTCTTTAAAATATCGTTGTATTGGGCGGAAGCAATCGTATCCTCCACGTTGGCAGGGTTATCAGATGATACCACCCTATCGATGAAACTGTCTGTTCCTACCGTGGTATCTTCCGCTTCACTTTCCGCAGCAGACTGCAAACGCCATTTCAAGTTATAGCCGTCTGACCAAACGGAGACCAAATTCCCTTCCGAACCGTCCTGGGCAAAGTAAAAATCCGCACTGTTGGCCTCATTGGTCAGAATATCTTTCCCCGCTTTTGTTTCCATTTCGGTTAGACTGTTATCAATCTCCTGATATTTCCCGGCGTCATCTTTATAATGGACATCGTGGTCATAAACAGAAGCGGTTTCCGAACCGTCGGTATTCCGAAAATACTTGACGTTGGCTTCCCGCTGATCCGTCAATTCCACCAGGGCTTCCCTGTCGCTGTCCGTCACCAACGCCTCTTGGGGATCATCGGCCTTTTCCTGGGTGTTGATGCCCAGGAAATTTTCTGAATCAACGCCAAAGAGATCCGGCAGAATCGGTTTTTCACTGTCGCTAACAGGGTTGTCCCCGAAATTCTCCTCCGTTGCGGCAGACTCCTCTGTCACGGCAGGCTCCTCCGCTACGGCAGGTTCCTCTGTTGCGGCAGACTCTTCCGCTGCCGCCGACTGTACCGTTGTGCCGCCTAAATCCATCGCGGCATAGGCCGGCATGGGAATTTCCAGCAGAAACGCGGCAATAATCAGGTAACAAATAAACTTACACCATTTCTTCTTTTTGAGTCTTTCTAATTTCATGTTCCTTCCTCCGTCATCTTTGCCCTCATAAAGAAATACCATCCGGGGTCTTCCGGATTAATCGCAGATCATGAAGGAAGCACACCACATAAAATCTCTCTATGTTCTTTGGCGAAATAATGTTCTTCTGATCTCTTTTCTATTACCGTATGACTTTTCTTTCATGATGCATTTTTGTTTATTCTATGTGTCTTTTCGTTTCCCTGCATGAAATATAACTTTTAATAAACTTTTAATATTTTCAGTAAAAAACTGTCATCATGAACACGCACGCTTGAGGAAATACTAAAACAAAACGAAGGAATGAGGCTTTTTATGGAACAGATCACCAACCGGCGCATCGTCATCGCCTTGGGCGGCAACGCCCTAGGCAATACACCAAAGGAAATGGAAAAAAAGATCCTTGGGGTGATTCCCCTTTTGGAGCAGCTCATCACCGAAGGCTGCCAAATTGTCATCACCCACGGTAACGGCCCCCAGGTGGGCATGATCAAAAACGCTTTCGCTTTGGGGCATCAACACGACAAAGAGATCATCGACGCGGCCCTCCCCGACTGTACCGCCATGAGCCAGGGCTACATCGGCTTTCACCTGCAAAAAATCATCGGCGGGGAGTTACAAAAAAGAGCGCTGCCGATCCGCGTCGCCAGCATCATCACGCAGATCAGCGTCGATCCCCTGGATATCGCGTTTTTTCATCCCACCAAACCCATCGGCCCCTTCTATACGAGAAAGGAAGCGGAAAAGATTTCCGCCCAAAACAGTGACGCCATTTTCAGCGACGACGCGGGGCGCGGTTTCCGGCAGCTCACGCCGTCGCCAAAGCCCCGGCATATTCTCGAAGAGGAGATCATCCGACAGCTGTTGGATCAGCGCAACATTGTCATCGCCGGCGGCGGTGGCGGCATTCCCGTGACGAAAAACGGCCTTTTCCGTTTAAACAGCGTAAGCGCCGTCATCGATAAAGATTTCGCCGCGGCAAAATTAGCCCAGGAAATCAACGCCGTCTGTTTGCTGATTCTCACCGACATCGACCGAGTAAAAATCCACTTTCGCAGCAGCCACGAGGAGGATCTCACCGCGATCACCAGCGACGAGGCGCGGCGCTATATCGCCGAAGATCAATTCGCCCCCGGCAGTATGCTGCCGAAAATCGAGGCTGCCGTCAGTTTCGCCGAAAGCGGCCCGGGACGGACAGTGATCATCGCCTCTCTTGAACACGCCCTCGACGCTATGGCGGGAAAAAGTGGCACCCGCATCACGGCATCAACGGCGAAGGCCGCCAAAACCTTTGGCCCTCTCAACACGGCAAAAGAAAAAGCCCTCCTCTTCTCTTGAGCATAAAGAGGGGGCTCACACGTATTTTATCTACACTATGAATAAGGGCTCCGGCTGTATTGCCGGAACCCTTCATTACATCATTACATCATAATATCATAATATCATATAGAACTTTTTTTTATTCCAAATAATCCTTCAGCTTTCTGCTGCGGCTGGGATGGCGCAGTTTGCGCAGAGCTTTCGCTTCGATCTGCCGGATGCGCTCCCTGGTAACGCCGAATTCCTGTCCCACTTCTTCCAATGTTCTGGTGCGGCCGTCATCAAGACCGAAACGGAGCTGTAAAACCTTGCGTTCTCTCGGCGTCAACGTTTCCAGGACGTCCTCCAACTGCTCTTTTAATAGTACAAAGGAGGCCATTTCCGCCGGAGCCGGCGCGTCCTCATCTTCGATGAAGTCGCCCAAGTGGCTGTCGTCTTCTTCCCCGATGGGGGTTTCCAAAGAAACCGGTTCTTGGGCGATCTTCTGGATTTCGCGGACGCGATCCACGGAGATGCCCATATTTTCGGCAATTTCTTCCGGAGAAGGTTCTCTGCCGTAATCTTGCAGCAACTGCCTGTTGACCCGGTGCAGCTTATTGATGGTTTCCACCATGTGAACGGGGATACGGATCGTTCTGGCCTGGTCGGCGATGGCACGGGTGATGGCCTGCCGAATCCACCAGGTGGCGTAAGTACTGAATTTATATCCCCTGCGGTAATCAAATTTCTCCACGGCCTTGATGAGTCCAAGGTTCCCTTCCTGAATCAGATCGAGGAAGAGCATCCCACGGCCAACGTAGCGTTTGGCAATGCTGACAACGAGGCGCAAATTTGATTCCGCCAATCGTTTCTTGGCGAACTCGTCCCCAATTTCCATACGTTTTGCCAAATCAACTTCTTCGTCCGCGGATAAAAGCGGCACACGGCCGATTTCTTTCAAATACATTTTCACGGGATCGTCGATAAAGATCCCTTCGGGTACCGTCAGATCCACTTCCATTTCTTCCACCTGAGAAAGATCCTCCGGCGGTTCCAACTGATCCAAATCGGTTCCCTCGTCAATGATTACAATGCCCGCCGAGGCAAAGGCAGTACAAATTTCGTCATACTGATCGGGGCTAATTTCGATTTCAGACAGAGAATCCTGGATTTCGGCAGCCTTCAAGTAATTGCGGGATTTCCCCAGCTGCATCAGCTTCTTTACAACCTCCAGGTTTACGCAGTCTTCTTTCATTTTCTCACCCCTTTCCTCAAAAACAGTTCTTTTTCTAAAAAATCGTATCTCTTTAAAAACTTCTTTAATATATTCACTATAATTTTCTCAATTCCTGCTGAATCTTGGCAAAATTCCGTAAAAGTATGTCAACTTCACCATTATTTCCACTTTTTTCACATTCTTTGATTCTTCTCTGCAGCTGATCCTTTTCCTTTATGAGCGCCTCTTTACGAATACTGCGCCAGCAATCGCGAAACATCGCGTTCTTATCTTTTACCAGCGCAAAGGGGTCTTCCATAATATACGACACGATAACGCTTTTTTCTTCCTCGGCTGCCAGATCCATCAGATCCCGAAAGCGCCATGTGTATGCCGCCGGGTGCTCTTTGATGGTTTTTACAACGGTTTTCTGAGCCGCGCTATCCAAAAAATTCCAGCCGGTGGCCGCGTCGATTTCCTCAAAAACCTTCTGATTTTCCGCGGCGAAGTAAAGAACGCTGTTTTTCGCCGTGGTGATGCCCCGGGAAACCTTCTCTTCTTGAAAATCCATGCCGCTGCCGATGTCGCTTCGGCCTTGCGACGCCTTTCTCTGCATATCCATACGCAGAAGATCTTCGGAAATATCCAACCTCTCACTGATTGCACGGATGTATTCGCTCTGTTCAACAATATTTTTCAAGGCAAAAAGCGAGGGACCCAATTCCTTTAAAATATCGGCTTTGCCTTCGGCGGTGGCGGCGTCAAATTTATTCATAGCGAGTTTGATTTTAAAATCCATATAAGAAAGGCTGCTGGCTTTCAGGCGGTCCCAACCTATTTTGCCGTAAGCCCGCAAGTAATCGTCGGGATCGTGGGGAGCGGGAATCTCCATGGCATAGACGCGAAAACCGTGGCGTATCAGGATCTCCAAAGCTTTATCCGTGGCGCGCTGACCGGCGCCGTCGCCGTCAAAAGCCACGGTAACCCGTGCGCAATAGCGCTTTAATATTTTGGCGTGTTCTTCCGTAAAGGCGGTACCCAAGGGCGCTACGGCATTGTCGACACCGCATTGATGGGCGGTGATCACATCGATATTGCCCTCCATCAGGATCGCCTCTTCTTCTTTACGAATATTGGGGAAGGCCAAATGCAAGCCGTAGAGATTCCGCCCCTTATGAAACACGGCGGTTTCCGGGGTATTGAGATATTTCGGCAGGCTGTCGTCGAGGACGCGGCCGCCGAAGGCGATGACATCCCCTTTTTTATCGCAAATCGGAAACATCAGCCGGTTTCGAAAACGGTCGAAAACCTTACCGCTTTCCCCCTGGGAAACAACGCCGGCCTTTAACATATCCGGTTCCGTAAAGCCTTTCTTTAAAAGAAACTGTTTGAGATTTTCCCAGCTGTCGGCGGCATAGCCCAAGAGAAAACGGCCGGCAATCTCCTCACTGACGCCCCGTTTTTGCAGGTACGTCAACGCGAGGGGCGTTCTTTTGAGCTGTTCCCGGTAATAAGCCGCGGCGGCTTTGTTGATCTGAATCAAACGCCGTTTCTCGTCGTAAACCCGCTTTTGCCCTGTGGTCATTTCCCGTTCCGGCAGGGCAACGCCGACCCGCTGGGCCAATTTGGCCACGGCTTCCTGAAAAGAGAGATGTTCGTATTCCATAACAAAGGAAATGGCGTTGCCTCCCTTTTGGCAGCCGAAACAGTAGAACATCTGCTTATCGGGAGAAACGGAAAAGGACGGCGTATCCTCAAGGTGAAAGGGACATAATCCCACCATATTACGGCCCTGCCGCTTTAAGGGCAGGTACGCTTCGATCAGTTGGACAATGTCCGCGCGATCCAATATTTCATCAATCAATTCTCTGGGAATCATACCGGGGGTCATAAAGTCTCTCCGTAGTTTTTACAAAAATGGTAATATTATGCAATCGTCAGAAACGGCAGCTTTTCGGAATAAATAATTCGATGTAGGTTTCTTCCGCGAATTTATCGGTCATTCCCGCCACATAGTCTTTGACGCGTATTTTCAGCGGCTCTTGCAGCGTGGTTGCGGGGATCTGTTCGGGGTGACGTTCATAATAAAGGAAGAGCGCTTTTAAGATGGCGCAGCCTTTTTCTTCCTCCTCCCGTACTTGAGACAGGCGGTAGAGATGGTCAAAAAGGAAGTCGCGCAGTTGCTGCAAGGCAGCGCTGCCCGTTGCCGATTGGCGCACGTAAGGTTTGCCCTCGCTGGTTTCGATGATATCACTGACCAGGGCGTTAATTCGGCTGGAATGGGTTTGTCCCAGGAAGTCGGCGTAATCCGCGGGCAAATCCGCCTCCGTTAAAAAGCCGCTGCGCAGGGCATCGTCGATATCATGGTTAACGTAGGCAATGCGGTCGGCAAAGCAGATCACCTGCCCTTCCAAGGTAAACGGCGGCACGCCGCCGGTATGGTGCAAGATGCCGTCCCGCACCTCCTCCGTGAGGTTCAATCCCTTGCCGTCCTCTAAAAGATCGACGATCCGCAGGCTCTGCTCATTATGGTGAAAACTATATTCCGGCTGCACCAAACTGTCGATCAGCCGCTCTCCGGCGTGGCCGAAGGGCGTATGGCCCAAGTCGTGGCCGAGTCCAATGGCTTCGGTGAGATCCTCGTTGAGGTTCAGGCCCCGGGCAATGGTACGACCGATTTGGGCGACTTCCAGGGTATGGGTGAGCCGCGTCCGATAATGATCGCTGCCCCCGGGCAAAAAGACCTGGGTCTTATATTTGAGGCGGCGAAAACTCTTGGAATGAATGATCCGGTCCCGATCCCGCTGAAACTCCGTCCGCAGGGGGCAGGGGGGGATTTCGAAAAGCCTTCCACGGCTTGAGGCGCTTTTTGCGGCGTGGGGAGACAACATCTGTTCTTCTCTTTTTTCCAGATCTTCCCGTTTCATTGCGGCCTCCTCCGATTACTTCTATCTATTATTATACGTGATAAACCCTGGTTTTCCTGCTTTTGAAATTTTCTTTCAAAAAAGCCTTGACAAATATCACCCTCAGTTGTACTATTGTATTAAGATACTAATACAGTAATACAGAAGATAGCGAGGCGCGATTATGACTCATTTTGACCGAAACACGCCGATCTACTTACAGATCGTGGAGAACATCACCAAAAAGATACTCTCCGGCGAGTTTTCTCCCGGTGAGAAGCTCCCTTCCGTGCGGGACATCGCCGCTGCCCAGGGCATCAATCCCAACACCGCCCAACGGGCTTTGAGCACCCTGGAAGCGGATATGCTGGTGGTAACGGAACGCACCAGCGGGCGTTTTGTAACGGAAAACAACGCCCTCATAGAGGAAAAAAGAGTGGCGGCGGCCAAAAAACTGACGGAAGAATTCATTCAAAATATGAAAGAGATCGGCTTTCCCGAAGAAAAGCTGGCGTCTCTGTTTATAGGAGGAAATGAGAAAAAATGACATCACTGATTGAAATCAAAGACTTAACCAAAGTCTACAAAAAGAAACCGGCGTTAAAAAACATCAGCCTCACCGCGGAAAAGGGGCGCATCATCGGTCTTTTGGGCCCCAATGGCAGCGGCAAAACAACGCTGCTCAAAGCCATGAACGGCTTGCTGGAAACGAAGGGGACCCTCTTGATCGACGGCAGCCCTCCCGGCGTCGAAAGCAAAGGGATCGTCTCCTTTTTACCGGAACGTTCCTACCTGGACGAAAGCATGAAGGTCAAAAAGATGCTGGCTTTTTTCAAAGATTTCTATGCTGATTTTGATTTCGATAAGGCAAAATCGCTCTTAAAAGATATGAACATTGATGAGGAAGCCAAAATCAAACAGCTTTCCAAAGGCAACAAAGAGAAAGTTCAGCTGATTCTCGTGCTTTCCCGAAAAGCAAAACTGTATCTCTTAGACGAACCCATCGGTGGCGTCGACCCCGCGGCCAGAGACTACATTTTAGACCTAATCTTAAAAATGTACGACCCCGGTTCTACGGTGATCATTTCCACCCATCTGATCACCGACGTTGAACGCGTTTTTGACGACGTAATTTTCTTAAAAGAAGGAGAAATCGTCTTAAAGGGAGACGCCGATACCATCCGGGAAGACCACGGCAAATCCATCGATGAATTGTTCAGGGAGGTATTCCAATGTTCGCAAAGCTGCTAAAATATGAATTTTCGGCCATCGCCAAAGAGCTGCTCCCCGTTTATCTGCTGATGATCGCGGCAGCGGTTATTACAAATTTATTGCTCTTAACCCATTATGATACGCCTTCGGCCTTCGCCGCCATCCTTTTCGCCGCCATTACCGTGGCCGCCTTCGTCATTACCTTGGTGACGATGATCCGCCGCTTTCGCCGAAACCTGCTGAAAGACGAAGGTTACCTCATGTTCACGCTGCCGGTCACGACAAGGCAACTGATTCTCTCGAAAGCCGTCGCCGCCATCGTCTGGTCGGGAATCGGCCTGTTCTGCGGACTCCTCTGTGGCTTCCTCTTCGTTTTAAACGCCGCGACCTTTGAATGGGGCATGATCGGCGACTTCCTATCCTTTATCTTCTCTCACGCCCAAGCCGGCGACTGGCTGGTGGTGGCGGAGATCCTTGTTTCCATGATCTTGAATTTCACACTTTTTCTCTTCACGATTTACCTTTCCATTTCCGTGGCCCAACTGCCGATTTTCAAAGCCAACGACACGGTACGCCGGAGAATCGTTCCCTTCGGCTGCTTCATCCTCTTCTATATCATCTATATCAGCATCACCTCCTTCATCGGTGAGCTGCTCCCCTTTGAGGCCAATGCCACCATAAGCCAATCCTCTGATTTACTGCTGCCCCTGCTCTTTGGTATTGCCATCGAGCTTGTCACGGTCACCGCCGTCTTCTTCCTGGTGGACTATATTTTAAGAAGACATCTGAACCTCGAGTAAAGGAACGGGAGAGAGGTTTTTCAGAAAAGCCCCTCTCCCGCCAAAATTTTTTAAAAACCTCTTGACAAAAATAGGATCATTGGGTAGGATATAAGTAGTTAGAAGGAGCTAACTACTTATTTTTCACATTACAGTTAGTTGGGGCTAACCAGCGGAGACAAGCGCCGTCTGATGCGGCGAAGGCAAAAACCACAAATTGACCGGGAGCACCGCCCATCAAAAGGTGCGGTCATGAAAAGGAGTGAGAAACATGGCTTTGGTTTATGATCTACTGCTGCAACGGGATCTTTGCCTGCTCATGATGATGATCATTGGGCTTTTCTATTTCAAGCAGCGGCTGAAGAGGCTTGCGGCCAGATACCGGCAAGAAAGCAAGGAACAAAAACGTGAAAAAGTAATCAATAAATAGCAAAAAAATAGTATTTGGTTAGTTTCAACTAACCATCGCCCTAAGTAAAAAGGAAGGTATGAAGATGTCGGAAGAAGCGGTCATCAACCACTGTTCCCCCACCTTAGCGGGGATCAAAACAGGCAATTTATTTAGTTGCGGCTGCCCTTCCCGGGCTGCCCTAAAACAGGATATTCGCAACCTTAACCGGGCACTAAACCCGAAAGGCATTCGCGTTTTGCTGATGAGAACCTCTGAAAAGAGGGGGCTGGTTTATTTTTACCGTCCCCAGCGACTGTCCCAGGATCTTGCAGCCGAGGAGGCCAAAGAACTTTTGCAAAGCAAAGGTTATTCCTGTCGCTCAACCAAAGGATGTCTCAAAGAATTGGTTAAAAGATGCCGGGGAGCAGAGGAATTCCCCCATGAGATCGGCCTCTTTTTGAGCTATCCCTGCACCGATGTGAAGGGTTTTATGGAGCATCGGGGCAGCAACTGCAAATGTACCGGCTGCTGGAAAGTATACGGCGACGACCATAGCGCCGCGAAACAGTTTGCCAGATATAAACGCTGCACGGAGATTTACAAAAAAAGATGGTCTCAAGGCGCTTCTTTGCAGCAACTGGCAGTCGGGTCCTGAGCAAAAGGCAACCGGCCTGACGGTTAAAAAATCAGCAGAAAACAGTAAGGGAGCATGGCCCTCCCCAAGAAAGGAATCGAATGAATCATGAATATCGTCATCGTCGGCGGCAATGAATGTATGGAATGCCGATACAAGAATCTCTGTAAGCAATATCATTGCCAAGCAAAAGTTTTCACAAAAATCAACGGTACCTTAAAGGGACGCATCGGTATTCCTGATTTGCTCGTCCTTTTCACCGGCACCATGTCCCACGCCATGGTGCAATGCGCCATCGGCGAAGTCAGACACGGGGAGACCATTGTCGCCCGCTCTCACACCAGTTCTTTGGCGGCTTTGAAAAATATTTTAGAAGAACATGTCGCTTAATGACGCATATTGACGGGAAACAGGCGTTATAAAACAAAAATACATGATCGCCGCTTCCCGATGAATGATAAAACAAACTTCACGAAAAGAAAGGATCAACACCAATGAAAAAAATCGCAGTTGTTTACTGGAGCGGTACAGGGAATACCGAAAGAATGGCACAGCTCATCGCTGAAGGGGCCAGCGCAAACGGTGCGGAAGCAGCCCTGATCACCGCCGGGGACTTTGCTCCCGATGAGATCAATCACTTCGACGCCATTGCCTTCGGCTGCCCTTCCATGGGAGAAGAAGAGCTGGAAGAAACGGAATTCGAACCCATGTTCACCGCTGTGGAACCCTCCTTAAAAGGCAAAGGTATCGCCCTCTTCGGCTCTTACGGCTGGGGCGACGGCGAGTGGATGCGCACCTGGGAAGACCTATGCCGGGAAGACGGCGCCCTGCTCCTCTGCGACAGCGTCATCTGCCAAGAAGAGCCGGACAGCCCAGGGGAAATGGCCTGCAGAAAGATGGGAAAGACTTTGGCCTCATGATAAACGCAAAACCGGAAGGGAAAACCGGTCATGAAATCGCCCGTATCATCAAAGATACGGGCGTTTGTCATAGAGGGCATCCGGTTCTGTCAAACCATATTTTTTATTTTTGAAGAGATCCGCCAAAAGCAGTGGCGGCGGCAAAAAACGGTAACCTTCGGGATCTTTTAAAACGCCGCCGAGATCCCAACGCAGCTGATCGTATTCGGTCAGATAGGAAAGGCCCCTGCCACAGGCGGGGAATTTTTCATACCAGGCGGGGTAATGCGTTTTCAGATAGTATTCTGCCAGCAAAACGGCGTTGCTCCCGGCATCCCCTGCCGGTGTCACGGTACCGCTGAGCATCACCCCCGGCGGGCTGGCATGGAGCAGCATGATACTGCCGTCGGCACAGGCGCCAAGTACGAGATAGACGTGATGTTCTTTGCTGCTCATGAGATCGCCTGGGTAATGGTCTCTGACTTCCTTTGCCGGGCGGTATGTCCCCCAGCCATAAGTGGCAAAGGTCTTCGCCATTTCCGCGGACGGGAGCACGTAGCCTTCGCCGCCGCTTTCCTTGCGAAACACGTTATACAGCACCCAGCCCACATAGCCGGAGCAGTCAAGACCGTCCCTTCTATCGTGATGGCGGCGGAAGTCGTAGTCCGCCTCCTGAGATAAAAAGAACTCGCGCCACTGCGGCGCCACGCCGATATTGACGGCGTCTTCACCGGCGCCGTCGTCATCTTCATTCCAGCCGCCGCCATAGATATACATGGTGCTCCCCACCGGCGCCAAGGCCGTTTCAAGGAGATTTTTCAATGTTCGCAAACCTGGAATCATACAGCGATCTCTTTTCTTTGACCTTCTATCCTATTATACGCGCCAAGGTCGAAGAAAGTCCCTCAGATGAAGAGGCAAAGGCCGTTTCAGCTCTGGCAGGAGCAGGCTTTTCCGGCTTGGGGAAAATAGGCTTCCCTGTTTTTGATCACCGCCGTCGCCGCCTTGCCGGTGATCTCTTCGATCTCGAGGCGGATCATCGTCAGTCTATTCCAAGATTTTTCGATTTCCCTTTCATCGGCCGCCCTGTCCCCGGTACCGTATTTCGCGGCGAGAAGGCGGATGGAACACCTTTTTTCTTCATCATCGGTCACAAGATGCGCTTTACCGAAAGCGATCACACTGATGTAACTGGTAGAAAAGGTTTCCCGAACAATTTCGTCTCTGTCGATCACGCAGAAAGAGGCTTTTGAGCCCTGGCGGAGGGCATCGATTTTATATCCTTCCTTGGCACAGTGAAAGTAGAGCTTCCCCGCGGTGTAAACATAGCTTAACGGCACCGCGTAAGGGTAGCCGTCGGTACCGGTCAGGGCCAGTACGCCGCTGGTATTTCGCAGCAAGACCGCGATGATTTCCGTTTTTTCCAAAGCCTGATTGCGGCGGCGCAGTTCTCTTGTCATGATATTCCCTCCTTTTTATCATAAAAGCCTTTCTCTTATCACTGAAAGGAAAGGCTTTTTGCTTATTTTACGCTGTTCTGCTTGACGGCGACTTGGGAATCATCACCCCAGGTATTGGAATCCCGCGGACGAGGAACTTTTTTGTATTCCTCGCGGTTTCACGCTTTCGTGCTCCCTGCTCTTTCGCCGCCGAGAGCTTCCACGGCGTCGCCGATACCTTTATCCCAGTGATCCGCGAAAAGCTGCACTTCCCCGGCGTCGTAAGCAGCGGACACTCTGGGATCAAGGGGCAGTTTGCCCAAGACCTTCAAGCCGTATTCCGCGGCGGTTTCCTCGACATGGCTTTCACCGAACATCTGGATCTTCTTGGTGCAGTCAGGACACTGAATATAGGACATATTTTCCACAATGCCGATGATGGGAACTTCCATATGTTTCGCCATATGGACTGCTTTGCCCACGATCATCTGCACCAATTCCTGGGGTGAAGTTACGATGATGAGACCGTCCACAGGCAGGGACTGAAAAACCGTCAGGGGTACGTCGCCGGTGCCCGGAGGCATGTCGACAAACATAAAATCAATATCGCCCCAAATTACGTCGGTCCAGAATTGTTTAACGGCGCCGGCAATCATCGGGCCGCGCCAAACCACAGGCTCTTTTTCGTTTTCCAGCAGCAAATTGATGGACATGATCTTAATGCCGTCTTTGGACAAGGCGGGGAGCAATCCCGCTTCGGAAGATTCGGCCCGTTGATGGATGCCGAAACCCTGGGGAATGGAAGGCCCGGTCAAATCGGCGTCGAGAATCGCCGTACGGTAACCGCGGTCGCTCATATCCTGGGCCAACATGGAGGTGACCATTGATTTACCCACGCCGCCTTTGCCGCTGATCACGCCGATCACCTTTTTCACGTCGCTATATGGATTTGCCGCTTCTTTTGCCGGTTTCATACGGCCTTCACAGCTTTCCTTGCAAGATTCGCATTTTTTTGGTGTGCAATCGCTCTTTTTTGTATGTTCTGTCATATTGCGTTCCTCTTTTTCTAAAACTACATTATATTATACCGTTATGATTTCATTGTGTAAAGATTTATATACCAAAACGTAAAATATATCTTGATTAAATGAAAAAAAAGTCATATACTACCATATAAATACGTACGAGGAGAAACCACATGGAACAACAGAAAAGGGTTTTAGCAGTACACGACATTTCCTGTGTCGGCAGATGTTCTCTCACCGTGGCATTGCCGATCATCTCCGCCGCCGGAGCGGAATGCTCCATTTTGCCCACCTCCGTCCTTTCGACCCATACCGGTGGCTTTACCGACTTTACCTTCAGAGACCTTACCCCTGAAATTGCTCCCATTACCCGCCACTGGGAAGCTTTGAACTTAAAAGTGGATTTCATATATACCGGCTATCTCGGCTCCTTTGAGCAACTGGAACTGATGAAAGGCTTATTCGACGGTTTCCGCGCAAAAGATACGCTGGTCTGCGTGGACCCTGTGATGGGTGACAACGGCTCCCTTTACGACCTCTTCGATGAGGCCTTCGCCCGGGGTATGGCCAAGCTCTGCGCCAAGGCAGACCTGATCATGCCCAACCTCACCGAAGCGGCTTTTATGACGGGACTGCCCTATGAAGAAAAAAACTATTCCGAAGATTACGTTCTCTCCATGCTTGACGCCCTCCACGGCCTCGGCGTAGAAAAAGTCGTTTTAAGCGGCATCTCTTTTGACGAAACCAAGCTCGGCGCCGCCGCCTCGGACAAGACCAAAGGCGAGATCCATTATTTGATGAACGAAAGAATCCCCGGCTATTTTCACGGCACCGGCGATGTGTTCGGTTCTGCCCTGGTCGGCGCCCTCAGCAACGATAAGACGCTACGGGAAGCCACCGCCATTGCCGTGGACTATACCGTGGCCTGCATCCGGCGAACCGCCAAAGCCGGCACCGAAGTGCGCTACGGCGTCTGTTTCGAAAAGGAACTGGCCTATTACATTGATTTGCTGAAATAAATATCCCTGTGAAAGAAAAAGCCCGCTGCCACCGCAGCGGGCTTTTTTCTGCCGAAAGCGACATTCATTTTCCCCGTATGTCGAGGTAATGTGACGTTTTACGTACTGGTGCAATTATATAATAAGCATAAACAGATCTCGACGGAGGGAAAACACATGAAAAAAACATTACACTTTCTTTTTGTACTTCTGGCCTGCTTCGCCTACTTGGTTTCACCCCTGGCAGCGGCCGCGCCCGATGAGGCTGCCGACGCCAAGGCCAAGGCGGACCATTTCCGCACGACACTGGCTTTGCCGTCACCGGCAGCACCCATCGGCACACTGAGCATTCCCATTAAGGCAGATGAGGGCAATGCCTGTGGCCCCAGCATGACCTGGACTTACAACAATGGCACCCTAACCATCACCGGCAGCGGGGCAATGTACGACTATGACCCCATGAACAACCTCTACGCGCCTTGGTGGAACTACCGGGCCAATATCTCAACCATTGTTTTTTCAGGAAGCATCATCAGCATCGGCGATTACGCTTTTTTGGATTTTGACAACATCACCTCGGTAAGCTTTCCCGACAGCGTCGTGGTCATCGGCGAAGGCGCTTTCACCTGCTGTGCCAAACTGAATACGGTAAACCTGCCCAAGAACCTGGTGCTGATCGGTCCTCTCGCTTTTGCCACCTGCGAAAAAATCGCAGCCATCACTTTTCCCAACAGCCTGGAGAGCATCTATTACGACGCCTTCGATTATTGTACCTCTCTGAAAACCGTATCTTTTAACAACGGTTTGCAGGAAATCTATGCCGACGCCTTTC
The DNA here is from genome assembly GCA_040776805.1 of Clostridiales bacterium. Taxonomy (GTDB): domain Bacteria; phylum Bacillota; class Dehalobacteriia; order UBA7702; family UBA7702; genus UBA7702. The sequence goes on along the minus strand of JAXGZS010000007.1, from coordinate 33,515 downwards.
TGCAATGCCCGGCTTTAAAATGCGTTACAGTGCCGTCTACCGTCACCCATATCGGTGAAACCGCTTTCGGTTACGATGAAGAATACAATCCTTACTCGAATTTTTATATGTATGGCTTTGATAATACGGCGGCCCAAACTTACGCCGACGGCAATGATTTCCTCTTTATCTGCATCTCCAAAGAGACACCTTATTTCTATCTTGCTTTTGATAATCGGGCAGTGTTAGTCCATTATTTCGGAGACGATACCAAAATCACGGTACCCTCTCAAATCGACCGTTATACCGTTACCGGTTTAGGTGCGTCACTGTTTGAGGAGAATACCGCCATCACTTCGGTGACCATTCCCAATACAGTAACGGACATCGGCGAATCCTGCTTTTCTCAATGTACAGCATTAAAGACTGTCACGATTCCCGACAGTGTCACAAAAATCGAGGCCTTGGCCTTTTCCAGCTGCATTGCTCTCCAGTCCCTGACCATACCAAAGAACTTGACAGAAATCAATTTCGGAACCTTTGCCATCTGCAGCTCCTTAACAACGGTAACCATTCCTCCAAATATACAAACGGTCGGGGGAAAAGCCTTCGCAGCCTGTAAAAAGCTGACGACAGTAACTCTATCCGATGGCATAAAAACCATCAATGAACAAGCATTCTCTTTGTGCGATGCCCTGGCCTCGGTTAAAATTCCCAACAGTGTAACAAAAATCGGCGCCAATGCTTTTGGCTATACCGGAAATAATTTTGACAATCTTCATAAAATAACCGGGTTTACGATTTACGGCAATCAAGGCACCGCCGCCGAAACCTATGCCAATAACAACGGATTCACTTTCATTCCGTTAACTTACGCCATCACCGTTACCCAAGGCAACGGCGGCACAATCAACCCCGGAACCACTACGGTCAATTATGGTGCCAGTCAGACCTTTGCGATCACAGCCATTGGCGGCTATGAAATCCAAAACGTCACCGTCGACGGCGTTGCCAAAGGCGCCGTTACGTCCTATACCTTCACCGACGTTACCGCCGCCCATACCATCAGCGCCACTTTCACACAAAAAATCGCAGTTGCTTTCAACGACGTTCCCGGCGGTATCTGGTATGAACCCTACGTCAATGACTTGGTCAGCAAGGGTATCCTTACGGGATACGGCAACAGCGACGGCAGCATCTCCTTTAAGCCGGACAGAACCATCTCCCGGGCGGAATTCGCTACGATCCTGGCCCGGACTTCCGGCGACGACCTCACCCCCTACGTAAACAAGAGCTCCTTCAACGACGTGGCCACCTCCTACTGGGGAGCCAAATACATCGAGTGGGCCTATCAGAAGGGTGTGGTCTCCGGCAAAGGGAGCGGTACATACGATCCCAACGCCAACATCACCCGCCAGGAAATGGCGGTGATGATCCATAACTACGTCACCAAGTGTAAGAAGCAAACCCTGCCCCAGACCGTCCCCGCCATGACCTTCTCCGACCAAAGTCAGATCGCCTCCTGGGCATCTACGGCGGTTACCGCCATGCAGCAGGCCGGTATCATCAACGGCACCGCCAACAGCGATGGCAGCGCCCGTTTTGAGCCCTCCAGCAACGCCACCCGAGCCCAGGCCGCCAAGATGATCAGCGTCTACCTCGGGCTGTAAATCCATAGAAAAAAGCCGCCGTTCTCATCGAACGGCGGCTTTTTTCTATGGATTTTAAAGAAACAATCTTGCGATCTGATAAAAGAGGAATGCCACGAACCAGGCGACGGAAGTTTGAAACAACGAGGCCAACAGCGCCTTGCCCATTCCCCCCAATTCCCTTTTGGTCACGGCGAAGGCGGCGACGCAAGGCATATAAAGCAGGGTAAAGACGAGGAAAGAAAAGGCGGAAAGGGGCGTAAACAAGGTGGGCAACAGAGACGCCACACCGGCGGAATCACTGGCCCCCAACAGAATAGCAAAGGTACTGATCACCGTTTCTTTTGATAACAAACCGGTAACCAGGGCTGTCGCCGAATGCCAATCGCCAAAGCCCAAAGGCGTAAAGATGGGTGACAGGAGCTTCCCGAAAACGGCTAAAATACTCTCGGAGCTGTCGTTCACCAGATTGAAGCGGAAATCAAAGCTCTGCAAGAGCCAAACCACCAGGGAAGCCAGGAAGATAATGGTAAAGGCCCGGGTCAGAAAATCCTTGGTTTTGCTCCAAAGATCCCGCATGACGGTTTTAAAATCAGGCAAACGGTAAGGCGGTAATTCCAGCAAAAACGGCATGGAGCGACCTTTGAACATGGTCTTTTTCAAAAGCAAGGCGGCCAAAACAGCCACGACAATGCCGAGAATATAGAGGGCGATCATCACGAGGCCTTGATGGCGCTGGAAAAAGGCCATGGTAAAAACAGCGTAAATCGGCAGCTTGGCACTGCAGGACATAAAAGGCGTCAGGAGAATGGTCATTTTGCGTTCCCGGTTGGAGCCTAAGGTTCGCGTGGCCATGATGGCCGGGACGGAACAGCCGAAGCCGATGAGCATGGGGACGAAGGATTTCCCGGAAAGTCCCACCTTACGGAAGAGACGGTCGAAAACAAAGGCCACCCGGGCCATATAGCCGCTGTCTTCCAGCAAGGACAAAAAGAAGAACAGGATAACGATGGTGGGCAGGAACGATAAAATCGCCCCCACACCGGCAAAAGCGCCGTCGATGATCATGGAGGTTAACACCTGATTGACGTGGGCTGCCTCCAGAAAATAGGCGGCCTTGGCCGTAACAACATTGACCAAATTCTGCATCAGCTCGTTAAAAATCGGACCGATGGCGGAAAAGGTGAGCCAGAAAATCACTGCCATGATAAAGAGAAAGATGGGCACGGCGAAGATGCGGTGGGTCAGGAAGCGGTCCATTCGGATGCTGCGTTGATGCCCTTTGGTGATACCCCCCTGTTTCACATAGACCTTGCAGAGACCCTCGATAAACTCATAACGCATATCGGCCAAAGCGGCCTCCCTGTCCGTATGGAGGGCATGTTCCATTTCGGCGACAATGGACTCGATGATCGCCAAATCCTCTTCTTCCATGGCAAGTATGGCAGTGGCGGGCTTGTCCCCCTCCACCAGTTTGGTGGCGGCAAAGCGTACCGGAATCCCGGCGGCGACGGCGTTTTCCTCAACGATATGGGCGACGCTGTGAATGGCTTTATGAACAGCGCCGCGGCAAAAATCCATTTTCCGGGGCAGCGTCTTATTTTTCACCGTCGTTTCCATCACGGCGATGAGATCTTCGATCCCCTCTTTTTTCGAGGCGGCAATGGGTACGATGGGAATGCCCAAGGCGCGGCTCAAGCCTTCCACATCGATGCAGTGACCGCTGGCCCGAACTTCATCCATCATATTAAGGGCCAATACCGTGGGCAGGTTAAGCTCAATGAGTTGCAAGGTCAGATAGAGGTTCCGCTCCAGGTTGGTAGCGTCGATGATATTGATGATCCCTTTGGGCTTTTCCTTCAGCAGAAAATCCCTGGTAACAATCTCTTCGGCGGTGTAGGGAGACAGGGAATAGATCCCCGGCAGATCTACCACGGTGATATCGCGATGGGAGATCAAGCGCCCTTCCTTTTTTTCCACCGTCACGCCGGGGAAATTGCCCACATGCTGATTGCTGCCGGTCAAGGCGTTGAACAGCGTGGTTTTTCCCGCGTTTTGATTCCCGATCAGGGCAATTTCAAAGGACTCCATCGCATTCCTCCACCACGATACAACCGGCGTCTTCTTTCCGCAGTGTCAACTCGTATCCTCTTAAAAAGACTTCGATGGGATCGCCCATCGGCGCAACTTTGCGAACCATTATTTTTGTTTTCGGTGTCAGTCCCATATCCAGCAAGCGGCGGCGAAAGCTTTTTTCGCAATGCACTTCCCGTATAATGCCGTAGGAGCCGACAGACATCTCGTCTAAGGTCATATATTCCTCCCTGATTTCTCCGGGTTAGCTTCATCTAACACTGTTTCATCGTAGCGCGTTTTCAGCACAATGTCAATAGATAATACCCCGTATTACGACAAAATAATACCTCGGATCACTCCGAGGTATGAACCAGTCATTCACCTTTCTCTCCACCAATCCACAATGGGCTGCAGGTTTTCTTTTTTCACACAGGAGGCTCCTGCTTTCAGCAAAGCGGCCATTCCCTGCTCTCCACCTCTTATTTTTCACCAAGCATCAATGACGCCGCCAGAGGAAGATCAGCCGCGGTGGTCAATTTCAGGTTGGTGGTTTCTGCCAAAACAATGCCGACGCGCTTATTTTTTAATAAATACGCTTTTGCGGCGTCGGTCAAGGCGCTTTTCTCCGCCTCCGTCAGGGAGGCAATGGTTTCAATCAACTCGCCCGTATAAAAGGTCTGCGGGGTTTGCACGGAAAACATCGTTTTACGGGGGGGGATATCGTCAACCTTTTTGCCGTCGGCGGAAACGAGTATCGTATCAATGGCGGGGCAGGCCGTGGTGACCCCGTCATAGGAGGCTAACAGCTTAATATTTTCGGCGATGATTTTTCCTGTAACAAAGGGCCGGGCGGCGTCATGGGTCAGGACAATATCGTCTTTGGCGATGCCGAAAGCGTCGCTTAGGAATGCGCAGGCATTCATCAAACTTTGCAAACGGCTGCTGCCACCGACGGTGACGGAAATGGGAGCATCTTTCCCAAAAGCCTCCTCCAACAGGTGCTCCCCATAGTCAAGCCAGTCTTTGGCAACGGCCACGATGACGCAATCCACCATATCCGAGCGGAGAAAGGCTTCCACGGTACGCACCAGCACGGGCTTGCCCTCAATCTTCAAGAACTGCTTCGGCAAAGGGCTCTCCGCCATGCGGGAACCGCTGCCGGCGGCTAAAATCACGGCTGCGATCATCGTAAACTCCTTAAAGCTCGTCGCCGAGCTGCATCAAAATCTCCACGGCGGGATTATCGTTCTCCGCCAAACTGATGATCTCGTATTGGTAAGGGGGATGATGAGGCATCGGAATGCGGACGAGGTTTTCGTCATAGATCTCTTTGATAAAATCCGGCACAATGGCGACTCCTTGTTTGGAGCGAACCATCAGCAGCTGCGGATTGATGCTATTGGTGCGGGTCGTCCGTTCCGGGAAAAAGCCGTACTCTTCCACTAAGAGGTTGCGGAGCATATCCATGGAGGAAGGCCCGGCGTTTTCACAGTTGGTAATCAGATATTCCTGTTTGAGCACGGCGGCGCCGTCGTTTTCCGGATATTTGGCGGCTACGGATTTTTCCACCACCAGGCAGTTATTGGAACTAAACAGCGGTCTGGTGTGGATTTCCCGCTTGGCAAAGGATTCTTCGCAAAGGTCGATGGCGATGATCGCGTCCAGCTCGCCGTTTTTCAAACGCCGGGTCAGTTCTTCATAAGGATATTGATAGACGTCGGTCTTAATCGCCGGATAGCGGTTGAGCAACTGGCTGAAAAAATCATCGGTTTTATGATATTCATAGATCCCGATCCCCACCTTCACATAACCGCTGTAAAGGTCGGCGGCGGCGATGGTCTGATGAACGGTGTCTTCGTAATACTGGAGCATGTGACAAACACGGCGGTAATAAACCTTGCCCGCCTCGGTCAAGGATACGGAATGGGGATTACGGTGAAATAGTTTGACCCCCAGACGCTGCTCCAAACCGGCGATATACTGGCTGATCGCCGTTTGACTGACGCCGTATTGGTTGGCGGCTTTGGTAAAGGAAAGGCATTGGGCCAAGGTGACAAAATACTGAATCTTCTTGTTTATCATAATATCTTTCTTATCAATCTCCACGTATTTTTATATTTTGATTATAGCACATCCCTTTGGAAATGCAAATAAAAACGAACGTCACAAGGCGTTCGTTTCAGTGTGTCCTCATTTAATATAAGGGCGGATGCGGTATGTTACACCCAATTTAGCGCACAGCGCTGCACAGCGCTTTTCCTGCTGCTCCGAAATGGTGGTGGCCACCGTGGTCAAGGTCACCTCGGGAATCACCTTGGCGCACTCTGCCGCAAAGGACAAGACGGCGTCAAAGGACTTTTCCCCGAAACAGCTGTCGCTGACCGCCTGATACGTTTCGGCGTCGGCGGCGTTTAAACTGATGGAGACAGCGTCGATAAGGCCCTTCAATTCCCGCGCCACGGGTCTGCCGACGATCAAATCACCAAGGCCGTTGGTGTTTAAACGGATTTTTCCTTGATAAAACGTTTTGAGATAGACCGCCGTCGCTTTCAATACGTCAAAGGCTTCCAAAGGCTCGCCGAAACCGCAAAAGACAATTTCCGGATATTGATTTAGATCCCGCTCTCTAAGGGCGGCTTTCACTTCGTCGAAAGTAGGTTCGCGGTCAAGCCAAAGGGATTCTTCGTTGCCGGGGTCATCATGTTTTTGCCTCAGACAAAAAGTGCAGTTACAGGGACAACGGTTGGTCAAATTGAGATAGAGGCCGTTTTTCACCTCATAAAGAATCGTCTGCATGGATTCACTTCCTCTCCATATTTTATCATCATACAAAAATTGCCTCTTCCTGTCAAGGAGCGCTCCCCGCTTTTGCAAATCTATGATATAATGATGGCATCTCAGCGAAAGACGGGAAAATAGCATGGGAAAAGCAATCCGCCGGCTCATTCACCGGTTTTTAAACAAACAACTGGATTTTCGGGTCCGTCTCTTCAACGTCCTGGCGATGGCGGGGACGCTGATCAGCCTCATCATGTGCGTTTCCAGCCTGATCATCGGGGATCAGGTTTTCAACGCGTTCATCAACCTATGCATCGCCGCCCTTTCTTTTGGGCTGCTTTACTATGCTTATCGCACCGGAAAATATCAGTTCTGCTATATCGTCACGATCGCGACCATTTTTTTGGGGATGTTCACCGTATTGTTCTTCCATTCCGGCGGCTACCACGGCGGCATGATCGCCTTTTTCATTTTCGCCGTCATCTTCACCGTCTTCATGCTGGAAGCAAAAGCCATGGTGGTGATGACTCTTTTAGAAATCATCGTCTACACCTTCCTCTGTTTATGGGCATTTTCCCATCCCGAACAGATTCAATTCTTCAACACGGAAAAAGATCTTTTACTGGATATTTTAATCAGCTTTTTGACGGTGAGCATCACTCTCGGCATTACCCTATCCCTGCATTTTGCCATGTATAACCGGCAGCAGCGGGAACTGGAAGCAGCCCGAAAGCAACTGACGGAGGAAAACGCCGCTTTAGAGCAAATCAACCGACTGAAAACGGAATTTTTAGGCAATGTCTCCCACGAGTTAAAAACGCCGCTGACGGTGATCTCCGGCTATGCCCAAACCACCCGCCAGCTCTTCTCTCGCCAGCAGGAGGTCGATCCCGCCACAGTGATTCACCGCATGCAGCTGATTTCCGCCGAAGCGGAACGTTTGGCCCTGATGGTAGGGCAGATCCTGGACGTGACAAGAATGGAGGAAGGGCGCATGGTCATGGAGAAAAGTCCCTGCCATACCGATGAGATCATCCACAACGCCATTGAAACCCACTACCCCATCCTCAACAAAAACGGCAATAAACTGGTGATCCGCATCGAAGATGAACTGCCCCAAATCAACGCCGACAGGGGGCGTATTGCCCAGGTTATTGTGAATCTGATCGCCAACGCCATCCGCTTCACCGTCAACGGTACCATCACGGTGACCGCCGAACCTCTTGACAATGAAGTTTTGATCTGCGTCACCGATACCGGTGAAGGCATCAGCCCGGCAAAGCTCCCTTTCATTTTTAACCGCTACAATAACAACCAAAAATCCGGCGGCGGCAAGGACACCGGCACCGGACTGGGTCTTTTCATCTGTAAACACATCATCGAGGAACACAACGGGCGTATTTGGGTGAAAAGCGGGGAAGGTATCGGCACAACCTTCTGCTTCACTCTACCAGCATGGTCCTGATTTCAGTATTGAATCTTGCTGAAGATATATTCCCCGTTTCGCGTTCCCCGCAGTTCAAAGGGGCTGTTTTCATCGATATGCAGCTTCTTGCGAAGTTTGGTCACGTAAACCGCGATGGTCTGGGCAGCATTTTTCGCTGTACCGCCCCAGGTGCGCCGGTAGATCTCGTCACAGCGCAGGCGGCGGCCGGCATACAGGCTAAAACAGGCCAAAAGCTGGATTTCCCGTGGTGTTAAACTGATGCGTTCTTCCATCAGCATTACTTCCCCGGCCAATAAGTCGATGGTCAGAGGCGGCAGCTCAATTTTCCCGGCGGACATCATCCCCGCCCGGCGTAGTTGGGCACCGACCCGGGCCCCCAGAACATTCAGATCATAGGGTTTGGTGATGTAATCATCGCCACCCTCAGATAATCCTTTGATGACGCTCTCGTTTTCATCTCTGCAAGTCAGAAAGATCACGGGAGCGTTGGTTTTTGTGCGGATTTCCCCGCAAAAATCCCAGCCGTTGCCGTCAGGCATCATGACATCCAACAAAATCAAATCCGGAGTCTGCTCCTCTAAATGGAAACGGGCCTGCTTCAGCGTTGACATGGCAATGATTTCATAACCTTGGTTTTCCAGATACTCTCTGTTAATGGCAAGGACATCGGCTTCATCTTCAATCAGCATGATACGGGCTTTATTCATCAGATCACCACCTATGGCAATATTATACCACAAATTTCAGCCAATACCATCCATCATCATACATAGATTAAGATTTCTTAATCAAACCCCAGGGGGTAGCCAGTTTTTGCTACAATAAACCTAACAACAGTTTTGGAAGAGTTTTTTAAACTCATGATCAATCACGGAGGAAAAATAAAATGAAACGTAAAAACGTAAAGCAAACATCAACAGGCTTTTATGGCCGACGTCTCCTGCTGCTGGCGGCAATCATGGCGACACTCTGCCTTTGGGCGGCGCCGGTCAGCGCCACCCCGGAAGATGACGCCACCGCCTTGGCTACGTCCATCAACAACTATACCGGCGAGACCAGCGGTAACCTCACCGCCGCCGCCAGCGGCGCCACGGTAACCGTCACCGGCACCGTGACCCTCAACAACAGTTTTTTCCCGGATCTCGATATCAAAGATGGCGTCACCCTCGATTGGAAAGCCTCCCTTACCACAAATGATACGAGCAAGTACAATGAGTTCAGGCCCTCCGGTAACGGCACTTTTCGCCTGCTCAGCGGTGGTTCCCTAACCTATGCCGGTCCGTCTGGCTATAACGTCGGCGCCCTCAATCCCAGATGCAAGACAACGGTGGTTGACGGCGGCACGATATCATGCAGCACCTCTGCGGCAATATGGATTAGCGGTAATTACGGAGACCGTACCGTCACCGTAAAATCCGGTACGGTAACTGGAAATCACGATGGTGCAATCTATGTATCGACGGCCGACACCAACACCACTTTTATCAACATGGAAGGCGGAACCCTGAATTATAGCGATGGCAGCGTTATTGCCAAAGGCGTTATCTATGCATCCCGGGGCATGATCCATACCGTTATCAAAGACGGCACCCTCCAGGACCCCAGCGGTGACGCAAATTGTTCCGTCTGGTATACTAATATAGCATCTGGCAATATTCTTTACCTCAACGGCACCGCTGGTGGCAGCAATCCCCTCACCATCGGCTACTACAAAAGTGCTGTTAATTTATACTATATCGGCACCATAAAGGCACCCGTAACCTACGGTTTCACGGACAGCCAAATCCACGACTTAAGCGTCATGCAGCTGCAAAAGACTGTAGATAGCAGTATTTACGCCTATGACGCGGCAACGCCTTATGTGGGAACAGTATTTGCGATCTTCAACGAAAGGATCGATCTGACCAGCGCCACTGTCGCCGCCACAGCGGGAACCGTGGCCTCCAATCACCGATATATCAGCTTCTCGGGAACTTTGCACAATGGGGCCATCACCGCCACGGTTTCCGGCGCCAAATTCGGCGATACCGCCCTTCCCGCCTTCACCACCGCGGCCTTTGGCATCAATATCATACCGCCTTCTTATGATATCAATATCACCGGCGGCATCGCCGACCCCTCCTCGGCTACCGCCGGTGAAACCGTCACCGTTACGGCAAATACCGCTCCCAGCGGCCAACGTTTCAAAGAATGGAGCGTCTCACCTTCCGTCACCTTCGTTGGCAGCACAAGTAAAACCGATGCCACGGCAAAGTTTACCATGCCCGCCCAGGCAGTTACCTGCACCGCGGTTTATGAGAATTGTTATACCGTCAACGTCACCCAGGGAACGGCGAATCTCACCACCGCCACGGCCGGTGAAACCGTCACCGTCACAGCAAACGCCTCTCCCAGCGGTCAGCGTTTCAAAGAATGGAATATCTCTCCCTCTGTCACCTTCGTTGGCAGTACAAGTAAAACCGACGCCACGGCAACCTTTACCATGCCCGCCCAGGCGGTCACCGTTACCGCGGTTTATGAGGCGATTCCCGTGCATCAGGCTTACATCAACGGTTACCAAAACGGCACCTTTAGGCCCAACGCCGCCATCACCCGGGGCGAGGCCGCCCAGCTGCTCTATAACCTCACCGGGGCCACCGCGGCGGGAACGGTAAGCTTCAGCGACATACCCAGTGACAAATGGTACTATAAAGCCGTCACCTATCTGGCGGAGCGGGGTATCATCAACGGGTATAGCGACGGTACCTTCAGGCCAGGAAACAGCATCACCCGGGCGGAATTCACCACACTGATCGTCCGCTATCAAAGCATCACCGCCGCCGGCACGCCGACCTTCGTTGACATTACGGCGAACTACTGGGCCAAGGGCTACATTGCCGCGGCGCAAAACGCCGGACTGATCGGCGGCTATCAAGACGGCAGCTTCCAACCGGAGAACAAGATTACCCGGGCCGAGACTGTAACCATCCTCAACCGCGCCTTGGGGCGCTCCGATGAAAGCGCTGATTACACCGGCCTTACCATGCCTTTCAGTGATGTACCCACAAATCACTGGGCTTATCGGGAAATTATCGAAGCCGCGGTATCCCATAACGTCACCGTTCACGAATAAAAGAACAAGCGAAACACGAAACCCGCCAAGCCATTGGCGGGTTTTTGCTGTGCCATGGCCATAAAATACAAAAATAAAAAAAGCTGTAACCTTGTGGGGCTACAGCTCTTTTTATTTTGTACTACCATCTTTTCTGAGTCGTTTTTCCTTTTTAAGGGCTTCTCTTAATAAATATTCGATGTGTCCGTTTACACTCCGAATTTCTTCGGATGCCCATTGTTCCAGCGCACTGTAAATATTCGGGTCGAGCCGTAAAGGAAAACTCTTTTTCGGAGCTGTCATGGATCACGCCGGTTCCCAAAAAAGCAGGGCGGGCTTTTTTAGCGGAACAACAACCACGTCGTAATAGGCGTTGGTGAATCTTTTATTCTTCAACCGATTCTTTTTCGCGGCATGAGGGAAGATCTGAATGACAGTACAGATCCGCTGCTCTTTCGGGAAAGCAGCAGTCATACCAAAACGGGAAAGCAGCGCATAAACCGTTACGCAGAAACCCGTGCGGACAGAGGCGGCAACGGCAGCCATTGCCGAACCGGCTTTGGTGATGAAAAATAAACTTGATTCTTTGTCGGTGCAGGCAGTTTTTTCCATAAAATACTCCGAAAATCATCAGTATTTTTTATATCTTGATGATATCATTATAATATCATATAAATATCAATTATGCAAGGGTTTTTTGAAGAAAAAAGGAGAAAAATACAAAAAAATACGTTACCGTAAAACCTTTTTTACGGCAACGCTTTATGATATAATAAAATTATGGATTATTATGTCTTTATGAGGGAAGCAATCAAAGAAGCTGAAAAAGCCGCCGGTCTCGGCGACGTCCCCGTCGGCGCCGTGGCGGTTTATGAAGGGCGGATCATCGGCCGTGGTCATAACGGCAAAGAGCGAAAAAACGACCCGATCTCCCACGCCGAAACGGAAGCCCTGCGGGAGGCGGCACAATATCTCAAAACCTGGCGTTTAAACGGCGTCACCCTCTTTGTGACCATGGAGCCCTGCCCCATGTGCGCCGGGGCGATTTTGCAAGGACGCGTCGACACGCTAATTTTCGGCGCCTGGGACAGCCGCTGGGGCGCCTGCAGCTCCACGGCAAATCTAATGGAACCGGGTCTCTATAACCACACGACAAAAGTCATCGGCGGCATTATGGAAAAAGAATGCGCCGCCTTAACCGAGAATTTTTTCCGGGCGCGGCGGCAAGAACCCTTGTAAGAACATACTTTTTATGATAGAATATTCGCGTTGACCAATTTGGAGCGGTATCGAAGTGGTCATAACGAGAACGACTCGAAATCGAATGCGCTATCTGGAAGCCTAAAACTTCAAACCATTGATATGACTCGCTTTGCTGAGTCGCCTTGACAACTTAATACCCCAAGTTCTCTCCATCAGTTCTCTCCTTTTTCCGAGGGATATCTGAGACCTGATGTTTGGAGATATAACACGGAGAAGTACCCAAGTGGCTGAAGGGTCTGCACTCGAAATGCAGTAGACCGGCTAAACCGGTGCGAGGGTTCAAATCCCTCCTTCTCCGCCAGAAAACCCGCGGTTTTCCTCAGTTTCTGAGGGAAGCCGCTTTTTTTCTGTGTGTGCAGAAAAGACTTGTTTTTCGATTAATCTGATTAAGACAGCATCATGTTATTCGCCCTCATTTTGTCCAGCACTGACGAAATTCAGACCCTCGATCATAGCCTGGGCCGATGACAGCTTTGAATTGTAATCCAGATGAGCATAGATATTGGCCGTCGTTGAAAAATCACTATGGCCTAGCCAGTCCTGGATCTGTTTCATCGGAACGTTGTTTGCCAGCAGCAAACTGGCGCAGCTATGTCTAAGATCGTGGAAGCGTATCCTTCTGAGTCCATTGTCCTCTAGAAGTTTTGGGAAAGCTGTCGTTAAGTAGCCTAGCCGAAGCCTGACCCCCAGCTCGTTGACACAAATGTAGTCCAGATAGTCTTTACTATAGGACCTGCCGCAGAGCTTCCGATTGATTTCCTGTTGTTCTTTGGCAGCCAGGAGTTTCTCTTTGAAGGCTGGCACCAGAGGCAAGGTTCTCATGCTTGATTTGTTCTTGGTTGAGTCCGAAGCATGAATCAGGTGTTTTCCATCAATATTGAAGGATGTGACAGTGTGCTTTACTACCAAGGTATTGTTGTTGAAGTCAATGGCACTCCATTTAAGGCCGACAACCTCACTTCTGCGCAATCCATAGAACGCACCTAGTAAGACTGGTAGTTCAAGATTCGTTCCTCTCACCAAGTCAAACAGCTGGTTTACTTCATGACTGTCGTAGAAACTGCCGACGAAGCGTTCCTGTCTGGGCCGTTCGATCTTGCTGGCCGGATTTACTGGGATCAGATCGATCTTGACTGCATACTTCAGTGCTTTATGGATCACTGAGTGATAATGAATCACGGTACTGGCTTTCACTCGCTTCAACTGGAGCGTGTAAAAATCCTGGATGTCCTTGGGCTTCAGATCATTCAGTTTGATTGCCTTTTCCTTAAAGTACGGAATGATTGGTGATTTTCACATTCCAGCATAGCTTGAATAGGTTGTTAGTTGGATCGTGTTCTTGGCAATCTCCAGCCACTGTTCAAGAAATTCATGGAAGAGCATATCTTCTGACGGAGTTGGGATTTCAGGTACAAAGTTTTTCCTTGCCTCCTGGAGAAGATCCTGAGCCCGCTTTTTATTGCCTTTGACGGTCAGACCGGTAGTTATCCATTTGCTTTTGCGCTTACCTTCATGATTTGTGTAGTTCAGTACAATATAGAAATAGCCGTTTTTTTCTTGCAGGTGTCCTGCTACCATTATAAAAACCTCCTTTGTTTGTAGCTCCGATTACCTGCCGTTGACACTTTGAGCGTATCATGGGCAAGTTGCTTCGTGCAATGTTGTGGAGGTTCAAATGGACGGCTGTTCATTTCCGACTCTGAGATACGATATGATGTGTGCTTTTGGGATTCGATAGTTACGGCCAATTTTGATAAAGGTCACGTCACCGTTTTTCAGGAGCTTATAACCTGTCTTGGTGCTGACACCAAGGATTTCACACATTTGATCAATATTCATGACGTCGGGATAATCTTTGAGCATGAGGCTATAGGCGTCTTTACTGGATAAAGTTGTGCTCATGCAAAAACCTCCCTTCATTTAATAGAAAACAGCCGCACCTGAATCAATCGTTCCGCCATTAATATGCGGGATTACCAGGTGCGGCTGCTATATTTGATTCTGGTTTTTTGGATGGACCGGACAAGCGCTGGCTTACGCTCTCATAGGACTTTCACCTCCCTCCATTCTGATGGCGGGCCATACTCATTGCCTGCGACGGTTTGATCACGCTCGGACTGTGACTATACGGAAGTATCATTATCTGATGCACAAGGTCATGGCCAGCCGATCTGCCAAGATCGACCTGCAGCAAGGGTATTTGTCGCTCTCTTCGTGAAACGAAGGTCATTGCGCACCTGCTGCCTGGCTTGTCCTTCCGGCTCATGCATCAAAGGTATCCGGTTCTCCTATATGAAGTTGTCAAAGATCGATTTTATGAGAAGATAAAAGTCCCTCTCATAAGCCATGACATTTTGAAGGTGATAGTAAACCCCCACCATCTACAAAAATTTATTTTTTATTTGAATGGGAAATTCATAAAACATATAATTGATATGGGCAAATAAAATGTGAATTAGGAATAAAGCATATTGCAAGGAGGGAATAAATGACAAAAAATTCATTGGATGATACAAGAGCAATAAAGGTTCTGATCTCACAAGTACGTGCATTCTGCGAGACAGTACACGACATTTTGCATAATGCCAATACTGCAGAAATCGGAAGATACTCAAGTTATAAAGATATGGCGCGTATATACAACGATTTTGCTGAACAGGCAAAAACTGTACTCAGGGTGTCTTCGATGATTTACACCTTTAATACAAAAGATATTCCTGGATATGGAGATGCTGTTTGGGGTGTTGAAAAGAAAATTCTTGAACAGGTACTTATCAGCGCAAAGATGCTGTTGGCAAGCCTTGAAGGAAATATTGATTTTGTTGATGATGAGTTTGACAATATAGAAAATTTCTTTTTATCGCGGCTCCGCTCTGTCATATTCAGCAAACCAGATAAGGAAGTCGAAGTTCAAAATGCAATAGAAACTCTACTTCTGGGTCGGGGATTGGGTAAAGGAACTGATTATGACAGAGATTCAGGGAAGTTTGAGTTCTCTGGAAAAGAGTACATACCGGACTTCATCATTCCAAAATTGAATCTTTGCATTGAAGTAAAACTTCTGCGATAAGGCAAAAGATCAAAAGTAATTGAAGAAATAAGCGCAGATATTACCGCTTATAAAAAAGAGTACCAACGCCAGCTTTATATTGTGTATGATTTAGGCGTTATCCAGAACGAAGCAGAATTCAAAAAAGATATTGAAAAATCCGAAGGCGTTAAAGTAATTGTGATAAAGCACTAAAGCATACTTAGTCAATTGAGAAATGAATAAAATTGATGATCGACAATGGTGTCAAAGCAAAGCGAACAACTGAATTTGGCGATAATTTCTTGGAGTTCATTTCGGATTACAAAAATAATCAATGAGACAGCTTAACAAGGGCACCCGTTGATCTATATCTTCAACGGGTGCCCTTATTTCAAAAATATTCAGTGGATATTAGACTCTGTCAGCTTTTAAAAGTATCTCCAGTCTCATCAGTCCTTTTTGAATTGATGAACAGACAGCCATTTTGCTTACGCCTTCTGCCTTGGCAATATCGGTCTTGCTCATATCCTGGAAATAGTAGGCATAGATTCGCTTTGCCTGGATGTCTGGTAGTTTTGAGATGGCCGAGTATAGCTCTTGGTTCGTCATCTTGCGTTCATAGATTTCATATGGTGACATCGAAACGAAGATAATCTCGTTCTCAATTCCATCATCTCGATCTAAGGAAAAATGTGCCTTATTGCGATAAATCTTTCGTTGATAATTCAGTTCTTTGCGTTTGGATTCTTCGAAGATCTCAGCGATCTCATCATCGACCATGACAAAACAGTCATTCTCATAAAACGGGTATACTTCCCGCAGATTAATCTTTTTCATTTTCATTCTCCTTCTCGTTGTTGGCTTGTTAGCGGCGAACAAGAAGGAGGCGGCGGACTGCGGCATCTCGGGGAGATAAGACACACATGGTCATTTATTAAGCTGTAAACAAACATGACAGGCTCCTTTTGGCGGGGAGCCTGTCAATGGTGATACACTGCCATAAAGCTGATTACTGAATAAAAAAGGCCGGATGATCCTCTCAAATTGAGTAATCATCCGGCGGTGGTAGCTCAGTGAATCGGCTCCGGTGCTCGGTATCGATTTGTATTCAGTTGTTCACTATCCGCTTGTGCGGTGGTCGCTACTTAGTAGAGTGCGCCGGTGCTCCATAATCAGATAATGATGGTCAGGCCTGATCGGCTATGACCGGAATGGTTGCGACTTTCCCGCACATCTCGCATTTGATGGTGACGATGCCAACACTATCGGTTGAAACGTCGAAGAGTCGCTTGCCGCAATAAGGGCAGTTGATGGCTTTGTAAAATTCATCGAAGGCTTCCTTGTCGGCCCCCAGGATGATTTCGGTGGTCCGCTGGCAGTCTGCTTTATGTGGGCAGATCTTGGTATTGCTGCATTTGATTAGGATCTTCAGTTTTGAACCTTCTATGGTGTCAAACAGTCTTCTTTCTCTGCTGCATTTGATTTGCACATTTCTCATTGGATTTCCCTCCTGTGCTAGGCGTACATGATGCCGGGCATGATCACCTCATGACTGCTTTCACCAGATGTCTTGGCACTGCCTAGCAGGGCTGCAGAATAGATGGACCATTTTCCAAATCGCCCACGAATGGTTTCAATGGTATCGTCCAGCTTTTCCAGACGTGCCCGCCGGGCAGCATCATCGAAGAGCGTGAGCTGCTGAGGTATGAATTTTGGTTCCAAATTGATGGCACGAACCGTTATGGCCCGTACAAATGTATGCCAGTCATAGTTATTTTCAAACAGATATATCGCTACTGTGGCAATCTCCATGGGGCTCTGGGTCGCCATCGGCAGCTGCATCTGAAATTGACTATAGGAAAGAGTGTTATCCTTGACGGTGATCTGCACGCCATTGGCCTTCATATCATGAACACAAAGCCGGTGACCGATATCCTGGGTCAGATGAAGCATGACCTTCCACACTTCTTCATTGGATTCAAGATCCGCTGTGCAGGTCGTTCCATGGCCAATGGACTTAACAGGTGATTGAAAGTCGTTTGGCATGACTCGGGACAAATCCTCGCCATTGGCAAAGAACCAAAGCATTTCACCGTTCTTGCCGAGGGTGCTCTTAAGGAAATCCCTGGGGGCTCTGGCCAGCTCTCCGATGGTCCGGATACCGTAGCGGGCAAGCTTCTTGTCCGTTGCCCGGCCTACATAGAAGAGATCAGAAACCGGCAGCGGCCAGACCTTCTCTTGATAGTCACAGCGTTTGATGACTGTGATGGCATCCGGTTTTTTCATGTCACTGCCAAGCTTGGCGAAGATCTTGTTATAGGACACGCCAATGCTGACCGTGAGGCCTAATTCCTCACGGGTGGTGCGCCGAATCTCCTCGGCAATGGAATGGGGATTTCCTAAGACACTCAGACTGCCGGTAACGTCCAGCCAGCATTCATCCATACCATAGGGTTCTACCTGATCCGTATAACGCTGATAGATCTCCCGCGTAAGCTTCGAGTATTTCAGATACTGCTCATACTGAGGGGGAACCATGATGAGGCTCGGGCATTTCTGTCTGGCTTCCCAGTTGACCATGCCGGTCTTGATCCCGGCTTTCTTGGCTTTCTCAGATTTGGCCAGGACGATGCCATGACGGTCCTCGGTTGATCCGCAAACTGCGATGGCCTTATCTCGCAGTGCTGGATTCAGCATGGTTTCTACAGAGGCATAAAAGCTGTTCAGATCGCTATGGAGGATTGCTCGATCATGTGCCATAAAGCCCTTCTCCTTCCCGTATTTTTATAACTTCTTCGTTGACAGATGAAGTTTTAGCGGTTATAATGAAGATAACTTCATCTATTAGCTCAATATTAACAGGCTAACGAAGAATAGTCAATACAAAAATGAAGTTGTTGAAGTTATATTCATGCGGGAGGCAACAAGAATGAAAACTTTCTC
Organism: Clostridiales bacterium; assembly: GCA_040776805.1. Lineage (GTDB taxonomy): Bacteria > Bacillota > Dehalobacteriia > UBA7702 > UBA7702 > UBA7702. Next base: position 15,258 of record JAXGZS010000007.1, on the reverse strand, counting down.
AGAGAAGATCAAGGAAGCTCGAGAGGGATTGAAGCTTAATCAGCAGCAGCTGGGTGAGCTCGTCGGTGTTTCTAAGCGCTCCATTGCGGCTTATGAGACAACAGACACCAAGCCCCGTGGTAATATTGCCCGCAAGCTGGCTGGGGCACTCCAGGTGTCAGTGGATTATCTACTGAATGATGAGATCACAGATCCAAAATACGGCATAGAAAAAGCTCCCTACGTCGAAGAAGCGCGGGAGCGATTAGGGCCGAAGGCAGCCAAGGAGATGGATACCCTGCTGGAGCAGAATGTTGCACTATTTGCTGGTGGCGAACTTGATCAAGAGGCGAAAGATGCGTTTTTCGAAGCCGTCATGAAGGCATACCTGAAATGTAAGGATGATGCCAGAAAAACCTACGGCAGAAAGAAAAAAGAAGATTAGAACTTCATACTGATTCACTCAGACAGCTATGCCATTTCGATCCATGGAGTTGCTGTCCGTATTTTTGGACGGACAATCTGCTTTAATAGTCTTAGAGGAGTCTTTCCTGGGTGAGGTTATGAATTCAGTTCATTTGAAGGTGATTACATGTCAATTGAAATTATTTGTCGGGAAGTCTCCCGGTTAATGCAAAAATATGATGAGCCTGATCCCTGGAGGCTGGCAAATGCCATGGGGATCATCATTGACGTGCTGCCCCTGGGCAAGACGCATAACTCCTGCAAAGGTTTCTTCCTGTATCAATCAAGAAAAAAGCATATAACCATCAACAGCGATTTGCCCGAGACAGTTCAACGCATTATCTTGGCTCATGAAATCGGTCATGCTGTTTTGCACTATAAAGCAGCCAAGATGAAGACTTTCCATGATTTTGCACTTTACGATACGTCGTCCCAGTTGGAGTATGAAGCTAATCTTTTTGCAGCAGAGTATCTGTTGGATGATGATTTAGTTGCGGATCGCCTCAGTGAGGATACCTTCTTCTTCTCCGTCGCCAAAGAACTGGAAGTGCCGCCCGAACTCCTGGATTTCAAGTTTCGAATCCTAAAGCGCAAGGGTTGGCTGATTGAGTCTCCCATTCATTCCAACAGCGACTTTTTGAAGCATATATCGGACCGAGGTGAGGATATCTGAGTTTACTTTGAACGAAGTGCAAATTCATTAAAATAATCTTGTATAAGGTTTCCTTACCTACACAAACAATTTCAATTTGATCAGTAGCGCCGACAGATTAAAAATCTGATCGTCTTTTATATTGAAAATTTCAGTCCTTGAACGAATATATGTCTTTGGCGTATTAATCTTTAGAAATGCAACATTATCATTGCATATCTAAAGAATGACTGATATAATTAGATAGTCGTGAGAAGGCTGAAACCGACTTGAAAGGAAAGGGATTCTACATTTGAGCGGAAAGCGTGAAATGATATGAAAAAACCAAGTTACAAGAAGCTCTGGAAGCTTATGATTGACCGCGACCTGAAGAAGAAGGATTTGCAAGAAATGGCTGGCATCAGCTCAGCGACCATTGTAAAGTTGTCCAACCATGAGAATGTGAGCATGGACATTCTGCTCAAAGTCTGCGACGTCCTCCAGGTTGATGTCAGCGATATTATGGAGTTTCTCGATTCATCAGAGGAGTTATAGGTTCATCACAAAAACGTAACGAGTGGAGAGAATGAGAATGAAAAACGTGAATCAAACAGAAAAGACGATTCCTGCCGGATATATACTGGATTATGTGTCCGGTAAACAAATCAAGGAGTCCAAAAAGGAAATGGTGCGCCAGCGGGTAGTGCGGGCGCTTATTCACGAGTATGGTTTCTCTCCTGATAATATGGTACTGGATTTCCCTGTGGTTGGGCGCAAGAAAATCGACATCGCTATATTCCATAACGAACAAGAGCACTCTCAGGACAATTTGAGCCGCGCTGTCATTTGCCGACCGGAGCCGAATATCGGAAAAAACGCGGTACGCATCCGCGATTTTGAGCAAGCAGCGAAGGACTTGGAGGAAATCGAGACCATCATGCAGGACGTGGAGTCAATATCCTTTGGCTTGTGGACAAACGGGATTGACTTCTTTTTCGTACAGAAAGAGCAAACGCGGTTTGAGGTAAAATTCATACCCATCGGCGATTGGCCGATGGCGGAGGAATCCGTTGGTACGAAGGACGTGCTCTCTGATGCACATACTCGTGTTGCCGACAATGAGATGCTGAAAATCACGTTCCGCCGTTGCCACAACTTCATTCATGGCAATGAAGGGATGCCGAAAGACGCAGCGTTCTGGCAATTCCTCTATTTGATTTTTTGTAAAATGCACGATGAGGGCTTGCGGTCAAAACAGCGTTTGTCTTGGAAACCGAGGTTTTGGGCAGGTCCGCGTGAGCAGTTTTCTGATGAAGGCCAAAAAGAAATCAAGAAACGTGTGGATTCCCTTTTCGCTGAGGTGAAAAAGCAATATAGCAACATTTTCCGAGGCAACGAAGAAATCACTCTTTCCAATCGTGCTCTTGCCTTCATCGTGTCCGAACTTGCAAAATACGACTTCACACGTACGGATGTGGATGCAAAAGGTGTTGCTTATCAAGAACTGGTCGGCGTCAACCTGCGAGGTGATCGCGGTCAGTATTTCACGCCGAGGGGCGTAGTCAAGCTTGTTATAGAAATGCTTGACCCAAAGGAAGGCGAGCGTTTGCTCGACCCAGCTTGCGGGACGGGTGGCTTCTTGGTGGCTACATTGGGCTATATGCTGGAGAAGTTCCGCAAAGAACAGAACACGGTTGCCGGAGCCGAAGACACCCAGGAATTCTTGAACGTACATGAAAGGTTGCGGGAATATGCCGCATCAATGGTATATGGTGCAGACTTTGATCCGTTCCTTATCCGTGCGGCGCAAATGAACATGGTTTTAGCTGGTGATGGCAGAGGGCATATCTATAATCTTAATTCTCTGGAATTCCCCTTGGGACATATGGCGGATGTGGATGCGGCTAAGAAGGAAATCGGCTTTGAAACGGTAGACATAATCGCCACAAATCCCCCGTTTGGTTCGGACATCCCGATAACAGACAGACATATTTTGGAACAATACGAACTGGCGCATAACTGGGAATCAGATGGTGAGGGCGGGTTCCGCATGACGCAGACGTTGAAGAATAGCATGTCGCCGGAAATCCTCTTCATAGAGCGTTGTGTGAAATGGTTGAAACCCGGCACAGGGCGCATGGGGATTGTCCTTCCCGATGGTGTTCTGGGTAACCCGGCTTCTGAGTACATTCGCTGGTGGATTATGCGTGAAACGCAGGTGCTTGCTTCAGTTGATCTTCCCGTAGAAGCATTCATAGCAGAAGCGAATGTCAACATTTTGACCAGTCTGCTATTCCTTCGCAAGAAAAGCAATCAGGAGAAACTTCTGGAAGCCATGAATGGGATGGCAGAGTATCCGGTATTTATGGCTGTCGCCGACAAGGTGGGCTATGACCGCCGAGGCAACAAACTCTACAAACGCGCCCCGGACGGGGAAGACATTGTAGCACCGGTAGAAAAAACAGAGAAGCTCCGCATTGGGGGCAAGGTCATTGAACGCGTCCTGACTCGGAATGAGAAAATAGAAGACAATGATTTGCCCATTATCGCAACAGAGTACAAGAAATTCCTCATGGAGAGTGAAGAATGACAGAACAAGAAAACATCGAACTCGCGGCGGAAACCGGCGAAGAAGAGAACACTCCGGAGAATTTCTTCATTGACATTCTGACGGGGAACAAAGAAAGTGCAAACGCTAAGAAACTGCTTGTACAAAAAGTATTGCGCCAACTAATTGAGGGGTATGGTTTTAGTCGCAGTGATTTGGAAACAGACTACAAACCGCGAATTCAGGGGCATGGGCGCAAGCGTGTTGACATTGCGGTTTTTCAGCCTGATGCTGGGCATACGAATGAAAATTTGCAGCGTATCATTGTCTGTGTTAGCCAGAAGAACAGAGACAAACTGCGTACATATGCCGAAGCAGAAGCGGATGTCCAGTCTTTGCAGGGCTTGATGGAGCTTCTCCCGAATGTCTCTCTTGGCATGTGGACGAACGGTCAAGAAGAATTCATGGTGCGGGTTGAACAGACCCGTTTTGAGACAAAGCTCAAACCGATTGGCATCTGGCCAGCTCCGGCTGAAGGAACCACGGACATAGACAAAACTGGCGGTGTCATACAGGTCGCCGCGGATGCTGAAGGTTTGGAGGATGCCCTAAGTAGGTGTTTGCAATACCTGAATCGAAATCTTGGATTAGACCACAAGGATGCCTTCAAGCAATTGGCGGTATTGTTGTTTGCCAAGATGTGTGACGAGACAAAACCAATGGGCGAGCGACTGTTCTGGATAAAGGGTGAAGAACCCTATACGCCAGAAGGACAAGAGGCTATCTCCGTTCGTATTCATCAGGCAGTCGAGCAGGCTAAGGAATGGCAACCTGGTCTGCTTGCCCGTGGATGGGATTTGAATTTGGAATCGCACGAAACGGCGGTATTAGTCAAAGAGCTTGCCCGCTATGCCTTGCGCGACACGCAGCCCAAATATCGGACAACGGCTTTTCGTACCGTTGCCCGCCGCGTCATGGACGGAACAGAGGGCCGATACCCCACGCCACTCAATGTGGCGGAACTTGCCGTGTCTATGCTCGACCCAATGCGGGGTGAAAGGGTTCTTGACTGCTCTTGCGGTACGGGGACTTTTCTTGCTATGACCGCAGATCACATTTTCAGGCAGCACTTGCTTTCGAAAGGGCTAACCCCAGAGGCGGCGACGAACGGCACTCTGCGTGACGCACTTGCCATTGCGGAAGAATGGGTGGCTGAAAACGCTTTTGGCTGTGATATAGACCCGTTCCTTGCTGTCACCAGCCGCATGAATCTGCTCTTTACTTCAGGCAATGCCGGAAGCATATATCGGCTGGACTCTCGAACGTATCCGGATGGGGATTTGGACGGTAATGCTGCGGCAAGGCCAGCGATACCGTTGGGGAGCATGGATGTCGCTTTGCTCAATCCGTGGTTCTCGACCAAAGACACGGTGACCGACCCGGCGATACTGAATCGCTTCGAATTGGGCAACACTTGGACTCCAGATGGCGAGGGCGGTTATCGCAATACTGGTAATCTGAACGCCGCAGGCATTCCTCCAGAAGTGCTCTTCATCGAACGAGCATTGCAATGGGCAAAGCCCGGAACAGGTCGCGTCGGCATTCTTTTGCCGGATGGCGTTCTTGGCAATCCGGGGGATGAATACATTCGTTGGTGGATTTTACGGCATTGCGAAGTATTGGCTAGCGTTGATTTGCCGATAGAGCCGTTCAAAGTGACGGTCAAAGAGTACGGGCTGACCCCTGCTCTTCCCAGCTTGCTGATTCTGCGTCGCCGCAGCCAGCAAGAATTGAATCGACCAAAACATCCTGACTATAGGGTATTCATGGCGGTAGTAGACCGTGCAGGAGTAGACGCAAGAGGGAATACGCTCTTTCAACGCTCGCCAGATGGCGAGGAACTCATCTTCGATGAAGAAGTGGTTGAACGCATACGGCATGGCGACCGTGTAGAAATCCGGCGTACCATTCGACGCGACCGACGCATTCATGACGAAATGTCATTGGTTGCTGAGAAATACAAAGAATTTTGCGAGACCGGCGAGGTGACGTTATGAGCAGAAAATTTCAGGTGAAAGTGATTCCAAGTAAGTGGATTGAAGACGATGGACATCGTCTTGATTGCGGACCCTATCTTTCAGGTGCAATCGAGGCGCGAGAGCTGTTGAAAAAACAGCGTACTGAACGATTGGATAGTCTTACAAAAGGCTACAACGGCGGTATTTATAATGGCCCGCAGTTTTCTCGTAATTATGTGGAATACCCTGAGTTTGGGGTTCCATTTCTCACAACATCAACGATGCAGCAAGCAGATACAGCCAATTTGCCATTGTTGAGCAAGAAAGACGCATACTCTTCCAAGCTCAATTTCCTTGAAGTGTCAGAAAATATGACGCTCATTACATGCTCAGGCAGTATTGGAAAGATTGCGTACTCACGAAAAGATATGGCTGGTTGCTGGTCAAATCAAGACATTATGAAAGTAGTTGCTGATACAGAAAAGATACAACATGGCTATCTCAATGCTTTTCTTGCAGGGCGATTTGGAGTGCCACTCGTTGTATCAGGAACGTATGGAGCGATTATTCAACACATTGAACCGAGCCATCTTGCCGACCTCCCCGTCCCCCGTCTTGGCGTAGTAGAGGAAAAGGCGCATGAGCTGGTGCAACGCGCCGCAGATTTGCGCGTGGAAGCGGCAGCCTTACTTAAGGAATGTGGCGAGACTCTCAATCAAACTCTTGGGTTCCCCGACAGGATGTCTATGTCTTATCGGTCATTTTCTTGTACACTTGCCAATGCTTCGCAAATGGTTGCCAGAATGGAAGCGACGTATTATGATGCCGTTTCACTGAAGACGGATGATATGATAGCAAATCTCCCAAACAAAGACTTGTTCTCCGCCCTCGATATTTCAATTGACGAGACGGGACGCTTGAAACAGATATTTGTAGATGAAGAATATGGTGTTCCATTCTTGACGAGTGGAGAGATATTTCAACTTAGCTATGCCCCAACTCGATTCCTTTCAAAACGCTTGCTCCCAATGGATGAAGCCTGGGCTATGGATGAGGGTGATATTTTGTTGGCTAGGAGTGGGCAGGTCGGTGGAATTATCGGTAGAGGCGTCTGGGCTGACCGGCGTTTTGCTGGCGGTTGTGTATCTGTTGATGTTTTGCGAATAAAAACTGAAAAAGCAAGAATACCGGCAGGTTATCTGTATACCTACTTGTGCTTGACAGACGTTGGATACCATCAGCTTATCAGAACAGCAGCAGGGAGCTCGATACCACATATATCAGCATCGGATGTGTATAAATTGTGGATTCCTCGGTGCCCTGATGAAATCGAAAAGCGGATTGATGAATCTGTGCGGAAAGCAGGAATTCTCAGAGCAGACGCACAGGACTACGAATACCAGGCTCGTGCACTTGTGGAACAGGCAATCGAAGAAGGAGGGCAATGATGGCGAAGGTCATACCTATCGGACAACCTGTCAATGATGCCGAGCGCAAAGCTATCGGTTTCCTTCGCGACCGTCTTCCGGATGGCTGGATTGTCATACACAATTTCGAAATGCGCAAGCAGAATGAGGTGTTCGAGATTGATGTGGCAATCATCGCACCCCATGCGGTATATCTGGTAGACATCAAGGGAACCAAGGGCAACATCGACGTGATTGGCTCCAAATGGTATCCGGAAGGCCGTCAGCCATTCGTTTCCCCTTTAGCAAAGCTACGCAGCCATGCAAAAGTCATGCACAATATCATCTGTGATAGCAATCCCGGTCAGATAGAGCTTCGCAAAGTCTATGTTCATGCGGTCGTGCTGTTGACGGCAGATGACGCTACTCTGGCAGACCGCGATGGTAGGGATAGCCCGGATGTTACAGACATCAAACATTGCCTGAAGTATTTTCAGGACAAAACTAAGATACCGGCTCATTTTTTAGACAATATCCTCCCCTATTCATCTCAAGTTGCCAAAGTGATAACCGGTCGCGGAAAAGCTAAAACCTCCGCGCTGGTATTCCGCGAATGGCAAGTGGAAGAAAAGCTGGGCGGTACAGACCGATATTCGGAATACCGAGCCAAGCATAACCTCCTTGGGAGCAGTGGCGGGCATGCACGGCTGCGTGTTTATCAAGCCGACCCGTATCAAGATGAAGATGCACGGAAAGAAGAATTGCTGCGTATCAGCAATGCTTACCGGGCGGTTGCACATATGCCTTCCCATGCAAACATTCTTGCTGTCAGAGATTTCTTTCCGACAGAAGAGGAAGACCGGTTTGTCCTTGTGACAGAAGATGTACCGGGATACGTCTTGCGACTGCATGTCATCAAGCCTTCGTTGGCATTGACTTTTGACCAGAAGCTCCAAGTGATGCATGGGGTTTTGGCTGCGCTTGACCATGCTCATCATTATGAAGTCATCCACCGCAATCTGACCCCCGACGACATCCTTGTCTCAAAGGGTGGTCAAGTTCGTTTGACGGGCTTCGATTTCGCACGAGTGGGGAAAAGCCGTGCAGAGACAATAGCATATCAGATAGTAGATGACCTTGAAGCAGACTATCAGGCTCCGGAATGCTACAAAGACCCGGCGCAAGCCAGCATCGCATCAGACCTCTATTCGGCAGGACTGATTTTCTATGAGCTGTTGACTGGGGAAGCACCTTTCGAAAGCACTGACCAAATGTTGGAGGCTGATGGCAAATTCCCGCTCAAGCCCTCGGAACTAAACAGTGATTTGCCAAAGGGAATTGATGAATGGTTACAGCTGTTTTGTGAGTTTGACCCAGAAGATCGTCATGTCAGTGCCGCCGTCGCAGATAAAGCGCTGGATGCCATCATATTGCCTGAAGCCGTTGAGGGAGAAGCGGAATCTGCCGGAGAAGCCGCTTCCCCATCAATATCGCCGGTTTTGCTTGCCAATCTTCCGCAGGATTTCTTGTTGCAGGAGCGTTTTCGCGTGCAAAAGAAGTTTGGTTCCGGCGGCTTTGGCGTGACATACAAAGTATTTGACGTGTTTGGCGATGTGGTAAGGGTCATGAAGTTGGTAACCAAAGACCGCCTCAGCGTCTTTCAGCGGATGAAGAAAGAATACAAGGCGCTGAGCTCACTGCCGGAACACCCGCATGTTGTGAAAGTAGTTTATGCGGACAGGCTTACCGATACGGAGCGAACGCCATTCATCCTTTTTGAATATGTGGATGGGTTGGATGTGTCCGATATGATGGATGCCGAAACTCTTACTTTGCTTGATTGCGTTCGCATTGTAAGGGAGACCGCAGAAGGGCTTGCCCATCTTCACAAAAATGGGGTCTTTCATCAGGACATCAAGCCGTCAAATCTATTGTGGACGGATAATGGTGTTCGCATCATCGACTTCAATGTGTCGGTGACTGCGGATGAAACCCATGTTGTCGGCGGTGGAACCAAGCGCTATATCCCACCTGATTACGACTACACAGCAGAACCGCAAGAGCTAGACCGTATCGACCGTGACATTTATGCTTTGGGCATCACTCTATATGAATGCTTGACCGCAGGCAAATACCCTTTCAGCGAGATAAATCCGCCTCTTAATACTCCGCCGAGGGATATTCGGCAATTCAGGGGCGGCAGTGAACTAACACAGCCGTTCATCAACTTCATCGAAAAGCTCATCGCCCCCAATCGTACGGAGCGCTTTGCTTCAGCAGAAGAAGTGTTATCTGCATTAGAAACGATAAAGCAATTCAGGAACACGACGGCAGACAGCCTTGGTATTGATCGAGAACAAGGTAGCATATTCCCTGGCTTCGGCACAGGGAAAAAGAACTTCAATCCTTATGTAAGTTACCTGCTGACCCTATTCAGCCAGAGTCGTGTCTCAAACGCAGGGACGCGCGGCTTGGATGCAATTGGGAAAGAGATCTATATCCCAACGCTTCTGGATAAGAGGCTGGTTCCTTCCTTGCTGGCCGGTGAACATCGGTTGGTCATCATCAGCGGCAACGCCGGCGACGGGAAAACAGCTTTCATTCAGCAATTCGAATCTGTACTTGAGAGCAAAGGTGCGACCATCCAGCGGGGAGCCAACGGTGCTTTATTTCGCCTTGATGAGCATACATTCTTGAGCAACTACGACGGTAGCCAAGACGAAGGAAACGAGCAAAATGATGAAGTCTTGGACAAGTTCTTCGGTCCGTATAGTGGTGATGCTTCCGCTTTATGGTCTGATTCGCAAACTCGCATTATTGCCATCAACGAAGGCCGATTGGTTGACTTCCTGTTAGAACACAGCGACAAGTTCCCGCTGCTGTTGAAAATCGTCCAAAGCGGTTTGAATACGATGCCGGAATTGCTTCACGGCGTGATGGTCATCAATCTGAATATGCGTTCCGTAGTAGCGGATAGCGAAAATACTGCATCTATTATGGAGCGAATGCTTCAAAAGATGGTTCAAAGCGAGTATTGGACTGCTTGCGAATCTTGCGACTTGAAAGGAAAATGCTATATTCAGCACAATGTTCGTACTTTCCAAGATAAAGTCATTGGAGCAAAAGTCACAGAACGATTGAAATACCTCTATTCCATCACGCACTTCCGCAGTCGAATGCACATCACGATGAGAGATTTGCGCTCAGCGTTATCCTTCATGCTTGTTGGGACAAAAAACTGTGATGAAATACATTCTATGTACCAAAGCGGCGGCGAAGATGTGAAACATGAAATACTCGACAGCTACTATTTCAATTCATGGATGGGCGGCAGCAAACCATCACAAGACAGGCTCATCGCGCTGCTTCGTGAAATTGATATGTCGGATGTGAGCAATCCCGCACTTGACAGGGATTTGGGAATGTTCTCTCCGCAATTGAAGAAGGGAAATCGTTTTTCTTTCAACTTGCGTGACCAATATGACGATGACATCGTAGATGTTTTGTTCCGTGCTTTGCCAAGAGACTATTCTTCCGGCAACCGTGCGTTTTTGATGGAGAAACACCACAGATATCTGTCGCACTTGCGCCGTAGACATTTCTTTGAATGTCGTGACGGCGGCGAAAAAATCTGGATGGATATGCTTCCGTACAAAGGGGTGCGCCAGTTTGCTGATATGGTGCAGACTATGGCAGAAGGCACAAGTGTAAGCGCTGAACAGTATATTCTCGCCATCAATAGAGGCGAAGGATTGACCGCACCCGAACGGCTTGGCAAACAGCTTGCGTTACGCGTCAGACGCGTGGACAAAGGCACGATACGTAGTTATCGGCTTTTCAGCGGTTCTTGTTTTTCATTGCAAAGAGCAAGCCAAAGCGGGAATGCTTATCTGGAGCATCTGCCGGATAGTCTTCTTTTGACCTATCAATCGGAGCACGGCAGCGCTTCTGCTTCGTTGAAAATCAACCTTGATGTGCATGAGATGCTGACAAGACTGAATAGCGGCTATGTGCCAAGTGTAGAAGAACAGGAAAGTTTCTATCTAAGCCTCTCCGTCTTCAAAAACATGCTTGCTGCCGCACCTTACCAGGAAGTATTGCTTACGGAAAACGGCATAGCGTTCTACCAGATTCAACGAGACAGTGAAGGGGTTTTACATATGGAGAGCATCGAAAGGAGGGGGAACCAATGAGTATCAAGGGAAAGGACAAAGAATTCCGCATCCCCAAAACCACATATGTTGATTTCAAGCACATTGAAATGGACAGGGTTCTCACGATGCTTTTTCCGCGACTGAAATACGACGGGTACACCAGTCGGAGGCCACCTCGGAGCAATGACCTTGAAATTGACAAATTCACGGAAGAGTTTCTTGATCATCCGGAGTGGTTTGACGGATTTGAACAATATCCTCAAATCGTACAGAAATGGATTGAGACCGATTTGATGGATGTTGTCAATCGCGGCAAGGCCAATCAGTCGTTTGCCGCACCACGACCTTTGCATGGCAATACATACAAATTCCGCAATGCAAAGCACACGCGAGATTACAACGCCTCAGAGCAGTTGTACTGGATGCTCTACTATGCCCGTAAAGGCAAAGGACAAGCTGTCAGGGACGCGCTGAAGAGGTTTTTCTTTACCGCAATTGACATGGTCACAGACCGGTACAATCCCAACATTGCTATCGACGTGGAGACGCAAGCCATCCTCCGTTTGGATAGTCAAGTGACGCAGGACGCAAAAGACTCCAGGGAACCTGTCCGCGTAGAGCCGCTTTGTATTGGGCAAGCGGATATACTGGCTGACGATATTCTTCGCTTGCTGGCATATGAACAATTCATACCGCGTTCGGTCTTGGTTGACTATATCAAGACGCTGATGGCGTTTCATTTGTCTATATATCATATTCGGCTCTTGACGATACTCCCGCAGTTTGCCAAACAGCATTGTGGAAATACCCATTGTGGAATAGCAAATTGCCCGGTAAATCCGAGTTTCGACAACGCATTGGAAGGTTGCCCGTTCAGCGTTCCGCTTGTTGTTGATATGGGTGGAGTGAACAATCCTCAGATGGTTCACTTGGCAGAACAGTCCGCAGAGAATTATTATAGGAAAATACCATCATTCATTCAGGCGAATTTCATCGTCAAGAAGCTTGATGAAATGGCGGATTATCTGTGCCACAAGACAGGAAAACTGATTGCCCCAGCAAGCGGCGTTTTTTCTGTGGCTGACCTTGTTGCATTGCAAAACAAGGAATATGACTCCCAAAGGAATCCTTATTTTGATGCTAGGCTCGCTTCTCTTATCGAAGAAGTGACGGATGGAAGCGGCGATGCTGACCCGGAGATAAAAGAAGTGATGGGGATGCACCTTGAGCCATTCGATTCTTATATTGAAATACTGATGGCTTACCGGAGCCGCTTCCATAGACAATACATCACAGAATTCCTTGACTCTCTTTTGCTGAAGAATAAGGAGAACGGCTTACTTGCGCAGCCACGTGTCAAGGATGGTCGCCGACGTTTTGTGATGGGAAGCAAGCTGTTGGAAGTTCTTCTTCAAATTGCTGTATTGTCATTTGAAGATGGACAATTCCTTACACGAGATATTCGGGTTGAAGATTTACTGGATTTTCTCAGAACCAGATATGGATTGTACATTGACCGTCTCCCCGCCGCAGACCAGTCTGACAGCATCATTGATAAACGGGCTTTGCGTCACAACACGGAAAGCTTCAAGCGGCGTCTTCGTGAAATAGGGTTTTATGAAGACTTGTCTGATGCTTATATTACACAGAAGGTGTCGCCTCGATATGTAATTAATCGAGCTGGAACGGATGGCGGCAGCAGGAGGTCTTCTTCATGAGTGCATTTAAGAAACTATCATCCGAACGATTGAGTAAAGCTCTCGCTGAGTCTATCTGCCCTAAGCTGGAGCAGATTCTATCTTCAAGGGGCGCTGGGCATTGCATGAGAGTCACCGACCTTGACACGGAAGTCATGGAATTGGTTTGTATTACCTTGCGAAAAGCTGCATCAAATGAGAATATATTCATACTCTGTGGCAATGGCGAGGCTGTGAAGCCATATCACATTACATCAACAAAGTTGGTTGAATTGCGTAATCCCGATGATGAAGGCAATCTGCGCCCCTGCCTGCTCGTCTTCATTCCTTCGTATCTTCGCACAAGTGCTGAAGATTCCTTTGGTGTTGCAACTTTTGAAGACATCTCTTTCGACACGATATACGAAGACATTCTCGCCTCTTTACTTGACTGTATTCCACAGACGCTTGCGGGGCATGTTCATAACCTGTTTTCATGCTGTGCGCACGACAAAAATCTTGTTGTTAATGCTGTCGTAAAAGTCCGATACTTGCTCACGGCGATGGAAAATGGTATTGACGGGGAAACGCTTGGAGCTTCCCTGTACGAGCTTTCACTGATACCAGATTTCAAAGTCTTCGCAGAGACTGTAAATTTTGAATCCAGAATCATGAAAAACAAGGAAATCGTGAACGGCTTACTGGATTCTCATAAGTCTTTCCGTGGGCGCATTACTGGGTTGAACCTAAAAGACCCGCAAATGGAGAAGAACATCATTGTATTTTTTGACAAGTACGATTTGCAAGAAACAAAGACATGGATGCCGCTGATCGCCATCGATAAAACTTGGTGGGGGCTTTCGTTCCACAAATGGGTCTTTAAGGACGACTTGAACCTTGATAGCATCAAGATTCACAGTGTGATAGCAGAGTTACCGGAGGTCCCCGATAAGGAACGCGACGAGAGACTGGTTGACTTGGTAGGGCAAAAAGTTCTGATTCCGAGCAAAACGAGGAAGATGAACATCAGCTTTGAAGTAAGCCCCCTTCCCGCAAAAGTCAGGGGATTAGCACATTTTACAGTGCAAATACTGTCCAGAGACGGTGGCGCTGTCGGAAAAGCGAAAAAAATCAATGCGTGGACAGGCAATCGTGCGAAATGCACTGCGAACATTGCGAAATTGGATAAGTTCGATTTTGATGAAGGCTGGCATTATGTTCGAGTAACTCCTTGGACATCAGATGATGACCCTATCCCTCTGTCAGAAACATCCATAGTTGAAAGTCCTCTGTTTTATATTCTAAAAGAGGGGACAATAGATGCGGATACACCGCAACGCGCAGTCCAGATAGAGACAAGCGTTGAACATGCGTTATTTACATTGCAAATGACAGCTTTAGGTGATGAGCGAGAACCCCTTGAAATGCCTGCCGGAGTTTCATGGGTCGAAAGCAGTCGTTCTCGAAAGACCGCCAAACAGGATACATTGCTTGTCAAATTCGAAGGTGAAGGTACACGGCAAATTCCTGTTTCCAGAACTCTGAAAGACATTGAGCAATCCATATTAGCTGAGCCGGATAAAGCTTTTAATTTTCATCTGTCTGTCAATATGGGAACAGTAGGTGATTTTCAAAAAACGGAGCTGGATATTCCTGCAACAGCTACCTTGTCAAGCTTTTTCAGCGCGAGACGAAAGCTCTTCGAGATGATACGACAAGGCGAAACCGGCTCCATTTCTCAGGGCTTTCTCTATCGGAATGCAAAGCAAGAGTGCTTAGACTATGCGGTATCTTACTACGAATTGTTGAGCAGTCTGTTTCATATGGCAAATACGGCGCAGGGTCAGGAACTACACTCAATCGTTGGGACTATTCGTAGCGTGCTTGCAATTGATTCTGTTTATGTCGTATTGACTGATTATCGCGGTAATCGCAAAGAATCCATTCTGTTGTCGCCGACGCATCCATTGCGTGTGCAGTGGTTTTCTTGCTGGACAAGTCTCGGCGAACAGTGGATTACAAAAGCGGCTCAATCAGGGAAAGAAGCGATTTCCGTGGTTCGTCAAGCATTGTTGGAATCGCTGCGCCCTTACGCGTTTTCTGTTGCCGTACCAAATAAAGATGGCCGAATATTTACAGCCATAGACAACATCAATACTTTCTGGGCAGTTTATATGCCCCCATCCGAAGTAAATACAAGAGGGTTGATGGCGGAGATATGCTCTGCGCTTGGGTTGAGTGCACCGACTGATGTGGGATCAGATATAACCGGAGAAGTGATTGCAGAGAAGATAGAACGCTATCTCACACAGCATCCATATGTGCGCGAGTTATCTATGAATGTTTTCAATCCAGGCACTGGAGCTGCACTGGCAGAGGCT
>JAXGZS010000006.1:0-136489 GCA_040776805.1 Clostridiales bacterium | reverse complement strand
GGAGCTTTCCCCCGAAGGGGAAAGCTCCTCTGATTCAATTATTTATTTGTGCAATTGTTTCATAGAACCGGGAACCGCTTAGCGGTAGATCACCTTATCCACAAAGTTCTTGATCACCTGGGCCACTTCGGCGCGGGTGGCAAAACCTTGGGGATTGATCTTCCATTCGGTTTCCGTGACAGAGTAGCCGTGGATGATGCCGTTCCCGACGCACCAAGCGATGGCGTCGTACGCATAGGGGCTGGCAAGTTCAGAATCGATGTACTTATCCATCCATTCTTCGTTCTTCCCGGAAAGATCGTAAGAACCGAATTGAGCGTAACGGTACATGATGGCCGCCATCTGCTCTCTCGTTACATTATCGGTGGGGCCGAATTCCGCCTTTCCGTTGCCATTGGTATCTCCATAACCTTTGATGATGTTGTTTTCCGCGGCCCAGGCCACATAAGGACCGTACCAGGTGCTCACAGAGACATCTTCAAACACGCTGTTCGTGTAGAGGGAGGTGTCGACGCCATAGAGACGGCCAAGGACGGTAACGAACATCGCCCGGGTCATATTCTGACTGGGAGCGAAGAGGTTATTGTCGGCATCCCTGTAGACACCTTGGAAGTAACCTCTGTCGGAAACGAACTTCACCGCGTCATAGAACCAATCGTCGGTACGGACATCGGTATAGTCGGAAGAGGCTTCCTCGCTGTATTCCACCGTTACGGTGACATTGTCGTCGGGCATCGTGAATTTATAGGTTGTGACATAGTTTAGATCTTCTTGCACGAAGGTATAGGGTACGGCTTTGCCGTCGGCGCGGATGACGCTGATGGATTTAAATCTGTAACCGTCGGCGGGATCGGCGGTGACAAGCACCGTGGAGCCGTAATCCGGTGTGGTGTTATCGACGCTGGTGGCGCCGTTGGCCGTGGCGGTCACGGTTACCGTGGGCGTGTTGACCTTATACTGGGCGGTGACGGTCATAGCCTGAGTCACCGAGGAGAAGTCTTTATCCCAGCCGGTGAAGGTGTAACCTTCCCGATGACCTGCTTCGGTGGGCGCGGCGGGCGCGGTAGCGCCGTCAAGATAAGGAACTTCCTCGCTCTTTAACACTTTGCCATCATAATCCTTGAAGACGACGGTATAATTGATCTTTTCAAAGATGGCGTAAACGGTGACGTCTTTTGCCGGCATCGTGAAGGTATAGGCGCCTTCGGTATTCGGGACAACTTTACCGTCTTCATCCTTAACAAAGACCTTGGTAATTTTATAACCATAATTCGGCGTCACGGTGAAGTTGATCTTATCGCCTTCGCTGGCCGTAGGAACCACGGTGATGGTACCGTAACCGGCATAGGTGATGTCGGTGCCGATGTCATAGGTGATCTTCGCGAATTCCGCGGCCACGGTGACGTTGGAGGAAGGCATCGTGAAGGTGTAGTCGCCGCCGGTCGCCGCCAAAACTGGCGTATAAGGAACTTCCGCAGTGGTGGTATCGTTGGTGACGGTAAGGGTCTTCAGGTACCAGCCGGCTTGGGGCGTTGCGGTGATTTTCACCGTTTCGCCGTATTTTGCCGTGATGTTGGCGGTATCGGTGGAGTTCAGTCTCACCTCACCCTGGCCGATAACGCTGCCGGTCACCACCTTATAGGTGATTTCTTCAAATTCCACGACGATGCTGACATTGGCGGCGGGCATGGTGAAGGTATAGACGCCGCCGACCACGATATCGCCGGGTGTGGCCTTAAAGGTGATGGTCTGCTGCTTACCGTGTTCATCGGTGTAAGTACCCACCACGGATTTGATCTGATAGCCGTCGTTGGGGGTTACGGTGAAGTTGGCGTCATGCTGATACTCTTTGGTGGTATCATTGAGGCTGATGACACCGTTGGCCGGACTGTTATAGCTGATGTTATAGGTGGTCTCGATATAGGTGATGGTCACCGTTACGTCTTCGTGGTTATCCATGGAGAGGGTGTAGGTGCCGTCGCCGTTGGGCGTAATCGCATTGGAATTACTGGCGGTAATGGTCGACAGTTCCCAGCCAAGGGCCGGTTCCGGCGTAATCTTCACAGTGGATTTGTACGCCGCGGTGGTCCATTTCACATCGGTGCCGTTGCTATTCAAACGGTAGGCGCCGCTGCCGACTACATTGACATCAACCCTGTAGATGATGGGTTCGGTGGTCACGACGATGGAAACGTTGTTCATCGGCATCGTAAAGGCATAGTCGCAGGTGGCGGTCAGATCGGTGGGCTCATCAGAGTCGAAGGTGATATTTTTCTTCAGACCGTTTGCATCGAGATAAGAGGCCTTAACACTCTTGATCTGATAGCCGGCTTCCGGCGTGACGCTGAAGGTGACGGCTTCTTTATAGTCGTAACTGCCGGGAATGTTATCGGAGATGGTGCTGTGGGCGTCGTTGTTCCAGGTCACAGTGTACTCAATGGGTATGATGGTGACGTTGACGTCCACGTCATAGGCGGGCATGGTGAAGGTGTAGCTGCCGCCGGTGCTTAAAAGGGTGCTGGCGAAGTCTTTCACCACGGTGGTGGCATCGCCGCGCTGGGTGACGGTGAGGCCGGTGAGTTTGTAACCGGCATCCGGGGTGACCTTAATGGTGACGGTGCTGTCGTAATTGGCGTTGACATGGTAGTCTTCCGCGTCAATGCCGTTGATGGTGACAGCGGCGTAGTCAACTTCTTCAAGATATACCGCACGGGTGATTTCGGTGAAGGTCGCCGTGAAGGTTACATTGGTACCGGCTTTCAGCGCCGGCATCGTGAGGAAGTAGTCGCCGCCGGCTTCCAGATCGGAAGGCACTTGTGTGAAGGTGATCGACTGTTTCACGTTGTTGGCGTCGAAATACGTGGCGGTCACAGTATTGATCTTGTAGCCGGTCTTCGGCGTGACTTTCACGATGAACTGCTCTTGATAATCGGCATCGAGAGGACCTAAGACATCCCCTAAATGATAGTCATAGACGTAGTCGATACCATAGTTATTGATTTCGTAGGTGGCGTAGATCACCGTAGCCTGGGTGGTATTGAAGACGTCGCTGACAAAGGGATTGCCGTAACCGGGATTTTCCAGCGTCGCGTCTTTTGTCCAGCCGGTGAAATGATAGCCGGTTCTGGTGGGAATGATATTGGGTACGCTGGGCTTATCGAGGTAATTCAGCAACTGGGTTTCCAGGGTCTTACCATCGTAATCCACAAAGGTCACGGTGTACTGATTCTTCACAAAGGTCGCCGTGAGCGCCACATTGGAGGCGGGCATGGTGAACTGGTAGTAATAGGTGGTCTTGCCGTCCCCATCCACGGTGGGTGTAGCGGTTACAATCGGCGTGATGAAAAGACTGCCATATTTCAAGGTCAACGTCTTGAGATTGTAGCCGTAATTGGCCACCACCGTAAAGTCAATCACATCGCCGACATTGGCGGTGGCGGGAATCCCGCTGAAGCTGCCCCAAGTGCTTTCCACGCAGATGGTGGTCAGGTTGTAATTCACCTTCGCGTAGGTGATTTCAACGTTGACGTCGGCCTGAGGCATCGTGAAGGTAATCGCGTAGGGATTTTCGGTATTGGCGTGGTAGCTGTTATAGACGATGGAGGGATTGTTGGCATCCCTGACATAAGTGTAATTGCCAAGACCGTCGATATCATAGTAGATGTTAATATTTGAGATGTAGTAGCCGGCAGCGGGAACCACAGGGATCGAAACGAGGCTGCCTTGTTTGATATCGGCGTTGGTGGTGGTAACACCGTTGATATCATAAGTACCGCCTTCGGGGAAGCCCAATTCGGTAACGCTGACATGATAGGGAATGGCTTCGGTGTAAACCGCCACTTCCACATCGTAGGCCGGCATAATGAAGTTATAGGTCCAAGCGCCGGTGGCGGGATCCTTTGACACGAGGCGGGTTTCCACCACAGCGGTAGACTGCGGGTCGGAGCAGCGCACCGCGACGCCAGTGATCTGATAATTCGGATCGGGATCCGCGATGATTTCCACGTTATCCCCGGTCATGACCGTGGTACCGCCGGTGGTCAGGGTGACACCCGTATGGTTGGGATAGGTCACTTCGGCCTTGGCGACAGCGGAGGAATCGTCTGCCAGTTTCAGGTTATAGCCGTTGGCGTTATAGGCGGGCTTCACAATGAAATAGCCGGTGATCGCCGTATGGCTGTTAAATTGGGTTTGATCGGCGGTTCTCTGCCATTCATGGAAGTTATAGCCGGGAACGTCGGCGGCGATGTAATCGTTGCCGCCTACGGAGATGGTGTTGCCGCTGACCGTCACGGAGCTACCTTCGGTGACGACTTCAATGCCGAGGAGGGTGTTGTCATTGTCCAGGATGACCAGGGATGCTTTATTCCTTTCCGCGGTGACACTGATCTTCACATCGGCGCTGGGCATTGTGAAGGAATAGGTGCTATTCACCGCATCGTAGACCACGGGAATAAACTGGTTGGTCTCAATGTCAAAGACGGTGACACTGCTGAGGGTATAGCCGGTATTGGCCGCGGCGGTAAAGGTGACGGTACTGCCGGCGGGTACCGGGGTAATGCCCACGCTGATGGCGCTGTTGCCATTGCTCGCATTAACCAAGGAGCTTACCGTGGCATCGGCCTCGGACAGCTGGATGTGATAGGCGTCATATTTGGCGTCGGCGTGAATCTCCACATCGCCGGCGGGCATGGTGAATTGATAGTAGGTGTTACTGCCATCGGTGACCTTGGTATAGGTCAGTTCCTGGCTGTTGGCAGTATTGAGGATGCGGATGGTACCGGCATTGACGGTATAGCCGCTGTCCGCCGTAAAGAGGACATTGACGGTATCGCCGGCTTCAGCGGTGGTCACCGCGGTGCTGGAACCCTCAAGGGAGGCCGTGGCCGTCAAGTTGGCGCCGGTCTGATCGCTGATGCGGAAGACCGTCTGTACGGCTGTGGCAAAATAAGTGATGTTGTGATCGCTGGTAATCGGCATCGTAAAGGTGCAGATACCGTTGGCGTCGGGAATCAGGGTAACGCTATGGTCGACATCATTGGCATCGGTATAGTTTACCTGCAGCGATGAAATGCGGTAGCCATCTTGAGGCACAACATTATCATTGGGGCTGGGAGTAGCGCTGCCGGTGCAGTCAAAGGTGACCACATCATCGGTGCGGAAGTACTGCCGCACCGGAGAATAACTGGTGAAGGCACTGTCCACATGAGTGGAGGTACCAAAATTGCCGTCATAGGTGAGCACCTGCTCATCCCCGAGCCACTGGGCGTAATAATCCTTTTCACCGCTGTCGATGCCGCCGAAGGAAACAGGATCGCCGGGATTCAGGGAATCGGCGCTGTTCTCCGCGTTGACCCACTGCACGAAGGTATAACCGTCCTTGCTGGGGGCCGCGGGGGCATTCACATCGGTTTCATCCACATGGCGGTAATAGTAGCCATAAACTTCACGGGTATCCTTATCCAGGAAACGCACGAGTTTATAGGCGTCGACGTCTTTGATGAATTTCGGGGTCAGCGTCGTTTCGCCATTGATGATATACTGAACATGACCGCCACCAAAGTTGCCATAAGTCAGATTGTCGGTCTGATCGATCCAGCCCACAAAGATATAGTTATCCTTTTCGGGGGCCGGTAAACCGATATTGCTGCCGTAAGGCGCGGAGAAGACACCGCCACTGCCGCCGCTGTCATCCGTCAAAGAAACATGATATACGGCTTCGCTGCCGGTACCAGTCAACCAGCAGTAGTATTCATTTTCCGTCCATTTTGCATAATAGGTGACCACCGCGGGGGTTGCGTCACCGATGGTAATATCAGCGCCGGCTAAGACCGTATCCTCGGGATCGTCCAGATTGACCCAGGTGTCAAAGGTATGGCCCTCCAGAAGGGGGGCGGCCGCCGCGGTGACGGTAGGATCGTCACCGTAGTTCTGATAGACGAAATCATACACCAAGCCGCTTTCTTTGTTGATGAATTTGATGATGCGGTAGGAGTCATTGTCCTTCATAAAAATCGCGCTGAGAGAGGTTTCGCCTTTGATCGTATAAGCAATCGGCGTGGTATCGCCAAGGTTGCCATAGGTAATGCCGGTATTGTTATCTTTCCAGCCGATAAAAAGGTATCCGCTCTTCTCCGGAATACTCAAATTGATCGTTTGATCGTATTCCCAGAGACCGCTGGTATTCTCTGTAATCGTACACGTATACCCCTCGGGGTCCGCCGTTACGACGTACTTAAGGGGTTCCCATTCTACCTTGTAATCTTTGTCTGCCGTAAAGGTAACCGTACCGGAACCGGGATTTAGGCTATCGCCGGCATCAGCGGTGTTAACCCACCTTTCGGCGGTATAGCCTTCCTTGGTGGGAGCTGCGGGAGCTGTCTCCGTCGCGGACATGTGCCGGTAATAGCTGGCGTAAACCGCGCCGGTATCCGCGTCAATGAAGCGCACCTGATGGTAGGCGCTGGGATCTTGGATGAATTTCGGCGTCAGCGTCGTTGCGCCGCTCACAGTATAGGGTACGGTGGCGCCGGTGGCGCCGTAAAGTACGCCGGTGGTCTCGTCAATCCAGCCGATAAAATCATATCCGTCTTTGCTGACAGGGCTTAACTGGATCGTTTCGTCAAAATACACGACGTCGCCGCCATTGTCCGTCTCCGAAATCCCATAAGAAGCGGCGTCGCCTGTTCCGGTTAAACTACAATAATATGCCTTTGCGTCCCACTGGGCGTAGTATACTACATTATTATCGGAGAAGGCATCCGTAGAAGCATACTGTGCGCCACCAACGGGAGAGGTAAAAAAGCCGGTGAAATCATATCCCGTTTTGGTCGGCGCGACAAGCACCGGATACGGGATGAGGTTCCCGGACTCTCCGCTGGTCATGCCGTAGAGCTTGCCGTCCTGGTCCATGAAATAGGCCGTGTAATAATCGGTGTAATAGGCGTATAAGGTAATGTTATTGGCCGGCGTATAGGCGTCGCCGGCATCGCCGACTTTTGCCCCGTTGGAGGCCGCATTGTACCAGCCCTTAAAGGTATGGCTGGTGGTGAGATCCGGCAGCATTACGTCATACCCCGCCCAGGTCGTCGCCGACGCGGCAGGCGGAACAAGCACACCGTCGCCGCCGCCGGTATTATACGTTACCGTATACGTGGGGATTGTGCCGGTAAACTCTGTGCCGCCAATGTTGACGGAAAAGGTATTATCACTGCCGGCGGGACCAACGTTACTGTCGCTAATCGTATAACTGCCCTCATCAAGGGGACTGCCACCGATGCTGACATCGATCATATCATTGGTGATGGTGGTGGTGCCCGGCGCGAAGTTATCGTTTAAGGAAATGGAGATATCCGACGCGCCATACTGTTCATAGGTGTATATATGCAGAGGCCCAAGGCCTTGAACGCCGCCTCGATAGCACCAATAGAAGAAGCCGGTGCCGCTGCCGGAATCATACGTGTCATCACCAGACGTATATTGAAAGGGAGTGCTAATCGTGGTGGATTTGATACAGCCATAAATGCAATTATCAAAGTTCGCTCCCTTTTGCACGACAAGAACATAGTGGTCGGGATCACCCGCAACACTTGAGGGCGATGAGTTCATAAAAGTCTTGGAATCTCTAATCGCCGCTGACCCTTGCAAATCATAACCGGGGATATAATAACTGGCATTTGACGTTACTTGGTCGAAATCCAGCATTTGCAGGATCGCGGTGCCGTCAGGGAGTATACCAAAGGCTCCGTTTTGGAGAATCGTATTCCCTGTAAAATAGTATTGCTCATCCGTGATAAGATTCGCGGCATTCGTAATTTCATGAAAATTCGAATAAATGGTGCCGCTACCGCTGACGGTCACGGGAACGGTCGCAGCGCTGATACCAAAGGTCGTTAAGACCAGTAAAAAAATCATGGTCATCAGCGTTGTCAATAATCCGCGATAAGCCGTTTTTTTATATTTCATTTTTGTTTCCCCCTTACATTTTTGATGTAAGTTTTCTTGCTTGATACGATATAATACAATAAACTACAGATAAATTCTCTGACCGCTGCACGAAACACAGCGTCTGCCACTAAAAAAATATCCCCCTTTCACGCAAAAATGCAATATGTCAATATTAAATTTCAAACAACGTAACATGAGAAGCACATCATATCGACGTGCTTCGATATCAACCCAGCATTGGGTTCGATTCTATCATTAGAGTCCCATATCATTATAAATATATCATACTTATTGAAATAATCAATCTTTTTTTTTCAATATTAACCAATAATATTTTCAAAAAGATGACCCAAAGGCCATATGCCGCAAGGCTTACGGAATATCCGGCATAAGAGAGAACAGGCGTTTTGGGAACATACAATCATAACCAAATCAAGCTGTTCCAATGAATCACAGAAAAAAACCTTTTCCGTAAAACATTATGTTTTAGGCAGTTCTTTAGCTATTCATTATAGCAAAGATGTACCAAAAAATTCCTAAGATTAACCATTATTAATCTTTGCCCTTCAAAACCGTTTAAAAAAGACCGGCGCGACGACGCGCTTTGCTCTCTGCGACCAGGGGCTAACCATTCTCTATAAAGGCGCAAAAAAAGCAGCTCCATGAAACATGGGGCTGCTTTGGGATTTTTTTGGGTCGGTTCGTTATTTAACGGTAACGGTGGCGCCGGCTTCCGTTAATTTGGCTTTGATTTCTTCCGCTTCTTCTTTAGCAATCTTTTCTTTGACGGCTTTGGGCGCGGCGTCAACAAGGGCTTTGGCTTCTTTGAGGCCGAGACCGGTAATGCCGCGGACTTCTTTGATCACGTTGATCTTGGCATCGCCGGCGGCTTCAAGGATCACGTCGAATTCAGTCTGTTCGGCTTCGGCGGCGCCACCTTCGGCGGCGGGGGCGGCGGCAGCGGCAACAGCGACGGGAGCGGCGGCGGAAACGCCGAATTCTTCTTCAAAGGCTTTGACTAATTCAGCCAGTTCTAAAACGGTAAGGCCTTTTACGCCTTCTAAAATTTCTTGTACGGTCATGGTTATGTTCTCCTTTTAAATTCTTTTTTCAATAAAAGTGGACTTTATGGGCGTCCTATTAGGCGGATTTCTGTTCGCGTACCTGATCAATAACGTAAACAAGATTACGCAGCAAGCCCTGAAGGGCGCTGGCAAAACCGGTGAGGGGAGCTTGCATCCCGCCGACCACCTGGGCCAACAGGATTTCTCTCGGGGGCAACTTGGCAAGGTTGCTGAGCTGCTCCGCGGGAAGCAAAGCGCCGTCCAACAAGCCGACTTTGACTTTGACGGCCTTATGGGTTTTGGCAAATTCCGCCACCACTTTGGCCAAAGCCACGGGATCGTTGCTGAAGGCCACGGAAGTGGTGCCTTCCAGGAAAGTGTCGAGGGCGTTGATGCCTTCGTCGTTGGCGGCCCGTTTGATGAAGGTATTCTTGGCGACGTAATACTTCATATCCGCATCTCTTAACTGACGACGGAATTTCGTATCATCGTTGACGCTGATGCCTTTATAGTCCAGCAACAACATGGTGGAATTGCTTTTGATATCTTCTTTGATACCGGCAACGAGGTTTTCCTTCACAATTCTCTGAGGTTTTTTATCCATTTGATCCATGATTTCACCTCCTTAATAAAAAATTCAAAACATAAAACAGATCCCCCGCGGCAAGGCAGGGGATCGTAAAAAGACAGTGTTCGTCTTAACATTCAATCAAGTCCTTACCTCGGCAGGTGAACGAATCTTTACGCCTCATAAAAGGCACCTTGCTGTCTGCGGTTGGGATATATTTACTTTTGGAAAGCCTGTGTATTATAACACGGTAGGGTTTGTCTGTCAACTTTTCCTGTTTTGCCGTGTATCAGGCTTTCGCGGAAGCCGTAAGAGGGTTTCGATTAAGCCTTAGACGCGGTAAAAGGAGAAAGGGACGGGTGCGCCGTGTACATCAAGGTACACAAGCAGTCGGCGCTTGCGCATTTTGCCGTGTATCAGGCTTTCGCGGAAGCCGTAAGAGGGTTTTCAGAATGGCTTAGGCACGTTGAATACAGCGGATCGGGGCGCTGCCGCGTGCACAAAGGCACGCAAGGCGTCACGAGTCGATGGATTCGGCGCGCATCAGCCATTATGGAAAGCCGTAATTTATTTGCCGAGGGGTTTCTGCGGATTAATCCTAATCCCCGGCCCCATCGTCGCGGCGATGCAGACACCCCTCATATACTGGCCTTTGGCCGCGGAGGGTTTCACTTTGATCAAGGTTTCAATGAGGGCGATATAGTTCTCAAAGAGTTTTTCTTCATCAAAGGACGCTTTGCCGATGGGCACGTGAATATTGGCCGCTTTGTCCAAACGGTATTCCACTTTCCCGGCTTTTACATCGTTCACCGCTTTGGTGATGTCCATGGTCACCGTACCGGTTTTGGGGTTGGGCATCAAGCCCCGGGGCCCTAAGATACGGCCCAATTTACCGACGACGCCCATCATATCCGGGGTGGCGATGACGACGTCAAAATCAAACCAGCTTTCTTTGGTGATCTTTTCCACCATATCTTCGGCGCCCACGTAATCGGCGCCGGCGGTTTCCGCTTCTTTGGCTTTTTCGCCTTTGGCGAAAACCAGCACCTTCTGACTGCGGCCGGTGCCGTGGGGTAACACCATGGCGCCTCTGACCTGCTGGTCGGCTTGGCGGGGGTCGAGATTCAAACGAACGTGCAATTCGACGGTTTCATCGAATTTGGCGGTTGCGGTATTTTTCAAAAGACTGAATGCTTCTTTCGGTTCATACAGATTCTGTCTGTCGAACGTTTTTAAAGCATCATTG
This sequence comes from Clostridiales bacterium, assembly GCA_040776805.1. Taxonomy (GTDB): domain Bacteria; phylum Bacillota; class Dehalobacteriia; order UBA7702; family UBA7702; genus UBA7702. The sequence goes on along the minus strand of JAXGZS010000006.1, from coordinate 125,664 downwards.
TATTTTTTGCCATGTTTGGCCATTTCATTACCTCCTATGTGGTCAATTGGATGAATACATCCTCCCACGGATCTTTAAGGTGAATACGATAACGCTTATTCTTCGACTTCCACGCCCATGCTGCGGGCGGTTCCCTCGATGATACGCATGGCAGCATCAACATCGGCCGCGTTCAAATCCGGCATTTTGGTTTCGGCGATTTCTTTGATCTGTTCTTTGCTTAACTTCGCGACCTTTTTCTTGTTGGGTTCGCCGGACGCGGTTTCCAGCCCCGCCGCTTTTTTCAAAAGAACGGCTGCCGGGGGCGTTTTTAGGATAAACGTAAAAGAACGATCCTCATAGATCGTAATTTCAGCGGGGATAATGAGACCGCCTTTATCCTGGGTTCTTTCGTTGAATTCTTTGCAGAATCCCATAATGTTTACCCCATGCTGCCCTAACGCGGGACCAACAGGGGGAGCCGGATTGGCCTTCCCGGCAGGAATTTGTAGTTTTACAACTGCCATAACTTTTTTGGCCATCCAAATACACCTCCTCTAACGATATGTGGTATAACGGAGCGTTATATATTCCGCCCCTCCCATCAACAAAACGGCATTGACAGCCGTTATGTGGAGCAAAATTGAACTTTTCGCCGCAACGATATGTCCTCAGATCTTTTCGACCTGATAAAATTCAAGTTCTACCGGAGTTTCCCTGCCGAACATGGAGACGGAAACCTTCAGTTTTCCTTTATCGGGGAAAATCTCTTCCACCACGCCGATGAAATCTTCGAAGGGTCCTTCCTTGACCCGGACGCTCTCACCAACGGAGAATTGAATCTTGACGCGGCCTTCGATGACCCCCATTTGTTCCAAAATGGTGTTGATCTCTTCTTCATTTAACGGTACGGGCTTATTTCCCGCGCCGACAAAACCGGTGACACCGGAAGTATTGCGGACGACATACCAGGAATGATCCGTTAAAATCATTTCCACCAGGACATAGCCGGGGAAAACCTTCCGCTGAATGACCTTTTTACGGCCGTCCTTCATCTGGATTTCGTCTTCCATCGGCACGATCACACGAAAGATGTGATCCTCCATATGCATGGATTCCGCCCGCTTTTCCAAATTATCCTTAACTTTGTTTTCATAACCGGCATACGTATGAATCACAAACCACTGTTTTTCCATGATAATCAAACCTTCCCGTTATGAACTCAATCGAAAAGACCCAACAGTCCTTCGATACCGATACTCAATATGGAATCAACGATCCAAAGCATAACCATCACTGCCGCAATGGTTACAAGAACCACACCGGTATAGATCAGAACCTGCTTTTTGGTGGGCCAATGTACGTTTTTCAACTCTGCCCAGACACCGCGGAAAAAATTCTTTATTCTGGTTTTGAGTTTCACATCAGATTTTTTCCTCGCCGCCGCCTTGGACTTCGCCTGGGCTTGCGCTTGGGCTTTTGATTTTGCTAACATGAGCGTCTCTTCCTCGCTATTTTACCGATTCCACAAAGGGTTGCAGAACTTACTTCGTTTCCTTATGGAGCGTATGGGTTTTGCACTTGGGGCAGTATTTTTTCACTTCGAGACGATCGGGATTATTTTTCTTATTCTTATCGGTGGTATAATTTCTGTTTTTGCATTCCGTACATGCCATAATGATTCCTACGCGCATGAGATGCACCTCCTAATTAAACATACTAAGACAGGGTACCAATTCAGAGTATCATAATTTAGCACTCACTGTCAAGTAAAAATTCCGCTTTTTGCTCCTCTTTTGCTGTTTTTGAGCCAAAAAAGAGAGAAGGCGGTTTTGCCATTTTAAAAAGCACCGAAAATCCGCTTTTGCGAAGTTTCAATGCTTTCACACGTAATTGTCTTTTCATTATACAGGCAATTATTTTTGTTGTCAAGTTATTTTTTTGCAGACAGCGGAAAAAGCCGCTCTTTCAACCGTTGCCAGGCGACACAAAGGGCGACCGTGACGGAATAAGTCACCATGACGCGGATCAAATAGCGCGGGCCAAGAGCAGCCACGGCATAATTGTCGAGAAAACGGTTGACCATAAAAATCACCAAAGAATGGCTGAGAAAGATCAGGTAAGCGGCGCGATCCAGTCTTTTGAAAAAGTTGCTTCCTAAAAAGGACCAAGTTTGATACGTTTTCGCCACGAACAGCAAAACACAGATGGCCAAGGCGCAGTAACTCATCCGCGCGAGGTTCAGCCAAAAAATGGGAATAGTTACTTCTGCCGATGAAAGCCAAAGCACGGTATCGATCGCGGCAAGGGCGGGGAAGAGAAACAGCAGCTTCCGGGCATCGCGAAAAAGCCCGCGGAAAAACAATTCGTAATACTTACCGGCCAGGCAACCGCCAACCCAAAAAACGAGAAAAGACGAAAACAGCACATTTTGAGGCGGGAAATGCCAAGCCGGGAAAGCCGCGGACAGCAGCTGGGGCAAGCTTTTGCTGACCATCATCAACACAAATGCCATGAACAGCGCCGTAAAGGGCCTGCTCCTCTTAAGCCACCAACGCCATAACGGCATCAGCATATAGAATTCCGCAATGACCACAACAAAATAAAACGGGCTTACCAAAGTACCGAGAAAAAATGATTTCGCCAGGGCGCCGACATCCATAACGATATCGTTATGGATATAAAAGTAAATACAATAAACGCAGAACCATAATAGATAGGGAACCATTACGGTGATAAAGCGCCTTTTATAAAATTGAAGGTAATCGATGGTGTCTCCATGATGGAGGAAGGATTTTAGGCCGCTGAGAAAGATGAAGCCGGGGACGGCAAAACCCCCGAGGTGCACAGCCGTGGCCACCGTTACATATTGCCAACTATCCTTCAACAGGAAATCCACCGGCTCCGAGGAAACGTGAATAAAGACCACCAACAAACACATCACCACATTGGCCAAGGACAGTTCCGCCTTGCGTAAGCGATGATCATGTACTTCAAGCAAACTTTCCATTTTTCTTTCTTCCAGGTTTTCAAGTGCGGCAATTTGGTCTTTTCATTATAAACTTCGAGTTCAGCACTGTCAACATAGGAATAGCCCCAAAGAAGTGTATGGCATGAACCATACTTATATATTTTCGGAAAGGTATTCGCGAAATGGCCAATCATGACCATAACGCTTTATGGTCATGATACGCAACAATATAGATAAAGTAAAGGAGGTATACGCAATGATTTCATACGCTCCATTATGGAAAACCATGGAAAAGAAAAAGGCCACCACCTACACCTTGAGAAATAAGGGACAATCTTATAGCATCAGCAGTTCGACGATGAAACGACTGAAAACCAATCAGTCGGTATCCAGCAATACCCTTGACGCCCTCTGTCATCTTCTCGATTGCAGCTTATCTGATATTGCGGAGTTTGTCCCCGATAAAATGAATTAAAGGGGTTGTCGCAGGAAAGACCCTGACAAAAGGAAAGCTGGCTCTTGAGAAAAAGAAGCCAGCTTTTCCGTTATATGCTATCGGAAATTCAACTTAGCAGTGGTCGTTCTAAAGTGCTTTGTCCCCTTTTCGCTTACAGTTCAATGACGCCTTCGTAGTCTTTTTTGGCGTCGCCGGTCATCAGCACCGTGCCGTCGCTTTGGTAGCGGATCACCAGGTCGCCGCCTTTGAGCTTCACGGTGATGTCGCTGTCCATTTTACAGTAGCCGTTTAAGACCGCCGCCACCGCCGCGGCGCAGGCCCCGGTGCCGCAGGACCAGGTTTCCCCGTTGCCCCGCTCCCAAACGCGCATCCGCAGTTTATTGGGGGCGAGGACGGAAACGAATTCCGTATTGACCCGTTCCGGGAAAAGCGGCGCGTTTTCAAATGCAGGGCCCAGCTGTGCCAAATCAAGGCTGTGAATATCCTCCAGGAAAACGACGCAGTGGGGATTCCCCAAAGAAAGGCAGGTCACCTCATAGATCTTGCCGTCAATGACGATCTTCTGGCCGCAGACCATATGGTCCTTTTCAGGTTTGATCAGGGTCGGCACCTGATCGGCGTCTAAGACCACTTTGCCCATGTCTACGGTAACGCTGTCCACCTCGCCGTCTCTGGGATAGAGCCGGGCCTGCCGGGGGCCGCTGGCGGTTTCAATGACCATCTGCTCTTTCCTGACAATACCTTTTTCGTAAAGATATTTGGCGACACAGCGCAGGGCGTTACCGCCGATCATGCCCTCGGTGCCGTCAGCGTTGTAGACCGTCATTTTGGCGTCGCAGGTCGCGGACTTGCCGATCAGAATCATGCCGTCGCTGCCGATGCCGGTGCGCCGGTTGGCCAAGGCCACCGACACCGATTCCGGCGCGCTGATTTCCTGGTCGAAACAGTCGAAATAGAGGTAATCGTTATTGCAGGCGCGCATTTTGAGGAAAGGCACCTTGCGTTTTTCCCGGCGCAAGCCGTTGATGTTCACCAGTTCCATGGTCTGCTGGGAATAGCGGCTGTTTAAGCTGTCGATCAAAGCGTTGGCGGTGTCCATTGAGGTCAAACAGGGGATCGCCCGCTCCACCGCTTTGCGGCGGATTTTGACGCTGTCCCGCGCCGGCAGTCTGCCCTTTTTGGAAGTGGAGATCACATAGTTGATCTTACCGCTTTCCAGCAACTCCATCAAGCCTGCTCCCTCACTGATCTTCGGCACCTCGCTTACGTCCATACCGGCGTTGCGCAGCGCCCGAGCCGTGCCGCTGGTGGCGAAAAGGCCAAAGCCGCTCTCATAAAACTTCCGGGCCACGTCCACCATTTCCCCTTTATCGCTGTTGCGGACGGTGATGAACACGCCGCCTCCCTTTTCCATGCGGTAATTGGCGGCGACAAGGCCCTTATAGAGGGCTTCCGTTAAGGTGCGGCCGATGCCCAAAACTTCGCCGGTGGATTTCATTTCTGGCCCCAGCTGGGTATCGAGATCGGCAAGCTTTTCAAAGGAAAAGACCGGCACTTTCACGGCGTAATAGGGTACGGAACGGTAAAGGCCCGTGCCGTAGCCCATATCCTTGAGCTTTTCCCCCAGCATGGCCCTGGTGGCGATGTCCACCACAGGCAGGCCCGTGACCTTGGAGATGTAGGGCACGGTCCGGGAGGAACGGGGATTGGCTTCGATGACATAGATTTCATTGGCGTAAATCACATATTGAATATTCAGCAGCCCTTTGGTCTTTAAGCCTTTGGCGATCTTTTCCGAAGCGGCCACCAGCTGTTCCGTCAAAGCGCCGGTGAGGTTAAAGGCCGGATAGACGGCAATGGAGTCTCCGGAATGAACGCCGGCTCGCTCAATATGCTCCATGATGCCGGGAACGAGGATATCCTCGCCGTCGGAGATGATGTCCACCTCCACCTCAACGCCCATCAGGTAGGCGTCGATGAGCACGGGATTTTTAATGCCCTGGGCTAAGATGATGGCCATATATTCGTTGACATCCTCCTCGTTGAAGGCGATGATCATGTTTTGACCTCCCAATACGTAGGAGGGACGCAGCAATACAGGATAACCGAGGCGGTCGGCGCTGTCCACGGCTTCCGCCGCGGTCATTACCGTTTCGCCCTTGGGCCGTTTGAGTTGATACTGTTCTAAAATTTCGTCAAAGCGCTCCCGGTCTTCGGCGATATCAATGCTGTCCGCCTGGGTGCCGAGAATGTTTTCTCCCCGGTCGGCCAGGTATTTGGTGAGCTTGATGGCGGTCTGACCCCCAAAGGCCACAACGACGCCGCAGGGCTTTTCCGTATCGAGGATATGTCCGACGTCTTCCGCGGTCAAGGCCTCGAAATAAAGGCGGTCGGCAGTATTGAAGTCGGTGGATACGGTTTCGGGATTGTTATTGACCAGCACCACCTCGTAACCGGCTTCTTTTAAGGTCCAAACGCAGTGGACGGAAGCGTAATCAAATTCAATGCCCTGACCGATGCGGATCGGGCCGGAACCGAAAACGACGATGGTTTCTTTGCCGGTGGCGTGTTCCTTGATGAACTCCGCCGCTTCGTTTTCCTCATCGTACGTACTGTAAAAATAGGGGGTTTCGGCGGCAAATTCACCGGCGCAGGTATCCACCATCTTGTATACCGCTTTGGCCGGATGGGCAATCTCCTGACCGGAGAGCTCTTTGATGGTCTCGTCGAGGAAGCCCATCTTCTTGGCGGCCAGGTAGAGGTCGTCGTCGAGGGTTTCCCTTTGGAGGGTTTTGGCCATGACGACAAGATTCTCGATCTTCTTTAAGAACCAAAGGTCGATACGGGAGCGTTCATGGATGGTCTCGATGGTAACACCCCGGCGGATCCATTCATAGATGGCAAAGAGCCGCTCATCGGTGGCCTTGGCGGCCAATTTCGCCAGTTTTTCGTCGTCAAGCTGTTCCATTTTGGCCATGGCCAGGCTTTTTAAACCGATTTCCGCCCCGCGCACCGATTTCATCAGGGCTTCTTCAAAGGTGGGGGCAATGGCCATGACTTCCCCGGTGGCCTTCATCTGCGTTCCCAGGGAGCGTTTGGCATAGACGAATTTGTCAAAGGGCCAGCGGGGCATTTTGACCACCACATAGTCGATGGTCGGCTCAAAGGAGGCGTAAGTCTTACCGGTGATTTCGTTTTGGATCTCGTCGAGATGAAAGCCGATGGCGATCAGCGCCGCCGTGCGGGCGATGGGGTAGCCCGTGGCCTTGCTGGCAAGAGCAGAGGATCGGGACACACGAGGATTGACCTCGATGACCGCGTATTCAAAGGAATGGGGATTGAGGGCGAACTGGCAGTTACAGCCCCCTTCCACTTTGAGGGCGGCAACGATGTTCAAAGCCGCCCGGCGCAGCATTTGATATTCCTTATCGGAGAGGGTCACCGCCGGGGCGATGACGATGCTGTCGCCGGTATGGACGCCGACGGGATCCAGATTTTCCATGGAACAGACCGCCACGATGTTGTCGTTGCTGTCCCGCATGACCTCGAACTCGATTTCCTTCCAACCGGCCACGGATTTTTCAATCAGCGCCTGATGGATGGGAGAGGTACGAAGGCCGTTTTCGGTGATTTCCCGCAGTTCGGCTTCGTTGTCGGCCATGCCGCCGCCGCTGCCCCCTAAGGTGAAGGCGGGGCGCACGATCACAGGGTAGCCGATTTCCTCCGCAAAGCCCACGGCGGCCTCAATGTCGGTGACCACCAGGGAAGGAATCACCGGCTGATCGATTTCTTCCATGCAGTCCTTAAAGCTCTGGCGGTCTTCGGCTTTTTCGATGGTATCCAGGGAAGCGCCGAGCATCTTAACGTTTTCCTGCTCAAAAAAGCCTTCTTTGGCCAGCTGCATACCGAGGGTGAGACCCATTTGGCCGCCTAAGGTGGAGAGAAAGCCCTGGGGTTTTTCCTTTTTGATGATGCGCTTCACCACTTCGGTGGTAAGGGGTTCGATATAGATTTTATCGGCAATGACGTTATCCGTCATGATCGTCGCGGGGTTGGGATTGATCAGCACCACCTCAAGGCCCTTTTCCTTTAAGGCACGGCAGGCCTGGGTACCCGCGTAGTCGAATTCGGCGGCCTGGCCGATGACGATGGGGCCGGAGCCGATCACGAGAACCTTTTTGATCTCTTTATTCTGCGGCATTGTCCTTGCCCCCTTTCGCGGTATCCATCATGGTTATAAATTGGTCGAAGAGAAAACCCGGATCCAGCGGACCGGCGCTGGCTTCGGGATGAAACTGGACGGAAAAGGCGGGGAAGTTCCGGTAGGCAACGCCTTCGCAGGTGTGATCGTTGACGTTTTCATAGATCAGCTCCGCGTGAGCCGGCAGGCTTTCGCGGACAACGGCATAGCCGTGATTTTGGCTGGTGATCAGAATGTTCCCCGTGGCCACCTCCCGCACCGGCTGGTTGGCGCCGCGATGGCCGTATTTCAGCTTTTCGGTGCGGGCCCCTTCCGAAAGGGCCAGCAGCTGATGACCGAGACAGATGCCAAAGGTAGGGATCCGCTTTTTGACCCAACGGCCAATCTCCGGGATGATATCGGTATTTTCTTTGGGATCCCCGGGGCCATTGCTGAGCACGAGTCCGTCCACGTGGAGGGCTTCGATGACGTCGGCGGTGATGCCCGCGGGAACACAGATCACTTCGCAGCCGCGTTTCACCAATTCCCTGATGATATTGCCTTTGGCGCCGAAATCCCAAAGGGCGACACGGTAGGCGGTTTTTTCCGGTTTTATCACGGTTTCCTCGGTCTCCGTCACCGCCGCCACAGCGTTTACCACGCGATATGCGCCGATTTTGGCCAGCTTCTCTTCGAAACCGTCAAGGCTTGCGGTGATCATACCGTTCATGACCCCGGCGCTTCTCAGTTTCCGCGTCAAAGCCCGGGTATCGAGGTCACAGAGACCGACGATATGATGTTCCTTTAATAATGTATCGATATTTCCTTCAGAGCGAAAGTTTGAGGGGAAATCGCACCATTCCCTGACGATATAACCGCTTAGCCGTGGTTTCTCGCTTTCAAAATCCGCCGGGATCACTCCGTAATTACCAATCAGGGGGAATGTTTGGACTACGATCTGCCCGTAATAGCTGGGATCGGTGAGGGTTTCCAAATAGCCGGTCATCCCTGTGGTAAAGACCACCTCGCCGATGACGTCGCCGCAAGCGCCGAAGCTTTTACCCTTCATCACTGTACCGTCGGCCAGCACAAGGTAGATTTCTTTTTCTCTGCCGTTCATTTCATCGTTCCTTTCGTACCGAAAAGGCCTCCTGCCTTTTCCAAACTCATAGATGCCGTTCTCTTTTTCATGATTCTTATTATTATAAAAGAATTTCTCTTTTACGTCAATATTATCCGAGGCCATTCTTTAATTTATGAAAATTACTGCATAAAATACACTTTTTCCCGTTGAAAAAAAGAGGCTGCCCGGAACCGTTTCTCCTGGAGGGAAATCCGTTCCGGATCAGCCTTAACTCTTCATTCTGTGGTCTCCTCTGCCGCGGCGGTTGCCGTCTCTGCTGGAACCACCGAAGCATAATAATCATTTTCTAAAATCTTTGCGGAATAACTAAACATGGAATTGACCTTATCCATCATATTTTGTACGTATTCATCTGCCACGGCCGCGCCCTCGTCGGCGGCGAACTCCCTGGTAACGGCGTTGTACCTTCCCTGATCCGTCAGCCAACTGTGGTTGGCAAAAACCACCAGTGGCGAAGCGGTGGAGAGGATGTCTCGGCCCATCAGCAAACGGGAATCGTAATCGACGCCGAAGAGATTGGAGAGGGTGGGCAAAATATCCACGGAATAACACGGTTTTTCAACAACCACCGGCTCTTGTTTGGCCAAAACGCTGTTCCACATAATCAGCGTGGAACGGTAGAGTTCAAAATTCTGTTCCACTTCATCGCCGTTCAGCTCGTTGATCTCTTCGGTGGTAAGACCGTAAGGATAATGATCTCCAGAGATCACGATCAGCGTATCGTCTAAGACGCCGGCCTCGCTCAAAGCGTTGACCAGATATTCAATCGACTGATCAAATTCCATCTGACAGGCGATATAGGCCTTGCAGGCGGTGGAGAGATCCAGGGCCGCCACGTCTGCCTCATGTTTTTTTGCCATGACGTTGCCGCCAAAGTTATACTCCAGGTGGCCGCTGACCGTCATATAATAAATGTGGAACGGCGCGCTGCCGCTATAATCGTTCACGGTATTTTCCATCATCTCCAAGTCGCTTTCCGGCCACTGGGAGGTAATTTTCAAACCGTTGCCTTTCCCGTAATAATGGTAACCCAGGTTGGGATGGCTTTCATCCCGGTTGTAGTAAGTGTAGGTATGATCGTGGTAGGCGTTGCAAAGGTAGCCGAGTTTGCTCAGTTGATTCCCGAGGCAAAAAGCCATATCGTTGCCGGCGCTGACGGACATGCTCCAAACGCCAGTTTTCGGCAAAAGACCGGTGCAGACCGTGTATTCACCGTCGCTGGTGGAAACGCCCCAAATCGGATTATAGTAATTCTCGAAAACAAAGCTTTCGTTGGCCATTTTGTAAAGCGTCGGCGTGAGCTCCTCGTCCAGCGCCCAACTGGAAAAGCCTTCCGCCACGATCCAGATCAGATTTTTACCCTGAAAGGAACCGGTATATTCATTCTGCGCCGTGGGAGTCACCGTGGCGAAATATTCGTCCATATCTTTTAAGGTAGCGTTGGTTTCATTTTCGGCCAAAGCCGCGAAATCAATATCGAGGACATTGTCGGCGTAAACCGTGTCCTCCGTTTCGCGGGCGGCGGCCTCCTGGGCTTCATAGGCGGCGGCGGTATCCGTGTCCGCCATACCGAAGATCATGTTCTTCATATCCAAACGCAGGGTGGTCAAAGCGCCGAAATCATTCACGGACAGAGTGGGGATGAAGGTTTTCGTATAGAGATATTTTTCCGACATTACCTCGTCGTCACCGCGATAGACAATCACCGTACCGAAAACCTGAAAAGCGGCGGTGAGCACCAGCAGCACCGCAAAGACCCAGATGGCGGCAGGTTTCTGAAAGCGCAGAAAACGATAAATGACAGACAGTGCGATCACCGGCAAAAGAAGGAGCAGCAGCGGCAGGGCGCCCTGGCTGATACCGTGTAGAGCCTCCTGCCAAAACTCCGAAACGTCACCGGCGCCGGTAAAGGAATAGAGGGTAAAAAAGGTGGCAAAGATCGTATAGTAAACGGTCTGGATCATAAAGTAGACCGTGGTCAGAATCAGCAGTACAAAGGGGACGATTTTGCCTTTGGCCCAGGCGGTAAAAAGCGCGAAAACACAGGCCACAGGAAGGGAAAAGAGCGCCATCAGCAATAATCCACGGTTCCATAAAACGCCGTAAACGTAAACTTTCAGCACACATTCCAAAAAGATGATAGATAAATAGAAGAACAGACCGTAAAGAAAAACGGGACTGATCTCGTATCTCTTTTTGCCTGCCTTGGGTGGCTCCTCTTCCGCGACGAAGGCTAAATCTAAGCCGCCTGCTTCCTGCTGCGGTGCTTGCGCCAAAAGCGGTTCTTCTGATTTCCCTGATTCATCTGATTCATCTGGTTCGTCTGATTTATCTGATGTTGGCTCCGCTGCCGCGGCAGGCTCCGCCGGTTTCATATCGGCAAAGACCTCCGCCGCTTTTTGGGAGGATATGAATTTCGGTTCGGACCTTTTTTTCAGCTCCATGGTTTCTTGCCCCTTAAAAAGATCTGCACAATGTCTGTTTTTCTTGCATCAGCTTATTATAACAGAATCCATTGTCTTTTCAAAGCATTTTCTTGTTTATTTTGTAATAAATCCTGCGTTTTCCCGAAAACCGTTTGACAAGAGGATCGAATAATGTTACGATTTTTCTAATATCTTAACGGGAGTATGATCCATATGCCTATTAAAATCCCCAATCAGTTGCCTGCCACAAAAACGCTGAACAGCGAAAATATATTCGTGATGACGGAAACAAGGGCGCGGACCCAGGATGTGCGCCCGCTGAGAATCGTCATCCTCAATCTGATGCCCACAAAAATCGTCACCGAAACCCAGCTGGCCCGGCTCATCGGCAACACGCCGCTTCAGGTGGAAATGGAGCTGATGCAGACCTCCCACCGGCCGAAAAACACTTCGGAAGAGCACATGCTGGCTTTCTATAAGCGCTTTGACGAGTTGAAAAACGAAAATTTTGACGGCATGATCATCACCGGCGCTCCGGTGGAACATCTATCCTTTGAAGACGTGGAATATTGGGATGAGCTCGCCGAGATCATGGAGTGGAGCAAAACCCATGTTTACAGCACCTTTCACATCTGTTGGGGAGCCCAAGCGGGACTCTACTACCACTACGGCATCAAGAAATATCCCCTGCCCAAAAAGCTCTTCGGGATTTTCCCCCACCAGGTCGATTACAAGCAATCCATTCTCTTCCGCGGCTTCGACGATGTGTTCATGGTTCCCCAATCCCGCTACACCACTGTTTCGCGGGAAGACATCGAAGCGGTGCCGACTCTGAAAATCCTCTCCTCTTCGCCGGAAGCCGGCGTTTACGTGGTCATGACGAAACAGGGACGGCAAATCTTTGTGACCGGCCACGCGGAATACGACGGCGACACGCTGAAAAAAGAATATTTCAGGGACAAAGAAGCGGGACTCCCCATTGATTTGCCGAAAAATTATTTCCCAGGGGACGATGATACGAAAACCCCCGTCGTCACTTGGCGCAGTGCCGCCAACCTGCTTTTTTCCAACTGGCTCAACTACTTTGTCTACCAGACGACGCCTTACGACATCAAGACCATCCACCCGATCAAATAGAGATCCCGGCGGAAGCCGCGGCCCAAAGGGCTGATCCCGGGAAGATCCGAATAAAATAAAAGCTAATTTCTGAAATAAGAAATTAGCTTTTTCTTATAAACGATGGGATATGCTGCCGGAAAAATTACTGAGCATTGGCAAATAGAAAGTGTTTTTCCCCTTTCCCGCCTTACCTGCTCTATTGAAAAGGCAAGATATCCGTAGTATAATTGGAAAAACAGAGATCGGGGGGGAAAAAAGCCATGAAGATTTCCACAAAGGGGCGGTACGCCCTGCGCACCATGGTCGATTTGGCCAAACAGGAAAACAACACGCCCATCTCCTTGAAAGAGATCGCTTTGCGCCAGGATATTTCCGTGAAATATCTTGAAAGCATTGTCGCTGTTTTACAGAAAGCCGGCTTTGTCGCCAGCACCAGAGGAAAACACGGCGGTTACGCCCTGACAAAAAACCCCGCCGACTATACCGTCGGCTCGATTTTAAAACTGACGGAAAAAACATTGGCGCCGGTGGCTTGCCTCAAAGAGGATGAAAGCGCCTGCAACCGAGCGGATCAATGCAGCACGCTGCCGCTTTGGCAGGAGCTGGATCGCCTCATTGACCGCTATCTCGAAAGCGTTACCCTGACCGATCTGCTCTTGCAGACCGTCGGAAAAAAACAGGAAGGTTCATTGTAATGGATTATAAAAATTGTAAATTTGAGACGAAACAGCTCCATGTGGGCCAGGAAACACCGGACCCCGCCACCGATGCCAGAGCGGTTCCCCTCTATCTGACCACCTCGTACGTGTTCAAGGACTCCGCCCAGGCGGCGAACCGCTTCGCCCTGAGAGAGCCGGGGAACATCTACACCCGCTTACAAAACCCCACCACCGCCGTGTTTGAGACGCGCATGGCCGCCCTGGAAGGGGGCAGCGCCGCCCTGGCCACGGCTTCCGGTGCCGCCGCCATTGATTACGCGATCCGCAACATCGCCCAAAATGGGGATCATATCGTCTCCGCCGCCGCGATTTACGGCGGCACCTATAATCATTTTGCGCACACGCTGCCGGAAAGCGGCATTGAAACCAGCTTTGTCGATGGCGCTGATCCGGAAAATTTCCGTAAAGCACTGCGGCCCCGCACCAAAGCTCTCTATATGGAATCCATGGGCAACCCCAACTGCGATATCAGCGACATGGCGGCCATCGCGGAAATCGCCCATGCTTACGGCATTCCCTTAATCGTCGATAACACCTTTGCCACGCCGTACCTGCTGCGCCCCATGGAGCATGGGGCGGACATTGTGGTTCATTCCGCCACCAAATTCATCGGCGGCCACGGTACCGTGATGGGCGGTGTGATTGTAGAAAGCGGCTGCTTCGACTGGAAAGAAAGCGGCAAATTCCCCGGCCTGACCGAACCCAACCCCAGTTATCACGGGGTAATTTTTACCGAAGCCGCGGCAAACGCCGCCTTTGTGACGAAAATCCGCTGCACCCTCATGCGGGATCAGGGCGCCACGATTTCCCCCTTCCATTCTTTCCTGCTTTTACAGGGCTTGGAAACCCTTTCCTTGCGGGTGGAACGCCACGTGGAAAACGCCTTAAAAGTCGTGGCTTACCTGAAAGACCATCCCCAGGTGGAGAAAGTGCATCATCCCTCCCTTGCCCAAGGCAGGGAAAGGGAGCTTTATGGCCAATACTATCCCAAGGGCGCCGGTTCCATTTTCACCTTTGAGATTAAGGGCGGTGAGGAAAAGGCAAAAGCCTTCAGCGAAGCCCTGACCCTCTTTTCCCTTTTGGCCAATGTAGCCGACGTGAAATCCCTGGTGATCCACCCGGCTTCCACCACCCACTCACAACTCAACGAAGAGGAACTGCACTCCTGCGGGATTTCCCCCGCCACGATCCGTCTTTCCATCGGCACGGAGCATATCGACGACATCCTCGCCGACCTGGAACAGGCCTTTGAAAAAATCAAATAACGATTTTATAAGCAACCTAAGAGGGGGCCCCCAAAGCCAATTTTTGGCTTGGGGGGCACCCTCTTTCATGCATCCGTTCGCTCCTCCGCGCAGAGATACATCTCTTCGACTTTATCCAATCCATCTTTTAACATTTTTATTGCATTTTCCATCTCCTGTGAAATAACCCTTGATTTTTCAATCTCATCCATGGCGTCTGACATTGTTCCTGCAAGCAGAGTATAGGCTTTCTTGTAATCCATATGCTTTTCCTCCAGATCATATTTGGATATGGGGATTATATTCCCCTTAATGGTGTTGATTATAAACCCCATAATAGAAATATGCAACAACCAAATTTTTTTTGTGGGGTAAATGATATGATTTTATTTGATAAGCTATGGGAAACCATGCGGGAAAAAGGCATTTCAACCTATACGCTCCGCGAGAAACACAACATAGATACCCGCACAATTCGACGGCTGAAAGCCAACGAAAATATCACAACGGATACGCTGAATACCCTTTGCGAAATTTTAGATTGCGAGTTAGAGGATATCGCGGAATATGTGAAAGATGAAGCTTAAATCTAAAACCCCGGGAAGGAGCGGCAAGCTCCTTCTCGGGGGTTTTTGTAAAAGTATATAGCATTAAAGTTTTTACCGCACCGGAGCTTCCATAAAATACGGCAATAGTTTCTCATAGGGAGCCACTGCTTTGTCACGAAGATTTTCCCCGATAAACCACAAAACCCACTGCGGCAATGGCCAGGAGAACCATTGACGTTCCGAGCACCACACGCTTTTCCATGATCACTCCCCCTCTCTTGTCAGTTGGCGCGACCGGTATCTACCAAAAACCGATAGAGCAAACCAGCTACCGCCCTTTGCGTTTTCTTCGTCAAGTCAGCAGTAGTGGCTCTTACTCGGTTTCCTCTCTTGGAGCCTCCATGGAATAGGGCAATAGCTTTTCATAGGCGGACATCGCTTTATCGTGAAGGTTTTCCTCAACATAGAAATAACTGTTGGTAAACGAATGTGTATACCTATGATAGCGGTTCATAAAAATATAAGAGTGATCATAATAACAACGAATATCAAAGTTTCCGGCGACATTCCAAAAAAATATTTCCGTATTATATTCGTTGTTGGCCTTATCATAATATTCCTCTTCGGAACATTCTCTAAGGGATAACCCTTGAAAAACATCGGCAAATTTCGTCGTGATCTCAGGATCATCACATTTATAGGAACCTTCTATTTGATCATCGGTACTATAAAAATAGAGGCGGGCAGGGAGCCCCAGAAGATCATGAACACTCTGATAGAAATTGTCCGCCGTCACGTCAAAGTCAGGGTCCTGCAAATAGGCGGCATCACTGTTTAAGATCGCCTCCCAGGTGGCCTCCCAATGCTCATTGGTCACCGGTTCCGCGAGGGAGTTACCATATGGGGTATCGTTTACAGAGGTTTCGGATCTATGATAAAAGATCAGATAAATCACGAGACCCACTGCGGCAACAGCCAGAAGAACCATTGACGTTCCGATTACCACACGCTTTTCCATGGTTTCTCCTCCTCTCCCCTCAGTTGGCGCGGCCGGTATCTACCAAAAACCGATAGAACAGCCGGCAACCGCTCTTCTCTATTAATAAATGTCTACTTACAATATACGCCTCTCGTCTTCGAATGTCAATACAAACATACGTTTTTTGCCATCGCAAAAAGCGCTTTTTCCTTTTACCATAAAAATCCCCGGGAAAGAGTTCTTTGCCCTTGCCGGGGATTTCATGCTATTGACGGACTGAGGGTACCCCAATAACCGATTTTCGGCCTTTGGGGCACCCTTTTTCATGTATCAATTCGCTTTGATCGCCATACAAAAAATGACATCGCGTTTTCAGCGGATTTCTAATTTCCCCGCCGGATGTTGAAGTCCGCAACTTTATACGCCGCGTAGTCGATTCCGTAGGATAGATCCTCGTCGATACAGAAATAATCCACCGCGTCCTCCCCACGCTCAAAGGCCACGTAAGTTTTGGGATCGGGATGATAGATCAGCGTGACCTGACCCAGCGCATTCCGAAGGTAGTACTCGCGGTAATGCCCTTCCGAATTAGCGCCGTTAAATTCCTCTTCTGTAACATCATACAGAGGGAGGTCTTTGAAGACTTCGGCAAACTTGACATTGATTTCCGGGGCGTCGCATTTATACCATGAATCGTAATCGCCGTCGTAATAAAGCCGAGCCGGGGCAGACAGAAAGTCATACATACACTGCTGATAATGATCCGCCGTAACATCAAAATCTGCTTTCAGCAAATACGCGGCGTCGCTTTCGGCCAATTCCGCCTCGGTATAAGGAGAACTTATTTTGGACAGCGTTTTTTCATAAGGAATCACCGCTTTGGGTTTTTGCACGGCATAGACCAAGCCGGCGCCTGTGAGACAAAACGCGGCGATGACGATAAAAGCTACGATATGTTTTTTCTTCATACGTCTCTTCTCCTTCGGTTTTATTCCGTTTGCGCTGGCGCCGTCATGGCGTAGGAAGTAGTTCCTTTTCGCTTAAGCGGCCATCAGTTTATCACAAAGGTTTCTCTCAATATAGAAGTAATCGACGGTATACGAATTCGTATTCATATAATAGCGGCTAAGCGCAATACAGGATTAATTCACGGCAATAGTGATTGACGTCCTCCGCAATATTATCAAAACCGACATGGGTATTGTATTCCGTACCGCCAGGGCATCGTATTCTTCGAAACATTCCGTGAGAGTCATCCTGAAAAGCGGCGGCCAATTTCACCCCTTCATCTCCCAACGTACTTTTCCTCCGGATATCCGGATCTGGTGCCGAAATAAAGGCGGGCAGGGGCCGCCAGGAGATCGTGAACACTTTGATAGAAATTATCCGCTGTCACGTCAAAAGCAGGATCCTGGAGATAGGCGGCGTCGCTGTTGAGGATATCTTCCCAGGTGGCGTTCCATTGGGCGTACGTCCCCAATCCTGCCAACTCTTGGCCGTAAGGGGTCAGTGCCACCACTTCCACTTCCTTTTCATCTTCCTTCACCTTGGTGTCCCTTTCATGATAAAAGGCCAAATAAATCACGAAACCCACCGTGGCAATGACGAAAAACACCATTGACGTTCCAATTATTACGCGCTTTTCCATGGTTTCTCCCTCCTCTCCCCCACAGTTGGCGCGCCGAATCCCACAAGAAACGATAGAGCGTCAGAACCGCTCTTTGCGTCTTCTTCGTCAAGTCGACAGTAGTGGCTCTTACTCGGTTTCTGGAGCTTCCATGGAATAGGGCAATAGTTTTTCATAGGCGGACATCGCTTTATCGTGTTGGGTTTTCCTCAACATAGAAATAATCGTCGGTAACTGAATCAGTCTTCTTATGATAGCGATGCATCCCAATGAAGGAGTAATCTTGATAACAGCGAATCATAAGGTTTCCAGCCACATTCCAAAAAGATATTTCCGTATTATATTCGTTGTTGACCTTATCATAATATTCCTCAACATTCTGTTTTATAACCCTTGAAAAACATCGGCGAACTTCACCGTGATCTCAGGATCATCACATTTATAGGAACCTTCTATTTGATCATCGGTACTATAAAAATAGAGGCGGGCAGGGAGCCCCAGAAGATCATGAACACTCTGATAGAAATTGTCCGCTGTCACGTCAAAGTCAGAATCCAGAAGATAGGCTACGTCACTGTTTAAGATCGCCTCCCAGGTGGCCTCCCAATGCTCATTGGTCACCGGTTCCGCGAGGGAGTTACCATATGGGGTATCGTTTACAGAGGTTTCGGATTCATGATAAAAGATCAGATAAATCACGAAACCCACTGCGGCAACAGCCAGAAGAACCATTGACGTTCCGATTACCACACGCTTTTCCATGGCTTCTCCTCCTCTCTTCTCAGTTGGCGCGGCCGGTATCTACCAAAAACCGATAAAGTAAACCGGCAACCGCTCTTTGCGTCTTCTTCGTCAATTCGCCAGTAGCATTTCTTGCCCCTGTTTCATTAGACTGAAAAGCATCACAATAAGGGAACCTATCACACGCATAATGAGAAAAGTTATTGCTTATCGCTAAAAAAGTATTATTACACATGTAAGAATAGGAGCTTCCCGCAGAGCCGTATTCCAAATACTCACTATAAAAATGATTTTTCACCCAGCTTTCATACTCTTTATGATTGCTGTTTGTTGTGGTATGCAAACTCGCATGGTGAGGAGCATTGATATCCTCTAAGTAGTGAATGGATCGACCCACTTCACGATAAGCCTCTGCATAATTGCCTACAGAGTAGTCACATTTGGCCCAATAATAATGTTCATTAAACCAATGATAAGCGGTGTCAGTATGTTCTTTGTTTTTTGTCGTCCCGACACCACCATTCGGGTCATATTTATAATAATGCCGTATAAAAGTATTCCCGCTGGTTTCATACTTATCAGGAGCCATTGAACCTTCTTCAATATACCCCTGTGCTGCGATAGATAATTTGCCGCCGCCTAACAACGTTCCTGACCCAAGCGAATTGGAAAGGTTATTAACATAAACAGGGGTATCTCCATTCTGATTATCCTTCGCCAAGAGAGAGAAACTTCGCCTTAACATACGGGCATGATCAGTGGTCGCCCATGATGTGGTGATGCCGTGCTCCTCCTCTGTTGCCACGGGCGGCACATCTCCAATAAGATTCACTTCCGTATAACCGGCAGCTGTTTCTCCAGTTTCTTCAATGAGCGATTCATCAAAAGGCGCTTCTTCTATTTCCATATATTCAAGAGTAGAACCGTCATCATTGAGAATCGTGGGTCTTTGGTCGAAGATCCGGTATACCGTGACGACCTTTGCCGCTTCCGCTCTGCTGATGTAATCTTGCGGTCTGAACTGATTTTCATAACCGGCAATCACACCGACTTCAGCAATTGCTTTAACAGCCGCCGCCGCCCATGGGGAAATCTGCGGCTCATCATCAAAAGCAGCCTCTGTCACCGGGGTATTTCCGTCGAAAATATCATTGCCGTGAGACTGCGAAAACCGATAGAGCATCGCGACCGCTTCTTCTCTGGTAATAAATTCATTACCGTTAAAATTGTTTTGGTTATCGCCTTCCGCAATGCCGTTATGAGCCGCCCATTCTTCAAAGGGATGATACCAATCGTTAACATTTCCATCAGCAAAAGAAACACTCACCGTATGAGACCCAATGTTTTCCGCCGATAAAAGCGAAATCAGCTTGATAAATTCTCCTCTGGTGATGTTTTGCTGCGGCGCGAATTCCGTTTCAGAAATTCCATTGACCAAATCGATCTGTTTTAAATAGATACAAATAAATTATACTACATTATCGGGAATATCCGAAAATACACCGGAGAAATCTTCACCGTTTTCCCGATAGATAAACTTTACAGTTTCGTTTTCTTCATCAACAATCACATCGGAAGCAGCGGCATCCTCAGCGAAGAGACCAGGGGAACATCATAAAAGAATCATCATTACCAGCATTGTCGCGCATAGAAAATTTCGTTTTTTCATTGTGATCTCCTTCTTTTTTTTAAATGATAGTAATGGTAATCGAATTCCCTCCCTTCTCTATTAATAAATGTCTACTTACAATATACGCCTCTCTTCTTCGAATGTCAATACAAACATGCGTTTTTTGCCATTGCAAGAAGCGCATTTCCCTTTTACCATAAAAATCCGCGGGCAAGAGATCTTTGCTCTCGTCCACGGATTTTATATCACAAATATGTTGCATATGTCAGATATGCTTTTAACCGATAACCGAAAAGCCGCCGTTCCTTCGTTTTTTCAGTGCCTCGGCAAACCGAAAAAATCTTCAAAGTTGGTGTGGAAGATTTTTTCCTCCTCCGCTTTCGTCAAACCCAAAGCGTGAAAGCGGGCCAATTCCGCCACCGGTTCCCACATGGGGAAATCGGTACCGAAAAAGTAACGCTCCACGCCGAAGTGGTCGATGAGCCGTAAGGCGTCGTCCTTGGGCAAAATCGCCAGGGAGCTGGAGGTATCAAAGCGCAGGTTATCCCAAAGAGGCAGCTCCTTTGCCACTTCATGCCAGGCCTGATAACCGCCGAAATGAGCGGCAATGACCTTGAGCTCCGGCACCTGGCGCATCACATTGCTTAGCCGGGCCGGGGTGGTGTGCGCAGAACGGTCGTCCCCCATATGAAAGAGCAGGGGCAATCCTTTTTTGGCAATGGCCCGGTACATGGGAATCGCCGCCGGTTCGTCGATATCGACGCCCTGAAAGTCGTGGTGGATTTTAACGCCGTGAAGTCCCAAAGCGATGACACGATCCAGTTCCTCCTCGATATCCGGGAGTTCATGGTGCATGGTGCCCAAACCGAAAAACGCGGGATGGAGGCCGCACTGTTGCGCGATAAAATCATTGATGCTATACGTTTGCTCCGGCGTCGTCGCCGAAGAGCAAACCAGGAAGCCTTTGACGCCGATCTTGGCACCGCTCTCCAAGAGCATTTCCGGGGAACCCGGCGCGTACATCGGCAGTTTGTAAAAATCACCGATGGCGTCGGAGGCTTTCCCGGCGATTTTGCCGGGAAAGATATGAGTGTGTGCGTCGATGATATACATGGTGTCTTTAATATCCTTCTTTCAACGCGTCTTAATACTGATAGCCCATGGCCAGCGCTTTCAGGTTGGCGCCGGCCAGATCCTGATGGCGGGAAGAAACCACTTTTTTCATGGCGCGCTCGATATGTTCAAAGGGAATGATCCCCGTTTCTTTGATGACTTTGCCCACCATCACCATATTAGCCAGGCCGGTAAGACCGGCGTCGGAAGCCATTTTGGTGGCGGGGATGAAATAAGTATCCACGTCGTCTCTTTTCGCTTCCCGCTGAATCAGGGAAGAATCCACGAAGATCTTGCCACCGGCGGGAACGACGTTTTCGTATTTATCATAGGAGGGCAAGTTCATTGCGATGAGAATGTCCGGAGTCGTGACAATGGGCGAGCCGATCAGCTCGTCGCTGATGATTACGGCGCAGTTGGCGGTGCCGCCCCGCATTTCCGGGCCGTAAGAGGGCAGCCAGCTGACCTGCTTGTCTTCTAAAAGGCCTTCGTAAGCCAAAAACTTACCGGAAAAGAGGATGCCCTGACCGCCAAAGCCGGCAAAGAGGATTTGGGTTGTCGCCATTTTATTCATCCCCCTTCGCGTATTTATCTTTATAAACGCCCAACGGGTAATACGGTTTCATCTTCTCCTCTACCCATGCGCAGGACTCCTGCGGATCCATACCCCAGTTGGTGGGGCAGGTGGAGAGAATCTCAATCAGGGAAAAGCCCTTGCCTTCCACCTGATATTGAAATGCCTTCTTGATGGCCTTTTTGGCCTTGCGCACACTTTTCACATCATTGACGGCAACCCGTTCGATATAGGCGGGGCCGTCCAAGGGGGAGAGCATTTCGCAGACGCGGATAGGATAGCCCACAGTGGCGACGTCACGGCCGTAGGGCGAAGTCTGGGTGACCTGCCCCGGCAAAGTGGTGGGGGCCATTTGGCCACCGGTCATGCCGTAAATGGCGTTGTTGACGAAAATCACCGTGATGTTTTCCCCCCGGGCCGCGCTGTGCACCGTTTCCGCGGTACCGATGGCGGCAAGGTCGCCGTCGCCTTGATAGGTGAAGACGATATTATCGGGATTGGCCCGCTTGACGCCGGTGGCCACCGCCGGAGCACGGCCGTGGGCAGCCTGCACAAAGTCGGTATTAAAATAATTGTAGGCAAAAACGGAGCAGCCCACCGATGCGACGCCGACGGTTTTACCTTCGATTCCCAGGTCGTCAATGGCTTCCGCCACCAGGCGGTGAATGATCCCGTGGGTACAGCCGGGACAATAATGCAGCTCAGCATCGGTGAGTGATTTGGGTTTTTCAAATACAGTCGTCATTTCTGCGCCTCCTTATTGATTCGCCTTTTTGATGGCGTTAAGCACTTCTTCCGGCGTGGGAATGATACCCCCCACCCGGTGACAGAGGGAAACCGGACGGGAACAACGGATCGACAGTTCCACATCCTCAATCATCTGCCCCATGGAAAGTTCCACGGAAATAAAATGCTTGCACTTGGCGGCTGCCGCCATCAGGGCTTTTTTCGGGAAGGGCCAGAGGGTAACGGGACGGATCATGCCGACCTTGATCCCTTCTTTTCTGGCGGCGGCGACGGCGTTTTTCGATACGCGAGCGGCGATGCCGAAGGCCACGACGCAGATTTCCGCGTCGTCCATCATATGTTCTTCGTATAATGTTTCCGCCTCTGCCATTTCAGCGTAACGGTCAAAGCGGTTATGGTTCCAAACTTCCAGTTCTTCGGGATTTAAGGAAAGAGAGTTGATGATATTATGGGCTCTTTTCCCGCCGGTACCCGTCAGCGCCCAGGGTTTATCGTACGTCTTCACGTTTTCCACATCGAGGACAACGGGTTCCATCATCTGCCCCAACGTGCCGTCGGCCAGGAGCATACAGGGTACGCGGTATTTCTCCGCCAGCTCAAAGCCTTTGACCGTCATATCCGCCATTTCCTGAACGGAATCGGGGGCCAAAACCAGCAGATGATAATCGCCGTGACCGCCGCCGCGGGTGGCCTGGAAATAGTCGGACTGCGAGGGCTGGATGCCGCCGAGACCGGGGCCGCCCCGCTGAACGTTGACGACGAGGGCCGGCAATTCACAGCCCGCCAGATAAGAAAGGCCTTCGCTTTTCAGGGAAATCCCCGGACTGGAGCTGGAGGTCATGGTTCGTACCCCCGCGGCCGCCGCGCCGATCACCATATTGATGGCGGCGATTTCCGATTCCGCCTGTAAAAAAGTGCCGCCGATTTTCGGCATCCGTCTCGCCATATAGGCCGCGATTTCCGTCTGGGGCGTGATGGGATAACCGAAGTAATGACGGCAGCCGGCCATAATGGCGGCTTCCGCAATG
This sequence comes from Clostridiales bacterium, assembly GCA_040776805.1. Taxonomy (GTDB): domain Bacteria; phylum Bacillota; class Dehalobacteriia; order UBA7702; family UBA7702; genus UBA7702. The sequence goes on along the minus strand of JAXGZS010000006.1, from coordinate 102,438 downwards.
GCTTCGTTCCCTTTCATCAATACTTTTTCTGCCATTTCACTTCACCTCTCACTTTTCTACCGTAATCACACAGTCGGGACACATCGTGGCGCAGTTGGCGCAGGCGGTGCATTCCTCCTGGTCCGTGATTTCCACCGGATGATGGCCCTTGGCGTTGATTTTCTCTTTTGACATCACGAGCAGATGCTTTTTACAGGCGACGAGACAAAGTTCGCAGCCTTTGCAGATGTCGGTCTTGATGGTTAGCTTTGCCATATGGCATGACCTCCTTCTATGTAAAAAAATATAATATGAACGGATAAAAGGATTTATCGGTAACGCGGGCGTTTTTTGACTCAAAGCCAAAGCCGTTTCCGCTGCAATTGCAAAGGATATAGATCGGCGATTTTTCCCTCAAGATCAGCATAGATCTCTTCCCGCACCGTGGTGAGGATCAGGGGCAGCCCCGTTTCGGCGCTGATGTTTGCCACGTAAGCTACGGAAGACAACACGTCCTCAGGCTTCGTGGCCGCGCCGAGGTTGGAATTGTTGATCAAGGCGGTAAAGGGGAGCTTGCCTGCGGCCTCGATTTCCCGCATCACTGCCACGGCGTCTTTCGCGTCGGCGGTCAACGGGCGGTACTGGTTGAAGACGAGGCACATCTCATAATCATTTTCCTCTTTTAAACGGGAAGCGAAGCGGCCCAAGGCATAGGCCCCCCGGTCGTCGCCGCCAATGTCCACTACCATATGGCGGTCTTCATCATCGACAATGCGATAAAGCTCCTGGGGCAGGGCCGGCACATCGACATTGCTGTTGGCAAAGGCGGAACAGATCAGCTCCACCCCGGCGGCCCTCAGTTCTTCTTCGCTATCCTTCATACGGTAGTAGGGATTGACGATGTCCAGGTCGGCGACGGCAACCTCAAAGCCGGCGCGTTTTTGCGCCAGGGCCAGATTGACCGCGATATTCGTTTTACCGCTGCCGTAATGGCCGGCCAGCAGGGTCACTCGTTTCCACTTCATCGTACTCATCTCTCACAACTGATTGCGCATGATTTTACCGCTGCTGGTTTTTGGCAGCTCGTCGCGGAAAACCACGATGCGCGGATATTTATAGGGCGCCGTATGTTCCTTCACATATTCCTGAATCTCTTTTTTCAACGCTTCCGTCTCCTTCGTGCCCTGGGTCAAAACAATGGAGGCTTTGACCACTTGTCCCCTGACTTCATCGGGGGCCGGGGACACGCCGCACTCCAGCACGTAGGGGAGTTCCATGATGACGCTTTCAATTTCAAAGGGGCCGATGCGGTAGCCGGAGGATTTGATCACATCGTCGGCGCGGCCCACGTACCAATAATAGCCGTCTTCGTCTTTCCAGGCCAGATCGCCGGTGTGATACATATGATTCCGCCAGGCTTTTTCCGTGGCTTTCGAATCGCTGTAATACTCTTGCAATAATCCGGGGGATTCCCCGGACGCGGTGCGGATGACGATTTCGCCGTTTTCACCGACGGCAACGGGTTTCCCGTCGCCATCCACGAGATCAACGGGATAAAGGGGGTTGGGCCGGCCCATGGAGCCGTATTTCAGTTCCGTACCCCGCATATTACCGATGATCAGCGTCGTTTCCGTTTGCCCGAAGCCTTCCATGATTTCCAAGCCCGTGGCTTTTTTGAATTGCCGGGAAACTTCGGGATTCAAGGCTTCCCCGGCGGTGCTCATATGCTTCACCGAGGAGAAGTCGAAGCGGGAAAGGTCGTCTTTGACCATCATCCTGAGCATCGTCGGCGGCGCGCAGAAACTGGTAATTTTGTATTTAGCGAACATCGGCATAATGTCGTTGGCGTCAAAGCGGTCAAAATCGTAGACGAAGAGGGCGCCTTCGCACATCCACTGGCCATATAGTTTGCCCCAGGCGGCTTTGGCCCAGCCGGTGTCGGAAATCGTCAGATGGAGGCCGCCCGCTTCAATGCAGTGCCAGTATTTGGCGGCGACAAATTGGCCCAAGGCATATTCATAGTTATGGGCGGCGATTTTGGGGTAACCCGTGGTGCCGCTGGTAAAGTACATCAGCATCAGCTCGTTGCCGCAAGGCGCGTCGGCGGGGCGGGGAAAGCGGCCGGAAAAGAGGGGATATTGCTGATCGAAGTCGTGCCAGCCTTTGCGTTGGCCGTTGACGATGATTTTCGTTTCAAGGGCCGGGCAATGGTCGGCGGCCAGCTCCACCTGATGGGCCGTATCGCCGTCAGCGGTACAGAGCACCGCGGAAACCCCCGCTTTTTGAAAGCGGTATTCGAGATCGCGGGCCGTTACCTGAGACATCGCGGGAATGGCGATGGCGCCAAGCTTGTGCAGGCCTAAGAGCGCATACCAATATTGATAGTGGCGTTTTAAGAGCAAAAGCACCCGATCGCCACGGCGGATACCCAAGGATTTAAAGTAATTCGCCGCCTGGGAGGAGGCGCGTTTCAGTTCGCCAAAGGTGATGCGCTTTTCTTCGTGATTTCGGGATATGTGAAGCATTCCCAGCTGATCGGGGTTTTCCACACCCAGCCGGTCGATGACGTCGAAGGCAAAGTTAAACTTTTCCCTGTTTTTAAAAGACACCGACTGCAACACGCCGTTTTCATCGACGACGGGGTCCACATAGTCGCGCCAAAGCCGGGGGCTGGGATCCCTCAATACCGGCAACGGCGCTTCCTTTGGCTGCAATTCCGGAATCGGTGCGCCGGTGGGATTTAAGACAATGGCATAAAACAGGCAGTCCTCACCGTTGACGGCGATCATCCCGTGGGGCGTGCCGGAATCGTAATAGATGCTGTCTCCCGGACCGAGGATTTCCGTATGGTTGCCCACCTGCACCTTGAGGTGGCCTTTGATCACAATATCGCATTCCTGACCTTCATGGGTGGTGCGCTCAATCTCTCTGCTCTCCGCCCCCGCCGCATATTTGGCCTGAACAAAAAGGGGTTCGGCAATGCGGTTCTGGAAGGCGGCGGCCAGATTATAGTAGACCATTTCGTGGGCTTCATCCACAGGCTGCCCCTCGCCTTTGCGGGTGACGGTATAACCGCGCAGCTTCGGGCTGAACCCTTCGATCAAGTCGGTGACATCAACTTTAAAGGCAATGGCGCAGCGGTAAATAAAGGCAAAATTGAGATCTTCCTCCCCGTTTTCGCAAGTCAGATATTCTTCCACGGAAACGCCGGTTTTTTCCGCCATTTCCGCCGGGGTAAAGCCGCTGATCTCCCGAAGATCCCGGATGCGGGAGGCCATTTCGCTGATTTTCACTTCCAAACCTGGGGTTATCGTCATATCTCGCTCCTCTTCCGGGACAAAAAAACCCGTCCCAAAGATTTCCTTTGAGACGAGTTCACTTTTGCATAAACCCGCGGTACCACTCAAATTGTACGTCAATACGTACCTCTCTTCAGGCTCCAGCAAGCCCTTACGCGCTCACGCGGCGTCACGGACGGCTCTACTGACGCAAAAGGCGCGTTCTGCCGCCGGCTCGGGAGGGACAAGCCCTGGAAAAACGCCTCTGCCGGCTTTCACCAGACGCCGGTTCTCTGTAAGACGCGGTTTTCCGCTCTCTCCGTCAATGCCTTTTCGGTATTATAATGAAATTTTACCTACTATAACACCGGATTCTCGTTTTGTCAAGCGGACATCTTTCCATCTTCTCTATTATTCTTGATTATAATTTATTGCGCTGAATCTTGCCGCTGATCGATTTCGGCAATTCATCGCGGAATACGACGATCCGCGGATATTTGTACGGCGCGGTGTTCTTTTTCACGTATTCCTGAATTTCCTTTTTCAGGTCCTCCGTCGGTTTTGTGCCCTGGGTCAGGACAATGGAGGCCTTGACGATTTGTCCCCTGATTTCGTCGGGGGCCGGGGACACACCGCACTCCAGCACGTAGGGGAGTTCCATGATGACGCTTTCAATTTCAAAGGGGCCGATGCGGTAGCCGGAGGATTTGATCACATCGTCGGCGCGGCCCACGTACCAGTAATAGCCGTCTTCATCTTTCCAGGCCACATCGCCGGTGCGGTACATGCCGTCGTGCCAGACCTCGGCGGTTTTTTCCGGCATGTTATAGTAGCCGGCAAACAAACCGCAAGGGATCCGTTGATCGGTGCGGATCACAATTTCACCGTGTTCCCCTTCGGGGACGGAATTGCCTTCTTTGTCCACAAGATCCACATCAAAGAGGGGATTGGGCAGGCCCATGGAGCCGATCCGCAGTTCGCTGCCTCTGAGATTGGCAATACAGAGAGTCGTTTCCGTTTGGCCGAAGCCCTCCATGATCTCTAACCCCGTGGCTTTCTTGAACTGACGGAAGACCTCGGGATTCAAGGCTTCCCCGGCGGTGGTCATGTGGCGGATCGAAGAGAGATCATAGCGGGAAAGATCCTCCTTGACCATCATCCTCAAGATCGTCGGCGGCGCGCAGAAGCTGGTGATATGGTATTTTTCAAACATCGGCAGAATATCGTTGGCGTCAAAGCGATCGAAATCGTAAACGAAAACAGCGCTTTCCGCCAGCCATTGGCCGTAGAGCTTGCCCCAGAGGGCTTTGCCCCAGCCGGTATCGGAAATCGTCAGGTGAAGGCCGTCGCGGTCGATATTGTGCCAGTATTTGGCAGTGACGTAATGTCCCAGAGGATATTGATGGGTGTGTTCGGCAATTTTGGGATAACCCGTGGTGCCACTGGTAAAGAGCATAAACATGGGGTCGTTGCCGCAGGGGGAATCGTCTTTCCGCGGAAATTTACCGGTGAAAAGGGTATATTCTTGGTCAAAGCAGTGCCAATCTTCCCGCTGGCCGTTGACGATGACTCTCGTCTTCACCTGAGGGCAGCGCTCCATGGCCAATTCCACTTGCCCCGCCACTTCACCGGCGGCGGTGCAGATCACCGCGGAGATCCCCGCGGCGTTAAAGCGATATTCGAGATCGTGCACCTTGAGCTGATCCGGAGCGGGAATCGGAACGGCGCCGATCTTATGCAGCGCCAGCATGGAGAACCAAAACTGATAGTGACGTTTTAAGATCAGCATCACTCGGTCGCCGCGCTTGATGCCAAGGGACGTAAAGTAATTGGCGGTACGGTTGGAGATATGTTTCATATCCGCAAAGGAGAAACGGCGTTCCTCGTGGTCTTTATCAATATGCAGCATGGCCAAACGGTCCGGATATTTATCGGCCATGGCGTCAACCACGTCAAAGGCGAAATTAAAATGCTCCTCGTTTTCAAAGTCAATGCTCTGCAATCTGCCCTGATCGTCCTCTTCACAGCGGATGAAGCGGTCGACAATCCACGGTTCCGACTGTTTGGCCGTGGCGATGCTCTGGCTGATTTGATGCTCTTCCGTTTCCTCGCCGGGGAGAACCACGGCGCAGAAAACGCAGTCTTCACCGTTGACGGCGATCATGCCGTGGGGGATATTGGAATGGTAATAGATGCTATCGCCGGGGCCTAAGATTTCAGCGTGTTCCCCGACCTGCACCTTCAGATAACCACTGATGATATAGTCGAATTCCTGGCCTTTATGGGTGGTCAGATGAATGGGCCGATCCTGTTCTTCCTGTTTGTACTCATAGCGCACCCAGTAGGGTTCCGCGATTTTATTGTGGAAACGGGGGGCCAGGTTCACGATTTCAATGCCGTCTTCATCAACGGCGGTCTGCCCCTGACCGCTCCTGGTCACGGTATACGTGTGCAGTTTGGCGCTGCTGCCCTCCAGCAAGTTGGTGATTTCAAGGCCGAAGGCTAAGGCGCATTTGTGGATAAACGTAAAGGGGAAATCCAGCTCCCCTTTTTCATAGGCAAGATACTGCTCCACCGTGGTATCGGTTTTCGCGGCCATTTCTTTCGGACTGAAACCGCTGATTTCCCGCATTTCCCGGATGCGGGCCGCAATCTCTGTGAGCTTATGCTCCATTTGTTTGTTGGTCATCGGCTTTCCTCTTCAAGGCGCGGTATCAGCGCCTATCTTTTCTTTCTCTTTTTGTTTTTGGTGGATACGTGTTGGGATTGCTCTTTCTTTTGCTTTTGTTCCTGCTTTTGGCGGCCTTTGGCGGCGGCTTCCTTCTGTTTGACCTTGATCCGGTAATCACAATAAAACATCAGCACAATGCCGGTGGTGATGCCGAGAGCGCAGATGATCCAGCCGTATTTCGTATCAAACCCCGCGTTGATCGCGGCGGCGCCGATGAGGCCAAGACCGATGAATTGCCAACTTTTCCCCAGTGTGGAAATGTATTGAGCCCGATCTTCCTTGGCGACTTTGGCAAGAAACTCTTCATTGGCCAATTTGACTCTTTGCAGCCTCTTCGTTTTGAGGCCCATAAACCAGAAATAGCCCCCTGCGGCAATCATTAGGAGATAAATGATCAGCATCTTACCGTTGCTCCAATAACTTTCTCGCCATATGCACGCCCATCACCGAAGACATCATCAAACCCCTGGTCCAGCCGCTGGAATCACCGAGGCAGTAGAGATTTTTGACATTGGTACGGAGGTTTTCGTCCATCCGCACTTTGTTGCTGTAGAATTTCAGCTCCGGGGAATAAAGCAGCGTTTCGGCACTGGCGAAACCGGGTACCACGTGATCAACCGCTTGGATAAAATTGATGATGTTGATCATGGCCCGGTACGGCATGGCGGCGGTAATGTCGCCAGCCACGGCGTCTTCCAAGGTGGGGCGGACATTGGCCTGGCTCAGTTCCTTTTCCCAGGTGCGTTTGCCGTCTAAAATATCGCCGTAGCGCTGTACCATGATGTGGCCGTCCCCCAGCATATTGGTGAGTTCGCCGATTTTCTGGGCATAAGCGATGGGCTGGTTAAAGGGGGACGTGAAATTATGGGAACAGAGAATCGCCACATTGGTGTTATCGGATTTTAAGTTCTTATAGGAATGACCGTTGACCACGGCCAAATCGTTATCGTAATTTTCCTGGCTGACAAAACCGCCGGGGTTCTGGCAGAAGGTACGTACCTTGTTGCGGAAGGGATTGGGATAACCGATGAGCTTTGATTCGTAAAGCACTTCGTTGACTTCTTCCATCACCTCGTTGCGGACTTCCACGCGCACGCCGATATCCACGGTGCCGGGACGGTGGGCGATATCGTAGCGGGCGCACATCTTTTCCAGTTCGTCGGCGCCACGGCGACCCGTGGCGATGATGACGGTTTTCGCTTCGATTTCTCTTTTTTCGCTGCCGTCGGTCTTCTCCACGACCACGCCGCGGCAACCGGCGCCGTTTAAGAGAATATCGGTATATTGGCAATGGAAGAGGATTTCCACGCCCTGGTTCAGCAGATATTGTTCGATGGCGTAATAGAGCTTCTGGGCGTTTTCCGTGCCGAGATGGCGAATGGGGCAATCCACTAACTTTAAGCCGGCCTGAATGGCTCTTTTGCGGATATCTTTAACTCTTTTACCCTGTTGGAGGCCTTCCACATGGTCGTCGGCGCCGAATTTTAGATAAATCTGGTCGGTATAGTTGATGAGCTCTTGAGCCCGGTCGCTGCCGATCAAATCGGGAAGATCGCCGCCAACTTCATAGCTTAGTGAAAGCTTGCCGTCGGAAAACGCGCCGGCGCCGGAAAATCCCGTCGTAATGGTGCAGGGATCACAGTTCAAACAAACCTTCGTTTTTAACTTGGGACAGGAGCGTTTTTCTACGGGACTGCCTTTTTCCACAATCAGTATTTTTTTCTGACATGGTTGCTGTAATAATTCTAACGCGGTGAAAATCCCGGCGGGACCGGCACCGACAATGACGATATCATACATATGCCATCTCCTTCGTACAATCGTCCCCATTTTTGATATAAATATATAGGATACAGTATACTCCAAAAAAACGAAAAATGCAAGATAAACCGCGGATCTACTGTTCTCGGCTTCTCTGTTTGTAAAATAAAAAGTGCCGCGCGAGGTTTCCCTTGGTCGCGCGGCGTATAGACTGTAAACAAAATAGATGTAAAGGTATTGATGCTATATGATGATGGGAATCATGACTGCCATAATAAGGTCGGGTAGCCGCTACCTTCGATGATCGTCCAGACCGTGTCGAAATCCCAGCTAAGAGCAGTGTAGGTGGCTTTGGCTTGAGCAGCGGGGGTCGTAAGGCCAGAGAGGCAGTTCAAAACCGTCGCCGTGTTATTGCCAAAGACCGGTCCAACCATTCCTTCCGTACCGCTGGCGCTGCCGATGGCCACGCAGTCGCTAACGGCCGCCGTCACCCCCGTAATGGAGGAAAAATTGGTACCGACCAAACCGCCGATGGCCCAAGTCCCCGTGGCGTTGCCTAAAGCGTAGCACCGCTGAATCATATTCGTATTGATCCCCGCTAAACCGCCCACGGCAGAGCCGCTGCCGCTGACGGCACCGGTGGCGTAGCAATCCGTGACAGTGCCGTAATTTTCACCGAGGAAACCGCCCAAAGCAACGCTGCCGGAAACGGCGCCCGCGGCAAAGGAAGCGGTTATTTCAGATGAGGTGCCGGTTCTGCCCACAAGACCGCCGAGATAACTGCCACCGCCGACATTGCCGCTGGCCCCGCAGTTTTCGATGGTACCGTTATTCCTACCGACGAGACTGCCGCCGCCCTGGTTCCCGGTGGCGGTGACCACAGCGGAGGAGGTGCATTCCGTAATGACACCGTCGCTGTCGTAGTTATTTCCCACCAAACCGCCGATGTAACCTTCACCGGAAACAGATCCGCTGACAGAACAGCCGCTGATCGGCCCATGGTTCTGACCCACCAGACCCCCGGTGAGCACATTCCCTAAAACGCTTACGTTGGTAAGCTGCAAATCGTGAATTTCGCCTTCATTGAGGCTGAACATACCAAGGTAGCTCTCGCTTGGTTTATCGATGGTTAAATTGCTGACGGTATAACCGTTGCCTTCAAAAACGCCGCAGAAGGCAAAACTCCCGCCGAAATCTCTGCTGCCCAAAGGCTCCCAGGCGATGCCGGTTAAGTCGATGTTATTTTGCAATTCGTAATAGAGTGGCGTCATGTCGTCACCGTATTCCCCGAGATGGCCCCAGTCATAAGAAGAACCGTCGTCCATTGCCGCCAGGTCCGCGGCGGTATAAATGAGGAAGGGCTTTTCTTCCGTACCCGCGCCGTTTACCGTAAAACTGGCGGTACTGCTGGCATCGGGATACGTCAGGGCCTTTGCCGTCACTTGATACACAAAGTCCGTGACGCCCACGGTGGCGAAAAGGTCTTTATCGTAGGGCTCAAAAGTCGCGCCCCCATCAGAGGAAAGCTCTTCCTCGCAGAAATAATAGGAATGGAAGCTGGGATTCGGCAGTACCGCATTGTATACGCCGCCATCGGTGACACCGCTGAGGGTCGGCGCCACCAGGGGATCCCGGTCGATGGTAAAGGCCAAAGAAGCCGTGGATTTTAACCCGGTTGCGGTTTTTGTCGCCGTCACTTTCAGCAAATAGGAGCCTGACGCCGCGACGGTAGTACCCGAGGCAAAGGTCGTGGCCGCTGCGCCATCCTTGGAGAGCGTCGCCGTATAGCTCACGCCGCTTTCCGTGATCCAATGAGGCGAAACCTCGTAATAGGTTCCACCCGCGGCGACACCTTGCAGCCAAGGCACCGAGGGAACGGCGGCGGCGTTCTGCCACTGAAAGACGGTTCTCCCGTTGCCGCCGGTTTTCCAGATATTTTCAAAATCCCAGGCCGTAAAAGCGACAGGAGCTGAGGCGTCCGTACCGTTTACCCCCGTCATGCCGGAGAAACTTTGCCCCTCCCCATCGATGGGGTTTGCGAAGAACTGTAAATCGGATACGGAAATACCGTCACAGGTACATTCATCGTCATTTCCCCCGGCGATTCTGCCGAAGCTGGTTTCCTCCCAGTAGGTATAACCGCCGTCAATGGAGGTTACCGAACCGCCCAAAACATAATTGGTGGCGGCGATGACGCCGTAGTTATAACCGACGAGACCGCCGGTATAAGAAGAACCTGACACCTTGCAGTTGGCATAGGAATACGCCACCGCTCCGCCGTTTTCCCCAAGGAGACCGCCAACACAGTACGAATCCGCGCTGACATTGCCGGCGGCGTAACAGTTCTCCAAAGTGCCCTCGTCAAGATACCCGCCGATGCCTCCGGCGTAGCCTTCCTCGGCCTTGATATCACCCGTGACCGAACAAGCGCAAATCGTTGCGCCGTCTTCCGCGGAACCGAAGAGGCCGCCGACAGAATCGGCGCCGGTGATATCAACATTGAGCAGGGTAACGTTTTTGACCTCCCCGCCCTCAACGGCGCCAAATAAACCGACGGCGTAATCAGAGTCTCTATTAATATATAGGTTTTTGATCACGAATCCGTTGCCATCAAAGGAACCGGTAAAAGGCTCCGACCAATCGCCCAAGGGCGCAAAGCCATCTCCCGTTGCGTAAGCGGAAAGGTCGATATTGGCCATTAGCTGATACGATTTGCTCAGATCCCAACCATCATAACCTGGCACACCGCCCCGGACGGCGTTCAATTCTGCGGCGGTATCGATGCGATACGGGTGCTCCACCGTTCCGTCCTCCACCACGGTATGCCCCAAAGCCACGCCACCGACGGTGCCGGTCACGCCGTCGCCAAGGTTCACCGTATCCGGACGCGCTGATAAAACAGAACCGGAGCTGTTCAAATGGGCGGTAACGATAAAACCTTCTCCCGTCACCGTCGCCGCCGCATTCAGCGTCAGGGTTTGAATCACCGTTTCTTCGCTCAGCTCTATTTCCCCGTTCAGAGCGCCCTCTGCCACGGTCAGCGTGGCCGCCGTACCGTCGATGCCGAGCTGAACGTCATCCCCGGTCACGGTCACCTGACCAAAGCTCCCATATAGATCAACCGCGGCGGTGGCGGTGACGGTAACATCGCCGAAACCGTCTCCGGTCAGTTCACGTTCCTCCAAGATTGCGTTGGCGGCGCATTCCACAGATCCCAGAACTGTGGAACCGGAGGCGACAACCACGATTCGATGCGCCGCGGAAGGCACCACCGCCGCTTCACTGAAAAGGGCAGCCTCCGACAAAACTCCCGCCGTTTCAGCCGAACCCTCGGCGGTGATTAGGGTGCGTCCCTTTACCGTAACGTTGTTCAGGTTTATCTGTCCCTCCGTGATTCCCGGGGCGAGGTATAGATCGCCTTCAATCACCGTATTGCGCAGGGTTACACCGGTGGCGGAAATCGTGACACTTCCGAGAATGGTCTGACTTCCCGTTTCCGGCCCGTAAATGCCCGCCTCCGATAAAAGGAGGTTCCTCGTTCTCACCAAAACCGTTACCGCTTCCGCTCGGGTCATATTGTTTTGCGGACGAAACGTATGGTTGGGATAGCCGACCATATAGCCGAGGTTAACGACGGCGTCGACACTGCTTCTGCTCCAGTCGCCAACCGCTTCATCATCGGCAAAGTCCTTCTCATGATCTATTTCGGAAACATCGATATTTAAAGTACGGCAGAGAATGACCGCCGCTTCCTCCCTGCTGATGGGGATATTCGGCCGCATACTGCCATCCTGATAACCCTCCATATAACCGGCAGCCACGGCCTTGGCCACTTCAGCGCAGAACCAGTCCGTTGTTTTCACATCGGGAAAGCTTACCGCCGCTTCCTCCGTATAACCAAAAGCACGGTTGACCAGTGTCATAAACTCTGCCCTGGTAACGGCGGTGTTGGGTCGAAAACTGCCGTCGGGGTATCCGCTGATCAGCCCTTGTTCCTGCCAATCGGTAATTTGGGCTTCGGCCCAATGACCCTCAACATCGGTAAACACCGCGGCACTTACCGATGATGCGGTAAGGAGCACAAAAGCAAATACAGCGATCATCATTAAAATAGCCTGCTGCCAACGGGTTTCTTTTTTGGAATACATTTCCATCCCTCCTGCGATTCAATTATTCCGCGCTGACATGGCGCGGCATTCGCTTCACTATGGTTGTTATGATCGGTTCTTCGGGCGCTATTTCACGCTATTTTACATTATACTTTGGAGCATCTGAAAAAGCATCGTACCAAAGTACGATGCTTTCAGCTTGTAGACAAAAGCCGCGTTTGGAGGAGAATCCAAACGCGGTTTTTAAGAAATAAGGAAAATTTATCTTTGAGTAAAGGAAACAGAAGGGAAACGGGAGGAGAGGAAGGCTTCTTCGCCAACCACCTCGCCAGCTTTTTCAGATTCATGCATGTGTAAATGAGACCGACCTCCATTTTCACTTTGGCCCGCCCCCGATATTGGGTATACCTCATTCCATGTTTTTCCTTTGCATCGGCAAAGACTCGCTCAATGGTCTCTTTGCGACGACCATATAGCTCTTTCATCCCGATGCTGTAACGGATATCTGTTGCCATCTCTAAAAATCGATTCCATACATGCTGCGTCACGATTTTCGTATGGTTTTTGCTCTCAGTGCATTGTTCCAGTGCCGGGCATTTCTCACAATGATAGTTCAAGCTCTTGTATTCTCTGTAGCCCTCCCTGTTCGTTGTAGCATAGACCAGCGTCTTGTTGGCCGGGCAGATATATTGATCATAGTATTCATCGTACACATATTCGTACTTCTTGAAAAATCCAGCCTTCGTTTTCGAACGGACATAGGGCGTCAGTGGTTTGATATTATCCAGAATCAGGCGTCTAAATATATATGGCGCGCAGTAACCGGCATCCATTACCATGGTCTTGATCTTTTCTTTATCCAGTACCTTGTAAAACTTCTCAAAGCTCGCGCTGTCATGCAGATTCCCGGGGAATACCTCATATCCTAAAACAATTCCATGATCATCACAGGCTGTCTGCACATTGTAGGCAAACTGCCTTTCATGCTCCCCCTTAACGAACATCCCGCTTTCCGGGTCCGTTGTACTCTCCGTAACCTGTTTTTCTTTGGGAGGGGGATCATCGTCATCGTCAAACGGTTCTTTCCCGTGAGTTTCCCGATCTCGGTTGATTTCTTCTTTCAGCTCCCTGGTATATTCGTAAGCTTCTTTCTTTACCGTTCTTTTCTTTGACTTGTGCTTATTGGCATTTGCCTTTATATGGGTAGCATCAATATACACTGCTTCTTCTTTAACGAAACCTGCCCGTTTACAAGCGAAGAGGACTTCCATAAAAATACGTTCAAACAAATCTGTTCCGGCGAAACGTCTCATATAGTTCTTCCCAAAAGTAGAAAAATGCGGTACTTCATCATAAAAACCAAAGCCGAGGAACCAGCGATAGGCCAGGTTAACTTCAATTTCACTAACGGTCTGACGCATGCTGGGAATCCCGAACATGTACTGGATTAATACCATTTTGATGAGCACTACCGGGTCTATACTGGGACGTCCTTTGTCGGGGGAATACAAATCCGCCACCAAATCGTAGATAAAATTGAAGTTGACGGCAACGTCTATTTTGCGCAGTAAATGATCTTTGGGTACAAAGTCGTCAATACAGAGGAACATCGTTGTTTCATTACGGTTTTCATTGCTTTTCTTCGTGAGCATATTCGCATCTCCCGCTTTTTTGATCTGCTTACATTATATCACATTCCTCCTGCTATTGCACGCTTTCCGCGCCCTTTTCAACACCTTTTCCCATACAAAAGTGCCTGCTGTCTCATCTGACAACAGGCACTTTGTCTACAGGCTGAAAGCATCGTACCAAAGTACGATGCTTTGTGAGATGTTCAACACGGTGTTCAGCGGCAGTATTATTTTTCAAATAACCCCCGTTCCCGGACGTATTTGATACACTGGGCGCGGGTCAGCACCCCTAATTTGCTGTAAATATTGCCGGTATGGGTTTTCACGGTGCGCAGACTGATCCCGAGACGCTGGCCAATTTCCTTATTGGAACAGGCGTTATAAAGCAAAGTAAGAACTTCCCGTTCCTTGGCGGTGAGCAGTTCCAACACGGCGTCGGTCTTGCCTTTTGATTTCGCCGCTGTTTTGCTTTCCTTGCGGATTTGCGCCGCCACCGAGGCGGCAAACCGCTGCAGATCATCCTTTGCGTCCATTGCATCGCTTTTTTCAGACAGCACAGACTGCTCCAGCACGGCAAGGAGGGGCGCTCCCTCGTCGACAAAACTGCGAAAGTAGCCTTCCCGGATGCCGATATGCAGGGATTTTTTGATATACCGCGCCATGTTTTGTTGTTCCCCGAGTTTCCGGGACAAAAGCGCAAAAAGATTCAAAATTTCAACGACGGAGTGCCATTTTTCCTCTTCCTCGGCGAAGGCGGCAAGCCTCGTTAAAAGCTGTTCCGCTTCGTCGGTTCGGTTGGTGAAGAGCAGAACCCGGACGAAGACGAGGAGTTCATATTCACGAACGCTGTCGATGTTGGTGAAAACCGACAGCCCGGCGGCGGTAAGCCACCGTTCTATCGCCGCCGTATCGCCGTCTTCCAGCAAAAAGCGGTGGCGGAGCCCATTGACCGAAGGATGCCAATGGGGTTGGTTCATGGTTCGCAAAAGATCGTCACAGCGATCCAGCAAATCAAGGGCGCCGCGGCTGTCGCCGCCGGCCTTCTTAATTCGGGCAAGAACGGTCAACGCCGGCACCAACGTACCGGGGTAGGCAACGGCTTCCCCGACCCTGGCCGCTTTCAACAGAGCGGGCCGGGCAAGTTCAAAACGATCATGCTCGTAATGGTATTCGCCGGCGATGAGATGGGCGTAACCGGCGTCCACAGACATGAAAGGATGACCGTCCATGCCGCTGCGCCAGGGGCCGTTCCGCTCCATGATGAACCGAATGTATTGATTGACGCGGCTCCGGTAAAGAAAAATATCCGCGGGATTCAAGTCGAAGGATCCTTTCATGTGATACGCGTCGCGCTTATCCGGAGGAATACTCTCTAACAAAGCCACCAGCTCCTCAAAGTTCCCCTCCCGAATGGCGATATTGACGGCAGCCAGCCAAAGGGGCACCTCCGGATTTTCGATATGAGTAGGGGTCTTTGCCTGATAAAGCTTCACAGCCCGGCCAAACCAGCGTTTTCCGCTGTCGAAGTGCCGTTGCCCCGTATGATATAGGGAGTAGAACAAAGCGATGCCGATGCTTTTTTCCGCATAAGGCGCGGGCAGCCGGTTGATCCAGGAAAAGGCCTTTTCATAGGCGTTGGCGCCGGCCAAAATACCCAGCCGAGGCTCAAAAAGACGCAGCGCCTCGTCGTAAGCCTCTCCTTGCAGATAGTGGTTGACTGCTTCGCTGTAGTGGCCATTTTGCTCAAACCATTGGGCGGCGCGGCGGTGAAGAACCGTGATACGGTCCGGCGATTCCGTTTTAAGCAGCCGGTAAGCGTAATCACGAAAGATAGGGGAATACCGGTAAACGCTCTGATCACCGGCGAGGAGCAGCAGAAACTCGTCCCCTTCCTTCATCTGTTCTAAAATCGCCGCCGTTTGTTTTGTCTCGGCGACAGCGGCGCATAAATCAGGGCAAAGGGTATCCAGGATGGAGATGGCCATGATAAATTCCCTTTTTTCAGGGGAATACCCTTCAAAAACCGCGGCCAATAAATACCTGCCGATATTACCCTGGTCTTGGGCCATTCCCGTCAGCAGCTTTTGCCGACTGTTTTGGCCGCCAAAGGACAGCGCCACCGCAGCGAGGGCCGCCGCCCAACCGTCGGTATACGCCGCCACGTCCCGCAGGGTCTCACCGTTTAACGGTAACGAGCGGCTTTCAAAATAAGCGGCGATTTCTTTTTCCCTGAAACGCAGATCTGCCGCGGAGATTTTCTGAAGCTCACCGCTTAACTCCAATTGCGCAAAATCAAAATTGGGCTCTCTGCGGCTGATAAAGATAAAATGCATGGAGGAAGGGGCAAATCTTAGCAAATAGGAAAGGCCGCGGAAAACCGCCGGATTGAAAATCACGCTCAAATCATCGAGGACCAGGAAGAATTCCCCTTGGATTTCCGATAACCGATCAAGGATAATCCGCAGATGTACACCGGCGCCGGTCAATTCCGCGGAAGACAAGGCGTAATCGATGCGTTGGCACAGATCGGGGGAGAAATCAGCCAAAGCGGCAGCAATATACTGCCAAAATACCCTCGGATCATTGTCCTCCCCATCCAAAGATAACCAGGCGACCCGGGGATCCTCTTCTTGAATCCAATGGATAACGGCAGTGGTCTTGCCGTAACCCACAGGAGCCACCAGCGTCGTCAGCAAATACGACGAGGCGTTTTTCAGCTTTTTCAGAGGCTCCTCACGGGAAATCACGAAGCGGCTGGTTTTCGGAATACTGTATTTCGTTTTCAGCGGTTTGCCACGGGAAAAATCCTTTGCCATGTCATCTCATTCCTAACTTTCTATCTATGCTGGCGGCCTCCGCCTCATGGATCCTAAAGCGCTCTTCGCGTAAAACCATAGACGCCGGGAAAACCGTGCTTTTATGATGCTTGCTTACCGTTTAACAGGCTATATTCCGCAATCCAGCGGACCAAAGCTTGCGCATCGGTCAACAGCCCCGGCGGCGGAGATCCGCCTCTGTCCAAAGACCGTTGAGGTTGCTTTTCAAAAGGCCTTTGATTTTATTTTCCCTATTTTATCACAGTTTCCTCCCAAAGTAGCATTTTTTTTATCTATTTCAGAAAATTGATTTCCACAGCGCCGGCGTTGGCAAAAACGTCCAGGGTTTTAGCGCCCCCTTGATACGATGGAGGCAGATTGCTTTCCCCCGCCTCCACTCTGGTGGTAACGGTAAAATCCGTGAGATCGCCGTAGAGGCTACCGCGAATGGCGCCGCAATCGCTGTCCAAGGTCAAAGCCCGGGCGACGGCCAGTTTGGCAAATTCGATTTTCCCGGCGCTTGTTTTGATCTTCGCCGTTTCTGCCGTGACCGTATTGAGAACCACGGCGCCAGCGTCACTCTCTATGGTTAAACCGGCAACGGTGATGTTCTGTCCGGTGACTTTACCGGCGCTCGCGTTCACCGAGGCGTCTTTCGCGGTCACGTCGGTGAAGGAGACGCGACCGGCGGAGGCGCTGATTTTGAGCTGACCGGTGGTCACCTGATCTAAAATGACACTGCCGGCGGAGGAATCCACACGGAGATTTTTTGACGCCACGCCTTTTAAGGTTACGGCGCCGGCGTCGCTCTCCACGACAAGATCGTCTTTTAACGTAATGCCCTCCATGGCAAAGGAACCGGCGGCGGCGTTGGCGGTAATGGATTCGATCGTTTTAGGCACTTCGATCACCATGGTTTTCGGCTGGTATAGAAAAATGCCGATCTGCTGCCACCAGGGTTTGTGCACCGGTTCTACGGTAAGGATATGGTTGGCGACGGCAAAGCTGTAGTCGCCTTTCTCCTCCTCGTAATAGGTGATGCGGATATCTTCATCCTCCGAGGGAACCAAGGAAATCCCGTTGTAATCAGCGTTGATGACGAGGCCCGTGATCTCGTCGCCGGAGAAATCCTTGGTGGCCTCAAGCTGAGTTGCCGCGGGAAAAACACCGTTGAAGTCGCCTTTGGCCATGGCAAGGCCAATACCGGCGGTCACAAGCCCCAAAGCAAGGAGACCCATGCCGAAGCGAAACCATACTTTTACAGAAGTTTTCATCTTTTTACCCCCTTCGCGGCAAACATTTCACTCAGTTTCAACGCGCATCTTTTGGTCCATTTTATCACCCATTTGGCAAACCGGGCGGCGGGGAAAAACAGCAGGATCCCCCCGCCCAGGCAGAGCAAGGACGCACCGGTCAAAAAAACAGCGGCGGGGGCGCCGTAAACCGTGGCCGCGGAAAAAACAGCAAAGAAACCACCGACGCCGCTGGCAATGAGGGAAACCGCGGCCAGATAAACGCAGGCCGAAAGAATCCACAAGCAAAGGTAGACCGTCACCGCCAGGGAGACCGCCGTCAAAAGCAACGGCAACCAAACAGGGGAGCCCAAAACCAGCAGCAAAATGGTAAGCCACAAAGGAAACCGCCGCGTTTTGGGAGATCGCGCCGCCAACGATTCGTCATCCTCTTTCTCATTGAGGATGCCCTCGACAATATCGTCAAGGCTTTCCAAATCCGCCACAGCATCTTCTTCACTCATGCCCTCTTCCATGCGATCCTCGATGATCTCGGCGAAATAATGCACACTGCGTTGCCGGTCGCCTTCCCCCAGGGATTTTAAGCGCCGGTCGAGGCTTTGGAGAAACTCCGCTTTATTCATGGTTCATACCTCCTTTGATGTAATCGATGATCGCTTCCACCGCTTCCCATTCGTCAAGGAACGCGTGAATCCGCGCCTTACCCGCGGTGGTGATGCGGTAGTATTTTCTCAGCCGGCCATTGTGTTCCATCATATAAACCGTCAGATATCTGTTCTGCTCCAATCTCCTTAAAATCGGATACAGCGTCGATTCCGATATTTTCATGTGCGGAGAAAGATCCTTGACGATTTTATAGCCGTAGGAATCTTCCGTTAACAGCGCTTTTAAGACGCAGATATCAAGGAGACCTCTTTTCAACTGTACATCCATTTCAATACCTCCCTATGCGCTATACTATATTACGCATAGTATAATGTCAAGCATTATATTCGATTTTTAGAAAATCGGAAAAATGGAAAATTTGCAAATCCGCAGAAAATAAGGTAAAATGCTCTCTAAAGGAAGTGATTCTTTATGGAAAACCGGATGCTCTGTTATCAATGCGCAAGCGCCGCCGACGGCAACTGCTGTAACAACGATGCGGGGGTTTGCGGCAAAACAGCAAAAACCTCTTATCTGCAAGACGTTCTCACCGGCGCTCTGGTGGGTCTCGCCAAGGCTTCGGTACACAAATCCGTCGACGAAGAGATTCAGCGGCTGACGGTGGAAGGTCTCTGCGCCACGGCGGCCCACACAAATTTTACCGATGAAAGACTCCTTGCCTTGATCGACAGAGTACAGGAGGCGAAAAAGCGCTTCAAGCCCAAATACGGCGATCACAATGCCGGCCTAGCAATACCGGAGGATTTCGACATTCGCCTGATTTGGCAAAAATCTCCCGACCTCCGTTCGTTAAAATCCCTGCTCCTTTTCGGCCTCCGCGGCATCGCCAGCTATGCCGATCAGAGCTGGGCTTTGGGATATCAAAACAAGGAAACCGCCACTTTCTTCCATAAGGCCCTCATCGCCCTCGCCACCAACCGCTTCAAAGAAGATTACTTTGCGCTCCTTTGCGAAATGGGCGAGGTCAATTTGCGCGCCATGGAATTACTGGACAAAGCAAAAAACGAAACCTACGGTGAGCCCGGCCCTGTGGAGGTACCCCGGATCATTGACGCCGGGCCCTTTATCGTGGTCAGCGGCCATCACTATCACGACTTAATGACCATTCTTGAACAGACTGCCGATACCGGCGTCAACGTCTATTCCCACGGGGAGCTGCTGCCGGCCCACGCCTATCCGGCCTTCCGCAAATACCCTCATTTCAAGGGGCATTACGGCACCGGCTGGCAAAACCAGCAGTTGGAATTTGACCACATTCCCGCCGCCGTGGTCTTCACCTCCAACTGCCTGATGCCGCCGCTGCCTTCTTATGCCGACCGTGTCTTCACCTGCGGTACCGCGGGACTCCCCGGTATCCCCCACCTTGGGGACAACGACTTCCGGCCGGTGCTGATCCGCGCCATCGAGCTTCAGGGCGCACCGTCAAAGATCACCTTCCCCGGCATCAGCGGCGGCGCTTTGGTGAAAACCGGCTTTGGCAAAAGAACCCTGCAAACCTTAGGTTATAAAATCGCCGGGGCCATGGCCGACGGCGATCTCAAGTATATTTTCGTGATCGGCGGCTGCGACGGTCTCGGGGAAGACCGTCAATTTTATACCGACATCCTCCGCCGCCTTCCCGGCAATGCCGTGGTGCTGACCTACGGCTGCTGCAAATTCCGCTTCAATGACATGGACAACAGGGAAATCGCCGGGGTGCCCCGGATCGTCGACGTCGGCCAATGCGGCGACCTGCTCCATCTCATCGGTGCGGTGGAAGCCATTGCCGACGCCGCCCAGTGCCGTGTGGAGGAACTCCCCTTGACCTGGCTCTTGTCCTGGCAGGAGGGGCGCAGCATAGCCAATTTGTTTTCCCTTTTCGCCGCCGACATCCACAACGTAATCCTCGGCCCCAAACGGCCCCCCTTCTTTACCGACGCTGTCTTTGACGCCTTTGCCAAGGATTTCCATCTCTCTATCCTGGGTGAAAACGCCCGCGACGGGGAAGCTCTG
The DNA here is from genome assembly GCA_040776805.1 of Clostridiales bacterium. GTDB lineage: Bacteria > Bacillota > Dehalobacteriia > UBA7702 > UBA7702 > UBA7702. The sequence goes on along the minus strand of JAXGZS010000006.1, from coordinate 82,222 downwards.
GAAGAAGAAACCGTAGAAGCCGCTCCAACCGAAAAAGAGGCGGAGGCGCCAACCGAGGAAGAACCTATGGATGAAGCAGAAGCCCTGGACGAAACTGCCGTTAAAGAAAAAATCAGCGAAGACCTACCCTCGGCCCCGGCGAACCTGACAAACGAAGAACGCGCCGCAGCGGCAACACTACCCGACTGGGCCGCAGGCGATGATGAAGATAAAATAGATGTAGAAGCAGACGGAGAAGACCCCGGGACAGAAGAACCGCTTCCCTTACCGGAAAAACCGCAAATTCCCCCGGAAGAGATCGATCAGACCCCGGATTTTCTTTTGGCGGAGGATCAAACCATAGCATCAAAGGAAGCAAAGGAAACGGAAGAAACAGCAGTCGACACAGAACAATCCCACGAACCGAAGATCGCGGAGGAACCTTCTCCCCGGGAAGCGGATACCGGCATTCCCCCTCTCGCCATTCCCAAGGGCAAAGGCGTTTCCGGCTGGCAAGACCCTGATGAAAATCCCTCCTTTGACCGGAATGCGGTGAAGAAGCCCTATGTCTACACCCCCCAGCAGGAATTGAAAGAAGTCCCGGCACCGCCACCTCTTCCTTTACCGGCAGGCGCCGGCGTCTCCGGCTTTTCCCAGGGACAGGCCAAAGAGAACGCCCCGCCGCCCATGGGGAATATGTACTCCTTTGCCGAGGTCAAACCGGAAATAAAAATTCCCAAAGGCAAAGGCGTCTCCGGCTGGCAGGAAACGGACGACGTTGCCTTTTCCACGAAAAAGAGAACGAGCGACGATGAAAAAAGCAGCGCCAAGCCGTGGCTGGAAAACAGTTTAAAAGAATTAAAGGCGTCCCTGGCCGACGATGCGTACGACACCGCCGCAGATCACAAAAACACCGCGCCGCCGCTGCCTGAAGAAGAAGCCCGGTCAACGATGAGCGCGGCAGCCCATGAGGACGCCGTCCTATCGGAAGATACCCCGGAAGCAGCAGCAGAAGCAGCGGCAGAAACGCCAGACCCCCTCCTCGACGAGGAAGAACGTCAGGCCAAGCCGTGGCTGGAAAACAGTTTACAAGAACTCAAGGCGTCCCTCGCCGAAGACAAAGCAGCAAAAAAAGCGGACGGCGATAAACCGTGGCTTGCCGCCAGTCTGAAACAGTTGCAAGAATCCCTGGCCGAAGACGGTCTCGAAGCTGCCTCAAGCCAGGATGTGGATACGGCAACAGCAACGGAAACGGCGACGTCAACCCCGCCGGCAACGGCGGAAGGTCTCACCGAAACGGAGCGGCAAGCGCCGCTGCCGCCGAAATCCTGGCAGGACCTCGTCCCTGCCCAACACCGGGCAAATGCCGTGCCCCAAAGCCAGTCGACTCCCTCAGTAGAAGCCCCCGGCAACGAATCAACCGACCCGGCCTGGCAAAAGCCACCGGTAACGCCGAAACCATGGGAAAGGGATCTCCAGCAAAACTGGCAGAAACCTGCCGTGGTGTCCAAGCCCTGGCAACAACAACAAAATACCATCGCGCCGGATTTCCCGCCGGAACCGGCTCCCGACGTCTATACCCAGCTTCCCAACCTGCCCCTGGGCAGTCCCCGGGCCAACCAGGTACCGCCTCCGGCACAACCGAGCCCCCTTCGCTACATTCCCCGGCAGGAAGGGCCGAACATCCCCAACAACGCCGGGGTATCCGGCTACCAGCCCGCCTCCTACGTTCCGGGTCAGGTACCGCCGACCCCCGACCCCCTCCGGGAACTGCGGGAAGTGATGCCGGCGCCCCCGGCCCAGATCCCCAACGGCGCCGGTGTTTCCGGCGTACGCTACCATGCCGAGGAACCTCCGCTCTCACCGAGCTACGACCCGACCTATTACGACGTACCCCAGAAAACCCCTAAGATCAACCTGCCCCAAGGCGTCGGCGTCTCCGGCTGGCAGGATGGGGAAGCACCCGTCGATGCCGCCGAAGCCCTGCGCAAGCAGGCCGCGGAGGAAAACCGCAAGCAGACCTTTACCGCCGCCGACCTGCTAACCTTTACCGATGCCGCCTCCTCCACCGCTGTCGGCGAAGACAAGGTCTACCGCCCCGGTGAAGGCGAGGAACTCATCGCCACCTTAGGCCCGGACGGCAAGGTCATCTTAGCGGTGCGCAATAAAAACAACCATCGTTAAACAAAAAAGGATATTCCCGACGGAAAACCGCGGGAATATCCTTTTTTAGACAAACTGTTGTCTATGAGGCGAATCGTCTTCATCAAGTGATAGGAGAAGAATCAACGATCCATTGATATGTAATGTTTGGCACATTAACATCCTTTGCTATTATTTTTCCCGGTTTTACGCATCCGCCGCAACGGCAGCTCAACCTTGGCAGCATTGCTCCGGCAACGTCACTTTGCGGGTGGCGACACGCTTGGTCAGGGCTTCGCTGTGGGAAACGAAAATCAAGCCGATGTTTCTACGCTCAATTTCCGCCAGGAGAAAGTTCCAAATCTGGCTTTGGGTGATCAGATCCAGCATGGTACTGATTTCATCGGCGATGATAAACTTCGTTTGTCCGCCCAAAGCCCGGGCGATGCAGAAACGCTGAATCTCCCCGCCGGAAAGCTCCCCGGGAAAACGGTTGAGCCAGTCGCTTTCGAGGCCCAACCCTTCTAAAACGGCGGCGTCCAAGTCTCCGCCTTCCGCCAGTGTATCCTTCATGCGCAGATAAGGATCGACGGCTTTTTCCGGGTGCTGCCAGATCATCTGCACCGGACAATAGCCCTTTGGGGGCAACAGTTTTTGATCCAAGGTGATCTGTCCCGACCAGGGATTCTGATACCCGGCCAAAAGCTGGCAGAGGGTGGTTTTGCCGACGCCGCTGGGGGCGGCCAAAGCCACGCGCTCATTTTGCTCCGCCCGGAGGCAAACTCCGTCCAGCACCGGACGGCCTTTTTGATAGCCAAATACAATCTCTTTTGCTTCTAAAATCATCTCATATCTCTCATATCTCTCATACCTCTCATACCTCGTCTTAATCCGTGGCTTTGATACAGCGCACCGTACCGCAGCGAATCGTCTTTAAGGGAATTTCTCCTTCGCATACCGGATCGAAAAGAGGGCAGCGGGGGCCGAAAGGACAGCCTTTGGGCATTGCCGTGACATAAGGCTGATTGCCGGGGAGCGCGGTAAAACCGTTTTCGGGCAAAGCCCGCCAGAGGGCCTTGGTGTAGGGATGGCGCAATTTTGCTTCGTCCTCAAAATCGGCGACGGGGGCTTCTTCCACGGTGGTGCCGGCATAGAAGACGGCAATACGGTCGGCGACGCTGAAAGCCAGTTCGATATCGTGGGTAATCAACAGCACACCGTTGCCTTGATCGGCAAAGCTGCGAAAATCCGCCATGGCTTTTTTGGCCAGCTCCAAATCGAGTCCGGGGGTGGGTTCATCGGCGATGATCAGCCGGGGATCCTCCATCAGTGCCGCCGAGAGCAGCACTCTTCTAGCCATACCGCCGGACAATTCAAAGGGGTATAAGTTTTCCGTGGCGGAACCCAAATGGAAGTGCTCGAAAAGATCCCGTTGCTTTTTCAGCGTGACGGTATCTTTTTTATTCTTACGCACCGCTTTGCCAACTTTTAAAAGGGGATCGAGATAAGTGGTACTCTGTGGTACCAGGGTGATCCCTTTGCCTCGGAGGGCGGCGATATCCGCCGCCGTCAACAATTTCTCATCAAAGCGGAGGCTGCCACTGACATCGGCGTTCATTGGCAATAACCCCAAAACCGCATGGGCCAGCAGACTTTTGCCGGAACCGGAAGCGCCGACCACGGCGACGATTTCCCCCTCATGAACCGAGACGCTGAGATTGGTGATCACCGGCAGCGACCTTTGGCCCAGACCTTTATCGTATTGGAGAAAAGAAACCGATAAATTTTCGATTTCCAAAATATGTTTTTTCGTAAGACAAGTCATAACATTCCTCACTCCTGGGCGCTATGGGGGTCAATCAGTCTTCTCACACAACCGCCGGCCAGGTCAAAGAGGGCGACCACGCCGATGAGAGCCACACCGGGGAAGAAGGCCAGCCACCACATGCCCACGGAAAGAAATTTCATGCTTTCCGCCAGAATCACACCGATGGCCGGCTGTTCCGGCGGCAGACCGAAGCCGAGGAACGTAATGCCGGCTTCGTGAAGAATGGCGTGGGGGAACAAGAGAATCAAACCCACTAAAAACTGGGGGAACACCGCCGGCAACATGTGTTTGACAGCGATACGCCAAGGACTTTGGCCTAATTTCCGGGCAGTCTTTACATACTGGGTTTCTTTTAACTGTAGAATTTCACCGCGGATGACCCGGGAAAGGGAGGGCCAGTGGGTCACGGCCACGCCGATGGTGATCCCCCAAAAGCCCTTGCCCAGGGCGTAAGATATCAGGATCAACAGCACGATATGGGGAACGCCCAACATCAGATCGACGAGCCAAGTAATGGCGGTATCGACCTTTTTCCCCAGCAAAGCTGCGGCGGAGCCGAGGATCAAGGCCAGTACAGCACTGCAAGAGGCGGCGCCAAGACCAATCAAAATACTGGTGGAGAGCCCTTTGACGACCCGAGCCAGCATATCCCGGCCCAATTGGTCGGTGCCGAAGAGATGCTGAAAAGAAGGCGTGATGTACTTTTGACTGAGATCGGCAGTCACCGCGGTTTCAGCGGCAAGCAAGCCGCCGACGGTAATCCCGAGCAAGAGCAGACAGGCAAAAATGAAAACCAGGATGGTTTTCTTTCTTTGATTCAATTTTTTCCGCCGCGCCTTTGCCAGCAAGGGGACGGATACGCTAAGATCAGCCAAGGCCATGCCCCCTTCGGATCCGGGGATCGACGACCCCGTATAAAATATTGGCAATGAGATTGCCGGAAAAGACGAAGCAAGCAGAGATGATGGCAATCCCCACCAGCAGAGCGGCGTCGCCGCCGATCCCCGCGGTCACGGCGGCTTGCCCCAAACCGGGGTAGGAAAAGACCTGTTCCACCAGGACAGAACCGCCGAAGATTTCACTGATGGAGGCGAACTGAAGAGTAATCGCCGGCAACAGCAGATTCCGAAGGCAGTGATACCTCAGCGCCTCTCCCCTGCTTTCCCCTCGGGCCAGGGCAAAGAGGTAGTAATCGCTCTCCATAATGTCGATCACCTTTTCCCTGGTATGTAAGGCGATGTTGGCCACGCCGATGATGGAGAGAGTCAACGCCGGTAAAATCAGGTGGTAGAGCCGCTCACCGAGGGTAGCTTGAGCGGCGCTGACGCCGATGGGGGTGCTGAAACCAAAGGGAAACCAGGAAAGCCAGACCGCAAATATCATCAGCATCAGCAGCCCCAACCAAAAGGTGGGGGTTGCCGCCAAGGTTAGGGCATAGCCCTTGATGATTTTATCCACCAGTTTTCCTCGGCGCACCCCGGCGACAATGCCCAAAAGCAAACCAAAAATGCCGGAAAACAGCCAGGCCACAATCATCAACAACAGGGAGTTGCTAAAACGCTCGCCGATGACGGTGAGCACCGGCTGATTGAAGCGGAGAGACGTTCCCCAATCACCGCGGATAAAGTCTTTCGCCCAGTTGGTATATTTTTCAACCACCGGCGTATCCACGCCCCAATACTGTTCCAGCTGGGCTCTCTTTTCCAGGCTCATATTGGCGTAGGCTGCCTGTCCCGTATTCATCTGGACAGGATCGATGGGGGAAGCAGCGACCAGGAAGAAAGCCGCCATACTAATGACCACGATTAAAATGATAAATTTTGCCGTCTGTTTCCCCGCAAAACGAAGAAAATGGTTATAATCCATAAAACTGCACCTTATTGCCAGGTCCATTCATTCACGTTATTCAGCAGGGACCAACCGTGGCCATGGGGATGCAATTTTTGGGCGGCCACGTTGAGATCGTCCTTGGCAAAGTAAAGGTGATTGATATTGGTCAGCCAGACCCAGGTAGCGTCACCGTTGACGGAAGTATACTGAGCGGCCTCTTTGAATTTCTGATAAGCGGTGTTAAGATCGAGAGAGGACATCGCCGCGTCGAGGGTTTTGTCCAAATCCTCATTGCTGTAGCCGGCAAAATTACTGGGGGAAGTGCTGTAATTTAAGATATAGGGTTCCGTCGGGGAGTTGCTGCCCCAGCCCCAGAGGATGGGATCGGAATATTCGTGGATGTAGATATTATCCCAGCTTTCACCGTGAATCGTCACTTCGATGCCAATTTCCTTCATCTCATTGGTAAATTCCGTGGCCAAGCCCTGGCGGACGGAATCAGAGGCAGGATAGTAAAGATCAAAGGCCGCCTTCAAACCATCTTTTTCCACAATGCCGTCGTTGTCGCTGTCAGCCCAGCCGCCGTCCTTCAGAATCTGTTTGGCTTTTTCCAGATCACGGTCAAAGGCCAGATCCGCAGCCCAAGGCATGCCGTCGCAGACGCTGTAGGCCGCTTGGCCGTAGCCGTTCAAAACGTTTTCTACCATGGCGTCCCGATCCACGGCGTAGTTCATGGCCTGACGGAGGGCGAGATCGCTGGTAACGTCGTTACCGGAGGCGTATTCATTGTCGCCGTCGCTGCGGGTGCCCCCTGCTGCCGCCGTGGGCAGGGAGATGCCCCGGGAATCCACGCTGTCGAAGGAAAGCAGCTGATAACCGCCAACTTCCACATCGCTGTAAACCGCCGAGGTATAGGCAATATCAACTTCACCGGACTTCACCGCGGCCAAGGCGGCGTCTTCCTCCATGAATAAGACCACAACCTTGTCCATTTTCGGGGTAGCACCGTAATAATCGGGATTCGCCACCAAGATCGCCTGCTGCCCTTTGTCCCATTCTTGCAGCATATAGCGGCCGCTGCCGATGGGTTTTTCAGCATAACCTTCGCCGTAGGCGCCTTCGGGTACGATGCCGGTGACCGCCACGGTATAAAGGAAGGCGTTATAAGGTCTCTTCAATTCTAATTCCACGGTGTAATCCCCGGTGGCGCGGGCTTCTTTCAGCATCGACAGGTCGGTCTCGGTGCTTTCTGTCGCGAGAATTTTATTGTAGGTGAAAGCCACATCTTTCGCCGTCAAGGGATCGCCGTTGGTGAATTTCACGTCGTCTCTAATCTGGAAAGTCCAGATCAGACCGTCATCACTGGAACTGTAGTCCGTGGCCAAGTCGTTGACAAAGTTCATATCCTGATCGGTATTGATGAGGGTGCTCTGAATCAGGGGTTCGTGGACGTGCTCGCTGCTGCCCCAGCCGTATACGGGATCGAAACCGTAGGCCGGTTCGGAGCCGCTTCCCATGGCGACGACGACGTCGGTTCTGCCGCTGTTATCGGCATTTTCCGTGTTGTTGCAGGCCGCAAAGGATAAAGTTACGGCGATGCAAAAAAGAATGACTAAAAATCTTTTCATGGTTTTCTCCTTCATTTTTTGTGATTATGTTCTTTAGAAAAACAAAAAAGCACACGAAAAAATCGCGTGCTTCCATAACACCTTGATGACTACTGTCAACGGATACTTTCTTATGCTGTTATCGCATCAGTCAAATCACAGATAAACAGGGACTACGTGTCCCAAACATGACTGTAGTATAGCGGAGGATGATGTTTTTGTCAAGATTTCTGCTGACGAAAATTTTGCTCAAATCCATCACGGTTTTCATTACACAAGGAGCGCCCTCAGAGGTTTCTGAGGGCGCATGTCTTTGCGCAGGAGCATCATCACCGTCATTCTGCTCATTTTTCCACTTTTCAAAAATGTTCCAACAAGATCTTATGATCCACCAGACTCATTTCATTGATTTTTGCCTGCAATATTTTCTGTTCCCCAAAAACGCTTTCCAGCATGATCCCGGTTTCCCCGGGAATGACCTTATCGACGCTGCTGAGGAGCAAAACGTAATCGGTTTCGCCTTTTTTTCTGATGTAAGCATCGGCTTCGCACATGAAAATCACTCCTTTCTCTTTGTTTTGTATCTTTTACCAACCGTTTTTATGCTGCTCATGCTTCCCCTATCAAGTGTTTTAATAAAACATGCAGAGGATACACCACCAAAAAGGGACGGTGAGACCAATTTTTCAGGAATCGCCGGCCAGTATCTGGCCGACTCTCTCCACGAGCTTTTCAATCTGATGAGGTACCGGCTCCCAGCCGACGCCGATGATTTCGGTGTTACAGCGGTTGATCGGCAGCAGAATCTTCCGGGCCGGAGATTCCCCGATGGCGGCAACCATTGCCGCCGAAACCTCCCCGCACATGCTGCCGGCCACCAGGATTGCCACGGAACCCACGATCAAATCGACCCGCTTTGCCATGAAAACGATGGCATTTTCGCCGGCAGCGGCCTCGTTGGCGCCGGCTTTCATAATGTTGGCCATGGCGACGGTATTGGTACCGAGACCGACGATTTCCGTGTTTTCCGGCAAACGTTTCCGAAGGCTTTCCGTCATATGTTTGCCGATGCCCCCGCCTTGGCCGTCGATGACCGCAATTTTCATGGCCGCCTCCTTAAAGAAAAAAACACGCGAAAATTCGCGCGCTTCCATAGCACTTTGAGGACTACATGTCCGTTCTTACAAAATCTTTTACTCCTGAAGTATAAAAAAAATCAGATCTTTTGTCAAGCCCTCTCCGACGGGGCCGTGAAAAACAAGGTCCGTCAGCGGAAAAACCACAAAAAATTCATGAGAATCCGTTGACAGATACACCGTAGGATGTTAGTATACTAATCAAATCGGTTAGCAAACTAACTATCATATTTGGGAAAAACCAATGGAGATGATGATGACCATGGAAAAAACAGTCAGCTTCGAATTACACAGCTTGACCAATTTAATGAAACGCGAATCCGAAAGTTCCTGTCTCTGCAAATTTCACCGCCAAACCGACCTCACCGACATGCAATCGAGGATCATCGGCTTTTTGCATCGGAGAAGAGAGGATGACGTTTTTCAAAAAGACATCGAAAAGGAGTTTTCCATTCGCCGCCCCACGGTTACCATTCTGCTGCAAACCATGGAGAGAAAAAGCCTCATCAAAAGAGACGCCGTATCCTACGACGCCAGACTGAAAAAAGTCCGGCTGACGCCGAAAGCGGAAGAACTGGTCAACAGCTCCGAACAGGAAATGCTTCGCTTTGAGAAGATGCTGAGCGCAAATATTTCCGAAGAAGAGATGGCCTGTTTTTTTCGGGTTACCGAGAAAATCCGAGAAAATCTGGAAGAAATCAGGCAAGCCCCCGCCACCAAATAAGCGGCGAAAACAAAATATTTGCCTCGTCCCCTAATACTGTAACAAGAAGGCCACACAGAAGAAAAAGACAGATCCCGCGCCTTCCCATCGGAATCAATAAAAGAGGGTTATTATGAATATGGAAAATTATCAAGACAGTTATTTTAAATTACTTTCTTTCGAAAAATTGTTTCGCCAGTTTACCCAGAAGAAGGTTCCCGGCGCCGATGTGTCTTTGGCGCTGATGATGATCCTGCGCTACCTTGAAGAAAACGGCAGCTGCGGGCAGAAGGAGCTTACCGTCACCTTCAACGCCTCTTCGGCGGCGATGGCCGTTTCCATCGGCAAACTGGAAGAAAGAAAGCTCGTCGTCAAGGAAGTCGCCGACGACGACAAAAGAAACAACATCATTTCCCTGACCGAAAAAGGGAAAGCTCTTCTTGCCCGGGTCGCGGCAAATTCCACAGCGGAGGAAACAAAAGCGGAAGCGCCCATGTCTGAGGAAGAATTGAGCCAACTGACGAAATTGCAGAAAAAGCTGTTCCGTCAGCTGAAAACCATTACCATCAACGTATAATGTTACAAGGCTTTGTATAGACATTTTATAGAATCTATTATAAAATAAAGAGGGATTGTACATGGGAGAAAAAATGCGCCGCTTCTTTGCCGGTCGCTACGGTATGGACGCGCTGAATAAATTCCTTTTCATCATTGCGGCGGTCTTACTGATTCCGCTGTGGATATGGCACATTCGCGGCCTCGAAATCTTATTTTTGCTGATTCTTATTTACGCCTACTTTCGCACGTTTTCCCGAAATATCAGCAAACGCTATGCCGAAAATCAGAAATACTTGGCGGCCACGGCGAACATCCGCGCCTTCTGCCGCAAAAAGAAATATCGCTTTGATCAGCATAAAACATATCGCTTCTTTCTCTGTCCCAAATGTAAACAGCAGGTCAGAGTGCCCAAGGGCAAGGGAAAAATCAACATTCGCTGTCCCAAATGCGGCGAACAGTTCGTAAAAAAGAGCTAACGCTATGTTCGGTTACATCGTCATCCAGAAACCGGAACTGAAAATAAAAGATTTTGAAGCTTACAACGCGTTTTACTGCGGCCTCTGCAAAACACTGAAAGAGCGCCACGGCTTTGCGGGGCAGGCTACGTTAAACTACGATCTCACCATGGTCGCGCTGTTGCTGACCGGCCTTTACGAGCCGGAAACCAGCTGGGGCAAAACCCGCTGCCTGGCCCACCCTTTGGGCCATCATGCAACAGCCGTCAATGTCTTTTCCGCCTATTGCGCGGATATGAACGTCCTCCTCGCCGATGAAAAGCTCAAGGACGACGCGGCCGACGAAAAGAAACCATCCGCCCGCCTCGCTCACCTGATTTTAAACAGAAAAGCCCGGAAAGTACGGGCTCTTTATCCCGAAAAAGCCACGGTCATTACCACCTCTCTCCAAGAACTCGCTGCTGCGGAGGCGCGGGGAGAAACCGATCTTGATCTCGTTTCCGGCTGTTTCGGAACAATTCTTGCCGCCGTGTGCTGCTATAAAGACGATGTTTGGCAGGAAGAGCTGAACCGTTTCGGCTTCTTCCTCGGTAAATTCATCTATTTGATCGACGCCTACGACGACCTTCCCCGGGATCTCAAAAAAGGCTGCTATAACCCGCTGATCCCCCTGAAGGACCATGAGGATTTTGAAGAAAGAGTCTACCGGATCTTGGAAATGATGATGAGTGAAGCGGCAAAGGCCTTTGAAATTCTGCCCATCGTCACTTACAGTGAAATTTTAAGAAATATCCTCTACGGTGGCGTATGGCTGAAATATTTCGCCAGAAGAGAGAAAGATCAAAAAACAGATGATGAATGACCCCTATAAAATACTGGGCGTATCCCCCGACGCCAGCGATGAAGAAATCAAAAAGGCCTACCGTAAACTGTGCATGAAATACCATCCCGACGCCAATGTCGATAACCCCAACAAAGCACAAGCCGAAGAACGATTCAAAGAGGTGCAGCAGGCCTACGAAACCATTATGAAAAAAGACCCCGCCGCGGGCGGCTTCGGTGGCTATGGCGGTTACCAGGGAAGTTACGGCGCCGGCAACAGCGGCGGCGGCTATGGCGGCCAATACGGCGGTTTCGGTAACTTCGGCGGTTTTGGGGGGTTTGGGGGGTTTGGCAATGCCCAACAGGAATTGCCCCCGGAGCTGAAAGCCGCGGCCAACTACATCAGAAACGGCTATTATAAAGAGGCCCTCACCGCGCTAAAAGGAATCGAAAAGAAAACGGCGGCCTGGTACTACTACAGCGCCCTGGCCAACCGCGGCCTCGGCAATAACGTCACGGCAAAAGACCACGCGGAGCAGGCCTATCGCATGGAACCGAATAATTTCATCTATCAGAATCTCTATCAGCAATGCCAAAACGGCAATACCTGGTATCAAACGCAAAGCCAACCCTACCGCACAGCAAGGCTGGGCTGCAATAACGTTTGCCTCGACTCCTGCCTGCTGACCTTATTATGCAATCTCTGCTGCTGCGGCGGGAGCAACTACCTCTGTGGCAGAGGTTACTGATGTAAAAAGAAGCCTGCGGAACGCCTTGTCCCGCAGGCCTTTTATATTTAAATCGCAAACTGTTTGACAAATTAGCTGATACATGAAACCGTATAAGGGGGTTGATCAATGGAAATACCAAAACTCATCGCTGATCTCGCACTGATGCTCATTGTCGCGGGGATCACCACCTTACTCTTTAAAAAGATTCGTCAGCCGGTGGTGCTGGGATATATTATCGCCGGCTTCCTCATTAGTCCCTACTTTAGCTTTTTACCCACCATCCAGGATTTTTCCAGCATTCACACATGGAGTGAAATTGGTATCATCATCCTAATGTTTGCTTTGGGGCTGGAATTCAACCTGCATAAATTAGCTTCCGTAGGCAACACGGCGATCATTACCGCCATCACGGAAGTCGTCTCCATGCTTGCCGTGGGCTTCCTTTGCGGCTATTTGCTGGGCTGGAGCACCATGGACAGCATATTCCTGGGAGGGATGCTCTCCATGTCGTCAACGACGATCATCATCAAAGCCTTTGATGATCTGAAGCTGCGGGGGAAGAAATTCACCGAATTGGTGTTTGGCTCCCTCATCGTTGAAGACATTGCCGGCATCTTTATGATGGTGATTCTCTCTACCGTCGCCATCAGCCAAAACATCTCCGGAGGGGACTTAACCTTCAGTCTGTTTAAAATGATTCTTTATTTGGTGCTGTGGCTTATATTGGGAATCTATCTGCTCCCCACCATCTTAAAGAAAATTAAGGGGCTGATGAATCAGGAAACCCTCTTAATCGTCGCCTTGGGCACCTGCTTCGGTATGGTCATGCTCGCCAACTTCCTAGGATTTTCCACGGCTTTGGGCGCGTTTTTGGCCGGTTCTCTACTGGCTGGCACCATCCACGCAGAACAAATTGAGGAACTCACCAAACCGATCCGGGATCTCTTTGGCGCCGTATTCTTCATCTCCGTGGGCATGATGGTCGACCCCAAGCTGGTCATAGAATATGCCGTGCCCATCCTCATCATCACCTTGATTACCCTGATCGTGAAGTCGTTTTTCTCCACTTTGGGGGTCACCCTGTCCGGGCAATCCCTTAGGACCTCCGTGCGCTGCGGCTGTTCCCTGGCGCAGATCGGGGAATTCTCCTTCATCATCGCAACCTTAGGCATCTCCCTCGGTGTGATGAGCGGTTTTATTTACCCCATCATCGTTTCCGTTTCCGTCATCACCACCATCACAACCCCCTATTTTATCCGCAGTTCCGATTTGATCATCCGCCTTTTGGAAAAAATCCTGCCGAACAAATGGATCCATTATCTGAACCGCCATACCGCTGAAGACCAGACAGAAGAGGAACAAGACAGCCAATGGCGTCAGTTTATCAAGGGGTTTTTCTCCAGCCTGGCCCTTCATTGCTTCATCATACTGGGTATCGTTATCATCATCATTACTTGGATTTGGCCGCTGCTACAGCAACATTTGGGGCAAGGCGTCTCCGCGGCCTTATCCCTGATTCTTATCTACGTGGCAATTTCTCCCTTTATCCATCAATCACTCTGGCGCAAAAATCAGGTTTTCCTCTCCCTTTGGCTAAAGCGAAAATCCAACCATCTGCCCTTGATGGCCTTGGTGTTTCTGCGTTTCGCCTGCATCATCATCCTCATTATCACGCCCATGCAGGTGATTTTAGATCTGCACATCTGGATTTCTGTGGTCATTGCCATCGCGGCGGTGATTGTCTTTGCCCGCTCTGACCGGATGATCGGTCCCTATTTAAAGATGGAGGCCCGCTTTTTAAGTAATTTAAACGAGCGGCAGCTCGTAGAAAAGAAGCAAAATAGCGGCGATCACCATTGGCTTGATGAACAATACTATGTGACAACGATTCTCTGCGACCGTGAAATTCCCGACCTGGTGCATAAGAGCCTCAAAGAGTGGTCTGCCCCCAATCGCCTGGGCATTCGGGTCATCAAAATTCTCCGCCATAACAAACATATCAATATCCCCAAGGCCACGGAAACCATCCGTGTCGGCGATGAACTGCATATCATCGGCACATTGCAGCAGCTGGAAAATCTCGAAGCTGCCCACGATCTAAAACCGCCTAAAATCACCCTTCACCAGTACATCAACGACCAGGACCATTACGCGGAAAAAGACCAATTGCTCTGCTATGCCCTCACCGTAGACCACGACTGCAATCTCATCGGCAGCAGCATCAAGGATTCTCCCATCAAGAACCAATGGGAAGGACTGCTCTTAGGGGTGGAAAGAGATCTCTTACCCATTTTTTCGCCGAATCTCAATTTCCGCCTCCAGGAAAACGATCTGATCTGGATTTTGGGTACCCAAAAATTAACGGGATGCCTGGCAAAAGCGGAATTGATTTAAGGCAAGGACAGCTTCCTTCCTATCGTTGGAGAGAAAGGTACATGGCAATAAGAACACAGACGGCAGATTAGGGAAAGGATTGCCGCCTACGCTGACCCCAAAAAGCTTTTTTCTTCCCTTGTGCTTGCTTCCTGCCCTTGTATTTCGCGACGGTTTTCGTTATAATATGTTTTGCGTAACCCGATTTTTCCCGAAAGGAAATTTAGCATATGAAATTAGGTATTGTGGGCTTACCCAATGTGGGGAAAAGCACCCTTTTTAATTCCCTGACCAAGGCGAAAGCCGAATCAGCCAATTACCCCTTCTGCACCATCGATCCCAACGTGGGCATCGTCGTCGTCCCCGACGAACGCATTCTGAAGCTGGGGGATTTCTACCATTCCAAAAAAGTCACCCCGGCCACCATCGAGTTTGTGGACATCGCCGGTCTCGTCAAGGGCGCTTCCAAAGGAGAGGGCTTAGGCAATCAATTCCTTGCCAACATCCGGGAAGTAGATGCCATTCTCCACGTCGTCCGCTGTTTTGAGGACGAGAACATCATCCACGTCGACGGCAGCATTGACCCGGCCCGGGACATTGAAACCATCAATTTAGAGCTAATTTTCGCCGACATCGAAGTTCTCGACCGACGCCTTAGCAAAATGGGCAGAGCTGCCAAAAGCGACAAGACCGTGGCCAAAGAATACGCCTTTTGTCAGCGCTTGATGGAGCATTTCCAAAACGGCGAACTGGCCAAAACATTGCCCTTACACGACAACAACGAAGAGGAATGGCTGGCGTCTTATCACCTTTTGACCGCGAAACCCGTGATTTACGCCGCCAATGTGGCGGAAAAAGACGCCAAAGAAGGCAATGACTACGTCGAAGCCGTAAAGGAACTGGTCAAAGAGGAAGACAGCGACGTTTTTGTGGTCTCCGCCGATATCGAACAAGAGATCGCCGAATTCGACGATGCGGAAAAAATGCTCTTCTTAGAGGAACTGGGCCTCACCGAATCCGGCCTGGAACGGCTGATTCGAGCCAGCTACAGCTTGTTGGGGCTGATCAGCTTTTTAACCGCGGGGGAAGACGAATCGAGAGCCTGGACCATCAAAAAGGGCACCAAGGCGCCGCAGGCCGCCGGGAAAATCCACACCGACTTCGAGCGGGGCTTTATCCGGGCCGAGGTGGTCAATTACAATGACTTTGAAACCTACGGCAGTATCGCCGCGGCCAAGGAGAAGGGCCTCGTCCGCCTGGAGGGCAAGGACTACGTGATGGCCGACGGCGACATCGTCACCTTCCGCTTCAACGTTTGAGCTCCGTGATCAAAAACAACAAGATAATGCCCTTTACCAAAAAAACGAATCGGTTGCTGACTCTATGCAGCAACCGATTTCTTTTTTCATAACGCTCTCACTGAAAGATACCGTTCTATATTTATTTCCCGATATCCGGCAAGGTCAAGTCCCCCGGCTTGATCCAGCGTTTTTTCCTCATCAGATGGGTGACGGCTAAAGTCAGCACGGCGGGGAGAATAAAGTGCAGCAGCGCGATGGCGATCAGCGTATGCTGAGCGCCCATCGTCGGCTCCATGGCGGCAAAAGCGCCGAATTGGCCCACCAGCCCCGACGTCCCCATGCCGGCGCCGGCGGCGGTATTCGTCATGTGAAAAAGACAGGTGGAAACAGGGCCGAGAACCGCCGAAACGATGATGGTGGGCAGCCAGATCAAGGGCCGGCGCATGATGTTACCGAAATACAGCATAGAGGTGCCGATGCCCACAGAGATCAGACTGCCGATTCCATTTTCTTTATAGCTCATCACGGCAAAGCCGACCATCTGCACAGAACAGCCCACCGCCGCGGCGCCGGCGGCAAGACCGCTGAGGTCAAGCATGATGCAAAGGGCCGCGGAACTCAGCGGCGCGGTGAGAACCATCCCCACCAGGACGGCGACGACAATGCCCATGGGAAAAGGCGCCAACTCCGTGCCTTGGTTGATGAGATTGCCCAGCAACAGCATGAAGGACTGGATATAGGGGCCGATGAGATAAGAAACGGCGCCTCCGGCAACGATCACAACCAGGGGAACCAGGACAATATCGACTTTGGTTTTACCGGCAATGAGGTTGCCGATTTCCGCGCCGACCACCGCGCCGAGATAAGCGCCGACAGGGCCGCCCATGGTATAACCGTAGGCCCCGGCGGCCACGGCGGCAAAGATCACCAGGGGTTTCCCCTTTAAGCCCCAGGCAACGGCGGCGCCGATGGCACCGCCCACCACCGGCGAGGTGGCGCTCAGGACTTCGGTAAAATAAGCCAGAAACGCCAGGTGGGGAATGCGGCTGAGCTGCGACATGATCAGCCCGATGATCAGCGAGGCAAAAAGCCCTAAGGCCATGGCGCTCATGGCGTCGACGAAATACCGTTTTAACAGGCGGGTAAGGATCCCTTGCGGTTTGGCCATGCTCTGTCTTCCCTTCTCTTGATCTCATTAGATCATTGTTTATATTGTTCCAATGATACCCCATTCTTTGAAAAATGGCAAGGACTTCACCGGGGGACATGGAAAATCTGCAAACAAAAAGCGCCGCTTTCCGTTATCCAACGGTGCGGCACATTTTTTTCATGGAGCATCAATAGCGTAACATTTCTCTTTCCATTTCGGCCACGGCCTTACCCAGGGTAATGTCGGCGCCGAGTTCCGTCAGGGCCAATTCGAGGCCGGCGATGACGGCGATCAAATCCATGCTCTGCACCGCGCCGAGATGACCGACGCGGAAGGTATTGGCGGCAAATTTACCCTGGCCGCCGGCAATGATGATGTTGTATTTTTCCCGCAGCACTTTTCTTAAGGCCAGGGGATCAATCCCTTCGGGACAGGCCACCGCGGTTACGGCGGGAGAAGCGATCTCGTCGGGGGCCAACAATTTCAGTCCCATGGCCTTCAATCCTGTCCGCACCAAGTTGCGGTGTTTATAATGATCGGCGACCACAGCGTCGATGCCGACATCCTCAATATGGCGCAAGGCCTCCTCCACGGCGAAAAGCACCGAAAGCGCCGGTGTAAAAGGGGTTTGACCCTTTTCCAGCATATCTTGGGCTTTGATCAGATCAAAATAGAATTTGCGGTTTTGATTCTTTTTGGCGATTGCCATGGCCCGTTGGTTGGCGGCGACAAAGGCCAGCCCCGGCGGAGACATAAAGGCCTTTTGGGAACCGGTGATGGCCACGTCCACCTTCCAACCGTCCATATCAAAGGGCGCCGCCCCTAAACCGGAAACGCTATCCACAATGAGCAGGGCAGGATGATCGCCCCGGGCCGCGGACACTTCCCGGATGGGGTTGACGATGGCCGTGGAGGTTTCGTTATGCTGACAGAGCACGGCTTTGATCTGATGATCCTTATCCGCCGTAAGCCGCTCTGCGATAACCTGGGGATCAATGCAGTTACCCCAGCCAAAATCGATGAATTCCACTTCTGCGTCGTACATCTCGGCAATATCTCGGAAGCGTTCGCCAAAATTGCCGATGGAGGCGACGATGACCTTATCGCCGGGGTTGATAAAATTCACCACCGCCGCTTCGAGGCCGCCGGTGCCGGAGGAAGTAAGCGTAAAAACTTCGCCTTCCGTCTGAAAGACCTTCTTGATATTATGGGTAACACCGCTGAGGATGGCTTTGAATTCCGGACCGCGGTGATTGATCATCTGCCTCGACATGGCGCGTATCACATTGGGCGGCACATTGGTCGGACCGGGCAATAGAAAATACTCTTGAAGTTTCATCTTTTCCTCCATGGCTTCTGCAAGGTTAGTTTGTTATTTATCATATACCCAAACGGACTTTTTGACAATACGGAACCATGATAAATTTCTTCAAAATATTTATATTCCCGCTTTTTTTAATTGGTCTTCTCTTTTTCACATTTTTTATGGGCCATCTTTTCGTGAAGCAGACGGGAAGCCACGGCCAAAGCCGGTACGCCGATGAGGATGCCGATCAGGCCGAAAAGTTTGCCGCCGCAGATCACGCCCACAAGAACCCAAATGCCGTCAATGCCGACGCGGTTGCCAACAATTTTCGGATAAATCAGCTTGTTTTCAATCTCCTGCAGAATGATGATGGTGATGATCAGGATCAGTGCCTTCACGGGACTGATGACGAAGGTAATCAAAGCGCAGGGGATGGCTCCGAACCAGGGGCCGACCACGGGAATCAAGTTGGTAATGGCTAAAGTCACGGAAATGACCAGGGCATAGGGCATCTGCATGATGCTTAAAACAAGGAAGGATAAAACCCCCAAACAGAGGGCGTCAAGAACCTGGCCTTCAATAAAGCGGCTGCAGGTTTCGTTGGTGATCTCCAAGATATTGCGGGCTCTGTTGTTGAAGCGTTTCGGCAAAAAACAGTCGGCAAAGCGATTGACCCCCGCCAAGAGCTTCTCTTTCCCCGCCAGCATATAAAGGGAGAAGATGAGGCCGAAGACCACATTGAAAATACCGTTGGCGACACTGACGGTAAAACCGAAAATATTCGGCACGGCATTTTGAAGCCCCTTGACCAAAGAATCAATGAGGGACGAGGCCGATTTTGCCACGTTGTTTAAAAGCAGGGAATCAAGATTGTAAAAGGAGAAAATCCCTTCGGCCCAAACATAGAATTTTTCAGCGTAATCGGGAAGCTTCTGACCAAGGGCGCTCAAACTTTCGATGAACTGCGGCAAGACGATCACAAAAAATAGCGATAAAAACGACGCGACAATTAAGAACGTGGCGGCCATGGCCACCATACGCTCAGCTTTGGCAAAAAGGCGGTGTTTCGCGGCAATCTTATTGAAGAAGCGCCGCTCTAAAAAACGCATCAGCACGTTGAGAATGAAGGCGAAAACAAAGCCGAAAACAAAAGGTTTGATCACATCGAAAAGCGTCGTCAAGCCTAGCCAAAGCTCATTGACGTAATAGCCGACACCAATCAGGGCCAGGCCAAAAATAATGTAAAAGAGAATACGCCGATCGATGCCGAGGTCTTCCAGCCGCTTTTGTATCATGACTCCTCCGTTAATTTTCGTCGAGCAGTGAATCTTCGTTGGCGTCGGCAAGCTCCGCCGGCTCCTCGGATTCATTGACAACGATGGCCATGGATTTGACGAAATCCTCATTGGCCACTTTCATGATGGTAACGCCCTGGGTATTTCTGCCGATCACGGGGATTTCCGCAACCTTGGTGCGGATGATGATGCCCTCTCTGCTGATGAACATCACTTCCTGGTCTTCGGAAACAACGCGGATCGCCGCCACCAAACCGGTTTTGGCCGTTACCTTCAGGGTATAGATGCCTTTGCCGTCCCGGTGTACGATGCTGTATTCGGAAAGCTTGGTCCGCTTGCCGTAGCCTTTTTCCGAGACGCAGAGCACATACTGGTTATCGGTTTCTTCAGGGTTGATCACGTCCGTACTGACGAGAATATCATCGGGAGCGAGACGGATGCCGCGAACGCCTTTGCTGACGCGGCTGACTTTTCTGACTTCATCTTCTTTAAAGCGAATGGAATAACCCCGCTTGGTGGAGAGCATGATTTCATCGCCCTTTTCAATGAGGCGGACGCCCAAAAGGCCGTCGCCTTCGTTTAAGGAGATCCCCAAAATACCGTCTTTGCGATTGGAATCGTACTCTTTCAGCGGCGTTTTCTTGACGAGGCCTTTTAAGGTAACCATCAGCAGATAGCGGTCTTCGTTATAGTCCTTGATGGGGAAGACGGTTTTCACCCGGTCTTCACCGCTGAGGTTGATCAGGTTGATGATGGCCGTCCCCTTGGAGGTGCGACTGCTTTCGGGAATTTCATGGACCTTCAGCCGATAAACGCGGCCGTTTTCCGTAAAGACCATCAAATAGTCGTGGGTGGAAGCGATAAAGAGGCTTTCCAGGAAATCCTCGGTTTTGGTGGTCATGGCCATCACGCCTTTGCCACCCCGGCGCTGACTCCGGTAAACGTTGGGGTTTAAGCGCTTGATATAACCGCTGGCGGTGACGGTGATCACCGCGTCTTCTTCGGCGATGAGATCTTCGATATCGAAATCCCTGGCGTCGGCTTCAATCACGGTGCGGCGGTCGTCGCCGTATTTATCCTTCAACCGCAGCAATTCATCTTTGATGATACCGATGATGAGGTTTTCATCGCCTAAGACCTCTTCGAGCCAGGCAATGGTTTTCAAAAGCTGAGCCAGTTCTTCTTCGATCTTTTCCCGTTCCAGGCCGGTAAGACGCTGGAGCTGCATTTCGAGGATATGCTGGGCTTGGCGGTCGCTGAAAGCAAAGGTGTTGCA
The DNA here is from genome assembly GCA_040776805.1 of Clostridiales bacterium. Lineage (GTDB taxonomy): Bacteria > Bacillota > Dehalobacteriia > UBA7702 > UBA7702 > UBA7702. The sequence goes on along the minus strand of JAXGZS010000006.1, from coordinate 61,730 downwards.
AAGGGCTGTTTTGGCGATATTTTTATCGCGGCTGCTCTTGATGATGCGGATGACTTCGTCGATGTTATCAAGGGCAATTTTTAAGCCTTCCACAATTTCTTTTCTTTCCTTGGCCTTTTTGAGATCGAACTGGCAGCGCCTTGTCACCACGTTGATCTGATGCTTGACGTACTCCTCAAGAATCTGTTTTAACGTCAGAATCTTCGGCTCGCCGCCGACGAGGGCCAGCATGATGATGCCGAAACTCTCCTGGAGTTGGGTATGTTTATAGAGCTGGTTTAAGATGACCTGGGGGACGACGTCTTTTCTAAGCTCGACGACGAGGCGCATCCCATTGCGGTCGCTCTCATCCCTTAAATCGGTGATACCGTCGATTTTCTTATCCCGAACCAGATCCGCGATATTTTCAATGAGGGTCTTTTTGTTTACCTGGTAGGGGATTTCCGTGATCACGATCCGGGTTTTGTTGCCGCTCATCTCTTCCATGTGGGCTTTGCCCCGCATGCGGACGGTACCGCGGCCGGTGGTATAGGCTTCCAAAATGCCGCTTCTTCCCATAATGCTGCCGTAGGTGGGAAAATCCGGCCCTTTGATATGCTCCATCAGCTGCTGAACGGTGATTTCCGGGTCGTCCAAAAACGCAGTGAGACCGTTGATGATTTCTTTTATATTATGCGGGGGGATGTTCGTGGCCATGCCCACGGCGATCCCGGAGGAACCGTTGACGAGGAGGGCTGGAATCTTCCCCGGCAAAACCGCCGGTTCCCTTTCGCTTTCATCGTAGTTGGGGACGAAATCCACGGTATCCTTATTGATATCCGCCATCATTTCCAAGGCGATCTTCTGGAGCCGAACTTCGGTATAACGCATGGCGGCGGCGCTGTCGCCGTCGACGGAACCGAAGTTGCCGTGGCCGTCGATTAAGGGATAGCGGATACTGAAATCCTGGGCCATGCGGACGAGGGCATCGTAAACGGAGCTGTCGCCGTGGGGATGGTATTTCCCCAAAACGTCCCCGACGATGCGGGCGGATTTTTTATGGGCCTTGTCAAAGGTGATGCCGTTTTCATACATGGAGTAGAGAATGCGGCGGTGTACCGGTTTCAAGCCGTCTCTCACGTCGGGGAGGGCCCGGCCGACGATGACGCTCATGGCGTAATCGATATAGTCTTTTTTCATCTCTTCCTCGATATTTACGGGGAAGGTATTTTGATTCACGTCAAATTCTTCTGACACGCTTTGATTCCTCCTTCAATCTTAAATATCGAGATTTTCAACGTAGCGGGCGTTGGCGGAGATGAATTCCCGGCGGGGCTCCACTTTTTCCCCCATCAGGATGGTAAACATTTCATCGGCCAAGAGGGCGTTTTCCTCTTCCAGATAAACCCGTTTCATGACCCGGGTTTCCGGGTCCATGGTGGTTTCCCATAGCTCTTCCGGGTTCATTTCCCCAAGACCTTTGAAACGCTGGACGGAAATATCACCGTTGCCCCACTCTTTTAAGGTGGCGCTTAAAGCGGCGTCGTCAAAGACGTAGCGGGAGGTTTTTGCCCCTTCTCACCCGGTAAAGGAGGTTGCGAATATAGACATAGCCCGCTTCGATGAGATGACGGCAACGCGAGGGCAGCGTCAACAGCAGCGTGGGTAATGTGGGCGCCGTCGACGTCGGCATCGGTCATGATCACCAGTTTTCTGTAGCGGGCTTTGGAAAGATCAAATCTTCGCTGATCCCGGTGCCCATCGCCGTGATCAGCGGCGCGGATTTCCGCATTGTTCAGTACTTTATCCAGGCGCGCCTTTTCGACGTTGAGGATCTTGCCGCGTAAAGGCAGAATCGCCTGATCTTGGGGTTTCTGCCCTGTTTGGCGGAACTGCCGGCGGAATCCCCTTCGACGATGAATAATTCGCAGTTTTCAGGATTTTTGTCGGAGCAGTCCGCCAATTTTCCCGGCAGGGGGCGTTTTTTCCAAAGCGCTGGTTTTTCTCGTCATTTCCCGGGCTTTTCTTGCCGCTTCCCTGGCCTGAAGGCCTGGGCGGATTTCTCCGCGATTTTCTTGCCGGTGGACGGGTTTTCTTCCAGATAAGTATTGAGGCATTCGCAGACCATGGATTCGACATAGCCTTTGAACTCGGAATTCCCCAGCTTCGTCTTGGTCTGTCCCTCAAACTGGGGTTCCAGCACCTTTACGCTGATGATGGCGCTGATGCCTTCCCGGATATCTTCCCCGCTTAAATTGGGGTCTTTCTCTTTAAGACATTACAGCGCCGGGCATAATCATTGATCACCCTGGTCAGAGCGGATTTAAAGCCCGTCTCGTGGGTGCCGCCCTCCTGGGTATGAATGTTGTTGGCGTAAGAGTAGATATTTTCCGCGTAACCGTTATTATACTGAATGGCGAATTCCGCTTCGAAGTCGTCTTTTTTGACGCAGTAGTAAATCGGCTTATGAAATACTTCCTTGTTTTTATTGACATACTGGACAAAGTCGGCAATACCGCCTTCAAAGTGAAAAATCTGTTCGTAACCGTCTCTTTCGTCCTTGACGAAAATTTTGATGCCGCCGTTCAAATAGGCCAGTTCCCGGATGCGGGGAATCAAGATTTCCTTCTGAAAGATCAGATCTTCAATATCAAAAATTTCGGAATCGGGCATAAAACTGATTTCCGTGCCGGTGGTATCGGCCTTGTCGATGACCTTCAAATCAGCATCGGGAACGCCCCGGTGATAGCCCTGATAATAAACTTTACCGTTTCGATAGACCTTCACGGTGAGCCATTCGGAAAGAGCGTTGACCACGGACATGCCGACGCCGTGGAGGCCGCCGGAAACCTTATAACCCTGCCGCCGAATTTACCGCCGGCATGAAGCACGGTCAACGCCACTTCCACGGCGGGACGGCCGGTCTGGGATTGCGTATCCACGATACCGCGGCCGTTATCCCGCACGGAGATGCTGTTGTCCTCGTGAATCGTAACGTAAATCTCGGAGCAATAACCGGCCAGGGCTTCAATGATGCTGTTGTCGATGATTTCACAAATGGGAAAGATGATGCAGGCCGCGGACACCGGTATTGCCAATGTACATACTGGGACGAACACGAACCGCCTCCAGCCCCTCCAACACCTGAATCTGGTCGGCATTATAGGAAGAAGCGTTGCTATTTTCTGTCATGTATACCTCCTGTTATGGCGTATGCGGATAGCCGAGATCAATCAAAGGATTTTAAATCCGTTTAATACGCCCAGTTTCTTCTCTTTCATATTATATCATGAAAAACCTGTGTTTACAAGGTTTAAGCGCGCCCTATCAGTTAGATTTATAAAGATCATTCAAGCATCAATACTTTTTTGACCTCCCCTTTATTTTTCTCAAAAGCAAATGGCGGTCATAGATAACGCAAAATTCGTCTCTTTTTCTATCGCGCCCCCCTCATACGAAGAAACGCCGCCGCAGCCGCTTTTCGTTCTTCCTCTTTTGAGCAAAAGGAGCTTACCCGTGAAGCGGCTCCGCAAAAAAATCGGCTTCCGAATACGGAACATCAGAAATCGATTTCAGGTGCAACATGATGTTTAAAGAGGGCGTTTTTCCGGCATACCGGCTTCTGGGTATTTCTCCGGCGTGGAGCCAGTCTTTTTGATCTCCAGAACAGCCCGGTCTTCGCTGTTGAGCCGGTAACGATGATGGGCGGCGATTTCACAATTTAAAAGGGTCAGCGCCCTTGCGGCGCTGTCTGTTTCTTCCTTCCCCTTCATTGCCAAAAAGCGGCCACCGGGTTTCAGGAAAGGTGTACAGAGCTCTAACAGCACCGGTAGGGAGGCCACGGCCCGGGCCGTGACAAAATCAAACTGTTCCCGCAGATTTTCCTCCCGGGCCAGATCCTCGCTGCGGCCCCAGAGGATTTCCACATCATCCGCCAAAAGTTCCCTTTTGAGCCGCTCCAAAAAGCCACAGCGTTTTTTCGAAGCATCCAACAAGGTAACCTTCAAATCGGGACGGAAAAGCCGCAGAACCAGACCGGGAAAGCCGGCGCCGCTGCCCACATCAAGCAAAGAGGCGTTTTTCGGCAAATCAACATAGTTGAAAAGACAAAGGCTGTCGGCAAAGTGCTTTACCGCCATTTCCGCCGGCGCCGTAATGGCCGTGAGATTCATCTTTTGGTTTTCTTTCAGCAAGTAGCAGGCGTAGTCTGTGGCTTTGCCGATCATGTCCTCGGTATAATCAATCTTCAGCTCGTCGAGGATCGCTTTGAAAGCCCGGGCAAACTCAGTCATGAAGCGCTTCCTTTCCCTTTTTCTCCGTCAGATAGACGAGGAGGACGCTGATATCCGCAGGGCTGACCCCGGAAATCCGGGAGGCCTGACCCACGGTGTAAGGACGCACCGCCGCCAGCTTTTCTTTGGCTTCGATGCGCAGGCCTGCCACGTCGTTATAGTCGAGGTCGGCGGGAAGCAAACGGCCTTCGGTTTTATCAAAGCGTCTGACCTGTTCCCGCTGTTTTTTCAAATAACCCTCGTATTTCACCTCGATCTCTTCCTGTTTCAACGCTTCGTCGTCCCAAAGGCCCGCCTTGTGATCGATGGCGGCGAGATCGCGGATATCGATACCGGGACGCTTCAACAGCTCCGTCCCGCTGATGCTGCCGTTAACGGCGGCGGACTGCTTTTTTTCGAGATAGGCAGCGACGTTTTCGTCTTTGCCCCGGAAACGCGCTTTGGTCAGCCATTCTTTGACGGCGGCCATCTGCTGCCGCTTTTCATGGAACACGCGCCAACGCTCTTCGGTAACAAGGCCGATTTTACGGCCCATTTCCGTTAACCGCAGGTCGGCGTTGTCGTTTCGCAGCAACAGGCGATATTCCGCCCTGGAAGTGAAGAGGCGGTAAGGTTCCTCGGTGCCTTTATTGACCAGGTCGTCGATGAGGACGCCGAGATAGCTGTCGGAGCGCTTCAAGATGAAGGGTTCCCGCTCTAAAAGCTTCAGCGATGCGTTGATTCCGGCCATGAGGCCCTGGCCGGCGGCTTCTTCGTAACCGGAAGTGCCGTTGATTTGGCCGGCGCCGTAAAGGCCTTCGATATTCTTATATTCCAGGGTGGGTTTCAGCTGCGTCGGCACCACGCCGTCGTATTCGATGGCGTAGGCGGGGCGCATGATCTTGACCTGTTCCAGCCCGGCAATGGTGCGCATGAATTTTTCCTGGATCTCATAGGGCATCCCCGTGGACATGCCCTGGACGTAAATTTCATTGGTATAGAGTCCTTCCGGCTCCAAAAACAGCAGGTGAGCGTCGCGGTCGGCAAAACGCACCACCTTATCTTCGATGGAGGGACAGTAGCGGGCGCCGACGCCTTCGATGATACCGCAGTATTTCGGCGCCAGATGAAGATTGTCCTCTATGATCTTGTGGGTTTTGGGGTTCGTATACGTGGAGTAGCAGGGCACCATGGGCCGGTCAAAGGTTTTTGTGAGATAGGAAAAGGCCAGCTTTTCTTTGCTCCCCGGTTGCTCTGTGGTTTTGCTGAAATCAATGCTGCGCTTGTCAACCCTGGCCGGGGTACCGGTTTTAAAGCGAAAGAGCGCAAGACCCAGATTTTTCAGGGAAGCGGAAAGCCTCACGGCCATGGGCTGATTGTTGGGACCGGCGTCGGTCAAAAACGTTCCCTGAATGATACGGCTTTTCAAATACGTGCCGGTGGTGAGGATCACGGCGCGGCCGGAAAACAGTATGCCGTTTTGGCAGAGAACTCCGGTAACGCGGCCTCCTTCCGTGAGGATCTCCTCCACCGCGGCTTGCTTCAAATCAAGATTTTCCTGGTTTTCCACGGTCAAGGTCATCTGATGCTGATATTCGTGTTTATCCGCTTGAGCCCTAAGTGCCTGAACCGCCGGGCCTTTGGAGGTGTTTAAAAGACGCATCTGGATTTGGGTCGCGTCGATATTGATCCCCATCTGGCCACCAAGGGCGTCGATTTCCCGCACCACATGGCCTTTGGCAGGACCGCCAATACTGGGATTACAGGGCATCAGGGCGATATGGTCAAGGCTTAAGCTCAGCAGCAGCGTCCTTAAGCCAAGGCGAGCCGAAGCCAGGGCGGCCTCGACGCCGGCGTGGCCGCCGCCGACCACGATGATATCGTATTTTCCTGCAAGATATGGTTCCATAGGCTCACTTTCCTATACAAAATTCCGAAAAAATACGGTCTATAATTTCCATGGAGATGGCGACGCCGTCGATCTCACCGAGGGTTTCCAAAGCGGCCCGCAAGTCGATGACTTGAAAATCCAAGGGCATCTGCAATTCCTGACTGCGTAAAACCTCCTGCAAATGGCTTTTCGCCCGTAAAAAGGCTTCTTTGTGGCGGAGGTTGCCCACCCATTCATCGCTGTTTGGGGAAATTTCACCGGTCATAAACAGCGCCTGCACGGTTTCTCCGAGGGTTTTTAGATTCCGCTTTTCCTTGGCGGAAAGAAACACCACGGGATACGGGGCGGCGGCCTGTTTCATCTTATCTTCGTCATAAAAAACCCGGTCGCTCTTGTTGCAGACGACGATGACCTTTTTACCGCCAAAGGCGGCCATGATCTCCCTTTCCTCCGCGTCGAAAGCGTCGGCTTTATCGGTGACGAATAAGATCAGATCCGCTTTCTCCATGGCTTCCCTGGTTTTATCCACGCCGATCTTTTCGATGGGATCTTCGGTTTCGCGAATCCCCGCCGTGTCCCTGATCTTTAAGGGAATGCCCTCTAAAAGCACCATGTCTTCAATAACGTCCCGGGTGGTGCCGGGAATATCCGTAACGATGGCCCGTTCCTCACTTAAAAGGGCGTTCATCAAAGAGGATTTGCCCACATTGGTTTTGCCCAAAATCGCCGTAGCAATTCCTTGGCGGTAAATTTTCCCTTCTTCGGCTTTGCGGATCTCTACCTCTATTTCCTCGATGAGGGATAACACTCGCCGCTGAATGGTGTCGGCGACGGTATCGTCAAGGCCGTCCTCGGGAAAATCAATGACGGCTTCGGTTTCGGCGATCAAAGCCACGAGGTCGTCGCGGATTTTCAGAAAACGGCGCCCCTTATCCCCCTTTAAACGGGTCAGGGAAAAATCAAGGTCCTTTTCATCCATGGCCTTGATCGTCTCGATGACGGCCTCAGCCTGGGATAGATCAATTCTACCATTGAAAAAGGCCCGCTTGGTAAATTCCCCCGCCTGGGCCAGCTGGGCGCCGTGGGCAAGGAGCAGCTCCAAAATGCGCCGGGCGGCCAGAAAACCGCCATGACATTGGATCTCCGCCATTTCTTCCCTGGTATAGGACTGATCTTCCTTCATCAAAGCCAGCAAAACTTCATCGTAGGTCTTTCCTCCGTCGACGATATGACCGTAATGAAGACGAAAACCCGCCGCCGTTTTGAGGGAAAACGGCTTTTTTGCCTGAAATATTTTTTCGATCAGGGACCAACTGCCCTCTCCCGAAAGACGGATGATGGCGATACCCCCGGCGCCCTCCGGTGTGGCGACGGCGGCGATCAGCGGAAAGTCCATAACGATTCCTTTCTCCCCTTCTTCCTTTCTTTTATGGGGTCTACAAACATCGTGACACAGCGGCAAAATCCATCCCTTGGGCCGCGGGTCTTTTTAAGACTCCCCGGCGACCTCTCATCCCAAAGACAAACGGCCTTAGCTCGAAAGGGCGAAGCGCCTCAGAGGACCTTAAAAAGCAAAGAAAGCCCGACGACCGCCGGGCTTTCGCAGCAATTATTTCTTTTTGGCGATGACGACCTTACGGAAGGGTTCCTCCCCTTCGCTGAAGGTCCGAACTTGATCGTCGCTTTGTAAGACCGTGTGGATGATTCTTCTTTCATAAGGGCTCATCGGCTCCAAAGAAAGGTTCTTCCCGGATTCCTTCACCCGTTCCGCAAGTTTTTTGGCCAGGTGCGCCAAGGTTTCTTCCCGTTTTTTGCGATAGCCTTCCACATCAAGGATGTATTTATTGCGTTCGTCAAAATGACGGGCCACCGTTAAATTGGTCAAGTACTGGAGGGCGTCTAAGGTTTCACCGCGGCGGCCGATGAGGATACCGAGATCCTTGCCGACCAGATCAAGGGTGACGAAATCTTCGCTTTCTATGGATTCGATGGTAACATCGAGCTCAAACTTTTTAAAAATAGTCGTTAAAAAGGCGATGGCATAAGAAGTCGGCCCGTCTTCCGCGGAAACCTTCACCACCGCGCTTTTGGAACCGATACCAAAGATCCCTTTGGAAGGCATGGTAACGATCTCAATATTGACTTCTTCCCGGGATTTTCCCATTTCCGCCAAGGCCAATTCAATGGCTTCGTCCACGGTTTTCCCGGATTTTTCCAAAGTTTTCATGATAACTCCTTTATTCTTTATTGCCAGGGTTTATCCTTCCGATTTCGGTCACTGCTGCTTTCGTTCCCCCCCATGACTTCCGTATTTTTCTGAGACATATTATGGGTTGCTTCATGTTTGCCAAGGGAATGTTTCTCATCATGTTTTTGTTGGGTTTTATTCTTCTTTTCCTGTTCTTTGTCGTACATTTCCGCGGCCATGGTAATTTTGCTCTTCTGTTTTTCTTCTTTGGGAGCAAAGATCCCGGCTTTGTAGCGATAGTTCAGGAAAGAAGTTTGCAGCATGGTAAAGAGGCCGTAAAACAGCCAATAGATGGCCAAGGCCGCAGGGAACTGTTGGGTCATGAAAAGGAACATCGCCGGCATCAGGATCAGCATCATTTTCTGCGTCATATCCTGACGGTTGGTGGTGCTCATATACTGCTGTACCATGGTTACCAAAGCGCAGCCGATCGGCAGTATCCAGGGCCAGGTAGTGTTTTTAACCGTTATGGATAAATCCTGGATCCAGAAAAAGCTGTAGTGGCCGGCGGCAATGGCGCTTTCCGCCGGAAGCCAATTACGCAGCCCATAAAACAAAACAAAGAGGATGGGCATTTGAATCAGCAGGGGCAAACAACCGGAGAGCGGGTTGATTTTCGCGTCGCTGTATAGTTTCGCCACTTCTTCCTGTTTTTTCTGGGGGTTGTTTTCGTATTTTTTACTGATCTCCTGCATTTTCGGCTGCATTGCCTGCATTGCCTTCATGCTCTTTTGTTGTTTGATGTTAAGGGGCGTGGTCGCCACTTTAACCAGGAGCGTCAACAGGATGATCGCGTAGACATAGTTATCGACCTGAACATAGGTAAGGGCAACGTGAATCCCTTCCAAAATGGTACCTACGATTTTTGCCGAGGTGGCATCTTGGTTTACGATATAATTACCGTCTGCGTCAAGATGGGCGCCGGCACAACCGGTCATCATAAAGACGAGACAAATCAGGAGAAGAACGAGAATGATCTTCTTAGATTTATTAAGCTTTGTCATAAATAATTCCTCTTGTTCCCTTTTTAGAGAACACAACGGTCAGTCTACCGGATCGTAACCACCTTTACAGAAAGGATTGCAGCGCAAAACGCGCCAAATCGCTTTCCGGCCGCCTTTCCATACACCGTATTTTCCCACTGCTTCAATGGCGTATTGGGAACAGGTCGGCTGGAATCTGCAACAGGGCGGAAACAGCGGCGAGATCGCTTTTTGGTAAAATCGGATGAGCAGGATCATGACTTTTTTCATGCTTTTATCTTTCTTGAAAGGTTTTCCAATTCCTTTTCCATTTCGCGATAAGATATCTGGTTGATGGTACGTTTGGCAATGATGATATAATCATAACCCGCCATAAAGAATTCCGGGTGAAGCCGGGCAATTTCCTTCAAGCGTCTGCGTACATGATTTCTGTTCACAGCGTTGCCCACTTTTTTCGATACGGTAAACCCCACCCGAAAAACGGAAAGCCTATTTTTTCGGTAACAGAGAATCATATCTTTCGCATTGAGGGATTTTCCCTTTTGATAAGCCCTGGTAAAATCTCTTCTCTTTTTTACTCTGTTTTGATCATCCAATTTTATAAATTCCGCCGATCAGACACTTAGTTGTTTTCTTCCTTTGGCTCTTCTTCTTTTTAAAACTTTTCTGCCATTGGCGTCCGACATTCTGGCGCGGAAGCCATGAACTTTTTTGTACTGGCGATTTTTAGGCTGGTATGTTCTTTTCACGGTGTTTCCTCCTATTCTTATTATTAAAGCAAAAATATTTTTACGCCGCGGCTAAATTTTCAGATAACTACGGCAGTTTATCCTATTGGACAGTACACCTATTATAGCGCATCCATTTGGCACTGTCAACAAACAATCCCGCCTTGTATTTTAAAAAAGTTATCCACAATGTTTTAACATTGGCGATTATTTTTCCCTTCATTATATATAGCGTGCCTTAAAAAAAAGTTATTCTCACTATTCACATTGGAAATCTGCAGAAGAAAAAGAAGTCCCACAATGGCATGTGTATAATTGAAGGAGCGTACCCTTGAACTATGGCCTTTTTTTATGTTAGAATGGTAATCGCGAAGGAAAAACAACGTTTTTTTTTTCGCGCTTTCTCCCCCAAGGATACGCTCCTTTGAAGGGAGGATTATTACTGCGGTGAAAAGAAGTGATATCCTTTGATCCCTAACATTGCGATCCATTGATATCAAAAGAGAATAAAAAAAACAAGGGGAAAAACAGAACGGACCCGATTTTTTTCACCGCCAATGAAAAAACTGACACCAAGAAAAGCCGGAGGAATTCATATTTTGCTTAATTTAGATCCCTATATCCAATTGTGGAACAGTACCTTACTGCACATCAAAGAACATGAGAATATCGCCTCCACCAGTTATCAATCATGGTTTGAGCCGCTGCAAGTTGTGGATTTTTATCATAACAAAATTTACTTAGCCACCGCCACCGATTTTATCATCGAATGGATCAACGACCATTACAGAGCCATGTTACGGCGGAATTTGGAAATTGTTTCCGAAAGCAAAGTCGTTGATTTTGAGCTGGTTTTGCTGAATCCCGACGGAACGTATATCCCAGATCACGACAGAAAAGAAGAGGAAGAAAAAAAAGAAAAGGTTTCCTCGAGGAAACCTTCTTCCGTGACGGCAAATAAAATCTTTCAAGATATGAATGATATCGACGATATTTATACGGCCTCGTTGAATCCCCGCTATACCTTTGATACCTTCGTGGTCGGCGACAACAACCGTTTTGCCCACGCCGCTTCCCTGGCCGTGGCGGAACTGCCGGGAAAAGTTTACAATCCTCTCTTTATTCAAGGGGGCGTCGGTTTGGGAAAAACCCATCTGATGCAGGCCATCGGTCATTTTATTAAAGAGAATAACCGCGACGCCAAAGTCGCTTATTTTACCACCGAACAGTTCGTCAACGAATGGATCAACGCCATCAAAGACAACACGCCGGAACAGTTTCGCAACAAATACCGTAAAGTCGACGTGATTTTAATGGACGACATTCAGTTTTTATCCAACAAAGACAGTTCCCAGGAGGAGTTTTTTCATACGTATAATTCCCTTTACGAAAGCGGCGCCCAGATCATCTTAAGCTCTGACCGGCCGCCTTTTGAAATACCCAAATTAGAAGAACGTCTCGTAACCCGCTTTTTATGGGGCTTAAGTACAGAAATTATGTCTCCTGATTTGGAGACAAGAATCGCCATTCTTCAAAAAAAAGCGGCGATGAACAATATTGTGATTCAATCGAAAGACGTTTTCTTTTACATCGCCAATCAATACGATTCCAATATCCGTATATTAGAGGGCGCTCTCAACCGCGTTGTGGCTTTTTCAAAAATGAAGGGTGAACCCATCACCCTCTCTTTGACCATGAAGGCTTTGGAAAATTTCGTTTCGGAAAACCATATCAAAGTCATCACCGTGGAGCTGATCCAACAGGCCACCGCCCAATACTTCAATATAAAAACAGAAGATATGAAAAGTTCGAAACGAACGGCCCATATCACCTTCCCCCGGCAGGTCGCTATGTACCTCTGCCGGGAACTCACCGACGTTACCTTCGAAAAAATCGGCGAATCTTTCGGCAAACGTCACTATACCACCGTGATGCACGCCCACGATGAAATCGCCAGAAAACTGACGATCGACAAAAACACGGTGAAGTATGTCAAAGATCTCTCTGCATCCATCAAAAAAATGTAAACCGGTTTTATCACATAAAAATAACTTTTTTCTATCTTATTCCCAGTTCAGAAATGTATCAACATTTTCAGTCACATTGTTGATAAGACGATAACGGATTCCATAAACCTTCCTTGTGACCGATGTGCAAAGGAATGATCCTAAAAAATCGATCCTTAAACTTTCCACCGTCAAAAAGATAACCGAGGCACAAAGATAAAAACCGTGTCATACAGGGGAAAAACAGGGTTATCCTTAAATTCACAGAGCTTATTATGATGATGAAAGAAAAGAAAGAATAATATAAAGACAGGAGCAAGCCATGAAAATCAAATGTGAAAAGAGCAATTTTTTGAAAGGTCTGCAAACCGTTGCCAAAGCCGTTTCCGCAAAAAATACGATTTACGCTTTGAGCGGTATCTTGATGACCGTCAAAGATCAGGAAATGATTTTCCGCGCCACCGATATCGAAATTGCCATTGAATACAGAGACAGCGATCTCACCGTGATGGAGGAAGGCAGCTTGATCATACCGGGACGTTACATTTTGGAAATCGCCAAAAAACTTCCGGAAGGAGAAATTGAGCTGTTCAGTGAAGGTTATACCTTCAACATCCGTTACGGCAGTTCTGAAATTACCGTTAACGGTTTGGACAAGGAGGAATTTCCCGATTTTCCCGTGGTGGAAGGTGATGTCGCCGGTGTTTTTTCCCTTTATCGCTTTGAAAAAGATATCAAAGAAGTGGCGGTGGCCGCTTCCGCCGACGAATCGCGTCCCCTTTTCACCGGCGTGCTTTTTGAAATCGATGGGCAAAACGTTAATTTCGTGGCCACCGATACCCATCGTTTGGCTATGAAAAAATCCTCCTGGGTTTTAACAGGCAAGGAAAACAGCGTCTCTGTGGTGGTGCCCAATAAGATTTTACAGGAAATCATCCGCAATGATTTTGAAGAGGACAGCAAATTGGAAGTGGTGATCGGGATGAAACAGATCAGCTTCCGTCATGAAAATACCCTCTACGTTTCCAGGCTCATCGAGGGAAAATTCCCCAATTATCATCAGGTTATTCCGGAAGCGGAACGCATCAAAGCCGTGGCGGAAGTGGACGCCTCCTATTTTTCCGCTACCCTGGAAAGAGCCTTTATTTTATCGAAAGAGCTGGTCAGAGAACATGTCGGCCGGGTCAGCATCGCTCTTGCCAACGATATGCTGACCGTTGATTCGAGAAGCCCGGAGATGGGTCATATCCATGAAGAAATCCCTGTGCTGCAACAGGGGGAAGATATTTCCCTTATTTTCAACGCCCGCTACCTGCTGGATATTTTGCGGGTCATTGAGAGCGAAACCATTGTTATGCGGTTTACCGGCGCCAATACTCCTTTGGTGATCGGCAGAAAAGACGACGAAAGCTATATTTATTTAGCCTTGCCGCTGAAAGCGTAAGATGATCCTCAAAACACTGAAACTCACCAATTTCAGAAATTACGGCAGCCTTGATATGGTTTGGGATTCGGGCATCAATATGATCCGCGGTGATAACGCTCAGGGTAAGACCAATCTCCTGGAGGCCATTGCTTTTTTAAGCACCTTCAGCTCCTTTCGCAAAAGCCCGGCGGCGGAACTGATTAAAAAAGGACGCGACTTTTTTCTGATTCGCAGCAGTTTTACGGGGAATCAGACGGAACACATCATGAATGTGGCTTATTCTGAGGATAAAAAATACCTGGTAAAACTGGATGGCAATACGAAAAAAAGGATTGCGCCGTTGATCGGTTCTTTGAATACGGTGATTTTTTCGCCCGACGATCTGATGCTGATGAAAGGCAGGCCGGAAGAGCGACGGCGTTTTATTGACGCGGAAATCATTCAAACGGCTCCCGAAAGCCATATGGTATTCAGCCGTTACAATAAAGCGTTGAAACAGCGAAACAACCTTTTGAAGGAGATGCGGGGAGGACGGGAATTCTTTGATATTCTCAACGCCTACGACCGGCAGCTGGCGGAAAACGGCGCCTCGATTTTGCTGCGCAGGAAGGATCTTTTGGAACGGCTTCAACCTATGGTGCGCCTCTCCCATCGCCGCATTACCGGCGGCAGCGAAGAACTCATGCTGTCTTATATTGGCGGTATAGAGGGTTATTCGGAAAAAAAACACTCTTTGGAACAATGGAAAGCCGCATACGAAGAGAAGCTCAAAGAGACGAGAAGCGAGGATATTCGCCGGGGCAGCACCACTTTTGGGCCTCACCGGGATGATCTGCGCTTTTTTCTCAATGGGGATGATATCCGACGTTTCGGTTCCCAGGGGCAGCAGCGCACAGCGTCTCTGGCGCTGAAAATTGGCGAATTGGAACTGATGAAAGGACAGCGGGGTGAATACCCGGTGCTGCTCTTAGACGATGTTTTATCGGAACTTGACGAGCATCGACGGGAGGCGCTGATCGAAGTGATCAACGGTAAGGTGCAGACTTTTGTAACCGATACTGGCAACCGCCAGTTATTTACGCGTTGCAGTGAATATCGGGTGGAAAACGGGATGATCACCGTAATCAATTAGTATTTGTTATATAAGATACCATAATAAAAGAGAGCGCGGCACTTTGATTCATCTTTTTAAGGATATCAATCAATATCAATAGCAGGAAGAAAGCAGTCATAACGAAATAAGCTTATTTTCTGGTATAGGCCAGGGAAAGAAAACGGGGCTTCTTATAAGATCGGCAGTAGTGAGAAAAAAGGGATATCAATTTTGTAATAATAGTATAATCATGATAAATCATTGGTATATTGTTGTAAAAAGCGCATATAATATAGTAAAAAGATAAGGAGGGAAAAGCTATGCTAAGAAAATTATGTATGAGCTCACTGTTTCTTTTTCTCTGCTTCTTGTCGTTGAGTCATTTTACACCCTTCGCAACAGTTGTTTTAGCCAGCGGCAGTCCAACGCTGACCCTCTCAAACACATCCATACCCGTGAACGGTGCGGTGGATGTGACCGTTTCCAACGCCCAAAGCCCAACGAATGCCAAAGATTGGATCGGGCTCTGTAAAGAAAGCGCAGTTCCTCAAAGTAGTACCTTGATTTGGTGGAGTTACCTTTTAGACGTGGGAGTAACCGATGGAAATGGATCCTTTACCTTTAACCCGTCAGATATTGCGTCGAATAAGCAAAGTATGTATGTTGCCGGTGAAAGTTACAAATTTATACTTGCATACAATAATAACTATACGGTGATTGACAGCGTAAGCTTTGCCGCAACGGCAAGCCAGAATCCTACCATCCAGTCATTTAGCCCCGTAATTCTGAATACCAGTGAAGGAGTGGCCCCCCAGCTTCCAGCCACGGTAACAGCGCAGTATAGTAATCAAACATCAGGAAGTGTCAATGTAACCTGGAATAGTGTGGATCCCTCCCTTTATGCCCAGGCAGGGAGTTTCACCGTAAAAGGCTTTGTGTCGCAAACAGGCGTGGTGCCGAAGGCCAGCGTCACCGTATTAGAAGGCAGCGGGCCACTCTTTCGCTTTGAAGCGATTTCTGACACCCATATCAAAACCTCAGCCGACACTGATATTTATACCAGCCATCTAAAAACCGCGTTACAGGACATCAACCAAATTGACCCCAACAGCAGCGCTTTGATGGTGGTTGGGGACATCACCAACTCCGGAACTGCCGCCCAATATGATGCCTTTAACACCATCCTAAACTCTGTTCCCCACGCAACGCCTTATTTTGCTTTAGGCAACCATGATACCTTTGGTTATTTGAGTTATCAATCCATGAAAGACACTTTTTTAACCAAAACCGGGATGCCAGGAGTCTATTATGATACATGGATAAACGGTTATCATTTTATTGTATTGGGAACGGACAGTCTCAGTCTTAATAAAATCGATATTTCCGCGACACAACAACAGTGGCTTAAAACCAAGCTTGCGGAAAATAGCAGTCCGGACAAGCCAATCTTTTTGTTTATGCATCAGCCCCTCAGTGATACGGTTGCGGGATCCGACGCGATGAAAGACGTGAAGCAGGACAACCAATTAAAGGTAATCCTGTCCCAATATCCGCAAACCGTCGTATTCTCCGGGCACACCCACTATATCGCGACCTCACCAAATGAATTTTACAGCCAGCGTTATTGCTATATGGCAAATACGGCGTCCACCGCTTATCTTTGGTATGGACCCACTTATTCCCAGGCGGGAACGGGCAGTCAAGGTTTGTATGTTGATGTCTATGCCGATAAAGTTGTTGTCAAGGGCAGAGATTACACACGCCAGGAATGGGTAGCCCAAAATATTTTTACCTTTCCCAATTCCGTGCTTGCGCCCTCTATGACAACGAATAAAACGGCTTATGCGAAGAATGAGTCGATCACCGTCAACTTTAACAACGGACCGGAAAACGCCAAAGATTGGATCGGTATTTACAAAAGTACGGATACGCCGGGGAGTGTCACTTCTACCAAATGGCTGTTTGTTAACGGCACTCAAACAGCAACCAGCGGCATCGGTACCGGAAGTGTTACCTTTAGCGGCTTGAGTACGGCGGGATCATATAAAGCGCTGTTTTTAGAAAACGACGGCTATAATCTGATCTGCAATGAGGTGTACTTCACCGTAAATTAAATCAATGAAAACCAATAAAACAGCATCATTTTAAGAGAGAATTCTCAAGAATTCTCTCTTTTCTTTGTGCCTACCGGGCAGGAGACAGACGCCAAGACAAGTTAGGCTTTTTTATTGTTTTTATTTATGGTATAATAAATGAATCATAATAATGTGAGGAATTGATATGGGTAAGATCATCGCCATTGCCAATCAAAAAGGCGGCGTCGGCAAAACCACCACCGCAGTGAATCTCAGCGCCTATCTCGGCGCGAAACGCAAAAAGGTCTTGCTTTGCGATATGGATCCCCAGGGTAATGCCACCAGCGGCTTTGGGATCGATAAAAATAAAATGGAACATTGCATCTACGATGCCCTCATCAACGATATGCCCCTTTCCGTCTTGATCCAAAAGACGGCGACGAAAAATGTTTCCATCGTGCCGGCGGGACAAGATCTCAGCGGCGCCGAAATTGAATTGGTGGAAGAGCCGGAACGGGAAAAGAAACTGAAAAGGCAGCTGGATCTGGTGAAAGACGATTACGATTATACGATCATCGACTGCCCTCCGGCGGTGGGACTTTTGTCCCTCAATGCCTTAAATGCCGCGGATTCGTTGCTGATAACCCTCCAATGTGAATTTTACGCCCTGGAAGGTTTGGGTAAAGTGACCGGTACGTATCAGTTGGTAAAGCAGCACATGAACCCCAATTTGACCTTAGAAGGCATTGTTTTAACCATGTATGACAGCCGTACCCGGCTTTCGCTGGAGGTGGAAGAAGAAGTCCGCAGCCACTTTAAAGAAAAAGTGTTCAAAACGGTCATTCCCCGCAATATCCGCTTGTCGGAAGCACCCGGTTTTGGCCAGAGCATTTTAGAATACGATCCTAAGTCCAAAGGCGGCCTCGCCTACCAAGCCCTCGCCAAGGAGGTGATCAGAAGAAATGGCTAAAAAACGCATGGGAAAAGGACTCGGCGCCTTGATCCCCACGGATATCGAAGAAACCATCTTAAACGAAGCAACCGCGAAAAAAGACAATAAAGAAGATGGCGGTGTGAAACAAGTCGGCGTCGACAAAATCCGCGCCGCGATGAAACAGGCACGGAGCGTTTTTGATGATGAAAAACTCAATGAGCTCACTGCCTCCGTCCGGGAGCACGGTGTGATTCAGCCGTTGCTGGTCAGAGAAACGGCGCAGGGATATGAGCTGATTGCCGGTGAGCGCAGGCTGCGCGCGGCCCGGGCCGCGGGTCTCAAGGAAGTTCCGGTGATCATCGCCCGTGCCGATGATGATAAAGCGGCGGAAATGGGGCTGATCGAAAACATTCAGAGAGAAGATCTCAACGCCCTGGAGGAAGCGGCAGCCTACGCCAAAATGATGGAGGAATACCACTACACTCAAGAGAGTCTTGCGCGGACTTTGGGCAAAAGCCGCAGTTATATTGCCAATACCTTACGTCTTTTGGCGTTGGATCAAAAAACCAGAATGCTTTTAAGCGAAGGTAAAATCAGCGCCGGTCACGGCAGAGCGCTCCTCTCCGTAAAGGCGGAGCCAAGAAGGGAACAACTGTTAAAACGCATCGTAAAGGAGAACCTCTCTGTCCGCCAGGCGGAAGACGCCGCCAAAGCCTTAAATGAGGCGCGACCCCAGGGAAAGCAACGACCGCTTTATGGAGGGAATGCTTATTATCGGGAGATGGAAGATCGGTTACGGGAACGTTTTCAAACGAAAATCAGGATCTCCGGCTCTCCCGTCGGCGGGAAGATTGAGCTTTCCTATGGCAGCGACGAAGAATTGACAAGGCTCCTTGAGCTGATGGTCGAAGAAGAAAAGGCCTGAGCCGTACAATGATATAGGACTGATTATGAGAGAGACCCATTGCGGTCTCTCTGTTTTATTAGAGCAGGAAAGGCGTTACGCCATTGTTTCACGTGAAACACAGCGCGTCATATTTGATGAAACAAAATCATATGATGTAGAAATGTTTCACGTGAAACACGGAGCGAAGAAATGACGACCACCAGTTCAATCTACCGGCAAAATACCGCAAAAAAAATGATCTATTTCGATAATGCGGCGACGTCCTATCCAAAACCAAAGGAAGTTCAGGCGGAAGTGGTCAACGTGATGGAACGCTTCGGCGCGAATCCCGGCCGCGGCGGCTACGCTTTCGCCAAAGAGACTTCTCAATATATGGATGGCGCCAGAAAAGAGATCGCAGATTTTCTCGGCGTTCATCCTTATAAGAATCTACTTTTTACTTCCGGGGCCACGGAAGGCGCCAACGTTGTCCTAAAAAGCTGCCTAAAAAGAGGGGAACACCTTGTTTATACAGGTGCGGAGCACAATGCCACGGGCCGTCCTGTGAAATGGCTGAAATCCGCCGAAATCGAGGTGTCGAAGGTTTCTATATCCGGGGAGAAAGAAACCGATTTAAAGGCCTTTGAATCGCTCATTCGGAACAATACCCGTCTTTTTGTGGTCAATCATGGCTCCAATGTCTTCGGTTACATCCAGCCTTTGCTGAAAATCATCGCCCTGGCCAAACGATACGGCATTTTGGTCTTTGCGGATATGGCCCAAACCGCCGGTTTCCTTGATTTTGAGATCGCCGCCTCCGGTCTTGATTTTGCTTGTTTCGCGGGGCATAAAAGTCTCATGGGTTACGGTGGCATTGGCTTGCTTTATGTGCGGGATCCTTCTTTGATCCGTCCTTTGATCCATGGTGGCACCGGCAGCATGTCCCGTCTGTTGAATCAACCTGCCGTGCTCCCCAGCGGCTTCGAAGCGGGCACCCGTAATCTTATCGGCATCGGCTCCCTCTTGGGCGGTGTGCGCTATTTAAAAAAACAAACCCTTGCCGCTGTACGGGAGCACGAAAGATCCCTCACCAAGCGTTTCCTTGCGGGCTTGAGAGAGCTTCCTCAGGCTATGGTCTATGAAGTCGGTGAGGAAAAAGCGCGCCTGCCTGTGGTCTCCCTGAATATCAGAGACTACGCCCCGGGAGATGTCGCCGCGCTGCTGGAAGAGAAAGCCAACATCTGCGTCCGCGCCGGGCTTCACTGCGCCCCCCTTGCCCATGAAACCATCGGCACTTTGGCCGCGGGAACGGTGCGCTTTAGTTTTGGCGCTTTTAACCGTGAGGCGGAGGTGGACGCCGCCTTATCGGTGCTGTCTACCTTAAAATAAGCGGGATGACAGAGGAAGCTGATTAAAATGAAAACAAAAAGAAGACCGAAACGGTCTTCTTTTTAAACGTTATCCCTGGGGTTCTTATCTCTTTAAGGATATAATCTTTGTGTTCAGTTCTTTTACGGTGTCGACAATAAAGGTAGGTTTTACTTGTTCGATTTGAGGCCGCGTTTCCACGCCCCAGGTAACGCCAATGGTCGTCACTCCCGCGCCTTTACCGCACTCAAGGTCGTAATGGGTGTCACCGATCATCACCGCCTGCTGCGGGGAAGCGTTTAAGCCGGTTAAGGCGTACTCCACCGGCGCCGGGTGGGGCTTGAAAAATTCGGTGGATTCCTTCGTTACCAGTAGGTCAAAATAGTCTGCTGCTTTTAAATGTTCCAAATTAAGAAGCAGGCTGTCTCTTCGTTTTGAAGTGACCACGGCAACAGTTAACCCCTCTTCTCTTAAGCATTTCAGGATGTCCTCCATGCCGTCGTAAAAGCAGATTAGATCCGCGCCCCATTGGAGATACTCTTTGCGGTAGGTTTCGACAAATTCCGCGGCGCGGCTTTGGCCGCAAAGCTCCACGCCCATCATCACCAGGGGAATGCCGATCAGGCTTTTGGCGTAATCAATATCATAGTCGCAGCCCATTGCTGCGCCGGTCTTTTTTAGTGTTGTGATAATGCCGGGAATCGTGTTTGCCACGGTTCCGTCAAAGTCAAAAAGAAAGGTGTCCGTCTTCATTTTTTCCATTTTCATCATGCTCCTGTATTCTAACTCTTTCCGCTTTTTCGCGTATTTCGCCCAAAGGCAAACCTTCTGCCGTGGCGATTCTTTTTAAGTCATCATATTCCGCTTTGGCTTTATTAACGCCGTAACCTGCGGCGCATTTATAATTGACTTCGCCGTAGGGCGTCGTCACCTTTTCATGGTAACGTTGCAAGGTAAAGCGCTCCACTGGCGAGACGATCATCCCCAAGGTGGTGGTATGACCAAAGAGCGCGCGCCGCGCTTTTTCGATGCAATCCCCTTCTGTTAACACCGTTATTTTCACGCCGGGGCGTCCCTTTTTCATTTGTACCGGCGTAAAGTACATGTCGTTGACGCCGACTGCGTACATCACATCCCAAAGAAAACCCAATTCCTCCCCGGTCATATCGTCTACGGTGCATTCCAGGCGAAAAAGGCCGTGAGCAGCCGCGTCACTGCTTTCGCCGACAAAGATTCGCAGCAGGTTGGGTACTTCAAAATCGTGGCTGCCCAGACCGACGCCGGTGCGGTCGACGCGCATGGCCGGAAAATCACCGAATTGGCAGGAAAGCGCTTTCAGCAGGGCAATGCCGGTGGGCGTCACCGTCTCCCCTCTCACCGCGCTGCCGAAAACGGGAACACCGCAGAGCAGCTCGTTCAAAGCCGGGGCGGGCAGGGGAATTTCACCGTGGGCGCAGGCGACACTGCCGCTGCCCATGGGCAACGGAGAACAAAAAATCTTTTCCAAGGCCAGGTCGTGGATGAGGAGGGCGACGCCGCAGATGTCGAGGATCGTATCAATAGCGCCGACTTCGTGAAAGTGCAGATGCTCCCGGTCAATCCGATGGGCGTTTTCTTCGGCCGCCGCCAGCAGGGAAAAGGTCCTTAAAGCTGTATCTTCCGCCGCTGCCGGGAAGCAGGCGTCTTTGATGAGCTGTATGATTTCAGGGAGATGGCGCGGACTTTGCTTCGCGTTGGTATCAAGGACAAATTCAATTTTGCTGCCGCCAAAGCCTTGCCGAGTCTCCTCTTTTCGCTGCCATTTCCAGGGCGGCAGAGAGAGTCTGCGCAAAGCGTCTAAAAGTCGGTCTTCGTTGCTGCCGCCGTCCAACAGCGCCGCCAGGAGCATATCGCCGCTGACACCGCCCACAGGGTTGATATAGGCGATTTTCATCAATCATTACCTGCCTTTCTGTCAAAACTGCCGCTGCGAAAAGGCGTTTCGTCAAGGAGCACGCGATCAAAAGGAATGTCATTTACAACCGCTTGAAAATTATGATATAGGAAGGGAATTTCCTCTTCGGAGGCTTCGATGCGGGCTGTTTCATCATCCACGAAGCGCAGACGAAAATTGTCCGATAAAATCTGTTTTAAGTGGTGCTCCCCCATTTTTATGCGCTCGATGCTTAAGGTGCGAAAGCCTTCTTCAAGATCGTAGGGGAAGCGCGTTAAAAGACAGGGGGGTACTATGTTTTTTCGCTGAGGAGACCGCGTTCCTCGCCGAAACAGCGGACTTCCTCTTTGCTGAAATCGTTGTCCGCCAGTGGACTGCGAAAACCCGTTTCCGCCACAGCCTTTTCCCCGGGACGGCGGACGGTCCGATCCTCAGCGTTGCTGCCTTCTATAAAATGTTTGCCGCCATGCTTCTCGCCATAGCGGCGGATCTCTCGGCAAATCAGTTTTTTACAATGATAGCACCGTGAGCGCCGGTTATGAAAAACGTTGCTTTCGCCAAAGGTTTCGACTTGGAGAATATGTAAGCGCCAGCCGCGGCGGGCGGCTTCGGCGGCGGCGTAGCTTTGTTCTTCTTCATCGCATCCTTCCGTGACGGCAAAGACAGCCAGCGCCGTATCGGGATGGGCCATAAAGGCCAGGTCGGTTAAGAGCGCACTGTCCGCCCCGGCGGAGCAGGCAATGACCGGATGGTCGTAATCCTTTAGCTGCGCCAACAAGCGTTTCTTTTTTGTTTCGTAGGCATTCTGATCCATAATAAAAGCATATAATAATTCCTTTAAAATTGCAAGCCGCCCTCTGCGTGGGTTTTTGGGCGGTTTCGGAAGAGGGGAGGGGTGAAGAAACGTTGTCAATCAGCGACCCCTGTGCTATAATATGAATTTATAAGAACCATAAAAGGAGAATACGCCATGAGTGCTATCTATAATTTTTACGCCGGTCCCGCCGTCCTCTATCGGGAAGTGCTGGAACAGGCCAAAGAAGAGCTTTTGGATTTTGCCGGCACAGGGATGAGCGTCCTGGAAATCAGCCATCGCGCCAAAGCCTACGACGCAGTCATCGTGGAAGCCGAAGCGAACCTCAAATCATTGATGGGGTTAAACGACGACTACCGCGTATTATTCCTGCAAGGCGGCGCCAGTCTCCAATTTTCCATGGTGCCGATGAATTTTTTGCCGCCGGGAAGAACCGCCGATTATATTTTGACCGGTGTCTGGTCCCAAAAGGCGCTCCAAGAAGCGAAGAAAATCGGCGACACTCATGTGGTCTTTGATGGCAGTGATGCCAACTTCAGTCGCATTCCCGGCGATTCCGAACTGTGTTTTTCCGATGATCCCGTCTACGTCCACATGACCACCAACAATACGATTTACGGTACGGAATTTTCCGCGCTGCCCGAGGTAAAAACCGCGCCCCTCGTCGCCGACATGTCCTCGGATATTTTGAGCAAACCGCTGCCCTTTGACAAATTCTCCCTGATTTACGCGGGGGCACAGAAAAATCTCGGCCCCGCCGGTGTCACTGTGGTGGTTCTGAAAAAAGATTTTCTGGCGAGAGCCCAGGAAGTCAATGCCACAATGCTGAAATATAGCACCCATGTGGACGCCAATTCTCTTTACAACACGCCTCCCGCCTTCAGTGTTTACCTGGTTAATTTGGTGCTCCGCCATCTGAAAAAAATTGGCGGTTTGACGGCGGTGGCGGCGCATAATGAAAAGAAAGCATCACTCATTTACGATATCATCGACGCTAGCGACGGCTTTTACAAGGGCCACGCTGAAAAGGGGAGCCGTTCTTTGATGAACATAACCTTTACCTTAAGCAGCGCTGATCTGGAAAAGCAATTTGTTGCCGAAAGCGAGGCCCAGGGCTTGATGGGGCTCAAGGGCCACCGGTCCGTCGGCGGCCTCAGGGCTTCGGTTTATAATGCCATGCCCTTAGAAGGCGCCAAGGCGTTGGCCGATTTTATGGTGGAATTTCAACGGAAGAATGGTTGAGGAACGTGAACAGAGAAGCGCCCATTGGCATTTTTGATTCCGGGGTCGGCGGCATCTCCGTCCTTGGACGGTTAACAAAGCTTTTGCCCCGGGAGAATTATATCTATTATGCGGATACAGCTCGTTTTCCCTATGGCGATAAGTCCTGTGCAGAGGTGAAAGCCGGTGTGCTGGAGGCCGCCGCAGCCATGGCGGAGCACGGCCTTAAAATGCTGGTGGTGGCCTGCAACACGGCGACTGCTGCGGCCATTGAGGATTTACGGGCGAAGTACAATTTTCCGGTGCTTGGCATTGAACCGGCGTTGAAGCCGGCAGTGGAAGCCGCCGCGGGGAAGCGTGTTGCCCTCATTGCCACTTCGCTGACGCTGAAAGAAAAAAAATTCCGTCAGCTTTTTGAGGCGTACCGGGAAAAAGGGGAGATCGTCAATTTAAAAGCGCCGGGCCTTGCCGATCTGGTGGAAAGCGGCCACTACCGCGATGAAGCGGCCAGAGCGTATCTGTCGCGTCTTTTTGACGGCGTGAAAGCCGACACCATTGTTTTAGGCTGTACCCACTATCTCTTTTTGTGGGAACTGATCCGGGAATTTTTCCCGGAGGCGGAAATCATCGACGGCGGAAACGGCCTGGCCCGCAACGTCTGCCGCACCCTTATGGAGCAGAAGCTTTTAAAGGAAGAGGGAGAGGGGAGCATCATCGTGCTTTCCAGCGCGGAAGCGTCGTTTCTTCCCCGCTTTGACGGTTTTTTTCAGGATATCTTGTCAATTTTGGCGTTATCTTCGCATAAGATGTCATGAGAGAATCCATAAGGAGGAGGTCTTTTGAACGCTAACGGGATCCACGGTCTCGACGATCTGAGCGCCTTATTCTGGAAAAACCGTGACCGGCTCGGCGAGGAAGAACAGCGTCTTTTTCAGGGCATATTGCTGGAACTGCAAAAGGGGGAAAGTTGTGACCGCGCCCTGCTGGAAAAACTCATTACCTGTTTGGGAGAAAAACGTAATTTGCTGTAAAAGAATAGATCGAGAAAGGGAGCACCATCGCTTTTGGCGGCGGTGCTCCCTTTGATCATGAAATGATTTTTAACGGCGTTTATGCTTCTTCCGCACCCCGGTGTTCGCCCCAGAAGAACAGTGCCACAGTGCCGGGGCCGGTATGGCTGCCGATGGTGGTGCCAATGTTGTTGATCACGATTTTTCCCTTTAGCTGAGGGAATTTCTCTTCCACAAGAGCAGCCACGGCTTTGGCGTCGGCCAAACAGGCGGAGTGGGAGATAAAACAGTTGCCGTTATAATCACCGCCGTCTTTGGCGTAAGTCTCCATTTTTTCGGCCATGGCGGCAATGGCTTTTTTCTTGGTGCGGATTTTGGACCAGACCACCAAGTGTCCCGTTTCGTCGACATAAAGCAGGGGGCAGATTTTTAAAACAGTGCCGAGATAACCGGCGCCTTTGGAAATCCTGCCGCCTTTGATGTAGAAGGTCAGATCGCCGGAAAAGAACCAATGATGAACCTCCGTCTTGTGGACTTCGGCCCAAGCGGCCAGTTCCTCCATGCGGTAGCCGTTGTTGCGCAACGCGGAGAGGCGGTCCATGAGCAGTCCATAACCGGCCGAAGCGGCCAAAGAATCAATGACGATGATTTTCCGTTCGGGGAACCGTTCCGATAGAATCTCTTTGGCGGCGTAGGCCGCGTTATACGTCCCGGAAATCCCCGAGGAAAGGGAAACGTGCAAAATATCCCGGCCATCTTCTAAAAAACCGGTGAAATACTCGATGAATTCAGCGGTATTGATCTGGGAGGTCTTTGTCTCGGCGCCATGAGCCATGGCCTTGTAAAAAGACTCCATGCCGTCGGCGGGGTTGTCGTAATGCTCTTCGCCATCCAAAAGATAATGAAAACGAATATAGCGAAGATTATTTGCTTGGTACTGCTCTTCCGTAAGATCCGCAGTGGTGCAGCAACTCAATATAAACGGTTTATTCATAATTTTCTCCTGCTAAATGAATTTCATTTTGGTATAAAGCATACACGTCTTACTATAAAATATTATATAGTATTCCATACCGTATGGCAAGATAAAATATGAAAAGCCCTCTTTCCCTCGGGAAATGCAACAAAGCCGGCGAGGAGAGGACGTTGCTTTTAAAAAAAATCCGTACCATTGGTACGGAGAGAGAAAAGCCCCAATCACCGACGCGCCAAAACGAGGAGATCTAAGGCAAAAGCAAAAAGAAAAGTGATAAGTCATAAGAAGAAAGGAATCACGGACATACCGTGAGACAGTGGATAAAGGAAAGAGAGGGAGGAGATCCCGGGTTTTTTTGAGCGCGGTTTACATCGTAAATGCCGCTCTCTTCTATTGTATGAGGGCAAGGTTCGCTTTATGCCTCATGAAGGCAAAATAAATACGATTAAAGCGATGGTCAGCAGGGAAAGGATGGTGGAGATGAAAACGCCCCGGGAAGCCAGCAATTCATTGCCGTCGTATTCGATGCAAAGCATCGTGGCATTGGTGGCCACCGGCATGGCCGTGAGCACGGTGGCGATACCGAGAAGCAGGGAATCGTCGATGAACAGGCCTAAAACGAAATAGATCAGCAGGGGGCAGAAAATCAGTTTGATCAGAGAGAGCAGGTAAAGTTTGGGGATATTCCAGACCTCCCGGAAAGGCAGTTGCGCCAGGGAGGAGCCGATCAACATCATCGCCAGGGGAATCGTGGCGCTGCCCAGGAGGGAGAGCCCTTCGTTAAACACAGCGGGAAGCGAAAGGGGCAGTAGATAGAGGAGGAGCGCCGCCACGGAAGCGACCACGGTGGGATTTAAGATGGTGGTTACTTTTAGTTTCGTTCCCTTGGGGGCGATCATTAAAATGCCCACGGAAAAACAGAGCAGATTCATGGGTAAATTAAAGATGGCGGCCAGGAAGATTGCTTTTTCGCCAAAAAGTGCCGACAGTACCGGAAAGCCCATAAAACCTACGTTGCCGAAAATCGTCATAAAATGATAGACGCCGTAGTCGCGCCGGTCTGCCCTCAAAATGCGGGGCACGGCCAAAGAGACGGCGCCCAAAAGCGCGTAAGTAAAAAAAGACGCCCCCAACAGCAGCAAAACGCCGCTTTTCGTGATATCCTGGGGCACTTCGGCGACGGAAGACAGAATCAGTGCCGGCAGCGTCAGATGAATCACCAGCCGGGAAAGGACTTTGTTTCCCTCCGCGTTTAATATTTTGGTTTTAAAACCAAGGTAACCTACGGCGGCGATCAGAAAGAGCATAAAAATCTGCTCGACGATAACGGATAGTTCCATGGTGGTACCTGCTTACGGTTGATTGAGAAATTCGATGATGGTGACGGCCAGCTCTTTTTTTTCCAGGAAAAACGGCTTTTCCCCGGTAAAGTAGAGCGGCTCTGAAAAGGTCATTTGGCGGTTTTCGGGGGTAAAGCGCAAGGGTGTGAAGGCGAGATGGCGACCGGTGTCACGAAAATACGCCTTTTCCAAATGAAAGAATCCGGTATAGATCTCTTTGATGGGATCCGCGGTATTGCTGTAGTCGGTATCAACGGCAATGACGACGTTTTTTCCGTGTTTCAGGGTTTCGTTGGTTTCCCGAAAGGTTTCCAGAATCTCGCGTTTGCCGCGATAGACGGGGATGCTGCCGATGGTGCGGATCAGCGGCGCCACAAAGGCCGCGGCGCAGGCGGCGCGGACTGCGAAACGCCGCGGATGTTTGCCGCGGCGCGCGGAAAACGTATAGTCGCGGAATTGATAAAAACAGTCGGAGAAATGAAAAAAGATGTCCAACACCCAAATGCGCACCGGCATTTTTAAGGAAACGAAAGCGTTGAGAGGACCCTTTAGGTCGCTGTGGCGGATGAGAAAAACCGTCGGTTGGGGTATTTTAGCGATGTCTTGGGTGGTGCGGCAGGGTTTGATCACAAAAGATGCGGTGACGCGGAGAAAACGTCGGTATTTACTCATGTTTTCCTCCCGATGTTGGTCAAAAAGCAGAGAGAAACACGGAGGGAATCGCGAACCGGGCGGTAGTGGCTTTCGGCGTTGTCGTTGATATAAACGGTTTTTACCGCTACGGTACGGAGGGGAATGCGGCGGCGGGCAGCGTCGATCAGCATATTGATCTCATATTCGAAACGCTGGCCGGGAATGCGGCAAAGGACGGGAGCGTAAGCATAAGGCAGGCCCCGCAAACCCGTCTGAGTATCGCTGACGTTGATGCCATAGAGATTTTTGGCAAAGAACGCGGCGGTATGGTTGCCGAGATAGCTCTTTTTCGGCGTTTCCCGGTCAAAAACGCGGGTTCCCAAAACAATGCTGTCGGGATATTGCTCTAAAGTATAAAACACTTTTTTGATATCGTCAATTCTATGTTGACCGTCGCAGTCGGCGGTGATGAAAGCGTCGGTGGCCGTATTTTCTTCAAGACAATGGCCAAAGGCTGTTTTTAGCGCCGCGCCTTTGCCGCGGTTTTCTTCGTGACGCAGCACGGTGGCGCCGGTTGCTTTGATTTCCGCAAAGATATCTTCCCAGGGAGCCGCGCTGCCGTCGTTCACAACGACAATGCGGCAAAAGCCGTTTTTCATCAGTTCCCGAATAAAGCCGGGGAACGTTGGTGGCGGTTCCAGCGCCGGAATGATTAAAACGCAATTCATGGCGGTCGCTCCTTTTTTCATCGGTACTAATAATTTATGGATAAGTAGGGAAAAACATACTTAAGGAAAGTTTTTGTGCCTTTGCTGAAAAGTGAGGAAACCTCCAATAAAAACAGATCCTTTATTTTTACTTGGAAAAGGAGATTTTGGCAGTGGATGTTAAAGCGAAAGAACATTTAAAAGTAGCCGTTGCCTGTGAGAACGGTGAAGTTGTCAGAGATTTAGGCCGGACGGAGCAGCTGCTGCTCTTTGATACCCAGGATGGGAAAATACGAAAACAAAATGTAGTTGATTTCAAAAAGGATGATGCCGACTCCTTTGGCGGTCATTTTTCACAAAACGGCGTTGATGTATTGATTTGTAATGAAATGACCAACGAGGAAGCCGAGGAACTCCGCAATGCCGGCGTCCTTACGTATGCGGGAAACAGCGGCAGGGGCAAAGAGCTGGTGGACCGTCTTTTGCGTCAGGAGCTTTTTTACGATCCCGGCGCGCATCTCAGCGGAGAGGACCTCGGCTGTGAGCGTTGTGTCGACCACCGTGATTACCGCATGGAAATCGCCGCAGAGATCGGACGTATGTCCGGTCATAACCGGTTTCACCCCGGTCATAACCGCGTCAACGGCGAAACCACCGGTCACAATCAACGGGTCAGCGATAAAAAGGAACGCTGAGGGCCAAAAGGCCCGGGGGCCTTATCACTTCAAAAATAAGATGGTTCTTTTTTAACGGCCTGTTATCAGCAGCGAACATCCGCGCAAGTGTATGTTCGCCGCTGATGTGGTTTTGCCTTCGCAAAAAGAGGTTTTATGTAAAAAAGGCGCGCCACAGATTCTGCGGTGCGCCCTTTCAACCTTCACAGTAAACGCCTCCGCTTTTTATGAAACGAAAACGGCTTTTGAAATAACGGTAAACTCAAATGAAGAGATCAATCGCGGCCGCCCTTTTTCGGCCTGGGAGTTTTTTGGATACCTTCTTGACGCAGGGATTTTTACATCCCCGAAAGGAAGGTTCTTTTTTATTATAATATGGTTTTAAGGAGATTTCAATGAGAAAATAAACGCTTTGATGCTTTCTTGACATTCTTATGAAATACGCTATAATAAATAAAGTATGATGCCACAGGAAAGAAGGTGTAAGAATGAAGAGAATCTCCACATTGGAAACGAGAAATCTTACGGTATCCGCAAAGGAAGGCGGTTGCGGTGAATGTCAGACTTCCTGCCAATCCGCGTGCAAAACTTCCTGCGGTATCGCCAACCAGCAATGCGAACAGTGTAAAGATTGCGAATAATCTGAAATGAAATCGCCGCATGAGCCGCCTTTATCGCGGTGATGCGGCGATTTTTTATCATTTTATCATATGGAAAGGAAAACCCCTCCTCAATGGTACATTTATTCCAAAACAACGGCTTTTATATTGCTTTGGACGCCAATTCCGGTACGGTGCACGATCTGGATGAAGTGGCCTATGATATCATCGGCCTTTATGAAGGTACTCCCAAGGAAGAAATCATAAAGCTCATTTTGGCAAAATATAAGGAACGGGACGACGTCACCACCGAAGAGGTTGAGGAGGTGTTGACGGACATCGAAGCCCTGAAAAACGAGGGTAAGCTCTTCAGCGAAGACCGCTTTTTAGGGGTTGCCGAAAAGCTTCGCCAGCGTCCGCCGGTGATCAAAGCCCTCTGTCTTCACGTGGCCCACGACTGCAACCTTTCCTGTGGCTACTGCTTTGCGGGGAAAGGGGAATACCGCGGCGGCCGCGACTTGATGTCTTTTGCCACCGGCAAACGGGCCCTTGATTTTCTGATCGAACATTCCGGCGACCGGCATAACCTGGAAGTGGATTTTTTCGGCGGCGAGCCGCTGATGAATTTCGCGGTGGTGAAAGACCTCACCGCCTATGCCCGAAGCATGGAAAAACAGCATCACAAGAATTTTCGTTTTACCCTTACCACCAACGGCGTTCTCATCGACGATGAGGTCATTGATTTCTGCAACCGGGAAATGAGCAACGTTGTTTTGAGCATCGACGGCAGAAAAGAAGTCAACGACCGCTTCCGCAAAACGAGAAACGGCAGGGGCAGTTACGATTTGATCCTGCCGAAATTTAAGCGGCTGATTGAGGCACGGGGTCATAAGGACTACTATCTGCGGGGTACCTATACCCGATACAATACCGATTTTGTTCGGGATATTCTGCACCTGGCGGATCTTGGCTTTACAGAGTTATCCATGGAGCCGGTGATTGCGGGGAAAGGGGATCCCTATGCTTTGGGTGAAGCAGACCTACCGGTATTGCTCGAACAATACGACCTCTTGGGCAAAGAGATGAATCGCCGCCGCAAAGAGGGACGCCCCTTTACCTTTTACCACTACATGATCGATTTAGCCGGTGGCCCCTGTATTGTCAAACGCGTCGCCGGCTGCGGCGTCGGCAGCGAATATATGGCGGTGACCCCCGGCGGGGAGCTTTACCCCTGCCATCAGTTCGTCGGCGAGGAACGCTTTCGTCTCGGCAATGTCTTTACCGGCCTTGAAAACGAGAAATTACGGCAGGAATTCAAAGCCTGCAACGTTTATGCCCATAAGGAATGCGATCCTTGCTTTGCCCGTTTTTTCTGCAGCGGCGGCTGTGTGGCCAACGCTTACCACGCCACGGGAAGCCTTGACGGCGTCTATGATTACGGCTGTACCCTTCATAAAAAACGCCTGGAAAACGCGATTATGCTGAAGGTCGCCGAAGCCCGTGACCGCAGGAACGGGGCTGATTCAGGTGAATAAAACAGATAACATCCATAAGCTGAAATCCCTTTTCCCCGACCTTGTTCACTACGGCAATTTAGATATGCTGCCCATGCACATGCCCGGCCATAAACGGCGCGCCGACTTCATGGGCGGTATCGGTAAATACGATATGACGGAAATTGACGGTTTCGATGATCTCCATCACCCCGGCGGCGTCCTGAAAGAGGCCATGGCCGCTGCCGCCGCTCTTTACCAAAGCGATGCCACCTATTTTCTGGTCAACGGTTCCACCGGCGGGATTTTAGCGGCCATTGCCGCGGTGATGAAACCCCGGGAGAAGATTCTGATTGCCCGCAACTGTCATAAAGCGGTGATCAACGCGGTTACTTTAAGGGAGCTGGATCCCGTTTACGTCTATCCGAAACAATGCGGTATGCTCGGTGTGGCCGGCAGCGTTGACCCGGAGGAAATCCATCAGGCGCTATCAAAGGAAGAGGATATTCGCGCCGTTGTCATGACCTCCCCGACCTATGAAGGCGTTGTGTCGGATATTGCCGCCATCGCCGCCCTTGCCCACAACAGAGGTATCCCCTTGATTGTGGACGCGGCCCACGGCGCGCATTTTCGCTTCGGCGCCGATTTTCCCGCCGCGGCCCTTGATTGCGGCGCCGATCTCGTGGTGGAAAGCCTGCATAAAACATTGCCTTCCCTGACTCAAACGGCGCTGCTTCACGTAAAATCCACCCTCGTCGACGACGGCGAGGTGGCCCATGCGTTACAGATCTTTCAAAGCTCCAGTCCCTCCTATCTGCTGCTTGCGTCCATCACCGAATGCCTCGCCCTGATGGCCCGGGACGGCGCGAACATGATGGCGAAATACAGTGAAAACCTTTCTTCCCTGCGGCAAGCCCTTGAAGGCTTGTCCATGGTAACGCTGTTGCGGCGGGAGGCGGGCTTTTTCGACTACGATCCCGGGAAAATCGTCTTCGGTGTCGAAGGTTACGGCGGAGGGGATATTGCCGCGCTCTTACGCAGCGATTTCCGGGTGGAAACGGAGATGGCGGCGCCCCGTTACCTGCTTGCC
Source organism: Clostridiales bacterium (assembly GCA_040776805.1). Lineage (GTDB taxonomy): Bacteria > Bacillota > Dehalobacteriia > UBA7702 > UBA7702 > UBA7702. Next base: position 29,352 of record JAXGZS010000006.1, on the reverse strand, counting down.
ATGACCTCGGTTTGTGATACAAAGGAAACGCTCTTTCGTTTTCAGACGGCGCTGAGCCGGCTCTGTCACGATTTACCCCCAAGAAAGGCAGTGTCTCTCCCCGACCTTGGGGCGGTTGCCGCCGAAAAAGTAATGACCCCCGCCGCGGCCCGGGGGAGAGCCTGGGAACGTCGGGATTTCAGAGAAAGCGGCCACTGTGTGGCAGCGGAAAACCTCTACCTCTATCCTCCCGGCACCCCTTTGGTGGTGGCGGGGGAGAGGATCTCTCCTGAAATCATCACAGCGCTTCAGGCCTATACAGAAAGGGGCTTTTTGGTACACGGTATGAAAGACAGGCAACTTTTTGTCGTATCAGAAAATATATCCGGATAGAATAAGAATAAGGAGAAACCATGAAAAAATCAATTCGCATCATGGCGGTTACCGTCTTGGCGGCGCTGTTTTTGGCTATCGCCCCGCTCGCTGTGACCGCCGCCACCCCGACGCTGTATTTTTCCGCCACGGAGGCAGCGCAGCAAACCAGCACCGCAGATCTGAACGCTTTGCCTGCCGACGCCATTGCCTGGTATAAAACGGGCAGCATCTATTACCTGTTCCTGCCTTCCTCGACGGACCCCGGCGCCCTCCGCCTTTGGTTCAACGCCGAGAAAATCACCATTGACGGCAAAACCATTGGGAACAACACCGTTACCGACGCCCTGGCTAGCAAGGGCGACCATAATATGACGATGAACGGCAGTTCCTATTTGTTACGGGTCATGCAGTCCGATCATATTCCCGCAGTGTTTTTGACCACGTCGTCGGGAACCATGGCGAATATTGACGCCAGCGCGGATCACAGCTTCGCGGAAACCGGATCCATGCTGCTGACGGCAGAAGACGGCAGTGTTGTTTACAACGGCGGCCTCTCTCAGGTTAAGGGGCGGGGGAACGCTACCTGGGGTTATCCCAAAAGACCGTATCAGATCAAGCTGGACAGCAAGACCAGTCTATTCGGTATGGGCAAAGCCAAGACCTGGCTGCTGCTGGCCAATTACTATGACAAATCGTTGATTCGCAACGCTCTGGTTATGGATATGGCAGATCAGATCGGTTTAAAGGATCCCGTAAAATACGTGTATGTCGATGTTTATGCCAATCACCAATATCTCGGCAATTATATGTTCTGTGAAAAAGTAGAGGTCGGCAGTAACCGGGTGGATATTACTGATCTGGAAAAGGCGACGGAAGAGCAAAACAGCGCGGATTTGGACACCTATTCCCGCGGCGGCGACGTGAACAGCAGCGCGGCGGGAACGTATAAGTATTACAATATTCCCAATAACCCCGCTGATATTACCGGCGGTTATCTGCTGGAATTCGATTATGCCGGCCGTTACCTGAATGAAGCCAGCGGCTTTGTGACGAATAACGATGTCCCCGTGGTCATTAAGAGTCCGGAATACGCCTCCAAGGCCCAGGTGGAATATATCCGTTCCTACGTGCAGGCGGCGGAAGACGCCATGTACAGCGTATCCGGCTATAACAGCGCGGGCAAACATTATTCCGAATACCTTGACGTGGATTCCGCCGTTCTCCACTATCTCCTGGAAGAATGGTGCAGAAACCCCGACGCCGGTTTCAGTAGTTTCTATATCTATAAAGACAGCGATTTGTCCGGTGATAACAAAATCCACTTTGACCAGGTTTGGGATTATGATACCTCCTTTGGCAACCTGACCGATTTAAACTTTGGCATGGACGGCGCGGATAAATGGTGGGCCAAGTCGGTGCGCTGGTTCAAAGCCCTCTTTGCCCATGAAGACTTCGCGGAGCAGGTGGAAACGGCTTACCGAGATACGGTCTTGCCGGTATCCCAGGGGATCACCGCCGCCTTGCCGGACTATAAAAATGAACTGATGGCTTCCGCGGCCATGAACTTCCTGCGCTGGGACAGAAACGCGGTGGTCAACGGCGATACGGCAAGTAGCTTTTCCGGCAGTATCGACTACCTTGCCGCGTTCATCGCGGCCCGGGAAACACTTTTTGAAGAGGGCTTCGCCGCGCTGCCCTTTCAAGACGTCCATTACAGCACCTGGTATTACTCGGAGGTGAAATTCGCTTATCAGCACGGTATTATGAACGGCGTGGCCGGGGATGCCTTTGCTCCCGACACGAAACTCACCAGGGCCATGGCCGTGCAGATTCTGGCGAATCTTTCCGGCGACAATCTCTCCGCCTATACGGAAATGCCCTTCTCCGATGTAAACGAGAGCGATTGGTATTTCCACGCCGTGGCTTGGGGTGCGGCCCAGGGTATCGTTTTGGGTATGGACGACGGCAGCTTTGGTCCCCAGCGCGACGTCACCAGAGAGCAAATGGCGGCGTTCCTTTATCGCTATGCCGGTCTTTGGTCTGACGCAAAGGAGAGCGCGGCTTCAAGCCCCGCGGATCTCAGCGGATTTGTTGACGCCACCGCGGTTTCTCCTTATGCTCAGGAAGCCGTCGCCTGGTCCGTCGGCGAAGGTTATATCAAGGGCGTCAGCGCAACGGAATTATCCCCCCAGGGTGACGCCACCAGAGCCCAGGCCGCCGCGATCTTCTCCCGTTATTACAAAAATGTGATGTCGGCGAAATAAAGGCGATTTTACGGAAAGGTATTGTTTGAAGAGGGTGTCCCAAAGGTTATGAAAAGACCTTTGGGACACCCTCCTTGCTTTTTCCGTGTTTTTTTTGGAATTTGTGATACAATAGGAGCATGAAATACCGCATTCAAAAAATCGTTTCTTATCTACTGGTCGTCCTCACTTTTTTTTGCGTGCTTGTCTTTGCTCTGACCTGGCGCACAGAACAGCAGGCGGTTACCTTCGTGCCGCCTTGGGAGGCGGAGCTAACGCAAATCGCCGCCAAAAAAGAGCTCAGCGGCGGTGATTACGACCTTTTATGGCAACAGACCGGATTATCAAAAACCGATATCGACCTGATCTGGGCCAAAGCGCCGGATATCGCCGCGACGCTCAGCGGTTATCAGCAGCGCTTTTTGGCTGAAAATGCCTTTGACAGCGAAGCGCTCTCCGGTTTTTCCAAAACAGAACGGATCTCTGATCGTGATCAGTATTATCAGCTTTATGATCTGAAAGAGGGCGACGTTTTGTTGACCAAAAGCACCCATACCCTCTGTTACCGTCACGGCCATTCCGGGCTTTATCTGGGCGGCGGGGAAGAAAACATTTTGGAAGCCACCGTGGTCGGCGCGCCGGCCTCTCTGACCACCGCCGCCGCCTGGGGCGGTTATCCCACCGGCATGCAGCTACGAATCAGTGAAGCTGCCGCGGCAAAGGTCGGCATGAGCCAAGAGGAACTGGGGGCTGCCGTGGCCGCTTATGCCCAAGAGGATTTAGTCGGCGATGACTATCGCCTCCTCGCCGGCCTTTTCGGGATCGGCGTGGATACCGACGCGACCCAGTGCGCTTACTTGATCTACGCGGCCTACGCCCATTTCGGCGTTGACGTTTCCAGCCGCAAGTTTCCGGTCACGCCGTCTTCCTTGCTGGAAAGCGGAGCCTTCGACCTGATTCAGGTATGGGGCGTCGACCCCCTTGATCCCGGCTGGTAAGGGGGGTATCAGTTACTGTGTGTCTTTGTGGATGAAACAACTTGAATCTTTTGCAGTTTCCTATGAAAAGAGGCTCCTATCTGAATTTTTAATGCAGATAGGAGCCTCTTTTAAAATGACGTTATTTAGTTTTTATATTGGGCAAGATAGATTTCTTTTCCGACACCGAAGAAACTGACCATGGCAATGCACAGTTCGGAAATGGCGGCAAGCATATGCGTGGCTTCTTCCGCCACGCCAAAGGTGGTTAAGGTCAGTCCCAAAAATAGCAGATCAATGAGAATAAAGATGACAAGGAGGGTTTTGTTTGTCTTGACCGCGCCCACGGTCATGATCAGGGTAAAAATCAAATAACCCAAGAAAGCTATACCCAGTTGTTTTGTATCCGCCGCGGCCGCCATGGCAGATCCAAAGACGCCGTTTTGAATCAGCCAGGTAAAGGCCACGGAAAACCAGAAAAAGCCGTAAGCGCCGAAAGCCGTGGCGCCAAAGACATTGTTCTTTTTGGCGTCCAAAACACTGGCGTAAAACTGGGCGCAGGCACCCAAAAAGAATGCCCAGGGAATGATCAGGGCAGTGCCTTCGGTGAAGCCCAGCTTTTGTGAGGAGGCCACCAAGGTTACCATGGCCAAACCAAACAAGCCGATGGCGCTGGGATTACAAACAACGGATTTTACCTCTACCATTTCAGATTTGTTCACGTTTTAACTCCTTCTACAACCCTTTGGGGTAATCATACTGTACCAATATACTAAAAGAGGGAGGCCTTGTCAATCTGTTTTGGGGGAGCTTTTATTCCGTTATTCCTTCTATCCGGCTCTCGTGATGCAAGAGCCGGAGACGGCAAAAAAAAGATACTGTATGAAAGAAAAGCCGGTTTCTTATTTCAGAAACCGGCATTCCTTTTGTTTGGAGGCTCGCGCCGAAGCCCCTTCCTTGGGTCCATTTTCAGCGGCAAGTATAGCCGCCATCCACCGCCAAGGTGGCGCCTGTAACAAAAGACGCCTCGTCGCAGGCCAAATAGAGGTAGGCGTAGGCGATATCAAGGGGTGTTCCCAAACGCCCGATGGGATGGAGGGCGATGGAATCCGCGCTGTATTCTTCGATGGTCTGACCGTTTTGTTTGGCGTCTTCGTAGGCCATGGGCGTTAAAACGTAACCCGGCGCCACGGCATTGACGCGGATGGGCAAAGCGTTTTCACCGCAGTAGAGGGCGGCGCATTTCGTCATGGCCTCCACCGCCGCTTTTGTGGCGCAGTAGGAGAAGAAAGCGGCGTCCCCCATGATGCCGTCCACCGAGGCGGTGTTGACAATGGCGGAGGGTTCACCGTGTTCTTTCATGGCCTCGATGGTGTATTTCATGCCCAAAAAGACGCCGGTTTGATTGGTGTTCAGCGTCGCCTGCCACGACTCCATGGTCGTTTCCGCCACCTTTTCCCGGTAGCTGATGCCGGCATTGTTAATGAGAATATGGAGCTTGCCGAAGGTCCTCTCAGTCAGGGCCAGGGCGTTGGCCCAATCCGTCTCTTTTGTCACGTCAAGATGGCAAAAGACGGACTTCCCCGGCGCGTCCTTTTCCAGGGCGGCAACGATTCGTTCACCGTCTTCTTTCTTGCGGCCGCAGACCACAACATTTGCCCCTTCTTTTACAAAGAGCTTGGCCGCGGCTTCCCCAATGCCTTTGGTTGCTCCGGTGATGATGGCGGTTTTTCCCTGTAAGCGATCCATCATAGCGCCTCCTCTTTATAGCTGTATTTTCTTTATTATAAGATAACCGGCGAAAAATTTCAATGATCCCCTTGGGGCGAATCGGTCGTGGCCCAAAGGTTGGCGGCTGCCGGTACCTTTCGGCAAGAATCCCGAAAAGTTCCGAATCATTCCGAAGAATCCATACAGTTTGCTCTTTTTGCGCAACTTGTTTTCTTGCAATCCTCTTTCTCCCCTGTTAAAATAGAATCAATAAAAATTTGAAACAGCAGGAAGGGGACAGGATGAAAGAAAAATTTGCCAAAGCGGTGCGGATCGTCTCCGTGCCGCCGGTCATGGCCCTCGTCCTTGCCTTAAGCGTCTATTTTGGCAAGCCCACGGTATTTGCCAGTGTAAAAGAACTGTGGCTCACCGTGTTTTTTCTTTCAGTGCTGCCGGCATTGGCCTATCCGATTTCCGATTTGCTGCCGTCTTTGAGAAAGCGGGGCAGGGAAGGCCAGCGCGACTTTGCTTTCCTCATGACCGCGGTGAGTTATCCCCTTTTGGCCCTTTACGCGGTCATCGCCGGAGGCGCGGGATTTTTGCTGATCGCCTGTACCTACTTGTTTTCTCTTGTGGTTTTGCTCCTGCTGAACAAGGTGTTTCAGCGCAGGGCCAGCGGCCATGCCTGCAGCGCCACCGGCCCCCTTGTCCTGATTTGCTACTTTATCGGGTTTAAGGCGATTCTTTGGGGCTTGCTGCTTTACGCGCTGATCTTTTGGGCTTCCCTGGTGACGAAACGCCATACGGCGTCGGAGCTGATCTGGGGTTCCCTGGCCAGTATCATCGCTTTCCTGCTCTCCCTGATGTTGCTTTTTACGCTTGGCAGGCTATAAAATTATCCTTGACAGCAGGGGGAATCTATGCTAAATTGAATCCAATATTAATAAAATACATTGACGGAATTAAGCCCTGATCAAAGCATTCCAGAGAGCCGCCGCATGGTGCGAGGCGGCAGCAATGGTTAAAGGCGGTCTCCTTCCCGAGTAGGTTTTGTGAAAGCCATGGCAAGTAATGAAACACGGTTGCCCCGTTACCGGCTTTGAACTTGCTGGAGTTCGAGAGTGACTGTTTGCCGTGAGGCAGGCCGTAATGAGGGTGGTACCGCGGAGTGTTGATTCGTCCCTGGAATGGTGATTCCAGGGCTTTTTTATTGGCCGAGACCCCGGGAAGGCTGACGCGCCTGGATAAGACCGTTGAGGACAGCGCCATTTTATGATGGATAAGGAGAGGTATTTTATGAAAGAAATTTCTATCAGCGACATTACCATGAAAGAAGCGGCAAGATCCGGGGATTTCAGTTTGAGTTTTAAAGAAAAGATTGAACTGGCCAAATTGTTGGATCGGCTTAACGTCTCGGTGATCGAAGTGAGCCCCATCGAAAACGTGAAGACCGATAGCCTGCTGATCAAATCTTTGGCCGCGGTGGTGGAAAAAGCTATTTTGACCGTACCGGTATCATTGACGGAAAAAAGCGTGGATCTTGCTTATGAAGCGGTAAAAGAGGCGAAAAAATTCCGTTTGCAGATCAGTGTGCCGGTGAGTTCCGTGCAGATGGAATATGTTTGCCATAAAAAGCCCGAGGAGATCATCACCGCCATTCATAACACCGTCACCTATGCCGCTTCCCGCTGCAGTGATGTGGAATTCATGGCCTACGACGCGACCCGAGCGGAAAAGGAATTCTTAGGGGAAGCGCTGACCACGGCGATCAAAGCCGGCGCCAAGGTCATTACGGTTTGTGACAATGCCGGCGCCATGCTCCCCGACGAGTTCGCCGTGTTTCTGGAACAACTTAGGGCAGACGTTCCCCTTTTAAGCGAGGTGCGCCTCGGCGTCTATTGCGCCAATGATCTGGCGCTGGCCGATTCGGTGGCCATCGCCGCCCTCCGCCACGGCGTCTTAGAGGTGAAAACCGTATCCTACGGTGACGTTACAGCGTCTTTGGAGCATATCGCCAAGATTGTGGCGGCCAAGGGCGCCGCCTTTGATGTGACCTGCGCCATCCGGCAAACGGAATTGCAGCGGATTTTAAGTCAGATCGTCTGGATCTGCTCCACCACAAGAAGTAAAAAATCTCCCTTTGATTACGGCGTCCGCGAAGAGGAAAGCGACATCGCGGCGCTGACCGTTCACGACGAGCTTCCCGCTGTGCTGGAAGTCGTCAAAAAACTCGGCTACGAGCTTTCCGAAGAGGATGGCGTTCGGGTTTACGAAGCGTTTCTGCGTATCGCCGCCAAAAAAGAGAGCGTCGGCAGCAAGGAAATGGAAGCCATCGTGGCCACGGCGGCGCTGCAGGTACCTCCGGCTTACCGTGTGGAAAGCTATGTGATCAACAGCGGCAACATCATCACCGCCACCGCCCATATCAAGCTCTGGAAAGACGATCAGCTCTTAGAGGGTATTTCCACCGGGGACGGCCCGGTGGACGCGGCATTTCTCGCCATCGAGCAGATCGTCGGCCATCACTATGAGCTGGACGATTTCCAAATCCAGGCCGTTACCGAAGGTCGAGAGGCCATGGGTGAAACCATTGTCAGGCTGAGGGATAACGGCAAGCTCTATTCCGGCCGCGGCATTTCCACCGACATCATCGGCGCCGGTATCCGCGCTTATGTCAGCGCGTTGAATAAAATTGTTTATGAGGGGGCTGAAGCATGAATCTTTCCTTTTCTTCCCGGGGCTGGAGTGACTTCTCTTGGGACGAGATGATCGAAACCGCCATCGATCTGCGTTTTAAGGGGATCGAAGTCTATAATATCCAAAAAGATCAAGGACTGATCGGCAAAGGCGGCCCCTTCCATAAATACAATATCGCGGCGACCGCCCGCTTTCTGCGGGATAAAAAACTCACGGTACCCTGTATCGACAGTTCCTGCGACCTTTCCGCCGCCGGAGAGGAAACCGTTGAAACCGTGACGTCGCTGCTGAAAACAGCAGGCAATCTGCGGACGCCCTATGTGGCGGTACGCGCCCGCCAAGACGAGCCGCAGCGGATCAAAGCCGTTTTGGAGGAGTTGCTGCCCGTCGCTGCGGAATGCAACGTCAAAATTCTGGTAAAAACCTGTGATATTTATGCCGATACGGCGAAATTACGGGATCTGATGAACCAATTCGCCTGCGACGAATTGGCGGTGCTTTGGAGCGTTCATCATCCTTGCCGGGAAAAAGGGGAAAGCCCCGCGGAAACCATCAAGAATCTTGGCGCTTACGTGGAACACGTACATTTTCGTGACTCCGATGCCGACGGTACCTTCAACCTCATCGGTGAGGGCACCCTGCCGGTGCGGAAAATCATGGACGCTTTGGCTTCCATCAATTACGGCGGCTTTATTTCCGTTGAGTGGAAGCAGGCCTGGATGGAAGAGATTGACGACCGCGAAGTGATTTTTGCTCACTTTATCAATTATATGAACCGTTTCGGCAATCCCAAGCGGAAGCAAAAGGAGCTTTACGACAATCACGACCATACCGGCAAATACGTCTGGAAAAAAGATATGCTCATCGATGAAACCTTTTCCCAGGTTCTCGACCGTATGGTGGATGAATTCCCGGATCAGTACGCCTTTAAATACACGACTCTGGATTATACCCGCACTTATGCGGAGTTTCGGGACGACGTCGACCGCTTTGCCCGATCGCTGTTATCCATGGGTGTTACCGCCGGCAGTAAGGTGGCGATTTGGGCGACGAACGTGCCGGCTTGGTACATCACCTTTTGGGCTGCGACCAAGATCGGGGCGATTCTGGTGACCGTCAATACGGCCTATAAAATCCACGAGGCCGAATATCTGCTGCGTCAGTCGGATACCCACACCTTGGTGATGATCGAAGCCGCTCTTGATTCCCATTATGCCGCAATCATCAATGAAATCTGTCCCGAATTGAAAGAGACGAAAGCGGGGGAACCGCTGCACAGTAAAAGACTGCCTTTCCTGCGCAACGTGATTTCCGTCGGCTTTCAGCAGCCGGGTTCTCTCACCTTTGAGGAAGTGATGGGGAGAAGCGACACAGTACCCATGGAGGAAGTCTATCGCCTTGCCGCGGCAGTCCGCAGCGGCGATGTCTGTAATATGCAGTATACTTCCGGCACCACCGGTTTCCCCAAAGGTGTTATGCTGACCCACTATAACGTGGTCAACAACGGCAAATGTATCGGCGACCGGATGGGGCTTTCCACCGCCGACCGCATGATGATCCAGGTGCCGATGTTCCATTGCTTCGGCATGGTGCTGTCCATGACGGCCTGTATGACCCACGGCGCCACCCTTTGTCCGATGCCCTATTTTTCCGCCAAGGCCTCTTTGGCCTGTATCAATCAGGAAAAGATCACGGTCTTTAACGGGGTGCCGACGATGTTTATCGCCATGTTCCACCATCCCGATTACCAAAAAACCGACTTTTCCCATATGCGTACCGGTATTATGGCCGGCAGCGGCTGTCCGCCTGAACTGATGCGCCGCGCCTCCCAAAAGGATGAAATGCATATGGTGGGGATTGTCAGCGTCTACGGGCAGACCGAATCTTCTCCCGGTTCCACAATGTCGGACTGGGAGGATCCCCTTGATCGACGTTGTGAGACTGTGGGGCATGCTTTACCCCATGTGGAATGTAAAGTGGTTAATCCCGAAACCGGGGAGGAAGTCCCTAACGGCGTCAACGGCGAATTCTGCTCCAGAGGCTATAACACGATGAAGGGTTATTATAAAATGCCGGAAGCCACCAGGGAAACCGTGGACAGCGAAGGCTGGCTGCACTCCGGCGATCTGGCCTGCAAAGCTGATGACGGCACCTATCAAATCACCGGACGTCTGAAAGATATGATCATCCGCGGCGGTGAAAATATCTATCCCAAAGAAATCGAAGAGTTCATCTACACCCACCCCAAAGTCAAGGATGTTCAGGTCATCGGCGTACCCGATGAGAAATACGGCGAGGAGATTATGGCCTGCGTTATTTTGCAGGATGGGGAAAGCGTCAGCGCCGAAGAGATGCAGGATTTCATCAGGGCGAGTATGGCCCGGCATAAAGTCCCCCGCTATATCGATTTTGTCGACTACTTCCCGATGAACGCCGCCGGTAAGATTCTGAAATACAAAATGAGGGAAGACGCTGCCAAAAAACTGGGTCTTGCCAAATAAATAATTCATTTTGATTGAAAACGTAAAGAAGAGTCTGCGCGGCATTGCTGCGCAGACTCTTAGCGTAATATCAATTTCTTTCTTCTATCTTTTGATTGATACTCTTGATTTTCTTTCTCCAAATACAGTATTGGATCACCCACATGAACACAAAAATAGCGGCAAAAATAGCGAAATATAGTAGAAAACCGGATATGGAGTGTTCCATCCAACGGGTAAAATAGGCGATGGGAAACATTACGATCGAAGCGATCAGAAAGTAGATGCCTGTCTGTTTCATCATACTCCAATTTTCTTTTTCCCATATAAGGGACGCCGCCGCAAAGGCTGACCCCAAAATACCGCACATCACCGCCTGAAATACAACCGCACCGATTTCACTGCCGAATTCATCGACAAGTGCAGGTACACAAGGGGAATAATGGCCATCCGCAACGAATAGTGAAATCAATATTGTTATGGTATATCCGATAAAAACACCAAGGGGAAAGCCCAGCAGACTACGCTGAAATGCCTTTTTCTTCATTTTACTCACCTCAAATTCCCAATACTCGCTTGATTTTCGCGACATAACGCCTTGAAACATAAGCAGTTGCGCCATTTTGAAAACTGACGCAAATGGTTCCGGAGAAACCCAGGTCAAAGCCTTTTGCTTTTTTCAAATTGATGATTTCCGAACCGGATATCCGTACAAAGCCCAGGGGATAAAGCCGTTCTTCGATCTCATATAGTCGTAGCCTCACCGTATAGTCACCGCCATCGGTTACAGCGTAGACTTTTTGATTGGCAGCGTAAATCTGGATGATGTTATCGGGGTGAAGAATGACGGCCTCACTGTTTTTAAAACCCACCAAAACAAAGGGCGTCTGCTCAGAAATCCTTTTGATAAGCTCGTTTATTTCATCGGTCATTTTGTCGGTCAAAATGATTATCTTCGGCTCAGTACATTTTTTGTCAATCTTTATTTCAACCTGCATCATGTCACCTCCAATCTCACTGTAATCACAGTATATGGGAAAAAGGCGTTGTTTTCCATAGAATTTAGGTAAGTGGTTGTTTTGCGCATATCATCGGTATCGATTGCCCCTTTGCGCCATGGGGTTTCTCCATGATCTGTTATTTTGTCGACAGCCTAAAGGTCTGCACGTGACCGTGCAGACCCTCTCGATTACATTCTATTTTATTTTCGTTCCGGAATAAATCAGGGAATTGGAAATTACCGGCCTTCATCGTCCTCAATGGTTTCCGCGTCGCTGTTTTCTTCTTCAACGATCTCGACGACTTCCCGGTCCTTATCGATGATTTCCACGATGGGCCGTTTTTTGTCAATGGAGGCAGTATAGGCCCCCAATACATCGTTTAAAGCGTTGTTTTCCATTTCCGCCGCGGTGAGCATTGTTGTTTCTTTGAAGGTGTTGCGGAAGTGCCCGTAAATTTCCGTTGTCTCCGTGATGGTCATAAAGGCGTCGGGATCAATGGTATAGAGCATATCTTTGAGCATGGCCAATTCATACTGATTGATGGCGCAGTAGAGGATATCCTTCTGATCGCCGGAAAAAGCGCCCTTGCCGTGGATGAAGGTGACGCCTCGGTGGAGGCGGTCAAAGATCGCCGTTTTCATTTGGTTGGGATGGCGGGTAATGATCATCGCCGTATATCGTTTGCTGATCCCCTGGATGGCTTTATCCGTGGCCATGGAGCAGATGGCGATGAAGATCACCGTATACATGGCGATTTCCAGGCCGTAGAGAAAGGCGCAGGCGGAGAGGACAAAAATATTGAAAATCAAACCGACGGTGCCGACGCTGTAGCCCCACTTCTTTTTGACGATGATGCCGATGATATCGGTGCCGCCGCTGCTGCCGCTGCGGCGAATGACCGCGCCGCCGCCAATACCTCCCAATACTCCGGCAAAAATGGCCGCCAGCAGGGGCTCACCGCTGTAATAAGGGATGTCCTCCAGCAGCTGTATGAACAGGGACTGAACGGTAACGGCAAAACCCGTATAGATTAAAAACCGTTTGTTCAGTTCTTTGAATGCCCAGAGCAAGGCGGGGATATTCAGGACGTAGACGCCGACGGAAAGCGGAATCGCCGGCCAAAAATTGTTGACGATGATGGCGATCCCGGTGAAACCGCCGGAAAGCAGGGCATTTGGCACCAGCAAAGCGTTGATGGCGACGACCCATAAAAAAGAACCCACTAAGATCACGGACAGATCAAAAAGGGTGTTTTTATTGAAGATGGTTTGCGGATTAATTTTCATGACGCCTCCAAAAGGGGAACGACAGTCCACTTGTCAAATGGCAAAAAATGTTTTAAGATGAAAGAAACGATCCATACTATGAAAATAGAGAAAGGGTTATGATGTTTCCTTTGACACATTTATATACGGCAAAAACGGTTTTGGGATACGAAAACAAAGAGACGGCCCTGGGCGCGCTTTTCCCCGACTACGGCTCCTACCTGGGGTTGGGCCGTAATCTTTGCCATGAAATGGGCATCGATATGTATCATTACGTCCGGGAAAAGGACGTTTCCCAGATGGATTTCGTCCTCGGCGCTCTGACCCACGGCACCGCTTTGCCGGGGATTGATTTTTACGCCGACGAGGAATACCACGGCAGCCGCCCCGGTTTTTGTTTTCAGCAAGGCGGGGCCATTGTTGACGAGGTGGCGGCGGCCTGTCAATTGCCGACGCAGATGGCCTTGTGGAAAACCCACAACATCATCGAAATGGGTTTCGACGTCGTGACCGAACGACGCTGCCCCCGGATCGCAGAAACCTTGATCACCGCGTTGCCCGTAGCGGGGAAGCCTTTTTGCGGCGATTTTCTCGGGGATTATCTGCAGCAGCCCGGTGAACGCATCCGAGAAATGTTCACCGTTGTTTCCGATTTTTACAGCCTCGACGGCAACGATCTCAAAGGTATGGCGGAAAAATTCAGCGCCTCCTTAAAGCGCCGTCACAACATTGTGGGCTGCAAAGAAGGGGATCTTGTGGAACTGATCGGCAGAGCCGCGGAAATCATTGAACCTCTCTACGATGATTTTATGGCGGAAACCACGCTGGAAATCAAAGCAGCGCTTCATAAACTGACGGGGACAGCACTTCCTTCAGCTTGATTTCAGCGAAGGATTTATCCTGCCAAAGAGGGTTTACCCGGTAGTTTTTGGAACCTTGGGGATCCTCTAAAAGCCTTAGGGCAAAGACGGCGCCGATCAAGGCGTCCTCCCCATTGTTGATCAGCTCTTCCCTAAGGTCTCTGGCCCGTTTTGTCTGGGGCAGACAGATATAGGTGTGACAGACCAGGCTGCGGCAGCCATGATTGAGACAGCATTGGTTTTGCTGATCCAGGTAGACACAACTGCCGTCGTCCCTTTGGGCAAGCTGTATGTCGTAAACCGCACCGCTTTTGCGGATCACGGTTTTCTCTTTGAGAAAGGCCGCGATATCTTCCCGTTTGCTGCCGGCATGCGTAAAGATCCGGCAAGGTCAGGGGGATTCGTTGTTTGCAGCAGAGATCACAGCCGATACAGGGGGCGACCTTCTCCTCAAGGAAGGCGTCGAGGGCGTCCATGTACTGGCCGACGGTAGCGTTTTCGTCAAGAAGGGTGATATCGTAAGCGAAACCGTCTTCCATGGACAGGAGTTCAATCTTGAAAGGTTGTTTTTTATCTTCCATAGGTTAATCATAATGAATCACAGGTGTTTTCGCAAGCCTATTTTTTGGCGAGACAAAGGATGTTTGGAGAAAAAAATAACGGTATGAAACGGAAAGGATATGTTATGGCAGAAAAACCGAAAAAGAGAACGGAAATTCCGGAAAGCGATCGCTGGGATCTGGAAAAGATTTACCAAAACAGTGAGGCTTGGGAAAGAGATTTTACCGCTGCAAAGGCGCAGTTAAAAGAGCTTCCCGGGTATCAGGGGAAATTGACGGAAAGCGGGGAAACCCTCTACGGCTATTTGAAAGCCCATGAAGCATTGGAGCTGATCTTAGACGACCTTTTTGTCTACGCCAAAATGAAGCTGGATGAGGATAACCGCGTCAACCGTTACCAGGGACTGCGTGACCGGGCCATGGCGCTGATGGTCAAGGCTTCGGAAAAGTCCGCTTTCTTTGTGCCGGAGATCCTGGCCGCCGGTGAGGAGAAAATCAAAGAGCTGATCGCCTCCTACGAACCGCTGCGCCCCTATACGAGGATGTTCGAGGATTTGCTGCGCTTCGCCCCCCATACCCTGAGTCTTCGAGAAGAAGAAATTTTGGCCATGACGGGGGAAATGGCGGAAAGCGCCCAAAACGCCTTCACCATGTTTAACGAGGCCGACTTGGAATTTCCCGAAATCAAGGACGAAGACGGGGGAACCATCCGAATCTCCCACGGCAATTTCATCAAATTGATGGAGAGCAAAGACCGCCGCGTCAGAAAAGACGCTTTTCAGGGACTATATGCCTCCTATAAAAATTATCGCAACACCGTCGCCGCCACATTAAGTGGCAGCGTTAAAAAGGACGTGTTCTTTGCCAAGGTTCGCCGTTATCCCTCGGCCCTAAACGACGCCCTCTTTGCCGATGCCGTAGACGATACCCTTTACGACAATCTGATTCAGGCGGTGAGAGAAAACCTTGACGCGTTTCAGGATTATCTGCGCCTGCGCAAAGAGATCTTAAACGTCGATGAACTTCATTTTTACGACGTTTATACCCATCTCGTCGCCGACGCCGACCGTAAAATTCCCTTTACGGAAGGGTTTGAAACCATCAAAAAAGCCCTGTCGCCTTTGGGTGAGGAATACGTCGGCCTGCTGCAAAAAGCAAGGGATGAGCGTTGGCTTGATATCTGGGAAACCGAGGGGAAGACCTCCGGCGCCTATTCCTGGGGCGTCTATAATACCAATCCCTATGTGCTGATGAGCTATCAGAACAATCTCAACAGCGTTTTTACCCTTGCCCACGAACTGGGCCATTCTCTCCATTCCTATTATTCTTGGCACCATCAGCCCTATCAATACGCCTACTACCGCATTTTCGTGGCGGAAGTGGCGTCTACGGTCAACGAAACGCTGTTGGCCGCCTATCTGTTAAAAACCTCCCGGGACAAAAAGGAAAAGGCCTTTTTGCTCAATCAGTACTTGGAAGAGTTCCGCGGCACCGTATTCCGGCAGACCATGTTCGCGGAATTTGAGAAGATTATACATGAGCGGGCGGAAAAAATGGAAACCCTCACCGCCGATGATTTCTCTGAAATCTATCTGCAGCTGAACCGTGATTATTTCGGCGACAGCGTGGTTTACGATGAAGAAATCGCCATGGAATGGGCCAGAATTCCCCACTTTTATAACGGTTTCTACGTTTATAAATACGCCACCAGTTTTGCCGCCGCTCAATATATCGCCGGGAAAATTCTCGCCGGGGAAGCCGGGGCTGTGGAAAAATACCTTGCCTTTTTGCAAAGCGGCAGTTTGGAGGATCCCAATGATCTGCTGAAAAAAGCCGGCGTTGATTTAACGGCAAAGGAGACCATTCCCGGCGTCTTTACGCTGTTTCGGGAGCGGCTTCAAGAGTTGGAGGAGACCCTGAAAAAATGAGGGTTTCCTTTGCAAATTCTTATTGACAGAACAGTTAAAATTTAATATGATAACCGTAACTGTAGATCTGTATATCATCAACATATCATTATTTCAGGAGGTTCCCACCAAAAATGGCGAAACAAAAATTTGAACGTACAAAACCCCATGTAAACATCGGAACCATCGGTCACGTGGACCATGGGAAAACAACGCTGACGGCAGCGATCACGACTTGCCTGGCCAAAGCAGGCGGTGCCCAGGTGAGAAGTTACGCGGAAATTGACGCGGCGCCGGAAGAAAGAGAACGCGGTATCACCATCAACACGTCCCATGTGGAATATGAAACGGAAAAAAGACACTATGCCCACGTGGACTGCCCGGGCCACGCCGACTATGTGAAGAACATGATCACCGGCGCAGCCCAGATGGACGGCGCGATCTTAGTGGTTTCCGCTGCTGACGGCCCCATGCCTCAGACGAGAGAACATATTTTATTGGCCCGCCAGGTTGGCGTTCATTACATCGTGGTCTTCCTGAACAAAGCGGATCAGGTGGATGATGAAGAATTGATGGAATTGGTAGAAATGGAAGTCCGGGAATTGCTCAGCGAATACGAGTTCCCCGGGGACGATATTCCGATCATTTCCGGTTCTGCGCTGAAAGCCGGTGAATGCGGCTGCGGCGAAAGAGACTGCAAATGGTGCGGTAAGATCTGGGAATTGATGGACGCGGTAGACAGCTACGTGCCCACTCCGGAACGTGATACCGACAAACCTTTCTTAATGCCCATTGAAGACGTCTTCACCATCACCGGCCGCGGCACCGTGGTCACGGGCCGTGTGGAACGCGGTCAGGTGAAAGTCGGCGACGAAGTGCAGATCGTCGGTTTACAGGAAGAAAGCCGGAAGACCGTGGTCACCGGCGTGGAAATGTTCCGTAAAATGATGGACTACGCGGAAGCCGGCGAAAACATCGGTTGCCTGCTGCGTGGTGTGGAAAGAAAAGAAGTGGAACGCGGCCAGGTATTGGCGAAGCCCAATTCGATTCATCCCCATACGAAATTCCATAGTGAAGTATACGTGCTGACCAAGGAAGAAGGCGGCCGTCATACGCCCTTCTTCAACGGCTACCGTCCTCAGTTCTACTTCAGAACAACGGACGTGACCGGTGTGGCCATGCTGCCGGAAGGCGTGGAAATGGTGATGCCCGGTGATAACATCAAAATGACCATCGAGCTGATCACCCCCATCGCCATTGAAGCGGGTCTCCGTTTCGCCATTCGCGAAGGCGGCAGAACCGTTGGTTCCGGCGTCGTCTCCGATGTCATCGAATAAATCTCCGCAGAGAAAAAGATGAAGAAGAGAATATGAATAAATAAGGCAGGCGCTAAGGAAAAGCGCCTGCCGTTGTTTTTATTTTAAATAGGAAGTGACACCCTCAATATGAGAGATCTCCTGATGCAGACAAGTGAGGAATTTTTGGATGGCGTCCCGCTGGTCGTCCCTGCGTTGCAGGTAATAAGTGACCCTGTCCGGGGGAGGGTTTAAGATTTCCCCGATGACGACGTCCTTACGATACAACTTTTTGGCGGCGGAAATCGGCATGATGCTCCAATTCTCTCCGTTTAGGAAGTCTTCCAGGATGGACAACTGATCGATATAAACCATGGGCAGAGCAACGGGGGGAAACCATTTATCATGCCAATCGTCGTACTCCAGCATCCAGGGAACTCTTAGCTCCTTGCTGGGATCAAGCTGCCGCGGTTTCATCACCTGGGGATAATCCGCTTTCTTGTTGGTGACAAGCACCATCTTTTCGCGAAAAGCGGGCATGGCGGTGATATTGGCGAAAAAAAGCTCTCTGGTGACAAGGGCCACATCGGAACTGCCTCTTTCCACGTAGCGGTATCCCTCCATGGCGTGGCAAGAGGTGGAGCGGATTTTGTAAGACGGGTTTTCCGCCAAATAGTTTTTAAAAACGCTGGCTAAAATCGCGTCGGTTATACTGCTCACCGCGGTAATGTTCAGGGCGGCTTTGTCTAAGAGCGACGGTACGGCCACCGCTTCCTTCCAAAGCAGCAGTGATCTGCGGGCAATGGGTAAAAAGACTTTGCCCGCGGGGGTTAACACGGTTTTCCGGTTGCCTTTTTGGCGGCAGAACAAGGTATAGCCCAACTCTTCTTCCAATACGCTGATCCGGCGGCTCAGGGCTGGTTGCGTGATGAAGAATTTTTCCGCCGCCGCAGAGATACTGCCGCAGCGTACAATTTCCAAAAATGCTTCAAGCTGTTCCTTTGTCACAATTCATCCTCCGTGGACGTATTTCTTTCCCTATAAGCGATATATAAAGCATACTTTATATCTTACAATAAAAGATGGCATTATGCAATCATTCTTTTTTGTGATATAGTAATCCCCGGGAGAAAAATAGGAATCTGATGGGAAGCGGTTATGAGCTAAAACACATCCAATTGGATCTTCTGTTTTTCCCGAAACGGCTTCTGCCGTCGGGAATCCTCGGTTCTTTTGTAAAGTAATACCCTTTATTTTGTTTTCGATTTTGTTTGTGTACTGTCGGATTGTTGGTCAGTGCTACCGGGGAGTTCTTATTCCGGGAACCATGGAGCGGCAAAAAGCAGACGCTCAAGCGAAATGGAAATATTCCTCTCCTTTTTAGTTTTTATTCTTGCTTTTGCGTTCTCCCGAATCGCAGGTCAGATCACTGGAGTTTTGCTCTCTCCCGTCATCATGCTGCGTTAAAAAGAGCGGTAGACAAACAAAACAAGAAGAGTTTCTCTCTTTTTACCCGTCATGATCATTTTTCGATGATGACGGGATATTTACTTTATGGGGCTGTCGCCGATTTCTTTGTGCTTTCGCGGCAGTTCTTTTTCATTTGCAATACCGTACTCCGCTGCTATAATAAGAGGAGGAAAGAGGTGAGACCCTGTGTCGGAAGAGAATAATTATGAAAAGACAAAATCCCGGGCGGAAAAGGAGTTTCTTCGTTACCCCCAGGAGGAAATGATCGAAACCTGCGGTCTCAGAGCCGATGCGGATTTTCTCTACATTACCTTTTTGGATCGGCCATACCGTATTGACCGTAATACCGGTCGTGTGGAGCGTTTATTGTCAGAAGGTAAGAGAGACGCGAATTTCAATGAAGCCATGACGATTTTTGATATGCTCTGCGGGATCAAAAAGAACCGCTATCGTGCCAATGTTTGGGTGGGGATGGAACAGTTCAGTAAAACGCCGTTTGCCGGTGAGGGGCTCTTTCTGCCTTACCTCAAAGAGTTTGACGGCAAAACCGAGGCGCTGAAAACAGCCTGCGCCCAATACGGAGGTGAGCCGGCGGCCGTCAGCGGCGACGTCGCCTACTGTTTGCCGCTCTTTCCTTTTTTCCCCGTGGTTTTTCGTTTTTGGAACAGCGATGAGGAGCTTCTGCCGACGCTGCGCTTTCTTTGGGATGCTTGCACCTTGGATTACCTGCGTTTCGAAACGATGTTTTACGCCATGAACCATATTTTGGAAAGCCTTTCCGCGGAAATCAAAGGGTAGGGCCAGAATAAGAACAACAGAACAATATAAATAGAAGGGCGTTGCAAATCTCCTTTGGGGATTTTTGCAATGCTCTTTTATGTTTTATGGGAAGGACTTTTGGGGTGCCCTTCAAGATGGGGAGCATTTTCAGCCGGTCATTTGTCTTCTTTTGGCACGACGATGTACAGTTTTGGCGGATCACCTTCGTCGGCCATGATGGTTTCTTCCGCTTCCTCGATCGCCGCTTTGGCCTTGTCTATGATGTCGTTTAAGGCGATGATCAGACGGTTATTGATTTTTCTGTAATCAGCCATGGTGATCACTTCATATCCTGTTTTAAGGGAATATGCCTTAAAAGTCAATAAGGCATATTCCCTTATGCATAATGTTATTGGGGTGAAAAATGATGTACGAAAGAATTCGCAATCTGAGAGAAGATAGAGATCTGACACAGACCCAAATCGCGCGACGATTGAGTATTCATCAAACGACTTATTCCGACTATGAACTGGGAAATCTAAATATTCCCATCCCGATCCTCGATCAACTCGCCGATCTTTTTGACACCAGTATTGATTATTTGGTCAATCGAACCGATGAGCCAAGGCCATACCCAAAAAAGACGCAGAAATAACGGCTGTATAAGGGGTGAGAAAACGCAGTCTGATCGAATGCGGGCTTAAGTGTTAACCCAGAAAGAAGTAGGACAGGTGATGAAGGTTACACGTTATCCGGTACGTGATCAATGACCTTCTCTTTGATGCGCAGGAAAAAGAAGCTAGAGACGATGAGGCTCATCACCTCGGCGATGGGGAAAGCCCACCAGACGGCATGGAGGCCGATCACCTGGGATAGGAGAAAAGCCGCGGGGAGTAACACCACAAGCTGGCGCATGACAGAGACGATAAGGGAGTAGACGCCGTTACCCAGGGCCTGGAAGACACTGCCGACGACGATGCAAAAACCGGCGATGAGAAAGTGAGCGGAGATGATCCGCAAAGCGGGAACCCCTATGGCCAGCATGGCCTCGGAGGCGGAAAACAGGGAAAGCAGTTTTTCCGGAAAAAGCAAGAAAAGAGCGACACCAATGGCCATGATTCCTTCGGAGAAGAGCACCGAAAGTTTTATTGTGGAAATCATGCGGCTCCTTTTGCCGGCGCCGTAATTATAGGCCACAATCGGGATGATCCCGCCGTTAAGGCCGAAAAGGGGCATGAAAATAAAACTTTGCAATTTATAGTAGACGCCGAAAACCACCGCCGCCGTGGAGGAAAAGCCCAAAAGGATCAGGTTCATGCCGTAATTCATCACCGAGCCCACGGAGATCATGATGATGGACGGAAAACCGACTTTGTAGATGCGTCCGATCAGCGGCCAGTCCGGTTTTAGTCCGTGGAGAGAAAGGCGCAGCTCTTTATTGAAGCGGATATTGAAATAGAGGGCCAGGGCGGCGGCGATGATCTGACCGATCACCGTGGCGATGGCCGCGCCCAAAACCTCCAGGCGGGGAAAGGGGCCGAGGCCGAAGATGAAGAGGGGATCTAAGATGATATTGACAATGGCGCCGGTTCCCTGGGTGATCATCGTATAAAAAGCTTTGCCGGTGGATTGCAGCAGCCGCTCAAAAATGAGTTGGCCGAAAACGGCAAAGGAACAGACCGTAACCGTCATCAGGTATTCCACGCCGTAGATATAAATTTCCCTGTCGGCGTTCACGGTTTGGCTGGCGTAAAAGGGTTTTATGGCGAAAAGCCCGATAAAAATGAATACAAGGGAGCTGACGATGGTCAGAAAGATGCCGTTCATGGCGGCCTTATTGGCGTGGTCGAAATCCCGCTCTCCCAAAGAGCGGGAGAGAATGGCGTTGACCCCCACAGCGGTGCCGCTGCCCACGGCAAAGGTCAGCATTTGGATGGGAAAAGCCAGGGAAACAGCGGCCAAGGCATTTTCCGAAAGCATACCGACAAAAACGCTGTCGATGATATTGTAAAGTGATTGCAGCAACATGGAAATGGTCATCGGCAGCGATATGGAGAGCAGCAGTTTCGGTATGGGCAAAAGGCCCATTTTGTTTTCGGGCAGGTCCTTCTTTTCGATTGGGGAGGATTTGTTCATGGAGATTCCTTTTGTTTGATTTAAGATTTCATCCTGAATATTTAATATGAAAAGAAGCATCGTAGATGCTTCAAGCGGATATCATGGTTTTAAAAGCAGTGAAACCCATTGTCACCGGGGAGTTTTATACTCCTGGGCCAGGGCCGCGTAGCGGGCGGCGCGCTCCAGGTTGGCTTGGCGTTCTGCTTCCCCGAGGGTGCCAACGACTTTGCCGGGAATGCCCATGACAAGGGAATTTTCGGGAATGACTTTGTTCTCGGTGACCACGGCGCCGGCGGCGATGACGGCGTTTTTGCCGATGATGGCGCCGTCGAGAATGATCGCCCCCATGCCGATCAAAACGTTGTCCCCTACGGTTGCGCCGTGAACCACGGCGTTATGGCCGACGGAAACATTTTTGCCGATGTTTACCGGTTTTCCCGCGGAGCAATGCAGGGTAGCGTTATCCTGAATGTTGCTGTTTTCACCGACCATGATTCGGTCAACATCGCCCCGAAGGATAGTGTTGAACCAAAGGGAGACGTTTTTTGCCAAAGTAACGTCGCCAATCACAGCGCAGCCAGCCGCCAAAAAACAGGATTCTTCGATTACGGGGGTTTTATCGGCATAAGTAAGCAGAAGCATGGGATTTCTCCTTTTTCTGATTGTACCATATTTTCTATGGGTGGGATATGATAATATGATGAAAAATCAAAAAAATCAGAAAGATCAAAAAAGGCGTCTCACAAAAATAAAAGAGTTATACCGGCAGATCAAAGCCGATTCGGGGGAGCGCTCCCTTTTCGGGATCATCTACAGCGCCGGTTTGATCCTCGCGCTTTTGTCGGTAATTTCCGCCCTTCTCTTTATCGCCTTCGGCGATTAACCCGGAGAGATCATCTGTTAACCGCCATTGCTTTGTAAATTTCTGGTAGATTATAAGATATAAGGTATAAGGAAAAGCTGGTTTTTGAAATAAGAAGCCAGCTTTTATGATGCCAGGATTTTTTTATGTGAACCTCTTTTATTCGGCGCGGTAGCGTTTGAGAAATACCACGTTCAAGGCAAAGAATAGCACGATCAGACCGGCGAGAACCGTAAGCTCCGGCCAGACCGCGGCGAGGTTTTCACCGTAGATCAGTATCTTTTTCAGTCCGTTGCAGCCGTAGTAGATCGGCGTCGCGTATTTCAGGTAATCCAGATGCAGGGGCAGCCCTTCTAAGGGGAAAAGCCCCGAAAGGAAGATCTGCGGCACGATGACGACGGGGATGAACTGAAACACCTGAAATTCGGAATGAGCGAAAATAGAGATAAAAAGCCCCATGGAAATGGCGGTCAGCGAAACCATCACCATGATGAGCAGTGCTCCTAAATAACTGCCTCTGCATTCAATGGAGAAAACGGAGATGGTGAAGACGAACATCAGCAGGGACTGTAAAATGCCGATGATGCCGAACCCCACGGTGATGCCGCCGATGACTGTGGGCCGTTTGACCGGGGTTAGCATCAGCCGCTCCAAGGTGCCGAGGGTACGCTCGTGGACAAAGGATACGCCGGAGATCAGAAAAACCAGGAAGAAAGCGAGAATGCCCAGGAGGGCGTAAATAAGCTGTTCAAAGAGAGTATCAAGGTTCTCTCCGTAAAGGTAAAGCACTTCAGGGGGTGTTTGCCCCAGGGAGCTCTGGATTTCCTTCAGAACACCGTTGATGACGGCCAGTTTTGCGGAATCCGGTTCATAGAGGTAGATTTTGGTGCCGCCGTCGCCGAAGTCGACCACCGCGTCGGCGTCTTTGTTGGCCAATATCTCGTTGGCGGAGTTGCTGACCGCGGCCGTTATCACAGTGCATTCCTCTTCAAAATAGGCGGTCACCGTGGCGTCGGCGCCGCGTAAGACCACGGTGAGGTCATCATCCGCCGTTCCCAGCAGAAAATAGATGAGGGTCACGATAAACAGCGGCACGATGAAAATCAAGGCCAGCGTACGCTTGTCGTTGACTTGTTGTTTGAGAATCCGCAGGATCAAGCCTTTCATCATATCGCCTCCGTTTCGTTTTTTAAGAAGAGTTCCTCGATATCGCCGTCGGTTGTCTGGGCCAACAGCGCGGGGACTGTATCATAGGCTACGATCTTGCCGCGATAAAGCAGCGCCGCTTTGTCGCAGAGGCGGATTTCATCCATGACGTGGGTGGAAACGATCAAGGTTTTTCCCGCCGCGTTCAATCTGCGGAATTCCTCCCAGATCGTTTTTCTCAGAAGCGGATCGATACCGGCGGTAGGCTCGTCGAGGATTAAGGTATCGGCGTCGTTTAATAAGGTGATGGCCAGGGAAAGCCGTTTTTTCATGCCGCCGGAGTAACGGGCGGCGAGTTTTTTGGCGTCTTGGGTCAGCCCGGTCACGGCGAGGACGTCTTTCACCCGTTCTTTTAATGCTTTTTCCTTGATCCGGTACATCCTGCCGTAAAAAAGCAGGTTATCAAGGCCGGAAAGATCAAGGTAAACAGCGTCGTTTTGGGGCATAAAGGCAATGCGGCGACGGATTGCCGGGTCGGGCAGAAGAATATCATCTAAGCGCACTTCGCCTTCGTCGGCTTTTAAAGCGCCGGTGATGATCCTGAGCAGCGTTGTTTTGCCGGCACCGGAAGGACCGATGAGGCAGAGGATTTCGCCGGCGCTGAAAGTGAAGCTGACGTCATTTAAAACCCTCTCTTTGCCGAAGCGCTTACTGACCTGTTTTAAACGGATATCCATGATTTCGCATTACTCCTTTCGTTCTTCCCTGATGATGGTGGTGATGCCCCGGGTGGAAATATCTTTGATCAGCGTGGCGGCTTCCTCCGGGGTAAGGCCGACCTCAGAACGCAGCAGATGGCCAAAGACGCCGATGATCCCGGCAGCCTGATATTTCATGGCGTATTCGATACGGGGTGTCAAGGGCAAATTCGGATTCACCTGACGCAGGCGCCGCCGCATCACCGCTTTGACCCGGTCGGGGAAGGGCGAGCCCTCTCGTCCCAACAAAACCGGGAGATAATCGCCGGTGGTTTGGTATAAGGCGATGATTTCCGAAAAGAGCGTCTCCACATCCATGAAGTCGAGACGGTTGATGATCTCGGTCATCTTTTCCAAAAAAAACGTTTCGATCTGCTCCCTAAGATCGTAAACGTCGTCGTAATAAATGTAGAAAGTGGCGCGATTGACTCCGGCAAGGTCAGTAATGGCCTTGATCGGAATGCGGTTGATATCCCGGCGGGCATACAGTTCAATAAAAGCGTCGGCGATTCTCTTTTTTGTCTGCTGTTGTTTTTTGAGATTTTCCATCATAAACTCCATACGACAATATGTTGTCTGATTTTAATATAGCACGAAATCAAAAACTTTCAATAGACAGTATGGCCGGAAATGTTGAAATAATCCCGGGTTGCGAAGAAAGGCCGCGATAGGGCAAAAAGGAGCGTAACGTTGGGGGACGTTACGCTCCTTTAGAGTATTGGTACAAATGACATCTGGTACTTTCTAATGTTTTATTCCGCCGATTCCACCAGGCGGCGGATCTCTTTTTGCACGTCTTTGTCGAGAGGTTCGGGTTTATGATTCTTCAGGATCTCTTTGGCGGCGTCGTTGGCCCGTTCCGCGGCGTCCTTGCCACCGGTGTTGACCATCCAGGTTTGCCGCACGGAGCGGTCAAATAAACCGCCGGGAGCCTGTTCCTTGCGCATGAAATCGACCGTATGCTGACAGGTGAGGAATTGTTTGCCCTGGCCGCCGCCGACTTCTTTGATGACGTCCACCGCCAGCAATTCGTCGTTGACGTCAACGCCGCTAACGACGCGCTGCACCATTTTGGCGATGGCGTCGTCCAGCATCAGCTGGGCATAACTAAAGGTAACACCCATTTCCAGCATTCCCATGCCATAGATCACATTGGCGCCTGCCAATGCGGCCATCATGGCGGTAATGGTTTTTTCGTGTCCGGCCTGGGCGTCGCTTAATTTGCTGTCTGCCTAGGTGCCCGCGACGTAGCTGGGTAAATTGTAGAACTGGGCCAAAGCCGCTACGCCGGCGTTGCAGAGTCCCAATTCCGGTGAGCCCACCGGCGCGCTTGCTTGCTGCAAGTCAAAGCTCGTGGTAGAACTGCCGTAAATCACTGGTGCACCGCGGTTGGCCAGCTGGGAAAAGACGATCCCGGCCAAAACTTCGGCGTTGTGAACTACCAGGGTACCGGCGATGCTCACCGGTGTCGTCGCACCGGACATGGCCATGGATAAAATGTTGACGGGAAGGCCAACTTTACCCAATTCCATGATGATATCGGTGCTGATTTTGTGGAGCTGCAAGGGGCTTTGGGGGCAGGTCAGCGCCGAAATAATGGGGCGCTCATAGAGTTTATCTCTACCGCCGACAATGGCGGCGGCCATATCGATGTATTTGGGAATATTCTCGGTATGGGCGAGGTCAATATGCATGCAATGCTTTGAGGTGTTGTTTAAAAAAGCTTCGGCTTCATGGAGGTCACAGGAGGAAGCCGGGCAATCCTGGGCGGTTACCGCATGAGAGTAGACGCTGACGGTGTTGAGGTAATCTCCTAAAATCGCCGTATTGATCAGATCCTCTTTTGAGGACTTCCGCGGTTTTCCGGTATCGATGTCAATGACGGTCACGCCGGCACCGAAGGTGGTAAACCCAACGCGGCTGCCGTCCATGACATAGTCGTTTTTACCGTCGCGGCTGGCCATGATGATGGTGCTGGGCGCGCTTTTGATGGCGTCCTCCACCATGTAGGGACGGATTTTCACCTTGCCGGTGCCGTAATCCACCACGGCGCCGCCGTCCTTGAAAATATCCTGTGCTTCTTTAGAATTAACGTGGACGCCTTCTTCCCATAATATCTCCAGAGTGGCGAGATGAATTTGCTGCAATTCATCGGGGGTGTACATGTTCAAGCTAAAGCCTTCTCGATGAAGGAAGCTTGCCCTGTGATTTCTGATTGTCATGATCAAACCCCATCCTTTCTCTTTTGCTTGAGAAAAACCAGTTCTTTTCGTTCCTTCCAATGTCAGTATAGGATAAAAGGGGAGTCGGGGTATTGTGGATTTTTTTGCTATTTTTGTGAAATTTAAACATGAGATTGTCCTTCCGCTTCAGCGGCAAGGATAATCCGCTGCATTTGACGGCGGGTGGGGCCGTCAAGGGGTTCCACCTTATGGCTGTGGAGAATCTCGTCGGCGAAGGCGTTGGCCCGCTGGAGGATCTCCCCGTGATTCGCGGCTCCTTGCCAAAAAGCGCGGTCGATCTTCCTTTGTGCCGGGGGGAGTTCCCCTTTGTACATTGCCACCAATTCATGGAGATAGCCGGAGCTGCTAAACGTTTCGGGAAGGGAAATCTTAGCGAAGGAATCTCTGATGTCGGCGACGATGGCGCTGTCTAAGATCAGCTGGGAAAAACTAAAGGTAATGCCCATTTCCAGCATTCCCATGCCGAAAATCAAGTTGGCCTTCTGGAGCAGGGGGCTAAGGGTGGTCAAAGCCTTTTCGTGGCCGCACTGGAAATCGCTTTCCTTGCTGTCTGCCTAAGTGCCCGCGACGTAGCTTGGGATATTGTAGTAACGGGCCATGGCGGCGGCAGCGGCGGAGCAAAGCCCCAGCTGGGGCGAACCCACCGGCGCCGTGTTATTGATAAAATCAAAGGAAGTGCTGGAACAACCATAAATCACCGGCGTTCCCGGGGAGGTCAGTTGCGCCAAGGTCAACCCAGCCAGCACCTCGGCATTGCTCACCACTAAGGTGCCGCCGAGGGTCGCCGGCGCCGTTTGACAGGCGATGGCCATGGGCAATACGTTGACCGGCAGCCCGACCCGGGCGAATTCAATGATCAAGTCGCAGCTGTCTGTGGGAAAACAGAGGGGGCTTAAGGGACAGGTCAGCGCCGATACCAGGGGTTTTTTGTAAAGATTGTTGACGCCGTCGGTGAGCAGCCCGGCCATATCGATAAACCGGCGGATATTGCGTTTGCCGCCGAGGTCAAGGTGGACGCAGTGCTTGGTCGTATGGGATAAAAAAGCTTCGGCTTCGTGGAGGTCGATGGATTGAAGGGGGCAATCCCTGGCGGTGACGGCGTGAGAATAGACGTCGAGGGTATCCAGGTAGTCGCTGATGATCGCCGTTTCGATCAGATCCCGTTTGGTGGAGGGCCGGGGCAGGCCGGTTTCCCTGCTCATCACGGAAAATCCCACGCCGAAGGTGGTAAAACCGCTGGTTTCGGCGTTCATTCGATAATCGTGCCGGGGATCTCTGGCCCTTAAAGTGAAGGAAGACGGTGCCAGTGCCAGGGCTTTTTCGATGATCTTTGCCGTCAGATAAACCCGGCGGGTGGACCAGTCCACCATGGCGCCGTGATCCTGAAAAATCGCCAGGGCCTCCGGGGCCTGAAAAATCACACCCTGATCGCAAAGGATGGCGAGGGTCGCGGCGTTGATTTGATCCATGGCTTCTGTTGTCAATAAATGTCCGTTTAGACTGCTATTCCAGGGAATCAAAACGGCACCTCCATTTTTTCCCGGGCATTTTTCCAGCGCTTCGGCGAAACACCCTCGATTTTTTTAAAGACATTGGTAAAATAGCTTTGATCGGAAAACCCTACCTGCTGGGCGATTTGAGCCAGGGAATCTCCGGCCAACAGCAATTTTTTGCTTTCTTCAATGCGAATTTTATTCAGATAGGACGAGTAGCTTTGCCCGGTGGCCTTCTTAAAGCAATTGCTGAAATAGGTCGGGTTCAGATGCACGACGGCGGCTACGTCGCTTAGGGAAATATTATTATAATGGCTGCGTATGTAGTGCATGGCCCGGAAGATCATATCCCGGTTGCGCAGTTCATGGCACTGCAAATATTGGCGGATAAAAACATAGTTGATCCGGCTCAGTTCACGGCTGAGGCGTTCCTTAGAAACGGTGGCGATCATCGCGTGCACATCAATTTCATCGCCATGAAAGAAATAGGAAGGATGTATGCCGCTGTTTTTCGCCAGTTCCATCAGGAATTCCAGGTATCGGCAGGCCCGGTGCAGCATGGTTTGAAGGGACACGTCGGCAAAAATGAAAGCGCTGACGCTAAGAAAAATCTCCGCCAGTTCCTCCCCGCTTAAATCGCCGACCTCCCTGCCGTCCAAAACTCTTTCTTTCAGCCGGGCAAAGGCCGCGTCCTCCTCGTGGTCGGGATTTGCTTTGAGCCAAAGGCGAAGGGCCTCGGTGGCGTCAGTATAACCGTCTTTTATCGTTTGCTTGCCCATGGTCAGCTGGTGGGTCATACCCTTCAAAGCGTTTTGGATCACGGCGGTCATGGAGGCGATTTTGTTTTCCTCTTTGACGGTGATTTCTCCCAGCAGCTGCCGGACTTCCTTGGCTCTGGGCCTCAATGAATAGTTCAGCGCCATGACGTTGGTGATCAGCTGATCGTCGGCGGCAGTATAGAGAATGGGCCCCGTGGTCACAAAAAACGGTTCTTTGCCGGGATAAAGCAGAGGAAACGTGACGTTTACAAGGCCGAAGGGACAAAAGTAGATCAACGGTTCCCGACTGCTTTCGTTCTCTTTAAAACTTTTTAAATTGTTTTGACGGCAGATGTGCTCCTTATCGTAAATGTTAATAAAACGGCAAATGTTGCT
>JAXGZS010000005.1:70000-189104 GCA_040776805.1 Clostridiales bacterium | reverse complement strand
TTGTAAATAGGATTGACGGCAGATCTGCTCCGTATCGTAAAAGTGAATAAAACGGCAAAAGTTGCTGCGGCTTTCCAAGCCGCAGCAACCCAACGTACGTCCCGTACGGTCAAAAAAACTGCAGGGTACGCCAAAGGCCAAAGAGATATCGTGGAGTAAATGATCGATGATTGCTTCGGTTTTTGCAAATGCGGTTTGCATCCTAAAAATCCCCTCATCTCTTTTCCTGACGTAAATCCACAACGTTTGTTTATAAAGTTAGTATATCTTTTTTAAGCGATAAAGTCAATTTCCCATCATAAAAAATGTTCAAAATTCTTCCGGTTCTTCGTTTTTTTGGCGAAAAGGCGTAAAATGATTGATGATTTTTACCAATAGATAAGTGATGATAACGCAATACGCGGTGCCGATGAGGAGTCCCGCGGCTTCGATGAAAAATTGTTTTGGATTCCCGTAAAACCATCCCGCCGCCGGCGCCAAATCAGGATTGGCAAAGATCCCCAATAATAAAACGCCGGTAAAACCACCGATGCCGTGGAGAGCCCAGACGTCTAACGTATCGTCCCAGTCTCTCTTTATCCGCAGGGCAACGGCGCCGTAGCAGAGCATCCCGCCGATGAATCCCGCCGGCAGCATCACCCAGGGAGAAACAAAACCGGAGGTGGGAGTGGAAACCACCAGGCCGGAAAAGGCACCGAAAACCACGTCACCGATGCTGATTTTTTTATGCTGTCCGTAGGCTAAGAGCAGCCAGGCGATACAGCCGGTGGCGCTGGCCAAGAGGGTGTTCATTGCCGCAAGAGCGGCGGTTTCGTTGGCGCCCAGAGCGGCGCTGGCATTGAAGATGAGCCAGCCTGCCCATAAGATGCCGACGCCGATGGCGACGTATACCATATTGGACGGCCCGTCCTCCCTCTTTTCCCGGTTGCCGATGGCAAAGACTGCCGCCAAGGAGGAAAAACCGGCGATGAGGTGAACCGGCAATCCGCCGGCAAAATCCAAGTAGCCCATTTTGGCCAGGAAGCCACCGCCCCAAACCCAGTGGATCAAGGGGCTGTAGACCAGCAAAGACCAGGTAATGAAGAAGATAACGTAAGGGACGAAGCGAAAGCGCGCCACCAAAGCGCCGGAAATCAAGGCCGGTGTGATGATGGCGAAAGTCAGCTGTACGACGAAGAATAAGCTAAAAGGCACTGTCGGTGCCCAGATGTTATTGGCATTGTCGGTGAGGCCTTTTAAAAAGAAGAAGTCTGCCCCGCCAATGCTTCCGCCCAGGATATTTTCGCCGTAAGCCAAAGAAAATCCCACCAAAGACCAAACGAGGGTAATCAGAGGAATCGTAAAAAATGTTTGCATTAACATGGTGTGGGTGAATTTTTTATAGACGAGACCGCCATAAAAATAGGCAACCGCCGGCGTCATCAAGGTGATGACCACCGCCGCGGTAAAAAGAAAAGCAAAATCCCCTGAATTCATAGCATTCCTCCTAACTGAAAACGTCATGAAATCCCTTGGCGCGGTAAAACCCCAAAGGATGGCTGCGTTTGTTTTCCGGGCGCGGAGTGAGTTGGAAGGTTAGAAGGAGGGACTGGTTTTTCTATAGTCTGGGAGGTAGTCTGCAATCCTTTGGGATTTATCAGACCCCCTCTTGCTTCATCTCTATGATAGGTGATGGCGAAAGTAAATTATTGTGTTTTTCACAGATTACTTTGTAAATATCCCATAGGTTGGTTGAAACAGAAGATCAAGCTTTCGTATAATCCTTATAAAATGTAGATTTTGGGAATAGTTGGTGTTATAATATGTGAGGTTATTTCGATAAATCATAACAAAATACGGAAAGAAGAGAAAAAATGAAAAAGACAATGCAATTATTAACCGCCTGTTGTCTGGCCCTGTTTATGCTGATTTCCGTCAGCGACGGCGTCAGCGCCGCCACTGCCAGCAGCGTTTGGGTCAATGGGGTGCAGCTGAACAACAATGCTTATATGGCGAGGAACACTGTCGCCGAGGTTTCCGGTTTCAGCGCCACGGAACCTGCCTCCTACAGGGCATGGTTCCATGACGGTACTTTGGCATTGAACGGTGCCCAATTCGGCAATAGTACGAACGTTCAGATCAATGACAAAACCGGTTCCTGCGGCCTTTACGCCGAGGGCGACCTCACTGTGGTTTTAAAAGATGAGAGCTATATCGGCGTAGAATACAGCGCCCCTCTGCCCTCATGGGGGGCTTATGTGAAGGATGGCAATCTGGAATTTTCCGCGACGGGCACGGGAATCTTACGACTTAAGGGCACTTGCGCGGGAATCTTCGCTTCCGGCCATGATGTTACTTTTTCCGGCAGCGTCAACGTCAGCGCAGATATAAAAGGCAAGGTAAGTGACCCGGTCTCCGGCATTTCCGTTGTAAACGGCAATGTTCTGATCAAAGATCATGCCACCGTTTACGGTTCTGTGGACAGGGAAGCCGCCGCTGTGAACGCCGCCGCTTTGCGACTGATCGGCGGCAGTTTGAGCATAATCGACAGCGGCACTTTATGGGCCTCCTGCAATAAATATCCCAGCGAGGGCACTTCTTACGGTATTCTGTCCACCCGGGGCAGCGGCGGCAACGGTGGCGAGGTCACCGTTGCGGACGGGGCAACGATGAACGTTTCCCTGGGCTGCGTTGGCATCAGCGCTTCTCAAAGCGTTACGCTCAATGCATCTGCCAAGGTATCCATTGATGTAAATACTTGCGGCATCGATACCCCCGCCCTTACCGTTAATAGGGCATATCTGGATGTTTGCGCTTCCGGAAGCGGCGGTAAACCATTCAAAGAAACGATATTGCTGACGCTGGATCACTCTTACCTTGCCGCCGCCCGTATCAGCGCGGATACTTATATTTACGAGCCTGAGGAACTCGAAGCCATTGAATATGACGCAGGCCGAGATGTCTTTGCTTATGGCGGCAACCGCGTGAGAGGTTTCGTCTTTTACCCGGCATACGAGGGAGATCAATATATCGACTGTATGGATTGGGACTGGGCGACGCTGTACAATTATTTTGTGATTGAAAATGAAATTATGGGCAGCGTTTACAGCGGCTCTAAGTATTTTGACAGCAGCGGCAGCGTCACCCGAGGCATGATGGTGACGGTGTTGTACCGCCTTGCCGGCAGTCCTCTTCTGACGGAAGGCGATTATGCCGCTTATAACGGAAAGTTCAGCGATGTGGCGAAAGGGCAGTGGTATTATGACGCCGTTATCTGGGCCAATAAAAACGGTGTTACCACAGGGGCGACGGATACTTCTTTTGCTCCCGACGGAAAAGTCACCAGGGAGCAGCTGGTCACTTTCTTCTTCCGCTTCGGCTGCCTCTATCACGATGATCCCGATACCGGAGCCACCCTTTCAAACTATCAAGATCGGGATCAGATCGCGTCCTATGCGCTCCCGGCCTTCCGCTGGGCCTATGAACTGGGCATCGTCAACGGCACCAGCAGTACGACGCTAAGCCCCAAAGCGACCTGCACCAGGGGGCAAATGGCCAAAATCATCACTGTATTTTCAGGTATTTATCTTGGGGATCGGGATTGGATTCGGATTGCCGGTCAATAAGCCCATATAGCTGGTTCAGTCTGTTGTCGGAAATTTTCAGCCGTTGAGAATGGTGCGATTTTGAAAAGTTACATTCAGCAAATAAAGGGGGTCTGCTTATGCAGGCCTTCTTTTAGTTTGTCTTCGGCTAGGAAAAATTTAAGATTTACGGCTCAAGGTCAATGGTTGGGGTAAAAGCGAAAGTCTGAAAGAAGAGATTGTAAAAGATGGTGCAGAAAGTCAGAACAAGGGCAGCAGGGACAGCGTCGTCTAAGACTACCCATGATGGGTAGGGCAATGGGCTTTAAAGTCCGGTACAATGGTATTGATACGGAAGTTTTATGGGTTTTTGAGCGTTAAGGCAGAATGGGGAAGAGAAATGGATTCGCGTATGAGAAAAATCGGTTTCATCACAACGAACAAAGTGCTTGCCCAAAGTCTTGCGGCGTCAATGAAGCATAATCCGAACTTGAGGCTGGAACCATTTTTGCTACTCAACTTCGATCAGGCGATCTTGGATGCGGAAGTTTTGGGCATTGATATCGCTGTCGTCGACGTCATTGACGGGGCTTCAAAAGAAACCAAAACCGTCTTGGCCTTTTGTAACAATTTGCGAAAAACGGTTGTCGGCTGCCGCTTGCTCTTACTTGTGTCCCAGGACGATCAAAAAGGACGCCAAATGGCGATCCATGCAGTCAAAAGCAACGCCGCCGATGATTTTGTGTTTTACGATACCTCTCTGGAGTACCTCTTTGCGAAAGTGGCGGCTCTTTGACTTGCAATCCATGGTATAATAAAAGCAAGCCTTTGCTTTTGCGTGGGAAGGGGTGGATTTACTTTGAAAAAAGGAATCGGTCTTTATCTGCGAAACGCTGCGGTCATTGCTTTGTCTTGTCTGCTTTTCAGCTCTCTGGGCGGTTGTTCCCGGAGCGACAATGAAAAAACCGTCCTTTGCGATGATGAAAATACCTTCTATCCCGAAATCGTAGCGAAAATATTGCCCTCTCATACCGTGGTGAGAAATCAAGGCAAACAGCTTCTCTTTTTTTCTCTTGATGGTGGCAAGGAGGTGGAGGCCTTCGACGCCCAGGCCGCCTCTGCCTTGGGAGATGGCATTGTCCGGTACTGGTATCCCCATTATTTGGCTACGGTGGTCATCGCGGTTGACCGCGACAAGACTGCCGCCGGGATTGAGGGCTGGAGTGACCTTCCCGCCGCCAAGGAGGCGGTGGGCCTTGCCGATCGTGTACCGGATCTGCAGCTGTTGATGGCCGCCATGGCCTACGGGTTGGAGGGTGAGGATTTCACGCTGAAAAGGGCCGCCGATTTGCTGGAAGCCTTAAAAGCCGAAAAGCATCTGGCACAAAAGCCCTTCGACGCCCCCATTATGATCTGTTATGATTACCAAGCGGCGACGCTTCGCCGAAACGGACGAAACATTGAGATCATCGTACCAAAGGAAGGTACGTTGACTTACAAAAAGGGCTTGTTATCCAATACAAAACTGGTTTTTGCCGGTGATGTGGAAGCCTTGTTGTTGTCCTCCGGCTTCCGACTCCTCGACGGGAGCTGCGACGCTTCCCTTTATCCCGCTGCCCAGGCTTACGAAAATGCCGCTACAATGACGAATTTTGCGCACCTGAATACCGTTTGTCAGGAGGTAACCCGTATCTATCGCCGAGACGTACAGCATGTCCGCCTCTATACTTCGGCGGATGGCCGGGAACATCAATTATTCGTCCTGCTTTATACTGCTCTCGTTGTGATCTGGACCGCTTCGCTGGTAAGGCGCGCCATGCAAAAAAGCGTAAAGCAGGCGGCGCTGTTCATCGGTATGCTGCTGTTGGGTTGGATCACGCTGCGCCTTATAAAATATCAAATGATTTTGACCACCATCATAACCCGTTATCTGTGGTATGGTTATTACCTGTTTCAATTGGCTTTGCCCCTCATGTTGTTATGGCTTGCCTGGCTCCTTAACAAGGCGGATGAGCCAAAGACGCCCCCTAAATGGTTCTGGTTCCTTGCGGCAGGCAGCGGAGTGCTTTTTGCCCTTATCCTGACGAATGATTTTCATAACCTCGTGTTCCGGCTTGATTTGAACAATCCCCATTGGCCAAGTGAATATGGCTATGGCGTGGGCTTCTATTTTGTTTTGGCCGCCTGTATCCTGCCGCTCATTTCAGCGGTCGTTATGATGCTGGTCAAAAGCAGGCGAGCCCCGCGCAAAAAGGGCTTTCTGTTTCCGCTGGCCTTTTGTGCCCTTCTCTTGATCTATGGCTTTGGCTATGTCACAAGGGTGCCCTTGGCCTGGGAAAGCGACTATACCATGGTGATCGGCTTGTTTACCATGCTTTTTTTAGAGTCCTCCGTGCGCAGTGGCATGGTGCCAGTCAACACGAAATATGCCGGGCTCTTTGCCCATTCGCCCCTCCAAATGCAGATCGTTGACAGAGCGGGAAGACCCGCTTTGTCATCGGCGACGGAGGAACCCGTTGACGGGAAATTGCTGCAAAGCGCCTTAGCATCCCACCCATTGCCGGTAGAGCGGGATCAGGATACCTTGTTTTTTGTCGCCGCGATCACCGGAGGTTATGGGCTTTGGCAGGAGGACATTGGCAACCTTCGCCGGCTTCAGGAGGAGCTTGCAGACTCCGTGGCCAAACTTGCGGCGGCCAATGCTGTGCTTGCTAAGGAGGCAAAAATCAGACGGCTTCTGAGCCAAGAAAACGCCAAAACGCGGCTGCTGGAACAATTAGAGGAAGAAATCGCTGGGCATGTGGAGAGCTTATCAGTGCTAATCGAAGCCTTGGAGCAGGAGGCGGAGCCAGCGAGAGCAAGCGCCCGTATCGCTTTGCTGCTTTGTTATCTAAAAGGGCGCTGTAACCTTTTTTTCCGGGAGCGGGAAACAGGGACTTTGTCCGCGGCGGAACTGACTGCCTATATGACTGAATTGGTGGAGCTTGCCTCTTATTCCGGGCTCGGCATCATCGTCACAAATGAAATAAAAACAGCACTGTCTTTGCGTCATGCCACCCTGTTTTATGATCTTTTTTATGCTGTCAGCGATTGGGGGACAAGGATAGACTGCCGCACGATGCTGGCACATTGGGGCGTTGAAAAGGAAAGCATCGTGATGCGCCTGCTCCCCTCTGAGGACGCGCGCTCCTTCCCGCTGGAGACCAGCCTGGAGCGGGCCATTGTATCTGCCGGCGGTGTCTTTTTCTGCAAAGACCTCGGTGAGGCCGCCGGCATAAGCCTGTTTTTTCCCGAAGGGGGTGAGGAGGATGGCTGAATTTTATACCTGGCCGGAGCAAGCGCATCTTTTGCTTACCCTTCTGCTTGTCCTCTCCGTGTTATTTCAATGCCTGACGCTGGTTTTTAGCTTCCACCGGTATCCCCGCGGCCAGGGCTGGTTTTTTGAAAATCTGCTGGAATTATGGGTATTGTTTCAGATATTGATCTGTTCCCTGCTGCATGGGCAATTTTTGAATATGTATGGCAACGGTTTGATCGCGCCGACGGGATACGGCTTTTTACGCATCGTCTGTTTTGCCGCCATCGTGCTGACGGCGGCCACCCTCTTGGTGATGACAGAAAAGCCGGGCCCCATCTTGATTGTCGTCGCCGCAAGCCTAACGCTCCCGGTGATGGAAGCGATGTTCAATCATAGCTTCGCTTATCTCTATTTGGCCGCGATGCTTTTTTGGCTGGCGCGGGGTATCCGTCTCTCCCACCTGCGTTACAAGGAGATCCGCACCGGCCTCTCGGCGCTTTCTGTTCGAGAGACCATTGACTCTCTGCATACGGCGGTTTTGTTCGGCGAGCCGGATGGATTTATCTTGCTTTCCAACGTTCAGATGCAAAGGATGATGAAAACGGTCTCCGGCAAGGTGCAGCGCAATGGCAATTGTTTTTATGAGCAGCTGGCTGTCGGCGCATTAAAAGAGGACTGCCATAGGGAATTGTTTGAGGGGCAGATCGTCTGTTTGCTCCCCGACGAAACGGCCTGGATGTTTACGAGAACCGTATTGCGCATCAAGAAAAAAGAATATATACAGCTTACGGCAACAGATATTAGCCAATACTGGCTGCTGACGGTCGAATTGCGGCAGCGGCAAAAACAGCTGAAAAAGAAGGGAGACGAGTTAAGCGAGGCCATGGAAACGCTGCACATACTGGGTCATGAGAGGGAGGTGCAAAAGGCAAAAATGCGCGCTCATGATGTGTTAGGGCAACGGCTAAGTATGCTGCTGCGCACCATGCGCAGTGCGCAGACATTAGACTATGATCTGCTCCGTTCCCTTTCTCGGGGACTTCTCGACGATTTGAAGTTGGATCAAGGGAGACCGCTCCCTCAGGAGGAACTCGATGGCCTGCGCCAGGCTTTTGGCTCCATCGGAGTGAACATTGTCCTTATGGGGAAGTTGCCGGAAAACAGGGAAAAAGAGCGGCTTTTTGTAGACATCATCAGGGAAGGGGTGACGAACGCGGTGCGCCATGGGTTTGCCACAGTGATTTTGATACGGGTCGACTTTTCCGAGAGTCATCATCATTTGAAAATCACCGACAATGGGTATCCGCCGGCACAACCGATTTTGGAAGGCGGCGGCCTCCAGGGCATGAGAAGGAAGTTAGAGCCTTATGGCGGCGTGCTCTCCGTGACTTCTCAGCCGCGCTTTTTGCTGCAGGTTGATTTACCAGGAGGTGAAATGGGTGTTTAAGGTGCTGATTATTGACGATCACGAATCCATGTGTGATTCGCTTAAGCTTGCGTTGGAGAAAATGGGTGATTTTTCGGTGGTCGGAAAACTGTCGACCGCCGCCTATGCTGATATCTACTGTCGCCGACTGCGGCCCGACTTGGTGTTGATGGATGTCTGTACCGAGGACGGTGCTTCGGGGCTGGTCGCGACGGAGGCCTTGAGGGAGAAATACCCTCATCTCAAGATCATCGTCATGTCTGGATTTGATGAAATCACCTATGCGCCAAGGGCAAAAAAGGCCGGCGCCCAGGCCTTTGTCTTTAAGAGTAAGAGCCTTGATTATTTTACCGAGGTGATGCGCGGCGTAATGCGGGGCGAGGTTTATTTCCCTGAGGTGAAGACCATTCCCATGCCAAAGGGGGAAGCCCCGCTGACCGAACGTGAAATGGAAGTGTTACGTCTGATGTGCAAACATCTGACCAGCAGAGAAATCGCCAAGGAACTCTTTATCAGCGAAAACACGGTGAAATACCACAAAGCCAATATGTTGGCCAAAACGGGTTTTTCAAAGGCCGTTGACCTTGCTTTCTATATGATATCCAAGGGTTGGATTAACCCATTGTACTGAGATTTCAGGGTGTCCCAAAAAGTCAGGGGAAGACTTGAGGGATACTCTTTTTTTGCTTTTTTGGAAAAAACTACCCGCCGCGGATAGGGCGAGGGGAAGCAGAAGCCGCTAAGATAAAACTGTGAAGTAGCGTATTCGTATTGCCCGGAAGGAGGCCGTTTATGCAGACTGTTGTGCTGGTAATGGGAAGAAGGCCGATCGCCCAGGGCTTAATGGCAAAGCTTTGGGGTCATCAAGGCCTTCGCTTGATCCATGAACCGGATTTTGACCGGGCCGGCGTTGCGATTTGCTGCCATTACGCCGACATCGCTCTGATTGAGATCGTCG
The DNA here is from genome assembly GCA_040776805.1 of Clostridiales bacterium. Lineage (GTDB taxonomy): Bacteria > Bacillota > Dehalobacteriia > UBA7702 > UBA7702 > UBA7702. The sequence continues at coordinate 179,859 of JAXGZS010000005.1, read as the reverse complement.
AATCAGGCAAATATGATGTCTCCCATTGTTTGGCGCTTTGCGTGGCGCTGCGAAAACAAGCCCCCAGGTGTAAGCTGCTGCTGAGTTGTCCCGAACAGGATCGGGCCAGCGTCATGAAGGTGGTGGCCGCGAAACGCGATGGTTGTATTGATGACTTTGTGTTTTATGATTCCACCACCGATTATCTGGTCTCGAAGCTTTTGTCACTTTTAGCGGATATACCTTGATAAATGGAAAGGAGAACAACGGCAAACTGCCGGCCTGGAAACGCTATTGCCATTTGCTGTTTTGGTGCGTACCGCAACAAAATCAGCAATCCGATCTTATTTTATACCCATATCATAATCATAAAGAATGAAGCCAACGAAGATTGGCAGTAAGGAGAAAATTATGAAAAAATTTGGTTCCCTGTTATTGATCCTTGTATTACTGTTTACCCTTAGCGCCTGTAACAGTACGGGGGGAGACAAAGACGACCCCAATCTTGGCGTATGGCATGCCGTTTCTGCTTCCATGGCGGGAATAAACATGGATGTGGCAGATATTTTTGAAAAAGGCGTAACCTTAGAATTAAAGGGCAATGGCAAATTTGACATGACGGTCGAGGGCGAATCAGCCGGCGGAAAATGGGCCTATGACGGCGACGCCCTGAAATTGACTGCCGATGGCATTGAGATGACCTGTGTCGTTGAAAACGGTATGCTGATCCTCACCGATCTGTTGGGCGCGGGGGTCGATCTAACCTTTGAAAAAGAGGGCGGCTACAACGGTGCGACAGGTGAGGGTGATGGCCAGTGAAAGAAAGGATACCTTGATGAAAACGGAAGACCGTGATCATCAAGGACCGGACTTTACGATCCCATGGACAAATGAAAAAGGGTTCAGCCGAAAGGGGCTCCGTTTCCATGGGGCTCCTTTTTTGACCACGTTTTGGGCAATTCCTACTTTACAAATAGGGGAAAACGGGCTACGATAAGATTGTCAAAAGAAACAGCGAGAGGTCGTGCAATGGTGAAACCGCAAAGGAGGTTTTGGTTTGGAAAAAAGGAAGGACAAGTATAAAATCAAGATCGTGAAAAACGGGCCGTATATTGTTTCCGGGGGTGTCCACCTGGGTGAGAAGATCATTACGCCGAAAGGCCGTGAATACGAATATGTCAGAGGCCGCGAGCTGCCCCAAAAGGAAACGTACACCCTTTGCCGCTGCGGAAAAACAAAAACCCCGCCTTTTTGTGACGGGGAGCACCGGGCCGCCGGTTTTCAAGGGGAAGAAAAGGCTTCCCGAAGACCGTATCACGACCGGGCCGATACGGTTTACGGTTTCGGCGTCGATCTCCTTGACGACGGCCGCTGCGCCTTTGCCCGTTTTTGTCACCGCGGAAAAAGCAATGTCTGGGATTTGACCCATCAATCAAAGACCGCAGAAATTTGTGCCGAGGTGATACAAGGCGCCAACGATTGTCCCACCGGCCGCCTGACCGCCGTGGATAAGGACGGTAAGGAGCACGAGCCCCACTATGAACCGGCCATTGATCTGCTCCAGGACCCGGAACAAAGGGTCAGTTCCGGTATTTTCGTGCAGGGAGGTATTCCCATCGAATCTGCCGACGGCACGATGTACGAGACCCGCAACCGCGTGGTGCTCTGCCGCTGCGGGAAATCGAAAAACATGCCCTTTTGCGACGCTTCCCACGTCACAGCGAAATACCGGGATCAAGAATGATCCGGTGAGTGAAAGTCTGTCTGTTGTCTGTTAGAGGGTGGCAGGAAAAGCAAAGAGCGTACCGTCAAGGTTTTTAAAAACCTTGACGGTACGCTTGTTTTACAGAGTCTATGGAGCCTATTTTTCTGCGGTGACCGAAAGCCACCCGCCGCGAATGTTCGCCTCGATATGATGAAAGCCGGAGGCCTTCAGCGCCCGGGCCAAAGAGGTGTCGGAGGGGAGAAAAAACCCGCTTTGGCGTTGCATTTCTCCGTAATCCTTGGCCTTGCCGGAATCGGCCCTGTCTTCGGTAGTGATCAATAATTGACCGCCTTTTTTCATGACCCGCCGCACTTCTTTGAGGTCGTTCACGAGATCGGGCCAAAAATAGACGGTTTCGATGGCCGTCACCTTGGTGAAGGTGTCCACCCCGAAGGGTAATGCGGAAACGGTGGCTTCCACAATGCCCACCTGACCCTTGGCCACCGCCTTTTTATTGACCCACAATGATTTCGTGACCGCTGTCGGCGCGTGATCAATGCCGTAGACCTTGCCTTTGGTTCGCGCGGCGAGTTTTTTCACCGTTCTGCCGCCGCCGCAGCCGATGTCGAGAATCACGTCGTCCTCCGCGAAGTTTAGAAAGGACAGCCCCCAATCGGTGAGGTCGCTGTGGCTTTTATTCATGTCCCGCATGGTTTTTCTGCCCCAAAAGCCCCGGGGCTTGCCAGCGTTTTCCATTCTTTTCCGTTTTAGATAGCGCATATTACCACTCCTCTCTTCCTTAACTATAACAAAAATAAGCATTTTCCTCAAGTTAAATTGAAAATCATTGTATTTTTTTCTTGACAACATCATAGCAGCGTGGTATGATCGCTCTATAAACCGTTGAGAAAGAGTAAGTACTTTGGGTATCTTTCGTCACAGAGAGCCGCTTTGAGCTGGGAATGCGGTACGGAAATCACAAAGGAATGGACTTTTGAGGGCGAACCGAAACTTTTTATTTACAAAGGAGTAGGGAAGACGGAGTAAACCCTTCGTTAAAAAAGGTCCGCGTATGATGGTACGCATGAGTGGGCGCAGATATTGCGTCAAGCCGGGTGGCACCGCAGGAGTAGAACTCTTGTCCCAGGAATCGAAGTATTTTGGGATGAGGGTATTTTTTTATCCTGTCCCGCGCAAAAACGCGAAAAGGAGTAAAAAAACATGAACGAAACGACCATTCCCTACAAAATTTACCTTGAAGAATCGGAGATGCCCAAGGCATGGTATAATGTCCGAGCGGATATGAAAACAAAACCGGCGCCGCTTTTGAATCCCGGTACCCTCAAACCGATGAAAGCGGAAGAGCTTTCCCCTGTTTTTTGTGATGAACTTGTGGCCCAGGAGCTCGATAACGATACCGCTTATTTTACCATTCCCGAAGAGATCATTGCCTATTACAAGACATTCCGTCCCTCGCCGGTGATGAGAGCTTATCATTTAGAAAAAGCCCTCGGTACCCCGGCAAAGATCTACTATAAATTTGAAGGCAACAATACCAGCGGCAGTCACAAGCTCAATTCCGCCCTGGCCCAGGCGTATTACGCCAAGAAACAAGGATTAAAAGGTGTTACCACGGAAACCGGAGCCGGGCAGTGGGGGACCGCTCTTTCCATGGCCTGCGCTTATTTTGACCTCGACTGCAAGGTCTATATGGTCAAGGTTTCTTATGAACAGAAACCCTTCCGCAGAGAGGTGATGCGCACCTACGGCGCTTCTGTTACCCCTTCTCCCTCGGATACGACCCAGATTGGCCGCAAGATCTTGGCGGACCATCCCGGTACCACCGGTTCCCTGGGCTGTGCGATTTCCGAAGCCGTGGAAATGGCCGTGACCACCGAAGGTTACCGCTACGTTTTGGGCAGCGTCCTCAATCAGGTACTGCTGCACCAGTCGATCATCGGCTTAGAAGCCAAGCAGGCCCTGGAGAAATACGGCATTACTCCCGATATCATCATCGGCTGCGCCGGCGGCGGTTCGAATCTCGGCGGTTTGATCGCTCCCTTTATGGGCGAAAAACTCCGCGGCGAGAAGGATTACCGGATCATTGCCGTGGAACCCGCTTCCTGCCCCAGCTTCACCCGGGGCAAATACGCCTATGACTTTTGCGATACCGGCATGGTAACGCCTCTTGCCAAAATGTATACACTGGGCAGCGACTTTATCCCCTCCGCCAATCACGCCGGGGGTTTGCGCTACCATGGTATGAGTTCCATTCTATCCCAGCTTTATGCCGACGGTTTGATGGAAGCTACGTCGGTGGAGCAGACGGCGGTTTTCGACGCGGCGGAGCAGTTTGCCCGCACCGAAGGCATTCTGCCGGCGCCGGAAAGCGCTCACGCCATCCGTACCGCCATTGATGAGGCGCTGCAATGCAAGGAAAAGGGCGAGGGAAAAACGATTCTCTTTGGTTTGACCGGTACCGGTTACTTCGATATGGTGGCTTATGAAAAGTATCATAACGGTGAAATGAGCGATATCATCCCCACCGATGAGGAACTGGCGGCAAGTTTTGCCAAACTGCCGAAAGTGGAGTAAAGGAACGAAATATGGATCATGAAATACAGCCGTGCGGAATGCACGGCTGTTTCTTGATTGTGATGCGTTAAAAACCCAGGGTTTCTTTTTGAAGATTGCCTTACACGTTGGCTGGTTCGTTGATCTGGATAGCGTTTTTACAGAGATATTCCTTGATGCGAGCAAAGGATTCCTCACTGAGGACGCGTTCCAGCTCACTGGCGTCCTTTTTGGCGGTTTCCTCGGTAACGCCCAAGGATTTCAGCATCTGGGTCAGCACTTTGTGGCGTTCGTCAATCCGTTGGGCGAGATCATGGCCGGCAACCGTTAAATGGATGAAGCCATTTTCATTTACGGTGATGTCGTCGTTTTCCTGAAATTCTTTCATGCCGAGGCTGACACCGGGTTTTTTGGAAGTTATTTCATGGGCGATATCGATGGAGCGGACATTACCCTTGTGCTCCTTTCGCATTAAAATGGTTTTCAAGCCGTCTTCGCCGGATTCGTAGATATTCATAAATGTGCCTTTCTTATAGGTGATATGAAACTATCGTATCAGAAAGCAATGGTGTTTCCAAGGCCGTAGCGGCTTTCCGGTAAAAATTACCATTGACCATTTGCTTTGGCTGGTCGGCACAAAAGTTTATGACGCCGGTTCGTATGAATAAGTGTGGCATCACTGTATCCTAAAATAGTTACATTCAAGATAAATCCTTATTTTTTACTGCGGTTTCTGTGCAAATTGTATTGACACGTGTCGATTCGTTGGCTATAATAAGTTATAATCAAATAGTTTTGATGATTTTCATACAACAGCAGAAAAATTGCCCAGTAATTTTGCCGGAAGTCCCCGACCCTTCTTTCACTGTTAAAAAGGTACCTTAAGTCAAAGTTAGAACCCGCCGGAGGAACCTCCGACCGCAATCAATCGTAAACAAACGAGACTTTTCGCACCTGTCTTTATACAGGTGTTTTTTGATGGCGTTTTATGGTAAGGGAGGTTCTTCCTGTTGTTCGGCAAGCAATCTTGGTCAAGGAATGTGCGGCCGAGGAAGGCAAGGCGCGTCACATATAAGTATGGATTGATCCTTTTTCGATTCCGTGTTGCGGTATCACGGTTTCATGATTGCAATTAATTTAAACAGGACGATTCTGTGGCGCGTTTGGCCTTCGCTTTTTTTTGCCGCCTAGCCATACTGCATTGTTGCAAAAATTTTGCCAGAGACTATTTTAGTACGTCAGTTATGATATCTTTAAAATATGCCGATACCATAAATTTTATGCGGAAACATGCAGATATAATAAGTGTATAGAAGAGATTACCAAATCCCTGCCCTTTTTCTTTTGCAAAAGCTATTTCCAACATAACGTTTATTGCAAACGGCATCCATGCTTTTAACGATTATTTACGAGTGTTTTTTTATAAATTTTTATAAATGACGATTAATTTGTGCTGTGGTACGATGGGGAAAGCCGACCAGCCCCATCACCGCGCAAAAAAAATTATATTCATAGAATGATCTCTTGCAAAAAAGAGCGACTCATTCTAAATAGACAAAGGGGTGCTATTATGAACATTTCAAGAGGAACTTTGACTGCTGTGTTGACATTGGTATTTTGCTTTCTTTGTTCGTCCTCGGTGATGGCCGCGTCTTTCCCGGACATTTCCGGTCACTGGGCAGAGAACTATATCGAGGAGGCGGTCTCTGAGGGACTGGTCAACGGTTACCCCGATGGGACTTTCAAACCTCAAGGTTGTATCACTCGAGCCGAAATGGCAACGATCTATGCCCGGATGATGCAGTTGCAAAATGTTGCTCCCAACACCTTTACGGATATGCCCGGGGCTTGGTATAACGAAGCAGTATTGAAAAATGTTTACGCCGGTATTCTCAGCGGTTATCCCAATCAGACCTTCCGCCCTGATAACAAAATCACCCGCCAGGAAGCCGCGAAAATGATGGGAAATTGCCTGCCCGATAATGTGACGGGACCGGGGATCAGCAATTTTTCCGACCGGAACCTGATCGCCAATTGGGCGGCGGAGACGGTTGCCCTCTGCGCCAATAAAGGATACTTTGTCGGCGATAAATACCAGTGCTTCAACCCCAACGGTAATCTGACCCGGGCGGAAGCGGCGACCATTTTGGTGCGCATGTCCAACGGTGAAACGATCATCCCCGGAACGACCATTGGCGAGATCTCTACTTCCGGGCTGCAGGCCGCCGCCACGACGACCCTGTCGAATCAAATTCGGCCCAACGGTATCGACACCGGCAATAACGCTTCTTTGAATATGGACGGCGTTTCTTTGCTGGGCCAAAGCACGTTAAATGGGAGCATTGGACTGAGCTCCACCAAAGTTGTGAGAATGGACATCTCCGGTGACATCGTGATGAATCATACGACGGTTGGATCGGCAAATATCAGCGGCGTTGTCCAATGCAGCAATTCTTCCTTCGGCGCCATGGTGGTAAACGGAACTTCTTCTTTTGATCTGCAAGGCAGTTCCATTGGGTCGATGGAAGTCAACGCCCCTACAACCATTGGGGGATCCGGCAGTTCCATTCAGACAGTTCAGCAAAATGTAAACGATTTTACGTCCAGTGTGCCAATCAATGAAACAACCACGGAGATCCCGGCGACAAAAAATGTGGTCTCCGTAAAAGCATCTTATAATGGCGGCACTGAAAAGGTCGTTAGCTTTGCTTACGGCGCCAATGATACGCTCTTAGGTTTTCTGTACACCGTAGCCTGCGATCCGAAAAACGCCTCATTATTAAACAGTGAATTAATCAATCCCTTCAATGATAACCTTGCCGAGTTTAAGAACTTGAAAGTCAACGGCCTCGTTCTTTGGTCCAATGATGGTTGGAATGAAGCCCTTGATCTTTTCGACGGTACCTCTGCCTCCTCCGCGCAGCTTAACCGCATGAAGCCGAATTTCAGCGCTGCCAATATCACCCTCAGTGATTTCCAGAACTTCATCGGCGGGCTTAACATGCTCTATGCCGGCGAGTTAAGCAATGCGGAACGGAGCAGATTGGTGAGTAATCTGAACGCCATGGATTTGACGACCACGACGACGTCGGGGGCTACCATAAGCTTCAGCCTTTCCTGCAAAGCGGGAACGCTAACGAATCAGAAAGCCATCGGCGCTTATTTTATCAACAACATTTTATGGACCGACGATACCGTAGACCAGTTCTTTGCGAAATGCGGCAAGGGCAATGCCGTGACATTGAAAATGGAATCGACCAGCGGAAAGTCCGCTCAGATAACCATTGAGAAAAAGACGATTTAACCATGGGGAAGTGAAATCCATGAAACATTCTTTTCAAACCATACCTTTCTTTCTGCTCTTGGCCATCGTGTTTCTCTTTCCTCATAATCTTCTGGCGGCGAGCCTCTTTTCGGATCTGTCACCCTCCGACCCCTGCTATGCCGCCGTGGAAAAGCTGGTGGAGGAGGGCAGCATCAAGGGTTATCCTGACGGCACCATGAGACCCGATCGCCCCATTACCAGAGCGGAATTGATTACCGTGATCAACCGTGTTTTCCACTACAGCGCCAAGGGCAGCAGCGCGGGTTTTAAAGATGTCGCCTCCTCTCAATGGTTCTACGAAGAGGTGCTCAAAGCCAACGCGGTGGGTTATATCAACGGTTATCCCGATCAGACCTTCCGGCCCCAGCGCAACGTTACAAAAGAAGAAACCTGCGCTTTTATCACCCGGTTGGTTAATCTTCCCACCAGGCATTTGGATAGTTTGATGCCGATCAACGACGCGATTTCCGCTTGGGCGGACAGCGACGTTCGGAAAATTGTCTGGAATGGTATTCTGCCTTTGGACGGTGGCGGCAACTTTTACGCGAAAACCAACGCCACACGGGGTGAAGTATGTATGGCGCTGGCCCGATTTGCCTCTTACACGCCCAGCGCGGAACAGCGGAATATGATCTACTCCGTGATCCTCAACATGAAATACCATGTGCTGGACCAGTGCAATACGGCCCAAGGGGCGATTGTGGAAAGTATGATCACCAACATGGAAGCCTACATCCAGGATACCCGCTACGATTACCGCTTAGGGGCGAACAGCACCATGGAGGCCTATCGAAGCCTGCCTGCCGCCCAGCGGACAGAGTTAAAAAATCTGATCGCTTCCTGGAATACCCTTTCGGATTTACGGGAACTTGCCGCCTTTTTCTTCCCTGAAATGCAGTTTTAATCATCAACGAATTTGTGAGGTTTAGAAGCTTTGGAAGAACTCAGTATTATTGAAATTGGATCTGTATTATGGCGAAAAAAGGGCTTGCTTTTGCTTTTCACCTTGTGTTTCGGGGCATTGGCATACGTGCTTTCCGCCTTTGTCATCGCGCCGAAATACGAGGCCACCGTATCTTTATATGTGAACAACGGCGTCACCGCCACAGCGCAAACAGGAACAACTTTAAACGACATCACGGCCTCCCAAGAATTGGTGGGGACTTACATCCAGATTCTGAACAGTGAAACAGCCTGCGCCGATGTGATCGCCTTGTTGGATTTGGACTACACGGTTGACGAATTACAAGAAATGGTCTCCATGAACGCGAAGAATGAAACGGAGGTATTGGAAATTCATGTCACCTCGCCTTCGCCGGAAAAGGCCATCATGATTGCGAATACGTTTTTAGATTCCGCGCCGAATATTTTAATCAGGGTGGTCAAAGCGGCCTCGGTGGAGACGGTGGATACCGCCACGAGAGCGGTAAAAGTCAGCCCCAATATTATGAGGAATACCGCGGTAGGTCTCCTGATCGGATTGATATTGGGTACGGGAATCGCTCTTTTGCTGTTTATCATCGACAAGCGAATTAAAAGTGAAGAAGATCTGAGACACCATTATCAGCTGCCGGTTCTCGGCGCCATTCCCTCGTTTCAAATGAAGCAGAGGAAGCAGAAGAGGGGATGAAATTGAAATGAAAATGAAAAAGAATAAAACCAAGGATATCAGTTCATACGGAAGCTTTTTGTTATCGGATAAAAGGAACGTTCCTTTTTCCGTCATCGAAGCTTTTAACGCCCTGCGCACAAATTTAAGTTATGCCTTGTCTACCAGTGAAAGAAAATCTTTCATCATCACCAGTACCGAAGCGTCAGAAGGGAAAAGTACCGTGGCCATCAATTCTGCCATTGCTTTTTCGGAAATGAAGAGCAAGGTGCTGCTGATCGACGCGGATATGCGTTCACCGGTGGTTCATAGCCGGCTAAGCCTCAAGCAAAGCAAAGGTCTTAGCGGCTTACTGGCGGGCTTTTTTACCTCAGCTGAATGCATTCAGTCGTATAACGATGATATGGACGTGATTTCCGCCGGGGAAATTGCCCCGAACCCCTCGGAATTACTGGCCTCTCAAGCAATGAAAGACCTGCTTTCGGAGATGGGAAAACACTACGATTATATTATTGTCGATACGCCCCCGTGTAACGTTGTCACCGACGCCCTCGTATTTGCCCATGAAACCGCCGGGTCATTGCCGTTCGAGAAAATTACACCGTTCATCCCATGTTGGAAAGGCTGCTGGAACAGATGGAGTTTGCCAATATAAAAGTACTTGGTTTCATCCTGAACGATGCCGGCGCCGACGGTAAGGCTTACGGCAAATACGGTCATTATGGCAAGTATCGGAAATACGGTAAATATGCCAAATACGGATATTACGGTCATTACGGTCCTTATGGTAATGATCAACCTGGAAACGATGAGGCGTCTCATGGGTAATCTCACAAAGAAATGGTCACGTTATGTTGTTTGATATTCATACCCACATTCTTCCCCGCATGGACGACGGCGCGGGTTCCTCCGCCGAATCCTGTGCAATGCTCCGCCTGTTAAAACAACAGGGCGTGGACGCCGTGATCGCCACCCCCCATTTCAGGGGTGACAAGGATACGCTCCACGGTTTCTTCGCCCGGCGGGAGGCTTGTTATGCGCAGCTTATGAAATATTATGATCGCGAATCCATGCCTGAAATCTATTTGGGCGCGGAAGTGAGATACTTTAAGGGGATCACGGAAAGTCCTGACTTTCCCAAGCTGGCCTTGGGAAGGAGTCCCTATATTCTATTGGAACCGCCCTACGGCGCCTTCCCTGCCGGCATGGCGGCGGAACTCGAACATTTTGTGAACGCCGTGGAAGAAAAGCTGATTATCGCCCATGTCGACCGTTATCTCAGCACAAATCCCTGGGAAACAGTTTGCGCTCTTTGCGACGGGGAGAAAATCAAGGGACAAGTCAACGCGGAAGCGCTGCTCCGCTTGATCGGCAGAAAAAAAGCGGTGGCCTTGTTGGAACATGATGTTTGTTCCTATTTGGCGGATGATACCCACGACATGCAAGAAAGAAAGCCCATGATGGACCAGGCGATGCAGCAGATTGAAAAGCATTGCCGTCAAGATACGATCCAGCGGCTGAGGCGCAATCATACGGAATTATACCATGCCGTAAAAGGAGAGACTCTCCGCCAACCATAATTTACGATTCTTATGACGCACCGTTGCTTGAGGAAGGATGAAATACGAGGGGGGAAAACATGGTTAATGTCTTTAAATTTTCAAAATATCGCGAACTCATCATCTTTATCATCGATCTTACTCTTGTCGCGTTGATTTATGGTTTTACCATTTTACCTCTGTATTATAATAAACCCCTCGATGGCGGCAGCTTATTTTTATCCATCGTTATACTGTTGCTGTTCTATGCTTTCTTTTCGATACTTCTCAATGTATATCGCAGCTTATGGCGGTATGCGGAAATGCGTGAATACGCCATATGTACGGTTTCGTCCCTTGGGGCGGGATTTTCATACAGCGTATTTCACTGGTTTTTTCTAAAGTGGTTCCCCTTTGCCGATAATCTTTTAGGGATATGTTTGGCGTCCATTGTCCTTGTGACCTACCGTTACCTCTATCGCATGTACAGAGAGCGCATGATCGAAAGAAAAAAACCACAGCTTCCCACGGCGAATAAGCTGGAACGCATTCTCGTGGTCGGCGCGGGCAGTGCCGGCGCCTCGATGCTGCGGGAATTGTGCGCAGAATGCTTTTATAACATAAAGCCGGTTTGCGTTGTGGATGACGATCCCTCGAAATGGGGACGCATGATTTACGGCATTCCGATTTCAGGCACGATTGCCGAAATTCCAAAACTCTGCGCCGAACATGCCATTGATACGATCTATATCTGTATTCCTTCGGCGTCTACGGGCCAGAGGCGTCAGATCTTTGAATTCTGCGCGAAAACCCCTTGCCGCACCAAGATATTGCCTTCGTACTTCAGCAAGATGGCCTGCCCCGTTGATATCAACGGTCATATGCGGTCCATTTGCTTGGAAGATCTGCTGAACCGTGAAGTTAACATGGAGGATACGCCGGAACTGCGTTCTTTTATCAAGGATAAGATTGTCATGGTCACCGGCGGCGGCGGGTCCATCGGCGCCGAATTGTGCCGGCAGATTGCCAAATCCGGTGCAAAACTCCTGATTATTCTCGATATTTATGAAAATGGCGCCTACGCTCTTCAGCAGGAATTGCTCCAAGCCGGCATCCCGCCTCAGGAGATCGTTGTAGAAATCGCGTCGGTTCGGGATCAAAAAAAGATGGAGCAAATGTTCCATTTTTATCGTCCCGACTATGTCTTTCACGCCGCCGCTCATAAACACGTTCCGCTGATGGAGCATAACCCGGAAGAAGCCGTGAAAAACAATGTTTTGGGGACGTATATTACCGCAAATCTGGCGGAAATTTACGGTGTGAAAAAGTTTGTGCTGATTTCCAGCGACAAGGCTGTGCGCCCCAGCAGCTTTATGGGCGCTACAAAACGCCTTTGTGAGATGATCGTGCAGAGCAAAAACAGCGGAGATACGGAATTTGCCGCGGTTCGCTTCGGCAATGTTTTGGGCTCCAATGGCTCTGTGGTTCCCCTGTTTGAACAGCAGATCAGGGAAGGCGGCCCGGTTACCGTTACCCATAAGGATATCACGCGCTACTTTATGACCATTCCGGAAGCGGTAAATCTGGTGCTTCAGGCCGGCACCATGGCCAAGGGAGGGGAACTCTTCGTCCTGAACATGGGCGAGCCCATTAAAATTGTCACTTTGGCGGAAAATATGATCAAAATGAAGGGCTATATACCCTATCAGGATGTTGATATTGTCTTTACCGGCCTGCGTCCCGGTGAAAAGCTCTATGAAGAATTGCTGCTGGATGAGGAAGCCGTTCACCATACCGAACATGACCGCATTTTTCGGGCCAATCAGATTTGCATTTCCAGAGAAAAAATCAAAGAGAACATCGACCTGCTTGAAAAAGCAGTGGCGACCAGAAACCGTGATTATCTCTTTTTTGAAATGGGGCAGATCCTGCCCAGCTTCAAGAAAAATCATTACGTGCTGCCGACAGAACAAAGGCAACAGAATATTGTGCCCATCACCAAAGGAAACATTCTGCCTTTGAACCAAATGGAAAAAGCGGTGGGCTCAGAAGTTGCCCAATGAGCAAAAGCGTATCTGCCGCAATCGATCAAGACGTTCACAGAATGACCTAAAATAGATGACGGGAAGTGAGTCCATTGAAGAGCAAACGCGTTTATCTTTCGTCACCGACCATGCACGGAGAGGAACAGGAATTCGTAAAGGAAGCTTTTACGACAAACTGGATTGCCCCTTTGGGAGCCAATGTTGATGGGTTTGAGAGGGAGATCAGTGATTATGTCGGTATAAAGCATGGCGCTGCGCTGGTATCCGGTACGGCAGCGCTTCATTTGGCTGTAAAGCTATCAGGGGTTAAACCAGGCGATGTGGTATTCTGCTCTGATTTGACCTTCGCTGCCACGGTAAATCCTGTATCCTATGAGGGCGGTGTTCAGGTCTTTATTGATGCTGAACGGGAAACTTGGAACATGGACCCCCATGCCCTCAAAAAAGCCTTTGAAAAATACCCCAATGGTAAAACTGTAATTTGTGCCAATTTATATGGAATTCCGGCAAAGCTGGAGGAAATCAAAAACATATGCGACGCTTATGGTGCAACCCTCATTGAAGACGCCGCGGAAAGCCTTTCTGCCACCTATAAAGGTCAGCAGACCGGCGCCTTCGGTAAGTATAATATTGTTAGTTTCAATGGGAACAAGATCATCACCACCTCCGGCGGAGGTATGTTACTCAGTGACGACGAAGAGGCTGTCAAAAAAGCCCGTTTCTGGAGTACGCAATCGCGGGAGGCGGCGCCTTGGTATGAGCATAAAGAAATTGGCTATAACTACCGCATGAGCAATGTGGTTGCCGGCATCGGTCGTGGTCAACTTTTACATATTGATGAACATAAAGCACGGAAAAAAGAAATTTACATGAAATACAAAGAAGCCTTTGCCTGCTTGCCGTTGAAGATGAACCCGTATCTTCCCTACACAGAACCAAATTTTTGGCTTTCTTGTATTTTGTTGGCGAAGGATTGCAAGGTGAAGCCCTTGGATATCATGGAGAAGCTGGCGAAAGAAAACATGGAAGCCCGCCCCATCTGGAAACCCATGCATCTGCAACCGGTATTTAAAGACCGCGATTTTGTCAGTGTCGAGGGAGACGTCGGCGGTGACATCTTTGCCAGGGGTTTATGCTTGCCCAGCGATATTAAGATGACAGAAGAGGAACAAAACCGCATTATCGATATAGTTAGAGGTATGTTCAGGTGAAAAAAGGGAAAGATGGATTTTATTGCAAATATGTGAAGAGAATTCTGGATATTGTTTGCGCTTTGACGGCCATGATCGTCTTTTGTTGGCTTTATGCCATCATTGCGGTTTTTGTTCGGTTAAAGCTGGGCAGCCCGGTGATATTCAAACAAGAGCGTCCCGGTCGAATTGACACTGAAACAGGGAAAGAACGCATCTTTACGCTCTATAAATTCCGTTCCATGACGGATGAAAGCGACGCTAACGGAGATTTGTTATCGGATGAGGCAAGACTGACAAAGTTCGGGAAGTTCCTACGCAGTACCAGTCTGGATGAACTCCCAGAAGCAATCAATGTTCTCTTTGGAGATATGAGTATAGTTGGGCCAAGACCACTTATAATTCGATATTTGCCATATTATACCGTGGCCGAGCATCATCGTCACGACGTTAGGCCAGGAATCACAGGTCTTGCTCAGATAAATGGTAGGAATTATGTGTCTTGGGAAGATAAGTTTTCTATGGATCTCGACTATGTTAATAATGTATCTTTTTTCATAGATATAAGAACGGTAGTTAAAACAGTAATTGTTGTACTTAGTCATAAAAATATAGACACGGGTTCTTTTATTGAATACGAAGACATTATATATAGACCATTAGATGTCGAACGTAAAAATGTTATTCGAAGCCATACGAGGTAATATAGAATGCGAGAAAACGTTTTAATATTTGGTGGTGGTTCCTACAGCGCATCTCAAATTTTTATGGCACTTAAATATAGTTTGCGTTTCAAGCCAATTCTTGCGTCCAGCTATGATAATCATTCACGCTTTATTTGTGAAGACGCAATTATTGATTTACCATACACAAATGAAGAGGGTTTTATCAATGCACTGAATGAATGTATTCATAATCAGAACATTAAGTTTATTATTCCTACTCATGATTCCACTGTAGTTACATTAACGCAAAATAGGGATTCCATTGATGCTGTAGTTGTTGCGTCAGAGTATAATACTGCGCTTATATGCAGATACAAATCAAAAACCTACGAAGCATTATGTGGTTTTGGTTTCATACCTTACGTTTACTCTACTGCACCAACAACCGACAATGAATATCCCTTATTTGCAAAGGATGATGTTGGGCAGGGTGGCAGGAACTGTTTTGTCGTTAAGAATTCCGCTGAAATGAAGCGGCTACAGAACCAATACTCTCAATATCTATTCTGTGAGTTTCTACCAGGCGATGAAATAACTGTTGATTGTTTTACTGATAGGCACGGTAAACTGCGTTTCGTACAACCGAGAACTCGAGGACGGATACTTAACGGTATAAGTGCACGATCAGAGACTATCGCATTAAGTGAAGAAATTGTTTCCATTGCAAAGGCGATATCTTCAAGAATTAAATTTCGTGGATATTGGTTCTTTCAATGTAAAAAAGCTATTACCGGAAAGTATAAACTCATGGAAATATCGACTAGATTTGCAGGAACTTTTGGCGTAAGTAAGAGTCTCGACGTTAATCTGCCACTTTTATCATTGTGCGATTTTTCCGATATGGATGTAGATTTTACACCAAATCAATGCAAAATAACTGCAGATAAGTTATATGTAGACAGATATATGATTGATTGCAAGTATGAACGTGTTTACTTAGATTTTGATGATACTCTTGTATTCAATAAAAAGGAATATAATCAATGGATGTTTTTATTTTTATATCAATGCCTTAACAAGGGAGTTGAGGTGGTTTTGATTACAAAGCATTCCGATGATATACATGAAACACTCTCTTCTTTAAATATTTCTGCAGCTTTGTTTAGCACCGTGATTGTAATAGCAAGTGATGAACATAAGTACCAGAGTATGAACACGGATAAGCCATGCATATTAATAGATAATGCTTATCAAGAGAGAAAATTGGTTAAAGAAAAACTTGGTATTCCTTGTTTTGATCCAAGCAATATAGATTGCTTAATTGACTGGAGAGCATAGTGGAAATCGGTAGCGAATTTTGGAGCCATCTCACTTCTAACAGTTTATCAAGACCAATTTGGACTGATTGGAATGGTGATAAGCAACTTTTTATTTCCGGAAGAACTGCATTATACGCAATAATTGAAGACGCTGTTCGTGAATATGGATGCCGGAAGGCATACCTTCCATCATATTGCTGCCATACAATGATCGAACCATTTCTCAAAGCAGACATTTCGATTGAGTTTTATCCCGTAATTGTTCGGGAACATAAATTTGTAGCAGAATATAATCGCGATATCAAAACAGACATCTTTTATCAAATGGATTATTTTGGTTATACACAAGATGCGTTGTTACCTCCAGACGGGGCAATTACCATTCACGATGTTACTCACTCCATATATTGTAATGATCTTAATTTATCATCGTCAACTTATTTATATGCTAGCTTTCGCAAATGGGATGCTGTGCCAGGTGCTGCAATTGCATGTAAAAATACCGGTCAATTTAATTACTCGGCAAATGAAATCATAAATGAAAAATATATCAGCATGCGTACAAAGGCAATGAACTTGAAAACACAATTTATTAACGAAAAGTCATGCAGTAAAGATGAATATTTAGCGTTGTTTGCTAATGCAGAAAAATTACTTGAAAAAGATTATGTGGGATATACCGCTGATGCACATTCTATCGCTATGGCTAAAGCCATTCCTAACAATAACTTTGTTTCTATTCGTCGTAATAATGCAAAAATACTCATCAATGGACTGAAAAACATAGATTATTTATCCCCAATTATTGACACTGTCTCTAATGGGGATTGCCCGTTATTTGTGCCGGTAACAGTTGATTATAATAAAAGAAACGCTCTAAAACAATTTTTAATTGATAATAAAGTATATTGTCCTGTTCATTGGCCTTTATCGGGCTATCTCCAACTCAGTAATGAAGAACGACTTTTATATGATAGTGAGTTATCCTTAATTTGTGACCAGCGATATGGAGAAAAAGAGATGAATCTTCAAATTGAGTTAATAAGAAAGTTTGGTGAAAAGTTTGTTTGATATATTTTTTCAGCCCGAATACGGGAAGCTATACGAATCAATTGAAAAAGGGACTTGTGAAGTTTTTGAATATTCAAACAGTATTGACACAGTAAGAAATATGTATATTAAACGTCCTGTACCTTGGCTTGTTAATGGCAAACAGTATTTTGACATCATTACACCCTACGGTTATGGGGGCCCGATCGTAAAAAAAGGAAAATCCAGCGATGAGCTAATCAAAGGATACTTTAGGGCATGGTCCAGTTATTGCTCCTGAAAATAAGATTGTAACTGAATTTATACGCTTTCACCTTTTTGACAATGTTGATTTCAGGTTGGCTTTTCCTGGAGAAGTAGTTCGTATTTCCGATAATGTTGTAAGAACATTAGATGGAGATTTGGATACTATGTGGATGGAATTTGAGCATAAGGTCAGAAAGAACGTAAAGAAAGCAAGGAATAATAATCTTATTGTGACAATCGATACCACAGGGGAACATTTGAATGAGTTTCTAGAAATCTATTACAGTACCATGGAGCGTAATAATGCTCGTGATTATTATTATTTTGAACGATCTTATTTTCAAAGTATTGTAAATACTCTTGCAGGTCAGTATATATTTTTCCATGTCTGGTATGATGATAAAATAATCTCAACAGAACTCGTGTTGTGTTCCAATAAGTATCTTTATTCCTTTCTTGGAGGAACACAGAAAGAATATTATCCAATGCGGCCAAATGATCTGCTAAAGCTTGAAATAATCAAATGGGGCAAAGAAACAGGGAGAAACAAATTCGTTCTTGGAGGTGGATACGGTGGAAACGATGGCATCTACCGATATAAAAAGTCATTTGCCCCCGGTGAAGATGTGCCATTTTATATCGGCAAGATCATGCATAATAAAGAAGTTTACGATAAGCTTACCGATTTAAGAAAAAAAAGGAGGAATTTTGATCCCAATTCAATTTTTTTCCCTTTATATAGACAGTGAGATAAGGTAGGATAAAAAACATTGAACATACTTTTTTAACAATGTACTTATTTGATAATATTGAGGAACACAATATTTATTCGGATTTAATGAAATGCTTTGTAAAAAAGAGATGCGCTGATCCACATGATGATTGTTCAACATTTTTTTCAGCATATCGCAAGTAATTTTTCTGTTGATCATGAAAATTTCATATATCTAACTTAAAGTGGTATCACGATAATTGATATGAGGTTTATGTCAAACAACATCAACTACATATAATTAATTGAATCTAAATAAATGATGGGGTATTAAAAGCAATGAAAATATTATATGTGACAACAATATCTTCTACGATGGTTTTTTTTACGGAGCATATTAGGATGTTACAGAATGAAGGGTATACGGTTGAACTGGCATGTAATTTGACAGAACCGTTACCAAATAAAATTGTCGAGCTTGATTGTCAAACACATCACATTCCATTTTCCAGAAGTCCTGTAAAAAAAACCAATTCCATGGCTTATAAAGAGATTAGAGATCTGATAAAATGCTCTGATTATGATATTGTTCATACCCATACCCCGGTGGCATCTGCCATTACGCGTTTGGTTTGCCGTAAAGAGAGAAAAAAAAGATTAAAGGTCATCTACACAGCACATGGTTTTCATTTTTATAAAGGTGCACCAATTAGAAACTGGCTCATATATTTTCCGATTGAATGGTTTTGTAGCTTTTTTACAGATGTGATAATTACAATTAATTCTGAAGACAATGTATTTGCAAAAAACTACTTGCATTCAAAACGAGTTGAGTATGTACGTGGTATGGGAATTGAGTGGATTAAGTTTTATGAAGCGAACGTTGATAAAATTAAAAAACGAAGAGATCTTGGCGTTCCGGACGAGTGCTTCTTGCTCCTTTCAGTGGGAGAACTAAATAAAAACAAGAATCATCGAATTATTATTGATGCAATATCAAAAATTAAATCGGATAATATATACTATATAATTGCTGGGCGAGGTAGTTATAAAGAATACTTAGAGAAGACAATTGAGCAATTAGGATTATGTGGAAGAGTATTGCTTCTAGGTTATAGGAAAGATGTTGATGTACTGTATAAAACTGCAGATGCCTTTTGCTTTCCTTCGCGTCGAGAAGGACTAGGGTTAGCTGCTATTGAGGCTATGGCCTCTGGGTTACCAATAATAACATCAAACATCCATGGAATTAACGACTATAGTATTAATGGAGTTACGGGTTATAAGTGTCGCCCAGATGATTCTCGAGAATTTGCCGTTGCAATTACAAAGCTCTCATCGGAATCCAAATTGCGGGAAAAAATGGGTAAATTTAATTCTGAAGTTGCAAAAAAATATGATGTAAGTCAAATAATTTCTTCGATGTATACCATCTATGGAATAGAATCAAAAGATTAATGGAAATTACAAAAAATAAACGGAGGGCCAATGATGTATTATTTCGTTTTTGTTGACGGGATTCTCGGAGTTGAAACCAACGTAAAATCCTTTGAGTGGTCATATGGGACAGTAGCACCTATAACAGATAAGAATAGTTTCGATGTATGTAAAATCAAAATATACGTGAATGTAGTATCCGACAATGTGGTTTTTCCTTCAGATAAAGATGAGAAAGTATTTGGAAAATTTCATTATTTTTCAGGGAATCCTATTGAACACACTATTTATTATGAACGGAATTATTTCTTCGGGAAAAAATTGCGTTTTTGTATTTCTATGGAAAAGGATACCATACATGTGACAGTTGGCAAAACCTACTATAAGCGTATACATCATCGTATTATGAATTTACATTCACTGGGGTATATTCTCACCGATTTAACAGCGGGATTGCTTCTTAGTAATGGATTTGCAACACTTCATTGCGCAGCCATTAACCTAAAGGAAAACAATAAAAGTATAATACTTTTTGCTCCCCCAAACACTGGGAAAACGCTTACTAGCATGCGATTGTGTCAACAACATGAGGCAAATTTCATAGCTGAGGATTTTGCTATCACTGATGGAGAGACAGTATGGGCAGTGCCATGGACAAGTACCTTTAGATTTTATGATGAAGTAAATGAATCAACATGGGATAAGTTTATAAATAAGATTACGAATGTTATACCATCCTTAGAATTAATGAAATTGTCAAAGAATAAGTCTATTGATGAATACATTGGTGATGAACGCATTATTATGAAATCTAATGCTACAGATGTTGTTGCGTTAGAGCGAGGAAATCAAACGATTTCACATGATAAAAAAGGCGCATTGACAAAAATTCTAACTCTAAATAGATATGAATTCAACTATCATAAAGCTCCAACATTGGTAGCGTTAAGTTATTTTAACCCCGATATTTCTCCAGAAGTGATGTACGACTGTGAGAAAAAAATACTTGGTATGCTTCTTGAAAGATGTGAGTTTACATGTGTTGTCACGACAAATGCCTTAGATTATTCTGATCTAGTGTTTAAGGAACTGGGAAAATAATAGAAGTCAATAGTATTCGTATAGTTACAATAGCGCCTATTCGAAAGCAATAAAAATCATGAGAGCGACAATAGAAAAAGCTATCAGCAGAAGTGTTGATATGTTTTCATATAGTAATATCTGAATTAATAAGAAAGGTATATATATGGATGAGAGTAAGCCAGTTGTTGTCGTATTACTTAGCACTTATAATGGGTCCGAACACTTAAAGGAACAGCTTGACAGCATCATGTCACAAACAAACGTTCAAGTTGAGCTTTATATTCGAGATGATGGTTCGACCGATGACTCGGTTCAAATTGCCAAAAAGTATACATCAAATGTCATCCAAGGAAAGAACATAGGATATGTAAATAGCTACATTAATTTGATTCAGACGGCACCTATTGCTGGTTTTTATGCACTGGCAGATCAGGATGATATTTGGTTTCCTGACAAATTATCCACAGCTATTAGCAATGTTAGGAAACAAAATAACAATAAACCAATTCTTTATGCATGTAATAGAATGGAATTAATAGAAGAAACTATTCGTAAAAACAGCATTAATAAAACGTATAAAAACATAGGTTTTACTGGATTCTTAAATGGATATCAATTACAAGCTTGTTCAATGGTTTTTAATTATCGTTTGAAAGAGATGATACAAAGATATACACCTAGTGGATTAACTTGCGCTCAAGACACTTGGTTACAACAAGTGTGTAAAGTGAGCAATGGTATTGTTGTATATGATGATGAGCCTCATTTCCTTTATAGGCTTGGTGCAAATAATACGCTAGGGCTTAAAAAGAACAGAGCTTTTTATAGATTTGTTGAACTATTTTCACCTAAAAAAAAGTCATTTTCAGATTTAATCTGTTCTAATTTAATGTCCGGCTATTCTGATTTGATGACTGAAGAGAATAAAAAGGTATGTCAATGTGTGGCTGGTTATAGGAATAATAAATTCAGCATTTTATTGCATAAAAAGTATTTTAGGGGCAGTTTTTTACAAAATATATTATTATATTTGCAAGTCATTGCTGGAAATGCATAGAATTGAGGGACTGATATGAAAGTGCAACTACAAACAGTAATTCAGTCATTTTTGATAGCTTTCTGTGCATTACTGTTTATGGCTGTAAATAATGACAATAGTCTGACTCTTGCAATAATATATTTAATTGTAAGCTTCTTAATAATACTGAATAGTATCTTAAGATTTTACAGAACGAAAAACTTACTTAGCTTTGTTTGTATTGCAGATATTTTTGTGGGGTGTATTTTTATCTTACGCCCAATTCAATTGTTTTTATTAAAAGATATTCAGTCGGACTTCCTTCTTCTTAACGTCAGCAATTATGTTAACGGAAGCACAAATTTAGCAGACCTTCCTGTTGCTAAAGCTGGATTTATTGGATTACTTGGAATATTCGGTTTAAACTTTTTTGTTCCATATCAAAAAATAATCAAAGTTGAAAAGCACAACAAACAATCATGGTATATGAAAGACAGTTTATCACTTAATCAACGATCTACGCTAGTTGCTTTCATGGCAATTTCATTAGTTTCTGCTGCAATATTCTTTACGAAGGTTAAACTAAATTATGGGATACATATCTATGATATGCTGTGGATATTTTTGTTCTCGTGCATCTGTATTTATTATATATCTAATGTGCATAAAATGACTGCGACAGTTTACTTTATTCTTGCTTGTGCAATTGTTATTTCATCGTTGACAACAAGTAGGCAATATATCGTAAATCTTCTACTTTGTGTGATAATACCTCTTTATTTTGTAGGAAAAAGCACAAAAAAAACATCACTAAGAGTAATACTACTTTCTATTATTCTATTAATAATAGTATTAATATTTGTAAAGATTAGAGTGAATGGTCAAACAATATTAGGGGTTAGTTACAAAAGTAGTATTATGGATGAGTTTAGTATGTATGAAATGCTGCTTTTATCGTTGAATTATTTTAAAGATCACAATATTGGATTACTATATGGATACAATTACTTAACTATATTTACAATGGTTATCCCAGGTGTAAACATTGAACATTTTGACCATATGCTTACAAGACTTGTTTTTTCGGGAACCCTCGGCGGAGGTAATCCAGTGTCGTTGTTTGGTAGCTTATACTTCAATTTTTCATATTTCGGGGTTTTAGCAGGTTCTTTGCTGTTTGCAAGACTGTTGTACATAATACAAAACAAGCTAAGTACGCGACTAGCACAATCATATGATGCTATCGGATATTACACTATTTTTAATACGTTTGTGTATGACATTATCCGCGTAGGTGATCTGGGAAGAGAACTATGGACATTTCTTACGCTATTGTTTGTTTTCATAATTTTCAATCGAATCATGAAAACCAAAAAGGTAATGCCATATGTTCATTAATAAGATAGTAAAGAATAGTTCTTTATCAATTACTGCCCAATTTATTTCGCTGGTTGTTATAGGCACATTAAATTTGCTTGTTCCTAAACTAGTGAGTATTGAACAATATGCTCTCTGGCAAACTTATGTGTTATATATGAGCTATGTCGGCATTTTTCATTTTGGATTGCTTGATGGAATCGTTCTGCGCTATTCAAAGTATGATTATGAGTACTTAGACAAACCACGTCTTAATTCGCAATTTAGGATTCTGTTTTTATTGGATTCTATTATTGCAATCGTCGTCATCGCATTGTCTATTCTATTGCTCGATAATCAATATACTTTAATTGGAATTTGTGTTGCTTTAGGAGTTGTGATATCTAATGTTTTTACATACTCGAATTACTTATGTCAGATAACAAACCGTATTTCAATCTATGCCAAAGTAGTTATTGCGCAGAAAATAGTATATATTTCTCTTGTTATGGTGTGCGTAGTTTTCTTTAATGGATACTTTTTATTCATTTGCGTATCTGAAATTATTTCAAATTTAGTTGCAGTTTTATATTGCGCAAAATATAATCATGGTCTCTATTTCTCTCGATGTTCCATTCCTTGGAATGATGCATTACAAGAATATAAGACAAATGTATCTGCAGGAATTATACTATTAATTGCCAACTGGTCCTCGATGTTATTGATAGGAAGTGCTAAGATTGTTGTTCAATGGAAGTGGACAGAAATAGTCTTTGGTAAAGTGGCATTTGCTTTTAGCTGTACTAGTATGTTTTTGTCTTTTTTTACTGCAATCAGCATCGTATTGTTTCCAATCCTTAAAAGAATTGACGAAAAAGAATTGCCAAAACTATATTTATCTATAAGAAATATTGCGGCTCCTCTCCTTTCACTCATTTTGTTATTATATTTTCCAGCATGCTGGGTTCTTCAAAAATGGTTACCGAATTATTCTGAGAGCCTAAAATATCTTGGCCTTCTAATGCCTCTCTTTACATATACTGCCAAAGTCTATTTGCTGACGAATAACTATTTGAAAGCATACAGGAGGGAAAAGACACTATTATCGATTAACACAATCTCAATTGCAATAGCTTTTTCGATGTATATTGCAAGTGCATACATTTTTGACAATCTAAAGCTACTTTTGATTTGTGCGGTAATTGTGATGGTCTTTAGATCAATTGCATCGGAAATTATAGTTGCTAAAATAGTTAATATCTCATTGGGTCCCAAATTAGCTGGAGAAATAGTATTATCTATTTGCTTTATTCTATGTACGCAGTACTTATCGTTGGTTTCGGGATTTTCTGCTTATGGATGCTTTATCATAATATATTTGATATATAACCTCAAAAGTATAAAAGCTGCAACAAGAGATATAAGACTAATGTGACTACATGATAATTGATTATTGCCTAAATGACAGCCTGCATTTGACCTGCCCCCATATTTCGCATACGGGGAATGTTAGCAATTGCAGGAAAGTTTAAGCGCATATACTTCCGGTGTCAGGTTATCCAATGATGAATGCGGTCTGACTTGATTGTATTTCAGGCGCCAATTTTCAATAATTTCCTTTGCTTCGGGGATGTTTCTAAACCAGTGCTGAATCAAACATTTAGCCCGGAGTTTGCCGTTGAAGCTTTCGATATACCGGTAAGGTAGAATAAAATGCACAACCTGATGTGATTGGCCGCATTGAAAGAATCACCGCAATACCATCGAAAGCAAAGAATGAGAAACGGAGAAAGTAAAATGAAAAAGAAACCATTGAAATATATCGGAATTATTTGCGGTCTGCTCGTTGTCGCTTTGGGTGTCATTGCCTTTATGCAGTGGGATAACATCAACGCATTCCTTATGAGCAAGCAGCATACCAGTGATGAATTGCAGCAGATGCTGGAAGAGGAAAAGTCCAATACCCAGGATTTGTTAGCCCAATATTTGCCGGACGGTCTGCGGGATCTCACCGCGGAAGAAGAATTCCTGATTCTTTCAGGGAAAATGACGATTGAGGAGGCCAAGGCCGCCATGGGCATAACCGACGGCCAGGATTCGGCGGGAGGCGGTAACGGCACCGATAAGGAAGCGCAAACAGCAGCGATTATTTCTAAATATACCAATCGGCTTTACGGCGTAAAGGCAAGCTTTTTAGGGCAACTTGGCTCCATTGCCTCGGCTGCGCAAAGTGAATTCTATGCCCTGCCGGCGGGAGAACGTAATTCTTCTTCCAAAGCGTCGATTATGTCCAAATATATCGGGAAGGCCTCTTCCCTGGAAGGTAGTTGCGACAGTCAGGTTTCTTCCATACTCGGTGCCATGCGTTCGGAGTTGAAAGCCATCGGCGCGGATACCTCCGTTGTCGGGAAACTGCAATCCAGTTATGAATCGCAAAAAGCGGCGGAAAAAGCCTATTTTCTTAGCCTGTAAAGGATACTGTGTACTCCGTCGCATTGTAAAGGGAAGTGCACTACTGGGATGAATTTCTTTTTGGTGGAGACCTCTGGATTTTCCCACATTGCGCAGTTACCAACCCTGTTCGAAGAGTATCACAGAAAAATAAGGAGATGGAATCATGATCAATCAAGCTGCGAATCTTAGAAAGATCCGTGAACATCTTGGATGGTCTCAAGCCAAGATGGCAAAGTATATCGAGCGGCCAACCCGGACGTACGAAGATTGGGAGCGCGGTGTACGCAATCCACCCACTGGTCAAATCAACTTGATCATCCGTCTCCTGATCGCCGAGGGAGTGTTGATCCAGGCGCAGGTTGATGCTATTTTAACAAAAGGAGCCCCAGCATAATCCGACATAAAAAGAGAAAAGCAGCCTCAGAAGAGGGCGCTTTTTCAGCGTTTGATTATGATTCCGAACAGCCGTGGGCAAAAAAATAGGGGCCGTTCGTATTCTAATGTGCTTGGTGGAGACAGCCGGATTTACCCTAAAGGGTACTTGTACTGGTGAGTACTTGCACTGGTGAGTGTAAACTTCGAATCCTCCCATCATCACAATAAAAAGACATCACCCATCCCTTGCGGGATAGGTAACGTCTTTTTGGTGGAGACAGCCGGATTTACCCTAAAGGGCACTTGCACTGGTGAGTGTAAACTTCGAATCCTCCCATCTAACAAACATAATAATGGCCCACCTCTACGAGGTGGGCCATTATTATGGTGGAGACAGCTGGATTCGAACCAGCGACCCCCTGCATGTGAGGCAGGTACTCTAACCGACTGAGCTATGCCTCCAATATCGGCGAAATTTATTATATCACGTTCTTTTCCGAAATACAAGAGATAGAATTTCTTTCGTTGATGTTGACTTTTGTGTCCTCCCTGTGATTTTTTGCGATAAAAGTTGATCTTATTGCCCATCTGTGTTATAATACTCCACGATAGGGCGGTTATACAGCCAGTTTGCCCCAAAAAACCGAAAAGAGATATATATAAATGATAAACTGTATCATGGGAAAAGGGAATCATCGTATTATATCCCACTCGATTCTCCTTTGGGTAAGTGTTGTGATAGTCATGTTGACCATCTCGGCGCCCGCCTTTTGCTACGAACTCAACGGCACCGCCACAGGGAACTTATTGACTGGTGGTTATGCCGCAAAAACCACTGATTTTTCCGTTTCCGCCGATGTTGAAAACGGCTACGCGCTGATTGTTGAGAAGGACGGTAAAACCTTTACCGCCGATGGCGATAACGCCCAGTATCTTAACGTATGCGGCGACAAAGTCTACTACACCACCATCGATGGAATCGCCAGAGAAACCATCTTGCGCTGTTACGATGTGAGCAGCGATGCCATTGTCGATCTTTATGCCGTACCCATCGGCGAAGGGATGAAAAACCTTTTCGTCCTCAACGATACGGCTTATTTTCAGAGCAATGGCAGCATAAAATCGTATCATCTTGATACGGGCAGTGTTGCTACGGTAAAAGGCAGCGGTGAAATTGCCGCCTTTGTACCGGTGGGCAACTTTTTATTGTATACGGTTTATGACGACGGCAGTTTGCCGCTGTATGCCTATGATGTAAGCGCTGAAACCGCGAGTATCCTGGCAAAACAGGTTACGACCTTTGACGTATACCACAACGATGTTTATTACAGTGACGGTGAAAACGGCCTTTCCCGCGTTTCCCTCAATGGCGGCAGCGCCGAACAATTGGCCAAAGGCACGGTGAATCAGATCGTCTGTAACGATACTGCCGTTTATTGGCAGGGTCCGGCCGATGATGCCGTGACTTCTCTGTCTTACGGCGAAGCCGTTAAGGACGTGCAGAAAGTGGACGACTACACCAGTTTCTCCGTTCTTGATAACGATATTGAAACGGTGGAAGAAGCCATCGGTGAAGGCGGCAGCGGTGCTACGGCTTCCGGCGTTTCCACAAGCAGTTTGCCTTCGGGTACCTATAAATCATGGAAACAATGGGACTCCCGCTGGAGCAGCGTACCCATGGGTTCCACTACCGTTGGCAGTTCTGGCTGTCTCGTGACCTCCGTCGCCATTCTGTTGGTAGGCAGCGGGGCGGAGAAAGACGGCTACCTGGCGGGCACGTTTACTCCCGGTGTCTTTGCGACGAAATTATCAAATAACGGCGGTTTTACTTCCGGCGGCGGCCTTGTTTGGGGTAAAGTGAATGCAGTGGAACCTACCTTTTCAGTTTATAGCGACACCACCATATCATCTTATTCCAATGATCAAAAAGCATCAACCATATCCAATCATATTTCAGCCGGCCGTTACGTGACCATTTGCGTGAACAATCCTTCCACCGGCAATACCCACTGGTTGGCGGCGGACTATGTCAGCGGCTCTACGGTTTACGAATGCGATCCCGGTTATTCTTCCAAAACAGGCGTTTTATTTGCAGATTATCCGTCGGTAACGCGCATCGTATCCTTCTCTTATTCCGGAGCTCCTTGGTCCGGGGGCGACCCGGTCCCCACGGTTGCAACGCCAACACTTTCCGCGGCAGATGTTGGCGGCGGCAAAAAGATAACCTTTAATTGTTCTACCAGCGACGCCACGCTTTATTATACCCTTGACGGCACGAAGCCGACGGTCTCTAGCACGAAATATACCGGTCCGTTTATCATCACTGCCACGAAAACAGTGAAGGTTTTCGCTGTCTGTTCCGGTTACAATAACAGCGCCATTGCAAGTGAAACCTATGTTGTATGGGATAACCCCTTTACCGATGTGGCTTCTTCCGCGTGGTATTATGAATCTGTGGGTGAAGTTTACGGCCTTGGTTTGTTCAGCGGCACCAGTGCGACGACCTTCTCTCCCAATGCCAATACTACCCGGGCCATGTTCGTCACCGTGATGGGTAGATTGTCTGACAAGGATCTTGATAATTATTCCTACGGCTTCAGCGATGTCAAGGAAGACGTCTATTACGCGCCCAGTGTCAACTGGGCAGCCTCCCAAGGCATTGTGAACGGTGTCAGTGTCACCGACTGTACCTTCTGTCCGGATCAGAACATCACGAGAGAACAGGCCTGTGTCATCATGGTTCGTTTCGCGGATTATATGGGAATTGATCTTACGATCACACAATCAGCAGCCTCTTTCAGTGACAGTTCTTCCATCAGTTCCTATGCCAAGGATGCCGTGACAGCGGCCCAGCGCGCCGGTTTGATCAACGGCAAAAGCACGCCCAACGGAGTGATTCTCTTTGATCCTCAGGGGAATGCCACCAGGGCGGAAATCGCCGCCATCATCTCCCGTTTGATCGAAAAAATGTAAAGATGTGTAAGGCGGTCAAATTAAAGATTTATATTGACAACGAGCTGCGCCTATGCTATTATTTAAAGGCTGAATGCCACCGTAGCTCAGTAGGTAGAGCGCATCCTTGGTAAGGATGAGGTCAGCAGTTCGACTCTGCTCGGCGGCTCCATAAAACCCCTGCCTAGGATATAGGTCAGGGGTTATTTTTATTTTATTTTGTGGTATTCCGTATCTTTCTTGAAACTTTTTAAACCGCCAATCAAAATACCCATCCCGTAAGGGGTGGGTATTTTATTTGGTGGAATTTAATGACGAGCTTTTTGATTTTAATCTGGCAGAGACTCCCTCCGGCGGCGTTATCGATGAGATGGCGAACGCCGTTGCTGAGATAGCCACGAATTTCCGTATCGCTACGCTTCGGATAACCGTTTTTCTCAAGGATGACGTTGATCGTTTCCAAGATCGGTCAAGGTGTTATTGCAGTGCTGTCCAAATCGAAGGGAATAGTGCCGTATTTCCATATGATAATCTTTTTCTCGCGATTTATGATGGTTTCCGATCTTTCACGGGCAGAAAAACCTCGTAATAGAAAGATTTTTCTCCCGCGTCCACCAATTCCGTTAAATAACTGATATAAAAAGGCGGTCTCACGCTGACGCTGTTCCTTTTTGCCCAATTCAGCGCGGAAGATAACAGTTTTGGGTCATCAAAATCCCGATCGGTCTTTAAAACCGTTCTCACAAAACGGGTATTTTCCAACGTGTATTGAACCTTCTCCGCATCCTCGTCGTTTAACAGATGAAAATCCTTCTTATATACCATGGAAACATATCCGTCAAAAACAGCATGCTGTTTTTCTTTCGTAAAAACTGCCGTAGGAAAACCCACGTCGATGACGGATGTTTTTGAGTTAAACACGTAAAACTGAGGGAAAAAATAAAAGGTACTTTCCGGCAATACGCTGGTTTTCCCCAAGCCCCGTTTGATGCGGTAGAACATCTGCTCATAGATACTCAAAACATCAAGAGAACGGCGGGTTTCCGCGATCGTTTTCAGAAAAGCCTGTTCCTGGCGGAAAATAACGGAATGATAATTGTCCAGCGTCGACATAATGGTTCTCTGCTGGGAATCTTTGAGGTTAAGATTCAGCCGGTTTCTTCCCACCAGAAGATGAGAGAGATCTCTGATATTTTTTAAAGAATAGTAGTAATATCCATTCTCTTCATCTTTTTCAACGGAGACAAGTCCCTTATTTACATAAAATCGAATCGTGGAGCGAGGAACGCCAAGAAGTTTCTCCACTTCACCAATGCGATACTGATCTTTCATGACAGATTTTCCTACCTTTAGAAAATTTTTAATACGGAAAATTTCTTGTTCTGTGTAAATAGTATAACACAATATTTAACGAAACACAATCATAGAGCGTTGAAGGGGGAAAAAACAAAGCGAAACTATGAAGTAAGTGCCGCGCACTTTACAGTTGAGAATTGGCTTAAACAGGGACTCTATTGTGGAAATAGGGATATTGACAATGTATTTGGAATATATGCTATCCTTGAGCCATCAAAAACGATGCATCAAAACAAACGAAAGAGAAAGTAGGTGTTTTTTTTGGCAATGACAATGACAGACAAAAAAGCCGGCTTGATCATGGGTCTTGTGGCCGCCATTTCCTGGAGTACATATGGCACATTCACAACGATCATGGGCAATTTCGGCATGGAAGAGGGTGCCATTTCTATGATCGGCCCCCTGTTCCTCGTGATCATGTTCTCAATTTTAGCATTGGCCACCGGTGGCGTAAAGTCGCTGAAAGTTCCGAAAAAAGCGTGGATTTTCCTGATCTGCGACGGTCTCTGTTCCGCCCTCTACAACTATGCTGCTGTACAGGCCTATTCCCATCTTCCCATGGGGGTCGTTTCCACCATTATTTACGCAAACCTTTTCTGCCTTATATTTATCTGCCGTTTTATCTGGAAAGACCCCATCACCAAACAGAAAATCCTCGCTGTGGGGCTTGCGGTTTTCGGTGTTATGCTGGTAGTTGATGTATTTGGTTCAGGAGGATCCGGCGGGATGGACGCGGTCGGCATCATCTGGGCACTCCTCGCGATGTTGAGCTGGGCCGGTCTGATGACCTTTGAAACGCTCTGCATGGAACGGGACACGGATCCCAACGCCGTCTGCATGTATGAAGGTATTTTCTCCATCATTATCATCGGCGCGGCCGTTTCCCCCGCTCTGGTCATCACCAATATCAGCGCGGTATTCGCCGCCAACGGCGCCATCACTCTCTTGCCGATTCTCGGATACGGATTCATTACCACCATGTGCGCCTATTACTTCTACATGCACGCTCTGAACAAAGTACTTCCCACCTATGTAGAGATCTGTTATTCTCTTGATCCGGCATTTGCCTGCATATGGGGACTGCTTTTCTTCGGTCAGAAGCTTTCCGCCTTACAGTTCCTGGGGATCGCAATCGTCCTCGCCGCCGTTATTTTTGAACAGGTTTACGAAATGAGAGCGGAAAACAAGCGTGTAGCGGAAGAAGCCGCAGCATCAACCGGTGCCGCGGGATAAATACAAAGACAAAGAAAGGTAAATCATCATGAAATTTTTCGAATATCTCGATAGAGAAGATCTTGACAAAATTCACGAATCAACATTAACGCTTTTGGAAAAAACAGGCATTCGCTGCCGTTCCCAACGCTTTCTGAAAAAAGCGGCGGAAATCGGTTTAAAGGTGGAAAACGTCAAAGGCGAAAACGTGATTTTCTTCCCCAGGGAAAAAGTCGCCGAAGGCCTTGCCACCGCGCCGGCCAAATTCTCTACCTTCGGCAGAGACCCCAAATATGAAATCAAATGGGGGGAACGAAGAGCCTATAGCCGCACCTGTGTCGGCACACCGTTCATCAAAGATGTCAAAACCTGCAAAAAACATATCGTATCCAAAGAAGACATGGAAACCAACATTCGCGTTTGTGACGGTTTGGCATCCACCGACATCGTTTCCTGCATCGTATCACAGGAAATCCCCCAGCACGCCGCATTGACGATTCAGGCCGCGGCCATGGTGAAAAACACCACCAAACCCTTGCGCATCTGTATTGACTCCGCCCATGAGGTCTTTTACGTCAGAGACGTCCTCGCCGCTGCCGTCGGCGGCCAGGAACAGCTGAAAAAACAGCCCCTCGCCTATTTGGAAATATCCCCCATCAGTCCGATGGACTATGCCGACGGCCCCGCCGACGCCCTTTTGGATATTCTTGAAACAGGTCTTCCCCTCGGTATCGTCCCCGCGCCGATGATGGGCGCCACCGGTCCTATGACGATGATCGGCTCCGTGACGATGCACAATGCGGAAATCATCGCCGGGATCGTTGCCGCCCAGCTGCTCAAACCGGGATATCCCTGCATTATGTCACCTCATGTAACTTTCATGGATATGGCCACGGCTATGACAGGATGGGGTGCGCCGGAAATGGGGCTGGCAGCTGCTGCCTCGGCTCAAATGGGCATTTACTACAACCTGCCCACTGCCGGCGGGGGAAAATCCGTTTCAGCGAAGATCACCGATGAACAGACCGGCTATGAATCGATGTTCAATTCCCTGCTTCCGGCTCTTTCCGGGATGGACGTGATCGGCGGCGCCGGCGCTGTAGACAACGCTTTGGTCGCCTGCTACCGCAAGCTCGCCATGGACAGCGAAGTATCTTCCATGACCCAATTCGCCCGCAAAGAACCCGTTGTTGACGAGGACACCATGGCCGTGGATGTCGTTGACGATGTCGTGAACGGTGAAAAGAATTTCCTGGGTCATCCTCATACCTTCAAGCACCTGCGCACTGAGCTCTGGAAACCCGGCATTACCGAAAGAATGACCTATGATTCCTTTATCGCTGACGGCCGTACCCTCGGTGAGCGCGCCCGGGATTTGATTCTCGACATCATGGCCAATCACGAAGTCGACCCCTTAAGCGACGCAGCCATTGCAGAAATTGACACCATCGTAGAAAAAGCGCTGGAAACCGAAAAACCCTAATGACCGGCTGTACCCAGAGGGTATGATCTTTTTTCACAAATTAGCTGCCGAAGATATGAAGCAATATAACCTATTGAATCCTCACACTGCATTGGATCCCGTCTTCGCTCTGAGAAAAGCCGAAGGGGAAACCAGCACCGTCCGCAAAATGGCAGAGGAAAGCTTCATTTACAAGCAAATCAATAAAAACAGAGGAGATCTTTATGTACCACGAATTACTCACCGATGATATGAAAAAATTCAGTCCGTCAACCAACGATACGACGCTGAATACGGTTTTCGCTCTGAAAGAAGCCGAAGAGAAAATCGGCACCATCCGTGCCCTGACAGAAGATAGTTGCGTTTTCGAACAAATCCGGGAAGTTGTTGAGACAGACTATGATATTGGCACCCTTGAGGAAGTGTATCAGATTTTTGGTGGAGCCATCAATTTAAGTTACGGTATCTACGTCCAGAAAGACGGTGAACGGCATACCTGGTTCTTCCGTAAATACATGCGCCACAAGGATATGAACGAACTGATGATGGAGCATACCTTGCTGCTTTACGCAAGAGAACAGGGGTTTGATAAAAGTGCAACGCCCATCACGGCAAAAAGTGGTCTGACTTACGCAGAGAGAGACGAAAAAAATCCTGACGGTACCGTTGAAAAATGGTATTATGCCGTTTATAATTTCATTCCCGGTTTTCAGTCTTACGACTGGATCAATAACGACCTTTCGGCAACAGCCTATCGGGACTGCGCGAAAACATACGCTGAATTTCACAATGCCGTTCGGGATTTCGATCCCAAAACTTATTCTCGGGCAGAAAATAACATCAACATTCTGATGGATGAATTCCCCCGCGATTTCCAGAGATACATTAAATTCTACAAAGAAAACGGTTATGTAAACTGCTTCTCCGATTATTTTGAAAGATCTCAGGGTTTCATTACAAAAATGTGCGAGAAAGCTAAAATTCCCCAGCAGGATTTTGCGCGGCTTCCCGTGGTTCCCTGCCAATGCGATCCTCATCCGATGAACTTCAAATATAATGCGGACGATACAGTAAGCGGTATTTTCGATTTTGACTGGGCAAAAATGGAGGTCCGTCTCTTTGAAATCGGATTTGCTTCTTCCTATTTCATGTCTCCCTGGGATCATGAGGCCACCGGCAATACCCGCGACGGCAATATCAACGCGGAGGGGTTAATGGACTTCATTACTACTTACAATAACCGCCTCAAAGAATTAAACGGCCTTGCTCCCTTAACGGAACTGGAAAAGAAATATTACTTTGAATCCATCATCATGGGTGTTCAGTATCTGATTCGCTGGGCCTCTGAAGCATGTTTCAAGGATATGACGCTCAATCCTTACGAGTATTTGCTTTACATGCAGCATGAGGTCAGAACTCTCGAATGGCTTGAAAAACACGAAGCGGAAGTCAGAGAATTCTCTTCAAAATTCTAAAATAAAGCACATCTCATAATAAAGAAAGGAGAAATCCCATGAGAGATTTATTGTATGCCGGTTACAATACTTTTTCCGGATTCAGTCTCAATATTTTTTCCGATGACGAGCTCTGCTCCATGCACCTGGCAACGTTAGAAGTTCTTGATACCATCGGCATCGGCATCACCGATGCAGAGTCCCAGGAAATCTATGCCGGATTGGGCTGCCGCGTTGATAAGGAAAAAGGGATTGTCCAGATTCCCCACTATATCGTGGAAGACGCGCTGCGCACCGCTCCCCACAGTGTGATGTTCGCCGGGCGCAACAGCGATAACGATTACCTGCTCAAAGAAAAACGTGTCGGTTTTACAAACTTCGGCGAAGGCCTGATGATCAATGATCCGTATACCGGAGAATACAGAAAAAGCACAAAAAAGGACACTGCCAACTGCGCAAAATTAGTCGATGCCCTCGATAGCATCGACATCCATGAAAGATCCATGGCAGCCCAGGATAAACCGGAATCCAGCGCCCCGCTTCATGAGATTGAGGCCTGCATCACCAATACCAGCAAACACTGCTGTCAGGGGTGCGGCGACCCGCGCAATTTGAAGAGAGTTCATAAAGTAATGTGCCACATCGCCGGCGGCGAAGAAGCCTACCGAGCAAGACCGATTTGGAGTACAAACACCTGCCCCATCAGCCCCCTGCAGCTTGCTCCCGACAGCACGATGATGATCAGGGAATCGGCCCGTATGGGGATTCCCATCACGATCATCTCCATGGCGCTGGCCGGCGGAACCACTCCCGTAACGTTAGTTGGAACCCTGATCACCCACAATGCCGAAGTTCTCGCGTCACTCGTCCTGAATCAGGGCACAAAAAAAGGCGCACCCTTCGTATACGGGAGTTCCACCACGATTATGGATTTAAAAGCCACCTCTTCACCGGTGGGTTGCCCTGAATTGGGCATGATCAACGCTGCCGTCGCCAAAATGGCCCAGTTCTATCATCTACCCAGTTGGGTAGCGGGTGGGTAGGGGGACAGCAAACTTCCGGACGGTCAGGCTGCCCATGAAAAAACCATTACAGCAATGATGCCGGCATTGGCAGGCGCCAATGTGATTTACGGTTTAGGCATGTTGGAATTGGGTATTACCTACGACATTGCCCAGCTCGTCATCGACAACGAAATCGCCAAAGCGATAAAATACGCGGTGAAAGGCATTCGCGTATCCGACGCAGATATGGCCATTGACGTCATGCGTGACGTTGGCATTGGCGGCGAATTCGTCAGTCATATGCATACTTTCCAGAATTTCCGTGAAAATCAGTTTGATACAAAGTTGTTCGACCATCATATGCGGGAAACCTGGGAAGCCGCCGGTGGCAAATCCCTCTATGAACGCGCTCGGGAGGAGGCCATTCACATACTAGAAACGCATGAATCTGAGCCCCTCCCCGAAAATACCGACAAAATATTTAAGGAAATCATCGCTGAAGCGGAAGAAGAAATCGGTTAATCACCATCCCAACACCTTCATTCTTTTATCTTTCTGTAAAATAACACAATTACTCTCCACTTTCACTTCTATTTCTATTTTTAAGAGAGCCGGAAAATGAACTCATTTTCCGGCTCTCTACCTATTTTGATCGTCCAAACCAATGCCCCACGAAAACATTAGATCTTACGAAGCGTTTTTTGATCGAGATCGCAAGAATTTACAAATCGATTTTCCCTTTTCCGGTTGTTTTTTCTTGAATTTTGTGATATCATTTTTACAAGATCATATTGAATGGGCTCCAAAGTTATGGAATAGAGGTGTAAATCCTCTGCGGTATGGCCACCGTAATGATGAGTCGTTCCCATAAGCCATTGGTTTTTGCCGAGAAGGCGGGATACGGCGGTGATTCTAAGTCGGGATACTTGCTTTGGTGGAATAAAAAGGTGTTCAGCCGCCACTTACGGTTGGAATATTTTTTTGTTGCCACACAAAGCCTGCCGCTGCCTGGGGCATTTTTATTAGGCAACACAAGGTTCAAAGTGATCAGGAAATCAATCAAGAAACGTGTGCAATTTTGGTCGGGTAATTTATCCGGTCTGATTGCATGTTTTTATTTTTCCCTTATTTTTTGGTTATACCTGCATAGGGAGGGTCTTAGACCCACGCGGAGTTCCCCTGTGCGGTTATAATATACCGTTTTTGCGGTATTGCCGAAGGAGAGGCCGCGTTAGCACACGGGCGCGGTCTTCTCCCTCCCGGCTCTGCCAGCACTTCCCGTTGATGAAAAACGATGTAGTTTCCTATGTGATAGAAAACCAAGGAGTAGAGCGTTATCCGATAAGGTGCTTGCCCATTGTCGGCTATGGTCTGTGTTAAGCCGGCAGGATCGGCATTTTGGCGGAGCGTGCGTGAGAGGTATCCATGAAAAAAATATGTATATCCCTGTTGCTCTGTTTTTTTGCCCTGGGCTTTTTATGTGCCTGCGATCAACGGGACGAAAAAAGCAGTACGGAAAAGGCGGCGGCAGCAACGGCTTCCTATCTCTGTGAAACCGTCACCGAACCGACTTTCGGTTCTGTGGGTGGCGATTGGCTAGTGATCGGCCTTGCCCGCGGCGGTTACAAGGTGCCGGCGGGGTATTTCGATACGTATTATGACAATGTTATCAATTATGTGAAAGACTGCAACGGTATTCTTGATCAATCAAAAAATTCGGAGTATTCTCGGCTGATCTTAGCTCTTACCGCCATTGGCAAGGATCCCACCGATGTGGAGGGGTACAATATATTGATGCCCTTAGCTGATTTTGAAAAAACCTCGCTCCAGGGGATCAATGGGCCCATTTGGGCGTTGCTGGCCCTGGATGCCGGAAATTATGCAATCCCGCAATGCAGTGATGCTCCTTATCAAGCTACCCGCGACCTTTATATTGAGGAAATTTTAAGCTGTCAGATGGATAACGGCGGTTTTTCCCTTACTCCCGGTATGGCAGAGGGTGACGCCGATATTACCGCCATGGCCTTAACGGCGCTATCCAACTACGTGGATCGGAGCGAAGTTGCTGCGGCGGCGGAAAAAGCCCTCGGTTTTCTTTCTTCCGCGCAACAGGAAGACGGCGGCTTTCGTTTCGAAGAGCAGGACAGCGCCGAAACCGACGCCCAGGTTCTGGTAGCGCTTTGCTCCCTCGGTATCGGCAGGGATGATGTGCGTTTTATCAAAAACAACGTGACGGTAGCGGATCACCTGTTGACCTATGCTTTGGGCGACGGTTCTTTTGCCCATACACTGTCTGTAGACAGCTCCGACCAAATGGCAACAGAACAGGCCTTTTGTGCCTTGATTGCGTTGGAGCGCTTGGAAAAGGGGCTTCCTCCGCTCTACCGTATGGCGGAATGAGGAATGAAGCAGATGCGCGGCGCGATCCCTGTGATCTCGGTGAAGAGATGGGGTGGGAAACAGTTTGATGGCGGAAAAAAGCGTTGAAAATAAAAAGCCTGCGCTATCATCATATCGTTTCATTTCAGCAATCAGCGTTAGCGTTATGGACTCGGGATGAAATGCTCCGGCAGATAACGGTTGCCGTGACGCGAAGTCCTTTTTTAAAAACCCACGGAGAAGTTTTGCCACGGGAAGGCGGAAAAGGGTGGGGGAGCGAAGTAGGAATCCTTGCGCTGAGGAGAGTCCTGTTTTTATGTAATACCGTGGGAAAACCCTTGGCGCGGTTTTTTAGAAGGACGATGACCCTGCGGGTTATGGCAGTGCCGCATGGATGACGCCGGGTTCACCTACCAATCATAGAAAAGAAGGTGTCCCAAGGTCTTTTGTGACCGTTGGGACACCTTCTTTGATGGCTCTTTGGGAAAGGGGCTTTCTGTAGAAATTCTTAACCGAGGATTTTTTTCAAATCCGCTTCCGGTGTGGAAACGGGATGGATGTTTAAGTTCTCCACAAGGTAATTTAAAACATTGGGGGAGATGAACGCCGGCAGCGTCGGCCCAAGATAAATATCCTTGATGCCTAAGGATAAGAGAGAGAGCAGGATACAGACAGCCTTCTGCTCATACCAGGAAAGGACGAGAGTCAAGGGCAAATCATTGACGCCGCATTCAAAAGCATCGGCCAAGGCGCTGGCCACGCGGATGGCGCCGTAGGCGTCGTTGCACTGGCCCATATCCAGCAGCCGGGGCAGGTCGCCGAGGTTGCCGAGATCAAGGTCATTGAAACGGTATTTGCCGCAGGCCAAGGTCAAAACGATGGTGTCGGCAGGAGTCTGTTTCACGAAATCCGTATAATAGACCCGATCCATGCGGGCGCCGTCGCAGCCGCCCACAAGGAAGATGTGACGGAGTTTTTTGCTCTTTACCGCATTAACGATAACCTCCGCGGCGTTGAGAATGGCCTGATGGCCGAAACCGGTGGTGACAAAAGAGCCGCCGTTGATTCCGGTCATGGGATGGGCTTCTTGATAGCCTCCCAAAGCCAGGGCCTTTTCAATCACGGGCGTAAAATCCTTGTCTTCGTCGATGTGGGGCGCGCCGGGCCAGGAAACGGGTCCGGTGGTGAAAATGCGATCAGCGTAGCTGGGTTTTTGTGGCGTAAGACAGTTGGTGGTATAGAGGATCGGCGCCGGAATACCGTCAAATTCTTTTTTCTGATTTTGCCAGGCGGTGCCGAAATTGCCCTTGAGGTGAGGGTATTTTTTCAGTTCGGGATAGCCGTGGGCCGGCAGCATCTCCCCGTGGGTATAAATGTTGATGCCTTTGCCTTCCGTTTGTTGCAACAGCTTTTCCAAATCGAGGAGATCATGGCCGGTGACGACGATGAAGGGACCCGGTTCGATGGAGAGGGGCACCGTATGGGGGGTGGGCGCGCCGTAGGTTTCCGTATTGGCTTTATCCAGCAAGGCCATGCAAGCGAGGTTCGCTTGACCCAGTTCCATGGCGAGGGCGATCAATTCTTCCACGCTGTGCTGTTCCGAAAGGGCGGCCAAACCCTTATAGAAGAAGGCGGAAACCGTTTCACTGGTGTAACCTAAGACCATGGCGTGGTAGGCGTAAGCGCCCATGCCCCGCAGGCCGAAGAGGATCAGCGATTTCAAGGAGCGGATATCTTCGTGATCTTGCCAGATGGCGGTGATATCGTAGTCGTCGAATTTATCACAGGTGATTTCGCAGCGGTTGCATTTTTGGCTGATGGCGGTTTTTTCGTCGTGGATTTTTGTAAGCAGCGCTTCTAACGTTTCACGGTTGAAGTTAACGTTGGTGATGGTGTTGAAAAGACCTTCGGCGATGATTTCATCGGTTTTTTCGGTATGGCCGCCGTCTCTGGCCGCCAAAGCGAGGCCGATGAGGGCGCCGGTCACTTTGTCCTGCAAATCAGCGACATCGTAAGGTTTGCCGCAAACTCCGGCTTTCCCGGTGCAGCCTTTCCCTTGGGCGGTCTGTTCGCATTGGTAACAAAACATCAGTTGTTCCATCTTAAAATTCCTCCTTCTTCACGATCTGCCCTTCGGCAGAGATCGTGTATACGGTGAGCGGCAGTTGCTTGCCGCTGTTTTTGATGGCGGTCTTCACGGCTTTTGCCATGCTGCCGCAGCAGGGAACTTCCATCCGAGTGAGAGTGACGCTTTTAATCTCATTGGTTGAAAAGATTTCCGTCAACTTTTCGCTGTAATCGACATTGTCCAGCTTGGGGCAGCCTACCAAGGTGATCTTTCCCTGAATGAAATCATGATGAAAGGCGCTGTAGGCGTAGGCGCAGCAATCAGCGGCAATTAGGAGGTCGGCGTTTTGATAAAACCGCGCTGCCGTCGGAAGCAGTTTGATCTGTACCGGCCATTGGCGCAAAGCGCCGCCGGTACGCCTCTCTTTTTTGACTCTTTTCGGGGCTGATAGGGAACGTACACTGGAGCCGGGGCAACCGCAGGCTAAAGTTGTTGTCTCCGCTTTTTTCTGAGCCATTTCCCTTTGATGCTGTTTGACCGCTTCTTCTTGAAACGGTAATGCTTCCCGTTCCTCAAAGGAAATGGCGTTTTCGGGACAGACCGGCAGACAGTTACCGAGGCCGTCGCAGTAATCTTCCCGCATGAGTTTGGCTTTGCCGTTCACGATGGCAAGGGCTCCTTCGCTGCAGGCGTTCACGCAGAGACCGCAGCCGTTGCACTTTTCTTCGTCAATACGAATGATTTTTCTGATCATTGGGCAACCGTCCTTTCTTGCTTTTCTGCCTTGAGTATAATATAATAAAATCATAAAATCTGTTGGAAATACAACAAAAGGGAGCTTTTATGAAACAAATTTCCGCCACAACACGAAATAGTCCCCTCTTTGCCGGTATCGAAGAAAAAGATCTGTCGTCCATGCTGAAATGTCTCGACGCTTATGTGCGTAGCTATGAAAAAGGAGAGACCGTTTTCCATATGGGCGACCCTGTCTTCGAGATCGGTCTCGTACTGAAGGGCCGCGTTTACCTGACCAAAGAAGATCACAACGGCAACAGCAATCTTGTGGCGGAAGTCGGCCCCTCGCTGCTTTTCGGAGAGGAATTGGCTTGTATGGGGCAGACGCGAAGCAACGTTAACGTGATTGCGGCGCAAAAAACCCAAGTGCTCTTTCTTGATATTGGCCGGGTGACGACACAATGCCCCTCGGCCTGCCTGTTTCATCAGCGGCTGATCCGCAATTTGCTGACTTTGATTGCCGCCAAAAACCATACCCTCAATGCCAAGATGGAGCATATGTCAAAACGTACCACCAAGGAGAAACTGCTTTCCTATCTGACCGACGCTGCCGGGGAAAATCCCACCCAATGGTTTGAAATCCCTTTTAACCGTCAGCAGCTGGCGGATTATCTCAGCGTGGAACGGTCGGCGATGTCCTGGGAACTGTGCAAGCTCAGAGATGATCGGGTCATTGAATTTCAGAAAAACCGTTTTCGTTTCACGGATGTCTGATGCCGTTGCCCCTTTTCTTTTTTGTTTTCATGTGTTATCATAAAGTAGAAGGGAGCGTCGTTTGCGCGCTTCTTTATGGGTGACCAAAGCCTCTTGCTGCGGCCAAGAGATCACATCGAGGAGGTGTGTTTATGCTGGAACTGAAAATCATCACCGGTATGTCCGGAGCCGGCAAAACCCAGTTGCTCCGCATTATGGAGGATCTCGGCTATTACGCCGTGGATCATC
Source organism: Clostridiales bacterium (assembly GCA_040776805.1). Taxonomy (GTDB): domain Bacteria; phylum Bacillota; class Dehalobacteriia; order UBA7702; family UBA7702; genus UBA7702. The sequence goes on along the minus strand of JAXGZS010000005.1, from coordinate 138,555 downwards.
TGCCGGTGGAGCTCATTGTCGACCTCATTAAATTGCTCAATTCCGAAGAACGCGAGGTGAAAAAGGCGGCGATTGTCGTGGATATCCGCGAAAACGGCCATTTTCATTCATTTTTTAGCAATCTTAACCGCTTTCCCGAGGAAGAGGTCAAAGCGGAAATCGTCTTTTTGGAAGCCGCCAAAGAAGTGCTTTTACGGCGCTTTCACGAAACCCGCCGCCGGCATCCTTTAAGCAGCGAAATCCGCATCTTCTCCGCCATTGAGGAGGAGGAAAAGATCATGGCTCCGGTGCGCAAGATCGCCGACCGTAAAATCGATACCAGCCGCATGAGGGGAAACGATTTGGCGGAATACGCCCGGCTCATCTATGGCGACAGCGAAAAACCCCATATTTTGGTCAACGTGGTTTCTTTCGGCTATAAGTACGGTGTGCCCCAAGACGCGGATTTCGTCTTTGACGTGCGTTTTCTGCCCAATCCTTTTTATAACGAAATTTTAAAACCCCTCACCGGCAAAGATACCGCTGTGGGAGAATTCATTATGGCCGCCCCGGAAGCCGTAGAGTTTTTGGTCAAAATCGAGGATTTTTTAACCTTTATCCTCTCCCATTTTGAGAAACGCACCAGGGATAACCTGGTTATTGCCGTGGGTTGCACCGGCGGCCAGCACCGCAGCGTCTTTTTCGCGGAAAAGATCGCCGAAATGGTGGAAAAAGCAGGCTATTTCTGCACGGTGAACCATAACGACGTCTGGCGGGGAGGAAACCGATGAAAAGAAAACACTCCCTCCGAGGCGCTTGGTTGCCTTATTGGGTGGCGGCGGTCTTTTTGATTGCCCTGGGCCTCTTTATGCTGGCCATGAAATATCTGCGTTGCTTTGGCCTCGTATTTTCCGATTCCGCTTTCTCCTCCCTGGTGGTTTGGGTTTGTGCGCTATTGTTGTTTCTGATCGGCGTCGGCCTTTTATACGCGGCGAAGGATAAATACCGCCGCATGATGAACATCGCCCGCCGCCGGGCGGCTTTTAGGGATAAGGCGAGCAAAGAAGCGAAGCTGGAATATGGGCTGAAAATCACCGCCATCGGCGGCGGCACCGGTCTTTCCACCATCTTGCGGGGCTTGAAACAGGTGACTCACCGCATCAGCGCCATCGTCACGGTGACCGACGACGGCGGTTCCTCCGGCCGTCTTCTGGAAGGCAATATGGTGCTGCCTCCCGGGGATATCCGCAACTGTCTCGTGGCTCTTTCCCCCAGGGAAGGGATTATGGAAAAACTTTTTAATTACCGATTTGAAAGCCCTGCCGAGCTCAAAGGGCATTCCTTAGGGAATCTGCTGATCTCGGGGCTCACCGACATCAATGGTGACGCCGCCTCCGCGGTGCGGGACATCGGCCGCGTTTTGAACATTCGCGGCAAAGTAATTCCCGTTACTTTGGACGACGTGATTTTAGGCGCCGTGATGGATGATGAAACGGAGCTTTTTGGGGAAACTACCATTGTGCAAGATTGGCGTAAAATCAACGAGGTTTTTTTAAAGCCCCGCAATGTGTTGGTCAACGCCGAGGCCATCGACGCCATTATGGATGCCGATCTCATCTTACTTGGCCCCGGCAGCCTCTATACAAGCATCATTCCGAATCTTCTGGTTCCCGGCATTATCGACGCTTTGGTCGAAGCCGCCGGTGCCGGCCCATTGCGTCGCCAATATCATGACCCAGAAGGAAACCGAAGCGAAGCATCCGATCATGCGGTGCCTCATCGCCTCCTCTCCGAAAAGAGCGCTGATGGAGTCATCGTCACACCGCCTTCTTTCCGAAATGAGCGAGCTTGCGAAAAACAATTTTGCCACAGGAAAACGATATTGTAAAAAAGCGCAAATTGCGCATCGGTCATCTGCCCTCAACAAGAGGAGGTTTTGGCCGGCACGAGCTGATGAACTCGCATCCTTCCTGCCAGCGTACTTAATGAGATGACCAGTTTTTTTTCCTGACCAAAAAATAACAGCCAGCGTATCACGGCACATCCATATTGCTGCTGTCAGATGGCGGAGTTTTTGCCGATCAAAGATGTCGGCACTATCGCCATTCACGGCAGATGGCTTACGCTGGCCATTACCACGGAAAACGCTGCAGGTGGCGAAAAAAGATATTTAAATTGGCTCAAAGAGCTATCAGATCCTGGAGATTACATGAAGCGGCAAACACACGTGCCTCAAAAGACGAACTCGCCAATAGAACTGGATTCCCTATCAGGAGGAAGTCAAAGATGTCTTATCTGCTTATTTCATGGATGAGACCGGGCTTGGGAACAATTTGAAAAGTGTTTTCCATAGATTCATTGACAGATATAATAAGCGGTTATATGTGGTGTGAGGGTGTTTGGGCAGTGGTTCCGTGAATAATCCTGAGGGGGCCTATCATCTGAGATTGTCGTCCAGGCCATCAGGAGCACGCACAGTTGGGCGCAAAAGCTGACGATTGATTTTAATATTACGCCAGGATCTGTAAACGCAAAAATCAATACGTGTTTATTCGAAAAATGCCGACTGTGGAATTTTGGATCAACATCGGGCCCATCAGGCGCTGCTATCTTTTGGAAAACGAGCGCATCAAAAGGGTATCTATAACAATATCAACTGCCAGCGTAATTTGATCTGGCGACTTGAAGACCGTGACTTTCTGTGCAACAGGTGGGCCATTCGTAAATCGAGGAGCGGCGGGGCCTTTGACAGCCTATCTCCTCCCGTGAGGCGGCGGTGCTGCGAAAAGCCAACCCCGACTTGCTCCTGAACGGAATTACGACGGCTCTGGGTCGATCCGGCCGCGGGGGAAAAGCGGCATGAGCCACCAAGGCTGAAAAATTGGTGGAGATTGCCGAAGGATTTGGGGTTAAACGGAAGAAAACGCTTTTTTACCAGGAATTTATGATAATAAAAATACTAAAAGTCATTTTTAGCCAATATATGGTTAAAACGGAGAAAAATTGAGGTTTGGCAATGAAAAAACGCTTATGAAGAACTGATCCACGCCGTTACAATGTGATGCGGAGTGACGTAAGAAGACTGATCCAGAAAGCTCGATGACGGCAACGATGTCAAATTAGATGTAATCAATATCGGTTTGCTCGTGCCATGCACCTGATCGGCGACCGCTTTGAAAAACGAGATTTTACGTAACGGAACTTTTAGTATCTCCGGGCGTCTGCGAAGGAATGAAGATTCATTCATCTCATCTGCTTCAATCGCGAAGAGATTCTTATCTGAGGGAAAATCCCTGCTTCGGTAAGGAGCGGAGACCTTCATGATATCGGTGCAACCTACTTGCTTCCGGTATTAGAGGCTGGGTTTTGAAGTGATTGATCTTGGCGTCGATGTCTTCTTCTGCAGTTGCCAGTCAATATCAACCGATAGTTCTTTGCCTTTCCGCTCTTTTGACCACAACGGGGGTATCGGTAGTAGGTGATGATCAGCCCTTTCCGGCGTGAAACATAATCTATATCATGTTGTCGGGCGGGTGCGTTGCGTTGAAACAAGATATCGCCTTCCGCCTTTGGCGCCGACGGTCAGCCCTGACGCGCCATGAGCGGTGCGTAAACTCATTGATGATCATCAAAATGTTCCGGAAAAGCTGTTGTCCCACGATAGTCTGGCCGGGCCATGACGGACGACCGCCACCCTGGGAATTGTCTTTAAAGAATGATCATGGATATGAGTCTTTAGGGATAAAAAGGTAAAATCTTGCGGGCGGCGAGGCTTTTGCCTCTTGCGCTACCCAATGCCACCGTGGCAGGAAACGCTGAAAAAATATGAGCTAATTTCCCCTTTATTTGACCATGGGCGAGTGGAAACCCCCACAAGGCGGTGGCCTATCGCTGCCGCTGTGGTCTCTTGAAATCGCTATCCGCTGACTAATGAAAACGTCGGCATCGGCACACGCTCCTTTGCGGCCACTTTCTGGAAGATGTGAGCAATTTGGATCGTTGTCCTGAGGTGCCCGTTCTTTCCCGGGCTCAGTGCGACGCCCTCTGTCTTTTCTTGGGACTTACCGGTAAGAAAATCGTGGACCTCATTGAAAACGTGGAAGTGCGCCGCGATTTGGAAGGCCAGCAAAAAACGTATACGGCCTTTATGAAAAAACAACATCAATTGGAAGAGGAATTGAAAGTCGCCCAGCTTTCCGCCTTGCAGTATCAGGTCAGTCCCCATTTTCTCTTCAATTCCCTCAATACCATCGGCCGCGTTGCCTTGATTGAGGGGGATAAGCATACCGAAAAACTCGTTTCCGCCCTGGCGCGGCTGATGCGATATAGCCTTTATCAGGTGAGAAATACCGTGACCCTGGAAGAAGAGGTCCGCACCGTCACCGACTATCTGATGATCCAGGAAACCCGTTTTCAAGGGCGTATCAGTCACCGTATTGATATCGAGCCCTCCATTGCCATGGCCAAAATGCCCTGTATGATTTTGCAGCCTTTGGTGGAAAACGCCTGTCAACACGGTTTGGAACCGACGAAGCGCGGTGGCATCATCTCTATCCAAGGTTGGTTGGAAAACGGCAACGTCTTTTTGGAAGTATCTGATAACGGCGTGGGTATGAGCAAAGAGCAACAAAAGAGTATTTTTAAACTGGAAAAAATTCGCTCCACCAAAGGCGGTCAAGTCAGCGGTATCGGCATGACCAACGTTTTACGCCGTTTGCAGCTTCATTTTGGCAGTGATTGTGCCTGGGATATCAACAGCGAGATCAATAAGGGAACTACGCTGCAGTTGTCGTTCCCCTTTATCAAATAATAAAGCCAGCTGTATTTAAGAAAAGAGGTAACAAGTATGATCAGAATTATGGTTGCGGATGATGAGCCTTTACAAAGGCAGTATCTGCGTACGGTTTTAGAGGAGTTTCCCCGGAAATACAAAATCGTCGCCGAAGCCGACAATGGAGAAGACGCGGTAGCCTTAGGCATGGAAACGAAACCGGATATCATTTTTCTCGATATCAGAATGCCCGGTTTTGACGGCATCGAAGTCGCGCGCCAACTGAAAGTCGCGCTGCCCAATGTGAAAATCGTCATTGTTTCCGCCTACAGTGAATTCCATTACGCCCAGCAGTCCGTCGGCCTCGGCATGGCGGAATATCTGCTGAAACCGGTGGAAAGCGTAGATATCATCGATTTGGCGGAACGCCTTTCCGATGAAATCGAAACGGAAAGAGAAAAACACCGGGAGTTGGAGGAAACGAAAGCCACCTTGAAGGACGCGTTGCCTTTTATCCGTATTGGCTTTGTGATGGACTTGATCAACGGCAATCTCACCGATGAAGAGGAAATGAGAAACCGCACAGACTTTTTCGGTCTGAAAAATCCCCTTTGTCTTGCCATGAATGTCTGGATGGACAATCTTACCACCCAGAATAATTTCCGTTCCGAGCTGGAAAAACAGATTGTCCAGCGGCAAGTGGGCGACGCCATTGAAGAAAGCCTTGCCGAATGGCCGGAACACTTCTTTATTTCTTTGGGCAACGGACAGTTCACCGTGCTCTTGGCCGCGGAAGAAGGTTTTGACGACGCCGCCTTGAAAAGCATGGCCATGACTTTAGGGGAACATATCTGCGAACGCGTCAGAATGCAGACCTCCTCCACGGTGACCGTGGGAATCGGCCGTGTAGGCCGGGGCCACGCCGGCGTGGCCCGTTCCCATAGAGAAGCATTGGTTGCGGGGGAATACCGCATCCTTTACGGCGGCGATCAGCCGATTCATGCCGACGATGTGGAAGCCACCAGCGAATACGCCAATGTTTTACGCCAGGGTTACGAAAAGAATCTTGTGATGTCTGTCTGCATGGGAGATTGGGACCGTACGGTTCGCTCCTTTTTATCCCTTTGGACGGAATACATCAGTGAAGACACCCAGCTGGCCCGGGTTCGTTTGAAAATTTCGGAAATCTGCACCGTTGTGGTACGGGCCGCGGTGGAAAGCAGCATTGCCTATGAATCCCTGGAAGAGAGCCTTGCCGCCTTGGAACAGCAGATTGCCAAAGAATCGAACATGGATGCCATGAAGGAAAAAGTCGTGAATTGGCTCAACGACCTGGTCAGTAAAATCCGCACCTCGAGAGAGTTCAGAAACGTCAATCTCATTGATAAAGCCGTTCGCTATATGGAAGAAAATTTCCACCAGGAAATCGGCCTGGAAGACGTGGCCAAGCAGGTTTATCTCAGCACCTGTTATTTCAGCCGTCTGTTTAAGCAGGTAAAAGGCTGGAGCTTTACGGAGTACTTGACCCATGTGCGCATGGAGGAAGCGAGAAAGCTCCTGACCACCACTTCTTATTCCGTGGCGGAAATCGCCATGAAAGTCGGTTTTAGGGATGCCCGTTACTTTTCCCAGGTCTTCAAAAAACACGCGGGGAAAACACCGGGCAGCTATCGCAGGGACGAAGCATCTCGAATTTTGTCCACGCGGGAATAAGGAAGTAAAAATAATCGACATTTCCGTTAGTAAAAATATGAAATTTCTGCTATAATAAAGATAACTGAAGGGCTGAATCCCCAACGTAAAACAAGAATTTTTCATATCAACAGATTGAGAGGTGCATACCTGTGGGAACAAAAGTTGCGATTAACGGTTTTGGCAGAATCGGCAGACTGGTTTACCGTGCCATGTTTGATACGGACGGCCTTGATGTCGTTGCCGTTAACGATTTGTGGGATGTTGCTGCCAACGCCCACTTACTGAAATTTGACTCTGTCCACGGAACCTGGGATAAAGACATTTCCGTCGTCGACCATGATACGATGATCGTCGATGGTAAGCCTGTGAAAGTATTTGCGGAAAGAGATCCCCAAAACCTGCCCTGGAAAGAACTGGGCGTCGATATCGTCATTGAAGCCAGCGGCGCGTTCCGCGACGCCGATAAGGCCAAAGCTCATTTAAAAGCCGGCGCCAAAAAGGTGATCATCACTGCGCCCGGCAAAAATGAAGATGCCACTTTTGTCATGGGCGTCAATGAAGAAACCTATGATCCTGCCCGTCACCATATCATTTCCAATGCTTCCTGCACCACCAACTGTTTGGCGCCGTTTGCCAAAGTCGTTGACGCCGAATTCGGCATTGTCAAAGGTTTGATGACCACGATTCACGCCGTCACCAACGACCAGCGCATTTTAGACCAGGCCCATAAAGATATGAGAAGAGCGAGAACCGCCTCTTCTTCCATCATTCCCACCACCACCGGGGCCGCCAAAGCCGTGGCCTTAGTGTTGCCCCAGTTAAAGGGAAAACTCAACGGTTTCGCCATGCGCGTCCCCACCCCCAATGTCTCCGTGGTGGACCTTACCGTCGAATTGGCGCAAAAGGCTACCGTCGAGGAGCTCAACGCCGCTCTGAAGCATGCGGCGGAAGGTGAGTTAAAGGGGATTTTAGGCTATTCAGAGCTGCCCCTGGTTTCCATCGATTACAATCACTGCTCCCTGTCTTCCGTTGTAGACGCCCTTTCCACCATGGTCATCGGTGACAACATGGCGAAGATCGTCTCCTGGTATGACAATGAGTGGGGCTATTCCAGCCGCGTCGTTGACCTTGCCGCCTATGTCGCGGCGAAGGGTCTTTGATCATGGTACAACTGAACAAATATCAATATTACAGTGAGGAAACATCTTCACTGTAATATCACGTTATAGGCATATTCGAATCTTGCAATGAGGTAGTTTGAACAAATGAAGAAATTAAGCGTCAGAGACTGTGATCTGAAAGGCAAAAGAGTGCTCCTTCGCGCCGATTATAATGTGCCGATGGATGAACATGGCAACATTACCGCGTTTATGCGTATTGAAGAAAGTATACCGACTTTAAAATATATCCTGGACCAGGGCGCTTCCTTGGTGATCCTGACGCATCTTGGCCGCCCTCGGGGACAGCGGGTTCCCACCATGTCGGTAAAGCCCGTCGCTCACGTTTTAGAAGAATGTTTCGATATAAAAATAAAATTTGCCCCTGATCCCCTTGCAGAGGAAACCGTTGCTCTTTGTCAGGGGTTACAACCGGGAGAGATCGTGCTCTGTGAAAATCTTCGCTTTTATCCGGGGGAAGAAGCCAACGATGATGATTTTGCCAGAAAACTTGCCCGCCTCGGCGATCTCTATGTCAACGAATGTTTCAGCGTTGACCACAGAAGCCACGCTTCCACCGTGGGCATTGCCAAATACCTGCCCACCTATATCGGGTTATTGTTGGAAAAGGAAATCAACGCCCTCTCCAAGGTGTTGGAAAATCCCGACCGTCCCCTCGTCGCCATCATCGGCGGCGCCAAGGTCTCCGATAAAATCAAGATTTTGGCAAAACTGCTGCCCATCGTCGATAAACTGATCATCGGCGGCGGCATGGCCAATACTTTTTTGGCGGCCAAAGGTTATCATATGCAAAAATCCCTGGTAGAAGAGGCCAAGATCGACTTTGCCAAAGAACTTTTAAACGGCGCCTACGCCGATAAAATCTATCTTCCCGTCGACGTCCGGGCGGCCAGCGATTTTAGTAACGACGCCGTGATCAAAGTCGTTCCCGTGGATGCCGTACCCCAAAATTATCAATGTCTTGACATCGGTGAAAAGACCGTGGCTGTTTTCGCCGCGGCTTTGGCCGACGCCAAAACAATCCTTTGGAATGGTCCCATGGGGGTTTTTGAAATGAGTCATTTTGCTGTCGGAACCAAAGACATCGCCAAGATTGTCGGCGACTCCGACGCCTACAGCGTCATCGGCGGCGGCGATTCCGCCGCGGCGGTCAGAAGCATCGGTATGGAAAAGGGCATCAGTCACATTTCTACCGGCGGCGGCGCTTCGCTGAAATTTTTGGAATGTAAGGAATTGCCCGGTATCGCCGCTTGTTTGGACAAAGTGGACAAAGCCTGAGACCGATTGCGGCTTTTTGCAGCCTTCAACCTCAATGGATGAAGCTTGAAGGATAAAGAATGAGGTAACATCATGAAAATCATTGCCGGTAACTGGAAAATGCACGGTACCTTAGAGGAAAACCGTAAGCGGTTGCAAGAAATCGGGGAAACCGCGGATACGACGGAAAATAAGGTCATTGTTTTCCCGCCCTTCCTCTCTTTAAAGGACGCCGCGGAGATTTTGGCGGGTACGAAGATCGCTTATGGCGCCCAAAATTGCCATCCCCAGCAGAGCGGCGCTTATACCGGTGAGGTTTCCGCGGCCATGCTTGCCGATTGCGGCTGTTCCTACTGTCTTGTGGGTCATTCGGAGCGGCGGCAGTATTTCAAAGAGGACAGCGCTTTCTTGAAAGCGAAGCTCGTGGCTTTAAAGGAACTGGGCTTGATTCCCGTCTACTGTGTCGGCGAATCCTTGCGCCAGCGGGAGGATCGCTCCTTTGGTAAAGTCCTGGCGGACCAGTTAAGTGAAGTTTTAACCGGTATCGACGGTCTGGGACAAGAAAATCTGATCATTGCCTATGAGCCGGTTTGGGCCATCGGTACCGGCAAAACGGCGACGCCGGCGGATGCCGATGAAACCATGGGCCTGATCCGTGAAATATTACAAAAAATCTCTTTGCCCGGGGATATTCCCCTGCTTTACGGCGGCTCGGCCAAACCGGAAAACGCCGAAACGCTTTTGGCGCAAAGGAATATCGACGGTTTATTGATCGGCGGCGCCTCGCTGAAACCCATGGATTTTGCCGCCATGACAAAAGCCGGAACATGAGGTATCAAGGATGGATAAAAAACCGACGGTGCTATTGATTTTAGACGGCTTCGGCTGCAGCACAGACAATGCCGGCAACGGCGTGGCGGCGGCGAAAAAACCCCATATCGATCAGTACTGGAAAACCTACTGCCACGGTTATCTCAATGCCTCCGGCCTTTCTGTGGGTCTGCCCAAAGATCAGATTGGCAATTCCGAGGTCGGCCATATGAATATGGGCGCCGGACGCGTGGTCTACCAGGATCTCACCCGCATCAGCAAAGAAGTGGCGGAGGGTACCTTTTTCCAAAATTGCGTGCTCAACGATGCCCTGGACTACGCTGCTAAAAAAGGCAAAACCGTGCATCTGCTGGGCTTGCTTTCCGATGGCGGCGTCCACAGTCATATCAACCATGTCATTGCCCTCTTGGATTTGGCGAAGACCAGAGGTTTCAAGGATATCGCCCTCCACGCTTTCCTCGACGGCCGCGATGTGCTGCCCACTTCGGCTTTAACCTATCTTGATGAGATCAGCGCGGCCATGACGGAAAAGGCCACCGGCCAGATCGCCACGATCATGGGCCGCTACTATGCCATGGATCGCGACAAACGCTGGGAACGGCTGCAAGTGGCTTACGAAGCCCTGGTGGAAGGGTCTGGAGCGGTATGCGCCGATTATCACGAAGCCATCAAAAAATCTTATACAGCCGGCATTACCGATGAATTCGTGAAACCCATCATCATGGAAAACGGCGCCAAAATCGAAGACGGCGACGTGGTGATCTTCTTTAATTTTCGCACCGACCGCGCCCGGGAAATGCTCTGGGCCTTCAAAGACCCAAATTTTCCGGGGTTTGAACGCAAGCAGCTTCCCGCAACGTACTACGTCTGTTTTACCCAATGCGACGCCGCCTACGATGTGCCCATTGCTTTTCCGAAAATGCCCATGGTCAACAACCTCGGTTCCTATCTTGCCGCTTGCGGCAAAACCCAGCTGCGCATCGCCGAAACGGAAAAATACGCCCATGTGACGTTTTTCTTTAACAGTCAAATCGAGATACCCTATCCCGGGGAGGAGCGCCTACTGATCCCCTCGCCGAAGGTGGCCGCTTACGACGAGGTGCCGCCGATGAGCGCCGCCGCCGTGACCGAAGCCGTCCTGGCGGAAATCGCCAAAGATCAGTTCGATGTGATCATTTTGAATTTTGCCAATCCTGATATGGTGGGCCATACCGGTAATCTTGCCGCGGTGATCAAAGCCATCGAATTTGTCGACGGTTGTGTCGGCGAGATCGTCGAGGCCGTTTTGGCCAAGGGCGGCGAAGTTTTTCTCACCGCCGACCACGGCAATGCCGAAAAAATGTTTGCGGAGGACGGCGGACCCTATACGGCCCATACCAATAATCCGGTGCCCTATATCATGATCAGCAAAGAGCAATACACGGGCCGGGAAGGCTGCGCTCTCTGCGATATCGCGCCGACCCTGCTCTATCTGATGAATCTGCCCAAGCCGGCGGAGATGACAGGAGAACCCATTGTCAAAGCGGTAAAATAGGCCAAAAGTTGATCTGCTATTTCATTTATATATAAAATATATTAGAGGTGTAAAAAATGTCATTGATCTATGATGTGAACGCGAGAGAAGTTCTCGATTCCCGGGGAAATCCCACGGTGGAAGTGGAAGTTTTTTTGGAAGACGGTACCATGGGCCGGGTTATCATCCCTTCCGGCGCCTCCACCGGCGCTCATGAAGCCGTGGAACTGAGAGACGGTGAAAAAGACCGCTATCTCGGGAAGGGTACCCTAACGGCGGTGGATAACGTCATGAACGTGATCGCTCCCGAAGTCATCGGCATGAGCGTTTTTGATCAGGTCGCCATTGACAAACAGATGATCGAACTCGATGGTACGCCCAACAAAGGTAAACTTGGTGCCAACGCCATTTTAGGCGTTTCCCTGGCCGCGGCCAAAGCCGCCGCCAATGCTCTTGATATGCCCTTGTACCAGTATATTGGTGGCGTCAACGCCAAGGAGCTGCCCGTTCCCATGATGAATATTTTAAACGGCGGCAAACACGCCGCCAATAATGTGGATATTCAGGAATTTATGGTCATGCCTGTGGGCGCTACTTCTTTTCGGGAAGGTCTCCGCATGGGCGCGGAAATCTACCATCACCTTAAAAAGGTGCTGAAAGCCAAAGGTCTGCTCTCCGGCGTCGGTGACGAAGGCGGTTTCGCGCCGAATCTCGATACCAACGAAGAGGCTTTGGTGGTGATCGTCGAAGCCATCAAAGAAGCCGGTTATGTGCCGGGAGAAAACGTGCGTCTCGCCATCGATGTGGCCGCTTCTGAAATTTATAAGGACGGCAAATATCAGTTATCCGGTGAAAATAAAGCCAAAACCAGCGAAGAAATGGTGGAATACTACGCCTACCTTTGTGAAAAATATCCCATTATTTCCATTGAAGACGGTCTGGATGAGGATGATTGGGACGGCTGGCAACTGATGACGGAAAAATTAGGTAAAAAGATTCAGATCGTCGGCGACGACATTTTCGTGACCAATACAAAACGGCTGCAACGCGGTATTGACAACAACACTGCCAACTCCATCCTGATCAAAGTCAATCAGATCGGTACCCTCACGGAAACCTTGGATACCATCGAAATGGCCAAAAGAGCGGGATACACTGCGGTGATTTCCCATCGCAGCGGTGAAAGCGAAGACGCCACCATCGCCGATCTCGCCGTTGCCGTCAATGCCGGTCAGATCAAAACAGGCGCTCCCTGCCGCACGGACCGCGTGGCCAAATACAACCAGTTGCTCCGCATTGAAGAAGCATTGGAGGAAGCGGCCCAATATCGTGGGATGGATGTTTTCTATAACCTTAGATAATGGATCAAAGACAGTCATGAGAGACCGGGATTTCCCCGGTGCGGAAAAATACAGAGAGACAGCGCGGTGAACGCTGCCCCGTTTTTCTTATGCCTTTTTTTGCGGAGACTCTGTTTTTCTGCGGAATCAGTGAAATCCCGGTTGTATTTCAAGTTTATCTGTGTTAAAATACTATTGTTACTTATTTTGGAGGTATAACATGGAAATATTTTTAATGATTGTCGACGTGCTGATTTGCCTCGGCCTTATTGTCGTGATTCTCATGCAGTCCAGCAAAAGCACAGGTGTTTCCGGCGTCATCGGCGGTGCTTCGGAACAGTTTTTCGGCAAGAAAAAAGGCTTGGACGCCCTTTTTGCGAAGGCTTCCGCAATTCTCGCCGTGGCTTTTTTCGTGTTAACGCTGGTCATTGCCATCGTATTTTAATTAATTTTTATATTTTCACACATCATTATTTTTAGGAGGGGTTGCAAAAATGGAGACATTTTTCACCATCAATACCACGGTGTGGCTGACTTTGGCTGCGGGTTTGATTGCTCTGCTTTTCTCTCTCGTGCATGTCAAAAGAGTCACCAGCGAAGCACCGGGTAATGAAAGAATGCAGGAAATCAGCGGCGCCATTCACGAGGGCGCCATGGCTTTTCTCAAAGGTGAGTACAAGGTTCTTGTGATCGTGGTGCTTGTCCTTGTGGGAATCATCGTTGCCGCCGGTTTTGCCACCGGTAGCGGCGCAGAAACACTCAATCCTCTGACGGCGATTCCCTATTTGATCGGCGCGATTTGTTCTGTTTTGGCGGGTAACTTTGGTATGCGCATTGCGACCAAAGCCAATGTCAGAACCGCCAACGCCGCTCAGCGCGGCACCAACGCAGCGCTGCGTATTGCCTTTTCCGGCGGCGCTGTCATGGGTCTTTGCGTGGTTGGTCTTGGACTCGTTGGCATTGGCATCACCTTAATGATTTTTTATATCCTTATGCCGGATATGAGTGAAGTGACCCGGGCCTCTGTGGTGAACGGTTTTGCTCTCGGCGCTTCTTCGGTGGCCTTGTTTGGTCGTGTCGGCGGTGGGATCTACACGAAAGCTGCTGACGTCGGCGCCGACCTCGTCGGTAAAGTCGAAGCGGGGATTCCCGAAGACGATCCCAGAAATCCCGCCACCATCGCCGATAACGTCGGCGACAATGTCGGCGACGTTGCCGGCATGGGTTCCGACTTGTATGAATCTTACTGCGGCGCCATCATCGCCGCCATTGCTTTGGGTGCGTCTTTATTCCATGGCAGCACCGTCGGCATTGTGGTACCGTTGCTTTTGGCCGCCACCGGCGTCATTGCCTCGGTCATCGGCACGTTCTTTGTGCGTACCGGTGAAGGAGCCAACGCCCAGAAAGCTTTGAATCTCGGCAGTGGTATCGCCATGCTTTTGGCAGTCGTCGCCGCGTTTTTCGTTTGCCTTCTGCTGCCGGAAGCCGACTATGATATGACCTTCCCCGTTGCTTTCAAATACGGCGCTTTCATCGCCGTTGCCAGCGGCTTGATTGCCGGTTTCCTCATCGGCAAACTGACCGAATACTATACTTCCTTTGATTACAAACCGGTGAAAAAGATCGCGGGTTCCTGTGAAACAGGCACGGCCACGAACATCATCTCCGGTGTCGCCACAGGGATGCTGTCCACGGCTTTGCCGGTGCTCGTTGTGGCCGTTGCCATCCTTGTTTCCTATCATTTTGCCGCCCTCTACGGCATCGCTTTGGCCGCGGTGGGGATGCTTTCCACCACCGGCATCATCGTTGCCGTTGACGCCTACGGTCCAGTGGCGGACAATGCCGGGGGTATTGCCGAAATGAGTGAATTGGATCCCCACGTCAGGGAAATCACCGATGCCCTGGATGCCGTTGGTAACACCACCGCCGCCATCGGCAAAGGCTTCGCCATCGGCAGTGCTGCCCTCACCGCTTTGGCCTTGTTCTCCGCCTATACCCAGGCCATGGGTATGGATACCATCAATATTCTTAATCCGAAGGTTGTCGCCGGTCTCTTCATCGGCGGTATGCTGCCATTCCTCTTCTCCGCTTTGACCATGCAGGCCGTGGGCCGCGCAGCCGGCCAGATGATCGAGGAAGTGCGCCGTCAGTTTAGGACCATCCCCGGCATTATGGAAGGGACAGGCCGTCCCGACTACGCCCAGTGCGTCAGTATTTCCACCCATGCCGCTTTGAAAGAAATGATCATCCCCGGCCTTTTGGCGATTTTCGCGCCGCTCATCGTCGGTCTTTTGCCCTTCCTCGGCGCTGAGGCTCTCGGCGGGCTCCTTGCCGGCTCCCTCGTTACCGGCTTCCTTTTGGCGGTGATGATGGCCAATGCCGGCGGCGCTTGGGATAACGCCAAAAAGTACATTGAAATGGGTAACTACGGTGGCAAAGGTTCCGATGCTCACGCCGCCGCCGTCAACGGCGATACCGTCGGCGACCCCTTCAAAGATACTTCCGGTCCTTCTTTGAACATTTTGATGAAGTTGATGACGATTGTGGCATTGGTATTCGCCCCCATGTTCATGTAATCTACGGTTCCCGACAATGGCTGATACGCAGCGAAATCTGTGACCGCTGACTGCCTGTGTACATTTGGGTACACGGCGCACCCAGCGTCCCCATCTTTTACTGTGTCTAAGCCATTCTCGAAAACCTTATAGAACGCCCATAAACTGTGTTGCAATGCCCCGGGAAATTCCCGGGGCATTTCCGCGTTCCCTGCGCCTTGCGCTGCTCAGATTCTTGACGCCCTGATCGTTGCCGTTTTTATGAAACGTTTTTTGTATACGGCGCACCCGTCATTTCCGTCTTTTTACAGTATAGCGGCCATTCTTAAAACTTTATGGAACGCCCATAAACTGTGTTGTAATGTTCCGGGATTTTTCGGGAAAATTTTTATATTTAACCAGGTTAAATGGTATTTCATTTTGTAAAGGTTTATGTTATACTGTTGCCATGAAATTATCACAACGCCTACATGCCATAAAAGAATATTTGCCCCACGGTCTCGTGGTCGCTGACATTGGCGCCGACCGGGGAGAGCTGTCTCTCTGCTTGCTCAAAGAAGGGATTGCCCAAAAGGTGATTTTAGCGGATATCTCGGAAAAATCCCTTTCTCGGGCAAAGGAGTTCTTTGCCGAGGAGAAAGAAGAGGAACGGGCTGAGTTCCGCATCGGCGACGGCTTGTCCGTCCTCGCTCCGAAAGAAGCGGATTACGCTGTTGTCGCCGGTATGGGAGGTCCGACGATTTGTGAGATATTGTCTGATCGCCCCGGCGTCACCGCCGCCTTGCGCGGCTTGGTGATTCAGGCCATGGGCAACAGTGATAAGGTCCGTGCGTTGCTCAATTTAATGGGTTTTCGCATTGCAGGGGAAACCATGATTTTTGAGGAAGGCCAGTATTATATCATCATCCATGCTGTCCCAGGCGAGCAGGTACTGTCGCCGACAGATGTTTTTGCCGGTCCCTGTCTTTTGGCGCGAAAGGATCCGTTGCTGATGGCTTATTTGAAAGAGGAACAAGCAAAAGCCCAGGCGATCCTGATCAGGCTGAAGAAAAGGGGAAAAGGCAGAATCCGCCAAGAGGAACTTAACGTATATCTAAAGCAGATTGAGATCGCCAAACGGAGAATGGAGGGACATACATGCTTTTAAAAGAGGTGCTGGCAAAAATTGATCTCTGCTGTCCCTTTGCTTTACAGGAAGATTGGGATAACAGCGGGTTACAGATCGGTGACCCCGCGACCAATGTCGATCGGGTTTTGCTGGCTTTCGATTTTACGGAGGCTGTTTTGGCCGAGGCCGTTGCCAAAAAGGCGGAGCTTATTATCACCCATCATCCCTTCTTTTTCCAAGGGGTGAAGCGCATTGATCTTGATACCAGCAAAGGTAAAATGATCGCCGACCTCATCCGCCAAAACATCGCTGTCGTCGCCTGCCATACGCCTCTTGATAAAATGACCTACGGTGTTAGCGCCGCCTTGGGAAATCGGTTGCATCTGCAAGATTGTGCTGTTTTTTTGCCGGAAAACAGCGGCTTGGGTTTCGGCATGACGGGATATTTGCCCCAAGAGACCTCTTTTGGTGATTTTATCGAAACGGTCAAAGGGAATCTCGGCCTTGACGCCCTACGTTTTGTCGGCGATCCCGCCGCCCCGGTCAAAAAGGCGGTGGTGATGGGCGGCGCGGGAGCGGAATTTATGGCGGAGGCCAAAAACCAAGGCGCCGATGTCTACGTCAGCGCTGATTTTAAATACCACGACGCCCAGGCAGCCCAAGAAATGGGACTCTCGATTATCGACGCCGGTCATTTCGGTACAGAAGTTGTTGTGCTAAAGCCGTTTATGCAAAAACTGGCAGCAGCTATGCCATCCTTGGCGTTTATGCTCTCTGGGCAAAGCGGGGATTTTTGGTCGTACCGATAATCCTTGCCAAAGAGCGAGGAATCGTATATAATAGCAAAGCGGAGTAAATCATATCATCGCGAGCGGAATACCGAAAGGTACCGTTTGAGGAAAGTCCGGGCACCCCAGGGCAGGATGCCGGTTAACGGCCGGCGAGGGCGACCTCAGGGATAGTGCCACAGAAACAAACCGCCTTCTACGGAAGGTAAGGGTGGAACGGTGCGGTAAGAGCGCACCGGCGGTTTGGTAACAAACCGGCCAGGTAAACCCCATCCGGTGCAAGACCGAATAGGAAAGTATTGGGCTGCCCGCCCAGCTTTCGGGTAAGGTCGCGCGAGCGTTTCGGCGACGAGACGCCAAGACAGATGATGATCGAATTGTTTAGAACAGAACCCGGCTTACGGATCTGCTCCGCCACAATTGCTTATAAAGGCTGTTATTGATATGCTTTAGAGCGTGCGGCGAACTTTTTAAGCCGCGACCGCGCGCGAACCTTAGGAAATGCGACAGCATTTCTAAGGATCGGTGCTTGCGCTTTGGAGCAACTGCCTTGTGTACTACTGTGTACAGGTTGAGCCTGGCCTTTTGCTTGTGTCTTATGGACATCGGTCCATGAGATATTCGTTTTTTGGTTTCCCGCCCACCGCTGTTTTTGTTGACAAAACGGGATTTTGTGTTAAAATAAGGGTAATCGAATAAGGTCGGTGCCGGGAGATACTCCCGGATAAAAGGAAAAACGGTTGAAATCCGTTACAGCACCCGCTACTGTGAGAGAAGATGAAATCCGAAGAGCCATTGGCGCACGTATTGCGTAGAGAAGGCCGGAGAGTAAGATGAAGCTCAAGTCAGGAAACCTGCCATGTGATTCCGGAACTCGGGAAGGAAGAGCCGGGATGAGATGGTATTTTATTCTGTCCGCATCCCGCTTTGGATGCGGCTTTTTCATTTAGGAGGAAAAAAGTATGAAACAATGGCAAGAAACCTTAGAGCAGATCAAACCCCTTGATCAGGACACGCAAAAAGCGGCCCAGGAATATATCGACGGCCTTATCAAGCCCATCGGCAGCCTTGGCCGTCTGGAAACGCTGGCGGCGCAAATTGCCGGGATCACCGGTAACGTCAAAGGGAATCAGATGAAAAAACGCGTCATCATCGCCATGTGCGCCGATAACGGCGTCCATGAAGAAGGTGTTACCGTTGCCGGTCAGGAGGTCACCACCATCATGGCCAAATGTATGGCCAGGGGTGTTTCCGGGATGACCGTGTTTGCCAAGGAAGCCGACGCCGATTACGTCTTAGTGGATGTCGGCATCAACAGTGATGATGTTATCCCCGGTATCATCCATAAAAAAATCGCCCATGGCACAGCGAACTTTGCCAAAGGCCCTGCCATGAGCCGGGAAGACTGCATTAAGGCCATGGAAATCGGGATTCAAACCGTTCATGAGCTGAAGGAAAAAGGATATGATATCATCGGCACCGGCGAGTTGGGCATGGGCAACACCAGCTCCAGTTCCTGCGTACTGGTGGGATTGAGCGGCATTACCATGGACGAAGCTGTGGGCCGCGGCGCGGGTCTCACCAAAGAAGCGTATCTCCATAAAAAAGGAGTGCTGGAACGGGCCATGGAACTCAATCAGCCCGATCCCAACGACGCCGTGGATGTCGTGGCCAAAGTCGGCGGTTTCGATATCGCCGGCCTTGTCGGTGTTTACCTGGGCAGCGCCGCCAACCGTTTGCCGGTGGTGATCGACGGGTTTATCTCCGCCGCCGCCGCTTTGGCCGCGGTGAAGATTTGCCCTACGGTGAAGGATTATCTGATTCCCTCCCACTGCTCGGCGGAACCGGCCTTCATGGCTGCGATGCAAGCCATCGGCAAGGAGCCCCTGTTCCTGCTGGACATGCGCCTCGGTGAAGGCAGCGGCTGCCCCATGGCCTTCCACGTTGTGGATACGGCTTTGGCCATGATCAATGAAATGGCCACCTTTGGCGACGCCGCCATCGAACACGATGATTTCGTCGATATGCGGGAGGAAGACGCATGAGCAAAGTGACGCTGATCACCGGCGGCGCCCGCTCCGGCAAAAGCAATTTTGCGGAAGAGCTGATCAGGGAAAAAGGGGAAAAGATTCTCTATGTGGCCACCGCCAAAGCCATAGACGACGAGATGAAGGACCGTATCAAGAAACACCAAACCCGCCGTCCCGCTCACTGGGATACTTTAGAACAGTACAGGGGATTGGGCGCGGTTTTACCGGCACTTTCCCAAAAATACGACGGCATTCTCTTAGATTGCGTGACGATCATGGCCACCAACATCATCTTTGATGATCCCGTCATGGGCAAAGAAGACATCTCTTTTGAAGAGATGCTGGAAACGGAAAAAGCCCTCATCGCGGAGATTCATGATTTTATCGCCTGCTTTCCCGCGCTTTCCTGTGATCTGATTCTCGTCACCAACGAAGTAGGTCTCGGTCTCGTGCCGGAATATCCTCTTTCCCGGTTTTACCGGGATGCTTTGGGTCGGGTCAATCAGGCCTTGGGCAAAGCCGCCACAGAAGTCTATTTTGTCACCTGCGGCGTGCCGCTGAACATCAAAGGATAAGGGAACCATGAAAAGCATTTATCTGGTTCGTCACGGCGAAACGGAATTGAATCTGAAAAAAGTCTATTACGGTCGTATCGACTGCAGACTTACGGAAAAGGGAATTTACCAGGCCAAGGCTTTGCAGCCCTTCTTTACACGTTTAAAACCGGATCTCGTTTACGTAAGCCCTCTGTTGCGGGCAAGCCATACCGCCGATTTGCTGTTGGGGGAAACGAAGGCAGTACGTTTGACCGACGAGCGCCTCAGCGAACTTTCTTTTGGCCAATGGGAGGGCAAACACTACGAATCCCTAAAAGGAGATCCCCTCTATGAAAAGTGGTGCGCCGATTGGCAGCATCAGGCGCCGCCGGGAGGGGAGAGCTTTTGCGATATGGCGAAAAGGACCCGCTCCTTCTTTGACGCTCTGCAAAAAAGAGAGGAAGAGACCGTTTTAATCGTATCTCATCACGCTGTTCTGCAACAGCTTATGGCGTATTTTTTGGAAGAGCCGGCGGATCATTGCTGGCATTATGCCTTTTCCCAGGGGGCCTACAGCGAATTCAGCGTATCCGCTGATTTTGCCGTGCTCAAGGGGCATAATGTGGTTCCTTTTTCAGAAAATTAACCGACTTTGGTATTATTTTAGTTTTTTTGGGGAATCCCTGCTGACAGAAACCGGAAATTTTGTTATAATGATAACGATGATGATTTAGTAAGGAATCATGAATACGCTTACGCCTATTAAAATGATATGAAGGAGGACAAATTATGAACAAGTATGCAGGAACCAAAACAGAAAAGAATTTGATGGAAGCCTTTGCCGGTGAATCTCAGGCAAGAAATAAGTACACCTATTTCGCATCGGCGGCGAAGAAAGAAGGCTATGAGGAAATCGCGGCCATTTTTGAAGAAACCGCCAACAACGAAAAAGAACACGCTAAAATTTGGTTTAAAAAATTAGAAGGTATCGGCACCACCGCGGAAAATTTGGCCTCTGCCGCCGCCGGTGAAAATTACGAAAACACGGATATGTACCCGCGCATGGCCAAAGAAGCCAAAGAAGAAGGCTTCGATGAACTGGCTACTTTGTTCGAAGCCGTAGCCGATGTGGAGAAGCATCACGAAGCAAGATACAAAAGATACCTTGCCGCCGTGGAGGAAGCTTCTGTTTTCGCCGACAAGGAAGAAGTGCTTTGGGTTTGCAGAAACTGCGGCCATGAATATGTAGGCAAAACCGCGCCCAATGTCTGTCCCGTCTGTGATCATCCCCAGGCCTATTTTGAAAGAAAAGTCAGATAGTATAAAAAGGAGCGACCCGCGGCATCAGCCGCGGGGTCGCTCCTTTTGTATAAAAGAACGGCTCCTTTTTCATTCCTCTACAAGTAATGCGATTGATCATTTATGTGCATCTTGGATTTTGAAAGGCTGCAGGTTAATTGATTCCTTTATCTATGCACAAAGATAAATATATAAGAAGTTCCTCCGGTGTTGGAACCTCTTCATCATGAGGTATCTCATTCCACCTTTTTTGAACAGCAGGGTCTTGATTACACATACCTACCAGCAGGGCTAATTTAATTTCTTTTTTTACTTCCTCAACTGTGGTATGGTTCTGAATAGCAACTTGCTGATATATTTTTTCCGCCCTTTATTTTGTCATCTTCTTCATATTCAAGCCCTTTAAGCACCGTGTAGCTTGTAAGATTGGCGCCCTTATCCTTCAGCCTGTCAGTTTTGGCAAAAGAAAGCCGTAGGACTTCAAAATCCTACGGCAAATCTTAAAAGTTGAAAACATCCTTATTAGACTGGGACATTTCCGCTATGGGCCTTTTTTATGGGGAAGCGGCCTCTTCTTGATTCTTTCTTTTTGTTTCTTCCTTGCGGCTGTCCCAATGGAGCCAGGTTACAACGGCTAAAATCACGAAGATGCCGCCGTACTGGACAGGCACGAGTATTTGCCCGAAAAAGATCATGCCCAAAAGGCAGGAGGTCACCGGGTCTAAGGTATAGGCGATTTGTACCAGTGCCGGTTCCAGCCGTTTCAGTGCGATCATGAAAGTTAGGTAGCAGAAAATCTCCGTAAAGAGGCCGAAGCACAGCATGGTCAGGGGCAGCAGCCAGCCGGAGGCGGCGAAAGCCGCGGCGATGTTCTCGGCGAAGGCCGCGGGAGAGTGGATCGAAAACAAGAAAGTAAGGGATATAATGCCGTGGAGAGACAGCACGGTATTGACTTTGAGTCCGGCGTTGAGCAGATATTTTTCACAGAGCACGATCCCCGCCCAGCAGCACATGGCAATAAAAGCCCAAAATAGGCCGAGCAAGGAAATGCGCCCTTCGACGTGGAATACATTGACGACAAGGGCGATGCCGACGATGGCGATGGCGCAGGCGATCACTTTCTTTTTGGTCAGCTTGATTTGAAAGAGCAGGCGTGAAAAAAGGATCAGCAAAAAGAGGTTGCAGTAGATGATGATGGAACCCACGGCAATGGGTAACAGCGAATAGGCCGTCACCGCGGCGTAGCTGTCCATTGCCGAAAAGAAGCCGTAAAGGAGAACCACCGGCAGGAGCTTTAACGGCAGTTTGTAGCTTTTGACGCCGTTGGTCAGAAGGTTGACCACGGTGAAAAAAACAAAAATAAAGAGTGGGCCGATCATGGCGGTAGAGGCATTGGTCAGTCCGAACTTCCCTAAAAAGGTCGTGAACGTACCGTAGCTGCCCCAAAGAACCGCGCTGCCGATGGCCAATAAAAAACCGGTTGATTTTTTCATAAAATTACCATATTTATAGGGAACTTATAGGATATATACCAGTGTAACCTTTTTTAAAGAAAAGTCAACGAGATTTCAGCAAAAACGGAAAAGCAATCGGGGAATCTTTATGTTATGATCATATCAGGAGGTGAAAGGATGACCCATAAGGAAACCATCGCGTACTGTTTGGCCTATATCGAAAAACACCTTGATGAGGAGCTGACGCCCCGTTCCCTTGCGGATCTTTGCGGATATTCCTTTCATTACTTCTGTCATTTTTTCACCGTGACCATGGATCAGCCGGTGGGCGAATATATCCGCCGCCGCCGGCTGCTGCGGGCCGGGGAAGAGTTGAAAAAAGGGAAATCCGTAACGGAAGCGGCCTTTGCCTACGGTTACGACACCGTCAGCGGTTTTTCCAGAGCCTTTAAAAAAGAATTCGGGATCTGTGCTTCAGAATACCGTAAAAAAGGAGGAGTCCATTGCATGAACGTAACGTTTGAAAAAAAAGCTGAAATCAAAATGGTGGGTTATGAGTTTACCCCCGAAGGCGAGGTAGACGTTAAAACCTCCGGCGCCTTTTGGCTGGGGAAAGATTTTTCCTCTGTGAGCCAAGAGGATTTTGCCAAAGCCGCCCAAGGCAGCGAAGGGGAAATCGGCCTTTGGTACCACGCTGCCGAAGATACGGGAAAACTCAGCTATTTATTCGGTCCAGTGGTGGAAAATTTTGATTTTGTGCCCGAGGGTATGAAAACATTGACGATTCCCGCCGCCGAATACGCGGTCTTTACCTCCGCCCCGGCAGACCTCACCGGGAAAGATGTTAGCGGCTTTGCCCAGGTGGTTCGCGACTGCTGGAAGTACATCTATGGTGAATGGCTCGACCAAAACGGCACATATGAATATTGCCACGAAGGGTTTGCCTTTGAATACTACACGGCAAAGAACGGTACCAAAAACAGCAAAGACGCGGTGATGAATATCTATGTCCCCGTGAAAAAGAAATAATCTCAGGGCGGCTTCTTGACGCCCTGACCGGACGCCATAAACCCGGCATCATGTAGTTCGAAATCCGTTTGCATGTATTTTGTCTACAGTCTGATCCCGTACCGCGAAAGCGGTACGGGATATCTTTGCTTTCAGACTTTTTTCGCCAAAGCGGCGGTTAATTTTGCCAGGGCTTTTGATACGGTTTCTGTGGGAGCGGCCAGGTTGAGGCGGATATGGGCGTCCTCTTTGCCTTCTGGGAAAAACCAGTTGCCGTAATTGACGGCCAGACCCGCTTCTTTCTCCATGAAGGATCGCAGCTCCTTCGGGGAGATAACCTGCTTTAAATCGAGCCAGGCGAGATACGTGCCTTCCAAAGGCGAGAGAATGAGGTTGGGGAAGGGGATCAGAGCCTCTTTCAGCAACGTGTCGTTTTCTTCGATGATGGCCAATATCGTATCAAGCCAATCTTTTCCTTCGCGATAAGCCGCGGTTACCGCGAGATAGCCGAGGGTGTTGCCTTCGTGAAGGCCCATCTTTGCGCAAAAATCCAGATGTTTTTGGCGAAACAAGGGATCCTCCATGACGAGGAAAGCGTTTTTCAGCCCCGCAAGGTTAAAGGTCTTCGACGCAGAGGTGACCGTAATGACCCGATGAGAATAGTTTCCGACGGTGGCGAGGGGAATATGGCGCTGATCTCTGGCTACAATATCCTGGTGGATCTCGTCGGCAACGATGATCACGTTGTGATGTTTACATATCTCCACGATCCTCAGAAGTTCTTCTTTTCGCCATACCCGGCCCACGGGATTGTGGGGAGAGCAGAAGAGCAGCATTTTTACACGGTTTGCGGCGATTTTCTGTTCGATCTCGTCAAAATTCAGGTGATAGCGGCCCTTTTCTTCACGGAGTTCGCTGATTACCGGCGTTCGCCCTGTTTTCTCGATGGCGCCGAAAAGGGGACGGTAGACCGGCGTGATGGCCATGATCCCGTCGCTCTCGCCGGTTAAGGCGAAAATCAGCTGGTGAATACCGCTGACCACGCTGTCCGCTGTGCGCAGCCAGTCCTTCTTGATCCTGTAACCGTGGCGCTCTTCTTCCCAGCGAATAAAGCTTTCGCCGTAGGCTTTTGGCGGGATAGCATAGCCGAAAACGCCCTTTTCCGCCGCTGTTTGCAGCGCTTTCCGGACAGGTAGAGGGGAGCGGAAGTCCATATCCGCCACCCACAAAGGCAACAGATTTCTTTCTTTAAAAACTGCTGCCAGACCATCCCATTTTTCACTGTCCGTATCGTATCTGTCGTATAACGCGATTTCTTCCGCGATCGTTTGATTCATAAAGGCACCTTGCTTTCTGTTTTTTCATACTTTCGCGGAAACTGGAGGAAGTCCTTCAAAAAAAGGCAGGAGCGGTTGCAAAAAAGCTGAATTTGGGGTATGATAAAAAAGTAAAACTGATTTTAAAACGGAAGGCGTTTCTTATGTTTAACAACATAGAAGTCAAAGCGGTCTGCATTTCTTTGGCAGACTATTGCGGAGACTATCGTGACGAAAAACAATTCATCGCATATTGTAAAGAATGCCCGCGGTACCGCCATCTTTGGTGCTGTCCGCCCTTTGCTTTTGATACCACGGCGAAAATCGCTCCTTACCGTTACGCGTATATCATCGGGATTCGTATCACCGTTGAACCCTGTTTGCGGGAAATGGTGAAAGACCCCGTTACCGTCGGCGAAATGGCGGAATTCCTCACCCAGGACTTTCGCCGCTCCCTGGATGGGATCATGTTAGGACTGGAAAAGGCCGTTCCCGGTTCCCTGGCCTTTCACGCCGGCCGCTGTTATCTTTGTGATTACTGCGCCCGTCTCTTTGATAAGCCTTGCCGACATCCAGAGCAAATGCGCCCTTCCCTGGAAAGCTTCGGTTTCGACGTGGCCAAAACCACGGAAAATCTCCTCGGCTTTAAACTCGAATGGGACAATCAAAAACTGCCGGAACACATATCCTTCATCGCGGCTCTATTCACCAAGGAGGAACTTGCTTTATGACGACGGTGGCCACAGAGCGGATTCTCGTCGGTCCCCTGCATCAGGAGGACGCGGAAAAGATCGAAGACACCGTCCTCCGGGAAGCTGTCGCCGCCTTGGACGGCGCCTCCCGCTGCTTCGCCGTGACGTCAAGGGAAACCGCGGTGATCATCGGTTACGTGGCGGTGCAGGGAGAAGCGATTTCATTCTACATCACGCCCCAGGAAAGGGACAAGGGTTTGGCCTTTGAGGCGCTGTGTCTCAGTTTTGACCTGCTCTTCGGCGGTGAAGGCGTAAAAAGACTGACCGCCGCATGTGAAGAGGATAATCTTTATGCCATCAAAGCCCTTTGTCATGCCGGGATGGTAAAGGAAAAAATAAAAAACGGTTGTTTTTACGCCGCGCTCACCGTTGCGGACTGGGAACGCTTATAAAAGGGGAAACGACGAAAGGGGAGCTATCATGTCTTTGATTGTAACGATCCGTGTCAACGAGGGAATTGTATTGGCGGGGGACAGCCGCGCCACCTTTAACGTGCAAAAAGTGGAGAATAACCAGACCATTCGCGGCGTTGGCGTTCACTATACCGATTCGTCCAATAAAGTCTATCTCTCCCCCAACGGCGCCGGGATCTCCTATTGCGGCGAAGCGGCTTGCGAGGGCAAACCGTTAAGCGGTTATCTGGAAAAATTTCTCTTTAGCGAAGTGCAGGAGGATACCCCGGTGGCCGACGTCGGTCCGTTGCTGTTAGATTATTTCCGCCGATTCCAACCGATTCCCAAAATCGCTTTTCATGTCGCCGGCATTTTAAAGGAAAGCGACACGTATGTCGGTAAAGTTTGGCGGGTTTTTCCCGCGGAGGACCGGATCGAAACGATCATCGACGATAAACCCGGCGCTTGCTGGAACGGGGAGGTGGATGTTCTTGCCCGCCTGCTTCAGCCGGTCAGCGTCAAAGGCAACAGCGGCAAGGAGCTGCCCATGGCCACCCATCCCGTGCCCTGGGATCTCTTTACCCTTCAGGACGCGGTGGATTTTGCCGAATACGCCATCGCCACCACCATCGACGCCATGCGCTTTCAGCTGCGTTCCAAAACCGTCGGCGGCCCCGTGGATATTTTGGCCCTCAAAGCGGGGGAAAGCCTTTGGGTGAAGAAAAAGACCTTAGAGGCCCGGTAATGACGGTGGGCAGAGAAGAAAACATCGCGAAATTAAACGAAATGGGAGAAGGCGCGGCAACCAAAGAAGATGCCGCCGCCTTTTTGCAAAGTGCACTTTGGGACGAAGATCCCCTCGTCCGCGCCAAAGCCTTTCTCCTGGCGGAACGGTGTTACGATCCCTCCCTCTTGCCGCTTCTTTACGATGTCCTCACCCGGGAAGAAAGGGAATGGCAGTTAAGGGCCTTGAACGTGCTGCGACTCCACGCCGACGAGACGGTTCTGCCTCATCTGCGCCCGCTGCTCTTTCAGCGGGAAAAGCCGCTTTTGCTGCGAGGCGCTTATTTGACCGTGGCGACGATCGGCGGCGAACAGGCCTTGCGGCTCATCGCCGCGTTTCTGAACAGTCCCTACTGCGCCTATTTGAAAGACGAGTATCTTGGCGCCGTGCTGTCTTTGGCCTTAAAGCAAGGGAAAACGGCGAGAACGGTTTGGGCAAAGCTCGTCGCCGAAGATAAGGCGTTGTCCGCTTTCAGCGGGGCGTTGCTGAAAAAAGCCGAAGAAAATCCGCTGTTGACCGTGTATCCCTACCCCGACTATCTCACCGAGACGGCCAAAACCCGGGGGATGGACGCAAAAACCTGGAAAAGAGCGATGTACTTTCCCCGGGAAAAAACCGCGTCGGAAAATGATCACAGGAAGGCGACGGAATCAACGCTTATTTGATCACTTTCTTTTGTATCATAGTGAAGGAAAAAGCGAGGTTGCCTTTTTGTCAAAGCAGGTGAGGCCGTTGGAAAAGTTTTTTCTGGCCAAAATCATTTGGCCCACTACCCGTTGCGTGCTTTGCGGCGAAAGCGCGATCCCGGAATATCCGGGGCTTTGCCGCCGCTGTCTTGCGCGCATGTTTGCCAACGGAGAGCGGGAGGTTTTTTGTCAAAGCTGCGGCGCGTTTTATCCCGTTCAATTTAAAGTTTGTCCCAACTGTTTTCTGAAAACGCCGTCTTATAGGAAAAAGGGCGTTTTTGCCGCCTTCCCCTATGATGAAGACAGCGGCGTTCTTGTGAAAAAGCTGAAATACAACAACCGCCGCGATCTCGCGGAGACCATGGCCAAACTGTTTTTCACCCAAATCAACCTCGATGCCGCCGATTACGACCTCGTTACCGCGGTACCGATGCACAAAAAACGGCTTAGAGAGCGCGGCTACAATCAAGCGGCGGTGTTTGCGCAGCAGATCGCCAAAACATTGTCTCTGCCCTTTGCCGGAGATCTGCTTTGTCAAAGGGCGGAAACCGTGAGCCAAACGGCTCTTACTTACCGGGAACGGCTGCATAACTTGAAAGGCGCCTTCAGCCTTGATCGCCCTATGGAACTTGGCGGTAAGCGCATCCTCCTCGTCGACGACGTCATTACCAGCGGCGCCACGATGAAAGAAGGCGACGCTGTTTTACGCGCCGGCGGCGCGAAAAAGGTCGTTTTTGTCGCATTTGCCGCGGGAAAAACACAGCGGGGAAGATGAAGGCAAAGATGAGGATAACTTTGCAAAAAGCAATGAAATGATGTATCTTTTTGGCGGAAAAAGGGAGAAATATGCAAATATGCAACGCATGAAATTGCCCGGAACAGGTTGTTAACAAATTTATGCACATTATCCACAAAAATCGTGGAGATTTCCCCAATTCTCTGATTGAAGGTATTGTCGCAATGTGGTAAAATAAGCAGAAAAAAGAGCTATCGCCCCCGTTCCAATAAAAGGAGGAGCTATGTCAAACTTATGGCACGATATCAACCCCAGCAGAATCAATCCTGACGATTTTATCGCCGTGATTGAAATTGAAGAAGGCACAAAATCCAAATACGAGCTGGACAAAGAGTCCGGCGCGCTGATTCTTGATCGGGTGCTCCATACCTCCACCCATTACCCGGCGAATTACGGTTTTATTTCCCGTACCTACGCCGACGACGGCGACCCCCTCGACGTGCTGTTGGTTTGCAGCGAAACGATTCGCCCTTTGACTTTGGTGCGCTGTTATCCCATCGGCGTTATTACGATGTTGGACAACGGCAAACAGGATGAAAAGATCATTGCCGTACCCTTTAACGATCCCATGTACAACGATTATAGGGATATCGATGAACTGCCCCACCATATTTACAATATGATGATGCACTTTTTCTCCGTTTATAAGAATCTCGAAGGAAAAAAAGTGGAAGTGGGAGGCGTCTATAATGGCGAGAAGGCCAAGGAGATCATCGCTTACTGCATCGACCGCTATAAAGAGTCCTTTTGTAGATGATGCGGCGGTGAAAGAATCCTCTGAAAAAACAAGGGTTTTTTGATAACAGGGCGAATAATATAGCATAAAACAAAATATAGCCCTGAAGTAAGGAAGGAGTGGTACTGTGAATATCATTTTCAAAGGAAAGAACATTGAGGTTACCCCTGCCTTAAAAGAACACGCCGAAAAGAAGCTCGGCCGCCTTGACCGCTTTATGGAGGTGGACAAAGCGAATGTAACGATGATCGTGGAGAAGGGCCGCCAGAAGGTGGAAGTTACCATGATGATCAGAGGCTATATTCTTCGCGGTGAAGACAGCGCCCAGGATTTGTACGCAGCCATTGATTCCGTTGGCGACAAACTCGAAAAGCAGCTGGTGAAATATAAGGAAAAGTTGCAGCGGAAGACGAAGAAGGATAAGGAAAAACTGACCGATCTCCCCCTCAGCCAGAGCGGAGAAACCCAGGATGAACTGGTGCGGACGAAACGCTTTTCGATGAAACCCATGACGGTGGATGAGGCGATCATGCAGATGAATATGATCGGTCACAGCTTTTTTGTTTTCGCCAACTGCGAAAACGGTGAGGAGATCAATGTCGTATATCTCCGCAACGACGGTAAATACGGTTTGATTATCCCTGAAATATTTTAAAGCATAAAGGGAGCCGAGGGGCTCCCTTTATTGATAAGATCGAAGGAAAAAACTGCTGCGCCCCGGCAGTGTATGATACGGGAGGTATCACATCACTATATGTTAAAATCTTTAAAACTCTTTTTTGACGATAACGCCAAGGATATCAAAAAATATTCTCAGAAGGTGGAATTGATCAATGCCCTGGAACCGGATATGGCCATCCTTAGCGATGCTGATTTAAAGGCGAAAACGGAGGAATTTAAAAAACGCTATCAGGACGGCGCCGGTCTTGAAGAACTGTTACCCGAAGCCTTTGCCGTGGTGCGGGAAGCGGCCAAGCGCGTTTTGCGTATGCGCCATTTCGACGTTCAGCTCATCGGCGGTATGGTCCTCCATGACGGGCGCATCGCCGAGATGAAAACAGGGGAAGGGAAAACCCTCGTGGCGACGCTCCCCGCCTATCTCAACGCCGTCACCGGCAGGGGTGTCCACGTGATCACCGTCAACGATTACCTCGCCACCAGGGACAGCCAGTGGATGGGACAAGTTTTTGCCTTTCTCGGCCTTTCCGTTGGCCTCAACATCCACGGCCTGGAGTATGAAGAGAAAAAAGCGGCTTACGCCGCGGATATCACCTACGGCACCAACAATGAATTTGGTTTCGACTATCTCCGCGATAACATGGCTGTGCGGGAAAGCGCCATGGTGCAGCGGGATCTTTTCTACGCGATCATCGACGAAGTCGACAGTATCCTCATCGATGAGGCGAGAACGCCGCTGATCATTTCCGGTCAGGCGGAAAAGCCCACGGATAATTATTATACCGCCGCCAAAATCGTCTCCCGTTTGCGGGAAGGCGAGGACTATATGATCGAGGAAAAAACCAAAAGTTCCGCTTTGCATGAAGAGGGCATCGCCAAAGTCGAAGCCCAGCTCGGTATAGAAAACCTCTATGCCGACGAAAATAACGAGTGGAGCCACCTGATTACCAATGCCGTCCGGGCTAAGGCCCTCTTTAAAAAGGATCGCGATTACGTGGTGAAAGACGGCGAGGTCATCATCGTCGATGAATTTACCGGTCGTCTGATGTTCGGCCGCCGCTACAGCGACGGTCTCCACCAGGCTTTGGAAGCCAAAGAAAATGTAAAAATCGAGCGGGAAAGCCAGACTTTGGCCACCATCACCTTCCAGAACTACTTCCGTATGTACGAAAAGCTCGCCGGCATGACCGGCACGGCCAAAACGGAAGAAAACGAATTTACGAAAATTTACAAAATGGACGTTGTGGAAGTGCCGCCCAACAAGGAAATGATCCGCAAGGACGAAGCCGACGTCATCTACCGTACCGCCAAAGGCAAAATTGAGGCCATTGTGGACGAAATCAGGGACGCCCATGAAATCGGCCGACCGGTGCTGGTGGGGACCATCTCCATTGAAAAATCGGAAGTATTAAGCCGCGCTTTGAAAAAGTTCGGCGTTCCCCATAATGTTTTAAACGCCAAGTTCCATGAAAAGGAAGCGGAAATCATTTCCCAGGCCGGCCGTTTCGGCGCCGTTACCATCGCCACGAACATGGCGGGCCGCGGTACCGACATTCTTTTAGGCGGTAATCCTGAGGCCCTGGCCAAAGCGGAAGCCGCCGCCTTGACGGAAAAGAACAAAGAATTTGATTACGACGAGCTGATGGCAAAATATACCGCTGCCTGTGCCGAAGAAAAGGCCAAGGTGGTGTCGGTCGCCGGTCTCTATGTGATCGGTACCGAACGCCACGAAAGCCGCCGCATCGATAATCAGTTGCGGGGCCGTTCCGGCCGTCAGGGTGATCCCGGCACGAGCCGTTTCTATCTTTCTATGGAGGATGATTTAATCCGCATTTTCGGCGGCGACAACATGGCGGCGCTGATGGATCGCTTCGGCATGGACGACACGACGCCCATTGACTCCAAAATGGTTTCAAAAACCATTGAAAACGCTCAAAAGAAAGTGGAAAACAACAACTTCGATACAAGGAAGAACGTCCTCGATTACGACGACGTCATGAACCAGCAGCGTGAAGTCATTTACGGCGAACGCCGCAAAGTACTGATGGGTACCGAGATCAAAGAGAATATCCTCTTCATGTTGGAGGACGTCGTCAAGAAAACCGTGGAGGAAGCCGCCGGCGGTTCTCCCCAGATCGAAGAATGGGATTTGGACGGACTTTTGGAAGCGGCCCGGGTCTTTTTGCCCCATCACACGTATACCAAGGAAGATTGGCTCAAGATCAGCGGCGAGGAACTCCGGGAGACCTTGCAAAGGGAAGCGCGGGAATATTACGACGTCAGAGAAGAAGAACTCGGCGTGAGCAATATGGAAAACATTTCCCGTTATGTTTTGCTCCGGGTGGTCGACCGTCAGTGGATGGATCATCTCGATGCCATGGATCAGCTGCGAACCGGTATCGGCTTGCAGGCCATTGGTCAGAAAAATCCTTTGGTGGAATATAAATACGCGGCCTTCGACATGTTCCAGCAGATGATCGATGAAATCAGAAAAGAAGTGATTCGCTTCATCTCCCGGGCTAAGATCGTGGAAGAACAGCCCGCCGCCGGTGTGGCTGTGAAAAACATCCGTGTGAACCGCAGCGACAACGGAGAAGAGCAAACGAAAAAACCGATTCACAAAGAAAAAACCGTGGGAAGAAACGACCCCTGCCCCTGTGGCAGCGGGAAAAAATATAAAAAGTGCTGCGGCAGGCAGCAAAATTAAGGGGTGATCGCATGCTGATGGATTTCAAACAAAATCTATCCGAAATGAAACGCAGGCTGGCAGATCTGAGGGATGCACTTTGACTTGTCCACAGTGACGGACAAAATCGCTGCCCTGGAAGATCAAGCCGCGGATCCTGCTTTTTGGGAGGACCGCGACGCCGCCCAGGTGGTATTAAGGGAAACCACAGCCCTCAAGGCCAAGGTTGAAGGGTTTGAAAAAGTACAAGACCAATTCGACGATGTGGAAGTCTACTGGGAGCTGGCTTTGGAAGAAGAGGACGAAAGCCTGGAAACGGAAATCGCCGCCCAGGTGGAAGCTTGCGCCAAAGCCGTGGACAACCTCGAGTTGAGCACGCTTTTGAGCGGCAAATACGATAGCCACAACGCCATATTATCGATTCACGCCGGCAGCGGCGGTGTGGAAGCCCAGGATTGGGCCAATATGCTTTATCGCATGTATACCCGCTACTGTGAAAAACACGGTTTTAAGGTGGAACTCATCGACATGCTGCCCGGGGAAGAAGCCGGCACGAAAAGCGTGACCTTCGGCGTGGAAGGCCTCAACGCCTACGGCTATCTCAAAGCGGAAAAAGGTGTTCACCGCTTGGTGCGCATTTCTCCCTTTGATTCCGCAAAGCGCCGTCATACCTCCTTTGCCTCGTTGGACGTCATTCCCCAGGTGGAATACGACGATGAAATCGAGCTGAAGGAAGACGAATACCGCAAGGATACTTACCGTTCCAGCGGCGCCGGCGGTCAGCACGTCAATAAGACCGATTCGGCGATCCGCCTGACTCACTACGAAACCGGCATCGTCGTCACTTGCCAGGACGAGCGTTCCCAGCACGCCAATTTGGAAAAAGCGCTGAAGTTGCTAAAGGCGAAGCTCCTTGACCGCAAGCGGCAGCAGCAGGAAGACGAAATGGCGGGGATCCGCGGCGCCCAGCAGGAAATTGGCTGGGGCAGCCAGATCCGTTCCTATGTTTTCGCTCCTTATAAGCTGGTGAAAGACCACCGTACCAATACGGAAGTGGGGAACGTCGACGCTGTGATGGACGGCGAACTGGAAGCCTTCATCTTCGCTTATTTAAAGAGCAGCGTACAAAAGAACGAATAAAGGCCAACGCGTTAGAAAGGGGCTGCGGCAAAATAGCTTTTTAGAGATAGAAAGCTATTTTGCCGCAGCCCCTTTTTTATCATGATAACAGACTTTTCTGCAGTTGCCCTATATACGCGGATAGTTTTTTTGCGGTTTCGGCGTTATCCGGGGAGGAGCAGGCTTTTTCTACCGGTAAAATTCGGAGAAAATCCCAAAAGGCCGCCGTTAAATTGGATTCGTTGATGGCCAGAACCACCGGCGGCGCGGAGGTTTTCGCAACGATGGCGCCGATTTCTTCCTTGACATATACCATGTCATTGGTGGCCGCCTCCTCTTGGATCAGGTGTATGTGGAAATGATCGTATTTTCCCAAAAGCTCAATCAAGTGTTCCAGATGGAGGATATATTCTTCCGGGGTATAGTAGATCCCATCGCCGCAGAGCATTTCTGAAAAAGCTACTTTGATTTGGCCGCGCTTCATCTCATCGGCGTTGAAAAGATGGATAATTTCGGTAAAATCGTTGTTGAGAATGTTGGTTTCAAAAAGCTGCTTCCTCTGTTTCCCCAGTATCATCAGGTCTTCCTGGCTCAACCCCATGCGCGCCATAATTTGGGACGCCACCTTTTTCGGCATCGTCAACAAAGACAGGGATTCTGTGTTGATCAGGGCGTTGCCCTGTTCTTTTTCAAATTCTACGAGGGTCTTGAAATAGGCCGCCTTCTCCTATGCCGTATAGATTTGCATCAGCGGTTTGCATTGCCTTAAATATTGGAGGAATTCTTCGGCAAAAGTCTTGATGACATCATCGTTTCTGAAAAGAAAATTCGCGGTGCCCTCCACGGAATTGCCGATGGAATTCGAGACCATAGCCGCAACGCCGGGGGCGATAAAAAGCGTCCTTCGGAAGATCCCGTCGCGCTTTTTGGGATAAAAATAGGGCGCAATCAAACCCGTCATATAGAGAGGCATCCACTGGCTGATGGCGCTGAGCATCTCATCGAGATCCCGGCTGACCGTGTGAATAATGGTGATCCGGTTGCCTTTGACGAGCACCTGTTTCATGTAAGATGCCCATTGGGCGACATAGGCCTTATCCGCCGTCATCCAGTCCGTTGGCTCATCGCTGAAAAGCAGCAGTGTCCTGGGCTTATCCTGGGCGGCAACTGCGGCAAGGAAATGGAGGGCCCCACGGCGCTTTCCCTCCACACCGTAGTAAACGGAAATATCGGTTTGGGGATAATCGTCAGCGGCAGCGTCCGTCTGGTACTTGCAGGGAGCCTGTCCGGCGCTGAAATTGGCAAAACCCGTCAGAAAATCACCCACGACCATGGTGTCGTTGAGACTTTTGTCCGTCAGCCAGTTGGCGATTTCCCCGGCAAGTTCATCATAAGAAGCGGCAGTGATGGGGAGCTTTAATGCTTCCGCCAGCGACTTTCTCTGATAATCCAACTTGCAGGTTTTGGCAAAATAAGCTGCCATCGCCTTCATGTAGTCCGGATTTTTGGGAGCATGACGTTCTCCCCGTCGCAAACGGCTGATATAGGACGCGTCAAGCTTGATATAAAGGGACAAAGCACTGTTTGTGGTATTCGTCAGCTTCATCAGGAAATCAAGTTTTTCATAAAACAGCAAATCAATCACCTCTTCTTTTATATTACCAAAGCGTTCACCAAAAAGCAATTCTTTTGACATGATTCATGACTACAAATTGACATTGTCAAATCATCCAGATCCATTCACCGAAGAACCGATATCCGCTATAATGAAGACAGATATAATGAATGCGAGGTGAAGACGTTGTTTTTCGAAATTCGCCTACAAACCGGATTTTTTGAAACGAAACTGTTTTTGTTGCAGATCGGCACGGGCAAAATGGCGATTGCCCCCAAAGATCACGCGGGTTCAACCATCGTGATCCCAGAAGAGGAGATGGAGAGCGTCACGATCCGAAACGAAAAATCCCTGAGCATTGAGATTCAAACCAAAAACAAAGTCTATCGGGGAACATTCAGCCCTGAAACAAAGTATGAAAATCTCCTTGAACAGTTAGAAGGCAATTTGAATAAAACCATCACCTACGAATACGAGAGGGGGAAATGAAAATGATTCAAAAAATCATGGCTAAAATGCTGCTACCCTGGTTCCTGACTTTTGCTATGGCGCTGCTGTTCTGCATCGCCCTGCCCACCGCCGTTAAGGCCGATACCAATGTCTGCGAAATCGTCGCCGTTGACGGTACCACTGTTCTCAATCAATATACCGACTTCCCCGCGGCGCTGACCGCCGTCGCCGACGGCCAGACCATCCGGCTCCTCGCCGACATTGGCCATGGGGACAGAATTGTCTTCAACAGCAAATCCTTCAACATCGACGTCAACGGCCATGTCCTCACGGTAAACCCTACCGGTGATACCTGTATCACCGCCACCAACGGCTTTGATCTCTTGGTCAAAGACACAAGCGGCGGCGGATCCCTGCACCTGATCACTGCCGGTACCAATGTCTGCGGCATCTATGCCACCGGCAGCGGTTCCACGGTAACCGTCGACGCTGACACCGCCATCACGATTACCAACAGTGACAACGCCTGCGGTCTCGTGGCCAATGAAAGCGCCAGCATCACCCTGAGCAAAGCAACGACCATCGACATCTCCGGCGGCCCCGGCGTCGGTGTTTACGCCCTTAACGGCAGTTTTATTGATGTGCAGGATGGCGCCGTCACCATGGGCGGCGATGATTCCAGCGGCATCCGGTCCTTCTACGACAGCGTTACCACCGCCAGCACCGTCCTGTTTCACGGCGATGTCATCGCCGACCAAAGCGACAGTTACGGCATCTACGCCAATGACCACGGCGCCGTCACCGTCTTCGGCAATGTCAGCGGCGGTCTCTTTGGCGTCTACGGTATCAGCGATACCGCCATCTATGTCTACGGCGATGTCAATGGTGGCGAAGACGGGGCCTACACCGGCCTCGACGGCACCGTCGTCATTGAGGGTAACGTCACCACCAGCGAAACAGAAGGGTACGGAGCCCGGATCGTCAGCGGCGGCCAAATGGACATCGACGGCCATGTCAACGGCGGCTACTACGGCGCCGCTGCTTCCGGCAGTGACAGTATTCTCTCGGTGACCGGTAGCGTCAAGATCAAGGCCCTCGACGGTTACGGCGTCTTGGCCGAAGACGGCGGCAATATCAGCGTCGGCGGCAGCGTCAAAGCCAACGGCGGCTGCGGCGCTTACGCCAGAGCCGGGACCAACGGCAGTGAAATCACTATTGACGGCACCATCAGCGCCCAAAACTATATCAATATCGCCGGTACGATCAAAACCCGCGCCAATGATACGCAACCGACGACGAAACCGGGTTACCTGACCTATACCGGGGGTACCCCGGCCTGCAGCGTCTGGGTGAAAAACCAGATTACGGCTTTCGCCTGGGTCGTTTATTCCGACGGTAGCTTCCCCACGGGTCCCGCAACCTTGAAACTCGTAAACAGTGATACCCTCGCTTCCCTTGCCAGCGTTGACAGCAGTTTTTATATGACCGGGGCGGATTTTGTGGGCGATCAACTTTACGGCGTCGGCTTTTCTGGCTCCTATCACTCTGGCCTCTACAAAATCGACCCGGAAACCGGCGCTTACCAATTGATCGCGGACAGCGGTGATAACCTGTTGGGGTTCACCTACGATGCCGTGAACAAAACCGCCTACGTTGTCAGCCTTGGCAGCAACTACGGCCTCTTCAAAATTAACCTTGCCACTGCCTCTCTTACCTGGGTCGGGCCAAATGACAGCGTAGCCAAAACGTACATGATTGTCGATATCGCCGCGGACAACAACGGTCATCTTTACGGATTAGATATTTATAACGACCTTCTCGTTTCTCTGGATCCGGCCAACGGTAACGTCACGGAAATCGGCAGCCTTGGCCTGGATATCAACTACGCCCAGGACATTGCTTACGACCGGGATAACGAAATCCTCTACGGGACCTTATACCCTGGTTCCAGTACAGACGCAGGACTTTACCAGATCGATACCGCCACCGGCGCCGCCACCAAGATTCAGGGCTATCCTTATGAAATCGACGCTTTCGCCATTCCCTACGTTAACACCGGCGCCGCCAGCATTGAGATCACCAGCCAGCCCACTGACGTCACGGTCACCAAAGGAAGCATCACGGGAAATCTCACTTGTCACGCCACGGTATCCAATGGCGGCACACCGACCTACGCCTGGTACTCCTGTACTGACACGGATAAGACCGGCGCCGCGGCAATCAATACCACTGCCCACCCCACGGCAGCCACCGCCTCCTTTACGATCCCAACGACGCTGACGGCGGGTACCTACTACTACTTCTGCCGGGTCAGCGCCGCCGGCGCCGCCGACGTCGACAGCAGCGTGGCCAAGGTGACGGTGAACAACATACCCTCCCACACCATCGTTGCCAGCGCCGGCAGCCATGGCAGCATCTCTCCCAACGGCAGCGTCAGTGTGGCGGAACACGCTGACCGCGCCTTCACCATTACCCCGGATCACGGCTACGTCGTCGCCGACGTCCTCGTGGACGGCGTCAGCGTTGGCGCCGTCACCAGCTATACCTTTACCAATGTCACCGCCAACCACACCATTGCGGTCTCCTTCGTCCATCACTGCCTGGCCAAACAATTCAAGGATGTGGACATCACCAAGTGGTATCACGAGGGCATCGACTTCGTCTTACTGGAAGGGCTCTTCAAAGGCACTTCGGACACCACCTTTGCCCCGGACAGCACCATGACCCGGGCCATGCTGGTGACGGTGCTCTACCGCCTGGAAGGGGAACCCGCCACCGCGGCGGCCAATCCCTTCCATGACGTCGCCGCCAACCAATGGTACACCAAGGCCGTGATCTGGGCCGCCGAGAATAACATCGTCAAGGGGTACGACGCCACCACCTTCGGCACCAACGACCCCGTCACCAGAGAACAGATGGCCACCCTTCTCTACCGCTACGCTCAGTATAAGGGCTATGACCTCGGCGCCGGTGACAGCTATAACCTTCTGAGCTTCAGCGACGGCGCGAAAGTCAGCGCCTACGCCGTCACCGCCATGAAATGGGCCTGCGGCCAAGGCATCATCCAGGGCGACAGCAACAAGCTCCGCCCCGGCGACAATTCCACCCGAGCTCAAGTTGCCACCATGCTCATGCGCTTCGTCAAGAGCACCACAAAATAATGGTGGATTGATCAAAAGAAAGCGAGGAGATCCCATGCGTAAAAGAATTCTTTCTTACATCCTGATGCTTGCCACAGCCTTGATTCTGGTCGCGGCCGTTCCCGCCGGCGTTCTGGCCGACAGCGGTGATACCTGCATGGTACCGGGCTGTATGGTCTCCGTTGACGAAGGCGGCTTTACGGAATCCGAAATGATTGGCGGCGTGGAGTATTACCATATATCCACTGCAGCCCAGCTTGCGCACATCAGCGAGCACCTTGATTTAAACTATATCCAGACTGCGGATATCGACCTTGCCCAGTATAATGGTGGTTTTTGGACGCCCATCGGCGGCTTCGGCGAGGGCAGTAACGATCCCGATTACTTCACCGGAAAGTACATCGGAGACGGATACCGCATTGAAAACCTTCAGATTGACTTTGACGACCCCGCCCAAAATTCAGCCTATGCCGGTCTCTTCGGTTATATCGATGGTGCCGACGCAAAGGTCAGCGGTTTGACTGTAACGGTTGCGGGGGTGGAAATTACCGCATACAATTACGCCTTGTTCGGGGGGATTACCGGCTACCTCTATGGCGGCAGCGTTGAGGACTGTCACGTCATTTACGAAGGGGACGTGGTTACCAGCACCACACCCAACGGTGCGATGGGAGGTATCACAGGTTACGCGTATCCCCAATGGGATAGCAGTACCGGAGGCTTTTATCCCGCGGCCATCGACGGCTGCACCGTTACGTTTACCACCGGGAGCTTGCGTGGAGCCTCCTGGTCAAACTATGTCGGAGGGATTGCGGGACGAAGCGGTACGTCCATTATAAATTGTGACGTTGTGATCGACAATGGGGAGATCATTGAGGGCCCCCTGGTCGGCGGCATCGCGGGGATCATGAACGCCAAAGACCCAGGAATTGACATCAGCGGCTGCACCGTTACGGGAGAGGGCAGCATTGTTTTATCACCCCAGCATTATTACGTCTGTTATGCCGGCGGCATCGTCGGCGGCCTCTCTGAGAGCAGCATAGAGGATTCTCTTAACACCGTACAAGTGGATGCTTCCGGCATCTCAAAAATCGGGGCGGGCAATCAAGTCTACGCCGGCGGTATCGCCGGTTACATCGGTTCCAGATCAAACCTGAAAGGCTGCGCCAATACGGGAGAAGTATCCGTCGTCATTGCCAATCATATTGTGGATTATTACGATGTTCCCACCATCAGCGAGGGGAATGAGTTTGCTTTTGCCGGCGGTATCGCCGGTTACGTCAACGGTTACAGCAACGCTGTGAAGATCGAAAACTGCGAAAATAACGCCGACATCTCTTCCGTCAACTTGATTCCGGGCTTACGCGCCTATGCCGGGGGTCTCATCGGCCATGTCGATTCGGGAGACGGCGATTATGCCGGAGTGCAGGTTCTCAACTGTGCCAATTTGGGGGCGGACAAAGAGGTCTATGCTGCGGCCGGTACCACCATGGCCGGAGGTCTTTTCGGCTCCACCAGCTTCCATGATTTTGCAAGCCCTAATATTTTCCTTGCCAACAGTTATAACCGCGCCTCGGTGGCGGGGGTCAGCAATAGCCCGCCGACAGATAGCGGCCGGTGCGTCGGCATTACGGCGGGAGGTATCATCGGCGCCGCCGGTGAGGTCAGCGTAGCCAATACCTATAGCACGGCGGCGGATGTCAGCGCGGTCAACAACGGCAACGGCGCCGATGCCTACGAGGGCGGCCTCTTTGGTATCATATACATGACCACGACGACCCAAAACTATTATGAAATAAATGCAAACGTGACAAAAGCGGTGGGCGGTAAAGCCGCCGGAATGGATATCCTTGCCGAGGAAGACCTCGAAGGCGCTTATCAGGGAGGCACCGCAGCTCAGCTCAAGACGAAATCCTTCTATGGCGACGATTGGGTTTGGTACACAGGCGGAGGCACTGCCCCGGACTACTACAATACCATGGATCCCTGGCGCATGACGGCGGCGGACAGCTATCCCGTATTAAAGGGATTGCCCTATACGCCCTGCCTGATCACAGCGACGGCGACGGAAGGGGGCAGTATCACGCCTTCCGGTGACTGCAACGTGAATCAAAACCAAGATATCACCTTCACCATCACTCCGAATTACGGCTATGTCGTCGCCGACGTCCTTGTGGACGGCGTCAGCGTCGGCGCTGTTACCAGCTATACCTTTACCAATGTCACCGCCGACCACACCATTGCGGCCTCCTTCCTCCACAACTGCCCGGCCAAACAATTTACCGACGTGGATGTTTCCAAATGGTATCATGAGGGCATCGACTTTGTCCTGTTGGAGGGGCTTTTCAAAGGCCTTTCCGCCACTGTTTTCGCTCCCAATGATACCATGACCCGGGCCATGCTGGTCACGGTTCTCTACCGCCTCGCGGGGGAACCCGCCACCGCGGCGGCCAATCCCTTCCATGACGTCGCCGCCAACCAATGGTACACCAAGGCCGTGATCTGGGCTGCCGATAAGGGCATCGTCAAGGGTTACAACGCTACCACCTTCGGCACCAACGGCGCCGTCACCAGGGAACAGACGGCCGTCCTCCTCTACCGCTACGCTGAGTATAAGGGCTATGACCTCAGCGGCGGCGATGATTTTGAGCTCTCCAAATTCAGTGACGGCAGCGCCGTTTCCGGCTACGCCATCACCGCCATGAAGTGGGCCTGCGGTGTAGGTATCATCCAGGGCGACAACAACAAGCTGCGCCCCGGCGGAAAGGCTACCCGGGCCGAAGCCGCCACCATGCTCATGCGCTTTGTGAAAAATATAAAAAATATGGAAGAATAAATCCTTTTTAACGCGATCCTATCCCTACCTTCTTTAAAAAGGGGCTGCCGCAAAATAGCTTTCTATCTCTTGAAAACTATTTTGCGGCAGCCTCTTTATCATGCCTTTGTTGTATCTATTTATATTTTTTAGTGGACTCGCGGCGGCAGTTTACCGGTTTCCTGGTAAGCGCGCCAAATTTTTTGATTTTGATGGATGCCGTAAATCGCAAGAATCCCGGCGCAGAGCCAGACCACCGTCAGTTGATGCGCTGTGACGAGACTGTAAAGAGTGAAAAGCGCAGTGAAACTGCGCTTTTTTGCGTAAAAGGAAATGATGAAATAGAGATAAATATTTCAACTTCATTTTCTGTACAATCTGTTATTGACTGGCCTGTTCCATTCTGTTATGATAAACGTAAATAAAAA
Source organism: Clostridiales bacterium (assembly GCA_040776805.1). Taxonomy (GTDB): domain Bacteria; phylum Bacillota; class Dehalobacteriia; order UBA7702; family UBA7702; genus UBA7702. The sequence continues at coordinate 96,820 of JAXGZS010000005.1, read as the reverse complement.
TGGTATTCGTGTGTGAAGGGCATGGATACTGGCAGTTTGCCAAAACCGCAATGAGAACAGATAACGTTACTTAGACCGGATGATAGGGTACGATGGGAAAGGCAGTCATGATTTTAAACAAAGCATCATTTTAAAAGAAAATCCGAGGAAAACAATGAAGGCGTGTAGAAAGCATATCGCGACGTTGCTGGTGGTTGGTCTGATATTCATTTTTTCAACGGGTGTTTTAGCCGAAAATGATTCCGGTTTGTCCGAGGCAGAGCAGGCGATGACGGAAGCCACGGCGATGGTTGTTTATGTACCAGTCGCAATTAGCGACACCAAGTATCTTTTAGCTCGTTCAGAACGTGCGGTGGCGGGCCTTCTAAATCGTTATTATTTTTACGGTTATTTAAATCACTAATGAGGATACATATAAAAGACCTTTAATCATTTAGTAAAGGTCTGCCAGAAGGAGGTAATTTCTATGTTAAGCATCGTTGTATCACTAATTAATAGTGGTATGTTACTCTTTATGGTATGCGCCACCATTGGCCTATTAGCTCTATCTTGGGTAATTATGATCTGTTCTAAGGTATATTTTAAAAAGGCTTTCAGCAATAAGTTTTGGAAAGTTGCCTTTATGATTGTAATTGGCTTGTCTTCCGTTGTTCATGTCTTTATTAGTGAAAAATACATAATAGAGTCTATTACACATTTTTATGAGGTTGCAGGTGGTGATGCAATACTATACTATCTTTTTAACACATTGGCTTTCCCTGTTTTATCTATCTTTTTTATCTGTTATCTGATCAACTTCATCCTCCGCCTGATACGTCACCGGAAAGATAATAACCGTATCACTGCGGAATAGACCATCTTCTAATGTAAAAAAGGCCTGCGGTTCAATGCAGGCCTTTTTTTAGTTCTCTTTTAGCGAACCCGCGGCGGCAGTTTGCCGGTTTCTTGGTAAGCGCGCCAAAGTTTTTGGTTTTGGTAGATACCGTAAATCGCGAGAATCCCGGCGCAGAGCCAAACCACCGTCAGTTGATGCGCTGTGACGAGACTGTAAATCGTGAAAAGCGCGGCGATGGCGGTGATGAGCACCGCGCAGAGAAGGTTCTTTTTGATGTGGAAACCCGCGGTTAAAATGGCCAGTAAGACGCTGACGGCCAGCAAAATGATGTCGGTCACCCGGGCTTTTCCCAATACCAGTACGCCAATGGAAATATAGAGGGATAGCGCGATATAGAAGTAAGATAAGATGGCGCCGGCGTGGACGGAAAGCTTCACGGAATACGGTACGTAGTGTTTATTGAATTCCTTTTTGCTAAGAACGGCTTCCGGCGCTTCGGCGGAGGCGTTTTTTCTAAATTCGTCTTCTTTTATCTTCGGCATCGGTTCGCCGCAGGCCGTGCAATATTCGATGCCGCTGGGAACGTCGTAACCGCAGTGTTTGCAAATCATGGTGGTGAACCGTCCTTTAGAATTTTCTGCCGATGGCCTTTGCCTGGGCGATCAGGGTTTCATTGTCCCAGGCCGGGATCGTCAGGGTAGAAGCGGAGGCAAAATAAGTTTCCAGGTGAGCGCCGATGTAATCACAAACGCATTGCATCGTGTTTTTCACCAGGCGGTAACCTTCGTTGCCCGTTTCCGACTGGCCCGCCATGACGAGATGGATCGTCTTGCCGTGAAAAAAGGAGAAGGGGATGCCGTAAAACCGATCGATACAGCCTTTTAACGTGGCACTGATGTTCCACCAATAGAGGGGCGAGGCCATGAAGATGTAATCGGCTTCGGCAATGGCCGTGGCCACGGTGGGCATATCGTCCTTTTGAAAACAGCCTTTGCTGTCCGGACGGCGGCATACGCCGCAGTTGATGCAAGCGCCGATGGTCATATCCGTCAAATCATATTTTAAAACTTGATGACCGCCGACACGATTGATTTCATCGAGAATGACGTCGAGGAGATAGTTGGAATTGCTTTGGGGTTTGTGAGGGCTGGCATATAACGCTAAAATTTTCATTTTATGGTTCCTTCTTCCTGTTTCGGGCTGCCGGTCAAGAGAACTTGTGGCAGCTTTGCCGCGGACTGTTGCTTAAAACGCCTTTATAGAAAGGATATAGTGATTGCCAAGAAAAGTCAAGGGGTTCGGTATGATATGGGAAAGTCCTTGTTAAGGCCCTATATATTAAGGAAACGCAACGGTTTCAGAGGATATGCTAAGGCCGGCTGTTTTTTCCGCGAAAAATGTCGGTGAGTATGAATGTTTTGTGAATAAAAAATGATTCTTCCCCTCGTAATGCGTATTTTTTGCATAAAATTGGGGAAATTTTCCCGGAAAGGAGCAATTTGGACGTGCAATTTTTTAAAAGTATGATATAATGTCAATGTGTTGCTATAAACCTATGAGGAGGATTGTGTGGGAATGATAAGTCTGCAGGGCGTTTCCAAGAAATACGATAAAGGAGCGCTCGCCCTTGATAATATTACGATGGAGATCGAACCCGGTGAGTTTGTTTTCCTCTGCGGCGCCAGCGGCGCCGGGAAAAGTACGCTGATACGGCTGCTTTTCAGAGAGGAGGGCGTCACCGAGGGAGATATCATTGTAAACGGCCGCGACCTGAACCGAATTCGGCGGCGGGATCTGTTGAAGCACCGCCGGGCCATGGGTATGGTCTTTCAGGACTACCGGTTGCTTCCCAAAAAAAACGTATATGACAACGTTGCCTACGCCATGGAGGTAACGGAATGTAAAAGAAAAGATATTAAAATCAGAGTTCCCGAAATTTTAGAAGTGGTGGGACTCTCCCATAAGGCCTTGAATTTCCCTTCGGAATTGTCCGGCGGCGAACAGCAGCGGGTGGCCATTGCCAGAGCTTTGGTCAACCGTCCGGCAATCCTCATTGCCGATGAGCCCACGGGAAATCTTGATCCCCAAAACGCCTATGAATTGATGGAAGTTTTGCAAACCATCAACGACAAAGGCACCACCGTCCTCATGGCGACCCACGCCAAAGACATTGTGGATTGCATGAAAAAACGGGTGATCATGCTCAGCGAGGGCCAAATCATTTATGATAAGGCGAGAGGAGGCTATCATGAAGTTACGCTCATTTAGACGTTTCTTTGTGGAGGCATTCCAGTCTTTGGGGCGCAATCTCGCCATGACCATTGCTTCCATCGCCACCATCGCCCTGACCCTCTTTGTTTGCGGCGTTTTTACCGTTCTCTTGATGAATGTTGATAAATTCGCCAGCGATATTGAGTCTACCGTAGAAGTGCAGGCCTTTATCGCCGACGATATTTCCGCCACGGCAGCTGCAAACCTGATCTCCGATATTCGTGGTATGAACGGAGTGGAAACCGTTACCTTTATTTCGAAAGAAGAGGCCCTGGCCGACATGGCCGCCCAACTGGAGGAAACACCCGCTGATCTTTTGGACAGCCTCGGTTCCAATCCGCTGCCGGATTCCTATATGATCACCGTCGCGGATCCCGATGAGGTCGCCACCATCGCCGAAAAAGTGGAAACTCTAAGCGGTATCAGCGACGCCAAGTACGGCGAAGACACCGTGGATAACATGTTCACGATGTTGAAGTGGGTACGGTACTTTGGTATCGGACTGATCATACTGATGATCATCGCTTCCATTGTCATTGTGGCCTTTAATATCAAAATCACCGTGGCCAGCCGCAAATGGGAAATCGTAATCATGCGCTACGTAGGGGCGTCCAATTGGTACATCCGCTGGCCCTTCTGCATTGCCGGGATGGTCATGGGGTTCCTCGGGGGCATTGTCTCCGTGGGCCTGATCTACGGCGCCTACTCCATTGTCATTGACAAACTCAGTTCTGTGCTGGTCTTTATGAACCTTGTTTCCTTTAACATGTCCTTTGTTTATATGTTCCTGGTGATGATTGTTTTCGGCGTTTTTCTCGGTTCCGCCGGATCGTTGCTTTCGCTTAACGTTTATTTGAAGGAACGAAAGAAAGTACAGTAAACATAGAGAATGGAAAAGAACAGTTAGAACCTTTTGAAAGAGGAAAGATCAATTTTATGATGAGGAAATTGTACAAAAAACCGCTACAGATGCTCGCCGTTGTATTCGTCGTTGTGCTTGCTTTAAGTAGTTTCGTTGTAGCGTCCAATGTATCTGATCTCAAAGATCAGAAGAGTGAAGTGGATTCCCAAATTGAGCAAAAACAGGATGAACTCGATGCCAACCAGACAGCCCAGGATGATGCCCAAGCCCAGCTTGATCAGATCAACACCAATCTTGACGCGGTGCAGGCGGAAATCGATACGATTTACAACCAGCTGAAAGAAGCCGAAGCGAACCTTGCGAAGCAGCAGGAAGAATACGACGGTATTCAGGCGGCCTTGGCCGCGTCCCAAGCGGAGCTTCGAGACCGTGTTAATGCAATTTACAAAAATGGCGATGTTTCCTATTTAGATGTGCTGTTTAGTTCTCAAAACATTCAGGATTTTATTTCCGGCTTCGTCTTTTTAGGCAAGATCGTCAATCAGGATCAATCCATCATCAATTCCATCAACGAGAATAAGGTTTTGGCGGAGCAAAAGCTCAATGAGCTGGAAGTGACGAGGAATGAAATTGCCGCGCTCCAGGCGCAAAAAGAAGCCGAAGAAACAGAATACCTTGCTCAGGTTGACGCCAAATCAACCCTTTTGGCTCAGCTTGGCACCGAAGAAGACGCGATTCAGGCGGAGATTGATGAAATGCAATCTCAATCCGCCAGCATCGCTTCGGAAATCAATTCTTATTACGCTTCCATTTCCGTTTCTGACCCCGGCTATACCTACACCGGTTCGGGCTCCTTTGGCTGGCCTTTGAGTATTGCCGGCAGACAAACTTCGCCTTTTGGTTATCGCACTCATCCCATCAGCGGTACGTATAAGATGCATACCGGCGTCGATATCGCGGCGCCCAAAGGCACTCCCGTTTTGGCCGCGGAGTCCGGCACGGTGATTACCGTCAAACAATTATCCACGGGTTACGGCCATTACGTTGTGATCAGCCATGGCAGCAATATTGTGACCTTATACGGTCATCTCTCCGCCATTTATGTCAGCGTCGGCGAAACGGTAAGCCGCGGACAGCAGATCGGCGGCGTGGGCACCACCGGTTCCAGCACCGGCAATCATCTTCATTTCGAGGTGCGGGTGGACGGCAATCCTGTGGATCCCATGGGTTACATCAAGTAGGAGCTTTGAATAGGGAAACGGTGAAGCATACACAGAATCTTTTACTGGTATGAACGCTCTCCGCGGGGAAACAAGTTTTCCCGCGGAGTTACTTTTGTATAATACCGCCGCCTGCGGCATATATTTCGTGGGTAAGGAGTGATTTTTTTGAGAGAACAGGAACGAACTTATAAAAAAGGATTGGTGACCGGGATCATCGTGGGGATTGGCGTCCCCTTGTTGCTTCTGTTCACCGCCGTTTTCTTCAATATCGGCAATATCGGTAATTTGGTGCAGACCGTCAAAATCCTCAATCATTACAGCCTGGAATCCCTTTCCTTCTCGGAAAAGACTGAAGGCGCCATTGCCGGGATGGTGCAGGCTTTGGACGATCCCTATTCCTATTACCTTACCGCCGCTGATTACAGTGACCTCCTTGAAGAAGTCAACGGCACTTACGACGGCATCGGCATCTATCTTACCACCGAAGACGGCGCGGCATACACCACCGTGATGGCGCCCATCAAGAATTCCCCCGCCTTTAAAGCGGGGATGAAGGCGGGCGACCAGATCGTTTCCATCAACGGTGAATCAATGCGCGGCGTCAACGCGGATACCATTGCCGCCTTGATCAAAACCGGCGACGAAGACCAATTCACCATTGAAATACTGCGGGATGGGGAAACCCTCACTTTTGAAGTGGAGCGGGCAGCCATCGATATCCCTTCGGTGGACGGTCAATTCTTAGAGGGCGAGGACGGCATTGCCTATATCAGCATTTCTACTTTCGCGGAAAATACGCCGACGGAACTGTCGGATACGATTTCCTCTTTGGCGGAGGCAGGGACGATCAACGGGATCATCCTCGATCTGCGCAACAATCCCGGCGGCAGCGTCTCCGCGGTGGTGCAGATCGCCGATATGTTCCTTTCTGACAAGGAACATATTCTCTGGGTGGAATCAAAGGACGGCGAAGACGTTTACGATGCCCAGAACACCAATCCCTACGCGTATCCCATCGTGATGCTCACCAATGAAAACAGCGCTTCGGCCTCGGAAATTTTAGCCTGCGCTTTTCAGGATAACCGCAGAGCGACCTTGGTGGGGAACACCACCTACGGCAAGGGCATCATTCAAACCGTGTATTCCCTGAGCAACGGCGCCGCCATCAAGGTGACCACGGCGGAATACCTGAGCCCGGATAAAAACAAGATCCACGAAATCGGCGTAACCCCCGATGTGGAAATCGACCTTGGCAGCAGCGATATTTCCCTGATTTACTCCCTGGACCCCACCAAAGACGTTCAGTTGAAAACAGCCATCGATACGATGAACAAGAAATTAGCACAGTAAATCAAATTAAATAAAGATGAAGAGGGCGTCTGTTTTCCGGCAGGCGCTCTCTTTTTTTGAGAGGGCTTTTTTATTGGGTCTGTTTGTGCTATAATGCAACTTGGAAGAGGAGACCTATTTATGATTTATCTGGATTATGCCGCAACGACCCCTTTAAAACCGGAGGTCCTTCATTATATCGAAAAAACATTGAGGGAGGGTTTCGGCAACCCCTCCGCCCTCTATGATCTGGGCATCGCCTCGGAAAAAATCATCGAGGAAAGCCGCAAAACCGTCGCAAAAAGCCTGCATGCCGCAAAGGAAGAGATTGTCTTTACCTCTGGCGGTTCGGAAAGCAATAACTTTGCCCTGCGGGGTATTGCCGAAGCCTATAAAAATCGGGGCAATCACCTGATTTGCTCCGCCGTGGAGCATCCCTCGGTGCTGAAAACCATGGAGTATTTGGAACGCTACGGTTTTGAACTGACCCGGATCGGTGTTGACCCAAAGGGCAATCTCGATCTCGGGGCTTTCAAAAAAGCGCTGCGCAAAGATACGATCCTCTGTACTGTGATGATGGTCAACAACGAAACCGGCACGCTGTTTCCCCTTGGGGAAATCGCTGAACTGATCCGGGCAAAAAGTCCTGCTTGCCTGTTCCACGTCGACGGTGTTCAGGGTTATGGCCGCATCCCCGTGGAGCCAAAGAAACTCAATATCGATACTTTTTCTTTCAGCGGTCACAAGTTCGGCGCGCCCAAAGGCGTCGGCGCCCTCTATATCCGCGAAGGTATTCGGGTGTTGCCGCTGATTTACGGCGGCGGCCAAGAGCGGGGTTTGAGGGCCGGCACGGAGAATTTCGCCTACATCGGCGCTCTGGGCCTTGCCGTAAAGCTCTCTTTACAGGAGCGGGAAGCCAAAAACCGGCATCTGTACGAAGTCAGGCAGGCGTTGCTTGATGCTTTGTTGGAAGCGGGGGTGGATTTTAAGATCAACGGTGATCCGGAAAAAAGCGTTCCCCATATTCTCAACCTAAGTTTTCCAGGCATCAAAAGCGAGGTTTTGCTGCACTATTTGGAAGGGCAAAGCATCTATGTTTCTCAAGGCTCCGCCTGCCACAGTCATACAAAAGGCGGCAGTGAGACGCTGATGGCCATGGGTTTTAGCGCCGAGGAACGCGACGCCGCGTTACGTTTCAGCTTCGGTGATGAAACGAGCTGCGAAGATATGGCGGTTGTCGCCGCTGCGGTAAAGAGCGGCTGTACCATGATACGAAGGATGAGAGGAAAGAAATAAATGTATAAGTTATTATTGCTGCGTTACGGCGAGCTGGGCCTGAAAGGGAAAAACAAAGGGCAGTTCATCAAAAGACTGGAAGCCAATATCCGCCGCGCACTCCCTCATAAAGAAGTCATCAGTACTTGGGGACGACTTTGGGTGCCCCTTGATGACGACATGGAAGAGACCGTGGCGGCGCTTTCCGCGGTATTCGGCCTCTATTCCGTCAGTCCCGTGATGGAATGCGGCCGGGATTTGGAGGAGATTGCCGCGGCGGCCAAAACGGTGCTGGAAACAGCATTGCCCCAAGGCGGCACGTTTAAAATCGAGAGCCGCCGCTCCGATAAGACCTTTCCTCTGACCTCACCGGAGTTGAGTCAGACCGTTGGCGGTATGGTTCTGCCGCAGATGGGGAAAGAATATACGGTAGATGTGAGAGAACCGCGGCAAAGAATCGATATCGAAGTGCGCAAAGAGGGCATTTACGTTTTTGGCCAGACCATTCCTATGGCCGGCGGTCTGCCGGTGGGGAGCAGCGGCAAAGGCGTGGTGATGCTCTCCGGCGGCATCGACAGCCCCGTCTGCGCCTATTTGGCCATGAAGCGCGGCGTCAAGGTGGAGCTGCTCCACTTTCATTCCTTCCCCTATACCAGCGAACGGGCCAAGGAAAAAGTGGTCGACCTTGCCGCCGTATTGGCAAAATACAGCAATGCCGGCATGAAGCTGCATGTGATTCATTTTACCGACATTCAAATGGCCATTCGTGAGACCTGCCGGGAAGAGTATACCATTACGATGATGCGGCGCTTCATGTACCGCATTGCCCAGCGGGTGGCCGTTTCCCTTGACGCCAAGGCGATTTTTACCGGTGAATCCGTGGGCCAGGTGGCCAGCCAGACCTTGGAGAGCATGTACGCCATCAACGAAGCCATCACCATGCCGGTGCTGCGGCCCTTATGCTGTTTTGACAAAGAGGAGATCATCGCCATTGCCCAAAAGATCGGTACCTTCGATATTTCCATCCGTCCCTATGAGGACTGCTGCACGATCTTTTTGCCGGATTACCCCAAAATTAGGCCGGATCTAAAGGATTGTCTGGCAATGGAAGCGGAAATGGATGTTGACGGCCTCATCGAGGCAGCTTTGGCCAAGAGCTATGTTCTCCACATCAAGAAAGAAACATGAAAATGAGTGATGATGAATGAAGCAACGAATCGTTGATTTCATGGAGCACAAGGATTTTCGCCCTTTAAAGCCGGAAGACCTGATGGACGCCATGGAAATCCAAGACGCGCAACGGAATGAATTCTTCACCAGCCTTTGTGAGCTGGAAAAAGAAGGCGTGGTGATGCTCAATAAAAAACGTCGCTACGGCCTGTGCCGCCATATGAATTTATTTGCCGGTCGCATGGAAGGCAAAGGGCCGGGTTATGGCTTCTTCATTCCCGATCAGCGCGGCAGAAGCGATATCTATATCTCCTTTGAAAATCTTCACGGCGCCGTCCACAACGATCGGGTCCTCGTTCGCGTGGTCAAGGAACAAAAATTTGTTAACGGGAAGGACGAAGGGGAAGTGGTCCGCATTTTGGAGCGGGCCAACAGCCGTATTGTCGGGGTTTACGAGGAAGACGAAGGCTGCGGCTTTGTGATTCCCGACGACAAACGCATTGGCCGAGACATCTATATTCCCAAAAGCGTCACCGGCGGCGCCCGCGACGGCGATGTCGTGGTTGCGGAAATCACCAAATGGTCTGAGCGTAAAAACGAGATTCGCGGCGCGGTGACAGAGATCGTGGGGCGCAAAAACGCCCCGGGAACCGATATGGAAACGGTGATCCGCAAATACCAGCTGCCGGAAAAATTTTCGGAAAAAGTCATGGAAAACGCTCGTGCGGCGGCAAAAAGTGAAGCGGCGGATCTTTCCAAGCGAACCGATTTGCGGGGAGAAATGATCGTTACCATCGACGGCGCCGACGCCCGGGATTTGGATGATGCCGTATCCCTGTCTTTTACGGATCACGGTCATTTTCTTTTAGGTGTCCACATTGCCGACGTGGGGCATTACGTCAAAGTTGGCTCCCCCCTTGATCGGGAGGCCTATCATCGCGGTACCAGCGTTTATTTCCCCGACCGGGTCATACCCATGCTGCCAAAAGAGCTTTCCAACGGGATTTGCAGCTTAAACCCGCAGGAAGATCGGCTGACCCTGACCTGCCAGATGGAAATCAACGGAAAAGGCCGTGTTGTCCGTGAAGAGATTTTTGAGTCGGTGATCCGAAGTACCGCGCGGCTGACTTATGATGAGGTTAACGCCCTTCTTGACGGTGAGGAAGGTCTGCTTGCACCATGTGCGAAAGTCAAGGAATTGCTCTTCGGCCTCGATCGGCTTCGGGAGATTTTGACCGCCAAACGCCAGCACCGGGGCGCTCTCGACTTCGATTTTCCCGAGGCAAAGGTAATTTTAAACGAAGACGGCGAAGTGATCGAGATCAAAAAGCGCCGCCACGGCCGGGCCGAGAGCATCATTGAGGAATGTATGATCGTCACCAACGAGACTGTCGCGACGGAATATTTTAACCGGGATATTCCCTTTATTTACCGTGTCCACGATTTGCCCAACGATGACAAGGTCATGGAACTGAAAGCGGTTTTAGCGCCCTTCGGTTATACGCTGGGGCAGAAGCTTTATGATATCAAACCCCATACGTTTCAGCGGCTGCTGGAAAAAATCAAAGGTTCTCCCGGTGAATATCTCCTGGAGACGGAGATCCTGCGCACCATGAGCCACGCGGTTTACGATACGGAAAACCGCGGCCATTTCGGTTTGGCTTCCGACTGCTACTGCCACTTCACCTCGCCGATTCGCCGCTATCCCGATCTTTGCATCCACCGGGTGATCAAAGACATGCTGCATATGCCTTATCTCAGCGCGGAAAAAGGGGATAAGCTAAGCCGCCGGTTAAACGACGCGGCGATCCAGAGCAGCCTGAAAGAACGCATCGCTGAAGATGCCGAGCGAGACGCCGTCGATGTCAAAATGGCCCAATACATGGCCGCCCATATCGGTGAGGTATTTTCCGGTGTGATTTCCGGCGTCACCGCCTACGGCTTTTTCGTGGAACTGGAAAACACGGTGAACGGCCTCGTTCATGTTTCCTCCCTGGAGGATGATTATTATGAATTTCATTCCGGTACGCGGACACTGATGGGGACGAGGAACCGCCTTTGTTTCCGTTTGGGTGATTTGGTTCATGTCCGCGTTGCCCGGGTCAACCTTGACGAACATTTGATTGATTTTGAATTTTTGGAGTTTTTGGAAAAGGAGTAAGTTATGGGAAAGCAAAATAGCGGCGTCAAAGCGGTGGCGACGAACCGCCGGGCCCATCATGAATATTTCATCCTGGAAACCTATGAGGCGGGGCTTGCCCTCACCGGCACCGAGGTAAAATCGCTGCGCCAGGGGAAAGCCAATCTTAACGACGCTTTTGCTCGCATCGATCACGGCGAGTGTATCCTCTATGAAATGCATATCAGCCCTTATGCATTCGGCAATCGTTTCAATCCCGACCCCAAGCGTCCCCGCAAGCTCTTGCTCCACAAGCGGGAGATTTTAAAACTCCACAGCGAAATCAAAGAAAAAGGCTTGACGCTGATCCCTTTAAAAATCTATTTTACCAGGGGTATCGCCAAGGTCGAACTGGGACTGGCCAAGGGTAAAAAACTTTACGATAAACGGGACGATCTGGCCAAAAAAGAAGCCGGCCGCAAGATCGACCGGGCCATGAAGGAGCTTTATCAATAACGGAGAGGGGTATGAGTAAAAAATATAAGATCAATGAAGTCGCGAAAATATTGGGCATCACCCCCTCCGCCATTCGTTTTTACGAAAAGAAGGGCTTATTCTCCGCCCCCAAGGATGAGGACAACGGCTATCGCGCTTTTGATGAAAACGATATTTATAAAATCTGGAGCATCACCTACCACCGCAATATCGATATGAGTGTCAGCGACATCTACCGTCTGAAAAATTCCGACGCCCTCTCCCTTACCGATATCTATGATATGGTACAGCAGCAAAAGGGCGACCTGTTGACCTTGATGGAAGAGTATAAGCGCAAATTGGCGGTCTGGGGGTTTTATGAGGGCATGACCAGGAAGGCCATGCGCTGGGATGAGCCGCCCCTGGTCAGCGAAACCGGCGCGTTTCACTTTTTCAGGAAAGAATCTTTTTATAATAGTACGCAATCGCTGTTTCCCATCAGCAACCCCTGTTATCCCTTTATGACAGAGGAGGGAAACGATGAAGACGCTGTTAAGGAGTACTGCCTTGTTTTCGATGACGATATGCATTTCGTTTCCGCAGAGGACAGGAAAAACGAAATCCGTACGGTTCCTTCGTGTCCGGCCCTTTCCATTGTGGCGCGGATCGAAGGTGACTTTGACGAAAAGGCAGTGCTGCAAAAAGCCATAGAGCGGGCAAGAAACACGGGATATCAGGTTAAACCTCCTTATTACGTCGTCTATGTGCTTTCCACTGGCAGCTGGGATCAGGCCGTACGTTATTATGAAGTTTTTCTTCCTTTAAAACAGGGAGACCACTGTTGAATTGAAGCAAAAGCCAGAGAAATATCGGCCTATATTCTAACTGTGTTTGGGGGTGATGAAGTGAGCGGAAATAAAAAGTTCTGGTTGTCACTGATTCCTTGCGGCTTTACGATATTAAATCTGCTGTTTTTCGGACTTCTGCATATTCTGGCAGCGATTGGATCCGGCGCGAATGGAGGGATCCTCGTTTTGTGGTTGATCCTGTCTGCCCTCGCTTTGTTCGTGCTCTGGTGTTGGGTTGGCTGGAAAAGCAGGTCACTTTTCCCGAACTATGGAAAAGCTTTGGTTTCCCTTAATTGGCTGGCTTTTATATGCCTTGCTTTCGCTTTGGTGTATTATAACGTTGTGCCGTTAAGCAGCTATTTAGATGGTGCGCCATTGCTGCCTTACCATATTACAGATTATGTGGCGGGAGATATTTTTGCGGGATTGTATTCCAGTCCGTTTATGCTCGGTCCGCTTTTCCCCATTTACGGCTGGGGTAATCTTGGTGCTTTGCTGGTTTCTGTCAACACGCTGATCGGCCTTGTTGTTTTTTCTATCGGCTATTTTGCCTGTGTCATTTCGAACCGCTTCCATTGAAAAATACAGATCAAATAATATTTATAGAAAGAAGCTATGATATTTGCCATGGTTTCTTTCTTACATGACGTTGTTGGGCAGGTGATTTGTAATGAAAAGGGGATTGACTTTAGAGTTGGTTGAAGGTGTAAAATAAAGGATAGAACAATGTTGGGGAAAAGAAGGGTTTGTCGCAAAGGAGCAATACCTTTGCCTGGATATCGCCGAAACGGTCGGCTTGAACACTACGAACAACCAGAGGAATGTACGAGATGATTCTATGTTTTGATGCCGACGGCACCGTCGTTGATTCCCTTTCTGTGGAAGCCGTTTATTATGTCGGCGCTTATCAGCAATTAGGGCTCGGTCTCGTCCGCGATATTGAGGATCTAAAAAGGCTTTGCCGCAATAATTATTTTGAGGAATGCGCGAAATACGGCGTCGATGAAGCAACCTGCCGCAAACTGGGTACGGTCTACCGCCGGGACCTCGCTGAAAACGGCGTGGAAATCCCGATGTTTTCCGGCGCCCCGGCGCTGCTTAATGATTTGGGGAAACATTTTCCGCTTTTTATTGTCTCCAGCAATCACAGCGTTTTGCTTCGGGATATCTTAGGCCGCCATCAGGTGGGCGGCGTTACGGAGGTGATCGGCGGCGATCGGGAAAGTAGCAAGGTAGCAGCATTTTTAAAACTGAAAGCAAGGTATACCGGGAAAAAGATCCTCTTTATTGGAGATACGAAAGGCGATATCCTTGAGGGCAAAAAAGCTGGCCTTGATCTGTTGATTGGCGTGACTTACGGTTGGGGTTTCAAGGAAGACCTGGAAGAGGCTGGTGCCGACTACCTTGTGGACAGTGTGGAAGAGCTTGCTTCCCTGTTAAAACAGATTACGGCGCAAGGCTAAGCTCAGGGCGCTTTTTTTATGACGAGATTTTCAATACGCGAAATACGCAGCTTTGGAGGAGCACATGCTGTTTTCAACGACCACGCGCTGTATCGGGCAACGCAATCAACTGGATTCCTTTTTTGCTTTTCTCGAAAAGGTAACATTAAGCGGATTTCATAACGTTCATCTTGCTCTTGGTGAATTAACGGAGCTTATCACAGAAGAATTTGACGGCGCATCTTTCGTGAAGCGTTTTCGCAGTTACGGCCTTTCGGTGAACGCGGCCCACGCCCCGATGTTTTATCCCTTTCTCTTTCATGAGACCAACGGTGAGGCGTGGCAAGAGGTGCTGCTGCGATCCATGAACATCGCCGCCGCCTGCGGCGCGTCTGATTTCGTGATGCACCTGGGCACCGTTGTCGACGGGGAAATGCGCTATCAGCCCGAAGCGTCAGCGGAAAGGAATATCGCCTATCTCCAACCCTATCTGGAGCAGGCAGAGAAATTGGGGCTGCGTATTGACGTGGAAAATGGTACGAATCAGCCCTGGGATGGTGAGGACGCCCGGCCCCTAAAAAGTGTTTCTCCTGGAATCGAAGAGTTAATCACCATTACCGATACCATCAACAGCGCTTTCGGCAAGGAGGTCTGCGGCATCTGTTTTGATTGTGGCCACGCCAACTTGGCGCGTCTCGACCTTCCCGAAGAGATTCAAAAAATCGGCAGCCGCCTGAAAGTGATCCATCTTCATGATAATGACGGCTGTGCCGACCAGCACTTGCTGCCCTTTGCGGGGAATATTCCTTGGCCGTTGGTGATCAGCGTCTTAAAAGAGATTGACTTTTGCGGTGAACTGGCTTTGGAGCTCTATTATGAAAACGGGGAGCTAACAGAAGACCCCGTTGCTTATTTAACCCATACGTACCGTGTTTTAAATGAACAATTGAACGATTGAATGATTAAATGGAGGAGTATTCCATGGAGATCGTAGGTAGCATTGTACTTTACATCATAATGGCCTGCTGCGCTGCGGGGGCCTTGGCGTCGGTGATCAATCCCGACAGCGGCCTCGGAAAGTCCTTTCATGAGGGCCTTTCCGTGCTGGCCTCGCTGTTTATCCCGGTGGTGGGGCTGATGGTATCCGTCCCTTTTTTGGTGATTGGCGTCAATAAAATCTTTGGCGGCCTGTTCTCCTTGATTGGCGCGGATACCGCCATTGCCGCGGCGACATTGGTGCCCGCGGATTGCGGCGGCTACGCTTTGGCGCTGCAATTGGCGGCGTCGCCGGAAATCACCGTGATGGCGATTTGCGTCGGCGTGATGGCAGCCTCGACTTTTGCCTTCAATATCCCCGTGGGCCTCTCCATCCTTGAAAAAAAGGACCAGCCCTATATGGCTTTGGGCGCCATGAGCGGCATTCTGGCCATTCCCTTCGGCGTTTTCATTTCCTGTTTTATCATGTGGCTCACCAAGCCCATGGTACGCACGGAATTCATCACCACCGGGGAAGCCGCCTACCAGCTGCATATGGATATGGGCGTTGTATTGATCAACCTCGTTCCCCTGATTTTATTTTGTGGTCTTTTGGCCGTCGGTTTGAAGTTTTTTCCCAAGATCATGGTGAAGGGTTTTATGATCTTTGGCCGTCTGCTCCTTTCCGTGCTGACCTTGGTGGTGGCGGCGTCCATCATCCAGTATTACACCGGCTTTTTCTCGGCGGTTTTTGGCAGCTGGGGGTTTGACCCCGCTTTTGCCGACGAGGAAAGCAGTTTCCGCGCCATTGAGCTTTTGGGCGCCATTGCCATGATGCTTACCGGGGCCTTCCCCATGGTTTATCTGATCCGTAAGTTTTTCGGCGAGCCTCTGAGTGCCGTCGGCAGAAAGATCGGTCTCGACGAAACCGGCAGCGCCGGTTTGGTGGCAGGCATGGCCAACGGCATCGCCCTTTTTGGTATGATCAAGAATATGGACGCCAGAAGCAAGGTCATCACCATTGCTTTTGTGGTCTGCGGCGGTTACTCCTTAGGGGACTGGATCGCCTTTAACATGAATTTTCAACCCAATCTGGTGATTCCTGTTTTTGTGGGCCAACTGATCGGCGGGATCATCGGCGTGATCTTCGCCCGCCTGATCGCCGTACCCTCCATCGATAAAATGAAAGCGGAAGAATAAGAGTCTAAGGCGCTCCATTGCGAAGCGCCTTTTTCTGCTCTTTATTTACTGATATTGTGGATATTGCCGATATGTGGTATAATACTAAAATATCAGAAAGTGAGAAATGATGAAAACATATTTAGTAGATTATGAAAATGTGAACGAAAGCGGCTTAAACGGCATCAGCAAGCTGAGCGCCGATTACCGCGTGATCTTGTTCTATACGGAAAATGCCAATAAAATGTCCTTCGGTTTGCACCGGCGGCTGAACGAATCCAGTGCGGACATTCAGTTTCAGAAAGTGGAAGGGGGCGGCAAAAACGCCCTGGACTTCCAGCTTTCGACGTGCCTCGGCGCTTTGGCCGCGGAAAGTAAAGGCGATGAGTTCTTTATCGTCAGCAAGGACAAGGGCTTCCAGTGCCTCTGTCCCTATTGGGCCAAAAGAAAGGTGAAAGTTTCCTGCGTGGCGGATGTTGCCGGCAAGGACTTTGAAACGGAAAAGGCCGCCCTTATCGCGGAAGTGAAGGCGCTCGTGAAGGACGAAAAAGCCGCGGAAATCATCGCGGAGTTTATCCAGAGATACAAAACGAAAAACGGCGTCAGCAACGCCCTGCAAAAAGAGTACAAGGACAGTAAAAAAGCGGGGGAATATTACAATGCCATCAAACCCCTGCTAAAAGATAAAAAGTAAACATAAAAGCGGAATCTTGACCCCGCGGTTCTGAAAACCGCGGGGTTTGCATATCCTATAGGATTCTTGCCTCTTGCGCTTCCCTGTTTATTCCCTGCTTATTCCCTGGTGCTAAGGAGTTATCGACGACCCCGGGATAACCGAGAAGTGACGCCATTGACGGCAAATGACAAAATTGTCCTGATTTGGTGATGGAAAGAGTGGATTTCCTTTGATTGGGGTATCCTTAAAGGGAAGGAAGGACGCTGGTACTTGCGTTTTCACCAAGCTGTTGGCCATGATTTTGGCGGTCTGTTTTGGGGTGTTTGGTACTTGTGCAAAATGTCAAAAATTTACACAAATTCCGAGATATTCTCTTGTTGGTGCGGAACAGGTATGCTATAATCATTAGATACAAGATGAAACGGATGATTTTATGGGTAGAATTGTGGAAGCCTATACCGGGGAATATGCCTCCGGTAAAAGTGAAAATGCGGTGAATCGCGCAGTCTCTTTGGCGGCACAGGGCAGAAGGGTGACGCTGGTCGATCTCGATCTGGTGGAACCCGTCTACACACTGCGTCCGCTGATTCCTTTATTGGAGGAAAAAGGCGTGCGCGTGATCGCCTGGAAGACAGAAGAAACCTTGGGTCTCGGTGAAGCCGGTTCCACCCTGCACCCCGCCATGCGTTGGGCGCTGAAAAACGAAGGCGATGTGATCCTCGATATCGGTTACGGCGCCAAAGGCAGCGCCATCTTAAATCTGCTGGAAGGGGTTGCCGAGGAAAAGGATTTGGAAGTCCTTTTTGTGGTAAATACGTTAAGGCCGATGACCAATTCAGTGGAAAGAATCATCGAATATCTGTACGAAGCCGGTCCCGCCAACGGACTGATCGCCAATACTCACCTCGCGGAAAAAACCACGGTGCCGATGATGAAAGACGGCTTCACCATGGTCAAGGAGGCGGCGGAAAAGGTTGCTTTGCCGCTGGTTGCCATGGCGGTGGATGAGCGGTTTGCCCCGGATTTCCCCGACGGCGCCTATGAAGGCGTCCCTGTGCGGCTATTAACACGTTACCTGCCCTTGGGCTTTTGGTAATCAATGATAGAGAAGAGTTAGTAGAGAAACTTTTTTGGCTGAAAGGAGAGAATTTTATGGCCACAAAACCGATTGAGAAGGATACCAATGTATTCGTTACCGGCAACGAAGTTGTTGCCTGGGCGGCATTGGCAGCGGATGCCCAAATTATGTATGGCTATCCCATCACCCCTCAGAATGAAATCATGCATTATTGGACGAGATTAGCGCCGAAACATGACCGCAATTTCCTCCAGACGGAGGATGAGCTCTCCGCTGGATTTACGACCTGCGGCGGCGTTCTCACCGGCACCCGGGCATTTACTGCCACGGCAGGCCCCGGCACCGTCTTGATGCAGGAACCTCTTACCATGGCGGAAATGATGAGAATCCCCATCGTCGTTGTCGTCCAGCAGCGGGGCGGCCCGTCCACGGCAACGGTAATCTACTCCCAGCAGGAAGTCACCATGTGCTGCTATGGCGGCAATGGCGAAGGTTTCCGCGTCGTCTACTCCACTTCCGGTCATCAGGATCTTTACGATTACACCATCAAAGCATTTAATACAGCCTGGAAATACAGTGTTCCCACCATCGTTTTGGGCGACGGTTATCAGGCTAAAATGAGAGAAGCCGTCACCATGTACGATCCCGCTTCCCGGGGTATTGTCATGGAAGAAACGAAACCTTACGTCGGCGCTCCCGGCAAACCCGGTGTTGACCGCGACCCCTCTTTCTTTAAAAATACCTACAATACCGAAGAAGAACTCCTCGACGTGGTCAATGATTTGAAAGATCATTACGATTCCTTCAAAGACGAAATCACTGAATACGAGGAAGCCTTCACCGACGACGCTGAAATCATCGTTGTCGGCCACGGCGTTGTCAGCCGCGCCTGCAAAGAAGCAGTGAAGAATCTGCGCAAAGACGGCTACAAAGTCGGCTATTTCCGTCCCATCACTTTAAGACCGTTTCCCGGTAAACAGCTGGCCGCGGCGGTAGAGGGCAAACAGAATATTCTCGTGGTGGAAAGCGCTCTCGGCCAGATGAAGCGCTTCATTACTGAAGAACTCTATGGCCTCACCGTACCCATTACCGGTTATTTCAAGCCCGGTAAAGGCGTTAGCTCTGACGAACTTGTCGACAAAGTCAAGTCCATGATGAAATAAGGAGGGAAAGAAATGGCTGTTGAATTCAACAATGTCGCACCGGCGATGCCTGTGTGCTGGCGTAAAGAAACAAAAACCCATAAATTCTGTCCCGGCTGCGGTCATGGGATCGTCCTCAAGGCGTTGGGCGAAGCCATTGATGAATTGGGCCTTCAGGATAGAGTGATTTTCTGTGTCGATATTGGCTGCTGCCTTTTGGCCATCGACTTCTTTAACTGCGATACGGTTCAGACTCACCATGGCCGCACCAACGCGGTTTGCGCCGGGGTGAAAAGAGCGACTCCCGATAAAATCGTCATCGCCTATATGGGCGACGGCGGCGGTTACGCCATCGGTTCCCAGCATTTGGTGAACTGCGCGGCGCGAAATGAAAAGATCACCTCCATTTTGGTGAACAACACCAACTACGGCATGACCGGCGGTCAAATGGCCCCCACGACTTTGCCGGGTCAGAAGACGGAGACGTCTCCTTACGGCAGAAGCGTTGAACAACAAGGGGAACCGACCCACGGCCCTGAAATGGTGGCCGCCATGGTCGGCAATGGCGCCTATGTGGCCCGGGGCACTGTGGCCAAACCGAAACAGTTGAAAAACTATCTGAAAAAAGCCTTACAGGCGCAGTTGAACGGCAGCGGCTTCTCTTTTGTGGAAGCGTTGTCCACCTGCCCCACCAACTGGGCGACCAATGCTCAGAAAACCTGGGCTTTTCTGGAAGATGAAATGCTATCGGAATTTCCCGTCGGCGAATTCAAAGTTCCCGAAGAAGGGGGGCAGGATCAATGAGTGATCTGAAAAGAATTATGCTTGCCGGAGAAGGCGGCCAGGGCGTTCAGTCCGTTGCCGCGATCCTTTCGGAAGCGTCTTATAAAATGGGGAAACAAGTGATGTACATTCCCAACTTCGGTGTGGAACAGCGAGGCGGCGTTTCCGTCGCCTTTATGCAGATCTCCTCCGAGGTGATCGGCTCCCCGAAATTTGACGACGCCGATATTATCGTCGCTTTGAGCGACCGTGCCGTCAGCCGCGTGAAAATGTACGTCAATCCCAACACGATCTATGTCTATGATGCCAATATTTCGGCGGAAGCCAGGAAGAATCTGCCCAAAGCAGACGAAGTGGCGAAAATTGTGGAAATTCCCGCCCACGAAATTGCCAATACCGAACTGCACGTCCGTGTTTTCAATGTCATCATCATGGGCGCCGTCCTCGGTTTGACCGACATGGTCTCCATCGACGTGATCAAAGAAGCCCTGGAACACAAATTTGCCAAAAAGTTCGAAGCCAACCCCGCTCTGCGCGAAATGAACTATACCGCGTTGGAAAAGGGCATGAGTTTGGTGCGCTAAGGAGGGATGGAAATGAGAGATTTTAAATCGGTGATGACCGAAAACGGCAAAGGTAAATTCTATCTCTTTACCGAATTGTGCAAAGGCTGTGGCCTCTGCATTGAAAAATGCCCCAAACACACCATCGGCTGGTCGGAAAGATTGGGCATTTATGGCGCTCCCACCGTGGAGCCGGGCCATGGCGAAGAAGATTGTATCGCCTGTAAAACCTGTCAGACGGTTTGCCCCGACTGCGCCATTCTGATTGAAAAAATCAAATAAAACAAGTTCATACAACGAGTGTAAGGGGGTTTTCCCATGAGGGCGCCCCACATACCGGCTTTTGATTTTTCCATCAAAAGCCGGTTCTCTTTTTGCGGGGCTGCTTGAGGAGAGAGTCCCTTTTTCAACTCTTATATTTTATTGAAATGTCCTGTTTTTGTGCTATACTTTTGCTATAGGGGCGATCATGAGTCGGGTGATGGAATAGGGGAAGCCATGGGGAAAAAGAGCTTTGATTTCAAAAAGCATATCGAAAGCGCGTTTTTGCTGCTGATGATTGGCGTTGCCCTTGCTTATTTTATCGATTCCGTGGGATTTTCCGCGCTCCGTGATCAAATGGAATATCCCGATAAAGAGACGATCGTATCGTTAAACGAAGGCTGGACCTGCCGGACAGGGGAGCGCGTTTTTGAAGATCTGAACATGCCGGCAAAGTTACCGGTGGGCAAAGGGGAAACCTGCACCATGACGCTGCGGATCCCGGAGGAGCTGCCTTGGGACGCGGCGCTTTGTTTTCGCAGCAGCGAGCAGTCGGTTTGCGTAACGGTGAACGGAAAGACGGTTTACCTCTATGATACTGTCGCCCATCAGCCCTTTGGCAAATCTTCACCGGCTGCTTGGCATTTTGTCCTCATCGGTCCGGAAAGCGCCGGGGGGACTGTGGCGATTTTCCTGACTTCCCCCTATGCCCGTGATTCCGGTCTCCTGCCCGAGGTGCGTTTGGGGAGCCGGGGCGCGCTTTTGGCCCAAACGACCCAAGATCATATTGTGGAATACATCATCAGCAGTTCCCTCTTTTTCCTGGGCTTATTGATGATCCTTTTTTCGCTGCACCTGATCTTTGTCGGCTATGACTATCAACGCCTTTTGACTTTGGGCCTCTTTGTGCTGGTGGCCGCCGTCTATTTACGGGTGGAAAGCCACGTCCCCAACGTATTTACATTGGATTATTTTGATGAAAACTGGCTTTCTTTTGCGGCGTTGATGTTGATGCCCCCGGCTTATCTGCTCTATGCGAAATGCGATGCGCGGAAAGCTTTTTTCCCGGTCTATACAGGGCTCTTCTGGCTGTTTTGCGTCACCGCCGGCCTGCGGGTCATTTTGCAGCTGACAGGACTTTTGGATTTTGAGCAGACGCAGCTGATGACCTTGATTCCCGTGGTCATTTCGGTGCTTGTTGTTTGTTTGGAACTGATTGAAAAAATTCGTTTCGAGCGTCCGCCGCATTTTATGTTTCATGGAATTGGTCTCGCGGTGCTGATTTTGTCCATTACCGCGGAATTGTGCGCCTATTCCTTTTATCTTTATCGTGGTTTGCTCCACGGAGGTACGCTCTTTAGTTTCGGTCTCTTGATTTACGTCGTTTGTACGATCTTTTCCACAATTGTCCTCTGGATTGCCAATAATCGGCGGGTTGCCGCCCTTGACAAACAACTTGCCGACAACCGTTTGGCGCTTCTGGCCGCGCAAATGCAGCCGCATTTTTTAAGCAATACGCTTCTTGCGATTCAGGATCTCTGTTATACTGATCCGGAAAAGGCGGCGGCGACCATTGTGAAATTTTCGTCCTACCTCAGAACCAGCATCGATGTTCTCGGCAAAGAAGTGCGGATTCCTTTCGCCAAAGAATACCAGCATATTTGCAATTTCATGGATATTGAAATCATTCGTTTCGGCACGGAGCTGCAATTCGAAACGGACATTCGCGTAACAGATTTTTCGGTACCCGCCTTGAGCCTTCAACCTTTGGTGGAAAACGCGGTGCATCACGGGATCCGGAAAAAAAGCGGCAGCGGCAAAGTCCGTCTAACCACTGTACGGGAAAAGGATAACATTATCATTCGCGTTGCCGATAACGGCGTGGGTTTTGCGGCGTCGGCAACCAAAGAGCGCTCACTGGCCAATATCCGGTTGCGCCTTGCCGCCATCGGCGCAACCATGACCATATGGAGCCACCCTGATATAGGGACGGAAATTGTCATTACGATGGGAGGAAACGATGCGCTTCATGATCGTTGATGATGAGGAGAGAGCTCGTCATATATTGGAGATGTTTTTGCGTCAGCGGGATGATGCCGAGGAAATTATGGTTTTTGACAAATCCCCTGACGCCTTGGCTTATGCCTCATCGTATCCTGTGGACATTGCCTTTCTCGATATCGAAATGCCTCAATTAAACGGAATTGATTTGGCCACAGAATTTTTGGCATTGGAACATGTTCCCGCGGTGATTTTCATCACGGGTTACAGCCAATATGCTTTGGCTGCCTGGGATGTGGAGGCCGCTGATTTTATCGTGAAACCCTTCTGCGCCGAAGATGTAAGCCACGGCATTGCCCGGGCCGTTAAAATATCGAATTTGAGTCCGCGGCAACGGCTGGAAATCCACTGCTTTCCCAGTTTCCAGCTGTTGGTGGACGGCGTTCCCGTGCCGGTGCAGCATAAAAAGTCCGCGGAATTACTGGCCTACCTGGTGCATCACCGCGGCGCTTGGGTCGCCATGAATGATGCCGTGGCCGCTTTGTTTGAAGATAAAAACGGGGAAAAAGCTAAAAATTACTTCCGTCTGATCCTATACCGCCTCAAACGAATGCTGGCGGAATACGGTATTGATGATCTGCTGATAACCAAGCCCGGTTGTCTTCGGGTGGATCCCCACCGGTTTTCCTGTGATTACTACGACTATTTAAACGGCGAGGGCAATCTCTTTCACGGCGAATACCTTACGGAGTATGCCTGGGCGGAATTTACCGTGGGTTCGCTGACCAACCGATAAAAATAAAAAATAGTAATTTAAAAGACCGCTTTCTTTGCAGTTTCGCAAAGAAAGCGGTTTTGTTTTGATTTTTGCTGTAACGGTTTTGTAACGACAATATTTTATAATGATGGAAAAGCTATCCTCCGCAATATAGGGGAGACGAGGTATATTGCAGTCTTTAAAGAGATAGCGTATGAAAGGAAGGGACACGATATGGAACATTTGCTTCAAAAACCTTTCGTAAGAGGTAAAAAGGCATTGTTGTTTACCCTGATCGTGATGGCGGTGTTGTCTTTTATGATTGGTTTTGCGGGCACTGCCGATGTTCATGCCGCTTGCGGCGTAAGCGAAGGTCCCACGGCCATTTTCGAAGGCCGTGCCACCGGTACCCATGACCTCACCGTATACAATGATGAGATTGCCTTTTCCATCGCCGTGGACTCCAATAATTATTGGAACATGACGAAAGGGAGCATTCTTGATCTCGGTATCCGGGGCGGCGCCGGTACAGCCGGGGATATGGGAACCAATATCATCAACGATATTGAGTTTTTAAATGACCTTTGGACCTCCACCGGGACGTATAACGGTACGGATCTCAGAAACGATATCACCGTAGACGTGACGGAGAACACCGCCGCTAAGGTTGTGATCACGGTGCATACCCGCTATTGGGTCGCGGATGCCGATAAAAACAGCGTTAATGACGCGACGCAGTTTGGCGCCACCCAAGCACCTCTTCATGTGACGATTACCTATACCTTGGAGGACGGTAAAAATTACATCGGTCTCGGCTGCGACATTGAAAATCCCGCCGCCAACAAGGTAACTTACAAAGATATGTACAGCGGTTTTTCCATTACAACCAAAGCCGCCAGCATGTTTGGACCCTATGGCTTTTACCCTGATACCAAGGTAACCGGGATCGCCATCGGCAGCGATGACAGCGTTCAGGAATACTTTGGCAATTTTGTCGTTTCCTACAGTAAGAATTATGCCGTCTCTTTGGAAATGGATCACGCCAATGCCTATAAAGGTTCTACCGGATACAAAGATCTCTATACCTTGCAGGATCTTGTCCCCGGGAATCATTATCACTATGTTGGGGAATCCCTGGTTTCCGATGAATCGGAAACGGCGACCTTGATTGATCGCTACATTGACCGCAATGACATTTCGGCGGAGGATTACTCCACCATCAGCGGCAAAGTTCTGGATTCCGAGGGCAATCCCGTGGCCGGCGCCTATGTGATCGCGGAAAAAACCGGCGTTTACGCGAAGACGGCGAAATCTACGAGCGTGCCCGGCGCTGCCGATGTTGCGGTTGCCAATATGCAGCCCTTCGTCTGGGACATCACCGATAAAAACGGCAACTACTCCTTTGATTTACCCAATACCGGCTTCGATGACGGTACCGACAATATTTTGGGGAACGGGGACTATACCTATAAATTTAAAGTGGAAGCTGCCGGGTATACTTCCGTGACCAGTACGGAGATGAGCCTCACGGAAGATACCACAAAAGATTTCACGTTGGATGACGGCGCGAAAATCACCTTGAAAGCCGTGGATGAAAACGGTTTTTCCATTCCCTTTAAAGTTTCCATCTCAGGTGTTACTTCGGAAATGAAAACCCTGGGCGGCACCACCTACTTTTCCGACGCATTAAACACCGAAGCCCCTTATACCATCAGCTTTACCATGTCCAAAGGGAATGACATCACCTTTACGGCATATTACGGTACGGATTTTGAATCGAAAGCCGCCACCTATACCACGAAGGTATCCGACAGCGGCGTAAACTACACTTTTACGATTCCGACGCTCATTGACCCCGAAGGTGCAGGCTGGTATTGCGCCGATAATCACCAGCACTCCGATTTTGGCGACGGCGCTACCACCGCGCAAAACCTCTTCCGGGCGGAAATTGCGGCGAAGCTTGATTTCATTACCATCTCCGACCATGATTCCCGTGTGCATAATCAGTCCATGGCGGCGATGGCGGCGAAATTGGGCATACCATTCCTCAGCAATATTGAAGTATCTCCCGGCTGGGGCCATTGGGGTCTCCTGGGCGTATCTTACGGCGCCGGTTTAGAAGGCTCTCCTGTGGACGCCACAACGGCAACGCCTCAGGACATCATTGATGCGGGCCATAAAGACAATGCCCTGGTCATTGTGCATCACCCCTATTCCGATTACGGCTTCCTATATAACCAAGCCAGCGTTAACGGCGGCACCGACAAGGGCTGGGACGGTTTTGACCTCCTTGAAATCCAGCCTACCGTCGATCTCAGCGGACTTGATGCAGTACTCACCGACGAAGCCTGGGATACCATAGACCTGGATCATCTCAACAGCACCTTAACGGCGGTGGGTGTTTCCAACATGGACGCGAAAACCTTCGTCTCCGCCATGGCTTTTTGGAATGAAGGTGTAGAAAAATACTTCAGCGCCGGTTCCGATCAACACGACGCAACTTCTACCACGCTCTATCCCGGGATTATTCGTATGTATGCGGATCTTGGCGACGGCAGTAACAAACAAACAGAATGCACCACGGACCATTATCTCAATGCTTTGGCCGACGGGAATGCTTATGTAACGGAAGGCCCGATTTTATTGCCGGACAGCAATACGGAATTCGGGTCAACGCAAATCGTCAAAGACGGCGGTTCTTTGACCTTCAAGATGGACGTCGAAGCGGTGAACGGTCTCTCCTCGGTTACGTTGTGGAGCGGGGGAGAAGCTGTAGAGACATTGACCTTTGATAAATCCACCGCGACGCAACGCGTGAAATTTACAGTAACCCCGGATGGCGCCGCCGATCATCTATGGTATAGCTTCACCGCTGTGGACGCCAAGGGCAATTACGCGATCACCAATCCCGTATGGGTAGAAACCTACACCCTTTTCAGTGATCTTCCGGAGAATAATTGGGCGGCTCAAGCTGTGTACTCTTTGGCAGCCAAAGGTTATGTCAACGGTTATCCCGGCAGCGATCAGTTCTTGCCCGACGCCACCATCACGAGAGCGGAATTCTGCCAAATCATCGCCGCCATGGGCGACTTTACGGCCACCGGAACAACGACCTTCTCCGATGTAAAGAGCGGCAGTTGGTATTATAAAGCGGTTACGGAATTGGCAAATGCCGGGATTGTCCTGGGTGAAGGCAACGGCAAATTCAATCCCAACGCACCGGTTACGAGAGAGCAGATGTTTGCGATCATTGCCAGAGTGGCGGGAATCGATATAAGCCAGAATTATTCCATGGCCGGTTTTAACGATATTGGCAGCGCTTCTTCTTGGGCGACCGCCTATATTAACGCCTTAACCGCAAATGACCTGATTCACGGCTACAATGATCATACGATTCGGGCGAAAGCAACCGCGACCCGCGCCGAAGCATGTCAGATCATTTTCAACACGATTTACTAATTCCTCAACGTTTGTCAAGTTTGCCAAAGTTTGTGTTAACATCGCCTCTAATCCCTCCGATCGCATAACCGAACTTGGTATGGAGGACTCCCGCTTTG
>JAXGZS010000005.1:0-65000 GCA_040776805.1 Clostridiales bacterium | reverse complement strand
AGAGAGCCGCAGAGAACAGGCCCAGGCGACTGTTTACCAAAAACACAGGTCTCTGCCAAATCGAAAGATGAAGTATAGAGGCTGACGCCTGCCCGGTGCTGGAAGGTTAAGGGGAGAGGTTAGTCGAAAGGCGAAGCTTTGAACCGAAGCCCCAGTGAACGGCGGCCGTAACTATAACGGTCCTAAGGTAGCGAAATTCCTTGTCTGGTAAGTTCAGACCCGCACGAAAGGCGTAACGATCTGGGCGCTGTCTCGACGAGGGGCTCGGTGAAATTGTAATACCGGTGAAGATGCCGGTTACCTGCGATAGGACAGAAAGACCCCGTGGAGCTTTACTGCAGCTTGATATTGGATTTTGGTAGTTCATGTACAGGATAGGTGGGAGACTACGAAGGCAGGTCGCAAGGCTTGCTGGAGTCAGCGGTGGGATACCACTCTTGAACTGCTGGAGTTCTAACCTGGCACCGTAAGCCGGTGCAGGGACAGTGTCTGGCGGGCAGTTTGACTGGGGCGGTCGCCTCCTAAAGAGTAACAGAGGCGCCCAAAGGTTCCCTCAGCGCGGATGGAAATCGCGCGAAGAGTGTAAAGGCATAAGGGAGCTTGACTGCGAGAGAGACATCTCGAGCAGGGACGAAAGTCGGGCTTAGTGATCCGGCGGTACCGAGTGGAAGGGCCGTCGCTCATCGGATAAAAGCTACCCCGGGGATAACAGGCTTATCTCCCCCAAGAGTTCACATCGACGGGGAGGTTTGGCACCTCGATGTCGGCTCATCACATCCTGGGGCTGTAGTAGGTCCCAAGGGTTGGGCTGTTCGCCCATTAAAGTGGTACGTGAGCTGGGTTCAGAACGTCGTGAGACAGTTCGGTCCCTATCCATCGCAGGCGCAGGAAATTTGAGAGGAGCTGTCCCTAGTACGAGAGGACCGGGATGGACATACCGCTGGTGTACCAGTTGTCTCGCCAGGGGCACAGCTGGGTAGCTAAGTTTGGAACGGATAAGCGCTGAAAGCATCTAAGCGCGAAGCCCACCTCAAGATAAGATTTCCCTCAGAGTTAATCTGGTAAGACCCCAGAGAGATGATCTGGTTGATAGGCCAAATGTGTAAGGGCAGTAATGTCTTAAGCTGATTGGTACTAATTGGTCGAGGGCTTGACCTATTCGTCCTTTATGACGATGTCATCCCTAAAGCGTTTCCGTTTTCTCTATACAATTTTTAAAGAACTTCATTCTAATCAATGATTTTCCTTAACTTAATACGTCATAACCTTTCCCGGTGGCGATAGCAAAGAGGCCACACCTGTTCCCTTACCGAACACAGTCGTTAAGCTCTTTCACGCCTTTGGTACTTCGGACGCGAGTCCGCGGAAGAGTAGGTAGCCGCCGGGGTAAATTTTTAAAAAAGAGATTCTGAAAATCAGAATCTCTTTTGTTTTTGTGCAAATTTATTATATGATGGATTGTCAAGTCAAGTGCGCCAATTCGTGTAGAAACACTTGAATTGGCGCACTTGACTTGACAATCCATCGTAAAAAAACATTAGGCGCCTTCGGGTGTCTTTTTTTTGTGTTTGACTACCATATGAGATTACACCATTCTCAAACGGGCACCGCCGTTTATCCTCTCTCAATTAGGTTTGACTACCATATGAGATTACACCATTCTCAAACTTGCAGGTGTTTGGGACAGCATCAAAAGCGGTTTGACTACCATATGAGATTACACCATTCTCAAACATCTGCGGTATTGCCGTAGCAAAAGCCTCAGTTTGACTACCATATGAGATTACACCATTCTCAAACAGCGCGACTCTGCAGAGAGTATAGCATCCAGTTTGACTACCATATGAGATTACACCATTCTCAAACTTTTTTGTGATCGATTGTGGAAGGTCTGCTGTTTGACTACCATATGAGATTACACCATTCTCAAACGCATGGCTGGAGGAGCCGCGCCCCACGAAGGTTTGACTACCATATGAGATTACACCATTCTCAAACGGGGGAGGTAGCACTTTTGTTTACGGCTACGTTTGACTACCATATGAGATTACACCATTCTCAAACATAATCTGCGGAATAGCGGTAATAAGACCGGTTTGACTACCATATGAGATTACACCATTCTCAAACCCCAAGACGATGGTACCCATCCGGTGGATTGTTTGACTACCATATGAGATTACACCATTCTCAAACATAAGAACAGTGACGATAACAAATGATTTCGTTTGACTACCATATGAGATTACACCATTCTCAAACTCACATTTATATGATAACATAAAAAGTTTGGTTTGACTACCATATGAGATTACACCATTCTCAAACGTAATCCTGAAAATAACTTTGCCTGTATCGGTTTGACTACCATATGAGATTACACCATTCTCAAACCACGGAGCAGACCACGGTAGACGCAGCACAGTTTGACTACCATATGAGATTACACCATTCTCAAACCTCAAAGTGTAGGTAGGAGAGGATGCGCCACCACAACGCCGGTAAATCTCATATGGAAAGGATGTATCTTCTTTTTGATTTTATCAAATGTTTGGATTTTTTGCAATCAAATTAGGCGGCAAAGATCAGAATCCAAAAGGATTATTCTTTCATGGTCGCTATACGGCTTTTTATAGGTGTTTTCCAATAGTAACAAGTTAATCTTTTCGTAAGAAGCATAGACATAGAGTTCCGTCAGTTCTTCGGGGGATAGGAAGCATTTTAAGTTGACCAAAATAAACAGTTTGATTCCCCCCAGTTCCGTAGCGGTTCTTAGATAGTCCGGGAGCATTTCCGCCAGGCATTGTTCCCCACAATTGATTCGCACCTCGATATCTCTCAATAAATGGGCGATATCAAAAGAATCTTTATAGGTCAGGGGCAGGGATTCTGACGCAAATAATTCCTCCAGATAGCCATAGAGGCTTGTCTGCAAGGTCACTGTCTGCAAATAATAGTCCTCTGCCACAGTGGTGTCCTCCAACCTCTTATATAATTTGCCCAAAATCACCTTGGTATTGAGTTCCAAGGCGAAGGGGTCTACAATCAGCTCCGCGCATTTGCGCAGAGAGAGGATATCCATACCCTCGGAGAGTACAAACAGCCCCTGATCAGCACTGATCTGCTGTTTGATTTCGGCAATCAGGTTAGAGAAAGTTGTTTGATCTTCTACAATCCAAACAGGAAACCGGTTTTCCTCAAAAAGGATGGGTTCCTCCAACAACGGATGCACGATTTTCATAATACGATCAACCTTTCATCGGAATCTATGACCTCCGATTGTCCTTCCCCGATCAGCAATTCCATTTTAGAAAACTGTTTTTCCGTTACGGTAAGCATCTGAACCAGACCTTTTTGAGGTTTATTCTTGCGTACATTTTCCGTTACGGTATTGGCGACGGTGGCGTTTAGAACCAGCTTGCAGTAAATGGACTCCTGCATCATCAAGAAGCCATCCTTTAGTAGAAATTTGCGAAATCTCAGGTATTCTCTTTTTTCTTCCGACGTGATGGAGGGAAGGTCGAACATCACCAGTATTCTCATAAATCTATAGCTCATTTTTGTAAAAATGAATCAGCGCCGGATCCCTTTCCTCCAGTGCCACAAAGAGACTTTTGCAATATATCTTGATGGCGTTGTTGATATACTGTTGTTTGCCGTCGATGATGACCGACTGATTCAGTAAGTTGACCAGGGTGAGTTTTTCTGCAGAGGAGAAGTCGTTCAATGCCATGGCCAGTACGATTTGATCGACAAGAGGGCGAAATGGCTCCATAAAGTCGCAGCTGAGGTTGAAGTGGTTGAAAGTATTGTCGTGGAAAAGGCCAAGCTGGGTCAAGTAACCATTGGCAACGATTTCCCTGTTGAAGGTCGATAGGATGATGCTATATCCATAATTGAGGGCAGCGTTAACAGGGGTATCATCATTTCTTGAGAATTCCTTGCCAAAGAGGGCATTGAAGTAAACTTTGGCGGCATGGCCCTCACGGTTGGTGGTATCACCGATTTGAAGCTGCCTCTGGTATTCGCCCAGCAGCTTAGCCTCTTCCCGATTCAGCGCTAACAAAAGGCACTTTTGCTGATGGATCTTATTACGCACGATCTCCGTCCAGACCATTTCTTTTGTCACCGGGGTCCAGGCCAGCTGGATTCGGAGTTTGGCGGCCTCGTCGTGACAGCCATAGCAGGGTATCAGCTCCGAAACAGGATTTCTCTTTTCATCGCAGAAAATGACCTTGATTTTGCGCTTGGTCAATTCACTGATCAAGCTCGTGGTCAGGGAGACCGCCGTGCTTTCGATCAAAAGTACGGCGATCTCATTGAGGAAGATCTTGGTGACGGCCTCGTTGCGGATCAACAGATAATTCAGTTTGTATTCCAGTTTTGCCCTGGAGGAGATTACCACGGTACGCCAGCTCATAGCGAAAGCAGGTCCATATGCTGTTCAAAAAGACCTGTGGGAGATTGGTTGATGATTTTGATGCCGCTGTAATTTGTGATATTCTGTGAAATTTCGATATTACCACATTGTCCGCCCCCACTGAGTGCTTTCAAATTGGCAGATACAATATTGCACTGGAAAAGATGCAGAATCTCAAGCAAGAGCTTGCACTGGGTGGGAATAGCCAGCTTAATAAACTTTTCCCTCCCTTCAGTCAACGTATTGACCTGAGCCGAGAGCTTTTCCTTATAAATTGAATTTTTAAGCTTTTCCAACAATTGATCATAGAGTATGATGTTTTCTTCAGCGGATAGATTGTCATAGGATGTGATGGACAGTTCCCGTTTTGCTGTTATGCAGCGGGCAACGTATTTTGAAATATTCCTAACGGTTTTTTCCGCCTTTTGATCGACTTTTAGCTGGTTGGCGCCTTTGAAACGCAGGCTTCCGCCGGTGCGGCTGGAGAGATGCATGCGAAAACCGTTGATTTCAAAAAGAGCGTTGAATTTGATTTTAGAGGTTAGAATCTTCGGCTCCTGTAGATGTAAAGAGTCGGTACAGTATGAAATCAGGTCGGAAGGATCCTCCTCAATTTGTTTGGCCAGGTAGACTGGTATGCTTTCAATGGACCTTTGGCATTTGTTCCCCTTTTTATGCTCTACCAGAATAAAATAGGCACCGCTAATCTTATTGTATCCGCCGTATCTCTCAATGGGCAGCCCCTTTTTGATGGGCAATTGACCATTGCCTTTCCGTAAAATTTGTTGATCAGATATGACGCCCTTCCTCGCCGTTGCCAGGCGGGTAAAGAGCACATTATTTTTGGCCATGGTTTTCCGTACGGTCACAATGGTTCCATTTTTCCCGGTAACCCAGGCGCTTTGCTCATTACGCCGCACGTTGAAATCGTACATCCTTGGCAGGCTGTATTCGCGGTAGGCGGCGTTTTTGATGTAGTTGTAGGGATTCTGGGTGAAGCGGGTGTCGTAAACATTGCCCACGACGATGTTCAGATAGGCATCCTTGGCATGATGAAAATCATTGACTTCCCGGCACTTGAGCATCTCGAATTTTTGGCGAAAGTCTGAGATGTTTCCTGCCTTTACGTAGACGACCCTGGTTTGATCCCCGTAGATTTTATCAAGGAGGGCGGCAGCGGCTTTGGTGGATTGGCGCGTTTCCACCAACTGCCGGCTGATAAAGGATGTCAGCTCGTTATCACTGAATGGTGTTGTGCGAGTCAGGCGATGATATTTCTCCTTGGAAATGAAACCTTTCGCCCAAAGGGTATTCCAGAAGGTATGCTGTTGGGACTGAATTTCCCGGGGCAGCGGGTAAACGTCAGATTTATGGAGATTGACGCCCTTTTTTACCAGAACCCGGTTGTCCAGACTATCGTCCTTTGTTTTGGAGCGGGGATAGATGTGGTCAATATCATAGAGACTCTGATGAGACAGTTCACTCAAGTCGATGCACTCCCCGGTGTACATGCAGCGGCCCATCTGGGTATAGTAGAGATAGAGCTTATCCTGACGAAAATCATGTTCTTCTTTGGCGCCGATTTCATTGACCCAATCACGTTCTTCGCCTTGGCATGCTTTGTATAGTTCCTGAAGCTTTCTTTTGCGGGAATCCTTTCTGGTTTTCTCCTTATCTTCCCCTCGGGCCATCTCCACGAAAATCCTTTTCGGCGGGTGGCCGGTAATTTTGACGATCTCCTGCGCCACCGTAAGGGTCTGCCAAAGGCTTCTCTTGATTGCGGGAGAAACGTAGAGGTCATCCATGATCTCCGGCGTGATTTCGGGGATTTCTTGGGATTGCCTGTCATTGTATTCCTTGACCAGACTAAAGTAGTTGAGATCATAGCCCAGCAACTGCATCAAATTGCGGTTTCCCTGGCGCAGAGCGGCGATGATGGAAAGAAGTTCCCCGGTCCTCTTGTCCACGTCCTTGATATCTTCGAGAAAGGCCCTGGAGAGCCGGCCCCAGCCGCTGTATTTGAGATTGCAGACGGCCTTGAGCTCTTCTTTGGTCAACTTGTCACCGCACTCCCTTTTGATTTTGTTCTCCGACATTTTGCGGTCGTCGCCGAAAAGGGTGAGGTAGCGAATAATGTTCTCAATCATTGCCCGATGAAGACTTTTTTCGCCGAGAATTTTATTAAAATCGATCAGAGAGGACAGGGATGATTTGAAATCGCCGTCAATGCCGGTAAAATCAATGTCGTCATTTTTTGCGTAACAGCCTTCTCTGACTAGGAAATCGCGAATTTTTTTCTGAGTAACTTTTTTTGTAGTACAGAATAACTCATCAAAAATTCGTTGCTTTAGCTCCACCGGCGGCTTTTCTCCGTTGATATTCAGATTGTTCAACTCATTCCATACCGTAAACTCGCTGTAGAGCAGGGAATGTTTTGGCAGAATGTCCTCGGTAGGCAGATAGGTGCACTTGTTCGTCATACGGGTGATGAATTTTTCCCCTGAGGCCTCCAGGTCGACGACCTGTTCAAAATTCCAGGGACGGATCGGTTCCTCGGAACGTTTACAGATCCAGCAGAAACCCTTTTCTCCGTCCTCCTGTTTATGGGCGTCGTTGAGGGGACCTACATAATAGGGAATGCGGAAGGTCAGAATCCTTTCAATCTTTTCCCTGACGGTGAAACCACTTTCATCCTTTTCGTCGAGAAAAGGCAGATAGGAGGATGCGTTATGAAGGATGACCTGTAATTCGTTTAAATGGAGCTGATAAGGGATAACGCTGTTGTCTTTGGTCCGTTGGAGCGGCAGTAAGGTACCGTTCTCCGCTTCGGAAAGCAGATAACGAACATCTTCGCTGTCGGTATCGACAGGAAAGAGCCCTTTGACGTATTGATAGAAGTCCTCCCTGGTGCATTTTTTCTCTGTCTGTTTGCCGTTGCTGGCACCAACATAGGCGCAATAATTATTTTTTACTGTGGTGTTGCGAAAGCACTCGTTGTATTTTGTGGGAATTTCCGCTTTGACCGCTTCCTTGAACCGTTTTAGATCGCTCTTGTGTTTTTCGTAATCCTTTACCCGGGCAAAGGAGAGGTAGGGCTGATCTTTGAGAATCTCTGCTAGCATGGCCCAGTCGTAAATGGCTTTGAGCCGCTCAATGCACTCCATATCCTCGCCCAAAGCGTCCCGCAGCTTATCCTCGTTCTCGGTCATGGCCTCGCTTTGGAAGGTCAGATCCTTAATCTCCGCGCTTTCCAAGTCAAAGCCGGGGAACATCACCGCAAACTTGGCCTTACCGCCGCACATTAGGGTAATGAACTCCTTTTCCTGCTTCTTGTCAGCATGGAGTAGCTGGTTCAATTGTCTCTTTTTTTCACTGATGCCGATTTTTTTGGAGCGCAGAATGGAGGCCACCTCTTTGCTGTCAGAGCAGGCCAACTCCGCATCATAGCTTCTCTGCCAGGAAATTCAGGAGAGAGGAAAAGATGTTGCCAAAATCGCTGATCTCCTAAAGGACTGCCCCGGAAATAAAAAGTGTCCCCGGTTCTTTAAAATATGGTGGAGAGCCAGATAGACTAAGCGAACGTCGTAAGGAGGACGTTGGTTTTCAATCAAGGTCTTTCTTAAATGGTAGTCCGTGGGGTAAGCGGCAAAAAAATCCTTGTCAGTAAAACCTTCCTCGAAGAATAAGCCGTTGGTTTGGCTGACGCTTTTATCTTCGACATGCAGGTTGCTCTCTTTAAGGCGCAGGAAAAAACCAGGGTCAACTTTGCTGATTTCCTCCGCAAAGAGCATCTGTAAAAGGGCGGTGCGCTGTCCTTTCCTCTGCTGCCTGCGCCTGGCGGCACGGTGAAGACGCCGTTCCGCTGCGGTTTGACCACCTTCGAAAAGGCGCACCCCCCACATGGCTTTGCCGTTGAATTTCAGCAATTCGTAGTTTTCGTCAGTTACCGCCCAGCCTAAGGAATCGGTGCCACCATCCAAACCGAGAAAATAATCACCAAATTCTTTTTTCATCCTTGACAACTCCCTTCAAATACACTACAATGATACTAATCTCAAATGACTACCATATGAGATTACACCATGAGTTCAAATAAAAATTTATTCAAATCGCCGGTAACGGCTCCACATTGTGTGGATTTTCAGGCTTGCTTAGGCAAGTCTTTCTTTTTTTATTCAGGATTCATATTCATTTGTTTTATTATATATCATTTCTCATCAATATACGAGCATTTTTTTCTTTTTTCGGTACCAAAAAAGGGACATAGAGTCTAGTACCATATTGTATCTTTTGTAGGTTTGCTGTCTTTTTTGTTGATATTTGTCATAAGATCATCTATAATCATGATAAAGACAAAGAAACATCATAAAATTTTTTTGATGGGAGGCCATTGCCATGTGGGTTTGTACTCAATGCGGCCAAGAAAACGATGGAAAATTTTGCGTCAAATGCGGAAAGCCCTTGGGAGAACCGTCAGATGCGGCACAGGAAGAAGCAGTATTTGTCAACGCAGGCGATCCTTCGGGGCAAGTATCGGTCAATCCGATCGCCTCGGCGCCAAAAAAGAAAAGCAAGACGCCGCTGATCATCGCGATCGTTGCCGGTTCTGTTTTGCTCCTGGCGGTGATCATCACCGTCATCGCCGTTGTCCTTCATAAAGGAAACGACAACGCCGTGCCGGAAAGTACCGGCATCTACTATTACGTTTCCGGCGTCGATGATTATGCCGTCCTCTATGAGGAAGCCAATACCAACAGCAAGGCTTTGGCGCGGCCCAGGAATGGTGATCCGGTGGAATATTTCTACGATGAAAATTCTAAGTTCGTTTATGTGATGGACGTCAGGAGTCATCAGTATGGTTACATGCTCTCCGAGGAATTGGTTGCCTCTGCCGCGAATGTCGTTTACCCGGAAGACGAGGGCAGCGAGATGGAATCTTTGGGGGATTATTATGTGACGGGGACAAAAAGCAGCCTTTCTGTACGGGAAGAGCCGAATTCAGACGCTAATGTCGTCGTTAAGCTCTATAATGGGGAAGTCGTTTCCCTTTTGGAGACAACAAACGACAAATACTGGTATGTTTATGATTACGGTTCTGGAAACAGTGGCTATGTGCTGTGCGACTATCTTACCGAAAACTTCGCCGACGTGCAATATGGGGAATCCATAGACGACGAGGGTAACACGATGACGGTGATTGCCACCTATTACGTGACCGGTACCACGAATTACCTGGCGATCCGTTCGGAACCCAGCTCCTCTTCGGCCGTGGAAATCGGCAAAACGTATAATGGCAACGCCGTAGGCGTCATTGAAAAGACCAACGGTACCTTTTGGTATGTCTATGATTATAGCAGCGGCCTTTACGGATACGTCAAATGTGCCTATCTGACCGGCGAATACCCCTACTACGACTATGACTATGATTACGATGATTATTATGACGAAGGTGATTACTACGACTACTACGGCGATTATTACGTCAGCGGTACCACGAATTACCTGGCAATCCGTTCGGAACCCAGCTCCTCTTCGGCCGTGGAAATCGGCAAAACGTATAACGGCAATGCGGTGCTGGTGATTGAAAAGACCAACGGTACCTTCTGGTATGTCTATGATTATTATAGCGGCCTTTACGGCTATGTGAAATGTGCCTATCTGGTACAATAAAAGGTAAAGAAAAGTTGGCGGCCTTTCACCGCCAACTTTTCCTGTTTTCAACAGACGGTCCCGTTGTCACCGGAGGCGTAATGGAAACGATGGGAGGGCAGAAAGCAATGGCAAAAAATATTGTAATTTTAGCGGATATAGAGCGGGAAGGCAATACGGCGGCGCTGACCAAAGCGTTTACCGAAGCCGCTGAAGCCAAGGGGCATAGAGTGACCATGTTCAACACCGCGGAAATGGAAATCGGCGGCTGTCGTGATTGCCGCAAGTGCTTCTTAAAAGGAAAGGCCTGTTGCTTTGGGGACGATTTCAATATCATCGCGACGGCACTGCCTGAAGCGGACGTTGTTGTTTTTACTTTTCCTCTTTACTGGTACAGTTTTCCGGCAAAAATAAAAGCCGCCATCGACAAAATCTTTTCATTCTATATCGCAAAAACCAACGGCAGTGGGATTACCATTGATCTTAGCGGCAAGCAAGCGGCGCTGATTTGCGGCGCCCATCAGACCGACCCTGCCATCTTTGACGGTGTGCGCATTCCCTATGCCTTGTCCCTGGCCTATTTAGAATGGGAATCCATTGGTGAAGTCTACGTCACCGGTCTGCGGGAGGTGGGGGATATCGCAAAAACCAACGGCGAAGCCCGTGCCGCCGCTCTGGCGGAAGAAATCTGAAGGATGGAAAACGGCACGGCGGTTATCCTATGTTCCGCCGTGTTTCTTCATATCATAACACCGTAGTCGCTATGATATTTTGATTTTATTGCATTTTTTCGCGGTCTCTTCTATAATATGAATAGAGAAGGAACGTCTCTATGAAGCTGATGCGGTAAGACCGGCCGCGCAGCAAAAGAGTTGTTTGAGTCCTGTGCTTTTTGCGGTATGTCCGAAGGGAAAAGGAAGCGGATTCGATCAGTGGGTATGTTTGCCGACTCCCTTGAGGGAAAAAATGGAACGGAATGAAAAACAAAACAGAATAAATGGGCAACCGAAATCATCCCCTATTCACAGCAAAGACGTGATTGCCGAGGTCAATTCGGCGGCGTCGCTGTTTCGGAAAAACTGTATAGAAGAGGATTGTTTTTCGCCTGTCCTGAAAGAGGACGTCAGCGCAAAAATCCAAGATGACGCCGCCCTTTTACGCGGAGAAGAAGAGACGGCGCTTCCCGATGCGGAGCAGCACGCGGCCTTTACGCCACAGGAGATGGAGAGGATTCCGATCATTCCCCTGCCGGTGAGAAAAAAGCCCAAGAAAGGCGATAAAAGAGGCCTATTATACGCGCTTCTGCCCATCGTCGCTATTTTGGTGTTGGCCGCAAGTATGACTTTGGCCGCAGTGATCAGAGACCGTCATCAAGAAGAGGAACTGCCGGCAAGCACCGGCATTTATTACTACGTTTCCGGCGTGGCGGAGTACGCCTCCCTTTTTGAGGATAACAGTATCAAAAGCAGGGAACTTGTGCGATTGGAAAACGGCGATCCCGTAGAGTTTTTGTATGACGAAAACTATAAGTTTGTTTATGTTTTGGATCATGGCAGCGGTCTTTACGGTTATATCCTCGCGGATCAGCTTGTCGACGATATCGACGCCGTTGATTACGAGCAAAAAGCGAATCAATTTGGTGAAGAGGAATCTCTGGGCTACTACTATGTGACGAAAACCAAAAACGGCCTGACCCTTTGGGAAAACTCCGATGGCGGCGGTGTTGTCAAGGCAAAACTAAAAAACGGTTACAAAGTTTCAATCCTGGAAGAGACGAACGATTCTTATTGGTATGTTTTTGATTATCATTCCGCGGAACGGGGTTATGTGAGAATATCTTACCTAACCGATGATAAAAACAAAGTGGTGGGAGTCTATAAAGAGCCAAAAGATAAAACCATCGTCGGCGATTACTATGTGCAGGGGGTCAAATCCTATCTGTCTTTGCGCAGCGAGCCCTCTTCCGGCGCGTCTCTGCGGGGGAAGCTCTATTACGGCGATAAAGTCGGCTTGATTCAAAAGACCAACGGCTCTTTCTGGTATGTCTATTCCTACAGCCTTGATCAATATGGTTATGTGGTGGCTTCCTATCTGACAGCGGAAGACCCCAAGGCCAAAGAAGAAGTAAAGGAACCGGAAGAACCGGCAGAAAAGGAAGAACCCAAAGAAGCGGAAAAGCCGGTGAGCGATCCGACAGCTTATGATTCGTATACTGTCACGGGAACCAACGAATACCTGCCTGTGCGGTTGGAAGGAAATCTCTCTGCTGCGGAAGTCGGCCGTATTCATAATGGCGACAGCGTTAACGTCATCGATTCTTCCGGCGGCGCCTATTGGTACGTTTATGTTCCATCCTTGGGTCAATATGGTTACGTTTTAGGAGAATATTTGACAAAATAAACAATTGAAATAGAGAATATGGGGTAGGAAATGTGAAAATGTGAATATCGAATAGAAATGAAAATATGAAATGAATAGGATTAGAAATTAGAAAGAAGCGGGATAGCCGCTTCTTTTTTGTGCGTGTGCGCCTTACTTGGTATGAGCCCGGTTACAGTCAATCCATTTCACGTGCGATACCGTGCTGTACCAATCCCTGTTTTGAGAATGATTACGCAAGATAACGGCCTGGAATGAGGATAGGGAAGCAATCCACGCGCCCGTGAAGGGCGCGACTTATCGACTCCCCCTCCTCGTTGAGTATGCCAATGTAAAAATATCCTTTCCTTTCTTGACCGCCGAAAGGAGAAATGTTATAATAATAGAGCAAAGCCTTTCGGGGCCTTTGTTGGTCCCTCGTTCCGGTAAGTCGCCAAACTTTGGCCGGGGCGGGGGATTGTTTAATTTTCTTTATTCAGTTTTAAATAGTCTTCTAACAGCTCTTTTCTTGATATGTTCTTCGATTCTCTGAGGCGTTCGAGTTTTTCGTACAATTCGGGTTGCAGTCTGACCTGCCATTGTTTGAGCTTTAGCTGGTATTTATTCTTTGCCCTGCGTTGGGCGTCTGAAATCGTCGTTGACACCACCCCCCCGATCTGTTATAATTTAGCCAAGAGATAGGCAGTCAGCCTACAGTGTTAAGTGTGACCGTTAAGCGTGCGAGGCTTTAACGGTCATTTTTTTTGCATAATTGGAGGATAATAATCAGCAATATCATTGCAGTAAGTACCATCTCCATATTTGCATCACCTCCTCCCGTCTCTGATCCTGCATTTCGCAGTCTCGTTGAGTGTGGGTGAGGCCGACCGTTTAGCCTTGTCCCTTGGCTCGTCTTTAATGGGCTTATTTTTTATAGTTTGATGTAAAGCCACGTGATAAACAAATAAATTTTATTAAAAGCGCTGGAAGGAGGCGTTTATTTTGGCGAATATTT
Source organism: Clostridiales bacterium (assembly GCA_040776805.1). Lineage (GTDB taxonomy): Bacteria > Bacillota > Dehalobacteriia > UBA7702 > UBA7702 > UBA7702. The sequence goes on along the minus strand of JAXGZS010000005.1, from coordinate 51,558 downwards.
CAATCCACGCGCCCGTGAAGGGCGCGACTGCGAGTGCCAAGATCAGTTCCAAAGCAGCATCAAATTTCAATCCACGCGCCCGTGAAGGGCGCGACAAAAATACCGTACAATACTGGAGCTCCGGTATCTATTCAATCCCACGCGCCCGTGAAGGGCGCAACCAGCAAGTCCCTGTCGACGTATGGAGGCGGCTTCAATTTCAATCACGCGCCCGTGAAGGGCGCGACCGGTTACCACCGAGAGGGTGGTTTGGCCAAATTTATTTCAATCCACGCGCCCGTGAAGGGCGCGACGCGCTTCGTGCGGCGCCAGGAATGCGTGCTGCAATATTTCAATCCACGCGCCCGTGAAGGGCGCGTATCCTGGGAAAAATTGCGCTCACAGGCCACGGTATTTCAGTACGCGCCCGTGAAGGGCGCGACGGAGAAAACGGGGCGTATCCGCTGACGGCATGGAGATTTCAATCCACGCGCCCGTGAAGGGCGCGACGTCGTAATAGCTCTTGCGGCTCTTGATCACCACCGATTTCAATCCACGCGCCCGTGAAGGGCGCGACAAATTTACAAGCCGCCCCGCCCGGCAATAGGCGTGATTTCAATCCACGCGCCCGTGAAGGGCAGCGCGACGAGTTGTTTGATGTATGATTCGTCATCCAAAACATTTCAATCCACGCGTGAAGGGCGCGACAAATTAAGATTGGAGATTGAATAATAATGCAAAATATTTCAATCCACGCGCCCGTGAAGGGCGCGACTTGTAAGCATTGGCGACTGAACAATCAGATACAATTTCAATCCGCGCCCGTGAAGAGGCGCGACAGGTGCCAAAGCATTTCAAGCCGTCTGGGTGGTATTTCAATCCACGCGCCCGTGAAGAGGCGCGACACATTTACGGCGATTATGCGATCAGAAAAGTTATTTCAATCCGCGCCCGTGAAGGGCGCGGCTGTACACCGTAAACGGCACTATACAAACATCAGATATTTCAATCCACGCGCCCGTGAAGGGCGCAACCTTACCTGCGGTTTTTGCGGTAGCTGCCAAAGACCTATTTCAATCCACGCGCCCGTGAAGGGCGCGACGTAGCGGCGAGGAAAATGAGTTTTGCAATTATAATTTCAATCCGCGCCCGTGAAGGGCGCAACCCTTAAGAGGCAGCGACGGAAACGTATTGCCAATTGGGATTTCAATCCACGCGCCCGTGAAGGGCGCGACATTTCAACTTCAACAGGGCTATCGCTGGCAAGAATATTTCAATCCACGCCCGTGAAGGGCGCGACGTATGTTGTTTAGCGCAAGCTACTTAGTTTCAAAGATTTCAATCCACGCGCCCGTGAAGGGCGCGACGTATATGTGGCGGCGGACGGCATAAAGAAAAGTTATTTCAATCCACGCGCCCCGTGAAGGGCGCCGCTGACCTCCGGTGTCATGCTCACTGAGATAGGATATATTATTTCAATCCACGCGCCCGTGAAGGAGGCGCAACCTTGGGATTGATCACGGCATATTCGCTGTAACGCATTTCAATCCGCGCCCGTGGGGCGCGACGCTGAAAATCAATGTAAGTGGCGCACTCACGGTATTTCAATCCACGCGCCCGTGAAGGGCGCGACGCTCAAATAAGACGTTATTGCATCCCATGCAGATATATTTCAATCCACGCGCCCGTGAAGGGCGCGGCACCTCAAGGCCCCAACGGAGGAAAGCCGAAAGATAAATTTCAATCCACGCGCCCGTGAAGGGCGCGACGGCGAAAGTGGGCATCAAACTGGCATCGATCTTATTTCAATCCACGCGCCCGTGAAGGGCGCGACTCGGTTATGTTGGCGTACAGCTGCAAAGATGGTTATTTCAATCCACGCGCCCGTGAAGGGCGCGACTGTTGCCGCCATACATTTAATTCCCGTTTAATTTGGATTTCAATCCACGCGCCCGTGAAGGGCGCGACATACTTTGGCCAATCTTCAAAATATGGACAACACCATTTCAATCCACGCGCCCGTGAAGGGCGCGGCCTAAAATCTTCAGGGTTTTTCTGTCTTCTTCTGGTAATTTCAATCCACGCGCCAGTGAAGAGTGTAACCTTATGCCAAAACGAATGCACGGGGAGGCGTCAAATTTCAATCCACGCGCCCGTGAAGGAGCGCGACCGACCACCACGGTGCGGAGTATCTTCCCCCAGGCAATTTCAATCCACGCGCCCGTGAAGGGCGCGACGGGTAATACGTATTGAGCTGATGTGCTAACGCTGATTAATTTCAATCCACGCGCCCGTGAAGGGCGCGACATATTAACTGCGTCTCCCACGCGGAACAACGTCGAATTTCAATCCACGCGCCCGTGAAGGGCGCGACAGGCTGATGATGGGCCTGGCCGAAGCGGGAACAATTTCAATCCACGCGCCCGTGAAGGGCGCGACAAATACAGGAGGTTGTTTAAGTGGACGCGATAATTTCAATCCACGCGCCGTGAAGGGCGCGACAAAGCGGCGGTTCTTGAAGAAGCAAGCAAGAAATTTCAATCACGCGCCCGTGAAGGGCGCAACCTCTCATTTTTTAATCCCTCCTTATTCATGATAATATTTCAATCCACGCGCCCGTGAAGGGCGCGAACTGAATCTGATAAAGACGAAAACGGGGAAACAATTAATTCAATCCACGCGCCCGTGAAGAGGCGCGGCAAATCAGTTTTTAACTATTCCGAGGGCGGATTTCAATCCACGCGCCCGTGAAGAGCGCGACGCCAGAGGATAGCGAAGATCTTGCTGTCGTTATTATTTCAATCCACGCGCCCGTGAAGGGCGCGACAGAATGGGAACGGCTGCAAGCTGCTTTTCCTGGGTATTTCAATCCACGCGCCCGTGAAGGGCGCGACCGATGCTACCATGCTGAAATATCTAAACGCTATCAATTTCAATCCACGCGCCCGTGAAGGGGCGCGACAGATAAAGACGGCTGCAAGCTGCTTTTCCTGGGTATTTCAATCCACGCGCCCGTGAAGGGCGCGACGATTTAACAGGTTCAGCGACGCAAAAAGGCCATATTTCAATCCACGCGCCCGTGAAGGGCGCAACATAACTGCGCTGGTCGCCGATCTGGCTATTATGTCATTTCAATCCACGCGTGAAGAGGAGGCGCGACAGACGGTCGGGATCGCGATTCTCTCATTGACAAAATTTCAATCCACGCGCCCATGAAGGGCGCGACATTATCAAGACTTGATAAGGAAGGGGAACGGCTGATTTCAATCCACGCGCCCGTGAAGGGCGCGACCGTAGTAGCCATAGTTATTTGCAAGGCTTTTTTCGTATTTCAATCCACGCGCCCGTGAAGGGCGCATATTGATTACGAAGATTTAATAAAATCTTTTTTTAACGAATTCAATCCACGCCCGTGAAGGGCGACCGAAAAGCGGTTGTTAGACGGTACATTAATGGTGAAATTTCACGCGCCCGTGAAGGGCGCGGCTTGAGCGTTTATCTGCCATTCGCCAAACTCTTATATTTCAATCCACGCGCCCGTGAGGGCTGTCTGGAGCATGAGGAGTGGACATTGAAATTTCAATCCACGCGCCCGTGAAGGGCGCGACACTTCGACAACGCGCATACGGCAACAATAAATTTCCAATCCACGCGCCCGTGAAGGGCGCGACTTATCCGCTTGACAGCGACAAAGATATTAGACTTATTTCAATCCACGCGCCCGTGAAGGCCTGCTGACAATATCGTTTGATAAGCTCTCTCGAAGCACTTATTTCAATCACACGCGCCCGTGAAGGGCGCGACAAAACGATTCACCGCATAGCGGCTTATCAATCAAGTATTTCAATCCGCGCCCGTGAAGGGCGGGCAACGTAAAATCCGCAAGAGTTGATGATACTGAACTATTTCAATCCACGCGCCGTGAAGGGCGCGACAACCTATCCCGCTGATGTTTTTCCCGTTTGATTTCAATCCACGCGCCCGTGAAGGGCGCGGCACAATGGCTGTCAGCTTCGGGGAGCGTTTCAATGAATTTCAATCCACGCGCCCGTGAAGGGCGCGACATATTCTCAATCCCTTTTTCGATTGCTTCAAGGGATTTCAATCCACGCGCCCGTGAAGGGGCGCGACAAGGCGTTTGATATTGATTTACCGGAGGTGATCTATTTCAATCCACGCGCCGGTGAAGGGCGCGACCTAAGTGAAACAATCTGATTCTTTGTTTCAGTATTTCAATCCACGCGCCGTGAAGGGGCGCAGCATAATATGCAATTTTAAAAGCTACCTTTAATATATTTCCGTCACGCGCCCGTGAAGGGCGCGACCTATCGGAGCGGCTATGGTGAAACCTCAGCGATTTTCAATCCCACGCCCGTGAAGGCGCGACATTATCTTTCCGGAGTTATGGTCGGAATAAAAAATATTTCAATCCACGCGCCCGTGAAGGGCGCGCTGATCCTGATTTTTTGCAATACTCGCAGATTATTTCAATCCACGCGCCCGTGAAGGGCGCGACCTCAGCATGGCGAGGCTGATATCAATTACGTAATTTCAATCCACGCGCCCGTGAAGGGCGCAACGCGAGCGGCTGGTAATTGTGACATTGTATCTATTTCAATCCACGCGCCCGTGAAGGGCGCGACACTCTGCAGGAAAACAAATGTTATCACAAGCGAATATTTCAATCCACGCGCCCGTGAAGGGCGCGCTGTTTCATCGCTTATTGATAATGACACAGTAAAAACAATTTCAATCCACGCGTGAAGGGCGCAACGTTTCCAGGATCGTGGCAAGTCGTGAAGTTTATTTCAATCCACGCGCCCGTGAAGGGCGCGACTGTTCTTTACTGAAAAATAAATGTTATAAACCTATTATTTCAATCCACGCGCCGTGAAGAGGCGCGACAAACTGGATCAATGCCCTTGACGGTGTGTATGCTATTTCAATCCACGCGCCCGTGAAGGGCGCGACGGAGCAGAGGCAGGCAGCACGACTGCAATTTTGATTTCAATCCACGCGCCCGTGAAGGGCGCGACAAATGTTTATTGTTTGGACTGATACAACGTCCCTTATTTCAATCCACGCGCCCGTGAAGGGCTGGCTGATCCTATTTCCAGGTGCTGGTCGGAATAAAAAATATTTCCAATCCACGCGCCCGTGAAGGGCGCGACGATCGCAAAAAAATGCGGGACGTTACCGGCTACGAAATTTCAATCCACGCGCCCGTGAAGGGCGCGACGTCGGACACGTCAAGTGACACCGTGGCAGCTAATATTTCAATCCACGCGCCCGTGAAGGGCGCGACCTTTATAGTTCGTCCTAAAAACCGCCATAGATAAAATTTCAATCCACGCGCCCGTGAAGGGCGCGACTGCACTTTTTTGTAAAAATACCCGGGTTTTATGTATATTTTTATGGAAAGTGTTTTTTCTCTTTGATGAGAGAGTGATTTTTCCTTCAAAAATCACGATTTTCTGCGATTTTTGCTGCGAAGGTCCCAAGGTTTTGATGTGCGCTTATTGTTCGCAGCGGGAAAATCTGAATTTATACTAAAAAATGAATGGATCTTTTTGTGGATGATAAGTAGGATTTTTTCCCATCATCTCCACACGGCTCTCCCAGTTTTTCCCTAACAGGTAAAAACGCAGGCTATCCCTGTGCATGTCGATGATCTCCTCCAGATCATTTTTGAGAGTAATGAAATGAGCTGGTTCCAGATCGCACTCAAAAACCGAATTTTGTACCCTCTGACCGTGGTTGACGCAGATCTTCGCCACCTTGCGCAGACGGCTTCGACCGGCGGCGGTTTCTGTATTGACGTCGTAGGTCACCAAAACCATCATCAGTGTCACCTCCTACTGCACGAAAAACGGCGGATAGGCCTGCAAATCCCCGCGAAGATAGCTGGCCATGAGCATGGCTTGACTATAGGGCAGAAGGCCGATCTCCAGCTTTTCTTTGAGAAAGGGATGTTCGATGATCTCCTGCTTCCGCTTTTGCCAGGCGGTGATGATTTCCTTTTTGGCATCATCGGTGATGAGGACAGCGCCGTTCTCCTTCTGTACAAAATCATCGCCGTGAACCTGACGGCGGTTGATCAGCGATAGCACAAAACGGTCCCCGAGGTAGGCTCGGAATTCCTCCATCAGATCCAGGGCCAGTCCGGCTCTGCCCGGACGGTCCGCGTGGAAGAAGCCGACGTAGGGGTCGATACCCACGGATTCCAGGGCATTTTGGCACTCAACGGCCAGCAGCGTGTAGACATAGGACAGGAGAGCGTTGACCGGATCTAGGGGTGGCCGCCGATTCCGCTCTTGAAAAGGGAAGTTTTCTTTTTGCTGGAGGATTAGTTGATCGAACACGGAGAAATAAGCCCTGGCGCTCTCGCCCTCAATGCCCCGGAGAGAATCGGTGTTGGTGGCCTCGCCGGCGCTGTTGATGTTGGCGGTAAGCTTGTCCGCAACCTCCTGCAAGCGTGCCATATCGACTTCATCGGGATGATCCCGCAGGCCGCGGCCGATGATCTTTCTGCTGTTGACGAGCTTCGCCAGGATGATGGCTTTTGAGATTGGAAGCGCGCGCTCCGGGTCGTCGGCATAGCGGTATTGGGCGCGCCGCAACAGGACATTGCCGCTGACCTTACCCTGCATACGGCCGCAAAAGTGGCCACGGGCATCCATAAAGCTGACGGCGACGCCATGTTCGGCGCAGAGCCGCAGCAAGGCCCCGTTCATGCCGGTGTAGTTGAAGCAGACGATATTTTCCAGAATGTGAACCGGTCTTCTGCCGACTTCCTTTTGATCAATTTTGACGACGATGTTATCACCGTCGCGGCTGAGATAGGCTTCGGGAGTGGTGATGTATAACGTGTTTTTCAGTTTACGCATATGGCTCCTCGATGTTCCTGTTCAAATAGTTGGCGACGCTCTGTTGCTTTAGAGTCAGCCGTGGCATGCAGAGTTCGTAGAGGGAGCATTTGGTGCAGTTCTTATGGGATTCCGCTTTGGCGATGATGCCGTCGGCATAGGCCGCGTGGAGTTCCTTGGCCAGTGCCCTCATTTCCTGGCGCAGATCAGCATTGATGAGTATCGTCGTCCTGCGCTTTGGGGTGGCGTAAAAGAGGTCCGCCGACTGGATGGTACATCCCAGCATCTCCTCAAGGCAGATGGCCTGGGCTGTCAGCTGCATCAGATCGCACTTGTTCTTTTTGGGTTTGCCGTGTTTGTACTCGACAATGTTCGGTTGCCAGCGTCCTTCCCGACCACGGAGAAGGACGCCGTTTCCCTCCCGGTGAAACTCGACCACATCGAGGATACCGGTAAAGCCAAGGCTTGCCGAGGACACCGCCATGGCCCTGGAAATCAGCAGATCCTTGCGGATTTCCGTGAAGAAGGGATCGTCGGCCTGGGCGTGGAGAAGGTTACCTTCTGCCGTTAGAGCGTTATCGGCCCAGGCATGGCCGATGTGGATCAACCCCCACTGGCGTTTACAGAAATAGTAGTGTTGCAGCTCTGATATCATCAAATAATCTTCGGGGACATAGGGCAGATTACTCATAGATTTCAGGTACTAAGTTTTCCAATGGGGTCGCGGAAATTTCATAGTCGTCAATGGATTTCGGGACAATGCCCTCTTTGGCGTTGATCTGGAGACTGCGATGAACTTTGGCTGAAGAGAACATCGGTGTTTTGGAATCGTGCTGCCACCAGTAGAGACGGCAAACCTCCATGCTGCCGTCGGGCCGGGCGGAGGATGCGTCATTTTCAAAAAGGGTAAGGAGTGCCTGCTTGATCTTTTCCGCGTCTTCATCGGAAAAGCCGGTCTTTTCCGCCAACTGACAGTTGATGCTGCCATATGAAACATAAATGCCATACTCTACACGGTGCTTCATGCCCATGGTATCGGGCCCTTTTTTGTCTGGGTCCTTTTTGTTGGGCTCTAAATTGACGCTTTTTGTGATCTGTTGCGAGAGAATTTCAACAGGAGCTAAACTGACCGCATTTTGTATTGTTACAGGTCCCCGTACGCCAATGGATACTGAGTCGATGCCTTCATCCTCCTCATTGCTATTTCCCTTCTTAAAGGCAAATACTTGTCCAAACGCACGCACATCAAACCATACTTCACAAGCAATTTTAGCTAATTCTTCTCTGTTCGTTGCCCCTTGCTGTTTTTCTATTTCTGCTTGTATCCTTGAATTCTTTTCAAAACGCTCTCTAAGATTCCGATATGTGTCTCCTGCTTTACGGTTATCATCAGATTGGACATAGATGTCTTCGCCCATATCCTGCAAGCGATTGCGTAGTTTGCGCTTTAAGCACACATCAGATACTTCCCCAAACCCTTCATAGTCGGTGCGGGGACGATTGCCATTAAGCGGGTCACCATTGGGATTTGCTTTTGTTGTGCTAAAAATGATGGAAAAATCAATTTTTTTCGTTAAACTCATTTTGTTTATCTCCTTTATTATTTTTTCTTTCTTCCCAAATTGCTTGTCTTTGTGCAAAAAAGCCTAGGAGGTACCTTCCGTCAAGAGCAGTATCTTTTTCAAAATCTCCTTGCTTGAACAGAATTTTTACTTCCTCAATTTTATTAAAATACCAATTTGCCCCGTTGAGTTGTCGAATATATGGGTTCAGTTGTTGAGAGATTAACATATTCCATGTGCGCAATGGCCTTTGAGAGAAAATGGTCATATAGCGAATAGCATTTGTGGCACGGGGATCACTTTTTGAGTTTCCTTGTTTGAATCTTGCCAAAGATTCAATTGAATCCGCGAGGGCAAGTAATCTTCCATACAAATACTCCCGATCATCTCTTTTTGTTTCAAGTTTCACCGCAAACTCCTCCTTTTTATGATCATGATAATATCGTTTGACTAATGCGCAAGCCGCGCTAAGCACATATTCCCATTCCCGCCAGCGGTCACGGTAGTTTTTTGCTTTTTTGTTTTCGAATGCGAGGGGATTGGAAGCGCGGTAAATAGCTGTAGTTACCATTGATGACGGTACCTGTCCCCCGTCAAAAATACAGTGAATTATTTGTTTACGAAGACCTTTTGTAAGTTTTTCATACGAAGCATCTTTTTCTGATCGAGGTTTTCCCAGTATTGTATGTTGGATACGGGTAATCGAAGGAGCCCCGATAAAATAGCCGGACTCCTTGCTATTATCTACCTTTTTTTCAAACGGTTGGTACCATTTACAGGTATTGTGCCATACATCGATATCCTCCTTATACTCGTTTTCAAATAATTCACGATAATATGTGATGGATAATCTCCCTGCATTTTTCGTTGTGGCATCTGTGACCATCACGGCAATACGACGGGTGTGTTGATGGAGTCTATCCGGGCTCCCATAGCCTCCCATCGCCTCCCGCATCATTAACGAATAATCTGTAAATACATGATTGTGCACGCTGATCATTTTTTCGGCATCGGTTTTGGGAAGTGCATCGTAAATTTCGTAGCTGTTTTGAAAAAAGTCAGGGACTTCTGGTTGGTGATCAACTGCCCATGCAATGATGGCTTGGGTGCCGCAACGGTGGCAGCTGTTTGACTCAATCAGCCAGCGCAGAGCCTGATGTGTCCTTTGGGAGGCTTCATAACTTACAGTGACAGCCTCGGAGGATTTATCAAAACGACCGCGGAATGTGAAATTTTGTTCATCGTTTCCTGAAATTAGTTTTGCATTTCCTGCAAGACGATTGATGCTTTTAGGATGATTCTCAATGTATACAATGCCTGGCTTGCCTGTTGCGTAACAAATACCCGTGGGTTTTTGCGATGTGGGCAGACATTCATTCAAATAATAATCAATCCAAGCATCACGTACTTCCGGCATCATCCACAGTCGATCTTCAAGCACGCCGTTGACTTCTACGCAAAAGCCTATAAATGAATCATCTTTTGATTTCACATTAGAAGCCAGGTTGGCAACCAAATTATTTTTAGAAATATACCTATGGACAGATGATAATATTGTAAAAGCAAAGTTATGTTCGGGGCTTTTCAATAAGTAGTCAAGCCATTTTTTTTGGTTCTCAAGATATCTTTTTCCCTTTTCATGGGTAATATATTTCCTTTTATCAAATAAGGGGTGGGGTTTGTTAATTGCACTTCCGCTCGTTCTGCCTTCTGATTCCTCTGTGCAGGGAATATAAATCTTTGAATTATTCTTTTGCGCCTCAATGAAACCCCCTTCCATATCCAAACGCACAATGAAGTTTAAGTTCTTTTCAGTATGACATAAGGGAATGAGAGCGGCCCCGCCGTCATCCGGGATGATGCCTGCGATATCCTGACAGGCATCATACGTATCACAGAGGTTTTGTATCCAACTCATGCTTCCTCACCCCCTTCGTTAAGAAGTTTTTCGAGTTCCGGTTCTTCAAGCCCAAGAAAGTTATTTTTATGTACGAAATCTTTCTTCTTCATCGGTTTAATAAATCTTTTTAAAATATCCGATGAGTCATTAGAGGGCATCGGGAAATTGATCTTGCCGTTTTTCATCACAGCATTTTTCCATAAACGCACGGACATCTCATCTTTCCCAGTTTCATCCGGATAGTCAAAGCCATGAACCATGACTCCAAAATCAATCTCTCCATAGCTGTCATAGAAGCTAGCACCCTCGCCAAAAACGCACGGTTCAACATAGCCCTGGCATTCTCTTGTGCCAAGAAAAATATCTCTTCGGCCACCACGTTCAATCATACGCCGGGCAATTTGATGATGTTTGTTTTCGTTGCGATCAGCAGCGAGCTCGGGGCGGTTCAGGTTCCATTCGAAATGTGCCCGAACCTGATAAGAAACATCTTTTAAATAGGTATAATATGCCAGTTCGTTTTCCTCCGAGTTATATTTTATCGGCCGTATGCCTTTGGATTGCGTTTGAATTCTATGCATGACGCGGACTTCATCAATATACCAGATAAGTGTCGGCTTCCAGTATACGCTCTCAAGGATTCCCTTTAAGGCCTGATATGTTGGTATTTGGTAAGAAAACTTCTCACCTCCTACCCTTGTGATCGGATCGGAAAATAATGCATATCTTCCGGAAGCAACGAATTCAACAGTGTTACGATGTCGCATTGCATTCCCCCCTTACCAAAATAATGGTTCAAGTTCTGGATTGAAAATAACACCCAAGTTTTTATCGTAATAACTAGCATCCATGACAAGTAATTCGTCTCCCAGCAATGACAACGCACCTCCTTTATTTAATTCGTTGATTTGATATGAGTATAGGGAAACGGAATACCGGCCGATTTGACGCATTAACACATACCGATTTTTAATATCTGCTTTTCTATATTTTTCGGCGAGCACTAAGCCATCCCCATAGGGGACTAAAACACTGATCGTACGTTGTTCAATTACAGAGAACAGATCCCCAGCCGTTTCAAATGATTGACGCAACGCCGGTAGTGGCCTATGGCTTTGATTGTGAAATGCTCCGACGCCTTTGCAATTGACCGATAAAAGATCATATAAATTCCCCATTTCATCGACAGGATAAACCATCTGGTTTTTTTTCTTTTCAAAGTATTCTTTGTAATACCGTTCCATGACTTCGGGAGATAACAGATCGGTCACCCTTTCTCTAAGGATGCGGTAAGTAATGTCGGCACCGCATTTGATGTCCGGAAGCATAGAAAGATTTTCATCTGCAATATTGACGATATAAACATTTTTTCCATTCGGGTCTTCTCTGTTGCGGTTACATCGCCCCGCGGCCTGGGCAATGCTGTCGAGACCGGCGATGGCGCGAATGACGCAGCCAAAAGAAATATCAACGCCTGCTTCGATTAGTTGCGTGCTAATGCAAATGGTATTTCTTTGCTTTCTCTCTTTTATCCTTTTGATTTGGTCTAAACGATGTGCAGAACACATTTGGGTGCTTAAATGAATTAATTCAACTTGTAATTGTTCATTCTGGTCGGTATATTTTTTTAGCGCTAAATAAAGCTTAGCGGCATCTTTTTTTGTATTCAAAATAATTAGACAGTTTTTCTCTTTCCGGTACTTTTCAAGCACGAATGTTTGCAGTGCTTCTGTGCTATAGCCACCGGGGATCGTTTTGTCTATAATCGTAGTACGCTTTAGTTTTTTGAAAGCTTCCTGCGTATCAGGGATCAATTCTGCGGGTGAAGATAGCTTTATCGGTCTTTCTGCTCGATTAAGAGGTGGCTGCGTTGCTGTACATAGTAGGATTGAACAGCCTGCACAGTAATGAAGATAATTAATTGCTTCGTTAAAAAGGTAAGTGCATTTTGTCGGTAGCGATTGCACTTCGTCGAATATAAATACGGTGTTGGCCATATTGTGAAACTTGCGCAAATCGCCACTTTTGCTTGAATAAATACTTTCTAAAAATTGTACAAGCGTTGTAATGACAATCGGCGCATCCCAACGACCGGTCAGAAGGCGGTATGATTGAGCTTCTTCTTGGTTTTCGCCGGCAATCCAATTAGAATGATGCTCTAAAATGAAGCCGTCATTCAGTTGAAACTGAAGAGCATCTTTTATATCTTTTGCTGTTTGGTCCAGCACTGAAAGATAGGGGATGACATAGATCACATGCTCCAATTTATGAATTTTCGCATGGTTTAAGGCAAAACGTAAGCTAGACAGCGTTTTACCTCCGCCCGTAGGTACGTCAAGCCGATAGATTCCTTTTGGCCGATTTGCGGCGGCAAGGCATTTTTCGGATATTTCCCTACGAATCCGGTTGATCTCAGAGTCGGCTGAAAAAGTCGATATTTTCTGTTCAAGACGCTGGGCATAATCCCCCCATGGCGGCATTATTATTTCTGCCTTTGAGGGCCTGTCAATTTCGAAACAATAGGCATTGTAACGGTCAGAGTCTACCAGGCAAGAAAAAATACTTTTTGTGAAGAGATGAATCATAAAGGCGATGTTTAAATGATTCACGCCGCATTTCTCAATAAAGTCTTTCATCTCGATCTCGCAACGTGTGATCATATCCAATGGCTTGCCCGTTGGGATTTGATCCTCCTCCGCGGTTTTGATGATTTCGTTATAATGAAGATGTTCATCTTCCTTTTGAAGCCTGTTTCGCAGGGGAGTTTCTCCGTCGGGGGAGATTCCGTCCATCAAACCGCCGTGATGATTTGCAATGCAGGCGGAGAGGACCTCTCGCGTTAAAGCCGCTATGTCATTATTGTTTTGTGTCAATTGGTATATGAATTTGGCTCCTTGAGTAGAATGGACAACCGATCCCCTCTGACATGCCTTATCGCCATGTTTTTCATTGTGAAAGCTCTCTCTGAGATAGTTGACAAATTGGGATGAGAACTTCCCTATGTCATGGAATAACGTCGCCGTTTGGCAGAGCTCTGCTGCCTCTAGTTTTTTACCGATATTAAAAGCATAAACTGCGGAGTCTTGTAGATGTTGCTTCGTTGTTTGCTCTCTACCATCTTTTGCAATGCGCGAAATATACATTTAAGCTGCCTCCTAAATTAATATCTTGGCGATGCGGTGATATTATTACTATATTTATATACGGTCTGTGGTTCTTTGTCTTCTTGTTTATGAGCGTAGTAAATCATATTTTCTCCTGCCATTTTCTTGTTTTATATGATGATATCAGAGGATATGTACCAAAAAGGCACCATGCGACAGATTCTCTAAAAGAAAATAATATGGGGTATTGATGTGTGGTCTCATCATTGTTCATGCTTCCTACGCAAAATATGACAATAATTTACACCTATAACGAAATTATATCCTAAGCCAATCATATATACAATCTTTTATTTTTTATTTTAGCCATTTCAAGAATTTCTTTGTGTATTGTGGAGAATCTAATTATTTTTTTCAATCTCAATGGCCTGAGCGGTACCGGCGTTATGAAAAACAGCACAAATTGGGCGTTTTATCATAATATTAATGGATGATGAAAACGCGCTTTTTGTCGCTCTTGACAAGAGGGGCGGGATTTGATAAAGTAGTTATATTCTATAACAAAGGCCTAGAGGGAGAGAGTAGGCAGAACACAGCTTTCAGAGAGAAACCGCCGCCGGCTGCAAGCGGTTTTAAGCGATGATTTTGCCAAAGTGCACTCCTGAGCTGTTCGCCTGAAATTCGGTAGGGCGGAACGTTTCCCGCGTTAAGGGTTTTGAGTGCGGTTTTGGCCGCGAGCAGAGTGGAACCACGGTCCCCCCGCCTCTGAACGGGAGGGGCCTATTTTGTTTCCCCTCGCTTCCTCTCTTTGACCCATGGATGATTCGCGAAGAACTGAAACGGCTACTTTGATTGGCCATCAGCGGCAGTATATACCAGGGAGTCTGAAATAACGAATACAGAAACGACGGATTTTCGCTCTTTTTAATGAAAGCCGTTATCGCGTCTCGCCGAGGCGCGTGGATTGAAATTTACCATCGGTATAACCGCCGTCAATACGACGCTGGTTGCGCTCTTCACGGGCGCGTGGATTGAAATGGAGGGATGGTTATGTTCCAGAGAATGAAACGGGATATTGACGCTGTGATGACCCGGGACCCGGCGGCAACTTCCCGCTTTATGGTCTTTTTGACTAGCCCGGGGCTGCACGCCATTTGGCGGCACCGGCGCGCCCATTGGTTTTATAAGCACAACAGAAAGAATATTGCTCAGTTGATCAGTTTTTTTAACCGCGCCTGGACCGGCGTGGAAATTCACCCCGCCGCGGAAATCGCCGAGGGCTTTTTCATCGACCACGGCATGGGTATTGTGATCGGTGAAACGACTGTGATCGGTGAAAATGTGACGCTGTACAAAGGTGTCGTTTTAGGCGGCACCGGCAAGGAGCACGGCAAGCGTCATCCCACCATCGGCCATAACGTGGTGGTCAGCTCCAACGCCATCGTGCTGGGGTCCATCACCATCGGCAATAACGTCAAAATCGGCGCCGGTTCCGTGGTGTTAAACGACGTGCCGGATAACTGCACCGTTGTGGGGGTGCCCGGCCGTATTGTGGTGAAAGACGGCTCCCGGGTCAATCATGAAGGCGGCGAAGTGGAAGACGGCAAACTGAGCGATCCCATATACGATTGCATCTGCGATTTGAGAAATCGCGTGGAGGCCATAGAGGCGGCATGGGAAAAGGAGAAGAAAAATCATGGCGATTCGAGTTTATAACACGCTGAAAAACAGCAAAGAAGATTTTGTACCGGTGGAAGCGGGGAAAGTCAAGATGTATGTCTGCGGCCCCACCACCTATAACTACATCCATCTGGGCAACGCCCGGCCCCTTGTGGCTTTCGACGTGATTCGCCGGTACTTTGCCTATCGGGGCTACGCGGTGACTTACGTCCAAAATTTCACCGACGTTGACGATAAGATCATCAACCGCGCCAAAGAAGAAAAGCTAAGTCCCCAAGACCTGGCGGAAAAGTATATCAAAGCTTATTTTGAAGACGCCGCGCGCTTGGGTATTCAAAAGGCTGACGTTCATCCCCGGGTTACGGAGCATATGGACGACATCATCGGTATGGTGCAGAGGCTCATCGACCATGGCCTCGCTTACGAAGTGGATGGCGACGTTTACTTTGAAGTGCGTAAATTCGCCGATTACGGCAAATTATCCGGTCGTTCCCTCGATGAGTTGCAGGCCGGCGCCAGAATCGCCGTGGGGGAACAAAAGCGGGATCCCCTTGATTTTGCCCTGTGGAAAGCGGCGAAGCCGGGAGAACCCGCCTGGGATAGCCCCTGGGCCCAAGGCAGGCCAGGCTGGCACATTGAATGCTCCGCCATGTCCGCGAAGTATCTCGGCAAAACCTTTGATATCCACGGCGGCGGCGCCGATCTGATTTTTCCGCACCATGAAAACGAAATCGCCCAAAGCGAAGGCGCAAACTGTTGCGAATCCGCCCATTATTGGCTCCATAACGGTTTTATCACGACCAACTGTGAAAAGATGTCCAAGTCCCTCTGCAATTTCCGTCTTTTAAGGGAAATTCTCGATGAGTTCCCCGGTCCGGTGGTGCGTTTTTATCTGATGTCCACCCATTACAGAAGTCCTCTTGATTTTGACGGTGAAAAACTGCTGGCCGCGGAAAAGTCATTAAGCCGCATTCATAACACATACCGCACTGTGGAAGCAAAAATCGCCGCCTTGTCCAAGGAAGGCGGCATTGACGACGGTAAAAAAGCGGTGTTGATCAAGATTTGCGACGAAGGCAAGGCGAAGGTTATCGACGCCATGGACGATGATTTCAATACGTCTTTGGCTTTGGCCGCCGTCTTTGATGTATGCAAAGAAGTCAATACCATGGTCAACGACAGGGAATTCGGCGGCGACGCTGCCACCGTTGCAGGCCTCAAAGCGGTGTTGGCCTTTTTCGCGGAAATGGATTTGATTTTCGATGTGATCGTGCCCAAAGAGGAGGAAGCCGACGCCAACGGCGACGCCCTTGCCAACGGCCTGCTTGCCATGGTGATGACGCTGCGCACCAATGCCAGGGAGCATAAGGACTGGGCCACCGCCGACTTCATTCGTGACGAATTAAAAAAGCTAAATATCGTCATTGAGGATACACCCCAAGGCCCCCGTTGGAAAAAGGAAAAGGTTCGGGGATGAAAGAAATGAGCTGGCAGGATGCGGTCAATTTGCCTTCTTTGACCCTGGCCTATATCGGTGACGGCGTTTATGAGCTGGCCGTCCGTCGTTATCTGCTAAAAAGCGGTATCAAAAAAGCAGATGAACTGCATAAAGAAGCGGTGAAATACGTGAAGGCGACGTTTCAGAGCGATTTTTATCAGCTGCTTGCGGACAGGCTTCCCGAGGAAGAGCTGGCGGTGATGAAGCGGGGACGCAACGCCAAAACAGGCCGTCAGCCCAAAAGCAGCAACGTTGCCGCATACCACAACGCCACCGGTGTCGAGGCGCTGGTGGGGGCTTTATGGTTGAGCGGCAGCCACCAACGCCTCAACGCGATCTTTTGTTTATTGTTTGACCATATACGCAACGAAAGAGGGGGAAACCAATGAACGAATACATTCCCGGCCGGAACGGCGTCGCGGAAGCGCTGAAAGCGGGGCGCGGTTTTATCAAACTCTATGTCAGCGAAGGCAAAACCGAAGGCTCCCTCAAGGAAATTTTGGCCAAAGCGAAAGATGCTGGCATTCCCATTCAACGGGTACCCAAAAAGAAGCTTGACGCGCTGTATAGCGGCAACCACCAGGGTGTGATCGGCGCTGTGGCCGCTTACGATTACGCTGAAATTGACGATATGCTATCGGCAGCGGTGGCGAGAGGAGAGGACCCCTTCCTGCTGATGTTGGCGGAGGTGGAAGATCCCCACAACCTCGGCGCGATCATGCGCACGGCGGAGATCGCCGGCGCCCACGGAATCATCATCCCCAAAAACAACAGCGTTGGTTTAAACGCCACCGTGGCCAAAACCGCTGCCGGCGCCACGGAGTATTTGCCCGTGGCCCGCGTCGCCAACTTGGTTCAAACCGCCAAGGAACTGAAAGAGAAGGGGCTTTGGGTTTACGGCGCCGCGATGGAGGGAACCTCCCTCTGGCAGCAGGAGATGGAAGGCCCTCTGTTGCTGGTGATCGGCGGCGAAGATCGGGGCATTCCCCGTTTGCTTCTGCAAAACTGCGATTTTAAAGTGACCATCCCCATGCAAGGTCATGTACCCTCCCTCAATGCTTCGGTGGCGGCGGGGGTAATGATTTACGAGGTTATGCGGCAGCGGAGCGGAGGGTCCACCCAGTGAAAAGAGAAGAGAGAAGAGGTTTGTCGCGAGGTTTTTTCGGGCTGCGGCAACCCGCATTCCGTCAATGATGGCCTTGGAACCACCATTGCATAAAATCCCCTTTTTACCCCGCGAACGCTAAGCACCCGCCAAATCCCCGCTCTTTTCGCAGCAAAAGCCAAGTAAATCCCATCCTTTTATCAGAAAATCCAGCTTTTCCATTACCAAACAAAGTACTTTTTGTATCAATATACAAAAAAATATATAAATCTCGCATATTTACCCTAAAAAGTGCTGTCGCGCCTCCCGTAGGCGCGTGGATTGAAATATTCAAATAATATCTGGTATTGTCCAGGTATTTGGTCGCGCCTCCCGTAGGCGCGTGGATTGAAATAGTGTAGACGACATGGGGCCGAGGGTTAAGCTGCGTCGCGCCTCCCGTAGGCGCGTGGATTGAAATAATACGGACGCGCCCGTTATGATTCCACATGATCCCGTCGCGCCTCCCGTAGGCGCGTGGATTGAAATTGAATTAGATTGGCAGATTGCCCAGAAGCTGAAGGTCGCGCCTCCCGTAGGCGCGTGGATTGAAATTCAAGAGTAATAGAGCCGATCACTTCTTCGGCCACGTCGCGCCTCCCGTAGGCGCGTGGATTGAAATCGACCGAAGAACAAGCAGACTACCATAATCATAAAGTCGCGCCTCCCGTAGGCGCGTGGGTTGAAAAGATTTTTTCGGCAGCACTGGTGATCTTTCTTGTCTCTATCGCAGCGGCAGGGTAGGTCGGGCCGGCATGGTGATTGCCCACGCTTTGAATATCTGCCCATTCTCAACCTTGATTTGGCAGGGCATCTGATTGTTCAAGAAAAGGCTGGGGGTAAAAAGAGTTGGTGCAGTGGATTCATCAGATCATAGGAGAACTTTGTCCCCATCTCGAAGACCAGGTGCTCTTCATTTGCCATTCCGATATTTACACCGAGGCCAAAGAATTCGGCGACGGAATCAAGAGAAGTTCGGTTTTCAGAACGTTTATGATACTTATATCGGTTCCACCATCGGTGCCCACTTCGGTCCGGGACTGATGACCGCGTTCTTTTATGGCAAACCGAGAACGCTGTAAGATAAGACCAGAGGGCGAAAAAGCCTGCATCGCATTGGTGTCATGCAAAATTGCATTGTGCTAATGCAATTTTGCATGAATGAGATATTTTTCAAAAAAATCGAGGTGGAAGAGAAAAGGATTCACCGTTTTGCCGTAGAATTACAATAAGAACGTTCCAATCATGCAATTTTGCATGACAATCAAAGGGATTGGGATCCCGCTTTCGGCGCATCAACCTTTGGCGCGGTGTTTGAGGCCGGTTTTCTGAGGTGCCTGTTTCTCTGGCATGATTATTGCATAAACAAAAAGGGAATAAAGCATAATCAATCAATTCTATGCTTGCCCGAAAGGAGATACTATGAGATACGAATACCTCAGTCAAACAGATCTTGAAAGCATTCATGAAGCGACGCTGGAAATTTTAGAAACCATTGGTGTCCGCAGTAAATCTGAACGATTCTTAAAAACCTGCGCGGACCTTGGTTTGCAGGTCAAAGATGAGACCGTATACTTCTCCAGAGATCTGGTGGAAAAAGCGATAAAAGATGTTCCCGGCCCCTTTACCCTCTATAGCAGAGACGGTAAGCATGACGTGGAACTGGGGGCTCCGGGTAAGGTTTATGCCCAAACCTGCATCGGTTCTCCCTTTATCAATGATATCGAAACCGGCCGCCGCAAACTGATTACCAGTGACGATCTGGCCAATTTTATCCGGGTCTGCGATGGTCTAGAAAACATCGACATCATTTCCGCGATTTTCCCCAAGGATGTTACGGAACATGCCGCAGTTACCTGCGAAACCGCCATGCAGGTCAAAAATACCAGCAAACCCCTGCATATCTGTATCGAATCCGACCATGAAATGAAATACATCCCCAAAGTTCTGGCTGCTGCCGTCGGCGGCATGGATAAGCTCGTGGAAAAACCCATCGCTTATCTCCAGGTATCTCCCATCAGCCCTCTGGACTATGCCGAGGGTCCCGCCAACGGCCTTCTGGACACCGTAGAAGCCGGCTTGCCCCTGGGCATCATCCCTTGCCCGATGATGGGCGCCACCGGCCCCATGACCTTGGTCGGCTCCGTCACCATGCACAACGCCGAAATGCTTGCCGGCGTCGTCGTGGCCCAGCTGATGAAACCGGGCCATCCTGTGGTGATGTCGCCTCGGGTGACCTTTATTGATATGCGCACCGCCATCGGTCTTTGGGCTGCTCCCGAAATGGGCGTCGCCGGTCATTGCTCCGCCCAGATGGCCCTCTACTATAATATTCCCAACGAACCCACAGGCTTCTCTTGCTCCTCCAAAATCTGCGATCAGCAGGCTGGCTTTGAAAGAATGTTCAACGCCCTGATCCCCGCCATCGGCGGCGCTTCCATTCTCGGTACCGCGGGTTCCATTGACAACGCCTTGATCGCCGACTACGCTACCATCGTCATGGACGACGAAATCAGCTCCATCATCAAACACGTGGTCAAAGGCAAGGAAGTGAACACCGACACTATGGCGGTGGAAGCCATCCGCGAAGTCGTCCATGGCGAAGGCAACTTCCTCGGCAGCGAACATACCCTGCGCCATCTGAGATCCGAAGTTTGGAACCCGGCTCTCTGCGAACGCAGAACCTATGAATCCTGGGATGAAAATCGTGTTTCCTACGGGGAAAACGCCCTGGCCAAGGCGAAGAACCTCTATGCGAACCACAAGTGTGCGCCGCTTACCGAGGAACAAAACGCCGCGGTGGACGCTGCGGTCAAGGAAGCCGTTGACCGTCAATAAACAGAGCTTTTGCTGAAAGGCGTTTGCTTTTGCGAAACGTTCATCACTCATCATAGGTCCACCCGTTTTTTTAGAAAGATAGCCTTGCTCCCATTTACGGTATAAAATAGATCATTCGAAAGAGGTTGACGCAGATGGATACCTACGCGAAGAATTTTGTTTTTCACCAGCCCGACACGGCCTTCACCCTTGACGAACTGCGCTGTAATTATATTATTTTACAGGGAGCGGAATGCAAGGTCTATGCTGTAAAGGATATTTACCGCTATTTTCTAAAAGAGCGGGTGGATTCCGTATTGCCGGAAAAAATTCCCGATTTGAGCTACAGTGTCATCAAATGGGAGGACCCCGCCCAATTCGTCTCCGATGGTTGCAGCATTGCTCTGATGATCGACAGTAACGGCGAAATTCGCGGCGTTTTTGAACAAGCCGGCTTTTTCAGCCGTTTTTGCTTGGAAACCCACCATCAGATCAATAATTTGAAGCTGCAAGTGGAAAATTATAAACGCATCTTTGACGTCATGGAAGACGAGGTATTCATCACCGATGAATACGGCTTCATCCAATATATCAATCCCCGGGGCGAGTATATTATGGGCATCAACGCCAAAGACTACATCGGTTGTCACGTCAACGAATTGGTGCGCCGGAATATATTATCAAAAAGCTTGACTTTGGAAGTGATGAAGACCAAAGAACGCTGTGCGGAAATTGTAGACGTCGCCGCCACAGGGCTGAAGATTATCTGCACTGCCCAGCCGGTTTTTGATGAAAACGGCAAGATCATTCAGATTTTGAGTACTTCTAAGAATATTGAGGAAATCACCGATAAGATCAATCAGCTTTCCCGGGAACTGAATTCCAGCAATGAAAAAATCAAGCTCCTGCAAGAGCAGGTCATTGCCAAAAACAAATATATCTTTGAAAGTCCGTCCATGCGTCAAATTCAGAAAACTCTGATGAAAATTGCGCCGACGGATGTTTCTGTCTTGATCGAAGGCGAGTCCGGCGTCGGCAAAGAGGTGATTGCGGACACGGTATATAAATTGAGCCGCAGAAATGAAAAGCCCTTCGTGAAGATCAACTGCGGCCTGATCCCCAAAGAGCTAATGGAATCGGAACTTTTCGGTTATGAACCTGGGGCTTTTACCGGAGCCCTGAAAAGCGGCAAGACGGGGAAATTAGAGATTGCCGACGGCGGCACCGTCTTTTTTGATGAGATCGGCGAAATGGAGCTGCCTCTTCAGGTGAAGCTCTTAGAGTTCCTGCAAGATCACCAAATTGTGCGGGTGGGCGGCACCAAACGGATCCCCATTGACGTGCGCATCATCGCCGCCACCAATAAGAACCTCTTCGCCATGGTGGAACAGGGAGGGTTTCGCCGGGATTTATACTACCGCCTCAATGTGATGCCCCTCTATATCCCGCCCCTCAGGGAGCGGAGCGAGGATATTGTGCCGATGATTGTCCATTTTCTCAATTTGGCCAATCATAAATACGGCTTCAATCGACATATGGATAACAGTGTCATCGAGAAATTGCAGTCGTTTTCCTGGCCCGGCAATGTCCGGGAATTGATGCATACCATCGAGCGGATTGTCGTTACCAGTGAAAGCGATTATATCGATTCCGCGTTATTTGAGGAGCTGCTCATGGACGGGATGACCCTCAACGAACGAACCGTGATACCCAACGCGAAAGTGATCTGTACCGGTTTGATGCCGTTGAAAGAAGCCAAGGAAAAACTGGAGAGCAGTCTGGTGAAAATGGCCTATGAGCAATACGGTTCTTCTTATAAAGCGGCGGAATTACTCCAGGTCAACCAGTCTACGGTGAACCGCTGGCTGAAACGGGCCAATGATCATGCAAATAAGCATTCCCCTTAATGCGTTTTTGCATTGATGGGAAGGGGGTCTTTTGGAGGCAAAAAGGAAGAAGTTGAGATCGGCAATGAGGCGTCTGCGCAAAAATGCGCAGACGCTCTTTTTTTACGGCCAGCTGTGGTGAAAACACCCTGAACAAGAAGGAACTCCGGTTTGGCACGGTTTTTGCATAATATTAAAGCATAAATCTTAGAAAATGGAGGTCTCATCATGAAAAGAAACAAACAGGCTGTTTTCCATGGTCTCGGTAGTTTTGGGATTGTTGGTTATTCCCCCGACGAATTGCAGACGATTCACCTGGCAACTCTGGATGTCCTCAATAACGTCGGCGTTCGTGTGGATAGTAAAAAAGCGCGGGATATTTTTGGCGATGGTGGCGCCGTTGTTGATGAAACGACGCACATCGTTAAAATTCCGCCTTATATTGTGGAAGAAGCCATTCGTACCGCCCCCCCCACCTTGCAACTTTGCGGCAGAACGCCGGAGAAGGACTACGTGATCGAAAAAAATAGAGTCGGTTTCGTCAACTTCGGGGAAGGCGTCATGATCCGCGATATGAAAACCAAGGAATATCGTCCCAGCACCAAAGCGGATTTGGTGAAATGCAGCTTGATGAGCGATTATCTTTGCAATATGGATATCACTTATCGGGCCGTTGTCTCCCAGGATCACCCCGGCCCTTCTCAGGCGCTGCACAATGCCGAGGCGATTTTCCCCAACACCACGAAACACTTCTTTATCGGTGCCGACGGTGCGGAAAACGCCAAAAAGTTGCTGAAAATGGCTGCAGCGGTGGTTGGCGGTAAGGAAAAACTGAGGCAGCGTCCTCTGATTTCCTTTAATGTTTGCCCCACCAGCCTTTTGAAGCTGATCCCGGAATGCACCGACGTCATTATTTTGGCGGCCCAAGAAGGGGTTCCGGTCAACATCATCTCTATGGCCATGGCCGGCGCCACCTCTCCCGTGACTTTGGCGGGAACCCTCGTGACCCATAACGCCGAAGTGCTTTCCGCCATTATTTTGAGTCAGTTGACCAAAAAAGGCGCTCCCTGTATCTACGCCAGCTCCACCACGCTGATGGATATGCGCTACACCACAGCTCCCGTAGGCGCGCCAGAACTCGGCATGATCAGCGCTTCTGTTGCCCGTTTGGCCCAGTTTTACAACCTGCCCAGCTTTGTGGCGGGAGGGTAGGCGGACAGTAAAATCCCCGATGGGCAGGCAGCCCATGAAAAAACATTGACCGCGCTTTTGGCGGCCCAGAGCGGCGCCAATCTGATTTACGGCGCGGGTATGCTGGATCTCGGTATTACTTTCGATTACGCGCAGTTTGTCATTGACAATGAAATTTATACCATGATCCGCAAAGTCATCGAAGGCATCTCGATAACGGACGAAGCCATGGCGGTGGATCTGATCAAGGAGATCGGTCCCGGCGGCGAACTTGTCAGCCATCCCCACACCTTTGCTAATTTCCGCAAAGAACAGAGCACCACCAGCCTTTTCGATCGCTCGATGAGAGAAACCCGGATTGCCGCCGCAAGAAAGACCTGGCGGAAAGGGCTTATGCCGAAGCGGAAAGAATCCTCGCCACCCATAAGGTGACGCCCCTGCCCAACGGCGCCGAAGCAGCCATTCATGACATCGTCTTAGAAGCGGAAGAGGAATATGGCATGAAATAATATTATTTTTTAGGAGGTACATTCTATGGGTACGATACTAATCAGGGTGATCCAGATTGGGGCCATTATTTGCGGCACTGCCTTCGCCGTTGCACTGGGGCTCAACGCGAAAAAGAACAAGGATAAGATTTCCAACGCCAGCACCGCGGGTCTTGCCGCGGTCATCGGCGGCACCATGTTCTTTGACGCCTTGGGGATCGGCGGCAACGCACCGCAGACAGCGTTGTTCAAGATCTTTAAGCTTGTACCCGACCGGCTGATTCCGGGGACGCTGAACACCTGCACACTCATTCCTTCTGTTGTGGAAACCCTACTGTTTGTGACGATTGTCAAGGTCGATCCCATCATTGGTCTGCCTCATTGTCTCCATCGCCATCGGGGCCAGGGTCGGCGCGCGCTACGTCTCCCATTTTCCTGAAAAGCCCATTCAGATCGTCCTTGGCTGTGGCCTCCTTATTGTGGCCACGACGATGGTCTTACGGCAAATCGGTCTTTGGCCTGCCGGCGGCACCGCCATCGGTCTCGAAGGCTGGAAACTCATTGTCAGCACCGTTATCTTCTTCTTATTTGGCATTTGCGCCGCTTCCGGCATTGGTTGCTACGCTCCCATGATGGCGGTTTGCTATTCCATGGGAATGAACCCCCGCTCCGCTTTCCCCATCATGTTCGGGGCTTACACCTTCTTAATGCCCTCTGCCGGTTTTAAGTTCTTAAAGGAAGGCGCTCTCGACCTCAAAGCCAATCTTGTTGGTCAAATTGCCGGTACGGTCGGCGTTGTTGTCGCGGTTTTCCTCGTAAAACAGTTGCCCTTGACGGTACTCTCCTGGGTCGTTGTGTGCGTGCTGGTTTATACTCCGCATGATGTTCTATTCCGCATTCAAGAAAAAACGGTGCCATCTATGAAAGAAGAAACCATTGCGGAAGCCATCGCGGAATAAACCAAAAACACAGAATTTAAAAAATTCAGAAATTCAGAAATTTAGAGGGAACGCTCTTTTGGGGAAAACACGAAGGCCAAAAGTACCCCACCCACCCATGTTTCGTCTTCGCGCCTCAAACCGGGGTTCCTGAAAGAAAGGATTTATGGATTCCCTTCACCAGGCGTAAGCCACCCATATTCCGGCGGTTACCGCCAAAATGCAATCATATTTCCATAGATTACCCGAAACCGTGAAAACGACAAGCTAAGAGGCAGTCAAAAATTTGACTGCCTTAGGCCGTCGACAAAGTCTGATACGCGGCGAACCCCTTGGCCTACGACAGCTTATGTACTTCTATGTACACGGCGCAGCCGCAGGCCAAAGCGTTCACCGTGTCTAAGCCTTTCTCGGCAGCCTATCATCCTGTAGCCCAAAATCCGCTGACGCGTATTTTGTCTACAGTCTGAGGCAGTCAAAAATTTGACTGCCTCTTTTCTATCTTACAGAGAAAGAATCAAAGTGATACCGTGCTTAAAACGCGGCGAGGCGTTTTTTGGCCCGGACTAGCGCTTTTGCCGTTTGCCGGGGAGAAGGCGCGCCGGTGATGTTCCGGCGGTTGACGCTGTTTTCAATCTTAATAAAATCGTAAATATCTTCTTTAAAAACAGGGGAGAAGCGCTGCCATTCGTCAAGGGTCAGCTCTTTTAAGGTTTTCTGCTCCTTTTCGCAGTGGAGCACGAGGCTACCCACAACACCGTGGGCCTCTCGGAAGGGAACGCCATGTTCGGCCAGGTAATCGGCGGCGTCGGTGGCGTTGATGAAACCGCCCTCGGCGTCAAGACGCATGGTTTCTTTGTTGACGGTCAAGGTGGAGAGCATGGGCTTAAACACCATCAGGCAGCCTTTGAGGGTATCCACGGCGTCGAAGAGGGCTTCTTTATCTTCCTGCATATCTTTATTGTAGGCCAAGGGCAATCCCTTCATCACGGTGAGCAAGGCTACGAGGTCGCCGTAAACCCGGCCGGTTTTGCCGCGAACCAGTTCCGCCGCGTCAGGATTCTTCTTTTGGGGCATGATGGAGGAGCCGGTGGAATAAGCGTCGTCCAACGTGACAAAAGCGAATTCGCCGCTGGACCAGAGGATGATTTCTTCTGAAAAGCGGGAGAGGTGCATCATAATGAGGGCGGCGGCGCTTAAAAACTCAATGATAAAATCCCGGTCGGAGACGCCGTCCATGCTGTTGGCGGTCACAGCGTCAAAGCCAAGGTCGGCGGCGACGCTTTCCCGATCCAAAGGGAACACGGTGCCGGCCAAGGCGCCGCTGCCCAAAGGCATGATATGAAGGCGTTTTTTGCTGTCTTGAAGCCGCCCCAAATCCCGCAGGAACATTTCAAAATAGGCCAGTAAATGGTGGCCGAAGGTGATGGGCTGGGCTTTTTGCAGATGGGTGTAACCGGGCATCACGGTTTCCCTGTGGGTTTCGGCCAAAGACAGCAGTGTTTCCTCCAGCTCTTTTAAAAGGGTCATGACGTTTACGGTTTCTTTCTTTAAATAGAGTCGGGCGTCTAAAGCCACCTGGTCGTTTCTGCTTCTGGCGGTGTGGAGCTTCTTGCCGGTATCGCCGATTTTGGCAATGAGCATGGTCTCCACATTCATATGGATATCTTCGGCGGCAATATCGAATTGCGCTTTACCGCTTTCGATTTCCGAGCGGATTTCTTTTAAGGCCGCCGCAATGGCCGCGCCTTCCTCTTTGCTGATGATGCCTTGCTTTGCCAGCATCTTGCTGTGGGCCAAGGAACCCTCGATGTCTTCCCGATAGAGCCGTTTATCAAAGGTGATGGAGGAATGGAAGTCTTCCATCAGCGTATCGTTGTTTTTGGCGAAGCGGCCACCCCATAATTTCATAATGATTTCCTCTCTGTATGAAATGAGCATTTTTCTATATTATACATGGAAGAAAGGGTAAAATCAATCAATCCGGAGAATTCAGAGAATTCGGCGGCAACAGCGGTGGAGTACTTGTATTTGACGGCGGAATATGAGATAATTATTTGAAGTATTATAATTTCTCGGAAGGTCTGTCATGATGAAGCAAAACGGCATTTTTATCGTCTTTGAGGGCATTGACGGGGCAGGGAAAACCTGTCAGATGGAAAACACAAAAGAATATTTCCTCTGCCGCGGTATCGACGTCGTGATGACCAGAGAACCCGGCGGTACCGTGATCGGCGAGAAAATCCGGGAGCTGTTGCTGGATCCGGCCCATCAAAACATGGACGACCGCTGCGAGCTGCTGCTTTACGGCGCCGCTCGAGCCCAGCATCTAAAAGAGGTCATTGTTCCCGCCCTAAAACAGGGGCAGGCCGTGCTCTGTGACCGCTTTCACCTTTCCACCGTGGCGTATCAGGGCTACGGTCGGGGGATTCCCCTGTCTGTCCTGGAAGCCGTGAACGACATTGCCGCCGCCGGCCTATCGCCGGACCTCACCGTTATTCTCGACGTCCCCGCGGAAGTGGGTTTAAAGCGCATTCGGGAAAACCGAGAGGCTCCCGAGGATCGATTGGAACAGGAAAAGGCGGCCTTTTTTCAAAAGGTGCGGGAAGGTTATCTGAAAGAAGCCGCAAAGCGCCGGGAGAACTGTCTTGTGGTCAACGGCGACCGGCAAATCGA
Source organism: Clostridiales bacterium (assembly GCA_040776805.1). Classification (GTDB taxonomy): domain Bacteria; phylum Bacillota; class Dehalobacteriia; order UBA7702; family UBA7702; genus UBA7702. Next base: position 23,829 of record JAXGZS010000005.1, on the reverse strand, counting down.
GGCCGTGGCCGCCGATATTGAAAAAGCCTTGGAGTCGCTCTTATGAATGAACGGCTGAAAAGAGAAATCAAAAGCGCTCATCTGGGTCATGCCTATCTGCTATACGGTAAAGCCGAGCTTGTGGAGGGGGAAGCCTTGGACTTCGCGATGGCAATCAATTGCCGCAACCCCCAAGACGGCGCCGCCTGCGGCGTCTGCCGTCACTGTTTGCAAATAAAGAGTGGAAATTTCCCTGATCTCGTGGTTTTGGCGCCGGAGGGCGTTTATTACAAAGTGGATCAGCTCAAAACATTGCGAAAATACTTTTCACTCACCGGAAAACAAGGATTACATCGGATTTTTCTTCTGCAAAAAGCCGATATGATGAAAGAGGAATGCGCCGACCGCTTGTTAAAAGCGTTGGAAGAACCGGCGGAAAACACCGTATTTTTACTGACAGCGGAAAACGAAGACCGTATTTTGCCAACGGTCGCTTCCCGCTGCCGCATCATTCGTATTCTTTCGGAAAACAAAAGGGTCACCGACGCGGAACGGGAAGAAGTTTTTTCTCTCCTTGCCGCCGTCAAATCGTCGCCGCTGGAATATCTTTTCCGTACCGCGGAAAAATACGCCAAAGAGCGGGAAAAATGCGCGCCGCTTTTTGAAACGGCGGTCAATCTGTTTTCCGAAAATTATTTATATCGCCGGGGTGGTGCGACCCCGGCCCATCGCTTTCCCGAGGAACATTGGAGTGAAGATCAGCTCTTTGATTTATGGCAGTGGGCTCTTGCCGCGCCGATCCTCATGGAAAGCAACATCAATCTGAAATTGATCACGGAGAATTTTCTCCTGCGGATAAAAAGAAAGGACGACCTGAATGGAAACTGTAGTTGGTATACGCTTTAAACAGGCAGGGAAGATCTATTATTTCAGCCCCGGCGGTCTGGAACTGAAAAATCACGATCATGTCATCGTGGAAACGGCCCGGGGGATGGAATACGGTACCGTGGTGATCCCGCCCCGGGAGGTCCCCGAAAATAAAGTGGTGAAACCGTTGAAGGAGGTCATTCGGAAAGCGACCGCCGCTGATGAAAAGACCTACGAAGAGAATCAGCGCAAAGAAAAGAAGGCCTTCGATATTTGTCTTGAAAAGATCAAAGATAATAATCTGGTGATGAAGCTCATCGATGTGGAATATACCTTTGACGGTGGTAAAATCATCTTCTACTTCACCGCTGACGGCCGGGTAGATTTCCGGGAACTGGTGAAAGACCTGGTCAGCGTTTTTCGCACCAGGATCGAACTGCGGCAAATCGGTGTCAGAGACGAAGCCAAGATGATCGGCGGCATTGCCTCCTGCGGCCGGGTACTCTGCTGTCACAGTGTTTTAGATGAGTTTCAGCCGGTATCGATCCGCATGGCCAAACATCAACACCTTTCTCTGAACCCCGGCAAAATCTCGGGGATTTGCGGCCGTTTGATGTGCTGCCTGAAATTTGAAAGTTACGATGACTCCGTTAACGGCGACGACGCCGATTCCGATGAGGAAATTGATGAGGAATTGAAAGAGCTGGAAGATTAAAGAAAGCGGTGGTGTGTTTATGCTGGCGGAAGCGATTTGCGAATTGGAAGCGAAATTAAAAGCAATGGAAGATGAGCTGGCGACGATTCGCCACTACGTAGAGCGGATGGAACAGGATAACGCTTCGATGCAGACGATCATCCGCAATAAAAACATGCAGATCTCCGGCAAGGCCAACCTTTTGGCTTTATTTGACGCCGGTTTTCATGTCTGCTCCGCCCATTTTGGCGAAACCCGGGACGGCGAATGCCTTTTCTGCGCCTCCCTTTTGGATAAGGACGCTCTGCACAGTGATGAACAAAAATGAGTTCACGGATGATGACCTGATCATCGGCGGTTACCGTCTGCTCCAAAAAAGGGATGGTTACCGCTTTTCTCTCGACGCCCTTTTACTTGCCGCTTTTGTCCCGGTTTTTCCCGGCGCCGCCGTGCTTGATCTCGGCTGCGGCAGCGGCGTATTGCCGCTTTTGCTTTTGGGCAGAGAGCCTTCCCTGGCCATGACGGCGGTGGAGAAAATGGACGGACCTTTCGCTTTGGCCAGGCGCAATATGGCGGCAAACAAAGCCCGTGTGACAGTGCTTTCCGGTAACGCCATGGAGGCGAACCGCTTTTTGGCAAGCTCCTCCTTTGACGTCATTGTGACGAATCCCCCTTTTTATCCGCGGGACAAGTGCCGTTTGCCCCAAAATGAGGAGATTGCCGCCGCCAAGACGGAGCTTTTTTGGAGTCCGGCGGGTTTGATGGGCCAAGCCTTCTCTCTGCTGCGGGAGAACGGGCGGCTTGTTTTGATCTTTCCCGGTGGGCGCAAAGAGGAAATCTGCGCCAGGGCGCAAGAGGCGGGATTTTTCCTGGAGAGCAGCTGTGATATTTTTTCCAAAAAAACGAACCCCGGGTTTTCCCGGGTATTACTGCAATGGACCAAAGCGCCGTGCCGCCAGGAAGAGCGGACGCCGCTCACCATCTACGCTGAAGACGGGGATTATACTCCGGAAATGAAGAGGATATTTGAGATTTACCATGGAACAGGGACTGTATCTTGTGGCGACGCCCATCGGCAACCTTGACGACATGACTTTTCGCGGCATTGAAGTGCTGAAAAATGTAGACGTGATCGGCGCCGAGGACACCCGCCACAGCAGAATCTTATTACAACATTTTGATATTAAGACGCCGCTCCTCAGCTATTACGAGCATAACGAGGTGAAGCGGCGGGAAGAGCTTTTGGCGCGGCTCCAAAAAGGTGAGACCGTGGCCTTGATCAGCGACGCCGGTACGCCGGGGATTTCCGATCCCGGCGCCGATCTTGTCCGAGCGGCGGCGGCGGCGGGGATTCCCGTCCATCCCGTACCCGGCGGCAACGCTGTGCTTTCGGCGGTCAGCGCTTCGGCGCTGCCCTGCGATCGCTTTGTTTTCGAGGGTTTCTTGCCGCGTTCCAAAAAGGAGCGTCAGGAGCGGCTCAAGGAAATCGCCAAGGAAAAGAGAACCTTGGTGATTTACGTTTCTCCCCACCGGGTCAAAGAGGATCTCGCCGCCCTCGCCGCCGCCTTGGGGGATCGTGGGGCTACCCTCTGCCGGGAGCTGACCAAAATTCATGAAACCTTCTATTACGGCACCCTTTCTTCTCTGCTCCAAACAGCTTCGGCAACGCAGCTGAAAGGGGAAATGGTGCTGGTGATCGCCGGTTTTTCCGGCGAAGAAAACGAAATTCCCAAAGAAGAGGTGATCAAGGCCGAACTGGCCGGTCTTATGTCCGAGGGCGTCAAAGGGAAAACCGCGGTACGGATCGTTGCGGAAAAATATCGAATGAAGAAAAATCAGATCTATCCTTATACCTTTACCGATGGAGAAGAAGGAGAATAACCCATGTCAAAACCTAGCTTTTATATTACCACCCCCATTTATTATCCCAGTGCCACCCTGCATATCGGTCATTGCTATACCACGGTGGCGGCGGATACCATGACCCGCTATAAAAAGATGCGCGGTTACGACGCCTATTTTCTCACCGGTTCCGACGAACACGGACAGAAAATTGAGCGCAGCGCCGCGGCGGCGGGGATGGAGCCCCTTGCTTATGTGGATCAGATCATCGCTTCCTTTCAAGAGCTTTGGCGAAAGTTTGATATCGATTACAGTGATTTTATCCGTACCACGGAGCCGCGCCACGAGGAAGTCGTCACCGAAATTTTTCGCAAACTGCAGGAAAAAGGTGATATCTATCTCGGTTCCTACGCCGGGCATTACTGTGTTTCCTGTGAAACCTTTTTTACGGAAACCCAGATCAAAGACGCCGACGGCGTCTGCCCCGATTGCGGCGGCCCCGTCGATGTGATCCAGGAGGAAAGCTACTTTTTTAGACTTTCCAACTACGGCGACCGCCTTTTGGCCTATATTGACAGCCACCCCGACTTTATTCAGCCGGTCTCCCGCCGCAATGAAATGGTAAATTTCATCAAGCAGGGCCTTGAAGATCTCAGCATCAGCCGCACCACCTTTCGTTGGGGCATTCCCGTGCCCGGCGATCCCAAGCACGTAATCTATGTCTGGCTCGACGCCTTGACCAACTATATTTCCGCCCTGGGTTACACCAAAGGCGACCCCCGTTTTGAAACATACTGGCCCGCCGACGTTCATCTCGTGGGCAAAGACATTGTGCGCTTCCATACGATCATCTGGCCCATTATGCTCCTGGCCCTTAATCTGCCTCTGCCGAAAAAAGTCTTCGCCCACGGTTGGATTCTGGTCAACGAAGGGAAGATGTCCAAAAGCAAAGGCAATGTCGTCGACCCCATGGTGCTGGCCGATCAATACAGCACCGACGCCCTCCGCTACTTCCTGCTCCGGGAGTTTATTTTCGGCGCCGACGGCAATTATACCGAGGAGATCCTGGTCAACCGCATCAATGTGGATCTCGCCAATGACTTTGGCAACTTGCTCTCCCGCACCACGGCGATGATCGAAAAATTCCAGGGCGGGATCATCGAAGCACCCCGGGAAAAAACCGAATTCGACGATGAACTGCTCTCTCTCTTGGCCGCGGTTCCCGAGGAGATGGCGGCTTATATGGAAAAGTTGGAATTCCATAACGCCTTTGCCACTGTTTGGAAAATCGTGACCAAAGCCAATAAATACATTGACGAATGTGCTCCCTGGGCCCTGAACAAAAACAACGAGAAAGACAAACTGGCGACGGTTTTATATAACATGGCCGAAGCCCTGCGCATTGCCACCATTCTGCTGACACCGGTGATGCCCAATACGCCGGCCAAGGTCTTTGCCCAGCTGGGCATTGCCGAGGAAAAGCAGCTGCACACCTGGGAAAGCCTTCCCTACGGCGGCATCAAGGCCCAAACCGTGATTCACCGCGGCGAACCCATCTTCCCTCGCCTGGAATGGAACGACGGGGAGAGTGCCCCCGCCCCGAAAAAGGAGGGCAAGGCCAAAGCAAAAGAAACAAAGGTAACAAAGGAAGCGGTGAAAGAAGCGGTAAAAACAGAACCACAAAGCGCGGACCTGATCACCATTGACGACTTTGCCAAAATGGAACTGCGCGTCGCCGAGGTGCTCATCGCGGAAAAGGTGGAGAACGCCGATAAACTGTTAAAGCTCCGTGTCAAAATCGGCGAAGAGGAACGCACCGTTGTGGCAGGAATTGCCAAATACTATGCTCCCGAAGAACTGATCGGTAAAAAAGTCGTCGTCGTGGCGAATTTAAAACCGGTGAAACTCCGTGGCATTGAAAGCCGTGGTATGGTACTGTGTGCCTCCGATGAAGACGGTTTGGAAGCGCTTCTTGTGGATAAGGTGAGCAACGGAGGTGTGGTTCGTTAATGCTTTATGATACCCACGCCCATCTCAATGACGAAGCCTTTGCCGAGGATTTGGCGGCCGTACTCTCCAGGGCCTGCGAGGCCGGAGTGGGCCGTATCAACGTGGTGGGCTGTGACTGGGAAACCTCCCGGCAAGCCGTGGCATTGGCGGAGCAATACGCGGAAATTTACGCCGTCGTCGGCGTACACCCCAGCGACAGCGATACCTACAGCGAAGCCTTGGAAGCGGATCTTATCTCTTGGGCAAAAGGGGGGAAGGTCGTCGCCATCGGCGAAATCGGCCTTGACTATCATTACGACGATACGGACAGGGAAACCCAGCATAAAGTGTTTCGCCGCCAAATCCGTCTGGCCCAAAGCCTCGATCTGCCCCTGGTGATTCACAGCCGCGATGCCTTTGAGGATACCTTGGGGATATTAACGGAGGAGTTGGGGGAAAACGACCACAAGGGCGTTTTTCACTGTTTTTCCGGCAGTTGGGAGCAGGCGCAAGCTTGTCTGAAACGCGGCTATTATCTCGGCTTTGACGGGCCGCTGACCTTTAAAAACGCCAAAAAACCGGTGCGGGTTGTGGCGCAGATGCCCTTAGACCGCCTGCTGATTGAGACCGACTGCCCCTATTTATCCCCGGAGCCCCGCCGCGGCCGCCGCAACGAACCCGCCTACCTCCGCTATGTGGCGGCAAAAGTTGCCGATCTGCGGGGGATCAGCGTGGAGGAGGCGGAGAGGATTACCGATGAAAACGGCTGCCACCTCTTTCGGCTGCCGATAAGCCGCAAATAGCGGCGTTGCGGAAAAATATAAAGCGTGCTTTTTCAACAGAATATACCAAACCGCGCCGAAGGGATCGCAATCGGGCCTTTCGGCGCTTTTTCGCCTCTTTTTTCGCGGCGTAAAGCAGGGAGTAGCATAATAATAAGCCTTCTCCGCCAGGAAGTATGAAGAGCCGGGAGGAAGAGCGCCAATGATTCCCGAAAAAGCGGAGGAATTGGGGTATATGTAATAAATATACTTTTAATGTATAAATATACTATTGTATAATGGATAATATTCGACATGTTTTATGCGAAAATACGTTCTAACTTTGGCGGCGTGCTGATGAACGAGAAAGACGAAAACGCGCATAGCAGGTGCTTCAATGCTTCATAAATTTCTTAAAAATTTATGAAATTTTTTTCGCTGAAATTCAGGAAATACCACCATATAGACCATTTGTAGCAGGGGATTTAATGCTCCCAAGGCGGATAAAGTTTTTCGAAAAAACCTATTTTTTTATACGGTGGCATTGTATAGCAGGGGCTTTGAAAATCAGTTGGATTTGACTTTTTTTCGTGAAGTATAGTATACTTTATTCAAAGTTGGAAGGAGGTGTGTATGTCAACTAAGACGATATGGTCTAATTTTTTCCATTCCCGAAAAATCCTGATTGTCCTCTGTTCCTTTGTGGCTGTGGCCGTAATCGGACTAGGCTGTGGAGCATGGATCATGTCTGAAGAAAAAGAGGTTACATTATCCGTCAATAGCAATGATAAGGTTGTCCGCACATATACCAACACCGTTGAGGAATTCCTGGAAGAACAGGAGATTGACCTTGACGATGTTTCTTCTGTCGGCGTTGCTCTCGATTCGAAAGTTTACGACGGGCAAACGGTTTCGGTGGAAGTGAACCATAACTACAAAGTTTTGGTAGACGGACTAACACTAAAAATCAGTATGGCGGCAAAGAACGTTGGCGATGTGATCGACGAAGCCAACATCACCCTGGGGGAACACGATATTGTGGAGCCTAAGGTGAGCGCAGCCGCTACCAAAGATTTGGTCATTGATATTCACAGGGTGACAATAGAGGAAGAAATAAGAGAAACAGAGTTGGCATATTCCGTAGAAACACAAAAGGATAGCACTATGTTCTCAGGCGAGAAAGCGGTATTGCAGCAAGGTAAGACCGGACTGCAAGCCGATACCTATCTCGTTACTTACCGGGACGGTGAATACTACAGCGAAGAGCTTATTGATTCAGAAGTCACCGAGCCGGTAACAGAAATTGTCGCGGTTGGCACAGTTGTTGTGGCCAGTGTTAACAAGGTTAACAGCGATAATGAAGATAGTGGAAATGAATCGACTGCTTCCAACCAGGTCGCCCCCAACGGTATGTCTTATTCCAAAGTTTTAACTTGTAAGGCAACAGCGTACCATGAACCGGAAGGTTCCTTAACCAAAAGCGGTACGTTGTCAAGATTAGGTGCCATTGCCGTGGATCCCAGTGTAATACCGCTGGGTACAAAGCTCTATGTGGAAGGGTACGGCTATTGTGTCGCCGAAGATACCGGCGGGTTGATCAAAGGTAATAGAATTGATGTTTATCTCGATTCTGAAGAAGAATGTATTAATTGGGGCGTGAAAAGCGTCACTGTCTATATTCTCAACTAAAATTTATTAAAACCAACTTTATTATGAACCATTCATAAGCCATCAAAGAGGGAAGTGTTATTACACACTTCCCTCTTTTCCTTACGGCTTGAACCGGCTTTGCAAAATCGGCAGAGGCCGTAAAGAAAAGGCGGCGGGAGCAGATGCTCCCGCCGCTTAGGCCGTCGACAAAGTCTGATATACGGCGAACCCTTTGGCCCACGACAGCTTATGTACTTCTATGTACACGGCGCAGCCGCAGGCCAAAGCGTTCACCGTATCTAAGCCTTTCTCTACAGTCTATCATCCTGTAGCCCAAAATCCGCTAACGCGCATTTTGTCTACAGTCTGGGTGGCGGGAGCATTTGCTCCCGCCGCTGTGGTTTGTTGGTTCAGTTGTCTTGACTTATTGGCTCAGACGCTGTGGCTAATGGATCAGCCGCTTGAGGAGATCGACCAGGGAAGCGTAAAGAGAATGGAAATCAAAATCGAAGCTTAGCAGCGAGGTGAGATAGAGCGCTGTAAAGAGCAGTATCACCAAGGTACAAAGCACAAAACCGAAAACCGAGATGCGGACAGCGCGGCCGGCCAGCTTCGTGGAGCAGTGGCGTCTGCCCCGCAGTCCGGTGAGGATGCCGATAAAGGCGAAGAAAAGGCCGAGAAAGACCGTATAGCCGCCAAAGACGGTGATGATGCTCATAACCCCTAAGGACAGTGAAGTCAGTGAGAGAGTGCTGGTTTTTTCGCTCATAGGCGCTCCTTTGCTATTTGTGGTAGGGTTCATGGCGAATAATCTTCATGCTCCGATAGATCTGCTCCACGAGGAAAACCCGTATCAGTTGATGGGGAAAGGTGGCCTTGCCGAAAGCCACGCGCTTTTGGCAGCGCCCCTTGACCTCTTCGGCCAAACCCAAAGAGCCGCCGATGAGAAAATTGACGGTTTTTCCGCGCTCCATGGCGTTTTTTTCAATGAGGCGAGCCAGTCCTTCAGAGGACACCATTTCGCCGTTGAGATCGAGGGCGACGTGATAGTCGCCCTCCTTCATCTTGCTTAGGAAAAAGCGTCCCTCTTTGGCGAGAACGGCGTCCTTCTCCCGGTCACTGAGGTTCTCCGGCGCTTCCTCTTCCCCGCCCTCTAAGATTTCCAGTTTCAGGTAAGCGCCAAGGCGCTTTTCGTATTCGGCAACGGCGTCTCGCCAGTATTTCTCTTTCAGCTTGCCGATGGCAAGGATTCTGATTCTCATGGTTCTTTTAGTTCCCCCAAAACGATCTGAAAATCGAGAAAAGAACCTTCACGGTAAACGGTGACGGAGACCGTATCCCCGGTATTGCAGGCAAAGACCTTTTCTTGGAGATCGTACATATCGGTGACGCTTGCGCCATTGAAGGTGGTGATGATATCGTAATCTTTAAGGCCCGCCTGCTCCGCGGCGCCGTTTTCCTGCAAGGTAATCATGACGCCGTAATCAATGCCGGTATTGTAGGCCTTGGCAATGTTTTCGTCCAGGGAGAACAGCAGATAAACGCCCATTGCTCCTCGGCTGACGCCGCCGCTTTGGAGAATCTCCGCGACAATCTCCTGGACCGTATCGGCGGGGATGGCGAAGCCCATGCCCTCAAAGCCGCTTTCCGTGATTTTGATGGTGTTAACGCCGATCACCTCGCCCTTTTCGTTGCAGAGAGCTCCCCCTGAATTGCCGGGGTTGATGGCGGCGTCGGTTTGGATCAGATGAAAACTGATGCCGTCGTCAGTGACGATATAGCGGTTCAATCCACTGATGATCCCTTTGGTCACCGTACCGGCAAAGTCGAGTCCGCCGGGATTTCCCACGGCCAGAGCTGTTTCGCCCACTTCTAACGTATCGTCCGCGGCGAAAGCGGCGGCGGTAAGGCCGTCTTTTCCCACTTTTAAAAGGGCAAGATCGGTGCGCCTGTCATGCCCCACAACACCGGCTTCCGTTTCGCTGTTATCGGAGAAGACGACACGGATTTGGTCATTTTCGGCAATCACATGGTAGTTGGTGACAATGTAGCCCCGTTCGTCGATGACGATACCGCTGCCGGTGCTTTCCGTCACCGTGGTTTCCGTGCCGTCGTAAACGGAAGAGCTGTTGGTGGCGACAATCCCCACCACCGAGGGGATGATCTTTTCCGCGGCGGTGGCAGCGTCGGTGGCGCTTGCGTCGCCGTCATCGGTTTCCGTTGCCGTGGCATCCTCGCCCTTCATATCCAGCGTCTTTTGAATCCATTCTCCGGCAACGGTTTCGTTGAGGGTTAGTGCAAAAAAGCCGCCGATGAGGGCGGCTATGATCAGTAAAATGATCAGGAGTGGCAGTGAGATCTTTCTCGCTTCCAAAATATCACCTCATATCAATCGATTCTTATGATTTTTGAGGTATGATAAGGCGGCGCCACGTGAAGGCCGATTGTTTTGTTGATCCCGAAGTCGCACAACCTTTGGGATGCTGTCTCGTAAGCCAGCTCCGGCCGGTTGTTTTCCTCGCTGAGATGCGCCAGAACGATTTCTTTGGTGGCGGGCCCGATGATTTTCTTTAATGCTTCCACCGCGTCTTCGTTGGAAAGATGTCCCTCATCGCCGGAGATTCGCGCTTTTAGCTGAGGCGAATAACGACTCTGCCGTAGCAGTTGGGGATCATGATTGAATTCGAAGACCAAACCGTCAGCGTTTTTTAAATAGTCGATCATACGCTGGGTCACTTTGCCCGTATCGGTACAAATGCCCAGCTTTTTGCCGGCATTGGCGATGACTAGGCCGATGGGCTGTATTGCGTCGTGAAAGGTTTTAAAGAAATCAAAGGAAAAATCACCTATGGTCATACCATATGCGTATTTTCTCTGATTTCTCTCAATAATATTACCGAATCCGCGGTAGGTTTCCCATAATTTTGGTGTGGCGAAAATCGGAATATCGTAACGGCGGGAGAGGCTCCCGGCGCTCTTGATGTGGTCGGTGTGTTCGTGGGTGATCAAAATGGCGGAGATTTCTCTCATGGATTCTCCGATATTTTCCAGGGCGTTTTCAATATGACAAGCGGCCGTGCCGGCGTCCACCAACACTTTTGTTTTTCCCGAAGAGACAAAGATGGAATTGCCTTTGCTGCTACTGAATAATGTCGCGAAGGAGATCATTCCTCTCTCCTCCGGACATCGGCGCCAATGGCTTTTAGCTTCTCTTCCATGTGCCAGTAGCCGCGGTCGATGATGCACATGCCGTCGACGACGGTTTCATCGTCAGCCGCGAGAGCCGCAGCCACTAAGGCGGCGCCGGCTCTTAAATCGTGGGTCATCACGGTGGCGCCGTGGAGACGTTCAACGCCGCGGACCACGGCATTTTTGCGGTTTACGGTGATATCCGCGCCCATTTTGGTCAATTCCGAGGCGGCTTTCATGCGTTTTTCAAAGATGTTTTCTTCGATCATGCTGGTGCCTTCGGCCAAAGAGGCCATGGCCATCATCTGAGGCTGCATGTCGGTGGGAAAGCCGGGGTGGGCCAAGGTGACCACGGAAACGGACAACAGTTTTTCCGGGCCTTTGACATAGATATGATTGCCGGCGGGCCGAATGACGGTGCCGGTTTCTCTCATTTTGGCGATGACCGGGGTCATGTGGGCGGCAATCACGTTTTCCAGTTTCAGCTGGCTGCCGGTGACGGCGGCGATGGCCATGAAGGTACCCGCTTCAATCCGGTCGGGAATGATGCTGTGGCGGCAGCCGTAAAGTTCCTTGACGCCTTCGATTTTGATGATATCGGTACCGGCGCCGCGAATTTTTGCGCCGGCGTTATTCAAAAAATTGGCGAGATCGACGATCTCCGGCTCTTTGGCCACGTTTTCAATGATGGTTTGGCCTGCGGCGACGCTTGCCGCCATCATAATGTTTTCCGTGGCGCCGACACTGGGGAAGTCAAGATAGACGAAGTTGCCGGTGAGGCCGTCTCCGCTGATTTTCGCTTCAATGTAGTTCCCCGGGGTGTTGACTACAGCCCCCAATTTGGTAAAGCCCTTGATATGGAGATCCATGGGGCGCTCTCCCAAATCACAGCCACCGGGTAAAGCGACGGCGGCGTTGCCGCGGCGGCCCAAGAGGGAGCCCAGCAATAGGTTGGATGCTCTCAGGCTGCTGACTTCTTCGTAAAGCGCCGCGTATTTGATGTCTTCGGGTATGGTGATGGCAACGGTGTCGTCTTCCAGCCAGTCTACGCCGGCACCGAGGTTTTTCATAATGTTAAGCAGAATTTTCACATCGCTGATCTGCGGTACGTTTTCTAAAATCGTGGTGCCGTGACACAAAATGGTGGCTGCGATAACGGCGACCGCGGAGTTCTTTGCACCGCTGATCTTTACGGAGCCGGCAAGTTCCTTGCCGCCTCTGATTACTAATTTTGACAAAATAAGATCCCCCTTATTTTTTGGGCGGGTTTTTTATATCGGTCAATGTGACAAATGCACATAAAAATTGCATTTTAAACAACGTATATTATACCAAAAAAAGCTGGGAAAAGAAAGAGAAAAAGTTGCTATTTTATAAATTAAAAAGCCCGAACCGCAAAAGCGGCTCGGGCAGAGCGTGAGATCGTTGTTATTTCGCAAAAACGTGGTTACCGATGGTCACCAGAATCGTCTTGGCGTTCAGGAAAGCGTTGCTGGCCTTTTGGGGGTTCCAGTAAAAGAGACTGCCCTTGGTGGGGTCAACACCGGCGGTGGCGTCATAGGCGGCGGATAGGGCGGTGCTGTCCGGAGACAGGGCGTCAAATTGGCCGTCGTTGATGGCGGTGAATTGATTTTTCTGGTACAGAACCTCTGTCAGCGTGTTGGGGAATTGGTCGCTTTCAATGCGGTTCATGATCACGGCGCCCACGGCGACTTGTCCCGTATAGGATTCGCCTCTTGCTTCGGCGTAGATCATTTTCGCCAGCAGATAGAGTTCCGCTTCACTGAGAGATGAGCTGCCATTGCACTGACCTGTGGTACAAAGCACCTGTCCGACATAGACTCTGTCGGCGGTGAGACCGTTCAGCTCTTTCAGCGCGCTGACGGAAGTTCCGTAAGCCACGGCGATTTTATAAAGAGAATCGCCGCTTTTCACTTTGTAGTTACCGCCCGGGGTATTTTTTGCGTTCCCGTCAATGATCAGGGTTTTGCCGGGATAGAGCAAAGCGCCGTTTTGGCTCAGGCCATTGGCGTTGACAATGGCGGCTTGCGCCACCCCATAAGTTTTGGCGATCTTGTAACAGGTATCGCCGCTTTTCACGGTGTGGCTGGTATATACCGTCTGGGCGGAAACCCCTGCGCTGATCAGCATAACGGTGCATACAGCGATGAGTAACAGAGCAGTTTTTTTAATTCCTATCATATTTTCCTCCTTTTTTGGAATGATTTTCCATGATGATGGAGGGAGAAACGTGATTCGGTTTTGGGAAATCATGGAAAATCCGTGGATGGTAAAAATAAGCGCTTTGATAAACGGCACTTATTTTCATGAATGACTCGTGCTTAGAAGCAGAAATTGCTGTTGCAGGCGCCGCCGGTGGAAAGATAACACCATTGCCTTTCAGGCAATGGAGAGCTTTCAGATTATTTGCCGTGGTGTTACCATTTGAGGCGATCTTATAAAGGGAGTCTCCACTCTTTACGGTATACGTCGGTACACCGCGAATTTTCTGAACAGCACATTGGTTGGCATATCAGGTTTCTCCACTCCGGCAAGCTGCGGCGGCCGAAACCCCTGTGCTTACCATCACCAAGGTGAAAACCATCAAGAGCAATACTGTTGTTTTTTTGATTCCTTTTCTATTTTGTCCTCCTTTTCTTTTTGCGTTTCCATTATGGAACACCGTTTTATTATACATGGTGTTTGTCGTCATTGCCTTATGAAAATTACGCCAGTACAGGAAGATAATGGCAAAACCTATGCTTTTCGCATAAAATGGCGTAATGGGATCACGGATTTTTCGTGTAAAGATCCGAAGAAAAGAGGATATCAGAATATGCAGGTGAAAAGCGGCGACTACGTGGTAAGAAAGTCTTACCGTAAAGATATCGTTTTTCGTGTCAAACAGATTTTTCGGGATGAAAACGGCGGTCTTTCCGCTGTTTTAAAAGGCGTCGCCATCCGGCTCATCGCCGATGCGCCCCTCAATGATCTTGTCACCCTGGATCCGGCGGAAACGGCCCGAGTTCTTGAAAAAGAGCAGGGAGAGGAAATTGATCTGTTGATGAGAAGGCATGACGGCGGTAACCAGTGGCGGGGCGGCAGCCGTTCCTTCGACTATCCCGGCATGGTGCTTCATTTAGATGGAGACCGGGAGTATCTCAACAAATGCATTGAGGCCTATGAGAAGCTGGGCATACCCCACGCTGGTTTGGCGGTTCCCGAAAAAGATCAGCCCGATGCCGTGCCCTATTATTTGGAGAAGTACCGGCCGGAAATTTTGGTGGTCACCGGTCACGACAGTCTTTTAAAGGGCGCCACCGACCATCAGAATCTCGATAATTACCGTTCTTCCTTCTACTTTGCTGAGGCGGTGAAAAAGGCCCGGCAGTACCAGCCTGACCGGGATGCCCTGGTGATTTTTGCCGGCGCCTGCCAGAGCTGTTATGAGGCGCTGCTGCGGTCCGGCGCGAATTTTGCCTCTTCGCCGAAGCGCGTTTTTATCCATATCTTTGATCCGGTGCTGATCATTGAGCGGGTGGCCTACACCTCCATTAAGGACGTGGTCACCGCCGAGGATGCGGTGGAGGGGACCGTTACCGGTTCTGACGGCATCGGCGGCATTGAGACCAGGGGCTGCTTTCGGGTGGGTTATCCTTCGGTTGAGGGTGATTCCCTCCGCTGCTGACCGCCTCTCACCGCCGTTTTTCCCAATGAACAATAGGGTTTGCGCAAAATAGCTTTCAAGAAAGAAAGCTATTTTGTTTGCAAAAAACCAAATAGCGAAGTCCGCAAAGATAAGATAGTGTCCTTTTGCGGGAGAGGGTTTCTCTTTTTCGAATTTGTGGTATAATAGTCCTACTATGAATTTTTCTTATGAAACAAGAATCAATGTCTTAATGCATCAATACCACTTCCGCTTTGACAAAGGACTCGGACAGAACTTTCTCATCGACGGGGGAATCTTAGACGCCATCGTGGAAAAGGCGGGCCTCGATCGGAGCGACCGCGTCCTTGAGATCGGCCCCGGCATGGGCTTTTTAACGGAAAAGCTGGGGGAAGCGGCGGGCAGCGTCACCGCGGTGGAATTGGATCAGACTCTTTGTGCGATCCTCACCGAGGTTTTTCGGGAGGAAGCGTCAATCGACATCATCCATGGCGACGCCTTAAAATTGGATTTCGCCGCTCTCGACCAAGAAACACGAAAAAAAGGGTTTACCAAACCCTTTAAAATCGTGGCAAATTTGCCCTATTATATCACCACGCCGCTGCTCTTTTATTTCCTCGAACATAAGGATTATTGGAGTGAGATGGTGCTGATGGTGCAGAAGGAAGTCGCCCAGCGGGTGGCGGCGTCTCCCGGCGGCAAAGATTATGGCGTGCTGACCTTGATGACCGCCTATGACGCCGACGCCGAGATCATTTTGGAGGTTCCCGCCAAAGCCTTTCGCCCCTGTCCCAATGTGGATTCAGCGGTGCTGCGTCTGACCAAACGGGAGGCTCCCCCCAGCTTTGTGAAAAACCGCAAGCTGTTTCGGGCTTTGGTCAAGGCCGGTTTTGCCCAGCGGCGCAAGACCCTATCCAACACCTTAAAAAACAGCGGCCTTTTCCAAGAAAAAACCGCTGTCAGTGATTTACTGGTAAAATGTAACATCGACGGCAACCGCCGCGGCGAAACCCTTTCTTTCGCCGAATATGCCCTTTTGGCCAATACTTTCGCCGGTGAAGGCCAAAAGGAAAAAAACTGAAACCATTAATGGGGTGTCAATCGGTCGAAAAAGTGGTCAAAACGTTGATGCAGTGTTTTGGCGAGCCAAAGCACCGGGGCGGTCAGAAAGAACCATAAAACGGTATAGATCAAGCAGATCTGCCCTAGGAAATGGACTCTAAAGCGGCTGTAATCCCAGACATTCCAATGGGCCCAAAGATTGACAAAACAGCCGGAAACGAATTCAATGCCGGTAATGATCGCCGCGCCGATGGAGCAACGCACCCAAAGGGGCGTTTCCTTTTTGAGTTTTTTATTGGTCCAATCGATCAGTGTGAAACAGCCGCCGCCAGCCAAAAACATCGACCAGTGGCTGTGGTGACGCCATAAAATTTCCAGGAGCACATATAGAGAGCCGCCGGTGAGGAACATCATCATCGGCGTCAGATACTTTTTCATAAAAAACACCGCCTTTATGAAAAGTATCTGTTTTTTTCGACATTTTTATGGCTGGAAAAAAAGGGCGTGCCGCCCTCGGTTTTTCACAAAACCTTTTGCGCCGCGCCCTTTTATTTTTTTATTTAGTGGTGGAACAGGCGAATGTGGGTAAAAGCCAGCACCATATCGTACTTGTCGCAGGTGGCGATGACGTTGTCGTCACGAATGCTGCCGCCGGGTTCGGCGATGTATTTGACGCCGCTCTTTTTGGCCCGTTCAATGTTATCGCCAAAGGGGAAGAAGGCGTCGGAGCCGATGGCGATATTTTCCATCTGATTGAGCCAGGCCTGCTTTTCCTCTTTTGTGAAAACAGCCGGTTTTGTTTTGAAAATAGTCTGCCAAACGCCGTCCTTCAACACATCTTCATATTCGTCGCCGATATAGACGTCGATGGCGTTGTCTCGGTTGGGTCTGGCGATGTCGTCGATGAATTCCAACGCCATGACCTGGGGTGCTTGGCGTAAGAACCAGTTATCAGCTTTGTTGCCGGCAAGGCGGGTGCAGTGAACCCTTGATTGCTGCCCGGCACCGATGCCGATGGCCTGGCCATCCACGGCGTAGCAAACGGAATTGCTTTGGGTGTATTTCAAGGTGATCAAAGCGATGATCAGATCCCGTTTGGCCTCTGCCGGTAAGTCTTTGTTTTTGGTGACGATTTCGGTGAAGAGGGCATCCTCAATTTTTAATTCGTTGCGCCCCTGTTCAAAGGTAATGCCGAAGATCTGCTTATGTTCGATGGGCGTGGGTTTGTAAGTGGGATCGATGGCGATGATGTTATAGTTCCCTTTGCGCTTCGTTTTTAAAATGGCCAAAGCCTCTTCGGTATAGCCCGGGGCGATGACGCCGTCGCTGACTTCTCGGACAATGATTTTCGCGGTGCTTTCATCGCAGACGTCGGAGAGGGAGATAAAATCACCGTAGGCGGACATCCGATCAGCGCCCCTGGCTCTGGCGTAAGCCGCCGCCAAAGGAGAGAGTTCGCCGAGGTCGTCGACGAAATAGATTTTTTTCAATGTATCGGAGAGGGGCAGCCCCACACCGGCGCCGGCGGGGGAAACGTGTTTAAAAGAGGCGGCGGCAGGCAGACCCGTGGCGGCTTTCAATTCCCAAACCAGTTGGATGCCGTTTAACGCGTCCATAAAATTGATGTAGCCGGGTTTGCCGTTTAGCACCGTCAGGGGCAATTCGCCCTGGTCCATAAAGATCTTGGAGGGCTTCTGGTTGGGGTTACAACCGTATTTTAAGGCCAGTTCTTTCATGGCGTACTCCTTACTTTGCATTTTTATTGACGATTCTCGTTTCGTAAGAACCGTCGGCGATATCAATGTATCTGACAAAAAGGGAAACTTTGTTTTCATCGTTCAGGCTGTTCCAGACCTTATCGGTGAAAGTATCGATATCGTCTTTGATCGCCACGCGTTTTGGCTCCCCGGCAAAGCTGGGCAGCGGTTTGCCGTCGCCAAGATAGGTATGGATGAAATGGCCTTCGCCTTTTACGGCTTCGAATTGGAAGGTAAAGCGCTGGCAGGCGCCGGGGTCGCCGTAAGCGCTTTTTAAAATGGACATTTCATAGCAAAACGCGTTGTCTTGGACGTGGAGTAAGCCGGAAATCCTGGGGGTGAAGTTGGGTTCGTCGGGCTCAAATTCGCGGGTTTCCAGGGCTTGCTGAAAAGTGCTGCCGGTTTTCATCATGTCATAGACCGTGTCGGTCTGATCGCCGTTGGTAACAATGGTGTCGTGGCCCAAGACGCGTACCGGGGCGTAGATGATAAGGCTGGGATCCTCCATTTTCGAGGGATCAAAAGCTTCGGTGCGCAGGCCTTTGCCGTCTGTCACGAAAACGCGATTGCGGCTATTTTCGCTTCTGCCCATGATGAAATAGGCGGCGATTGCTTTTTTACCGTCAGCGGAAGTGCCGATGACAAGGCCACGGCCGGGATAGGAGTTTCCTTGGAGATTCTGTTCCAGGGACAACAAATCCATGATCATTTTTCCTCCATATATTTAATTGAACTCATAGTATAATTATACCATAAGTGAAAGGACGATGAAACCCATGTTGTGCCGAAAATGATGCCGATGATTTTTATGCGCAGAAAAAAGACTTACCCTAACTGCGGTTATGATAAGTCTTTTTAAGTTACCATGATATTTTGCATATTATATCTTACTTTTTACATCAATCGGTAGTTCCAGGAACGCAGTGGTCGCCTTTTGTGGTAACTGTCATATCGGTGAGGTTTGATTGCGGTATCCGAAACCGTCACTGAGAATTCTGCACCGGCGGAAAAGATGGCATGGACATTTCCACGGTGATCGCGGAGACCTTGTTGTCGCCGGTATAGGTGATGGAGATGATGTCGTTGACGGCGAGATCATCGATGGTGCCCGCGCTGCCATCACTTAAAGTGACGGTCACCTTGGAGATGTCAAAAGTCATTGTTTCGCCGTTGGCTGTAAAGAAACCGTGGCCGCCTGCCATGTCGGCGGGGGTTTCTCCATCGCCCATATTAGGGGGCGTATCGCCGGCACCGCCCTGGGGAGGCGTACCATTGCTATCGGAAGAACTGCCGGAAGGTTGTTCTGGCGGCGTTTGGTTGCTGTCAGTGCTGGTTGTCGTATCGCCGCTGTCATTGGAGATTGCCGTATCGCCGCTGTCCGTCGCCGTATCGTCTCCACTGCCGTCCTGATCCGTACTTTCATTCTCCTTGGGTACGGCGGGGGCTTCCCCCTTTTTCTCTGATGGCTGCGGTGCGTCTTCGTCGCTTGGTGTAGCCATTTCTCCCAGGGAAACCGTGAGCGTGGTGCCGTCGATGGCGGTGATCTGTGCTTCCGTTGTTTTTGTGCCGCAGCCTGCAAAGAGTGTCGCCATGGCCAAGGCCAGTAAGGAAAAAAGCAGGAGCTTTCTTTTATTCTTCATGAAAGCATCTCCTTTTACGTTTATTTGTTATGAGTATAGTTCCCCTTTATGAGTGAACCGTGAAAATCTGCGGAGGAAACCGTGGGTAAAAGGAAATTTTTTATAGTGATTTCACAAACTTTCTTTAAATAGGCTGGAAGATATGATATAATATAAGTACGAATTTGCGAGAGAGGAATGTTTCGATGAAAATAAAAAAAGGAATCCTTGCGGCTATTTTGGTCCTGGCGCTCTGTTCCGCCGGCGTCTGTGCCGCCAGTATGATAGAATATGAAATCGCAGATCTCGATCTCAGTTTGGCGTTACCGGCAGAATATCATTACGTTTTTACCCGAGATATGGATGGGGATGACTCCGATTTTGTTGATTTGGGTATGACGAAAGAGTTCCTTTTCGAAAATAAATCCCTCTATTTGGTGGCTTTTACAGAGGATCAAAACGCCGAGATCATCGTTTCAATGACAGCGACTGATTGGTCGCGGCTTTATTATGATTTCAATGAGTTGGAAGATAGCGACCTCATGGAAATGGCCCAGGTCTGCCTGATGGATACTGATAGCGCCGCCAATATGGAAATCACCGACTGCGATGTCTTTGAAGGGAACACCCAGGCAAAATTTTTAAAGGCCAATGGCCTTTGTGCCAAGGATGGTAACGATGGCTACGCCGTTCAGTATGTTACGGTACTCAACGGCAACGCTTATACCATCACCTTTAATTTCGATCACCGGAAACTCAGCGACGAGGAGATCGCCTTGACGGAAGAAGTGGTTTCTTCTGCCGTCTTCCATACCGTGGAAACCAAAGATACGGGCAACAGCAATGTGGTATACATCGCGATCATCGTCACAATGGCCGTCATCATCGGCATTTTACTGCTGGTTATTTATAAAAAGCACTATACGATCAACGGCTATCGCCGCTCTGCCGCGGCAAACTCCATTTCTTTAACGGAGCATAAAACGACAGCCGAGGAAAAACCTGTGGAACCGCCGTCCACCTCGGAAGAGACGGGGCATGCGGAAGATTCGGTAGATTCAGAAGGTTCAGAAGACAAAGAATCGTAACGATTTTCATTGATTTGAAACAGAAAGCCGCTTGACGCAACTGCGTGACGCGGCTTTCCGACTTTCATGATAGGAGTTTCTATGCAGTATCGTGTGAATCCCAAAAATGGCGATCGCCTTTCCGTCTTAGGTTACGGCTGTATGCGCTTTACGAAAAAAGGCGGTGTCGTCCAGCAGGAAAAAGCGGAAGCGGAAATGAAATACGCCATCGAGCACGGTGTCAATTATTTTGATACCGCCTATCGCTATCGCGGCAACGAGGCGGCTCTCGGCAAGTTTTTGGCCAAGGGCTACCGCAAAGATGTTTTTATCGCTACCAAATTGCCGCAATTTCAGGTGAAAACAGCGGCGGATGCCGATCGCTACTTCAACGAAGAGCTTAGCCGTCTTTGCACCGACTATATCGATTACTATCTGCTGCACATGCTTGCCGATTTTGGCTCCTGGGAGCGCCTGAAAGACCTGGGCCTGGAAAGCTGGATCGCCGCGAAAAAAGAAAGCGGCGCCATCCGCAACATCGGTTTTTCCTACCACGGCGGCAGTGCCGCTTTTATCAAGATATTAGACGATTATCCCTGGGATTTCTGCCAGATCCAGTATAACTATATGGATGAAACGGGACAGGCCGGCGTCGTCGGTTTGCGCCACGCGGCGAAAAAGGGGATTCCCGTGATTATCATGGAGCCGCTGCGCGGCGGCAGACTTGCCGATCAGATCCCGGAGTCGGCAGCGAAGGTATTTGCCGCCGCCTCTCCCCACCGTTCTCCGGCAGCCTTTGGACTGCGCTGGCTTTTTAACCAGCCCGAAGTGACGGTGGTGCTTTCCGGCATGAACAGTATGGAGCAGATCAAAGAAAACATCGCCGTGGCTGAGGAAACGCAAATCAATTCTTTGACCGCGGCGGACTTTGCCGTTTATGAACAGGCCAAAGAGGCCATCAACTCCGTGGTAAGGGCGGCCTGCACCGGCTGCGGCTACTGTATGCCCTGTCCCCACGGAGTGGATATTCCCACCTGTTTTCGCTGCTACAACGCCAAATATGCCGACGGCTGGTATAAAGGGCTCAAGGAATATTTTCTCTGCACTTCGATGAAAAAGGAAGTTTCCGCGGCTTCCCGCTGCATCGGCTGCGGCAAATGCGAAAAGGTCTGTCCCCAGCATTTACCCATTCGCTCATTGCTGAAAGCGGTGCAAAAGGAAATGGAAACGCCCCTTTACCGCCTGGTAAAAAAAGGCGCCGATCTGCTTATGCGGTTTTGACCAAGGAGACTGATGATGAAAAGAGCCCTGAAATACGCCCCGCTCTTGTTTCTCGTATTGCTGACGTTTTCCGCTTGCAGCGGTCAAATCACCAAGCAGTCGCCCCAAGAGAAAGCGGCAAACAACGGCGCGGATATCACTTTAAATACCTTTACCAGCAGTTTCGGCTATACGATGAATTACGATCCGCACCTGTTTTATGTACTTACCGATGAAAGCAGCGATAATTTTGAACTGATTGCCCGGCAAAGGGATCAGAGTCCCTCTGTTTACGTTATGGTCCAGCGGGTCGGCGGTTATTCGGTGTCGGAATATACCGCCCTTTCGGCAAGTAACGCCCTTAACGGCGTTTACTCTGTGACCGAAACTACCTTTGGCGCCGATGGCCGCGACGCCGTTACTGTGACTTATGCAAACGAAACCGACTTGGGCCTGGTCTATTACGCGGAAACCAGTGTAAAAGTAGGCAGTGACCTGCTTTGTATTAAAGTCGTTACCTATGACGGTATGCCGGCGGATATCAACACCGCCATTGAAAAGATGCTCTCCACCTTTACTGTGCAAGAATAAGAAAAAAGCGTAAAGAAATCTAATTGGGTGTCCCAATGGGACACCCAATTTTTAATGAAACAGGATCATGTGGCCGCTTTTACTGTAAATCCCCATCGATGATTTCAACGTTGTATTTTTGAATCAGGTTACTGAAATCTCCCATCATGTATGCCAATGGAGCATCCTCACCCTGATCCATTTCTTCTTCTTCCAATTCTCCCGCTTGTGCCTTTTTCTTGTATTCTTCATAACGTTCGTCGCAATAAAGAGCTACATAGCAACCTTTTTTTATATATGGTACAACTTCTTGCCAATATGCTTCCTCGCTGATTCCCGCTCCCTTGGTGCATGCCGACAAAAGCTCGTAATATCGCTGAACGTAAACACTCATCTCTTCCACATATTTCTCTTGTTGTAAAATGCTATCTTCACTATAATCATTACTGCTTTGCATAGACTGGAGATTGTCTTCCAGTTCTTGCTGAGAATTGTCCCATCCTTCTACGTTCTGTTTACGAAACTCTATTTCTTGCTCAAGCCTTTCCTTGGTCACCGTATTTTCCCGGCTTACAGATTCCATATAAGCCAATTCGTAAAATAACGCCATTTTTTTCTCTTTTTCATCGGGCTGTTTTGAGAAAGCGCCATCGGTCAGCTTAAATAAATAGATCGGGTCATAATAGTATGGCTCTCCGTCAATATCAGCAAGCAGGAGACCTTTTCCTGGTTTGCAGTTGGTAACTGAAATATTTTTTGTTTCATGAAAGTATATATACAAAAAATAAGCATTGAGAGTCAACAGGATACATATACCAATCATAATGATATAACGAAATTTTTTGATCATAACTACTCCTGTACTTATTTATATATTTTGGTATTATATTCTTTCCATAATCCTTTCTCGAATGCTATATAGTAATCTGAAAATTCACTCTGGATTTTTTCGTTATAGAAATGTTTTTCGTTTTCAAATATCGTATGAATTTCTTCATCCGAGAGTGTAATACCTAGCTCGTTGATACGTTCCACTACTTTTTTATAGAGGAATGTATCATATAACTGTATTTGTAACTTTCTTATAACCAATTCTGATCTGTATTCTTCATAATATTTTATCCAGTATTCTTCTTCGGTTAGACCTAATCCCCGGATAAACTCATCAAGTTCTGCTTTATACTCTTTAGCATCTTTCGAATTATAGCTTTCTTTTTGTTTTTTTATAAAATCGTTTACTTCTTTGTTATCAATAATAATCCCTTGATCTTCTGCTTCTCTTAATAATAGCTTCTGAGTAACCAAGTATTGTACTGCTTCTGTTTCTGTATTGGCATTACCCATTAGTATTTGGCTTTTAATAATGGCATCATCAATCGCAATGGGTTCTCCTTCAATTGTTGCAACAACATTATTCTCTGCTTGTACTTGTGCCTCACTTAATAATTGGCCATATTGATAGTATTTGTTTACTGAATCTAAAACCTGATCTTTGGGGTCAGCCAATACGTTCACAGAAATGAGAGTTATCGCTAATAAAGCAACAATACCAAATAAAGTTAATGACTTTTTCATAATTATATCCTTCCTTATTAGAAATTAACTGAAAGACTATGATTAAGTGTGATCTGTCCAAATCTGCCTTCAGGTGCT
The DNA here is from genome assembly GCA_040776805.1 of Clostridiales bacterium. GTDB lineage: Bacteria > Bacillota > Dehalobacteriia > UBA7702 > UBA7702 > UBA7702. Next base: position 203 of record JAXGZS010000005.1, on the reverse strand, counting down.
GTAGCAGAAATGTAATTTTCGCAAGTAGTCATATATGTTCCACGTGTTGTAAATTTGTGAGCAGGCAAATATCCATAACTTTTGCTTATGTAATTAGCATTTGCGAATACTTCCATCTGTGTATTTAAGGTTCTTGATTTAACAACACTTCCATTTCTCTTTATGGGTATTTCTCGAGTATAACCTCCTGGGCGAATATCTAA
>JAXGZS010000004.1:0-305905 GCA_040776805.1 Clostridiales bacterium | reverse complement strand
TAGAAGCCTACGGCGCCGCTTATACCTTGCAGGAAATCCTCACCGTCAAGTCCGACGATGTGGTGGGCCGCGTCAAGACCTATGAAAGTATTGTGAAGGGTGAAAACGTACCCGAACCGGGTGTGCCCGAATCGTTTAAGGTTCTCATCAAGGAATTGCAGAGTCTCTGCTTAGACGTGAAGATCTTGAATGCCAAAAACGAAGAAATCGAAATTCGTGAATTAGACGACGATATGGATTTGCCCAGCGGCAAAGAGGATTTCGACGACGAATTCAAAAAACAGGAGAAACCTCAGTTCCGGGCCGACGCCATGATTGAGCTGGACGCCAACGGCGAAGAGGTCAGCGACGTGGTCAACATCGAAGAAAACGATGTTGACGACGATATCGACGAAAACAGCCTTGATCTCATGGATGGACTCGGTCTTACGGAAGACGATGGCGAAGAGGCTTTCGATGAAGACAATGCCGCCGCCGATGATTCGGAAGACGATTTTTAAGTGTACGACAATGCTTTTACTCCGAACTGTAAACGAAAGGAGAGATAATCCTTGATAGATGTAAGTAATTTTGACCGTATGCGCATTTCCTTAGCTTCTCCCGAACAGATCAGAGAATGGTCTTACGGAGAGGTGAAAAAGCCGGAAACGATCAACTACAGAACGTTGAAGCCGGAAAGAGACGGTCTTTTCTGCGAACGGATCTTCGGTCCCACCAAGGATTGGGAATGCCACTGCGGGAAATATAAAAGAGTTCGCTATAAAGGAATGATCTGCGACCGCTGCGGCGTGGAAGTCACCCGCGCCAAAGTCAGAAGAGAGCGCATGGGTCATATCGAACTGGCCGCGCCCGTTTCTCATATTTGGTACTTTAAAGGAATCCCCTCCCGGATGGGGCTTCTCCTCGATATGTCTCCTCGGGCTTTGGAAAAGATCCTCTATTTTGTATCCTATGTGGTGCTTGATCCCGGGGATACGCCGCTGATGAAAAAACAGCTGTTGACGGAAAACGAATACCGTGAAGCCCGCGACGAATACGGCGCCGCCTTTCATGCCGGCATGGGCGCCGAGGCCGTAAAGCAACTGCTGATTGAAATCGACCTTGAAAAACTCACCAAAGACCTGCGCGGTGAGTTGGGAGAGGTCAGCGGACAGCGCAAAATCCGCGCCATTCGCCGCTTGGAAGTCGCCGAAGCCTTTTTGAATTCCGGCAACCATCCGGAATGGATGATCTTAGACGTTGTCCCCGTGATTCCGCCGGAAGTCCGTCCCATGGTTCAGCTGGACGGCGGTAGATTCGCTACCTCAGACTTAAACGATCTTTACCGCCGGGTGATCAACCGCAATAACCGCTTAAAGAGGCTTCTTGATCTCGGCGCCCCGGATATCATTGTTCGCAACGAAAAGCGTATGCTCCAGGAAGCCGTCGACGCTCTGATCGACAACGGCCGCCGCGGCCGCCCCGTTACAGGCCCCGGCAACCGTCCCTTGAAATCCTTAAGCGATATGCTCAAAGGGAAGCAGGGGCGTTTTAGGCAGAACCTTTTGGGCAAGCGCGTGGACTATTCCGGCCGTTCCGTCATCGTGGTGGGGCCGGAACTGAAAATGCACCAGTGCGGTTTGCCCAAGGAAATGGCCCTGGAACTGTTTAAACCATTCGTAATGAAACGCCTGGTCAAAGACGGCATGGCCCATAACATCAAGAGCGCGAAGCGCATGGTGGAACGGGTGCGTCCGGAGGTCTGGGACGTTTTGGAAGATGTCATCAAAGATCATCCCGTGCTTTTAAACCGCGCGCCAACCCTGCACCGTCTGGGCATTCAAGCCTTTGAACCGATCCTGGTGGAAGGCCGCGCCCTGAAACTGCATCCCCTGGTCTGTACCGCCTATAACGCCGACTTCGACGGTGACCAAATGGCCGTGCACGTGCCTCTCTCCGCCGAAGCCCAGGCTGAGGCAAGATTGCTGATGATCTCTTCCTATAATATTCTGAACCCCAAAGACGGTCATCCCGTTGCCGTGCCCACCCAGGACATGGTGCTTGGTTCCTATTATCTGACGGCGGTCAAAGAAGGAGCCAAAGGGGAAGGCAAGTGCTTCTGCTCTTACGATGAAGCCTATATGGCTTACGAGGTCGGCGACGTGGATCTCCACGCTGAAATCGAAATCATCAAACCGGAGGGCTGGTCTTATGTGATGGTTGAAAAGCAGACCAAGGAATTCGAAATGAGAGAGAACGGTTTGCCCGCCCGCTTAAAAACCACGGTAGGCCGCCTGAAATTCAACTATAATATTCCGATTCCCGTAGAAATGGGCTTCTATAACTGCACCATTACAAAGAAGGTTTTGGGTAATATCGTTGATCGCTGCGTGCGCTTGATGGGCATTTCCAAGGCGGCAAAGCTTTTGGACGGCATCAAAGCCATGGGGTATGCCACCTCCACCCAGGCGGGGATCACCATTGGGCTGCAGGACATCAAAGTACCGGCGCAGAAAAAGGTCATCATGGATCAGGCCGACACCGATGTCAATAAGGTGGAAGAACTTTTCCGCCGCGGTCTCGTTACGGAAGAAGAACGCTACAATAAGGTGATTTCGATCTGGAACAAAGCCACCGACGACGTCACCGCCGAACTTATGGGAACCTTGGATCCCTTCAACCCCATCTACATGATGGCCAACTCCGGAGCCCGCGGTAATGTTCAGCAGATTCGTCAGCTGGCCGGTACCCGCGGTTTGATGGCCGACCCCTCCGGGAAGATCATCGACATGCCCATTAAGGCGAATTTCCGCGAAGGCCTCAATATTCTGGAATTCTTCATTTCCACCCACGGCGCCAGAAAAGGGTTGGCGGACACGGCGCTTCGTACTGCCGACTCCGGTTATCTTACCCGCCGCCTTGTCGACGTGGCCCAGGAAGTCATTGTCAGAGAAGACGACTGCGGTACCGAAGACGGCCTTTGGGTCGAGGAAATCCCCAACATTGAACCGCTTTCCGAACGCATCGAGGGCCGCGTGGCCGCCAGCGATATCGTGAACCGGCATACGGGAGAAATCTTTGTGGCCGCCGGGGATGAAATCACCGACAGGGAATTGCCGCGGATTACGGCGTACATGGAAACGTTGCCCAAGGAAGAACGGAAAGTGCATATTCGCTCCGTCCTGACTTGTACCAGCCGCTATGGTGTTTGCCGAAAATGTTACGGCAGAAACCTTGCCACTGGCGTCATGGTGGATATCGGCGAAGCCGTGGGCACCATCGCCGCCCAGTCCATCGGTGAACCCGGCACCCAACTGACCATGCGTACCTTCCATACCGGCGGTGTCGCCGGGGATGATATTACCCAGGGTCTTCCCCGCGTCGAAGAACTCTTCGAAGCGAGAAAACCGAAATACCAGGGGATCATCACCGAAGTGTCCGGTACCGTCAGCGTGGAAGAGCATAAAAACCAGAAGAAGCTGGTGATTACGGACAAAGGCGAGGAACTTGCCTCCTATATCACGCCCTTCAACTCCCGCTTCAAAGTGCAGGCCGGTGATTACGTCAATGTCGGCGACGCGCTCACCGAAGGCTCCATCAATCCCCACGATGTTTTGAAAGTCCAGGGCGTTGAAGGCGTTCACTACTACTTATTAAAGGAAGTACAGAGCGTTTATCGGCTCCAGGGAGTGGATATCAACGATAAGCACATCGAAATCATGATTCGGCAGATGCTGAAGAAGGTTAAGATTGAAGAGGCCGGCGACGGCGTTCTGCTCCCCGGCGCTTTGGTGGACCGCAATGAGTATGAACAGACGAATCAGCGGCTCATCGCCGAGGGCAAAGAGCCCGCCGTGGCGGCTCCCACGCTTTTGGGCATCACCAAGGCTGCTTTGGCTACAGATTCCTTCCTCTCCGCCGCCTCCTTCCAGGAAACCACCAGAGTGCTGACGGACGCCGCCATCAAAGGCAAAGTGGATCCGTTGATCGGGTTGAAGGAAAACGTGATTTTAGGCAAATTGATTCCTGCCGGCACCGGTATGGCCCGCTATCGCGGCATTGAGGTGACCAGTAAAGAAGATCACCGGCTCCTCCATGAAGTCGATGAAGGCAGCGCCATCGAGGTGTCCGCCACCTTTGCCCCACCACCGGTAGCTGCGGCCCAAGGCGCCGAGGGCGGGAGCGATATTTTGCTTGACAACGATGATTGACGGTGTTATACTGGCAATACACGTGTTTTAGCGGGTCGGTTTGCTATGCCCTTTTAGGAGGTTTTCAGTGGACGTTTTAGCGTTATTGACCGCGGATAAGGTGGTCGGTACCAAAGAAACGCTGCGCATGGTGGAGAAACACCAGTGTAAGGCTGTTTTTGTTGCACGTGACGCCAATCCCGAAGTGGTGCGGCCGCTTCTCGCTTTATGCGAGGCAAACGGGGTAGAAGTCGTTACGGTAGAAAATATGAAAAAACTCGGGGAGTGCTGCGGCATCAAAGTGGCTGCAGCCTCCGCCGGGATATTATAAATTGTTGTCAAAAATTTAAGTTTATATAAAATTTTAAACATGATTAGGAGGTGGAACTTTGCCTACCATTAGCCAATTAGTGAGAAACAGCAGAGAGGTTACGGAAAAGAAATCCGACGCGCCGGCATTGAAAGAATGCCCGCAGAAACGTGGTGTATGCACCAGAGTTTATACGACGACTCCCAAAAAACCGAACTCTGCGTTGAGAAAAGTTGCCAGGGTTCGTCTGACCAACTCTATGGAAGTCACGGCGTACATTCCCGGCATCGGTCATAACCTTCAGGAGCACTCGGTTACGCTCATTCGTGGCGGCAGGGTAAAAGACCTTCCCGGTGTGAGATACCACATCATCCGTGGTACGCTGGACGCAGCAGGCGTCGTCGACCGTGGTCAATCCCGTTCCAAGTACGGCGCAAAACGCCCGAAAGCAAAAGCAGCCGCAAAATAAGCAACACGAGATGATGATTACGATGATTTCGTAATTTAATGAAGGAGGAAACCAAATGCCCAGAAGGGGAAAAATCAAACGAATCGTAGTACTGCCGGATCCGGTACATCACAGTGTCGTTTTGACGAAATTTATCAACCAGATCATGCTCGACGGAAAAAAGAGCACGGCGGAAAAAATTGTTTACGACGCTTTCGCGATAATCAAAGAAAAAACCAATAAAGATCCCATGGAAGTTTTTGAAGAAGCCATGAACAATGTTATGCCTGTTTTGGAAGTCAAAGCCCGCCGTGTTGGTGGCGCCAACTACCAGGTTCCCATCGAAGTCCGTCCCGACAGACGTCAGACTTTGGGGATCCGCTGGCTCGTCATGAACGCCAGAAAACGGGGCGGCAAAGGCATGGAAGAAAAAGTAGCCGCAGAATTGATGGATGCCGCCAACAGTACCGGCGCGTCTGTGAAAAAAAGAGAGGATACCCACAAAATGGCGGAAGCCAACAGGGCTTTTGCGCATTTCAGATGGTAAGGAATTCGTTCGGAGGAATCAATGAGACAGTATAGCTTAGGCAATACAAGAAATATCGGCATTATGGCTCACATCGATGCCGGCAAAACAACAACAACCGAACGCATGCTTTATTTTACCGGTAAAGTTCATCGCATCGGCGAGGTCCATGACGGCGCGGCCACCATGGACTATATGGTACAGGAACAGGAGCGGGGGATCACGATTACCTCCGCCGCAACGACTTGTCACTGGAAGGATCATCGTATCAACATCATTGACACGCCCGGGCATGTGGACTTTACTGTAGAGGTGGAACGCTCCCTGAGAGTGCTTGACGGCGCTGTTGCCGTATTCTGTTCCGTCGGCGGTGTACAGCCCCAGTCGGAAACCGTATGGCGGCAGGCGGATCGTTACGGCGTTCCCAGAATTGCTTTTATCAATAAGATGGACCGTGTCGGCGCCGACTTTTTCCGCGGCGTCAACATGATCAAAGAGCGTCTCGGCGCGAACCCTGTTCCCATTCAGCTGCCCATCGGTGCGGAAGAAAAGTTTAACGGCATCATCGATCTGGTGAAAATGACCGCCACTTTTTATGAAGGCGACAACATGACCGAAGATCAGGCCATCCCCGAAGAATATCAGACCCAGGCCGAAGAATATCGGGAAAAAATGTTGGAAACTCTGGCCGATTATGATGACGAACTCATGGAAATGGTCTTGGAGGGTGAAGAAGTTCCCCTTGAGAAGATCAAAGAGGTGATCCGCAAAGTCACCATCGACGTGAAAATAACGCCGGTGCTCTGCGGTTCCGCCTTTAAAAACAAGGGCGTACGGCTGCTCCTGGACGGAGTCATCGATTATTTGCCTTCTCCCGCGGATATTCCCGCCGTTGGCGGCGTCGATGCCGATACCGAAGAGGACACAGTGAGAGAATCCAGCGACGACGCACCCTTTTCCGCTTTGGCCTTTAAGATCATCACCGACCCCTTTGTGGGCAGGTTGACCTTTTTCCGCGTCTACAGCGGTGTGCTGAAAAGCGGGTCATACGTATACAACTCCACCAAGGATAAAAAAGAAAGAATCGGCCGCCTTTTACAGATGCATGCCGATAAACGGGAGGATCTCAGCGAATGTTATGCCGGTGATATTCTCGCCGCCGTCGGTCTGAAATTCACCACCACCGGCGATACGCTCTGCTCCTACGAGCATCCGGTGGTTTTGGAAAGCATGGATTTCCCGGAACCCGTCATCGATGTGGCCATCGAGCCGAAAACCACGGCGGATCAGGAAAAGATGAGTCTTGCTTTGCAGAAACTTTCGGAAGAAGATCCTACGTTCCGCGTCCACACCGATATGGAAACAGGGCAAACGATCATTTCAGGCATGGGCGAGCTGCATTTGGAAATCATCATCGACCGTCTTTTAAGGGAGTTCCGCGTTGACGCCAACGTTGGCAAACCCCAAGTTGCTTACAGAGAAACTTTCCGGGCAAAAGCCACGGCCAACACCAAGTTCGTTCGTCAGAGCGGCGGTCACGGCCAATACGGCCACTGTGTGGTGGATTTTGAACCCCTGGAGGCCGGGAGCGGCTTTGTCTTTGAAAGCAAGATCGTTGGCGGCGTCGTACCCAAGGAATTCATTCCTCCGGTAGAGGCGGGGATCAAAGAAGCCATTGAAAACGGCGTTTTGGCCGGCTTCCCTGTGGTGGATATCAAGGCGACTTTGATCGACGGCTCCTATCACGAAGTCGACTCTTCGGAAATGGCCTTTAAGGTGGCGGGCTCCATGGCTTTTAAAGAAGCCGCGGCCAAAGCCAAATCCGTTCTCTTAGAACCCATTTTCAAATTAGAGGTTGTGGTTCCTGAAGATTATATGGGTGAGGTGATCGGCGACATCAATAGCCGCCGGGGCCGCTTGGAGGGTATGGACGCAGCCAAGGGAATGCAGACCATTCGCGGCGTCGTACCTCTTTCGGAAATGTTCGGTTACGCCACCGATCTCCGTTCTAAAACCCAGGGCAGAGGCACTTACGTGATGCAGTTCGGTCACTACGAAGAAGTGCCGAAGAACATCGCCGAAACCATTATTGAAAAATACAGAGGCTGACGATTTATTTTAAAATTTAAAAAATATTAAAAGAAATCCCCAAGGAGGAATACTCAAATGGCGAAACAAAAATTTGAACGTACAAAACCCCATGTAAACATCGGAACCATCGGTCACGTGGACCATGGGAAAACAACGCTGACGGCAGCGATCACGACTTGCCTGGCCAAAGCAGGCGGTGCCCAGGTGAGAAGTTACGCGGAAATTGACGCGGCGCCGGAAGAAAGAGAACGCGGTATCACCATCAACACGTCCCATGTGGAATATGAAACGGAAAAAAGACACTATGCCCACGTGGACTGCCCGGGCCACGCCGACTATGTGAAGAACATGATCACCGGCGCAGCCCAGATGGACGGCGCGATCTTAGTGGTTTCCGCTGCTGACGGCCCCATGCCTCAGACGAGAGAACATATTTTATTGGCCCGCCAGGTTGGCGTTCATTACATCGTGGTCTTCCTGAACAAAGCGGATCAGGTGGATGATGAAGAATTGATGGAATTGGTAGAAATGGAAGTCCGGGAATTGCTCAGCGAATACGAGTTCCCCGGGGACGATATTCCGATCATTTCCGGTTCTGCGCTGAAAGCCGGTGAATGCGGCTGCGGCGAAAGAGACTGCAAATGGTGCGGTAAGATCTGGGAATTGATGGACGCGGTAGACAGCTACGTGCCCACTCCGGAACGTGATACCGACAAACCTTTCTTAATGCCCATTGAAGACGTCTTCACCATCACCGGCCGCGGCACCGTGGTCACGGGCCGTGTGGAACGCGGTCAGGTGAAAGTCGGCGACGAAGTGCAGATCGTCGGTTTACAGGAAGAAAGCCGGAAGACCGTGGTCACCGGCGTGGAAATGTTCCGTAAAATGATGGATTACGCGGAAGCCGGCGAAAACATCGGTTGCCTGCTGCGTGGTGTGGAAAGAAAAGAAGTGGAACGCGGCCAGGTATTGGCGAAGCCCAATTCGATTCATCCCCATACGAAATTCCATAGTGAAGTATACGTGCTGACCAAGGAAGAAGGGGGCCGTCATACGCCCTTCTTCAACGGCTACCGTCCTCAGTTCTACTTCAGAACAACGGACGTGACCGGTGTGGCCATGCTGCCGGAAGGCGTGGAAATGGTGATGCCCGGTGATAACATCAAAATGACCATCGAGCTGATCACCCCCATCGCCATTGAAGCGGGTCTCCGTTTCGCCATTCGCGAAGGCGGCAGAACCGTTGGTTCCGGCGTCGTCTCCGACGTGATTGAATAAAGTTTAATGAGCAGACGCTCATAGAGCGTCTGCTTTTCCCCGCCTTTCCGGCGGATCAAAAAACAGAGCAGCAATGACGTGAGAGATTGCGTCGTTCCCGTCACCTTAAGGTGCGGCGGTAACTTTCACCGAGCCAGTCCGTCCATCGGACGAAAAAGGAGGATTAACCAAATGGCACAACAAAAAATCAGAATCAAATTAAGAGCTTTTGACCATAAGCTCCTGGACCAGTCCGCAGAAAGAATTGCCGAAACCGCCAAAAAAACCGGCGCCACCATTTCCGGCCCCATTCCTCTGCCGACGGAAAAAAGCATTTATACGATCTTGCGTTCGCCCCACATCAACAAAGACAGCCGCGAACAGTTCGAAATGAGAACCCACAAAAGATTGATCGATATTCTGAATGCTTCTCCGAAAACCGTGGATTCGCTTATGCGTTTGGATTTACCCACCGGGGTAGATATCGAAATCAAACTCTAAATTCATTTACTGATTACGATTTACTTGTTTGTCTTAAGGGCTGATGTAAAGCCCCATCAAATACAGGCGAGCAATGCCGGGCAGCCGGCACCTACGAATGGAAAGAGAGGTGTTAACATGACACAGAAGGTCATTATGGGGAAAAAAGTCGGTATGACGCAGATTTTTGCCGAAGACGGCAAGATCATTCCGGTTACCGTGGTGGAAACCGCCCCCAGTGTCATCGTACAAATCAAAGACGAAGCCCGGGACGGCTACAAAGCCATCCAGCTGGGTTTTGACGTAAAAAGAGAAAAGCACATCAATAAGCCCGAAAAGGGGCATTTTGCCAAAGCGGAGGTCGCTCCCACCAAAGTTCTGAAGGAATTCAGAGTAGAGGACAGCGGCGCTTACAGCTTAGGGCAGACCTTTGATCTGGACCAGTTTGCCGTCGGCGATAAAGTCGACGTCACCGGGACTTCCAAGGGACACGGTTTTTCCAGCACCATTAAATTATGGAATTTCCGCAGAGGACCCATGGGTCATGGTTCGAAGAATCACCGCCGTCCGGCTTCTGCCGGCGCCAAAGGTCCCGCCAGGATCTTCAAGGGCAAAAAAAGCCCGGCGCGCTACGGTAACGAAAGAGTCACCGTGCAGAATCTGGAAGTCGTGAAGGTGATTCCCGAAAATAACGTGCTCTTGATCAAAGGTGCTGTTCCCGGAGCGAAAAAATCCGTGGTCATCGTAAAGAATGCGGTGAAAGCATAAGCATCGCGAGGGAAAGGAGGATAATCATGGCTAACATTAAGGTTTATAATATGCAAGGCGAAGAAGCCGGTGAAATGGAACTGAATGAATCCGTCTTTGAAGCCAAAATCAACGTCCCTCTGATGCACCAGGCCGTTATTAACAACCAGGCTTCGGAAAGAAGAGGAACCCACGAAAGCAAAACCCGCAGCCAAGTTCAAGGCAGCACCAAAAAACCGTGGCGTCAAAAAGGCACAGGCCGCGCCCGCGTCGGCACCAAGAGAAATCCCGTTTGGACCGGTGGCGGCGTCGCTTTCGGACCCCATATGAGATCCTATGGCTTTTCTATGCCAAAAAAGATGCGCCGCGCCGCGCTGCGCAGCGCGCTGAGTGATAAATTTGCCAACGGTGAGCTGATCGTGTTCGATGAACTCGTCCTGGACGCGCCGAAAACCAAAATCATGGCGGAACTCTTCCAAAAACTTGAGTTGGAAAACGCCCTCCTGGTTTTAGGTGAATTCGATGAAAACGTCATGAAGAGTGTCAGAAATCTTGCCGGCGTCTGCCCTGTGGAAGCCACCGGCATCAACGTATATAATATTCTGGCCAACAAAAAGCTGATCATGACGAAAGACGCCGTGGCCAGAGTAGAGGAGGTGCTCGCGTTATGAGAGAACCTTATGAAATTTTAGTCAAGCCGTTGGTTTCTGAAAAATCCATGTTGCTCATGGGAGAAAACAAATACTCCTTTGAAGTGACGAAGGATGCGAATAAAATCGAAATCAAAAACGCCGTGGAAAAAATGTTCGACGTGACCGTCCTGAACGTCACCACCAGAACGATTCCGGGCAAAGTCAAAAAACAGGGCAAATACGAAGGCAAACGCCCCGATAAGAAAAAAGCGGTCGTTACTTTGAAAGCCGGTGATCAGATCAAGGTTTTTGAAGGCCTATAATGAGAAGGAGGAAAAAACATGGGTATTAAAAAATACAATCCTACTTCACCGGGTCGCCGGGGAATGACGGTTTCCACCTTCGAGGAAATCACGAAATCCGAGCCGGAAAAAACACTGCTCGCTCCCCTCAAAAACACCGGTGGTAGAAACAATAAAGGTCGCATCACGACGCGCCATAAAGGCGGCGGTCACAAAAGACAATATCGAATCATTGATTTCAAAAGAAATAAAGACGGTATCCCGGCGACGGTGAATGCCATCGAATACGATCCCAATCGCACGGCCAATATTGCCCTGCTTTTCTATGCAGACGGCGAAAAAAGATATATTTTAGCTCCTCAGGGTTTAAAAGTCGGCGATAAAGTCGTTTCCGGTCCCGACGCGGACATCAAAGTCGGCAACAATTTGCCTCTGTTGAATATTACCGTCGGCACCCATCTCCACGGCATTGAGCTGTATCCCAACGGCGGCGCCAAAATGGTGCGCAGCGCCGGTGCCGGAGCCCAGCTCATGGCCAAGGAAGGCAACTATGCCACCCTCCGCCTGCCCTCCGGTGAAATGCGCATGGTGCGCATCGAATGCCGGGCCACCATCGGCGAGGTGGGCAACGAAGATCAGGAAAACATCAATATCGGGAAAGCCGGCCGCAACCGCTGGAAAGGCGTCCGTCCCGGCACCCGCGGTGTCGTGATGAATCCTTGCGATCACCCCCATGGCGGCGGGGAAGGCCGTTCGCCGGTGGGTCGCGCTCCTGTGACTCCCTGGGGTAAACCCGCTCTCGGCGCCAAGACCCGCAATAAGAAGAAAGCTTCCAGTAAGCTGATCGTAAAATCGAGAGGATAATTGGAGGAAGGAGGCAGTATCATGACCAGATCATTGAAAAAAGGTCCGTATTGCGAAGCCAGTCTCATGGCTAAGGTGGAGAAGATGAACGAAAGCAATGAAAAACAGGTAATTAAAACCTGGTCTCGTCGTTCCACCATCTTCCCCCAGATGATCGGACATACCATCGCCATCCATGACGGCAGAAAACATGTTCCCATTTATATTACCGAAGATATGGTAGGGCATAAATTAGGGGAATTCGTCATGACCCGTACCTATAGAGGACACGGCAATATGACGGAAAAATCCAGCGCTCTAAAATAACCGAAGGAGGAAAAAATCGTGGAAGTTAAAGCAGTAGCGAAACACATTCGGATTTCTCCCCGCAAGGTTAGATACGTTGCCGACCTCGTGCGCGGCAAGAGCGTGGAAGAAGCCCGTGCTATCTTAAAACTAACCCCCAACCGGGGTTGTACCCCCGTTCTGAAAGTTTTGAATTCCGCTGTCGCCAACGCGGAACATAACAACGATATGAGCGGCGACGAGCTGATCGTCAAAAAAATATGCATCGACGAAGGCGTAACCTGGAAACGGATCAAACCCCGGGCCATGGGAAGAGCCGACCGAATGTTAAAGAGATGCAGTCACATTACCATCGTTGTGAGCGAAAGAGAGGAGGCATAAAGCGTGGGCCAGAAAGTTAACCCGAAAGGATTCAGAGTCGGCGTCATTCGCGACTGGGACAGCCGCTGGTATGCCAGAAAAGAATACTCTGATTATCTTTTAGAAGACTATCAGATTCGCAAATATCTGAAAAAAAGACTTTATGATTCCGGTATTTCCCGCATCGAAATCGAACGCGCGGCAGGCCGTGTGAAAGTCAATATTTTTACCGCCAAACCCGGTATTGTCATCGGCCGTGGCGGCGCGGAAGTGGACTCCCTGAAAAAAGCCTTGGAAAAAATGACGGGCAAAAAGGTCAATATCTACATCAACGAAGTCAAAAAACCGGAACTCGACGCGCAACTCGTCGCCGAAAGCGTCGCCTCATCCCTGGAACGGCGTATCGCCTTCCGCCGCGCGATGAAGCAGGCTATGGGCCGTACCATGCGCATGGGCGCCGGCGGCATCAAGCTGATGTGCGCGGGCCGTCTCGGCGGCGCGGAAATTGCCCGTACCGAGTGGGTCAGCGACGGTAAGGTTCCTCTGCATACCCTTCGTGCCGACATCGATTACGCAGTTGCTGAAGCCAATACCACTTACGGCAAAATCGGGATCAAATGCTGGATCTATAAAGGAGAAGTGCTTCCCGAAAAAGCCGTGAAAGCCCCTAAAAGAGCGGAAGGGGGTAACCACTAATGTTAATTCCCAAAAGAGTGAAACATCGGAAACAGCATCGCGGCAGAATGGCCGGGAAAGCCACGAAAGGCAATTTCGTCGCCTACGGTGAATACGGCCTCCAGGCCACTGAATGCGGTTGGATCACCAGCCGGCAGATCGAAGCCGCCCGTATCGCGATGACCCGTTATATGAAAAGAGGCGGGAACGTCTGGATCAAAATCTTCCCTCATAAACCCGTCACCGAAAAACCCGCGGAAACCCGTATGGGTAGCGGGAAAGGTTCCCCAGAATATTGGGTAGCCGTGGTGAAACCGGGCCGTGTGATGTTTGAAGTCAGCGGCGTCAGCGAAGAAATCGCGAGAGAAGCCATCCGTTTGGCCCAGCATAAGCTCCCTGTCAAGAGTAAGTTCATCAAACGTGAAGAGATTGGCGGTGAAGCAGAATGAAGATGAAAGAAATCAACGAAATGACCAGTGAAGAATTAGTCAAAAAAGTTGGTGATCTGAAAACCGAACTCTTTAATCTGCGTTTTCGTTTGGCCACCGGCCAGTTGGAAAACCCCGCGGTGATTAAAGATGTCAAGAGAAATATCGCAAGAGTAAAAACGATCATCAGAGAACGTGAACTCAGCGGTGAAGAATAAACGGAAGGAGGATAACGAACATGGAAAGAACCACAAGCAGAAAAGTGCGCATTGGTACCGTTGTCAGCGATAAAATGGATAAAACCATTGTTGTGAGCGTTGAAACCAGAATCAAGCATCCTCTTTACGGGAAAATCGTAAAAACCAGTAAAAAGTATAAAGCCCATGACGAAAACAATGAAGCAAGAATCGGCGACGTTGTTCGTATGATGGAAACACGCCCCTTGTCCAAAGATAAGAGATGGCGCTTGGTTGAAATTATCGAAAAGGCCCCGATCGTCTGAGGGCAATAAGAAAGGGGGCAATCAGACATGATTCAACAGGAAACCAGACTCAAGGTCGGCGACAATACCGGCGCGAAAGAGCTGTTATGTATTAAGGTCTTAGGAGGCGCGGGCCGCCGTTACGCCACCGTCGGCGATGTGATCGTTTGTACGGTCAAAAATGCCACACCCGGCGGCGTGGTAAAAAAAGGCCAGGTCGTGAAGGCTGTTGTGGTCCGTACCAAAAAAGAGATCCGTCGGGAAGACGGTACCTATATTCGTTTTGACCAAAACGCGGCCGTGATCATCAAAGACGACGGTCAGCCCCAGGGCACCCGTATTTTCGGGCCCGTGGCGAGAGAACTGAGGGAAAAGAACTACATGAAGATCGTTTCCCTGGCGCCGGAAGTGCTTTAATATTAGGAGGTGGACGAATTGGCTTTAGCCAAAACGCATATCAAAAAAGACGATACGGTAATGGTCATTACCGGTAAAGACGCCGGCACAACCGGCAAAGTCCTCCAGGTGCTTCCCGCAAGCGGCAAGGTGATTGTGGAAGGGATCAACGTGGTCAAAAGACACACCAAACCCACCCAGAAGAACCCCCAGGGCGGCATTATGGATAAACCCGCTGCGATCGATCTGTCCAACGTCATGCTCTATTGCGGCAAATGCAAAAAAGTAACCAGAATCTCTATGAAAACCGTCGATGGCAAACTGGTGCGCCAGTGCAAACATTGCGGTGAAATCTTGAAGTAATGGGGGGAAGGAGATAGTATTATGGCAAGACTCAAAGAAAGATACGCCAGTGAGATCGTACCTGCCCTGAAAGAAAAATTTCAGTATGACAACATCATGGAAGTACCCAAACTCGTGAAAATCGTTGTCAACATGGGCCTGGGCGAAGCCATCGCCAATCCCAAGGCCATGGATGCCGCCGTCGGCGATCTGACCATGATTACCGGTCAGAAACCGATCATTACCAAGGCGAAAAAATCCGTCGCTGCCTTTAAAGTCAGAGAAGGGATGTCCATTGGCTGCAAAGTTACTTTGAGGGGCGAAAAAATGTATGAATTCTGCGACCGTCTGATCTCTGTGGCGCTGCCTCGGGTCAGAGACTTCAAGGGAGTCTCCGCAAAGGCCTTTGACGGACGTGGTAACTATACTTTAGGCTTAAAGGAACAGTTGATCTTCCCGGAAATCGAATACGATAAGATCGACCGCGTCCGCGGTATGGAAGTTTGCTTTGTCACTTCCGCCAAAACGGATGAAGAAGCCAAAGAACTCTTAAGACTTATGGGCATGCCCTTTGCGGTGAAGTAAGTCGAAAATAAGGAGGAAACAACGTGGCAAAAAAATCAATGATTGCGAAACAAGGGCGCACGCCCAAGTATTCCGTTCGCGGCTATAATCGTTGCAAAATTTGCGGCAGACCCCATGCCTATATGCGGAAATTTGGTATCTGCAGGGTTTGCTTTAGAGAATTGGCTTACAAGGGTGAAATCCCCGGTGTAACCAAATCCAGTTGGTAAACCGGAAGGAGGTAAGAACATGGTCATGACAGATCCCATTGCCGATTTCCTTACCAGAATCCGCAATGCAAATACTGTTTATATGGAAAAGGTGGAAATTCCCGCCTCGAAAACAAAACAAAACTTAGCCAACATCTTGAAAGATGAAGGGTATATCAAAGATGTCGAATACATCGAAGATGGCAAACAAGGCTTTTTACGCCTCTATCTGAAGTACGGCGCGAACCGCGAAAAAGTCCTCAGCGGCTTGAAAAGAATCAGCCGCCCCGGTTTGAGAGTCTACGCCCAGAAAGATGAGCTTCCTAGAGTATTGGGCGGTCTTGGTATTGCCGTTATTTCCACGTCCAAAGGTTTGATGACCGATAAGGACGCCAGAAAAGCCGGCATCGGCGGCGAAGTAATGTGCTACATCTGGTAAAATCAAAAAATGTGAACTCAAATTGGGAGGTGCAATATGTCTCGTATAGGCAAAATGCCGGTAGTGATCCCTTCCGGAGTGAATATTTCTTTGGATGGCAAACACCTTACAGTGGAAGGCCCCAAAGGAAAACTGGAAAGGAACATTCATCCTGATATCGATGTGGTAATCGAAGGCGAGCAGCTGCTCGTTACTCGTCCTTCCGATGCCAAAGAACATCGGGCGCTCCATGGTTTGACCAGATCTTTGGTCAATAACATGGTCGTCGGGGTGACCACCGGATTTAAAAAGAATTTGGAATTGGTCGGCGTCGGTTACCGCGCCGCCAAACAAGGGAGAAACCTGGTGTTAACCGTGGGTTACTCTCATCCCGTAGAGATGGAACCCGAGGAAGGCGTCGAAGTCGAAGTTCCTTCCCCGAACAAAATTTCCGTCACGGGTATTGATAAAGAAAAGGTCGGCGCCTTCGCAGCGGACGTTAGAAAAGTAAGACCCCCGGAACCGTATAAGGGCAAAGGGATCAAGTACGAAGGTGAAGTCATCAAACGGAAAGCCGGTAAAGCCGGCGTCAAAGCCGGTTAAAGGAAGGAGCGCTTGTTTTGTATAAACAATATAACAGAAAAGCTGTACGGAATAAGAAACATGCCAGTGTGCGACTGAAAATTTCCGGTACGCCGGATTGTCCCCGTTTGGCTGTGTTCCGCAGTGCAAAACATATCTATGCCCAAATCATCGACGATGTTGCCGGCCATACCTTAGCCGCTGCTTCCACCTTAGATGCTTCCCTCAAAGAAAATTATGGCGGAAACAAAGAAGCAGCTGCCGCAGTCGGTAAAATTATCGCTGAAAAAGCTCTCGAAAAAGGAATCAAGCAGGTCGTTTTTGACCGTGGCGGGATGATCTACCACGGCAGAGTGAAAGCGCTTGCGGACAGTGCCAGAGAAGCTGGCCTCGAATTTTAAGAGGGTAAGGAGGGAAATAGATGTCCAGAATTGACGCCAATAGTCTTGAATTGACAGAAACCATCGTCAATATCAATCGTGTCGCCAAGGTCGTAAAAGGCGGTCGCCGTTTCAGCTTCAGCGCCCTCGTCGTCGTCGGCGATGGCAACGGCCATGTCGGCAGCGGCATGGGCAAAGCCGGTGAAGTGCCGGAAGCCATCAGAAAAGCCGTTGAAGACGCGAAGAAGAATCTGATTTACGTACCTATTGTTAACTATTCACTGCCTCATGAAACCATCGGCCGCTTCGGCGCCAGCCGCGTGATGCTGAAACCCGCTGCCCCCGGTACCGGCGTGATCGCCGGCGGTCCCGTTCGTGCCGTCCTCGAAGCCGTTGGAATCCGTGACGTTTTGACGAAATCCTTAGGCTCCAACAATGCCATTAATATGGTATCGGCAACCATGTCCGGTCTTAGCGGGATGCGTACAGTGGAAGACGTTGCCAAATTGAGAGGCAAATCCGTTAAGGAAATCTTGGGTCAGGAGGAATAATACCATGGCAAAAATCAAGATTACCCTTGTCAAAAGCGTGATCGGATACAGCGAACAGCAGAAAAGAACGGTGCGTTCTCTGGGTCTCAACAAGACCGGCCGTTCCGTGATCCAAAATGATACCCCCGATATTTTGGGGAAGGTGAAAAGCGTTGCCCATCTTTTGAAGGTGGAAGAAGTCGAAAGCTAAGAACCTGTAGGGAGGTAGAATTATGTATTTAAGCGACTTAAAGCCCGCCGAAGGTTCCAAAAAGGCGCCTACCCGCAAAGGACGCGGGACAGGTTCCGGCTTGGGCAAAACCGCCGGGAGAGGTCATAAGGGGCAGAAATCCCGCTCCGGCGGTGGTGTGCGCCCCGGCTTTGAAGGCGGCCAGATGCCTCTTTCAAGGAGAATTCCCAAACGTGGCTTTACCAATATCCATAAAAAGGTCATCGTGGAAATCGCGCTTCAGGATTTGAACCTTTTTGAAGCGAACACCGTGATTACCCCGGAAACACTGTGGGAAGCAGGTCTCATCAGCGGTACCTGCGACGGCGTGAAAATCCTCGCCAACGGTGAAATCGAAAAACCCGTTACTTTACAGTATATCCTTTGCAGCAAGGGTGCTGCAGCAAAAATCGAAGCCGCAGGTGGAAAAGTAGAGGTGATGTAACATGCTTTCAACGCTGGTTAACGCGTTTAAAGTACAAGAACTCCGTGGAAAGATTTTCTTTACGTTATTGATGTTCCTCGTCTTCCGTATCGGCGCTCATATTCCCGCGCCCGGTATTAACCCTGACGTATTGGATACATTATTCACCCAGAATATCTTTGGTTTCATTGATATCATTTCAGGCGGCGCCTTTAAGAGTATCAGTTTGTTTGCCATGGGGATTATGCCTTACATCAATGCTTCGATTATTATGAACCTGCTCACCATCGTGGTGCCTTACTTTGAAAAGCTTTCCAAAGAAGGCCCCGAAGGCAGAAAAAAGATGGCCCAGCTGACCCGATACGGTTGCGTTCTCCTGGCTTTCGTCCAGGCCATCGCCATGAGCTTCTATCTCAAAAGCGCGATGTACGATTTCAACATCTTTACCGTATTGGTCCTCGCCGTCTCGCTGACGGCAGGTACTGCCATGCTCATGTGGATGGGCGAAATGATTACCGAGAAAGGCATCGGCAACGGGATCTCCCTGATCATCTTCGCGGGGATCGTTTCCCGTATTCCTTCGGGCTTGACCTATGTGTTCCAGTCCTTACGAAGCGGTGAAACCAATTTCTTTGCCGTCATGCTCTTCCTTGTGATTGCTGTGGTGATCATCATCGGTATTATCTATATTCAGGAAGGACAGAGAAGAGTCCCGGTACAGTATGCCAAAAGGGTCGTGGGCAGAAAGGTCTACGGCGGTCAGAGCACCTTCATTCCGATTAAGGTCAATCAGGCCGGCGTTATCCCGATCATTTTTGCCATGTCCATTTTGATGCTCCCCGGCTTACTGCTCTCCCTGTTTCCCGATAACGGCATTTGCACGACCATTGCCGGTTGGTTCAATTCTGATCATCCCGTGTACATGACGTTTTACGTCTTGATGATCATCTTCTTCACCTACTTCTACACCGCGGTGACGTTTTCTCCAGTGGAAGTAGCGGATAACCTGAAGAAGAACGGCGGTTTCATCCCCGGGCTGCGCCCTGGCAGACCCACCGCCGAATATATTGACCGGATTCTGACCAGACTGACCTTGGCCGGCGCATTTTTCCTCGCCTTCATCGCCTTGATGCCAAACCTTACCATGGTGGCGACCAGTCTTGACCTAAGCTTCGGCGGCACATCCTTGCTGATCGCCGTCGGTGTGGCCTTAGACACGATGAAACAGCTGGAAAGCCAGGTGCTGATGCGCAGTTACCAGGGATTTATGAAATAAGGAGAAAAAATATGCGCTTGGTTTTGTTGGGACCGCCCGGAGCCGGCAAAGGAACGCAGGCTGCGACGCTGGTTAAAAAATACAATGTCGTACATATCTCCACCGGCGATTTGCTCCGTGCCGCGGTCAGTGCAGGCACGACCTTGGGCAAAGAAGCCAAAGGCTACATGGAAGCGGGGCAGTTGGTCCCCGATACGCTCATCCTTGGACTGGTGGAGGAAAGGATTCAGAAGGAAGATTGCCAAGAGGGCTTCCTCCTGGATGGCTTTCCCAGAACGCCGGCACAGGCCGATGCCTTGGCGGAGATGCTCAAAAAACTTGATCAGAACCTTGATGCCGCCGTTAATATCGCGGTACCCCTCCATAAGTTGATGGACCGGATCACCGGTCGCCGTATCTGCAAAGACTGCGGCGCCACCTACCATCTGACCTATCATCCTTCCGCCAAAGGCGATCAGTGTGAAAAATGCGGTGGCGCGTTATACCAGAGAGCCGATGATAAGGAAGAGACCGTGAAAAATCGTCTCGACGTTTACGAACAGCAGACGGCGCCCCTGATTGCGTACTATACCAAAGCGGGGATCATCAAGAACATCAACGGAGATCAAGATATTCAGAATGTACTACAAGACATTTCAGTTGCCTTGGGAGGCAAATAATGATCACCATCAAAAACAAGGAACAAATTGCAAAAATGCGGGATGCCGGCAAAATCGTCGCGGAAGTACTGGCTCTGCTGGAGGAACATGTTGAACCTGGCATTTCCACCTGGGAGTTGGACGAAATCGCCGAAAACTATATCCGCAAATGCAATGCGTATCCAACGTTTAAAGGCTATGGCGGTTTTCCCGCTTCCATCTGTGCATCCATCAATGAAGAAGTTGTCCATGGGATTCCCAATCGCAACCGCATCTTAACAGAAGGCGATATCATCAGTATCGATGTGGGCGCCACCTTCCGCGGCTATGTGGGTGACGCGGCGCGTACGTTTCCCGTGGGGCAGATCAGCGATGAGAACGCTCGGCTCATCGCCGTCACCAAACAATCTTTCTTTGAAGGTTTTGCCCAGGCGAAGAAGGGTAATCGTTTAGGCGATATATCCAATGCAATTCAACGGTATGTGGAAAGACACGGCTATTCCGTGATTCGCGACCTTGTCGGTCACGGTGTCGGTGAAAAGATGCATGAGGATCCCTCCGTTCCCAATTACGGCAAAAAGGGCCGGGGAATCCGGCTATCCGCCGGTCTCACCATTGCGGTGGAACCGATGGTCGCCGCCGGACAGTATGCTTTGAAACAGCTTGCGGATAATTGGACCTATGTGACAAGGGACGGTTCCATGGCCGCCCATTACGAAAACACGTTTGCCATTACCGACGAAGAACCTGAAATATTAACCAGGCTTTAAGAGGTGGTAAATATGGATTGGTCATTGGGACAGCTGGTCATCTCGAAGCAGGGCCGCGACGTACGCACCGCCTATGTGATTGTAAAGCTTGACGGTGCTTACTGCTACGTAGCCGACGGCAGAAAGACGACCTATCTGAAACCGAAAAAGAAAAACGCAAAACATTTGCAAGTGACCCATACGATTTCCGCGGATATACGGGAAACACTCCAAAACGGATTGATCCCGTCGGATCTGGAAATCAGGGCGTTTTTGAATCAACATTGCTGTAGAAGCCGAGATCAGGAGGTAGCGGATGTCGAAACAAGATGCGATTGAAGTGGAGGGCAGAGTCATTGAACCATTGCCCAACGCAATGTTCACCGTTGAACTGGCAAACGGGCACAGAGTGCTTGCCCATGTTTCCGGAAAAATCCGGATGAATTTCATCCGCATTCTGCCCGGGGACAGAGTTACTGTTGAGTTAAGTCCCTACGATTTGAATCGTGGACGTATTGTATACCGTTTTAAGTAAGCGATCCGATAGAAAACCGCAAGGAAAAAGGAGGAATTACCGTGAAAGTTCGCGCTTCGGTAAAACCAATTTGCGAAAAATGCAAAATCATTAAGAGAAAAGGGACCGTTATGGTCATTTGCAAAAACCCCAAACATAAACAGAAACAAGGATAATGAAAATTTCTAAAATTGGAGGTGCATGAAATAAATGGCACGTATTGCTGGTATTGACTTACCCCGTGATAAAAGAGTCGAAGTCGGTCTGACCTATATTTACGGCATTGGAGTTCCGACCGCCAAAAAAATCTTAGCGGAAGCCAACGTCGACGGCGATATCCGGGTGAAAAATCTGAGCGAAGATCAGGTTAACGCGATCCGGGATATCATCAACAATCATTATTTGGTTGAAGGCGATCTCCGTCGCGACGTCGCTTTGAATATCAAAAGACTAGTTGAAATTAGCTGCTACCGCGGCATTCGCCACAGAAGAGGTCTCCCTGTGAGAGGTCAAAAAACGAAAACCAACGCGCGTACCCGCAAAGGTCCCAAACGGACCGTGGGTGTAAGACGTAAGAAATAAAGGAAGGGGGATATCATTCATGGCAAGAAGACAAACGCGCAGAAGAAGAGAAAAGAAGAACATTGAATACGGCGTAGCCCATATCAATTCGACTTTTAATAATACGATCATTGTGATCACCGATAAAGCCGGCAATGCCATTTCTTGGTCCAGCGCCGGGGCTTCCGGTTTCAAAGGCTCCAGAAAGAGCACGCCCTTTGCCGCGCAACTGGCCGCCGAAACCGCCGCCAAAGAAGCGATGGAACACGGTATGAAAACCATTGAATGCGTTGTCAAAGGACCCGGTTCCGGCAGAGAAGCCGCGATTCGTTCGCTCCAGGCCACGGGTTTGGAAATCAGCATGATCAAGGACGTTACTCCCATTCCTCACAATGGCTGCCGTCCGCCCAAAAGAAGAAGAGTTTAGGAGGTGTCCTTTTTAGATGGCACGTTATACAGAATCTCAGTGTCGGCTTTGCCGGCGTGAAGGAGAGAAGCTTTATTTAAAAGGTGACCGCTGCTACAGCGATAAATGCTCCTTTACGAAAAGAAGTTATGCGCCGGGCCAGCATGGCGCCGCCGCCGCCCGTAAAAAACGTACGGAATATGGCCTTCAATTAAGAGAAAAAGAAAAAGTACGTCGTATTTACGGTGTGTTAGAAAAACAATTCCGCCTCTATTATAGAGAAGCCGTCAGACAGGGTGGCGTAACCGGGGAAAATCTCCTGGTCCTCTTGGAATCCCGTCTTGACAATACTGTTTACAGAGCGGGCCTGGCCAACAGCAGAAATGAAGCCCGTCAGTTGATACTCCACGGCCATTTCACCGTCAACGGCAGAAAAGTCAACATTCCTTCTTTCCTCGTGAAAAAAGGTGATGTTATCGCCGTTGCGGCAAAAAGCAAAAAAAGTCCTAAAATCCAGGCAATTGCAGAGCTGGCCGCAGTGAAATCCGTTCCTCAGTGGCTCTCCTTGGACAAAGACGGCCTTGCCGTAACCGTTGCGGATAAACCCAAACGGGAAGATATTGACATCCCAATCGAAGAACACTTAATCGTTGAAGGTTACTCCCGCTAAGGCTTAAGGCTCACTTTAATCGATAGTTTATATAAGGAGGCCAGATATATGCTGTCAGGAATGGAAAAACCCAAGATTCAATGTGTGGAAATGAATGATGACAAAACCTATGGCCGCTTTGTTGTTGAACCCCTGGAAAGAGGTTACGGGATTACCCTCGGCAACGCTTTGCGACGTGTTCTCCTTTCCTCCCTGCCCGGTGCGGCAGTGACCTCAGTCAAAATTGACGGAATTCTCCATGAATTCTCGACAATTCCCGGTGTATACGAAGACACCACGGATTTGATCTTAAATCTAAAGGGTCTTTGCGTGAAATTGCACACCGATGAAGAGCGGCTTCTCATGTTGGAAGCCGAAGGCGAAGGTGAGATCACAGGCCGTGACTTAAAAGGCAGTTCTGAAGTGGAAATTCTCAATCCGGACCACCACATTGTTACCCTTGACAAAAATGGCAGTCTCCATATGGAAGTAACCGTAGAAAAAGGGAGAGGTTACAACAGTGTTGAAAAGAACAAAAAGGAAAATATGCCTTTGGGCATCATTCCCATTGATTCGTTCTTCTCTCCCATTACCAAAGTGATCTTTCATGTGGAAGATACAAGAGTCGGGCAGCAAACCGACTTTGATAAATTAACCCTGGATATTTGGACCGATGGCAGTATCTATCCGGATGAAGCCATCAGCAAAAGCGCCAAAATCCTTGCCGAATATCTGAAATTGTTCATCGGTTTAACGGAAGTTCCCGGTGACGATATCATCATGGTGGAAAAGAAGGACGATAATAAAGATAAGATCTTAGACATGACCATCGAAGAGCTGGATATGTCCGTCCGTTCCTACAATTGTTTGAAACGCGCCGGGATCAATACCGTACAGGAATTGACCCAGCGTACCGAAGAAGATATGATGAAAGTCAGAAACTTGGGCAGAAAATCTCTGGAAGAAGTTATGGAAAAACTCAGCGAACTCAATCTTTCTCTCCGCAGAGCGGAAGACTGAGGGCGTCAGTAACTCAGTAGTAAGGAGGAAACCACAGTGGCATACGGCAGACTCAGAAGAAATAGTGCTCACCGTCGGGCAATGTTGAGAAATATTACCACCTCTCTTTTGGATAAAGAAAGCATTGAAACAACAGCGCCCAAAGCAAAAGAGCTGAAAAGCATTGCCGAAAAAATGATTACCCTCGGCAAAAGAGGCGATCTCCACGCCAGAAGGCAGGCCCTTGCCTACATTCAGGACGAAGACGTCGTCACCAAAGTGTTTAGCGTTTTGGCGGAACGTTACAAAGACCGTCCCGGCGGCTACACCCGCACCATCAAGCTGGACTTGAGACGCGGCGATGGCGCGGAAATGGTCAAAATCGAACTGGTTTAAAAAATATTTTGGGAAGAGGGCCTCTATGGGCCCTCTTTTGGTATGCTTATGGTTGAGATGCAAAATGTCTTCTTCTCCTATGGGGAACGAGTCGTTTTGGAGCAGATACAACTGAATATGAAAAAGGGAGCATGGCTAAGTATTGTCGGAGAAAACGGTTCCGGTAAAAGTACTTTGGCCAGGCTCATGGCCGGTCTGCTGCTGCCCACGGCAGGGACCGTACGGGTTTGCGGCTTAAACACCGCAAAGGAGCCGGAGCGTGGTGCTTTGCGCCAAAAAACAGCCTATGTTTTCCAAAACCCGGAAAACCAGATCGTCGGTGCCACCGTGGAGGAGGATATCGCCTTCGGCGCCGAAAACCTTGGTTTGCCCCGGGAGGAGATCCTTGCCCGCACCGAGGACGCTTTGGCGCGGTTTGCTTTAAAGGATCTGCGCCGCAAGGAACCGCACCTCCTTTCCGGCGGGGAAATGCAGCGTACCGCCTTGGCGGGGGTCTATGTGATGCGTCCCGAGTTGCTGATTTTAGACGAAGCCTGCGCCTTGCTGGATCCCAAAAACCGGCGGGAGATCTGGGAGCATATCGCCGGCTTAAAGGAAGAGACCGGACTTACCGTCGTATCCGTCAGCCATTACAGCCATGAACTGCGTTTCGGCGACCAGCTGCTTTTTTTGCAAGACAAAACAGCGGAGGTGATGGGCGGATGATCAACGTAGCACAGGTCAGCACCACCTTTATGAAGGGTACGCCCTTTGCCAAAATGGCTCTGAAGGAGGTTTCCTTTGTTGTGGCAGAACCCTCTTTCGTGGCCATTGCCGGCAGATCCGGCTGTGGTAAATCCACGTTGCTGAAGCTGATCGGGGGCCTTCTGCAAGCCGATCACGGCAGCATTGAGGTGGAGGGCTGTTTGATGGGAGGGAAGCAGCGTTCCGCGGCGGACACCGCCGCTTTGGTGGCCATGGCCTTCCAGAACCCGGAGCATCAGTTTTTTGCCGAAACCGTCAAGGAGGAGCTCTCTTTCGGCGCCGGCAACATCGGCAAAAGCCAAAGGGAAATCGACAGAGCCATCGGGGAGCTGCTGCCCCTGATCGGTCTCGATGATTCCTATCTGTCGCGCTCCCCCTTTCAGCTTTCCGGCGGTGAACAGCGCCGGGTAGCCTTGGCGTCGATTTTTCTGATGGATACCCCAGTGATCCTTTTGGACGAGCCCACCGCCGGTTTGGATCCTGTGGGCAAGCGCCGCGTCTGCGCCTTGGTCAAAACCATGCAGAAAAAAGGCAAAACAGTTCTTTGGGTCGGTCATGATTTGCCGGAAATGGTCTCTCTTGCCCACCGTCTGCTGGTGATGGCGGAGGGACGGCTGATTTTCGACGGTGCTCCGGAAAAGCTCAGCGCCGATGGCGCTTTGCGGGGTGAGGCGGGACTGCTGAGCGATGATTTCGATCTTGACGCGGTGCTGCGGGGAAATTACGGCATTTTTCCGGCTTCTGAGGCTTATCTCAAATTAAAGGGCTTTTTTACCGGGGAGGAGGATTGAGGTCGTAAGATGAACCATGTAACCGCAGGACAGTATTATCCCGTGGATTCTCCGGTCCACGGTGTCGATCCCCGGGCAAAGCTGATTGCGCTTTTCCTCTATTATGTGTTGCTCTTTTTCTGTCGGGATTTTTACACGTATCTTTACGCGGCAGCGCTGTGCGCCGCGTCGATGGTGTTATCGAAGGTACCCGTGAAGGTATATTTCCGCGCCGTCAGGCTGCTTTTGCTGTTTATTGCCTTGGCCGCGATTTTTACGATGTTCTTTACAACGGGAACCGCCCTGCTGCAGATCGGGATCTTTCAAATGACCCAAGAGGGTCTGGCCGTCGCCGGCAGAATGGCTGCTCGACTGACTTTGATCCTCTTTTCGGCGTTGATTTTGACCTTTACCACCACGCCGCTTTCCCTCACCGCCGGTTTGGAACGGCTCTTTACGCCGCTGAAGAAATTGGGCGCTCCCGTCTCGGAACTGGCGATGATGATGGCCATCGCCATTCGCTTCATTCCCGTGATGCTCTCGGAGGCGGAGACCACGCTCCAGGCGCAGCAAAGCCGCGGCGCCGATCTCTATACCGGCTCCCTTGTAAAGCGGGGGAAGAATCTTCTGCCTCTGTTGCTACCCCTCTTTGTCGGTGCTTTTCGCCGCTCTGAAGAACTGGCCGACGCCATGGAAGCGCGGGGCTACCGCAGCGACGTTTCCCGCACCACTTTTCGGCTG
Source organism: Clostridiales bacterium (assembly GCA_040776805.1). Lineage (GTDB taxonomy): Bacteria > Bacillota > Dehalobacteriia > UBA7702 > UBA7702 > UBA7702. Next base: position 279,333 of record JAXGZS010000004.1, on the reverse strand, counting down.
TTGCGCTATGGCGTGAAAGACGTTGCCGTGATCGGCGCTTTTCTGCTCTTTCTCGTCCTGATGCTGGTTTATCGGTGGTTTTTATGATGATTGCCAAGAATCAAAAGGATCCAAACGATCAAAAAAAACAAGTCAAATTGACCGTCGCCTACGACGGTACCGCTTATTGCGGATTTCAAAGCCAGCGCAACGCCATTGGCGTGGAAAGCGTATTGAACGAAGCCCTGAGCAAAGTCGCCGCCCACCCCGTAACGGTTTTGGGGGCCAGCCGCACCGATGCCGGCGTCCATGCCGCGGGGCAAGTGGTCACCTTCTTTTTGCGGGGCAGCATTCCCGCGGCCCAGATCCCTGCCGCCGTCAACTGCCTGCTGCCTCGGGATATCGTGGTCACTGCGGCGGAGACGGTGGCCGCTGATTTTCATTGCCGCTATGACGCTGTGGGAAAACACTATCGCTATACCGTTCGCAATACCCACATTCCTTCTCCCTTCGATTACCGTTATGTTTATGCCTACGGTGGGAGGCTCGACCTTGACCTCATGGCCACCGCCGCCGCGGTATTCATCGGAGAACATGACTTTACCGCCTTTACCGCGACGCACAGCGGGCGGAAGAATTTCGTACGTCGTCTTGACCGGATCACGGTGAGCCGGGAAGGGGACAATGTTTACCTTGATTTTTGGGGCGGCGGCTTTCTCTATAAGATGGTTCGCAGCATCGCCGGTTGTCTCATCGACATTGGCCGCGGCCATCTGAACGCTGAAGTGGCCCAAAGAGCGCTGATCACCAAAGACCGCGGTCTGCTGTCGCTGACCGCCCCGGCCAGAGGCTTGACGCTGATCAAGATCTATTATAACAATGAATATTTTCTTGACAAAGATAAGCCGATACGTTAAAATGAAAGAGTATCTCTATTTCGGTGAACTCAGCCCCGTGTGAACCGAAAAAAAGACGCGAAAAATAAGAATAGCATTCCAGGAGGAAATGAAATGCACACCACTTATATGGCAAAACCAAGTGAAGTGGAATCCAAGTGGTACATCCTTGACGCCGCGGATAAACCTCTGGGCCGTGTCGCCACGGAAGCCGCCCGGCTTTTGAGAGGGAAACATAAACCCACTTTCACTCCGCATATAGATACCGGCGATCATGTCATCGTCATTAACGCTGAAAAGATCATCCTTACCGGTGATAAGCTCGATCAGAAGCATGCTTATCATCATTCCGGATATCCCGGCGGGCTTAAATCCATTTCTTACCGCAAACTGATGGCAACCAAGCCCGAATTGGCCATGGAGTATGCCATCAAGGGCATGATTCCCCACAACCGTCTCGGCGCGCAGGTGATGAAGAAGCTCCGCATCTACAAAGGCACGGAACACAACCATCAAGCCCAGAAACCCGAAGTGTGGACTTTTTAAGGAGGAATAGAAATGGCAGATAAATTCTACGGTACCGGCCGCCGGAAAAACGCGATCGCAAAAGTTTGGGTCAAACCCGGCGAAGGTAACATTGAAGTCAATAAGAAATCTTTGGAAGATTATTTCGGTAAAAAAACCTGGGAAATGATTGTCAAACAGCCCTTGGAAGCCTCTTCCTCTCTTGGCAATTATGACGTGATTGCCAGCGTTCATGGGGGCGGCATGTCCGGCCAGGCCGGCGCGATCCGTCATGGTCTCGCCCGGGCCTTAGTGGAAGCCAATGGAGAATTACGTCCCACCCTGAAAGTTGCCGGTCTCCTGACACGTGACCCCAGAATGAAAGAAAGACGTAAATACGGTTTGAAAAAAGCCCGTAAAGCGTCGCAGTTCTCCAAACGTTAATCACCGGTTGGCATCCGGATTTATAAAGGGAGTGTTGTATTTAGCATACAACACTCCTTTTTCAAACTGTCGGTAACGTCTGATATTAGTGCGAGGCAAACCCTCTGTCCCATGATTCTTTTATTTGACAGCGGGGGTTAAGAGGCATACAATGCAGATAGACAAGTGATGGCATAGGGGAGGGAAGGCCATGGATATTTCGGAAATCGTGCAAAACCAGCATTCCTATTTTTTGACCGGCGCCACCCGGGACGTTGCTTTCCGCAAGGAAGCCCTGGTCAAGCTCAAGGATGCTCTAAGGCAAAAGGAAGGGTTGTTTTTTGACGCCTTGAGACAAGACTTCAACAAACAACCATTGGAAACATATATGACTGAAATCGGTCTGGTACTGGAGGAGATACGCTATCACCTACGGCATCTCGACGGTTGGGCCAGGGAAAAACGGGTTAGGACGCCCCTTGCTCAGTTTCCCGCCAAAAGTTTCATTGCGCCGGAACCTTACGGGGTGGCGCTGATCATGTCTCCTTGGAATTATCCGCTCCAGCTTTGCCTTTCACCTCTTGTCGGCGCCATATCCGGGGGGAATTGCGCTGTGGTGAAACCTTCGGCTTACGTGCCGCAAACGAGCCACGCCATGGCGGCGATGCTGCGAGAGGTCTTTGATCCCCAATATATCACCGTCGTCGAAGGGGGTCGGGCGGAAAACAGCGCTTTGCTGGAAGAAAAGTTCGATACTATCTTTTTTACCGGCAGTGTCGAGGTGGGCAAAGCGGTGATGGCGGCGGCGGCGAAAAACCTGACTCCGGTGACGTTGGAATTGGGCGGCAAAAGCCCGGTGATCGTCGATGAAACCGCAAACCTCAAATTGGCGGCAAAGCGCATTGCCTTCGGCAAGGTCTTAAATGGTGGGCAGACCTGTGTGGCTCCGGATTATCTGCTGATCCAGGAGAATGTCAGGGACGCTTTTGTTGCCGCCTACAAAGAAGCCCTTGAGACGTTTTTTCCCGATGGTGATTTCTCCGACCTGCCGGTGATCGTCAGTGAAAAGCACCATCAGCGCGTCAGCGGTTTGCTGCAAGGGGAAAAAGCGGTCATCGGCGGCGATTTCGGCGCCCAACGGCGTTTTGTGGCGCCGACGCTGCTCATAGATGTTGATCCCGCCTCCCCGGTGATGGGAGAAGAAATTTTTGGCCCTATCCTGCCGGTGCTGACCTTCCGTGAAATCGGCGAGTGTGTGGAATTTATCGCTTCCAGGCCGAAACCCTTAGCCCTCTACCTCTTCACCGCCTGCCGGGAAACGGAGCGGAAAATCCTCGATGGCTGTTCTTTTGGGGGCGGTTGCATCAATGATACCGTTATCCACCTGGCCACGCCTTATATGAGCTTCGGCGGTATCGGCGACTCCGGTATGGGCAGTTACCACGGAAAAAAGAGCTTTGAAACCTTTACTCATCACCGCAGCATCGTCAAAAAATCCACCTGGCTCGATTTGAACCTGCGTTACCATCCCTATACGCAAAAGAAAATGAAACAGATTCGTAAGTTCCTGAAATAATAGAAAGACCTCATGCCAATGATCATTAGCATGAGGTCTTTTCATAATAATCCGAATAATCCGAAATTCAAAAGTGGATTTCCTGGGGGAAAGCTTCTTTGCGCATGATGCCCCACATTTTATCGATATAGGCGAGCGTGTAATAGTTTTCATAATAATGGTAATCAAATGCGCCTTTTAGTGTCATGGTATATATATGATCTTGTTCGTTGACAAATCCCAGTTTTTTAGCGAGCCAAAGTTCAAAACCGTAATTTTTCTTTAACGATTCACCGAAAAAGTCTTCAAAATTCTTTGCATTGATCTTTGTGCTGTAAGCGGTCCAAAACAGATAGTAGATCATCCGTTGCCTTTTCGTAAATCGAATCGTCAAAGAAGTAGGAATATCGTTAGCAGCGATTCTCTTTTTATATTCCTCTATAGAAAAAGTGTTGATTTTAAATTGATCTTTTAAAAGTGTCGTGGCGGAACAGCCAAAACCAAGGAAGTTTTCTCTTGTCATCGAGGAGTATTTCGCATTCTTCTTTTTTGCAAAGGTCCAGATGGAATCACGGTGATATCCTTTGCTTTCGCAGTATTTGGTGATCTCGTCGAGTAATTTCCGCTTCTCTTTTTTTGCTATCGCCGGGATTGTGCTCTTCGTAAAAGTAAAATTGATAAAAGGGTATATCGCAATGTGATTCGCATGATTTGCAAATGCCATATCGATGTCGGCTTTTAGCTCTTCAAGGGTTTGACCGGGAAGGGCAAAGATAAAATCCATGGATACGGTTTCAAAAGGAACCTCTCTTATTGCATCAAAAATATTTTGAGGATCGATAACGGATCGACCCAAAAGCTTCAATAATTTCGGTTGAAAAGACTGAATGCCTATGCTGATTTTGGTAATGCCCATGGTTTTAAGCTTGCGCAGATTTTCCTTCGTAACATTTCCGGGGTGGAGCTCCAAGCCGATGCCTTCGGCGATGATAAAATGATCCTCCACTGCCTGAACGATATCCCCCAGGCGGTCTATGGCGAGGGCCGGAGTACCGCCGCCAAAATACAAGCTGGTAACTTTCTTTTTCGTGCCGTCGGCGGTTGCTCCTACATAGTGTATTTCGGCAATCAAAGCATCGATATATTCATTACAGCGTTCTTTATCATATCTTTCTTTGCAATATGGGCAAAAAGAGCAGATGCTTTCGCAAAAGGGAATATGGATATAGAGTCCGAGATGACCGGTATTGTTGTAATCAAGTTTATGATTGTATTCGTTTTTGAATTGAAAAGGTTTTAAAGAACGGGTAAGCCACATCCTGGTCGCCGTTGTGATAGCGCTCATCGTTTTCTCCTAAATATATTTTAAATGGGTTTTCATAAAATCGTTTTTAAGCCGAACTTTGCAAAATAGAGAAAATTCTTGATTTTCCTGTCTGTTCTCCGAGTGGTTCTTCGTATTCATTTTGTCGCTTCTCTTATTATAACAAATATATATGAGTTTTGCATGGATTTTAAATAAAAAAGGAAGGAGCGGCCACTCTTTCCTTTTTGGTTTTATTGGTTTACGCGCCGGCCGGATCGTTCCAAAGCAGCACGCTATAGAAATCGGTTTCGTCAAGGTTGGCCCGGCGGTGGCCGGTTTCGTCCCAAAGGCGGTAGACGTTGATGCAATGCCCGGAAATGCAGGGCACCATTTCTTTGCCATAACAGCAAACCGCTTTTGGATAGCTGCAGTATTCACAGAGGAGGCAGCCGCTCATGCCCAGCATAAAAATGTCTTCCCCGATCTCTTTCTTTATTTGCGCGGCGACGACCTGGGTCATATCATTAAAGGTCCGGGAAACCTCGCTGAACAGTTCCGGCTGAAAGGTGAGGCTGATGGCTTCTGTGAGCAGCTGCAAAATAAGGCCGTGACGGTAGGAGAGGACTTTGTTTTGCACTTTCTCAATGGAGCCCACCCCCGGGGGGCAGGTCCAGTAGCGTCCGTAAAAACCGCAGTCATTGGCTTTGCAGGCGTCTCTTAAGGTTTCGGCGTCGGCAAAGGAGAGCTTTTGCGGATCAAAGGAACCGGCTTCCGTAAATCCTGCCGCTTTCGCGTAGGCGATGTAATCCATAGGGTGCTACCTCTTTATATCAGGAATTGAAGGGCAATCAGTACGATGACGCCGAAAACGCCGGTAAACAGCGCCAATAGGATCGTCCAAAGGTTGATGGCGATATCGAGGCCCAGGGAGGGGCCAAAAAACGCCGCGAGAAACAAAAGCAGCAGGCCGCCGATGCTGTTGCCGACGATTTTCACCAGCAGGTGAATGGTTCGGGTAATCAAATAAACGGCCAGGGCGGCAATGCCGATGAGGACGGTGACGGTGAGAATCGTTTCCAGCAAAGCCATATCAGAATTCCCTTCTGCCGGTGAGGGCTTTTGCCAACGTGATTTCGTCGATGTATTCCAGATCGCCGCCGACGGGCATGCCCTGGGCGATACGGGTGATTTTCGGTACCAGAGGTTTCAAAAGGTCGGCGAGGTATACGGCGGTGGCTTCCCCCTCCACATTGGCTCCGGTGGCCATGATGACCTCCTGCACTACACCGTCTTCCAAGCGCTTTAACAACTCTTTCACGTGGAGTTCCTTGGGTCCGATGCCTTCCATGGGCGAAATCAGGCCGCCCAAAACATGGTAGCGCCCCTTGAAGGAGCCGCTCTTTTCCATGGGAATGATGTCTCTTGCCGATTCGACTACACAGATCATGGTATTGTCGCGGTTCAGATCTTCACAAAGGGCGCAGTGCCCCTCTTCGGCGATGTTGAAGCAGACGGGGCAGGTGGTGATCTTTGCCGCCACGTCAAGAAGGGCGTCGGAAAACTCCGCCGCCCCGTTTTTTCCTTGTTCGAGGATGAAAAAGGCAAGACGCTGGGCGGTTTTCGGGCCAACGCCGGGTAGTTTGGCCAAGACCTCCATAAGCCTTGCCAAACTTTGGGGATAACAGTTCATGAAAACCTCCGCTTAGAAGTTAGAAGTTAGAAGTTAGAGTTTAGAGTTTTAGAAGAGACCGGGGATATTCATGCCGCCGGTGAGTTTGCTCAATTCGCTGGTCATCATTTCCTTCGATTGCTCCAGGGCTTCGTTGGCCGCGGCCATGATCATATCTTCCAGCATTTCGATGTCGTCGAGATCCACGGCGTCGGGATTGATGTTGATGCCTTTGATTTCCTGGTTTCCCGATACGGTAATGGTGACGGCGCCGCCGCCGGCACTGGCGGATACGGTTTTTTCAGCAGCTTCCGCCTGCATCTTTTCCATGTCTTTCTGCATTTTCTGCATTTGTTTCATCATTTTTTGCATATTGGCGCCCATGTGAATTCCTCCTTTTAATCAAAAAGACTCATTTTCATTTCTTCGATGTTTTCGGTGGCGGCGGATACGGGATGAAAACGCCGATCGCCGCCTAATGTATGCAGCACGGTCTCCACCGTGGTTTTATGCTCTTCTTCCTGGATTTTACGGAAATAGAGATCCTCCTCCGCCCGGTAAGTGACGGTGATTTCCCTGTCCGTAACGTGGGTTAGCTCCCCATGGGAGAGCCACGTATAAGTGGAAGTGTTCTTTTCCTTGACCCCTTTTAACAACGCAGCCCAGAGTTTTTCCGCGTCGTCCTTGCCGCCCTTTTCTGATGCCGCGGGTTTTTTGGGCTCCCGCTTTTCCTCGGCCTTTGCGGCGGCTTTTTCCGGTTTTGTTTCCCTCCTTGCCGGTATTTCGGCTGCTTCGATCATGTCCGGGGGCAGGGTAGCTTCGCCGATGGGGGGAGGGTCTGCCCAGGGTACGGCGGTTTCCAGGGATGGGGGAGATGCGATATCTTCATTGGGGAAAACGTAGGCCGGCGCTGTTTCCCGCTTCTCCCGCGGCTTTTCCTCGGGGGGAGGTACTGGTTGGGTTGGGGCTGCCGCGGTTGCCGCCGCATTGGTTTGATGCAGCGCTTTCATGATTTTCGCCAGCAAAAAGCGGCAGGCGGCTTTGGCGTCGCGATTATAGCGAAAGATGATTTCGCTTTCACCGGTGATCCCGATGATCTCCAGTACTTCTTGGGGCGTAAGCAACACGGCGGCTTCTGCCAGGATCTTTCCGCGTCGTCCCCGGGCCTTTTCGTGATCGGCGAGGATCAGATCGCCGCTGAAATCCCTAAAATCCCTGAAAAACTGGCGCAGGTCTTTGCCTTCGTCTTCCAAACGGTCAAGGTCACGGAAAACCGCGGGGAGATCGTTTTCTTTGATATGGCGGAAAAAAGGCGGCCAAAATTCGTAGGCGACAGAGCCGGTCAGTCGGTTGATCTCCGCCGCTGTCAGCATCGTGTCGCCTCCCATGGCCTGATCCATCAGGGAAAGGGCGTCCCGCATACTGCCTTTGGCTTTTTCCGCCAGTAGTTCAAGGGCGTCGTTGTCGGCTGCTCTGTTTTCCGCCGTGAGGATTCTTTTCAAAGCGGCGGCCACGGTCTCTTCATCAATGGGTTTGAAGTCGTAGCGTTGGCAGCGGGAAAGGATGGTCAGGGGTACCTTCCGCGCTTCGGTGGTGGCGAGGATGAAAACAACGTGGCCCGGCGGTTCCTCAAAGGTTTTCAACAGGGCGTTGAAGGCCTCCGTGGTGAGCATATGGGCCTCGTCGATGATATATACTTTATATTTCCCGGCAACGGGAACGAAATGCACTTTTTCCAGAAGATCTCGGATCTCGTCGATGCCTCGGTTGGAGGCGGCGTCAATTTCGATGACGTCCATAAAACTGCCTTCCGTAATGGCGCGGCAGGCGGGGCATTGATTGCAGGGTTCGCCGTCCTGGGGATTTTCGCAGTTTAACGCTTTGGCCAAAATCCGGGCGGTGCTGGTTTTGCCCGTTCCCCGGGTGCCGCAGAAAAGATAAGCGTGAACGGTTCTGCCGCTTTTGACCGCGTTTTTTAACACCCGGATGATGTCGTCCTGGCCGAGGAGAGTATTGAAGTTTTGCGGCCGCCATTTGCGGTAGAGGGCTAAATGTTCCATGGTTCTCCTAATGCTAAGAAGAAAAAAGGAAATACACTGCGGTATACAAAAGCCGCTTGCATTTCCGGTCTTCGCAGTGAAAGCGTTTTTTCATAAAATATAATTAAAATGCTGTGCACCCGTCTCCGACAGACACTTTACAGGCGTTGCTTTTACAGTTAACTCCGGCCGGGCTTCCCCGGGGCACCCGAACCGCGCCGCTTACCGCTGCTTCCTTCCGGACCTGACGGGGTTCACGGTCGTCCGCCGCCCGGGACCCGGCCATCAACATCACTTATAAAAGACAGACCCCACAAAATGCTGCCTCGGACGGGAATTCAACCCCACTACAGCGGGTTGTGGGCCACAGGGCACCGCTACCTCCCCGTCTAGCACAGCAAAATGAAATCTCATGTTCTGTTATTATAGCATACGGCGAATTGAATGGCAAGCGAATTTCATTCCGTTGCGCCCTCGTCGCTGCTGTTCAGCTCTGGAATCAGCTCGGCGCCGACGGTGGAGGAGAGCAGGTTTTTCACGTAGTCGACGGTGATGGCGAAACCGTGATTGGCCGCCATGGTTTCCGTATACGCGGAGAAGGGGATCACGTGAATATTATTTTTACCGGCGGTGAAATAGTTGATGGTGGGAATAAATTCCTCATCGGCAAAGGAAACGTTGCCGCTGGCGTGATCCACAATGATACTGCATTTGTAGAAGCCGCCTACGTGGTGGGCGGGATCGTTCATGGTGGAAGTAAGGTTCCCCAAAGAATAGCAGACGGGGACGGTGCGGCCGTCGTCGGCGGTCAGTGTCTCGATCTCCTCTAAAACGTGGGGGTGATGTCCCAAAATCAAATCAGCGCCCCAATCGGCGAATTTCTGGGCCAATTCTTTCTGGGAAGCTAAGGCCGAGGTGACGTTTTCCTGTCCCCAATGGACGGAAACGACGACCACGTCCGCTTCCTTGTTGGCGTTTTCAATGAGCTTTTTCATTTCCGCCTCGTCTGAAGTATAGACGAAGGCGAGATCGGAATCGCTGCCCAAGGTTAGGCCGTTGGTCATTTCCGTGAAACCGGTAAAGGCCACTTTCAGCCCGTCCACGGTAAGATAATGGAGTTTTTCCATTTCTGTCTGATTCGTATAAGCGCCGACATAGAGGCTGTCCGGCACGGTTTCCATGAAATCGATGGTCGCCTCAAGGCCTTTGGCGCCCTTGTCCAAAGAATGGTTGGAGACGATATTGAAGACGTTGAAGCCGATGTCATGGAGGGCGGTGACCGTTTCCGAAGGCGTATTGAACAGGGGATAACTGGACGCCGGATAGACCGAGGTGGCCAATGGGGTTTCCTGATTGATAAAGCAGATGTCGGCGTCTTTGGTGAGCGGAGCGATGTCCTGGTAAAGATAGGTGAAATCGTAGCCGTTCCCCTTGGCCCGTTCGGCGGCTTCCGTATAGAGCTTCGTATGGAGCAGATTATCGCCGCAGGCCATCAAGGTGAAGGAAGAAAAACCGCTTTCCGTGGCTTGCATCTCCTTGGTAATCACGCTGTTTTCCTCTTCCGCACCGGTGAGGCCGAAATTGGAGAAGAAAATCACGGCGGCGGCAATGACCACGACCATGACCCCGGAGAAGGAAATCATCACGGCCTGGCGGATTTTACGCTGTTTGCGCCGACGCAGAGCAGCTCTTTTCTCCTCTCGCTGGCGGCGTTTTTCCTCTTCCCAGGCTTCATAATCTTCTCTGCTGAAACGATAGCGGTTTGGCTCCATGTTAAAACTCCCGTTTGATATCAATGATTAAGATAAGTATAGCAATTTTCGCGTATAAATACAATGAGAAAAGTATAAACGCCGTAAAAGGTTTTGCCTTTTACGGCGTTTCAGTTTTTTCTACGGCCTATGATCGGCATTGCCTGAGGCCGGGTTTGGCCCATGGTTTATTCATAGATCATGTCTTTTAAGGGCTGGTTGTTTAAGACGATGGGGAAAACCATGTCTTCCTTACAGACGCGGCAATCGATCAGCACCGTGCCGGGGGTTTGCAGCGCCTCCTCTAAAACGGGGAAAACGTCCTCGCTTTTTTCAACGCGGAAGGCGGCAAAGCCGTAGGCTTTTGCGATGAGGCCAAAATCGGGATTGCCGGGCAAATCCACGCCGAAATAGGCGTCGTCGCTGTAGTGATGCTGCAGCTGGCGCACCATACCCAAGCAGGCGTTGTTGAAGAGCACGATTTTGAGGTCGAGGTTCTGGTCGCGGGTGGTGCCCAGTTCATTGAAGTTCATTTGGAAGGAGCCGTCGCCGGTGATGGCGATCACCATTTGCTTCATGGCGCCCAACTTCGCACCGATGGCCGCGGGAAGGCCGTAGCCCATGGTGCCCAAACCGCCGGAAGTGAGAAAATGAGGCCCCGCGGCGATTTCAAGATTTTGGGCGGCGAACATCTGATGCTGACCGACGTCGGTGGTATAGATGACGTCTTTGGGGGTCAAGCGGTTCAGCGCCGCCGTGATGGCATAGGCCATGGAAGGGTGATCAATCGCGGCTTGAGGCGGCCACTGACCGCGCCACGTTGCGACCTGCCGCATCCAGTCCTCGTTGGTTTTTGCCGTGGTGATGGCGGTGAGGTCCGCCAAAACCGCGGCCACGTCGCCGACGATGGGAATATTGGCGCCGATGTTCTTGCCGATTTCCGCCGGGTCGATGTCGATGTGAATGATCTTTTTCGTTGTTGCGAAACCGCTGTGGTTTAAGGTGACCCGATCGTCAAAGCGGCAGCCCACGGCAATCAGCAGATCGCACTCGCTCATGGCCAGGTTGGCGCCGGTACGGCCGTGAAGTCCGGTCATGCCCAGGGCGCGTTCGCTTTTCGTATCAATGGAGCCGATGCCCATCAGAGAAGTGCAGACCGCGGCGTCGATGAGATCGGCAAAAGCGGCAAGCTCCTTTTGGGCGGCGGCGGCCACAGTGCCGCCACCGGCGAAGATCAGCGGTTTTTTCGCGCTTTCCATGAGCGCGGCGGCCTTTTTCAGCTGGCGCATACTGCCTTTGACGGTGGGCTGATAGCTGGGGAGGTGAACCGGTTTCACCGTGCCTTTTGTCTTACCGTTGGCCACATCTTTGGGAATATCGATGAGCACCGGGCCTTTTCGTCCCGTGGTGGCGATATGGAAGGCTTCGTCAATGACTTCGGCGAGGTCGTCGCTGTTTTTGACGAGGTAATTATGCTTGGTAATGGGATGGGTGATGCCGGTGATATCCGTTTCCTGAAAAGCGTCGGTGCCGATCATATCGGTACTGACCTGGCCGGTGATAAGCACCAGGGGAATGGAATCCATGTTGGCGGTGGCAATGCCGGTGACCAGGTTTGTCGCTCCCGGACCGGAGGTGGCGATGACCACGCCGGCTTTGCCGGTGACCCGGGCATAGCCGCTGGCGGCATGGGCTGCCCCCTGTTCTTGACGGACCAGGACGTTTTTGATGGGACTTCTCCCCAAGGCGTTGTAGATGGGGAGAATGGCGCCACCGGGGTAACTGAAGACAAGTTCGGTGTTGTTTCGGAGTAAAGCTTCTATCACAACTTCCGCGCCGGTTTTCATGGTCAATCCCTCCTGTCTTTGGCGCCGCGGGCCAGCGCGACTTTGCCTGTTCTGGCCATTTCTTTGATCCCGAAGGAACTGAGATAGGCCTCGATGGCTTCGATCTTACCGGTATCACCGGTGGCTTCAATCATCATGGAATCACCGCTGATATCGACGATGCGACCGCGAAACACTTGGAGTACGGTATCCATAATTTCGGCACGGCTTTCTTTCGTGACCCGAACGCGGATGAGCACCAGCTCCCGGTCGACAAAGGGATCGTTGGTGATGTTCTGTACCTTGATAACGTCGATGAGTTTATAGAGTTGTTTGATGACCTGTTCAATGATGTTATCGTCGCCGTTGACCACGATGGTCATGCGGCTGATGCCGTGTTTTTCCGTGGTGCCCACCACAAGGCTTTCGATGTTATAACCGCGGCGGGAGAAGAGGCCCGAAACCCTGGTCAGAACACCGGCGCGGTTGCGCACCAGAACCGATAAGACGTGTTGCATAGGGAACCTCCTTTACTTGTTGAGGATTGCTCCAGTCGAAGCCGAGGTCACGCGTCCGGCGTATTTGGCGAGATAGCCTGTTTTGATTTTAGGCGCTAAAATCACGCGGTTTTTTGCTCTTTCCGCCAGTGTCGCAGCGTCGACTTTGAGTTCCAGTGTTTTCTTGGGGATATCGATAAAAATTGTATCCCCTTCTTCAATCAGGCCGATGAGACCGCCTTCGGCGGCTTCGGGACTGATGTGGCCGATGGCCGCCCCCCGGGTAGCGCCGGAAAAGCGTCCGTCGGTGAGCAGAGCGACGCTTTCGCCTAAGCCCATGCCCTGTACGGCAGAGGTGGGGGTGAGCATCTCCCGCATACCGGGGCCGCCTTTGGGCCCTTCATAGCGGATCACCAAGACATCGCCGGACTTGATTTTACCGTGATAGAGGGCTTCCACCGCTTCTTCCTCGCCGTTGAAAACGCGGGCCGGGCCTTCGTGGGTCAGCATGGCGGGAGATACGGCGGCCTGTTTGACCACAGCGCCGTCGGGGGCGATGTTGCCCCTTAAAACGGCGAGGCCGCCCTGGCGGCTGTAGGGATCACCGAGGGGACGAATCACGGTGTCGTCAAGGACTTTGGCGTTTTGCAGATTATCCTTTAAGGTTTTGCCGGTTACGGTGATGTTGTCTAAGTTCAGCAGATTTGCTTCGGCAAGGCGTCGCATCACGCCGTGGATGCCGCCGGCAGCGTCGAGATCTTCGATATGGTGCGTTCCCGCCGGCGCCAATTTGCAGATGTGAGGGGTTTTGGCGGAAATTTCGTTGACCAGGTCGAGGTCGATGGTGACGCCGGCTTCATGGGCAATGGCGGGAAGGTGCAGAATCGTATTGGTGGAGCAGCCCAAAGCCATGTCCATGGTGAGGGCGTTGCGGAAGGTTTGCTCGTTCATGATGTCTAAGGGACGGATGTCTCTTTCCACCATTTCCATGATCCTGAGCCCGGCTTTTTTTGCCAGATGCACCCGGCCGCTATGGACAGCGGGAATGGTGCCGTTACCGGGGAGGCCCATGCCGATGACTTCGGTGAGGCAATTCATGGAATTGGCGGTGAACATCCCAGAACAAGAACCGCAGCCGGGACAGGCGTTGGTTTCGATTTCCCAGAGTTCTTGATCATTGACTTTCCCGGCGGCGTGAGCGCCGACGGCTTCAAAAACGGAATTTAAATCCAAGGTTTTGCCTTTGTATTTCCCCGCCAGCATGGGGCCGCCGCTGACAAATACGGCGGGGAGATTGAGCCGGGCTGCCGCCATCAACATGCCGGGAACGATTTTATCGCAATTGGGCAGGAAGACAAGGCCGTCGAAGGCATGGGCAATGGCCATGACCTCAATGGAGTCGGCGATCAGTTCGCGGCTGGCCAAGGAGTATTTCATGCCCGTATGGCCCATGGCGATGCCGTCGCAAACGCCGATGGTGGGGAATTCCAGCGGTGTGCCGCCGGCCATGCGAATGCCGGCTTTCACCGCTTCGGCAATGGTTTTCAAATGAATGTGACCGGGTACGACTTCATTGAAGCTGTTGACCACGGCGATCAGCGGCCGCTCAATCTCCTCATCGATCAGGCCCAGGGCTTTTAATAAAGAGCGCTGGGAAGCTCTTTCCGCACCTTTTTTCATCATATCGCTATGCATGATAGATTCCCCCATTCATAATAAATTGTATCTTTTTATTATAATCCATCGAAAGTGTCATTGCAAGCTTAAATTTCAACCTGAAAAAGGTGCGTCTAAAAATTGTGTCGGTAAATCGCAACGTCGGCGTGAAAAGAACAAACACCAAAGATTCGGCGCGTTTCTATGAAAGAATCCGCTGATTGCCCTTGACACTATATATAAGGAAGGCTAAAATGGAATTAAGAAATAATAAGGAGGTAACACCATGAGTCAAGTAAAGTTACAGGAAAAGTATGGTCTATTTATCAACGGCAAATGGAAAGACGCGTCTGACGGCGCCACCTTTGCTTCGAAATGCCCGGCCAACGGCGAACATCTTGCCTATTGCGCCCAAGGGACCAAAGACGACGTTGACGACGCTGTCGACGCTGCCTGGGCTGCTTTTAAGAGCTGGAAAAAAGTCACCCCGAACCAACGTGCCGCAATTCTGTATCAAATTGCCGATATCATTGACGCAAATAAAGAGCATCTCGCCATGGTGGAAACGATGGACAACGGCAAACCCATTCGGGAAACCATGGCCGTTGATATTCCCTTAAGTGCCTCACATTTCCGTTATTTCGCCGGCTGCATTATGGCGGAGGAAGGTTCCGCCACCATTTTGGACGAGCAGTTTCTCTCCATTGTCTTGAGAGAACCCATCGGTGTGGTGGGTCAGATCGTTCCCTGGAATTTCCCCTTCCTGATGGCCGCCTGGAAGCTGGCTCCCGTGCTGGCCGCAGGGTGCTGCACGGTATTCAAACCCTCCAGTGACACCTCGTTATCCGTTTTGGAATTGGCCCGTTTAATCCAGGACGTCGTGCCTCCCGGCGTGTTTAACGTCATTACCGGCAGCGGCTCCAAATCCGGGCAGTATATTTTAGATCATAAAAAATTCCGTAAATTGGCCTTCACCGGTTCCACGGAAGTGGGCCGCAGCGTGGCCCAAGCCGCCGCCGACCGTTTGATTCCCTCCACCTTGGAACTGGGGGGCAAAAGCGCCAATATCTATTTTGACGATTGCCAATGGGATCAGGCTATTGACGGCGCTCAGCTGGGCATCCTCTTCAACCAGGGACAGGTCTGCTGCGCCGGCAGCCGTATCTTTGTCCAGGATACCATCTATGATAAATTCGTGGAGGACGCTGTCAAAGCTTTTGATAACATCACCGTGGATCTGCCCTGGAAACCGGAAACGCAAATGGGCACCCAGATCAATCCTTCCCAGGTCAAGAAAATCCTCGATTATGTGGAAATCGGCAAAGACGAAGGCGCGAAGGTCGTCTGCGGCGGTTATAAAATCGAAGACGGTGAACTGGCGAAAGGGAACTTTATTCGTCCCACCCTACTCGTTGACGTCAATAATCAAATGCGCGTCGCCCAGGAAGAAATCTTCGGCCCTGTGGGCGTCGTGATCAAATTCCACGACGAAGATGAAGTCGTCGATATGGCCAACGACAGCATCTACGGTCTCGGCGGTGCTGTCTGGACCAAAGACATCAACCGGGCCTTACGGGTTTCCCGCAACATTGAGACGGGGCGTATGTGGGTCAATACCTACAACCAGATTCCCGAAGGCGCTCCCTTTGGCGGCTACAAGGAATCGGGGATCGGCCGCGAAACCCACAAGATCATTCTGGAACATTACACCCAGATGAAGAACATCATGATCAACCTGGATTACGCGCCTACGGGCTTTTATCCCGAAAAATAAAAATATGGCGGAAGATAAAAGGAAGTGCTATGCTTTTCGCTGTTCGAAGTACCCGAAATGTAAGCGGGCGGCGGGCAGTTGCTGCGCCGTTGAATGGGACGACGCGGAGGATACCAAGATCAGCGAGGAAGAGTGCTTTTTAAAAGGTGATTTCCCGTTGTTCGTACCGAAGGACTAACAACAAAAATAAGGTATGGGTGGCCGCGTCGGTTCGACGCGGCCGCTTTACTTTAGTACATTGATTATTTTTCGTCGTGAAGTTTCATCATGATCTGCTCCAATTTATTTCGGGGAAGTCGCCGGTGCCCGGTAAAACAACACGTTTTTTCGATCAACTCACCATCTCCTTAATGGGCTATATACAGCCTAATGGTAGCATGTATAGCCTACTTTTGCAGGAGAAATACGCTATTCTTGAAGAAAAAGCAGGGAGAGGCTGAAATGAATACGACGCTTGTGATCAAAAATAGGATTTTGCAACTTTGCGACGAGCGCAATCTGACCATCAATAAGCTGGCCACCATGTCTGCGCTGCCGCCTTCTTCCATTAAAAATATCCTGTACGGAAAAAGCCACAACCCCAAAATTCTGACCATAAAAATGATCTGTGACGGCCTCGATATTACGCTGGGGCAATTTTTCAGCACTGCTGAATTTGACAAATTGGAGCAAGAAGTAAAGTAGCAATAAAAGAGGGAAAACAGTTATGGTCAAAAAACAATGGTATATGCTGATCATTGGTATATGCGCTTATTTTCTCCTTGTCGGCGGCGGAATCTATCTATATGAGGTGCGCACCAGCCACATTTCCGTGACGTCTTGTGAGCCGCAGGAGGGGTTGCTCCTCGCTTATATCGACGGTGAACCGTATTATTATGATCCTGTTTACCTCTATAAGCTCACCGACGGCGCATTTCCCGCCAAACCGGCGGTCGTCGATAAAAAGAAGGCGCTGTTTTTTGAGTTGGCCTATTTGGAATCGAAGGATAAAGCCACGACGGTGAGCCAAACAAGATTGAAAAAGGACATTGAGTTGCGGCAGTATTCCGTGGCAAACTGGGACGACGCATTAAGAGAAGATGAAAAATCTCTCAAGGAAAACAGGAATCAAGACATATACAGTGCGGAGGAAATCGCGGAGCAAGAAAAAAATCTCGCCGAAACCAAATCATATGTCTCGCGCTATTATGAGCTGTGGTCTCTTTGCACCGAAGGCGCCGGGATTACCGGGGAGGAGTATTGGCAGGTAAATAAGGCTTATTTTAAGAAAGGCCTTCTTGTCGCGGCGTATTGCTCAGAACGGTATAGCAGATATTTTCAAAAAGCGGAAAATGGGGAAATCAAGTTTGATTTGGACTACTATTATAATGAGTATCTTATGAAAGATTTTGATAATTTAGTGGAAAAATACCGGGTAGAAATTGTCGATCAGGATTTAAAGGCTGAGATCACATAACAGAACTCTGTTGTGCATTTTGTCTACAGTCTGAGGCCGTGCCGATTCTGGCACGGCCGGTTTTCATTGGCGGCGCGTCTTTTGAGGCGCGTTTTTTCACGTTTCACCGCAGATTGCGGAAAGTGTGTTTTTACGTTGTATTTTTCCCAGAAAGCCCAAAAAAACAGGGGCTTTTGTTGACATCATATGGAAATAAATCTATAATATAAGTAATTTGGGTAAGTAGACTTCGCGGCGCAAAAGAGCTTTAAACGGAACCATCTCTTAGATAAAAACCGCAGATAGAGAAGTATGTTAACAAAACTGAGCGTGAAAAAACCGTATACTGTGATCGTCGCCGTGGCTTTGGTCGTCATCTTGGGGATTATGGCGCTGATGGGCATCAAAACCGATCTGCTCCCCGACGTGGATTACCCCTACGTCGTGGTGATAACCCCCTATGAGGACGCTTCTCCCGAAGAGGTGGAGTCTGTCGTTACGAAGCGGGTAGAGGAAGCTCTCGCCTCCGTCAACCATATCAAACATATTTCCTCCGTCTCCACGGAGGGAAAATCCATTGTCGATGTGGAATTTGACCAGAACGCCGATATGGATTCCGTTGTCGCGGAAATACGGGAATGTTTTGAGCCGTTGAAAGATGATTGGGGCAGCGACGTTGGTACGCCGGTGATTAAGAAGATCAATCCCGATACCATGCCGGTGGTCGTGGCTACCCTTGACGTGGCAGGGGAGGACGCCGCGGGAACCTCCTCTTTTATCAACGACAATCTGATGAGCTACTTTAACGGCATCGACGGCATCGCCGATGTTTCCATCATCGGTATGGTGAACGAACAGATTCAGATCACCATTGATCAGGAAAAATTGGCCGCGGTCAACGAGACCATCTATAACGCCATCGACGGCGACTATGAAAAGGCCCGGGCGGCGCTGAGTGCCACCGACGCCGAACTCAACAGTGCTTCTTCCCAGCTTTCTTCGGATTTACTGAAGCAAACAGCGGCCATCGACAGCCAAGTACGGTCCTTGAATTCGGAAATGGCCCGGGCCGAGGCTACGGTGGCCTCAAAACAGTCGGAAAAAGATACCCTCAGCAAGGAGATCACCACCTTAACCGAGGAAAAAACCGCGCTGGAAGCAAAAGAAATTTTGACGGCGGAAGAAACGGCGCGGCTTGCGGAAATCGAAACGAAGCTGACCGCGGATAACAAAGAACTCACGGAAATCCAGTCCGACATCAACGAAGCCCAGGCTACGGTCAATTCCCGGGAAAATCAAATCGCGGCGCTGCAATCCCAGCGCGCGGCGCTGACGGCACAAATGACTTCCGCCGAAGCGGAAATCGCCGGCAGCAAGGCCTCGATTACCAGTCAGCTTAGTGATTTGGACGTTTCAGAAGAAAGCGCAAAAGCCGAAGCGGATCTGGCCTCCCTGATCACCATTGATATGGTCAGCACTATGCTTTCGGCGCAGAATTTTTCCTCCACCGCGGGATCCCTGGCCCTGGGCAATAAAGAATACAGCGTCAAGGTAGGGGACAAGATCGATTCCGTAGAGGAATTGCAAAATCTCGTGCTCTTCCATTTTAATCTTGAGGGCGTGGAAAACGTCCTTTTGAGCGACGTCGCCAACGTGGCTACCGTCAATAACAGCGATGATATCTATGCTAAAATCAACGGTCACGACGGCGTGCTCATTTCGTTTATGAAGCAATCGGATGAGTCTGCCGCCGCTGCCGCGGCCAATGTCTGGTCGGCGCTGAACACGGTCAGCAGTAAATATCCGGCGGTGACCATTACACCCCTATCGGATCAAAGCGTCTACATTGACAGGGTCACCGGCGCTGTCGGTCAAAACCTCATCATCGGCGCTGTTCTCGCCATTTTGATTCTCATCCTCTTTTTGCGGGATCTCCGTCCCACCCTCGTGGTGGCGATTTCGATTCCGGCCAGCATCCTTTTTGCTGTGGCGCTGATGTATTTTACCGGCGTCACCCTGAATATTTTCTCCCTCGCCGGCCTCGCCTTGGGCGTCGGTATGCTGGTGGATAACGCCATCGTGGTCATGGATAACATCTACCGCTGCCGCGGTATCGGCCTAAGTCCCAAAGACGCCGCCATAGAAGGGACAAAACAGGTGGGCGGCGCCATCATCGCCTCGACCTTGACGACCATTTGCGTTTTTTTGCCGTTGGTTTTCACCGACGGACTTTCCAGGGAGCTTTTCACCGATATCGGTTTGACCATCGCCTACGCTCTTTTGGCCAGCCTCTTTATTGCCTTCACCCTGATTCCGGCGTTGTCCGCCAGTCTGCTGAAACGCGTGGACCGCAGTTTCCGCAGGGCCAAAGAGCCGGTAAAGGATAAATATGAATCCATCTTGCGCTGGGTTCTTTGTCACCGCGTTTTCACCCTGCTCTTCGTTTTGATGCTCCTCATTTTCAGCGTGATCTTCGCTGTTTCCCGTGGTACCTCCTTCATGCCCAAAGCCGACAGTACGGAGATGACCCTCACCATCACCATGCAGGAGCCCGCAACGGAAAGTGTGTTGTGGCAAACCACGGACAACGTCGTTTCCCTGCTCATGGAGATGGACGATGTGTCCTCGGTCGGCGCGGTGCAGGATACCGGCGGTACGGTTTCCTTGAACGGCGCCAGCGAAGGCCATTCCACCACAGTCTACGTGGTATGGAAAGAGGATAAAGCACATTCCAGCAGCGAGCTTTCGGATATGATCCTCAAAGATACGGAAAATCTCGGCTGCGATATTGATATTTCCATCGGCAGTTACGATCTGTCCTCCCTCTATCAGGAAGGGGTCAATATTGTCATTCGCGGCGACGATCTGGGCGTCCTGTCCAATATTGCCGATGATATGGGCGATCTGCTTTTAAGTGTCGACGGCATTACCAATGTCAAAGATACGATGGATACGGCGACGCCGTCGCTGAAAGTGACGGTGGATAAAACCGCGGCGATGAACTACGGTCTGACCGTGTCGGAAGTCTATGATTTCATTGCCGACGCCATCAGCAACAGCGCCAACGCTACCAGCCTGTCTGATACCGACGTCATTGTCATCGACGACAGCGCCGAAGATATCGGCCTGGCGGACATTCAGAATCTCACCATGGAAATCACCGACGACGAGGACAACGTCTCTTCGATTACCATTGGTTCCATCGCCGCCATCACGGAAGAGGCCGGCGCGCCGGTGATTTACCGCAACAATCAGGAACGCTATATGACCGCCTCCGCCGAAGTGGCTGACGGTTACAACGTCGGTTTGATCAGTGACGAGGTGACCGAGCTGATCGCCGGTTATACCATTCCGGCAGGATATTCCATTACCATCGAAGGGGAAAGCTCCGTGATCGGGGACTCCCTTTACGATCTGATGCTGATTCTCGGCCTTGCCCTGCTTTTGATGTATCTGATCATGGTGGCACAGTTTCAGTCGCTGCTTTCACCCTTTATTGTGATGATCACGGTACCCCTGGCCTTTACCGGTGGTTTTATCGCGCTGCTGCTCAGCGCCAGGGATATCAGCGTCGTGGCTGTGGTGGGCTTTTTACTGCTTTCCGGCGTGATCGTCAATAACGGTATTGTGCTGGTAGATTATATCAATCAACTGAGAAAATCGGGGAAACTGCTCACCGAGGCCATCATTGAAGGCGGCCGTACCAGACTGCGCCCCATTGTGATGACGGCGGTGGCCACCGCCTTGGCGCCGATCACCTTAGCCTGCGGCTTCGGTATGGGCGCGGAAATGATCCAACCCATGGCCATTGTGATCATCGGCGGCATGATCTATGCGACTTTTATGACCCTCTTTGTAGTTCCGGCCCTTTACGACCTTTTGCTGCGCCGGGGGGAAGACGACATTGCCGAATCGGGCCTGGAATACCAGGCCAATGATGAAGGGGAACGGGAAAGCTATCTGATGGAAAGGCGCAGAGACGGCGATCTGGAAGAAGATAAGATAGAGGAAGACGAAGACGAAGACGAAGAGGACGAGGAGAAACCCGGCCTTTTCCAACGGATCTTCAAGAGAAAGCGCAAAGACGGCGATCTCGAAGAAGAGGAAGGCGACGGTGAAGAAGATGACGAGGATGAAGAAGACGACGAAGAGGACGAAGAGCCCCGCCGCGGTTTCTTCTGCCGCCGCAGAAAAATAGACGAAGACGAAGACGGCGACGGTGAAGAGGATGAAGATGACGAGGATGAAGAAGACGACGAAGAGGACGAAGAGCCCCGCCGCGGTTTCTTCCGCCGCCGCAGAAAAATAGACGAAGACGAAGACGATGAATATGAAGAGGATGAAGAGGAAGAAGAACCCGTTAAGAAGCGCCGTTTCCTCTGGTTTGGCCGACGCTCCCGGAATGAAGAGGAAGAGGAAGCGGAAACGGCTGAAGACGACGGCGAAGACTACTACGGTTTGAAGCAACGCCGCACAAGGTATCATTTCAATGAGATCAAGGAATCCTTAAGTGAGAACGGCCTGCGGGAAGCTAAAGAGACGGAAAAAGCAAAAGGGGAGACTAAGGCCGGTGAAACGCCGTCTCAGGCCGGAAATGAAAAGCCCCAAAACGGCAGACGCTTGGGGCGAGAACAGGAGTAAATTGATGGAAAAAGCAGACAGCAGCGGAACAGAAACCAATTATGTGAAATTGGAAGACGAGGCCATTATCGATTTGTACAGAGACGGTGATCTCGCCGCCCAGGAATATCTGATTGTCAAATACAAGAATTTTGTGCGTTCCAAGGCGCGTTCCTATTTTCTGATCGGCGCCGACAAAGAGGACATCATTCAAGAGGGGATGATTGGCCTGTATAAGGCGATTCGTGACTATCGGAACGACAAACAATCCTCCTTTCGTGCTTTTGCCGATCTCTGCATTACCCGGCAGATCATTACCGCCATCAAAACAGCGACGCGGCAAAAACACATTCCTCTCAACTCCTATGTCTCTTTGAATAAACCCATCTACGATGAGGAATCCGACCGAACGCTGTTAGACGTGATTTCCGGCATCCACATCGCCGATCCCGAAGAGATCGTCATCAATCAGGAGCAGATTGAGGATATTGAAGTCAAGATGGGTGAGATATTAAGCTCGCTGGAAATGGAAGTGCTCACCTATTATTTAGAAGGCAAAAGCTACCAGGAAATCGCGGAGGAACTCGACCGCCATGTGAAATCCATCGATAACGCTTTGCAGCGGGTGAAACGAAAACTGGAACGATACCTGGAGCGGCGCAACAGCGAATGATCGCCGCTTGTCGTGGCATATGCAGAGAAAGAAAAAAAGCTAATTTCTTATTTCAGAAGTTAGCTTTCTTTTTGTTTATTTGTTGGGGGTTTTATGTATTGACTATGAATTCCTCAACCTCATACATGATGTCTGGCTCCACGGTGTCAACGCTGTCTTTCAAGTGCACTTTACTGACAAGATCTTGCAGCACTTGCGCTTGCCCGCTCAGTTCCTCACTTGCGGCGGCGCTTTCTTCCGCTGTGGCGCTATTTGTTTGCACAACATTGGAAATCTCCTCGACGTTTTCCATAATCTGATTGGCGGCATCGGTTTGTTGATTCGATGCAATGGTAATTTCATCAATCAATTTAGGAATCGCGCTTGCTCCGTTCACCACCGCGAGCATGGCTTTGGCGGTTTTATCTGCGATGGCGGCGCCGTGATCCACGGCTTCTTTGGTTTGTTCGATCAGGGTTGCCGTGCTTTTGGCTGCTTCCGCTGATTTTCCGGCGAGATTTCTAACTTCGTCGGCAACCACCGCAAAGCCTTTTCCGGCTGATCCCGCTCTTGCTGCTTCCACCGCCGCATTCAACGCCAGAATATTGGTTTGGAAGGCGATGTCGTCAATGGTTTTGATGATTTTGCCGATTTCATTGGATTTCTCCGTGATGTCGTTCATCGCTTCGCTCATCTTCTGCATTTGGATATTGCTGTCATCCAGTGCTGTAAAGGCACCCTCCACATGTTGTTTGACGCCGGAGGCGTTGGATGCGTTATGTCTGATATCTTCGGTGATTTTATTGATGGTTGCAGACAGTGCTTCAATACTGTTCGCTTGTTCGGAGGCACCTTGCGCCAAGGCCTGGGAACCGTCGGCGATCTGTTGGGCGCCGCCGGCCACCTGCTGTGAAGACTGGTTGATTTGGGAGAAGGTGTCGGAAAGCTTTTCGGTGATCCGATCTAAGGAAACAGCCAAAGATTGGAAGTCGCCGATATATTGTTCCGCGTTTTTACGGCTAAGGGTGAAATTCCCGTTGCCGACTTCGTTCAGTACATAAGAGAGATCGCTGATGATGTTATTGATGGTGGTTACGATGGTTTTGGTGGATTCCGCCAACAAGCCGGTCTCGTCCTTTGCTTTCAAAACGGGAACTTCTGCTTTTAAATTCCCTTTGGCCAGCAGATTCAGTCTGTTGACGCATACTTTGATGGAGTTGGATAGCCGCCTTGACATGGCTAACCCCAAAACAATCGAGATCATAAAGGCAAGTATGAGTACGCCAATGAGGAAGACGGTTGATTTGTTTTTATAGGATTCCAAATAAGCAGATGTCTTTTGGCCTTCGGTTTTCTTCGTTTCCATGATTTGGGTGAGGCCGTCGTATACGATTTGATACGAGGGATCCAATTCACTTATGAGTCGACCTTGCAATACCACGATGACTTCCGGATCCAAGGAGGCTCCCGCTTTGATGAGTTCATCGGCCTTTTCCCGATAAGCCTGATAACCGTTGATCACTTCCTGATAGGCTTCTTTCTCTTCTTTGCTTTGCAGATCCTTTTCAACGACGGCAAAATAAGCGTCTAAATCTTCAATGGTTTCTGAAATGTAGCCTTTCACCGTTTCTTTATTTTCCGCGTTCATGTAATTGATGCTGTCATGGATTTCATCATCAAGTTCAACAAACGCGGCTAAAGCCCTGCCGATATCTCCCTGGGTGAAGCCATAATTCACCATAGCGTCGTCATATTGGCGGATGATTCTTTGGGTAACCGTCATCGATAAGATACTTGAGATACTGGTAATGATCGCGACTGTTATGAAAACAAGGATCAGCTTTTGGCCTATTTTAAGATTGTTTAACATCAAATTACCTCATTTGTCATAGGCAGGCTTAATTTTGAGGCAGGTTCGCTAAGGAATCAATCTCTTCTTCGGCCAAAAGTTTTGCCGTATTGATCAGTAACACGATTTTATTCTGGAGTTTTACCACGCCGGTCAGATAATTGTTCGTTGTATCGCCGACGATTTTTGGCGGAGAGGAAATTTTATCATCTGAAATATTCGTGACGGCGTCCACAGAATCGACGACGAAGCCGATTAAGGTCTCATGAATATTTGCCACAATGATGCAGGTCCTCTCGGTATAGGCCGCTTCCTCTTTTTGCAGGCGGATTCTTACGTCAACAATGGGGATAATACTCCCACGTAAATTGATGACGCCCTTGACATAATGGGGTGAATTGGGGATGGAGGTAATTTCTTGGATCCCCACAATTTGCACAACGTCTGCGATGGGCACGCCAAAAAGTTGATTGTCTGTCCAGAAGGTAAGGTATTTGCCGTCCATTTCCGTGGCCAAACCGGCTTCTTTCAGCTGCCCGGAGAGTTCTTCCGACACTGGGATATTCCCATCAAGATTATTTTGCATTTCTTTCTTCCTTCCTTTCTCTTTTCATTGTTCTATGCTCTATAGTGTTATTTGTGCTGACAAAGACGGAACCGTCTCAAGTTATTTACTTTTTATAGGTTCTTTTTTGTCCCTTTGAGCCGTTTTTTTAAATCATCCCGCTGACGCTTTAAGTTGTCGTTGGCAACGCGGTTGAGGTCGGCGATTTTCAGACAGAGTTCGTGGCTTTTGTTGACCAAAGCACAGATGATCTTTTCCCCTTCATCCACGGCGGCATCATATTTATCCTGCAACATTGTCTGCCAGTGAAGGCGTTGGGCCTCAGGCAGATAACCCAATTCCCGGCCAATTAAGGCATTGCACTTATCAATCCGGTCCATCAGGGTTTTTCGCTTGGCCAGTAAATCATCGAGAATGACCTGGTCCTGCCTTGTTTGTACCTCGATCTTCTTGCTGATATTCAGCATATCCGTAAATAAGGTTACTTTTTGTTCTAAACAGGTCGTAACCAGTTGGGGGTCAAATTCTTCTGTTTTCATCGTTCTCATCCTATTTCCGAAAAGCGCAACAGCAAGTTTTTGTTATTTGATATGGGTTAAGCGGTTGGCTTCTGCCCAAGTTTGTCTCATATCCTCGATCAAAGGGGTAATTTCCTCCAGGATTTTGGGATCCTGCTTTATTTCCGCGGAGATGATTTTTTCGTTGAAAAAAGAATACATTTGGTAAAGCTCTTGGGATAAGGGATACTGCCGGTCTAAAATGCTGATGAGATAATTGATGATCTCTTTTGCTTTTTGCGTGCATTTTTCGGAGGTTGCGTAATTCTTTTCGTCCAGCATAGTACAGGCAATTTTTAAATTCTTAATGACTTCGTCAAAAAGCAGAATTAACAATTCACCGCTGGTCATGGAATGGATGGTTTGTGTTTTGTATTGTTCCACTGCTGAATATGACATATCGTTCAACTTCCTTTTTGTTGATCATTCTATTACGAATCGCTGCCGGAGAAGAGACTCGTCAACCAGGAGCTTTGGGCGTTCATGGTGCTGAGATACTGTTCCAGCACCGAGAATTTTGACCAATAACGATCTTCTTCCGCTTCCAAACGATCTTGCAGAGTGCTTAAGCGAGTTGACATATCGGCAATGCTTTTGGATAAGCTGCTTTGATCCGTCGTCAGGCTGTTGGCTTTCCCCGCGATTTGAATCAACAAGCCGTCGCCTTTTTCATTGCCCATGACGGCGTCGTTCAAAACAGACTTCAAGCGGGAGGAGATTCCCGTATCCGGGGCGGTAAACATAGAGACTACTTTTTCCGGATTTTCCGCCAGGGCGGCTTTGAGTTTATCTTCGTCAATGACCAGCTTCCCGCCGCTATTCCAGGAATAGGACTCGGTGGAGATACCGATTTGATAGAGGGCATCGTTGGTTCCGCCGACAACGCTGGTCATCGCTTTGCGTAAACTATTGAGAATGGAAGTGAGTGCCGTATCATTGCGCAACAAGCCCGTTTTGGCTTTTTCTTCCCAGGTCTCAATTTCTTTTTCACTCATTTCCTCTTTTTGCTCATCGGTTAAAGGCAAATATACGTCGGTGTCTCCCGCGTTTTCTCTGCCGTATTTTGTCTCCGTTAATTTTCCATAGATCGTGCTTATGATATCGTTATAGGCGGCAATAAAGTCGCTGATTTTTTGGTACAAATCATCGGTGTTGCTGGAGACGGTGAAAGAGATGTTTTCTTCGGTGTCTACCGTATTGCCCTCACCGTCCACCGTATTGTCCGCTTTGCCGAGGATTTCGTAGGATAAGCCGTCAATGGTGAAGCTGTTTTGGCTTCTCGTTACCTCTGTATAGGTGGCGCCGCCGTCAAAGCTCATGCTTAATTTTAAATCGGTACCATTGGTGACGGTGTAGTTGGCGGTGGCGTCATCCTCCGATGTCGATGGGTCGTCGGCGTTCCCAAAGAGCACTTTCGACAAATTACCGCTGACATCCGTAATCTCAATGGTGCTTTGGGCCCCTGTGGTTTTGGAAACCGCATTGAAAGAATTGGTGATGGAGGAGTAGGAAAGGGTAATATTCGTCGAAGTGTCGTTGTTTATTTTGTTCATGATATCATTCAGCGTGGCACTGCTGGAAAAAGTAAAGTTTGTGCCGTTGACGCTGATTTGATATTCCGTGTCATCCCCCGGGGCGGGTGTTAGTTTTGTCGTAAACTCATTTTGCAGCTGTTTTAAGGTTTTGGTGAATTCCACGCGGTTGGACTCGCCGCTGGCGATATGTAAGGCGGCATTCTCACCTAAAATACCGCTGGCGGAAGCGTTTGTAATTGAAAACAGCGCGCTTTCGTCAGCCGTTTGAAAGATCAGCTGATTGCTGCCGTCGTCGGAGAGGGATACCGTAACGCGGCCGCTGCCATAGGCTTTGTCAAGTTTTTGCTGAACATAGTTGACCAGGCCGTCGTTATTGCCGGTTCCTGCCAAAGTCGCATAGGTTTCTTTGTCGCTTTCCAGAAATTCGATGGTTTTGGAAACGCCGTTCAAATTCACCGTTAAAGAAGATCCCGATAAGGATTTTGCCAGGTTGTTATCCTTTTGCAGGAGCAGTGTCTCCGCTACCAGGTCGCTGCCGGTGAGGGATTCCCCAGCAGTTGCGGCGGCATTGGCGGTGAGGCCCAGCCCGGACAGAAGTTCCGCGCTGCCGCCGGTGACTTTGATGGTTGCGTTGCCGCCGCCGGCGTTTTGGGCCGTCAGCGTTAATTTGTAGCCCGTATCGTCATAGGCGATTTCCGCTTTCAGCAGATCATCGCCGACGTCGTCACCATCTTCACCGTTGAGTTGGTCATTCTTTTTGATCGCCGCATTGAGCGCCTGTTGCAGCTGTTCTGCCTGGGCTGCTTTGGCGTCGGCGGTGAATTTCCCCGAAGTGTCCCGTTCCAGCGCGGCGCCGGTAAAACGGAATCCCGCGTCAAGGGTTAACGTTTGCTTGCTACCGTTGATTTCCAGGCTGAGAGAGGCGCCGGCCATCTGATTTGTTTCAAAAAAGCCGCTGGCCCTGACCGCGTCGGTTCCGGTGATCGCCGTATAAACGGGTTGATTCCCCGCGCCGTCGTCGGTGGGGCTCGCATATAAGCCTAAGCTGGATAAAAGATTGATGCTGCCGCTTTCCAAGCGCAAATCGTTGGTTTTTGCGGATTCCTCGCCGATTTGGTTCAGCTCGATTTTGTTGTCGGCATTCACCGAAAACGCTAATTTCCCCTTGAGATCGGCATTTGCATTGATGCTGCTGTTCAGCGCATCAATCACCGCTTGGGTATTGGCTGCGTCACTGTTGTTGCTGTTGAGATAAAAATCCTTCGCAAGGGAAAGGCTGTAGGTTTTACCGCCGTAGCCAATGGACAGTGAATTTCCGGCCAGGGTCGTGTCTTTCCATGTTTCAGAGATGGATCCCGACTGTATCAGTTCATTGGAAACCTGGTGGTTTGACGTAAACGAAGCTTTGCTGGCCAATTGAGAAATGTTCTTGATTTTTACATTTTCCGCATTGGTGGAAGTTCCCGTCACTTTAACGTAAGCGGAGGAGCTGTTGATGGTGGACGTGTTAAAGAATTTGGAACTTAAAATATTGGTACTTGCGTTGGTGTATGAAAAATACTTATTGTTAAAGTCGGTTAATTTCGTCGAAATTGCCCGGTAGGCGTCTCTTTTCCAAACAGCGATCTGTTGTTTTTGCAGCTGAGTCGTGATCTTCTGCCTTGTTACGGCAGTCATCTGCTCAATCAAATCTTCTGTATCCAAGCCGGATACAAGTCCGCTGAGCCCTTTTCTTGACGATAATGTGGAATAGGAACTGACATTAATGTTCACAAGAACACCTCCAGGCGCGATTTTGCCAAAAACGGTTTACACTAATCATATCGGATAAAAACAGCAATAAATTTATTAAGCAGAAATTTAAGTGATGGAATGTTACATATTAAAAATAGACATCTTTATGAGGGAATCTCGCATAAGGACATTTACGGTTTCGGGATCTATTGTTATGCCTTTGCGCTTTCCAGAAAATCATCTAAAATAATTTTTGCGACATCGAGGATAAAAGTAATTTCCTCGTTGATTTTTGTAATCCCGGTAATGTATTCGGCAAAAGAATCCGTTGCTTTCGGCGGATCGCTGATCTGATCCTCGGTGATGTTGGTGACGTCGCTGACTCTGTCCACAATATAACCGACGGTGCACTCCTCTGTTTCGGTGATGATGAAGCAGGTATGCTGATCGAAAGGGCGCGGCGGAAGATGAAATTTGGTTCTGAGATCAATCAGCGGCACGATTTTACCGCGGATGTTGGTAACCCCTTTGACAAAATCCGGCAGATTCGGGATATATGTGATTTCTTGCAATGTGATGATTTCCACAATTTGCTTGCTGGGAATGGCGAAAAGATGTTGCTCGATATAAAAGGTCAAAAACGTTGCCGTCGTTTCGGTTTCCGCCATATTGTTTTCTATTTCTTCTCCGTTTGTGTTCTGCTGATTTTGTTCCAGTAATTCTTGCGGCATGATATTTCCTCCAAAAATATTATTTTGCGTCCTTACTCTTCCGTTGGTTTGGCCTGGACTTCGGGTAAATAGTTCAAAAAGAGCAGATAAATATCGACAATGGCCTGATACAACTCTTCGGGAACCTCTGTGCCGCATTTGAGCTGCGACAATAAGGTGGCGAGGGAATTATCCTGATAGATCGGGACATTGTTGTTTTGCGCTGTCTCGATGATTTTGTCGGCAACGTATCCTGCTCCCGACGCTACGACCACAGGGGCACTGTCGTCGGAGTCATATTTTAAAGCCGCTGCCCGGTAGTGACTATATTGTGACATCTACCTCACGCTTCCTTTCGTAAACCTTCTTCATTAAGATATCGGCAAATGGAGATAAGTCAGAAGCGGTGTTGACGCTTTCCGCCAAAAAACCGTTTTCCGCGAAAATCTTCGTAATATCTCGGCGAATGGTATAATCCTCGTTCTTGAGCTGATCTGGATAATTTAATTTGCAGTTTACTTTACGATCGTCCCAGGTGATGGCCATTTTGAAATGGCCGAGGCCCTCAATATCAAAGGCAAGATAGAGGTTGATCGGTTTTTTGTGATTTTCCGCGGATTTCCCGTTTCCCTTTTCCTCCTGTTTTTCGATCCAAATTTCCGAAAAAAGAAAGGTTCCGTTGTATTGGATGGGCAGGAACAAGTGGGTGAAGGGCATGTAGACACTGTTGTTCAGCAAAATGGTATTGACCGTATCGCTTAACATGGTTTGCCGGGTGGAGGAGGTATTTTCTTGATTGGAGGCAAACAGCACCTTGATCAGGGCGTCAAGAAAATCGTTTTTCAGCTGCTGGGGTTGATTGATGCTTTCCATAAACAGTAACCGGAGACGGGTGAGCTCCGTAGAGGAAATATTGGTTTTATATTGACAATAGCCCATCAATTCTTCGAAGCGGCTGAGGAGTTCTTCCTGGGAGCCAACGTTTAAGCGGGAAACGTTATGCATCAATAAGGATACCTTACCCCTAATTTCACCAAAGTCATTGAAAGCGGAGATGTATTTCCCCAGCAGCGGTAAAATCTTCTCCTTCAGTAAAAACAGGCTGTATTTGACGGTCTCCTGATCCGCAACCGTGGGCAAAAGGTTCATCTGTTGCTCCAGCTCCTGGCGGTAGGATTGAGGGATATAGGCCGCGATTTCCTTTAATTGCGCGAAGATCGCGGACATTGTTTCCTTGGCCGAAGTAAAACCGTCGTAGGATTTGATGAATTGTCCCAGACGATCTCTTAATTCCGCAGACCCATTGTCTTTCATTAAATGTCGGAATATTTGAAACAGTTCCCCGGAAAATTTTGTGCTGTGCTTCTGCTGAAAGATCAGGTTATCAATGATTTCCTGCTTGCTCATTTTGGTGCAGTTGGCCAATTGGCTGAGTAAGGCGTTCAGCGGCGACGCGGTATTTGCCACGTTTTGATGGGTCATGGTGCTTAACAGCAGCTTTTGCAAGGTTTGGGCAAGGCCGGGGGTTTGCTGCAACTGTGATATGAATTTCTGAAAAACCGAACGGTTATCCCAAGTCAGATCGAGTGAGTTTTTTTGCCCGCTTTGATCGTTCTGATTGCGCGTCGTAACCTTCGCGGGATCCGTGGGGATTACGGCGGGGCTTTCTTTATTGGGTACGACTTTGCCGATGGGATCGCTGGCCGGGATCGGTGTTGTTATCCTCAAATTATCCAACATGGTGGAGATCCTTTCTGTTTCGGTTTGTCATCGAACTGATTGATCTAATCATAACTTTTATGGAAAGAATAATCAAGTTTTGAATTTGTATCCTACGGTGAAGTAAATATCTCAGTTTTTTTTCCCGATATGATTAATAGTATTTACACACAATGTTGCAGTTGCTGATCATAGCCGAAAATTTATGCGGGTAAGGTAAAAGTGTATGGATAACAATGAAATGCTGGAGGTCTATTTGTTTGAAGCAAATAGTCTGCTGGAAGAACTAGATGATATCTTAATCAATTGCGAGAAACAGGATTGTTTTGATACGGATAGCATCAACACGATTTTTCGCATCATGCATACCATCAAAGGTTCCTCCGCAATGATGGAATTTAACAGTATCGCCACCGTATCACATAAGGTCGAGGATTTGTTCGCTTTTGTACGGGATCACGGCATCCATACCACGCATAACAGCGAATTGTTTGAGCTGATGTTTAAATCCGAAGATTTTTTAAAGGCGGAAATCAGTTTTGTGGAGTCAAACACTCCTTTAACTGATAATATCGGTAATTTTGCAGATGAAATCATTTATTTTCTGAAAAAAATTTCCGGTGACGGTGAACAAAAAGAAAATGAAGCGGAAAAACAAAGCCAGGAAGGAGACGATTCCGCTGATTCCGCATTTACGCACATCGCGAAAATCTATTTTGATGAGGATGCGCAAATGGAAAACCTGCGCGCATTTATGTTATTAAACGCGATGGCGGATCTCAATTGTGACTATCGTCATGTTCCCGAAAATCTTGATTCCGAGAACGCTGCGGAAGAGATCAGTCAAAACGGGTTTACGATTTACTTTAAAAATGAGGAAGACCTCGAAATATGCATGAAATCCGTGGAACAGTTTTCCTTTGTTAAGAAGTTTGATTTGGTGCATGGGGATACGGATCAACCAAACGACGCTGAAGAAACCAAACAGACACAGTCTGGGGAAAAGGCCAATTCGAGCCCGGGGCAAAACAACCATCATTCCACCACTTCCCTCATCAATGTCAATTTGTTGAAATTGGACAAGCTCATGGATTTAATGGGCGAAATCGTGATTACCGAATCCATGGTGGTTTCCATTCCCACGGAACAGGGTGTGGATATGGACAGCTTCGGCAAGGCCTCACGGCAACTGCAAAAGCTCATCGATGAATTACAGGAAGATATTATGTCCATCCGCATGGTGCCGGTGAACAGTGTATTCCAAAAGATGCGGCGCATCGTAAGGGATATCTCCAAAAAATTAGGGAAAGATGTGGAACTGGTTCTTGAGGGGGAAGACACCGAAGTGGATAAAACCATCGTCGACGGTATCGCCGATCCCTTGATGCACCTGGTGCGCAATGCCATGGATCACGGCATTGAATTCCCGGCGGAACGTTTGGCCGGCGGAAAACCGGCAAAAGGCAAGATCACACTGTCCGCGCAAAATACCGGCGGCGAAATCCTCGTGTCCATATGTGACGACGGCCGGGGCTATGATCAACAGGCGATCTTAGAGAAGGCCAAAGACCGGGGACTTTTGAGAAAACCGGAAACGGAATATACGGCAAAAGAAATCTACGCCTTTCTCATGATGCCGGGATTTTCCACCAAAGATCAGGTCACGGAGTTTTCCGGCCGCGGCGTCGGCATGGATGTGGTAAAGAAGAATATTGAAAAATCCGGCGGGGAAGTGATTCTTGATTGCGTACCGGGGCAAGGTGCTTCGGTATCCATCAAAATTCCGCTTACCCTGGCCATTGTAAACGGCATGAAGGTTTTGGTGGGAGATTCGATCTTCACCATTCCCATCAATAACATCAAACAGTCGATGAAGGTGGATCACACCAACATCATCGAAGATAACGAAAAAAACGAAGGAATCCTGATTCGCGATGTCTGTTATCCCATCATTCGTTTGCATCGGCTTTACGGTATCGATACTCCGGTGCAGGAGATTAAGGACGGCATCATTCTTTTGGTAGAAAGCAGCGAGTCCTCTTATTGTATCTTTGCCGATGCTCTCATCGGTGAGCAGCAGGTTGTGATTAAGCCTTTGCCTTCCTATTTGAATCAATATAACGTTAAAGAGAAGGGGATTTCCGGCTGCGCCATTTTAGGCGACGGAAGCATCAGTCTGATTTTAGATATTTTAAATTTGGTGAAAAACGGCTAAAACTGCCAGAAGGAGAATATGTATATGATAAAACTAACCGATAACGAATTTACGGACATGGTTACCTACGTTAAGTCAAACTACGGTATCAATCTCATTAATAAGCGTCAGCTGATTGAATCACGTATGTATTCGGTATTGGCGGAAAAGAAAATGGATAGCTTTTCCGATTATTTTAAGCTGATCAAGGGAAACGACACCAAGGAAATCACGGTTTTGCTGAATAAGCTCACCACCAACCACACTTTCTTTATGAGAGAACAGGCTCACTTTGCGTTTTTAAAAAAGGTGATCTTGCCGCAAATCGTCAAAGATAACAGCAATAAGGAAATGCGGATCTGGAGTGCCGGCTGTTCCTCAGGGGAGGAAGCTTATACCACCGTCATGGTGATCAAGGATTTCCTTGGTTTACAAGGCAGCCAGTGGAAATATCAGATTCTGGCAACGGATATTTCGGCCAATGCCATCGAGAAGGCCAAAAACGCAATGTATCAGGAAGACTTTTTGAAAAACCTTGATCCGGCCTGGAAACGAAGATATTTTGTTTTTAAGGACGGTTCCTATCAATTAAAACCAGAAGTAAGAAAGGAGGTGCTTTTTAAGCATTTTAATCTTATGGATCCGATTCCTTTTCATAAGGGATTTGATCTGATATTTTGCCGCAATGTGATGATTTACTTTGACCAAGCAACGAAAAACAGCCTAATCAATCGGCTTTATGATGTCATAAAACCCGGAGGGTATCTTTTTATCGGTCATTCTGAAACCATACAGCGCGACCAATCCAAATTCAAGTATATCCAACCTTCTGTTTATCAAAAAGGAGGTCGATGATGACATTAAAAAAAATAAGAGTATTGATTGTTGACGACTCAATCTTTTTCAGAACGGCATTGAAAAAATATTTTTCTTCCGATCCCGCTTTCGAAGTGGTGGGCACTTCGGGGAATGCCTATGATGCTGAAAAGAAGATTGCTGACTGCAATCCCGACGTGCTGACGTTAGATGTTGAAATGCCGGGTTTGAGCGGGACTGATTTCTTAAAGAAGATCATGCCCCATAATCCCATCCCCATCGTTTTGGTCAGCTCGCTGAATATGAGCGTGTTTGAAGCATTGGAATCTGGCGCCGTGGATTTCGTGAAAAAGCCCGACGCGGAAAGCCAAGGTAATTTTGACGCCTTTTGCACGGAATTATCCACAAAGGTTAAAATTGCCTCCAAAGCAAAGGCCAAAAGAAAGATGATGAATAGCTCCGTTTCGCCGCTTTCTCTCAAACGGAAGCTCTCCGGCGAATATCAGATGATCGCCGTTGGAGCCTCTACCGGCGGGACGGAAGCCATTTTAGCCTTGCTCCAGCGTCTGCCCAAGGAATGCCCCGGCATTGTTGTGGTGCAGCATATGCCGCCGGGGTTTACCAAAATGTTTGCTGACCGGATGAATCATTTATGCGAAATTTACGTTGCGGAAGCGCAAAACGGCGACCGGATTCAACCGGGAACCGCATTGATTGCCCCCGGTGATAAACACCTGACGGTGGAAAAAGACCGGAAAGGCTATTACGTGAAATGCGCCGACGGGGAAAAAGTGAGCGGGCATCGCCCCTCTGTGGATGTGCTCTTTCATTCGGTTGCCGCCAAGGTAGGCAAAGGCTGTATCGGGGTGATTTTAACGGGTATGGGTAAAGACGGGGCGGCCGGTCTTTTAAAAATGCATCAGGCCGGTGCTTATACCATCGGCCAGGATAAGGATTCTTCCGTGGTTTACGGTATGCCCAAAGAAGCTTATGAACTCAAGGCCGTCACCAAGCAAGTGTCCCTTGCCAACATCCCCAATGCGATCATCGAGCGTTTGAACAAATAACCCCGGCGGCGTTTGATCGCGGCCGGCGTACGATAAAACCTGTAAAATGCAGCTGGGTATCAAAACCTGCGGGTGTTTGAAGCTCCTAAATGGAATCAACAAATCATTGATAAAGAGCGCGGTTTGATGACGCGAAAATGATGGAGCGGCCTTTCGCTGAATTGATGCCACGATGCGGATCAGCGGTTGTCCTTTGTTGTTGAGGCGTGTTTTACGATAAATTGACGGAGCCAAGGAAGCAATATGAAGATCGGTGCAAAAAACCATGTACCGATCTTTTTTTATTGTCCCCGCTCCCTTGCCATGTATACGAAAGGGCAAACATTCCTGCCGCCGTCGGTTTCGGTTTCAAAAATACAGCGATAAACATATGCTCAGGTAAGCAGATAAATTTATATTTTTGCAATTTTATGCGAACTTTACTCATAAAATTTGCGATATTTCTGTTTTCTTCCCGCTTTTCTTTGGGAAAGTTACATTTTACCAGTCTGGGGCCTTAAGGAAATCTCTTTTATGAA
This sequence comes from Clostridiales bacterium, assembly GCA_040776805.1. Lineage (GTDB taxonomy): Bacteria > Bacillota > Dehalobacteriia > UBA7702 > UBA7702 > UBA7702. The sequence continues at coordinate 243,487 of JAXGZS010000004.1, read as the reverse complement.
AAACGTTTGAACAAGGATACGATAGTAAAAATTTTATCTTTATGCTATAGTAAATAATGACACCCACAGAAAAGGAATGGGTACCTCCTCTGGGTTACCGGGCAGCGGCCTGGTTTGAAAAATCAATGAGCTCAAATCGGTATCCATTCTTTAGAAGAATAAACCGCCGTTAAAACCCGGGTTTTCCCTTCGCGGCTAAGCCAGGAACGGTATGCTCTGTGTGGGGCGTCTGATGATATTGGGAGGCGCAATTTGGTGTGAGAAAAAATTGCCGCCGGATGATGATGATGAGAGTAAGAAGAGCCTTTATCACGATGAACCAACCGCAAGGGTGTAGGAATAGGAACGGTTTTTATGCTCCATACCCTTTTCGAGGCAGGTGTATCAACGTATCCCGCTTTTGCGTGTTTCCGAACAAAGAACGGAGAACCGTTTTTGATGTTATTGGAATAGAGTGAAAAGCCCCTCTTTCTCTTGGGAATCAGATCGCTATTAATTAAGGAAGGAAACCATGTCTGAGAACAACACGGAAAAAAACAAACCGGAAATCGTATTATCCCGTGAAAATTTATACAATGAAATTTGGGAAATCTCTTTGTCTGGTGTAGCCAAAAAGTACGGTATTAGTTATGCATGTTTGCGCAAGGAATGCGCGGATGCGGACATTCCTGTGCCGCCGCCGGGTTATTGGTCGCAAATTGAGAACGGAAAAGATGTCAAAAAAACGCCTTTGCCGCAAACCAAAGGCGTCGTGATCAATCTTTCCGGCAATGCCTCGCGGAAAAGTAAAAAAACGGCGCATACCCGCGTCTTTACGGAATTGCCGAAAATGCTTTCCACAAAATTCAACTATCCGAAGCAAGGGGCAGGGAAATCCGGGAAAATGAATGCCGTCTCTTCCGTGAGCCCCGAAGAGCCGGAAGTTGCGCTGTCGCCGCCGGAAACCTTTTCGCGCTGGGGGCAAACGTACAATGTATATGATCGGGAAACGCTATACAAAGAAGTTTGGCAAATGCCCGTCACAGAAGTTGCGAAAAAATATTCCGTTTCGGATGTGACGATTCATAAAGTCTGTAAATCCTTGGAGATCCCTACGCCGCCGCCGGGCTATTGGGCAAAGCTGAGAGCAGGGAAACCGGTGACCATTCCCCTGTTGCCGAAAAACGCGGCGCCCAACAAGAAAACAGGGCCCAGAACGGAAAAACCCGGTATGTCTTCGGAAGAACGCGGCCATTGCCTCGGCTTTTTACAGGAGGAAGAGCGGGAAATCGTGCTCACCGCTGCGGAGCAGATTTGGCTGTCGCCGGAAAGCGAACCGCTGCACCCGAAGATCATACAATATCAGAGTGCCGCCGAAGCTTGGGAGAACAGCGAAATTTCTGAAGCGAGCAGCCTGCTTTGGGTACAATGGCAGGATAAAATCACGCCGCCGTTCCTTTGGGAGGAACTTTCCGCCGAGACCCAGCCCCGAGGTTATCGCATCATCGATTCTCTGATTCGCGTGATGGAGCCTTTGGGCTGTCTGCTTACGGAAAACCTTGATTTTATCGTGCGCGGGGAGAAAGTGCCCCTCCTCATCAAGGAAAACAAGAAAAAGACAGTTCATGTTTTGACCAAACAGGAGCGCAAAGAACTCCTTCTTTATCAGGAAGCCGTGAAAAACGGTGAACCTGCGCAAAAACCGAGCATCCGCAAGTATGATTACGTTTACAAAGGCCGTCTCTGTCTTCATGTGGATCATTGGAAGGAATTCAGAGATTCTGCCAAAGTCCGTTTGGAAGAGCGGCTTGGTGAAATTCTCATCTGTCTTTACGAATCTTCGGAAATCGTGCGTAAGGAACGGGAAGAGCGGGAAGATGCCCGGCGTTTATTGGAAAAAGAAAAACGCTGCCGTGAGGAAGGCTGGGAGGAATACAACGCGGAGGTGGGAAAAACCCTCGCTTTGAAAAACCAGGCGGAGGATTACGCTTTGGCTTGCAAAATACGAACTTATATCGCGGCGATAGAGGCCAAAGAGGAATCTGACGAGAAAACCACCGCTTGGATCGCCTGGGCCAAAAACAAAGCTGACTGGTACGATCCTTTGATCGCCAGAGACGACGAAAACTTCGGTCAGCGTAAACACGGCTTAAACGATGAGGAAAAAGGGCCGCGGAAATCGGATTTTCATCGCTATTGGTGAAAAATAGGCGCGTCCTTTTATCGAAAATAGCGTCTTTCGCCATACTGACTTTTCCAAGGTTTGTGACAGAGTCACTTACTATTATGAAAAAAGTTGGTATAATGGGAGCATAATAAAGGCTCGAAAGGAGGATGGCTGGATGAAAAGATATGTTTGCACGGTTTGCGGTTATGTTTATGACGAAGAAGCCGAAGGCGTGAAATTCGCAGATCTTCCCGATGATTGGGTATGTCCGCTGTGCGGCGCCGGGAAAGACCAGTTTGAAGAAGAATAAAAAGAATAACCGGTATCTTGGGAAAAGAACTTTGAGGGAGCCTGAAAACAGGCTCCCTTTTTATATTGTCTGCTCTGTTCACGGCGGCATAGCTTCCCGGTTAATTGCTGGATAAGAACATCTTTTGCCGGTTAAAGGTTTTGGCCGCCAAAGGGATACAGAGGGCGTCGAGGATAAAGAGGGCGGCGCCCAGCAGAAAAGAGGCGAGATTGCCGAGGAAAAGAAAACCCGTGATCTGCGCGATAAAAAGGGCGATCACCGGCAGGATCACGATGACGCTCAACTGCTGGGCTTCTTGATAGCCCTTCACTTTGGCGGAGATGAACACGTTGATCAATACGGCCAGCAGGGAAATGGCCGGGGAGATCCAGAACACGGCCAGTATCCAGTTACCGCTGGGAAAAATCATCGATCCGAAAAAGCGGTAACCGGCGATATCGATGACCGCGCCGTAGAGCAGGGCGCTGAAAATCGTGATGATTTGCGCCGGCAAAAAGGAAGCCAGCACCTTCGCCAAAAGCAGGTCCCTTTCTCCGATGGGGCTGAAGAGGAGCGTTTCCAAAGTCTTCTTTTCTTTTTCCCCGGCAAAACTGTTGGCGGAAATGATGCTTGCCACCATCACCGGAATCAACATGAACAGCGGGGAAAAGAGGTAATTCACGAATAAATAGGCGATCTGCTGGGGCAGCTCAGGAAAGGCCAAAATCTCCCCTTTGATCGCTGCCGCGGGCAGGGCATCGATGATTTTAAGCAGGAATTCAGTGCCGTTTCCCGTTATATTGCTGCTACCGCTTTGGAAGGAAGCGAGGATGATCAGGGGATAAACAACAACGAAAATCAGGGGGACGAGAATCATCGGCAGCCACATTTGTACGCTGGAACCGATGGAGGTAATGTCCTTTTTGACAATGGCTTTGATGGCGGTCATGTTCATTTTGCCTGCCTCCTTATTTCAAAATAGAGGGATTCCAAACCACTGTTGGTCTGCTCCACGCGATAGAGATCGACTTTTTCGGCGAGGGTGCGGATGACGGCGGGGACTTGCTTTTTGGTGGCGACGGTGAGCTGCGCCGAATCATAAGCTGCGTTGCCTAAGAGGGGTTTGCATGCCGCTTCCTTGGGTAGAGCAGCGGTGATATCGCCGCGGTATTCAATGCGCAGGATAACGCTGCCTTCGTATTTCTCCTCCAGTTCGGCAAGGGTACCGCTTTCGACGACGCGTCCTTTGTCAAGAAAAACGAAGCGGGTGCAAAAATGCTCTGCTTCGGCCAGGTTATGGGTGCAGACGAAAACGGTGAGCCGACCGCTGTTGAGTTCTTTGATGTAGCGGATCAGATCGCGGGAAGACTCCGGATCAAGGCCGGAGGTGGGTTCGTCCAAATAGAGTATTTCAGGGTTGTGAATTAAGGCTTTGGCGATGCCCAAACGCTTTTTTAGGCCGGTGCTGAAGGTACCGGTTTTCTGTTTTTGGCGGTCGCTGAGGTGAAAATGCTCCAGAAGGTCGTCGGTGCGCCTTTTTGCCGTGTCAGCGGCAACACCGTAGAGTTTCGCGAAAAACATCAGGTTTTCCCCGGCGGTCATATGGTCGTAGAGGGAGGCGGTCTCGGTGAGGACGCCGCTGCGTTTTCTGATCTCGTTGCCGTCTTTGACGCTGTCGTAACCCATCACGCGGATGACGCCGTCGTCAGGAAAGATCACGCCGTTCAGCAGGCGCACCGTTGTGGTTTTCCCCGAGGCGTTGGGCCCTAAAAAGCCGAGGATCTCCCCTTTTCGCAGCGAAACACTGACTTGATCCACGGCGCGAACATGGCCGAAGGATTTGGATACGCGATCCATGGTGATGAGGTCTTCCATTCGATCACTCCTTTTCCTGATTCTCCGAAAGTGAGAGGGACTTTTTGCTTTTGCCGGTTTTGTAAAGGAACAGCGCCGCGCAAACCATAAAAGGTAAGCCGCCGATGAGACCGGTTACGCAAGGGCCCAACAGAGGGTTGTAAGTGCCTTTGATGAAATAGAGGGGGAAGGCCGCGCCGGCGTTGATCAGGGAGTGGATCATCGCCGCGGGGATCACCGACTTCATTTTAAGAAAGGTATAGCCTTCGATGATGCCCAGAGATACGCAGAATACCACCATGGTCAAAATGCCGAGATAGGGATAACCGAAATAAACGGTGCCGTAATTATGTCCCATGACGATGATCGGCAAATGCCACAGTCCCCAAATCACCCCGGTGATCAGGAGTGCGCCGCGATCTGAAAGAAAGAGGCGCAGTTTGGGCAGCAGGTAGCCTCGCCAGCCCAGTTCTTCGCCGAGGGTGGGGATGATATTGATGACGGGGCCGATCAAAATTACCTGCAAGGCGGAAATCAGCAGCAGCGTAGAGACGGAAAGCCCCGTCGCCGTGCTCCCGGTGGCCGACAATGCTTGCAAAGCACTGAGGGCGGGATCAAATTGATGGGGAAAAATTAAAAAGTAGAGCAGACCGCTGAAAAACAGCAGCGCGGTAGGGCCGAAATAGATGAGCAGATAGCGTTTGATTTGCCCTTTGAAGCGGGGCCGCAGATAGAATTGTTGAAAGCCTTCCTTGGTGATGATCCGGGTCAGGATATTGGCCAAGGACGGGGTGAACATTGCCGCCGCGAGGATCACCAGGGAGGGGCTGGAGCCGTAGGAGATGCCACATAGCGGCCCAAGGAGAAAGATGGCCCAGGCGGCGGCGAAGGCGATCAGAATGAATAAAAGGAGTCGCTTTTTGGCCCGGGATTTTTCATGATTCATTCGATCATACCTCCTGTTGCAGGTTGTCTTGTAGCTTTGTTGTGATTTTCAGAAAGCGGGGATCGTCTTTGAGAGCGGCGAAAGCCGGATTTGCGATGACGGCCTCGGCCATGCTCTTACGGATGGTCTTTTCGTCACGGGGCAGGGCGTTGCCGATATCCAGTTGAGACAGCCAGTCTTCGATCAGGTCAAAAAAATCGTCGCCGTGGAGGCATAGGGGATAAATATCGCCGGTGACAGTTTCGGTATATTTTTTTAGCATCTCTAAGGCGCCGTCGTTGTTCTGTTGCAGCAGGTAACCGTGGGCGGCATGGAGATAAAGGGGCGCCAGTACGCCGGGATGGAGCTGCTGCAGCCGAAAGGTTGCGGCGACCTTTTCCGCCCGGTGCAAGGTTTCCCTGAATTTTGCTTCATCATCGACGCAGAGCAGGAGATAAGCGGGAAAGAAATTGAAAAGAACGACGAGGTTTTGATAGATCCCGCTTTGCAGTACGGTTTTCGCCGCTTTACCCTGGCCTTTCATTTGATAAGCTGGGGCGATCAGCGCTTCCGGCGGCAGCGTCGGTTCCATGGCGTCCTCCAGAAGATAAAGGACCGTGTCGGCATCGTTTTCCGCCAGGGCGCAGAAGGCTTCCATATAAAGGGCCTTTTTTTCGGTTTCCACCTCATTGCTGCCCTCTTTGACCCGGACGAAAAGTCCTTTGGCTTCTTTTAACAAAGATGCGGCCTTTTCCTTGTTTTCTACCAATTCCAGGTGATTGACGAGGAGAATGCCCATTTGCAGCAGCAGAGGAAAACAGGAGTAGTATTTTTTGATGATGCGGCGGCATTCGGCCAGCACGGCCTCGAAGGATTTTTGGGAAAAGTCCGCCGAAAGCCGCAGGTAAAGTTTTTGTATATCCTCTTTGGTCATTTGGGGTTGATAGTCGATGAGTTCGTCGACGCTGATATCAAAATAAGCGGCAAGCTGGGGCAGGAAGGTTATATCGGGATAACTCTGGCCGGTTTCCCATTTGGAAACCGAAGCCTTGGACACGCCGATATAATCGGCCAATTCTTCCTGGGTGATTCCCTTTTCCTTGCGCTTGCCCGCCAAGACCCGGGCAATATGAATTTCTTTCATCATTTCTCACCTCCGGTTTCATCTTAGCGCATAGAAGAAGAGACGTCAATGGACTTGGCGTTAATTTTGGTTGATAAAATCAACCCATGCGACACCTTGCCTTTTGCCTTAGATTTTTTCCCGGGACAGGACTTCAAAAGAAGAAAAGGGGCTTACACAAAACAGTTTCAAGGTTGAAAGCTGTTTTGTGTAAGCCCCTTTTCCGTGATGGAGAGTGGATTTTGTATGGGAACTGCTGAATTTAACCGACTCTTTTTTCCGCGGCGGCAATAATCGCGTCGATTTCCGCGGCCACTTCGTTGTTAAGGGGTTCAACTTTGTGGTTCTCCAGAATGTCTGTGAGTTTTTCATGAACGCGTTGGGCCGTATCCTTGGCGCCATCGGCTTTCCAGGCGTCATAGGGCCGCCGTTCCAAAATGGTCGGTACCCAAAATTCGGAGCGGAAATGTTTGAAGGTATGTTCCGCCTGGAGGAAGTTGCCGCCGGGGCCGACCTCCGCCACAGTATCGATACAAATGGTCTCTTCGGATACTTCAAAATTGGAGCAATAGCGTTTTGCCATGCTGATGATTTCATCACATAAAACGAGATGATCGACGGAACCGGTCATGCCGATATCCATAAAACCGCAATCGTGGATCAGGTTGCCCCCGGTCATCAAACTGATCATCGCTTCCAGGGAAACTTCGATGCCGGCCTGGGCGTCAATTTTTTTTGACTCCGTGGCGCCGGTCATATCAAAGGAAGGGATCCCAAGATAACGCATGATCTCGTTGGAAGCTCCTAAAATCATACTGGTTTCAGGAGCGCCGTAAGGCGTTTGCATCGTCTTCATATCCATGGGCGACCCAGAAGTACCGCCAAGGAAAGGCGCGCCGGGGAAGGCCAGCTGGGCCAAAACTAGCCCTGTAAAAGTATCGGCCAGGCCGACGGTGAGGGCGCCGGCAATGGTGGCCGGTGCGGTGCCGCCAAAAATCATCCCCGGCGTATAAATGCAGGGAACGCCATATTCCGCGGCAAGCAACAGTTTTTCCAAGGCCTCCTCGGTATGAACCAGGGGCGTCGTCGGTTCGGAATAAACGATCAGGAAGGGTTTTGCTCTCAGTTGTTCCTTGCCGCCGGCCACAGCTTCGCAGATATGAAAGATATCCTCCATATTCTCTTTGTGAAAGGCCCAGCCGGCGATGGGTTTCGTTGTATTCCTGACCATGGCATCGATTTCATGGAGGTCGGCGAGGACATTGGTTTTATCCCCGATCATGCAGAGGGACATGGCGTAATCGATGTGGGGCAGAGCGTCGGTAACCTTTGCCGCAGTTGCCGCATCGCTTTTTCGGGCGAGACGACGTTCGCCGGTTTCCGCGTCAAAAAAATAAGGGCAGGTGGGGCCGCCGCCAAAATAGCTGTTGCGGCCCTCCAAAAGCATGGCTTCCTTGCCGTTGCGGTCGTAGATTTGAATTCCGGAAGGTGCTGAAGCAAGAGCTTTTTTTGTGAGCTCCCGGGGAATCTTCACGCGGATGCCGTCAACGCCGCAACCGGCTGCTCTCAGTAGATCACGGGCTTTGTCATAATGGATATCCATGCCGATTTGTTCCATGATCTGATATCCGCCATCGATCATTTGATCCATTTTTGCTTCTGTTAAAAATTTGAATTCTACTTGACTGATCATATTCATTCTCCTTGTTATTGTAAAAATGTTGATTTATTCTGTTACCGTATCTGCTTTTTTAGCGTTGTTTGCTTTTTCTTTTTTAATTTTGCGGTTCAAAACCACCGCGGCAACGAGGCCGATGACAGAGAATGCCAGCATGACGAAGAAAACGTACTTGTAGCCGGTCACGCCGGGGTAAGCGTCCATCAAGTTGCCGACGATGGCGTTCATGTAGACGTCGGGGAAGAAACCGATTACGGAAATCACGCCGATGGCAGTACCCACCAGGGATTTGGGAACCTTGCATTCATCGATGGGGGCAAAGTAGATGCCCCGCATGGCAAAGATGCCGATGCTGAATAACACCATCATGATCACGGCCATCACGATCATCCCGGAAGTCGCCGGTAAGAAGGTGAAAGCCGCCAGGGAAACGGCGATCAGCACAAAGCAGCAGGCGATCACAAAGGAGATGGAGCCGATTTTATCAGCGACGAAGCCCCCGGTGGGACCGGCTAAAAATTGCAAGACATAGGTGCGCATAATGGCAATGGCCGCGGCTACCGTGGCGCTCACCCCCAAGACCTCGGTCATGTAGGGCGTCAGGTAGGTGCTGCCGATGTAAACGCTGTAACAGGAGAGGACGATGACGGCAATGATCCAGACCGCGGGGATCTTGAGGACCTTACCCACATCCTTTAAATGAATCTTATCGCCGCCGGTACCTTCCAGTTTGTCCGGAACGGTGAACCAAATCAGGATGGAGGAGAGGAAGCAGAGGACACAGGTGCCGATGATGATGGCGGTGACCCCGGCGACGGAAGCGCCGAGCTTACTGAAGAAGTAGAGGGCCACAAAGGCCACGACGACGTTGACGACGCCGCGTCCCCCTTCGAGGAGGCCGAACATGCGCCCCTGTTCCTCCTGGGAACCGAGACTGTTGGTAACCCGGAGCATGGCGGACCAGAAGAAGGCGGTACCGACGCCGCCCCAGAGGGCGAAGATGACCATTTGGGCGATGAAGCCGGGATAGGTGGCGTACCAGAGTCCCAAGGCCCCGGTGGCGGTGTAGGCGAAGGCCAGCATTTTACGGGGGGAGAGCTTGTCGGCGAGGTAGCCTCCGGGTGCGTAGAAGATCATGGCGGTGACGCCGTAGATGCTCATGGTGGCGGCGAACTGGGCGTTGGAGAGGTTCACAGCGGCCACGAGGCTGTCGTAGAAGCTCCAGCGGAGATAGGGGAGAAAGTAGATGGCCACAGCGCCCAGGGATAGAATTAATAAGACTAGATAGCGTTGATGTTTTCCCATTCGTTTCAACTCCTTGAATTTTGATTTTGATCGATCACTTTTCTCTATTGCAAGTTAGAGGCCAAAAGAGAACACCATGGATTTTCCACGGTGTTCTCTTTTAATTGATGTCATGCTGATTGTACTGGTATTTTTTTGTATCGACTGGAAAGATGCCGACGTTGAAATCTTTGTTTCGCGGAGTATCTGCCGAAAGAAACCTACCGTTTGTTCGAAACTGTTGCACGATTTTTGTGGTTTTGTTCGTATTTGGTACACTTTATTTGCTTTCTGTTCGCTTTTGTTGCATTTGCCTGTCAGTACTACTTGCCCAGACCCAATTTCGCCATTTTTCGATAGAGGACGTTTCTGTGGATATTCAGGCATTGGGCTGTGGCGGTGATGTTGCCCTCATTCTCTTTGAGGCTATCGATGATGATCTTTTTCTCAAAATCCGCGGTGGCGTTGGTGAGATCCAATCTTTTTCTTTTATCCACCAGCCCCTTACCGTTTTTGGAGTCAATCTGGCGATCCCGGAAGAGCTTTTCGGGAATGTGACTTAGGTTCAATTCGCGTTCGCTTTCACCGATCACCAGCATGGCGCTTTCGATGACGTGCTCCAATTCCCGAACGTTGCCGGGCCAGGGATAGGTTAGAAAAACCTCCTTTACTTCGTCGGAGATTTTTTCCACATGGGTTCCGAAAATATCCTGAAAGCGGTCAATGAACTCTTCGGTTAGGAGCAGGACATCGTTTTTACGTTGGCGCAGGGGGGGTATTTGAATGGAAACGGAGGCCAGCCGGTAATAGATATCGTTGCGGATTTTATGTTCTGAAAGGGCTTCGTCGATGTTGATGTTGGTGGCGGAAACGATCCGGCAATGGATGGAAATCTCTTTTTTGCCGCCGATACGGCGCACGGTTTTTTCCTGTAGTACCCGCAGTAATTTGCCCTGCATCGATAGGGGCATACTGTCGATTTCATCGAGGAACAGGGTCCCCTTGCCGGCGGCTTCAAAGAGGCCTTCGGTTTTCTCCGCGCCGGTAAAAGCCCCCTTTTCGGTACCGAAGAGCAAACTTTCCAATAGGTTTTCCGGCACTGCCCCGCAGTTGATGCCGACAAAAGGTTCATCCCGATGATTGCTGTTATTATGAATGCCCTGGGCGAACATTTCCTTGCCGGTACCGGTTTCTCCGCAGATCATCACGTTGGTATCGAACTTTGCCACTCGCTCCGCCAGGCGGATGGCGGTCAACAGGGGCAGGCTTTTGCCGAGAATATCCTCGAAGATGTAGCGGGTGCCGTTCTTGTTGCCGTGGTTCCTTTTGCCTTTCAGCTCCTGCTGCAATTGGTAGATGCGGGAGATGTATTTGTCCTCCCGGGTGATGTCCTTGGAGATGGAAAAGTTACCGATGACCGCGCCCTCCTTCATAAATGGATAGACGCTGTGGAGAATGTAGCGAATCTGTCCTCCGGGCATTCGGTAGGAGGTACGCTCATCGCGGATGGGCTGTCCAGAGGCGGCAACCAACTTGCCGTTTTTGGTGCCGAAAATCTCCTCCTCGTTGCAGCCGACAACTTCGTTTTTGTCGATATGGTCAATGCGTTCCGCCTCTTTGTTGATGAAGAGGATGTTGTCGTCGCTGTCGCCAACATAGATCGCCTCAGATAGATGATCTAAAATCGTTTCTAAAAAATCAATGTATTCCCGGTCTGTCATGGTGAGCCTCCTTTGGGGCAGCGGATTACTTCTTTTCCATGTTCTTGGCTTTCTTTTTCCGCGGTTTCGGCAGGGGGGTGATGGGCTCCAGGATCGCCACGACCTCCCGGCTAAAGTCACCATCGTCGATGTCGAGGATGTAGTGTTCCTTGGCTCCCTCGTAGGGAAAGCCCCGTTCTGCCCTGGTCATGGTCCCGGTTAACTCATCCCGCTCCTTCACAAAGACCGTGTTGTCGCAAACCAGGAGCAGGGGCTTTTCGTTGACATAGACCATATATTCACCGAACATTTTTTGATAGCGGATTACGCCGGTTCCCCGAACCTGCTCACAGACGTAGGTAATAAAATTTACCGTGGTTCCCATGGGAGTTCCTCCTTTGTCGCTACTCGTCTAGGATCCTTTCCTGTTTCAAGCGGCTGTATTTTTTATAAACCCGGGCAAAACCATAGACAAACAAGATGGTGATGGCCGAGGAAAGCACGGTGACAAAGAGGTTGAAGGAAATTCCATTTTCAATCAGCTGGAGGATGCCGTTGACAGCGCCGCAATAGAGCTCCATGACGCCGATGATGCCGATCAACAGGAGAACCCGCTTTAAATGGGCGATGCGGGAGTCGATATCGGAAAAGAGATCGAAGCCGCCCCCCGTCTTATTTTTGCGAAAGTAGACCCAGCGCAGGATCGAACCGACGTATTCCGCGCCGGTTTCCTCCACGAAGCCGATATAGGCCCGGCTTTTTTTATGGCCGATCAGGTTGTCCAGGAGTTCCAAACGGATATGGTAAGCCCCCGGTGCCCCTTCCTCGAAGGTATATTTGCAGAAGCCTACCTCGGTCAAATGCAGACCTTTTCTTGCCATCTCGTTGAGCCACGCTTCCTCTTTGTCGAAGTCCCAGGCCCAGAACAATTTATGTATGATATGTTTCATGACTTAGCCTCCAAAAGCGCTTCTCCGTTGGCGACGAGTTCCTTTAATCTGGTCAGCTCGGCGCGTAACACCTTCTGCCCTGCTTCGGTGATGATATACGCTTTTTTCCTGCTGTTTTTCTCCTCAGAAAAGGGCTGAATCCACTCTTTTTCCTGCATCGTATTGAGGGCGCCGTAGAGGGTACCGGCGGCCAAGCGTACTCTGCCCACGGAGAGTAGCTCCACCTTCTGCATGATGCCGTAACCGTGGAGCGGCGAACAGACAGAGAGAAGGATGTAATAAACCGCTTCGGTTAAGGCGATGTTTTCCGTTTCCATATATATCGTCTCCCGTTATATCATTTGACGATGTAAGTATAACGGCTGCCGATATATTTGTCAATGTTTTTTACAAAAAAGACGAAACGATTTTCGTTTCGTCTTAATGTGTTGGAGAACCGCATATCGCCACTGTTCTATTACCCGGGATAAATCCATAAAAGCCCCAGGAAGGCAGCGCACGAAAGGGTGATGATCAGGGCGAGGCCGTTGAGGATCGCGTTTGTCTTTGTTTTGAAAAAGGCGGAAAAAACGGCATAAATAACGATGCCGATGATCCCGCCGAGGGTGTTGCCGATGACGTCGGTAATGTCGGCGGCGCCGATGGCGAGGACGTACTGGGTTACTTCGAACGTTAGGCTCACACCGGCCATGGCAAAAGTCTTTTTAAGGAAGGACCAGTTGCCCTTCAGCATGGTCAGATAGAGGCCGAAGGGGATGAAGATAAAGACGTTGCTTTTCACTTCCGCCGAGATCTGGCCGTAGGCCGAGCCCTGCAATGGAATCAGGTTCAGGCTGCGGTAATAGGGGATATCATCAATGGAAAATTTTAGTTTGAAGATGATGACCCAGAGCAGGATCAATAAATATATGGCAAATAGACAGGCGGTGAGATATGGCTGGTTCCTTTTACTCATAGAATCTCCGATTTTTTTGCAGTTTCCATTCATTATAACGTTTTTATTTGTTGATTTTGTTAATAATCTATTAATTCTGACTTCGAATATACCCCCGAAGCCAAAGAAAAACCCATCGTCAGAAAAGACCGGATTTTGTGGAGCATCCGCTTCATTTAAAATGGACTCATTGAACGGAAAATATAGCATACGATACCAAGAGCCGTGACGATAGATACCCTTCCAGATTGATCCGTCCGGAGTGCACAAGATCACCTCGACATCATCTTTCGGTGCTTCCTCCGTGACCGAAATCCATCCCGCGGAGCGCCTGTCTCGGGCTTTGACTTTGATATACAATAAACATTGTGTTTAAATCAACATTCTACATTAAATCAAGGTGCAAACGACACATTGTTCTGCTCTCTTTCAGCGTTCGCGGATCAAGCGGTAACGCCAGGCTAAATAATTTTATTCTTTACTCTTTCGGCTGTTATTTGTCAATTTTTTGTTTTAACATTGATTTTTATGTCAAAATCATTTATAATATTGCTATGTTCTTTCAAAACAACAAAAAAACCCACTCCGTCTATTTTGTGCCCATCGTTTTGAACTACGTTTTTCTTTTACCGGAACGGTAAAAAAATAGATTTAAGGAGATAAATTATGATCAAACGCATCAAGTATCTGATTGGTGGAGCAATGTTGTTTAGTCTGTTCCTTTTCAGCCAACCACTGCTGGCTTGGGATAGTACCAATGATCTGACAACAATGGATACCCACAAAACCATTGCCGTACAGGCTCTTACTCTGATCCAAAACGATATGCCGCAAGATGCTGCCATTCTAAACAATCTGATTATTTTGGAAAACAATCTTGACGCCTACAAACGGGGTGCAATTATCCCAGACTGGGGTATCGTCGGAAAAGAAAGAGACTACGCCCAGTATCAGGATCATTTTTACAACCCTTACACCGGTAAGAACTTTACTTATGAAGCAGCTTGGTATACGGCACCGAAAGTAGACGATACAGCAGAATCCCAAACCAGGAATTATGTTGCCCAAGCTGTCGGCGCCTGGCATTCAGGAGACTACAATGAAGCAGCCTATTTGTTGGGAAAGGCTTCGCACTATTTTGCGGATATATGCGAGCCGCATCATGCGGCCAATTTGACTGCCGTGGATCCCATCAATAATCACAGTCAATATGAACAATACGTGGAAACCATCAAAAACAACTATCTGCTTACCTCTATGGGAAGCGATCTTTCGGAATACACCGTATATAGTGATAATAATCTAAGTGATTTTCTGCATCTGCAGTCCGTGAAATATGCTACCTTTGCCTACCAATACAGAAACATGGTACTGGCATCAAACTCCTGGGAAGATTGGGACACCGCAACCGCTAACTGTCTCTCTAATGCTCAGATTGGTATGGCCAGCGTCGTTTACCGTTTTTTGACGGAAGTCACTTATGGAAGCCAACCGCTTACCGCTCCCATCGGAAAATTCCATGTGGTCATCAATATTGCCGATGAGCGCTATGCGGGAACGGATGACTATGTCTATTTCGGCATGTCAATGGCAAACGGTGAAAGTGTAGAGTTCAGTTGCGACCTGCCCGGTGATGACTTTACCGTCGGTTCAGTGGGCTCCTATGAATTCGAGATCACGGATCCCAATTTTGATCCCTCACAAGTGACTAATGTATGGGTAAGAAAGGCCAAATACCTTATACAGGATGACTGGAAGCCAGAGCGAATCCAAGTTTTTGTACAAGGGACCCGCGTGATTGATTCTACAATCAACCAATGGTTGAAAAACGTGACCTATAATATACCCGTAAGTGGTCTGCAACAAGTATAATTGGCAATAATACGGCAAAGAAAAGCTCCGGCCAACTGTGAACTGCCCCAGGGAAAAAAGACATTGCAAAAGAGCCTCCCTTCGTAGGATAATAAAACGACGAAGGGAGGCAGTTTTATGAAAAGAAACTGGAAAGATATGAAAGAGTTAGAGCCACAAATAGGATCCCCTATTGGATCACAATTTTGTTGCCGTCAAACCAAATACTAAATGAGTAACCGATATATCATACAGCCACACTGCCCAAGGTGTTCTCTATCTTTCTGTAATTCGTGATCTCTTTGACAACAGTATTGTTACATATAAGACAAAAACAGAGCAAACCGTTAATCTTGTTTTGAGCGCGGTCAAACATGAAATTCCGGAACAATGCAATTCAAAGGAAAGCCTGATATACTATTGCTTAGCAGAGTCGTGCCAGAAGGGATTTACCCAAAGGGTATAAACTTCGAATCCCTACTGAACATAATATACAAAGAAAAAACCCCATCCGTTGGATGGGATCTTTTCTTTGGCGTGCCAGAAGGGATTCGAACCCCCGACCTCTTGATTCGTAGTCAAGCACTCTATCCAGCTGAGCTACTGGCACATAATATGGCGGAGAGCAAGGGATTCGAACCCTCGATACGCGTTTAATGCGTATACTCGCTTAGCAGGCGAGCGCCTTCAGCCGACTCGGCCAACTCTCCACATTTATTTTTGAATATACCGGTGTCTTTTGGCGGAGAGGGTGGGATTCGAACCCACGGAACCCGCGAAGGTTCAACGGTTTTCAAGACCGCCTCCTTAAACCACTCGGACACCCCTCCGAGTTGTACTCAAAGGTACCTAAATACTATAGCAAATCAGTCTGGGATTGTCAAGGAAAATCAACGGGATAACTTGCATTTTTATCGCTAAGGTGATATACTTTTAACGATTGAAGATCGGTATGGTTAAGAAATCATCGGAATCCTTTGTCCAAAGAGAGCCGGCAACGCTGAAAACCGGCGGCAAAGCTCCGTTTTCCACTTAACGCTACGGTACCGCGGCCGATCCCCGTGAAAAGATTATGAAGCGGCCCTTTTTACAAAAGGGCAAGTAGGGTGGCACCACGGCTAAGGCATTTGTCCTCCGTCCCTGTTTTGAGGGAACGGAGTTTTTTATAAGGAGGAATTCCATGCTGGATTTAAAATTTGTCCGCCAAAACAAAGAGCTGGTAGAAGATTCTCTGCGGCGCCGTCATTTAAACCGCAGCCTTGATTCATTTATGGAAATCGACGAAAAACGCCGCGTCGCGTTGGGCAAAATGGAAGAAATGAAGGCGAAGAATAACGCTGTTTCCAAAGAAGTTGGTCAGCGTAAAAAAACGGGAGCGGCAACCGACGATCTGATGGCGGAAATGAAGCAATTGAAAGGATCCATCAAGGAGGCGGAAGAAGAGGTTCGCGCTTTGGAAGAAGCCTTAAAAAAGGAATTGCTCTTTCTTCCCAATGTTCCTCACGAAAGCGTCCCCACCGGCAAAGACGATGGGGATAATTTGGAGGTTCGTCGTTGGGGAGAGCCGAGAGCTTTTGCTTTTGAACCCCTTCCCCACTGGGAAATCGGTGAAAATCTGAAGATTCTCGATGCGGAACGGGCCGGGAAAGTCACCGGTACCCGCTTTACTTTCTATCGCGGCAAGGGCGCGAAATTAGAACGCGCCATCATCAACTTTTTCCTTGATATCCATACGGGACAACACGGCTATGAAGAGGTATTCCCTCCCTTTATGGCCAATTCCGCCAGCATGACCGGTACCGGCCAACTGCCGAAATTTGCCGAAGATATGTTCCATGTGGAGGGTACCGATTATTATCTGATCCCCACCGCCGAAGTACCCGTTACCAATTTTTATCGTGACGAGATCCTTGATAACGAGATTCTGCCTCAATATTTTACGGCCTATAGCGCCTGTTTCCGGGCGGAAGCCGGCGCCGCCGGCCGCGACACCAGGGGTCTCATCCGTCAGCACCAATTCAATAAAGTTGAGCTGGTAAAGTTTGTGCGCCCCGAAGATTCCTATGCTGAATTGGAAAAGCTCACCCTTGACGCCGAACACGTGCTTCAGCTCCTTGAATTGCCCTATCGTGTTGTGACGCTGTCCAGCGGCGATCTCGGTTTTTCCTCGGCGAAAACCTATGATATCGAAGTGTGGCTGCCCTCCTTCCATTGCTATCGGGAAATCTCATCCTGCAGCAATTTTGAGGATTTTCAGGCCCGGCGGGCCAACATCCGCTTCCGCCGCGACGGCAAAAGTAAACCGGAATTCGTTCATACTCTGAATGGCTCCGGCGTGGCCATTGGCCGCACCGTCGCCGCTGTTTTGGAAAATTACCAGACAAACGACGGCAACGTGAAGATTCCCCAGGTATTGTGTCCCTATATGGGCGGCGCAGAGTATCTCGGCGCAGAGGAGTAAGATATGGCTTTTTATATGATCCTCCTGACTGTTTTCGTCTGCGGTGTTTCCGGTATGATTTTCAACCGGCGTAAAAAAAACCGCCTTGTGGAGCGGATTACCAGGGAATATAAAGGGAAACACCTGGAAGAAATGTTGAAAAAGGATGAAGATATGATGATGGCGAATTTTTGGTTTATGACTTCTACTTTTGTCGCCGGCATCAGCGGAGTCATTTTATTAGTCAATCTCATCCGTTAAATGCATCATTAATTCTTTTCCTAATTAATATAGGCCGCATTGTAAAAACAAAATGAAATCAGAGCAGGGGCCCCTATAGCTCAGAGGATAGAGCAGCGGTTTCCTAAACCGTGTGTCGGATGTTCGAATCATCTTAGGGGCGCCATAGAAATAAGGACGTGCCGCAGACGTATTAAAAAACGTAGGGCGGTACGTCCTTATTTTTTTTAAAAAACTCGTTTTCGGGTACTTTCATGGGCTCTCACGGCATATAATGGATTGGTCTTGCGATCAATCAGGCTTCCTCGCAAACATTTCATCGATTGTGGCGCCTGACGGGTGGCAACATGAAAATTTTGCACATCTTCTTTTCGGCAGAGAAAAATGATCATAAAAAAAACGGTTCCTATGTGGTTCGCTTCTTCATAAATATTGTTGATAAAAGGATTTTTCGTCGATTTTATAAGTAAAAGAGGATCGTTCATAATCCCATCATTGTTATATATTATAAATTTTTGTGTTATTATTAAAATAGGTATTGACAAAATACACTGAAGGATGTAGCATGTATTCTAATCAAAGAATTTAACAGTTTGTATCTAATTTGAATGTGTTTGAATGATTTTAATAATAAATGATTTTATCACTATGATTGGTGAAATCATAAATCATGTATGGCGTCTTAATAGTGACATCGTTTCTTTGAAATTCCCGACTCCTCGTACTGATACATTTCTTGTTAACGATACGTAAATGAGCAGAAAATATTGGGACAGATGCAATTTTGCAGTAACGATGTGTCATGAAGAGACGTCCGCAGTGAATGGGTATGCAGGCGCTCTTGTCCTTATGGCATGGGCGCCATTTATACCTTTAAAAGCCGCGGCTTGATGGGTTAAGCGCAGGTAAAGATGGATGATCAAGATATAAAAATAGTAACGGAAGAAACGCCTCAAAAGAAGGTTTGCACACTCCTTGTGTCACAGCCGCCAAGCCACAGCAAAGGACGGCGACAATTCTAAAAAGGATGTATGCAATCAGTTATTGACGGGCGCGGGATTTATGTTGTATATTTGGTAGTAATTAAACTATAGCACTTACGCTTTCAGAGAAAGTTACGTTTCGTCGGAGTATGAGCTAATTTGATACGACACCATAGGATCACCGGCGGCAACGACCAAATAGTAACGATAACAAAAGCAAACAACACGCATCATCCTACGAAATAGATACGAACTAGAAATGATGATGCGCACGATGTTAACCGATCATAGTTGAAAATCGGATATGTCGGAAGTCGGCTGCCGCGGCATGGATTGCCATTGCCGCCAGAGCCGCAGGGATGTTTTTTTTGGGGGAGGGTGGCCATTGTGGTCAAAGAAAAAAGGGGGGCATCTGTTTGAGGAGTAATGTTTAAGGGAAGTTAAGGATTAGGCAAGCAAAAGTAAGTAAGCAAAATGAAGTTCATTAAAGTAGTTTTAGATTTTTTAGAAGTATATTTAAGAAAGAGGAGTCCATATGAAAAAGTTCTCGTTTAAAATGAAATCCCTTCTGTTTGCGGCTTTGGTGATGTTTTTCGCGCTGCAAACCGGCTTATCGGCGGTTGTCGCGGTGGATGATACGGTTCCCATCAGTACCGCGGGCAGCAACTTTGTCCTGACCATTAACGCCGCCAATGTTGACGACGGCTTCGCGGTTTACAGGCTCATTGATGTGAACTACAACAGTGTCACCAATAACGTGACCTATACCTGGTCAACGGCGGCGAGCAGTTACATTGCCAGTCTTCCCAGCGGCAGCCCCTATGCTGGTCTTTCGGTAAGTACCTTCCAGGGCTGGGGGAATGATTCCGATGATATCAAGACTTTTCTCGGCGGTTTCGCGGCTTATCTGAAATCCACATCGGTTCCGGCATTTAAAACCGGTACTGCCGCAGGCGGTGTCTGCACGATTAATGGTATGAGCATGGGCCAATACGTGATTCTCGGTACCGGCAGTTCCACCGGGGCTTATGTTTATCAGATTATGACGGCTTCCTTCAAGCCCGACGCCGAGCACAATGTCAATACTACGGCTGTGGTCGATGCCAAAGCAAGCATCCCCACCATTGCAAAAGAAGTTGACGATCCTCAGGTTGCCGTTGGTGATACCGTCACCTATACGGTTACCGTTACGGTTCCCACTTATCCGGCTGACGCCACCAATACCGCCTTCAAGGTTTGGGATACCCTCCCTGCCGGCGTTACCTTTGTCGGCACGTCCAGTGTAAAATCGGGCAGCACTACCCTTGCCTCGAACGCTTACACCGCTAACGGTGCGGAATGGGTCTTTGACTATGATAAGATCAAAGCCTATTCTACGATCACCATCGTCTATACCGCCACCGTAAACAATGCGCTCCGCGTCGGTATGGCCAATACCAATACCGCGACCTTAACATACAGCAACAATCCTTACGGTGAAGGTACCTATGATGTCGCCGACACCGAGAAAATTTACACTTACGGACTTCATGTCTTAAAAGTTGATTCTGTCGATCATAACATCAAGCTTAACTCTGTTGAATTTGCGGTTTACAAGGGCGCTTCCGCTACCGGTACTCCCATCGGCACCATCACCACCAATACCGAAGGCCTTGCTTTTTTGTCAGGCCTTGATATCGGCAATTATACCTTGGTTGAAACCAAAACCGCTACCGGTTATGTGTTGGACGACACACCGATTACCATCGCCATTACCGATGACAATGTTGACGGTATCGTCGACGCATCTCCTGCCGGCGCCATTTACTCGCCTTCTGATTCTGCAGGTTTCGTGAAGGCCACCATCACCAACGCCAAAGGCAATTACAACCTGCCTCAAACCGGCGGTATCGGCACTTGGGTTTTCACCATCATCGGCTTGCTGGTCATGGTCATTGCCGCCACGATCATGGTGATGTCCGCGAAAAAAAAAAGACAAACAAATAATTAAGTAATGTTTTTTGATCCACTCCATTTCCATCATGGACGATACTTATATCACAATTGCAGGCATTGTCCTGCAATTGTGATTATATTGGGAAAGATATGAAGAAAAAGACCTCCTTGTACATGCTGCTTCTGCTTGTATTCCTCCTTGGCGCCGCTGTTTTATTCTATCCCGCAATCAGCAGTTTGTGGGCGGAAAAACATCAGCTCAGTGTGATCAAGGAATACAATCAAACAATCGAAGATATGGATCAGGAAGATCTCGACGCGGAAAGGGCGAAGGCGGTGGCTTATAACGAAGGCCTGCTTAACCGCAATGCTGCCATGTCGGATCCTTTTGATCAGGCAACAGGAAGCGGTGTCGCCACGGAGGATGAGGCTTATGAAAATATCTTAGCAATGACCACTGCGATGGCTTATATCGAAATCCCGGCCATTGAGGTATATCTGCCGATTTATCATGGTACCGGTGACGAAGCCTTGGCCCGGGGCGTCGGCCATCTGAAAGGAAGTTCTGTGCCGGTGGGCGGTAGCGGAACCCACTGCGTTTTATCGGCCCATAGCGGTCTACCAGCCGCCGAACTGTTCACGAACCTTGAAAAGCTGGAAAAAGGCGATGTCTTTTACATTCACGTTTTGGATCAGCTCAACGTTTACCAGGTAAATCAAATCGACGTTGTTTTACCTTCGGATACCAGTCTCTTAGCCATTGATCCCGCTGAGGATTATGTGACGCTCGTTACTTGCACGCCCTATGGGGTCAATAGCCATCGCTTGCTTGTACGCGGTACGAGGATCTATCCTGAAACAATGAGTGAGGAGGAAAGAAGCGACATCGCTGAGCAGGAGAGCGCCGACAAACACCTGACAACGGTGGAAATCGTCCAGTATATCGCTTTCTTCTTAGCCGCAAGCCTGTTCATCCTAATAACCATCTTCTTTATTCGCAGAAAAAAGATGGGGGGTGAGACCAATGACGAAACGTAAAATCGGCATTGGTTTGGGGATCATCGTTTTTCTGGCGGGATTTGCGATTCTGCTTTTCCCCTATATTAATAACGCAATCTCAAAACATATTGAGGCGAATATCGTCGCTGATTTTCAAGAAACCTTTCATGTGCGGGAAAGATCCCAGGGGACATCCCAGGGGGCATCCGGCCAAATCTCCCAATATGAAGATCTTTATGACGCCCTTCAAACATACAACGAAACGATCTTCGACAATCACCAAAGTGAAGTAACCACCGCTGCTTTTGCCGCCTTTCCGGTACTCCTAAGTGACTACGGCCTTGCGGATTATGGCATCGGTTATATCACAATCCCTAAAATGAATCTGGAATTGCCGCTGAATCTTGGCGCCAGCAAAGGGAATATGGTCAATGGCGTTGGCGTTTGTGGCTATACTTCGGCGCCCATTGGCGGCGTTAATACAAATTGTGTGATTGCCGGTCATCGCGGCTATCGCGGCACCGCGAAGTTCCGCTATATTGAAAAACTGAAAGCCGGAGATTTGGTTTATATCACCAATATCTGGAACACCTTGACCTATCAGGTGCAGGAAACCAAAATTGTCGATCCCGATGATATTTCGGACATCCGCATTGTGGCGGGGAAGGATCTTGTGACACTTTTGACCTGCCATCCCTACGCCTCCGGCGGAAAATATCGTTATATTGTTATTTGTGAACGCGTTGATCGATAAAAAATCATCAAAAGTTTGATATCATAATATAAAAACAAAAAGAGATAAGGATATACTACATCAAGTTGGAGCTCTGGTTCACGCTTCTTACTGCGGGACACGCCAGTCAGTGAGAAACAAGGGTTTTATTTTACCAAAGATGTTCAGGGAGTTGTATTATCATTGGAAACCTAATTACAAAGTAGATGTTAACAGGGAATAGAGAATCGGAGACTTTTGCCTTTGGATTCGCTATTTTTTAATCATGCCGCTACAATGACGGTATTTTCTACGGTAAGGCCGAAGGTGTCCCAAGGGGTATCTTTGAGAATTTCATGCTCATAGAGGAAACAACGCCAAAGTTACGCTGTTTCTCATGGCTGTTCAGGAAATCTCTGCGGCATTATTTTACAATCTTGCTATTGCGGGAGTTTCCGTGCATCTTTGTAAACAGTGATATTTTTGTCCTTGCGGCGGTACGCACTGCTATCCGGCGGAAATGAAAAATGGGGCTGCCTGCTTTTATGGATTTCTCTTCGCAAAGAGGCACGGGAAACCATAATCAAGTGGAATATCACATGAAAATAAAAAATAATCGTTATTTATAAGGAACCATACCCCACGAATCGATAAACGTCAATATATTTTCACCGAAATCAGAGGTATTAGAACAGAAAATTGTAGATGTAAGTATTTCATTATATTATTATGCAATAAGCCTTTATGTGAATTGGTTTACTTTTGCAATCAGGCCATTTTTCCTTATCTCTGGAGAAAGGAGCAGCTGTGAGTCAACAATTAAAAGGAGATGCCAATATGTTTAAGGCATTTAGTGATGAAAACCGTCTTTATATTCTAAATTTACTGCTCAGTGGTGAGCGGAGCGCAGGCAAATTGTTGAATGATCTGCACATTGGTCAATCCACACTTTCCCATCACATGAAAATTCTTTGTGACGCGGAGATTGTGAACGGACGCAAAGAGGGAAAATGGGTGCATTACTCCATCAACCAAAACGGGATTGCCCGGGCCGAAAATTTATTAAAAAAATACACTATAATGTAAGATCATTCGTTATTCATCGTTTATGATGATCAACGAAACAGCGTAATGCTGGAGAAAGATCCTTTGATCATCTTGTTTTACCAGGAGAAAGGGTACTCATCTTAGGGGATGGGCGCCCTTTTTGAGCGCCTTTTTTTCTGTGGTTTTACGCGCTGTGGTTTGGCCAAAAGGTAGTCTGCCGAAAATGATTTTGATTTGGCCGCCTGTCTTTTTATCATTGAAATTTGTTGACACGTATTATGTCTGCAATTTCGAAGGTTGGCAACCCGGCATTTGCCGGGCTTTTTTATGGGCATCAGCATGTAGAAAAGCGCCGTGCCTGCGGGGCGGCAGCGATGGAGGAATGGTGCGGTTTTGGCCGGTGGTGGCAGCGCGCATTTGCCATGAGCAAAAGACGATGAGAGGCAAAACGCGCTTTTTTTGGAAACTGTGCCGAAAATTTCAAGGCGTGAAACTGAAATTTGCTATTCGAGTGTTAATATCTTAATATATTGAAACCCAAACATTTGATAATCCGATGACTTGGAAGGAGAAAAAGGGAAGTCTTTGGGGACGTCGCCGTTCCCCTCTTTATTTTTTGCGATATTTTGATATTTTTCATAACGTTTCGCGATATTTTTTAAATTTTTGTGCTTCTAATTCGGAAATCCGCCCTCTCTTTGACGTAAAAGACAAAATTCACATGAACCAATACCGATCGCAGCGGAGGTGCTATGCTTTAGCTGGTATTTTTAATTTTTAGAAGCTTATATATATGCATTTTCGCGTACTAAAAAACGCTTATTATAATAAAAGAACACGAAATGATGAGAAAAATGCATAATCAATCTCTTCTTCTAATAATTATTAAGTATATTGTCGTCTTTTTTTTGCCGATTCTTGACATAATTCTTGACTTTTCCTCAAAATCACCTATAATAAACTTAATCACCTATAATAAACTTAACTAAAAAGACGAAGAATTTAAACAAAGAGACTAATAATTTAAAAAGAGTGATGCGGCATTTATGAAATAATTATGCACAAAACTTCATCTTGCCAGTAAGGCTCATTAGCGTTTCAGAAAGAGTACCTTGTAACGGAGGCGGTTTTTTATGAATATATTCGATTCTCAATCCCTCAGTTTGCTGAACAAAAGTCTCGACGGACTGTGGAAAAGACAGGAAGTCATTTCCGATAATATCGCAAATTATGAAACACCGGGATATAAAAGAAAATATGTTTCTTTTGAGGAAAGTTTAAAAACCGCGGTAGAAAGCGGCTCTACCACAAAAAATCAGGCGAATCAAAAAATCATGGACGCCAATATCAAAGTGGGCCAAACCAATGATGAAACCATGCGTACAGATGGAAATAACGTGGACATCGAAGAAGAGACCATTGAAATGGCGCGTACAACTTTAAATTACTTGTATTCTCAACGTATGCTGAACGACTATTTTTCGCGGTTGCGCTGTGCGATAAGTGAAGGCAGCAAATAAGCTTTAGGGAGGAAAAAAGATGGCCTTTTTAGATTCTTTGGATATTGCCGGCTCAGGCTTAACCGCTACTCGCTTGAGAATGGACGTTATCTCTGAGAATATCGCCAATGCCAGTACAACCAGAACGGAAAGCGGAGGGCCTTACCGCCGCCAGATGGTGGTCTACCAGTCCGTTAAAAATCATTCGTTTCAACAGTTGTTGAACAGCAATGTCACCAATCAAAGCAGCACTTCAAAAGGTGGGGTGAAAGTGCAGGAAATTGTGGAGGATCAAAGTGATTTTACGCCGGTATACAACCCGTCTCACCCTGATGCCGACGAAAACGGATATGTAATGATGCCCAACGTTGATCCCATCCAGGAGATGATTGATATGATGGCGGCGACGAGGGCCTACGATTTGAACCTATCCGCGGTCAACGCCATCAAGAGTATGGCCTCAAAAGCTTTGGAAATCGGACGTTAAACCAAGGATGGTTATTTTCAGATTAGAAAGGAGTCTATTCGATGTCCATAGAGTCTATTACCAGTTTGAGTTCCCTTCAGGAGTTCTTTCAAAGCAGTCAAAGTAACACTGCCCAATCCTCTGCCGTAATTCCTTTTCAAACGACTCTCGAGAACGCACTGAATGACGTGAAGGAAACAAGTGCCGCCGTAGACCAGGAGATCTATAATTTGGCCACCGGTCAAACGGACGATTTGCACGATTTAACCATTGCGTCGACGAAAGCCAACCTTTCGGTTGAACTTTTTGTGCAATTACGGAATAAAGCTCTCGATTCTTATCAAGAAATTATGAGAATGAGTCTTTGAAATTGAATGTGTTACGTGTGCGGGATTGAGGAATGAGAGAGCAACTAAAGCATTACATTAATGCCATAATTTCTTTTTGGAAAAAACAGCCGAAGAAAAATAAAACGATTATATTATCCCTTCTTGCGGGAATTATAATCGTTTCGTTTGTAGTTGTCCTTTTGTTAAATGCCCAGAAATATACTGTTTTATATCCGTCTATGGATCATGACGAAGCCCTTGAGGTCATGGCGGAGCTGGACGAACGAGAGGTGGACTATAAAGAAGAAGACGGCACGATCATGGTGCCGACAGAGGAAGAAGCTTCTTTGAGAATGGATTTGGCCAACGAGGGCTATCCGAAATCTTCCCCGAATTACGATTTTCTGCTGGAAAACATGGATCTGATGACCACCGAGAAGGAAAAAGAACTGTTAGAAAAATACCAGCTGAATCAGCGGATGGAAGACATTATTAAAACCATTGACGGCATTAAGGAGGCCAATGTCACCATCAATATTCCCGATGATTCCGGGTATGTCTTGTCCGACGACGATTCCGATGTTACAACGGCGGGGGTATCGGTTACCATGAGCTCGTCGAAGGAACTAACAGGGAAACAGGTTAGCGGTATAAAACATCTTCTGGCCAAAAGCGTACCTAATTTGACGGAAGATAATATTTCTGTTTTGGACACTGCTACCGGTACGGAAATGCTCTCCGATGATATGGAGGAAATGGACGTATCGGAATTTAAAATGATTATCGAAAAGCAGTTTGAAACAGAGGTGGAAGCAAATATCGTAAAAATATTGAACCCTCTCTTTGGGTCCAGCAATATTCAGGTTGCGGTCAAAAGCATCATGGACGTTGATAAAAAGATTGAAGAAATCATTACCTACACGCCAGCGGAAAATAATACGGGTGTTGTTTCAGAAGAAACCCATTCCCAGAGCGCGGAAAGGAATGACGGTACCAGCGGCGGTACCGTGGGTACCGACAGCAATACGGAGACCACCACAACGTATCCCGGCGTCACCGTGGATGGCAACACCATCTACATCGAAGATAATTCCTCCTATTCCTATTTGGTTTCTCAAGTGAAAGAGCAAATAGAGCATGATTCCAGCGAATTAACGGATTTGACGATTTCCGTCGCGGTGAATACTCAATCTCTCAATACCGCCGAGAAAGATGAAATCATTCAGTTGATTGCCAATGCCGCGGCAGTCCCCACAGAAAAAGTTGTGCTGTATACCGGTTTGTTCCAAACAGCGGAAACCGATGAAGGCGATGAATCCTCTTCTGTGACAACCGTCGATAAAAAGCGGGTCTTAATCCTGATTATCGCCGCCGCCGCCGTCATTGGCATATTACTTTCCCTTGTGCTCATTTTGCTCCTGAGGTCAAAAGGACGCAAGAGAAAGTCAGTGGAAAGCCAGGAAAGAATCATGGATGAACCGGTCGATACGATAGAGGATATTGATTTCAGCGATATCCATAATCTGAAAGAAACAAAAGAACAAGCGCTAAAAAAAGAGATTCAGGAATTTTGTTACTCTAATCCGGAGATTGTCGCCCAATTAATCAAAACATGGTTAAGGGGGGACGATGCCAATGATTAATCAATTAACCGGTCAGCAAAAGGCAGCCGCCATCATCATTTCTGTTGGTTCGGAAAACGCTTCCAGAATTTATAAATTTCTAAAAGAAGACGATATCGAACAGCTTACACTGGAAATTGCAAAAATGCAAAATCTAAAATCCAGTGAAATGGAAGATATTTTAAATAGCTTCTACCAGCTTTGTCTCACCCAAAAGGTGATGACGGAAGGCGGCTTGGAGTATGCCCAAAATGTGCTGGAGAAGGCCTTTGGGGCACAGAAAGCCAGCGCGCTGTTGGAGCGTGTTACAAAATCCATACAGACGAAGGCCTTTGACTTTATTCGAAAAGCGGATTACAAGAACCTGCTTACCATCATTCAAAATGAGCATCCGCAAACAATTGCCCTGATCTTATCGTATTCACGGTCGGACCAATCTTCCGCGATCATTGCAGAATTGCCGAAAGAAAGGCAGATCGCGGTGGTTGAAAGAATCGCCAGGATGGGCAGAACCTCCCCGGATGTGATTAAAATTGTTGAATCAAATCTGGCCAGTAAGTTCGCGTCGATCATGTCTGTTGACTTCACGGAAATCGGCGGCATTAACTATATTGCCGACATCATGAATCATATGGATCGCTCCAATGAAAGGTTTATTTTCGACGAACTTTCTAAGAGAAATGAAAAATTGTCCGATGAAATCCGCAAGCGGATGTTTGTCTTTGAAGATATCACGATTCTTGACGATATGGCAATTCAGAAATTCATTTATGAAGTCGACCAGAAGGATTTGGTTTATGCATTGAAGAGCACCAACCAGGAAGTCACCGATATTATCTTTAAGAATATGTCCACCATGTTGACGAAAACCATCAAAAGCGAAATGGAATATACCCACAATGTGCGCTTGAGAGATGTGGAAGAAGCGCAGCAGCGTATTGTCGCAACCATTCGCCGTCTGGAAGAAGAAGGGCAATTGGTTATCATGAAGGGCGGAAAGGACGATATCATTGTCTAACCTGATCAAATCGACACAATGTGATAATGCGGTGACCCATTACCGGATATCCAAAGGGGAACCCACAGAAGAAATGGTGCGGGGCAATAAACCGCTCAACGGGGAGGAAGTACTCTCTTCCGCCTACGAGCAAGCCACCGCCATTATTGAAGAGGCAAATCAGTCCGGCGAAGAGCTCATCCGGCAAAAAACGGAAAAATTCAAGCAAGAATGCTTGGGGGAAAAGGAAGCCGCGCGGAAAACAGGCTATGAAAAGGGCTATGCGGAAGGCCTGATCGCGGGGGAGAAAACCGGTTATCAACAGAGTGTTTTGGAAGCAAAAGCAAGCAATGAGAAATATATCGAAGAATTGCTGCGCCTGATCGCGCGTTTGGAAGAGAGCAGAGATCAAGTCATTGAAGAACAACAGGACAATTTAACCCTCTTGGCTATCAACATGATAGAAAAAATACTGAACCAAACGCTGAAAGATGACGAAACGAAAATGTGCACCATGATCCGGCAGGCATTGGAACAGTATCAACACCAGGAATGGTTGAAATGCTACCTCTCTTACGGCGTTTTCGAGGCATTGAAAAATAATGATCCGGAATTTATCGAAAAATCCGAACAAATCGCCAAAGGCATTCGCTTTTTACCCAGCAAGGAAATGGAAGATACGGATTGCGTCATTGAATTGCCCACAGAGATCATCGATATTAGCATCGACACACAATTGAACAGAATTAAAAAGGTTTTGCAGAAATAAATCTTATCGGGGAAAGGGGTAAAAATGAGGTTAGAACAAGCGTATTCTGATTTTTTACAGCTGCCCCTGTTTCACTCCATGGGAAAGGTGAAAAATATTATCGGCATGATCGTTGAAACCACCGGAATCCATGCGAAAACAGGCGATATTTGCACCATTACCAGCTTGGATGAGGATAAAACCATCGCTGCGGAGGTTGTCGGCTTCAAAGAACAAAATGTACTGTTAATGGCCTATGGCGATGTGAAGGGCATCGGCCCCGGGAGTTTGGTGGAATCTACCGGCAATCAGTTACGGGTGCCGGTGGGAGATTTTTTGATCGGCAGAACCATTGATTCTACCGGTAAGCCCATCGACGGCTTGGGCGACTTTGCCGTGAACGAATACTATGATGTGGAGGGCTGTTGCACCAATCCCCTGGATCGGCCCAGAATAACAGAGCAGATACACTATGGAATTAAAACCATCGATGGTTTGCTGACCATCGGCAAAGGCCAGCGAATGGGGATTTTTGCCGGCAGCGGCGTCGGCAAAAGTACGCTTTTGGGTATGATCGCCCGGAATGTGAAGTCCGACATCAACGTCATTGCCTTGGTGGGTGAACGCGGCCGGGAGGTCGCGGAATTCATCGAAAAGGATTTGGGGGAAGAAGGTTTAAAGCGCTCCGTGTTGGTGGTGGCCACCTCAGACCAGCCGGCGATGTTTCGCTTAAAATGTGCCGCCGTGGCGACGGCAATCGCCGAGTATTTCAAAGACCGGGGAAAAGATGTGCTTTTGATGATGGACTCCCTGACCAGATTCGCGATGGCCCAAAGAGAGCTGGGACTGGCCTTGGGAGAACCCCCGATTGCCAGAGGATATACGCCTTCGATTTATGCGGAGCTGCCGAAATTACTGGAGCGCAGCGGAAACTTTAAAAACGGCTCGATCACCGGGATCTATACCGTTTTGGTCGAAGGGGACGATACCAATGAGCCGATTTCCGATACGGTGCGCAGCATCATCGACGGTCATATTGTGTTGACCCGCTCCCTGGCCAATAAAAATCACTTTCCTGCTATTGATGTGAATGCCAGCATTTCCCGGTTGATGAATGATATTGTCTCCCCGGAACATAAACAGGCTGCCGCCAGAATTCGGGATCTCCTCGCGATTTATACACAAAACACTGATTTGATCTCCATCGGCGCTTATAAACCGGGCATGAATCTTCGGTTAGACGAAGCCGTTGGTAAAATTGACGAGATCAATGCTTTCTTAAAACAACGAATCGACGAAAAAGTTTCCTTCGAAGATACCATGAATGTAATGCGTGAAATATAACCGGCGTGTCCGATTTGGTTTGGCGGCGGATATGTTACCTCAATTTATAAAAGGGTGTTAAACAATATGAAAAAGTTTGTGTTTTCTCTTGAAAAGGTGTTAAATCTGAAGCAGCAATTACTCGAGGTGCAGGTTAATGAAATGATGCGGCTGCAAGAACGACTGAAGCAAATCGATATGGAAATCCAACAGCTCAATGAGATGTTTCATAAGTATAACAAAGAATTGAACGAGCAGATGAGCATCGGCATCGGCCCCCAAGAGGTTATGGTTTACAAGATGTATTTTCACGATATCACCCAAAAGACCAATGCTTGTACCAGGCGCAAGGAAGAGGTTGAGGGGCAAATTGCCCTTAAAAAAGATGAAATGATCGCTTTGAAAACCGATATTTCGGGCCTGGAAAAGCTACAGGAAAAACAAAGGGAGGAGTACAATGCGCTCCTTCATAAGCAGCAGGAGTTGGAAGTGGAAGAGTACGTCAATCGGACTTGCACTGCTTCTTAACCATATAAAAGCCAATGGCGAAAGGAGGTGAGAAAAGTGGAGCAGATACAATGCAACAGTATAACGCAAACAGCAGCCGTAAATCCGGCAGTGGTCGGTGAAGCCGGCCAAAAATCCGATCTCTTTCCCAAAATGCTGAAGGAACAAAGCCTTTCCGCTGTAACCCCAGGAATTTGTGGTAAAAAGGATTGTGGCCAGAGTGAGGAAGGTAAAACAGGCGCGGAGGCCAATGGGGAGCAAACCGCTCTTGGGAGCGGGGCCGTAAACCAACAGCTTCTCGCTGTAAGCGATTGGTTCATACCAATGGTTCAAGGAAAATCCATGGGGCCCCACGTGGCGGATTTGCCCCTGCTGCCGGCTGCCATGAACGCAGAGGGGTTAACGCAAGACCCTAAGGCAGAAACAGAGGGGTTGACGGTAAACCCTAAGGCGGTAAACAGTGAAAACCTTGGTTTTCCCGCTATCGGGAGCGATTTCCCCGGCGTAAACATCACGGAGGATCAGAGAGCCCAGGCGGCTAATGTTTATGCAGAGTCCCCATTGCCAACAGGACAAAGATCCCTCTCCCTGACCGGTTTGGCCTTTTTGCCGCAAACAGCCGGGATGTTGCAAGGGAGCAGTCTCACGCAGAATCCTTTGTTCAACACAGAGCAAGGTCAAACTACAGCCATAGCGTCGTCTCCGTCGGCCAGCGAACCCCCGACATTGGCGGGATTAAACGCCGTCCGGCAAGGGGTGAGTGTCTTTGGGGAAACGCAAAACAGTTTCCATCCGCTGTCGCAAAGGGTGACGGCGCCGGTTTCCGAAGTAGAACAAGCTCGCGGCAATCAAGGATCGGCGCCGGTGATGTCCGCAGCCGCGGCCATGGGGTCAACGCCGCTGCCAGGGCGACCGAAAAACCCTTCTCAGAATGAAACGTTGCAATCAATGAAGATAGGATTTCCCGCTGAGGCGGTAGCACAGAACCGCGGCCCGGGATACGGCAAATCGCAAACCACGGTAGCCAGCGGCGTTTCAACACAACCGCAAACCAGCGCCGCCAGCGCAGTTTTCACTCAAGCGCAAACCACGGCAGCCAACGGTGTTTTTATCCCGCCGCAAACCACGGTAGACAGCATCGTTTTGACCCCGGCGCAAAACGGGGAACCGGCGGAAATCAGGGAGCAAAGGCAAAGCGTGGGTGATACCGCCTTACCGAACACGGCGCCAGTGCAAACCTTGGGCCAAAGCCAAGTCAAATCTACAGACCAAACCCAAAACGCAGTTCGAACTCAGCTGTCGCACCAAATAAACGCTCATTTTGATCAGAACAGCAAGGCTTTTGAAATGCAATTATATCCCAAAGATTTGGGCAAGGTCAATGTGAAGATGACGGTGGAAAACAGTATCTTAATCGTGGAAATTTGTGCGGCCAGCGCGAAAACGCAGAGCATCATTTTGGCCAACGCCGATGATATTAAGGCGCTGCTGCAGTCCCACATGCAACAGGAAGTTCAGCTTTCTTTGCCCCAGGAGCAAAAGTCAGCCCAACAGCAATTATCCAAGGACGAACAGGGAGGTCAGCATAACCCCTATTCCGCCGAGGATCAGCAGGCTGAGGAAAACGAAGAACAACAAGAGCTGAATGCAGAACACTTTCTAAAGACGCTGAATATGCTCAGCGAAAAGTACTTTACAGAAAGGAATCAGGAATATGGAAATTAATGCTTATGGCACAACCGCTGCAGCGGCGTCGTCCACCGGTACGACCTCCACCTCAAGCAGTAGTACCTTAAACACCCAGGACTTTTTGAATCTTTTGGTGGCGCAGCTCACCAATCAGGATGCGATGAATCCCACGTCGGATACGGAATTTATCTCGCAGATGGCGCAGTTCACCACTTTGGAGACCATGCAAACGATGACGGAACTGGTTTACGCGCAGTACGGAGCGTCCATGGTGGGGAAAAATGTGATTGTGGCCGCCTACGATAATAACGGCAACTACTCCCAGGATCAGGGCGTTGTCCAAAGCGTGCAGTTTATGGATGGAGATTGTAAGGTTACGGTAAATGACCGCAGTTACGCTATGTCGTCCATTATGGAAGTGCTCAATGAATTACCCGCGTCGGAATGAGCAAGCTGTGCAGATTCCGGAAAACTTGTAAAGCGGTGTTTTTATAATCGAACCTACTCACTGAAACAGTAATCAGTCAATCAATCAAAAAGGAGGGTAACCATTTCCATGGGTGATATATGGATCAATCAAAACTATATATCCAATATCAGCAGTACACCGCTGTCGAACCAGCAAGCGTCGCGAAAAGAAACGTCAACGCAGAACGGGCAAAGCGCTTTCGGCGAACTTTTACAGCAAAAGCTTCAGTCGGCCGAAACAAACCTGGTATTTTCGAAACATGCGGCTCAGCGCTTACAAGACCGGGATATTGAAATGTCGGCGGAGCAAATGAACACGCTTTCGGAAGCCGTGGACAAAGCGGCGGAAAAAGGAGTCAAAAACGCGCTTATCCTGGGAAACGACAATTCATTTATTGTAAACGTTCCCAGTAAAACAGTGGTGACAATTATGAATCATCAAAGTATGAAAGAAAATGTTGTAACGAATATAGATGGAACTGTGATCATTTAGCCGGTCCCTTACGGGAAGCAAAGCGGTTTTGAACGACAGAGAAACCGCAGCAGTTCCTCTAAAAAAGAGGAGGACTTTTATTTATGCTCAGAGCATTATTTTCAGGTGTTTCCGGATTGAAGGCCCATCAAAGCAAAATGGACGTGATCGGGAACAATATCGCAAATGTCAACACCTACGGTTATAAAGCCCAAAGGGTCACGTTTCAAGATACTTTTTACCAAACGTTAACGGCTTCCTCCGACGCGACGGCTGCCTCCGGCGGCGGCAATGCCTCCCAAATCGGTTACGGCACGGTGATCAGCACCATCGACGTGTTGCATACCAGGGGCGGTTATGTGTCCACCGGCAAGGCCACGGATCTCTATATCAGCGGCGAAGGTTATTTTGTCGCCCAGGATAACAACGGCGAAACATGCTATACCCGTGTGGGGAACTTAAACTTTGACGGCAGCGGTAACTTAGTGGATGGCAATAGATACTTTATTTGCGGCTATCCCATTGCAAGATATACGGAATCTGTCGCCCCCACCGCGTCGACGTTAAATCTAAACGGAGACCTTAGCGTGAATTTCGGCGACGTCAACGGATCTTACTTTAACGGTTATAAACTCGTAACCGCTACCGATGCGGCAGCCACAACGCCGACAGCGGAAATCAATGCAAATGATAAGACCATCACCGTTACTTCCGATGCCGCGTTAACCGCCGCTCAATTGGAAACCGCTTTGCGGAATATGACGGCTGCCGCAGGGTCCAATGATTTGCCCCAGGCGATCAAAAATAATTTGGCTGCCATTACAGTTTCCGGCGCCGATACCGTAACCGAAAACCATGCTTTTAAAACAGCGGCCGCCGGCGGGGAAGCGGCCCATGAGGTCGGTGATATTATTTTTGAAACCATCCCGTCCAAAGGCGCGGAAATCACGGTCAATGATGTGAAAATCAGCTTTGGTGATGTGAACGGCGCGTATTTTAATGGTTATAAAATTCAAACAGTCTACGATTCGTCGGCGACTGGCGCGGCTGAAGCAACGGTTAATGTGGGCAGCAAAATCATTACGGTCACCTCAAATCTCAGCAGCATTGACGCGGCTGATTTACAGAACGCCTTGCAGAACATGACGGCGGAAGTCGGCACAGGAGTGATCTCTTCCGATGTTGACCTTAGCCAAATTATCGTAGACGGGGCGGCCGCAAGCAGTTTGGCCACGGGGGTTACCTCCATGAAAGCCATCAACGGTGAAGATGTTTCCGTGCAGACCAGCTGTGATACCTCCCACGGTTTGCAACGGATCACCATACCCGGTTCCCTGGTGGATTCCGACGGCGACGGTCTTTATGATACGGAAATGAGCGATGTCATGGAGCTCAGCGGCATTTCCATCAATGCAAACGGTGTCATTACCGGGGAATATGATAATAACATCATTGAAATCGGCCAGATTCTTTTGGCGGGTATTCCCAATCCCCAGGCCTTGACGCTAGATGGTAGCTCTTATTTGAGAGCTGATAACAATACCGGTGAGATCAATTATTATGTGCCGGGGGAAGGTGTCGTCGGTACCCTTGTTTCCAGTGGTTTGGAAAACTCAAACGTGGATTTGGCCAATGATGCGGATATGATTATGGCCCAAAGGGGCTTCCAGGCAAATTCCCGTATTATTACGGTGGGCGATGAAATGTTGGAGGAACTTGTTAATTTGAAGCGCTAAGTGTTTGCTCGGCAACCCCTTTACAGGGTTGGTAAGGGGGTTGCCGAAACTGGTTAAACTGCCAAGATTCCTATGTTGATAAGGGAAAATACGTCATGTAAAGCAGGTGGATTCATTATGATCGCATTGATCGATATTAACGGCAGACCCTTTTATTTGAATTGTAATATGATTGAAACGTTGGAATCCATACCGGAAACAAAAGTTTCTCTCACCAACGGAAAGTATTTTTTGGTTTCCAATAGCTGTGAAGAAATTATCGAGAAAGTAATTCAATATAACCGCATGGTTTTTGGTGCGGAAAAGCAATTAAACATCAAAATAGGAGATCAGGATCAGACAGCAAAAGGCGAGTGTTTGCTGTCTGAAAAGAAACGTGACGTGGAATGAAAAGAAGACTTGGTATGGATCTAACGATTATCATAGGGCTTGTCGTTGGAATTAGTCTGATGGCTTACGGTATTTCCGACGGTGGGAAACTGTCAAACTTTATCAGCTATTCCAGCATGGCGATTACTTTTGGCGGAACCGCCGCGGCGACTTTTATGGCCTTTCCGATGAGCACTTTCAAATATATTCCCAAGCACATGAAAATTATTCTGGCAAAGAAAGAATATCAGCCCCAGGTTTATATTGATAAGGTGATTGATTACGCCATCGAAGCCAAAAGAAAAGGTCTTCTGGCTTTGGAGGGCAAAGCCAATGTCGAAAAAGATGAATTTATGAAACGCAGCGTATTGCTGATCGTGGATGCAATCGAACCCACGGAGGCCAGAACCATTTTAGAATCCGAACTGGATTGTTTGGAAGAGCGGCATACAAAGGGGTGGCAGATTTATGAGCGGGCCGCGACTTTCGCCCCCGCCTTCGGTATGATCGGTACGTTAATCGGCTTGATTAACATGTTGAAAAGCTTAACCGATACCGGCGCGGCGGATGCCGCGTCAACGCTGGGCCTCGGGATGTCCGTGGCCTTGATTACAACATTATATGGCGTTCTTTTGGCAAACCTCGTATTGGTTCCCATCACCAGCCGGCTGCAATGCCGGCACTACGAAGAAATGATCTGCAAAGAAGTGGTTTTAGAAGGCATTTTGTCCATTCACGCGGGGGTCAATCCCCGCATAACGGAAGAAAGACTGAATGTTTTTGTGAACAACCGCGAAAGAAGAAGCGAAGATGAGCCGGTAAGAGATAGAAGCAGAGGCGGGAGACGGTCGAGGAGGTAACGAAAGACCGGTGGTCAAGAAGACGACATCACTTTTAAGGGGGGAGACGTTACGAAACGCAGAAAAACGCGGCAAGGATTGGCGGGGCCGAACTGGATGGATACCTATGCGGATATGGTTACTTTATTATTAACCTTTTTTGTTTTGCTTTTCGCGATGTCCAGTATTAACGAAGAAAAGTGGAAAATGATTGTGGAAGCCTTCACCAGTGTGGATGATCTATCTCAAATTCAGATTGTTGATACCGGCAATCTATCCGGAGGCATGTACGATTCTTTGGGGGACGGTTCCTCGGCATTGAAAGTACCCAGATCTGCCGATGAAATTAGAAACTTTGACGATTTGTACGCCTATCTGAATGCCTATGTGATTGAAAACCAGCTGGAAAGTGATATTCAACTGTATGACGGTGACGGTTATACCTTTATTACTTTCCGTAACAATATCTTATTCGATGGAAACAGCGCTTACATCAAGTGGGAGGGCAAAAAAATACTGGATGTATTGGGCGACGCCTTGGTGAATGTAACAGCAAAGGTCGGCGCCATCCGCTTTGAAGGCCATACCGCCAGGGCGGGAACGGTTTATTCCGAAAGGCAGAGCCTTTTTGACCGGCAGCTCTCCTCCGACCGTGCCGTCAATGTATTGTATTATATGCAATGCAAGGGTTTGCTGGCGCCGGAAAAGTTAACCTCCACCGGCCACGGGGAATTTAAGCCCCTGGTGCCCCACGACGGAACGGAAGCGACGCGGATTATCAACAGACGGGTGGAAGTCATTATCATTGAAAATGGCGCCGACGATAAGTCATTGGAAGATATTTATAAGGAAGTATACGGTGAATATCCGGTATCAAGCGATACGTTAGAAGCGGAATAATCCATTGTAAGGCAGAGTTAGGTGACAGGAATGGTTGAAGTTTTATCTCAAAAACAAATTGACGAACTTTTAGGGAATTTACAAAGCGGGGAAATGGATCTCCAGGAAATCGAAGAGCAGTCAATGATCAAGGTCAGGGATTACGATTTTCGTTCCCCCAAAAAATTCACAAGAGAACAGCTAAGGTCCCTGAATACCATTTTCGGCAATTTTATCAAATTCTTTGAATTGCAGCTCACCAGCATGCTGAGAGTGGGTTGCGTCATGGAAATTGTGCAGATTGAGGAAGAAGAATTTCGTGATTACAACAACGCCTTAAACGATTCGGTTTTAATGGGGATCATCGGCATTGAGAGCGATGAAATCAGCGATGACGACAATCAATTCATTATCGAAGTCGCCCGACCCCTATCCTTTTCCATCATCGACCGGCTCCTGGGCGGAGACGGCAGTTATTACAACCTTAGCCGAGAATTCACCAGCATTGAGATCTCTTTGATGGAGCACATGTTTCATCAAGTGACCCAGCAGTTGACCAATGTTTGGCGTAATTACGGAGAAATTGGACACCATCTGGAGATGATCGAAACCAATTCCAGGCTAATCCAGTTTATTCCCCCCGAGGAAACCACCGTGATCATTGTCATTGAAACCGCGATTGAAGGTTTGAAGGACAATATCAACGTATGCCTGCCCTCTAAAGTCATGGAATTTCTTTTTAAACTGTTTGATATGAAATATGTGAAGGAAAAAACAAGGCAAGATTTTGAGCAGGACAACAAACGCAAAAATATGATCATGCACTCCTTGCGTGACGCGCCGCTGACGGTCACCGGGGTATTGGGTGAAACAGAAATCAAATTGCAGGAATTATTAAGTCTTCAAAAAGGTGATGTTTTGTTGTTAAATAAGGAGGTTATG
The DNA here is from genome assembly GCA_040776805.1 of Clostridiales bacterium. Classification (GTDB taxonomy): domain Bacteria; phylum Bacillota; class Dehalobacteriia; order UBA7702; family UBA7702; genus UBA7702. Next base: position 205,512 of record JAXGZS010000004.1, on the reverse strand, counting down.
GATGGTTCGATCGATATTAAGATTGAAGACCTGCCTTGGTTTACCGCAACAATGGGCAAACATAAAAACAACTACGCTGTTAGAATTGAGCAAGTAAGGGAAGGGTGAGAGGTTTGGCAGATCATAACGAGTTATTTACGGAGATGGAGATTGACGCCATCGGGGAGATCCTAAATATCAGCATGGGGGCTTCGGCGACGTCCATGTCCACGATGTTAGATAAACGCGTCGTTATTACGACTCCCTCTGTTGAGGTGCAAAAAGCGAGGGACTTTTATTTTGAATCCTTTGAGCCGGCCGTTGCGGTAGAAATCAATTATACCGGCGGCTTATTGGGAACCAACATGATGATTCTCAAGGAATCGGATGTACAGGCCATTGTTGACCTGCTTCTGCAGAGAGACCCTTCCGATGAGAAATTTGTCTTGGATGAAATCAGCAACAGTGCGATATGCGAAGTCATGAACCAAATGATGGGCTCCTCCGCGACAGCCCTGTCTCAGCTTTTAGACCGCTCTGTTAATATTTCACCTCCCAGCTCCTTTCAAATTGAGAGCAGCAACAGCTTCAAAAAGGAGTATTATCCCGATGATTCGACGGTGGTCTCCATCTGTTTTCATCTCTCCATTGAGGGAGTTTTGGAAAGTGAATTTATCAGTGTGCTCAGCACGCCTTTGGCCAGAGAGCTGATCGGCTCTTTGCGCAACGATGATCTTGTCGAAGCCGCGCAGCCCGAAACGCAAGCCGAAATGCAGCCCCAGCCCCAGCCGGAAGCTCCTGCCCCCCAACCGCGCCAGGAAACCCAAGCGCAGTCCGGCATAAACGCCAACTGGGATCCGGGGCATAGCAGTGGCCATAAAATATCCCCCGCGGAGGCCCGCTATCATGTTCAGAATGTTGAATTCAGCGAGTTTCGCCCGTCGGAGTCGGCGCTTTCGGAAGAACAAGCCAATAATCTGAATTTAATCATGTCGATTCCATTGCAGATTTCCGTGGAGCTTGGACGCACCAAAAAACAAATCAAAGATATTCTGACCTTTTCCCCCGGTACCATCATTGAACTGGACAAGCAAGCCGGCGCCATGGTTGATATTTTCGTCAACGGCCAGCAGGTTTCCAGGGGCGAAGTGGTGGTGGTCGAAGACTGTTACGGCGTTAGGGTATCCGAAATAATCAGCAATAATGATTTAATGAAAATTCTTTAACGAAATGGGAGGACAATGATGAGTAAGAAAATTATGTTGGTGGATGACGCGGCTTTTATGAGAATGATGATCAAAAATACTTTGCAGCAAAACGGGTATACCGACATTATTGAAGCAAAGGACGGGGAAGAGGCCGTTGCGTTGTATCAGCAGGAAAAACCGGATTTGACGTTATTGGACATAACGATGCCGAATATGGATGGGCTTGAGGCGCTGAAGGCGATCAAAGAAATCAATCACGATTGTAAAATCGTGATGTGTTCCGCGATGGGACAGGAAAATATGGTTTTGGAAGCGCTGAAATTTGGGGCGGAAGATTTTATCGTAAAACCCTTCAAGCCGGAAAGAATCATGAAAACGGTTGCGAAAATTTTGGGTTAAGCCGCTGATTAAGAGATAAAGGGTGAGGGAACATTGAGCTTTTTTCAAGAGGTATTACCATTAATTTTTTCTGTTTTGGCGATTATTGTCGTCTTGTACCTGAGCTATAAGTTCAGTAGGTACTTGGCGAGAAAGGTAAATATGGCGGCGAGTTCCAACAACATCAAGGTTTTGGAACGCGCGGCGTTAGGCCAGGATAAAGGACTTGCGGTAATAGAAGTCTGCGAAAAATATTATTTGATTGGCTTCGCAAATAACAATATTGAAATTTTACAGGAACTGTCCGATTATCAACCGACAATACCGTCTCTTGAGCCGAATGACTTTTTAAATATTCTGAAGCAAACGGTAAAAGACAAGGTGGGTGCGAAGGTTGGCCATACGGACGATAGAAGTAAAAAAGATGAATAAAGATAAGGTACTGTTCACGACAAAGTATATTTTGGCCATAGTCAGTTTGTCCTTGCTCTTTTTGTCGATTTTCCCGGATTCGGTTTTGGCCGCCGGGAATGTAGAGGTCAATGTCAACGGGGATTCGATGGACACCGTTGAGATTATTCTCACCTTGACCCTCATCGCCTTATTGCCGTCACTCCTGATAATGACCACCTGCTTTACCCGGATTATCATCGTCTTATCTTTTTTACGCAATGCCTTGGGGTTACAGCAAACCCCTCCCAACCAGGTGCTCATTGCCATTGCCATATTTCTATCTCTCTTTATCATGTCGCCGGTGATTAACGAAATCAACGAAACCGCTTATCAGCCTTATCAGCAAGAGGAAATCAGTGAGACAGCGTTTTTGAGCCAGGCGGCTGTTCCCCTTAAGGAGTTCATGCTGAAACAAACTAAAAAAGAGGATTTGGAACTCTTCGTTCGGTTGTCCGATACGGAAAAAGTGGAAAACGCTGAAGAGCTATCGATGACCGTTGTGACCCCCGCCTTTATGACCAGTGAATTAAAGCGCGCGTTTATCATAGGTTTTCTGATTTATATTCCCTTCCTGATCATCGATATGATCGTAGCCAGCACGCTGATGTCAATGGGTATGATTATGCTGCCGCCGGTCATGATTTCACTGCCCTTTAAGTTGCTGCTGTTTGTCTTGGTTGACGGTTGGGGATTACTCTTTCAAACTTTATTCTCCAGTTTTAATCTATAGCGATCCTGTCTCAGAGAATAAACAGCAAGGAGGTATCCCATGGACATTTCAGGTGTGATGAGCGTTATCCAGCACGCAATGGTGATTGCGGTGAAAATGGCGGCTCCGGTATTGATCATCAGTATGGCGGTGGGCCTGATCATTTCCGTTTTTCAGGCTGCCACCCAAATTCATGAGCAGACCTTGACCTTTGTCCCCAAACTAATTGCGATCGCGGTGATCTTGGTATTGTTGGGCTCATGGATGATGGAGTCCATGTCCGACTTTGTATATTACATCTTTGACACAATCACCGAAATCGGTTGATGGAGTACAGCGATGGTTTTGGATTTTAATTTAACCCTGTTCTCTTTTGTATTGATGAGAATGACCGGCTGTATCCTGTTTAACCCTATCTTTGGCCGAAAGAACCTCCCGGTGATCTTGAAAATCGGCATGGCGTTGCTGCTCACGCTGTTCACCTATGCCACGATTCCCGACAAAGTCATCGAGATCAACAGTGTCATCGTTTACTGCGTGATGTTGGTAAAAGAGTTGCTGGTCGGCTTTATTGTCGGTTATATTATACAGCTTTTTATGGCGGTCTTTATCATCGGCGGCGAAGTGATCGACTTTCAAATGGGTATTGCCATGGCAAACATGTATGACCCCCAAAGCAATATCTCCATGCCGGTGACTGCCTCCATCATGAACTGTATGTATATGCTCCTTTTCTTCGCGGCCAACGCGCACATTACGATGATCAAAATATTTTGCCAGCTTGGGACCATTTCGCCTTACGGGAGCATTGCCTTTTCCAGCGGTATCTTCGAAGAACTCGTCGGCCTGTTTTCCATTATTTTGATTTATGCCGTGAAGTTGGCCATGCCGATTTTGGCGGTGGAAATGATTGTGGAAATGGGGGTTGGCCTGTTGATGAAGGCTGTGCCGCAAATCAATGTGTTTATCGTCAATATTCAGTTTAAAATTCTCATGGGCTTTATTGCGATTATGGTGCTGGTGCCGTCCTTATCCACATTTTTAGAGTTGATGACCACGAAAATGTTCGACGAAATACAGTTGATTTTTGGTATTTGAAAACACCGTAACGGGAGGGGGATGCGATGGCCTCTGAGAGTAAAACAGAAAAAGCGACCCCCAAGCGAAGGAAAGACGAGCGAAAAAAGGGAAATATCTTTCAAAGTAAGGATGTGGTCAATGCAGCGTCCATCCTGTTGATTTTCTTAACTTTGAGAATTACGTTTCCTTACTTATATGAAAATTTTACCGACTTTTTGTATCACATCATCCATCAAATTTCGTATGTTGAGACGCTGACCGTTCCCGTCGTCATCGCTGTTTTGTTAGACGCCTTCGTCCTCTTGCTGATCTCTGCGGGGCCGGTGATGTTAATCGCCATGGTCGTCAGCATCATTGCCACAGGAGGCCAGACAAAGTTCCTCTTTGCCTATGAGAACATCAAAGTGAAGTTCAACCGGCTAAGTCCTTTAAAAGGCGTGAAGCGTCTGTTTTCCCTGCGGTCGGTGGTGGAACTGATTAAGTCCATGGCCAAGGTGGTCATCATCGCTTACGTCCTTTACGCAGGCATCAGCGATATCATCGGCCAGGCAAAGCAGCTCATGTATGTCGATATCTTCGAAGCTGTGAGTTTTATCCTCAACGCCATACTGGTGATTGCCATGAAGGTGGCGGTGATCTTTTTGGGTCTTGCCATATTTGATTATCTCTATCAAAAATGGGAATACGAAAAGAACATCAAGATGACCAAGCACGAAATCAAAGAAGAATATAAGCACACAGAAGGGGATCCTTTGATCAAGGGCAAAATTAAGGAAGCACAGAGAAAAATCTCTATGTCGCGCATGATACAACAGGTGCTCAGCGCCGATGTCGTGGTGCGTAACCCCACCCATTATGCCATTGCCTTAAAATATAACGCTGAAAAAAGTACGGCCCCCGTGGTCGTTGCCAAGGGACAGGATTATGTGGCTTTGCGCATCGTTGCGGAAGCGGAAAAGGTTGCTGTTCCCATCACCGAAAATCCCTTGTTGGCAAGGGCTTTGTATGAAAATGTTGAACTAAACCGGGAAATTCCGCCGGAATACTATTCTGCCCTCGCAGAAATTCTGGCGTGGGTATATTCACTGAAACAGGAGAAATAGCGCAATAATGAAAGTGAAAAATCACCTGATATCGGTCTTTGTTATTTTGATTGTTGCCTTTATCATCATCCCGCTGCCCGCCTTTATATTGGACTTTATGTTCATTTTCAATATATCGTTATCCCTCATTATCCTGCTGGTCACGATGTATATCAAAGAGGCCTTGCAATTCTCTATTTTTCCGTCCATGCTGTTGATCACTACTTTGTTCCGTTTGGGCTTGAATATATCCTCAACCCGTTTGATTTTATCTCAGGAGGGCAACGCGGGACAGGTGATTGCCACCTTCGGTAATTTCGTTTTAGGCGGCAACGTTGTGGTCGGTTTCGTTGTTTTCTTGATCATCGTCATTGTCCAGTTCATTGTCATTACCAAGGGCGCCGAACGCGTTGCCGAAGTTTCCGCAAGATTTACCTTAGACGCCATGCCCGGGAAGCAAATGGCCATTGACGCCGATTTGAGCTCCGGTTTGATTTCCGAAGATATGGCAAGGCAGCGCCGTTATAATATTCAAAAAGAAGCGGAATTTTACGGCGCCATGGACGGCGCGACGAAGTTTGTAAAAGGCGATGCGATCATGGCCATCGTCATCACTGTCATTAACTTCTTAGGCGGTATCCTCATTGGTTTGGTCCAAGGTGACCATACCTTTTCAGAAGTCCTGAGCATTTATACCATCGCCTCTGTGGGCGACGGCATGGTCTGCCAGATCCCGGCCTTGCTGATCTCCACCGCCACCGGTATGATCGTCACCAGAGCTGCCTCCGACTCCAGCTTGGGGGCTGACGTCACCAAGCAATTCTCCGCCCAGCCCCTGGTGTTGATGATTGCCGGGGCCGCCATGGCATTCCTTATGTTCATCCCGGGAATGCCGAAACCGCAAATGATCATTCTGTCCATTATCATGATTGCCCTGGGCACCACATTGAGAAGGAAAATGGGGGAAGAGCTCTCCCAAGAGAAAGCAGCTGCCGACGAAGAGGCCGAGGAAAGCGCATATCCCGATGAAACGGATTATTTCAGAGATATTGACAATGTATATGAACTGCTGCCCATCGACGTCATCGAAATGAATTTTGGCTATAGCGTCATCCCCTTGGTGGATCAGGGCTGTGGCAGTAACTTTGTGGAACGGTTGGTGATGTTCCGCAAACAGTTTGCCCTGGATATGGGGATGGTCATCCCGGCGGTGCGCTTAAGAGACGACGCGGGGCTGAATCCCAATCATTATGTGATCAAACTCCGGGGCGAAGAAGTGACCCGCGGCGAGATTTTAGTGGATTATTTTCTGGCCTTGGATCCCGGTAATTTAACCGGCGAAATTGACGGTATCGATACCATTGAGCCCGCTTACGGCATTCCCGGCAAATGGATTACCTCGGATAAAAGAGATTTGGCGGAAATCTACGGTTACACCGTCATTGATCCGTTATCGGTGATCGTAACGCACCTTTCGGAAACGATCCGAAAACACGCCCATGAAATCCTTTCCCGGCAAGACGTGAATCAACTGATCGAAACCCTAAAAAAGAACGGCTCGTCCACGGTGGAGGACGTCATTCCCAATATGATCTCTTTCAGCAATTTCCAAAAAGTACTGGGGAACCTGCTGAAAGAGGGGGTGCCTATTCGTGACATGGAATTGATTATGGAGACCATTGCCAGCCATGTGGCAAGCGCGAGAGATATTGAGGTGCTGACAGAGTATATTCGCCAATCCTTAAAGCGCACCATTACCCGAAAATGGTCCGAAGGCGGCCAAATACGCGTGATTGTTTTAGACGCGGAAGTAGAAAAAGTTATTATCAACGCCCTTAAAACCACGGAACAGGGAACGAATTTTAACCTTTCACCTGATTTGATGCAGCAAATCATGATGAATTTAATCGATCAGATCAAAAAAGTGAAGGACGCGGTTTCGATTCCGGTTGTTTTGGCCTCCCCTGTGGTACGCATTTATTTCAGTAAAATGGTGGAACAGTTTTCCCAAAACGCGGTGGTTCTTTCTTATAATGAGTTGGATGCGGGCGTACAGATACAGGCGATCGGAACAGTCGCATTGGATGCGTAAAAGAACAGTTGCCGAGAAGGCAGGTGAAGTTGGATGGCAGATCATCAAGATGAAATGGAAAAAAAAATAGCGGAATGGTGGGTTCTATATCAGCGGACAAAATCACCGGAAATCAGGAATCAATTGGTTCTTCACTATATGCCTGTGGTTAAGAAAATCGCGATGAATGTGTATCGTCGTTATCGATATTTTGATTCTGTTGATGAATTGGTGGGAGAAGGCGTCATTGCCCTGATCAATGCCATTGACCGGTTCGATATTGACAGAAACGTCAAGTTTGAAACCTTTATTTCTTACCGCATAAAAGGTTCCATGCTGGATTATATCAACAAGCAAAACGGATACGTCCGCAAGATCTATGAGATTTCCAAAAGGTTTTCCACTGCCAGGGAAGAGCTGGAAGCCAAGCTTACCAGGGAACCTACCCGCGAGGAAATGGCAAATCATCTGCAGATGACCATGGAAGAGTATGAGAAGAACCTCTTGGAAATAAAACCGGTCAGTACCATCTCTTTGAATCAAATGGTGCTTGATTCATCAACCATGGAGGAAAAACATACGGAAATTTCCTCCGGTCCCCAGGACGATCCGGCGGAGATTCTTTCGACCCAAGAGTTCAGCGAGGTATTGACCGAAGGAATCAAAAAGCTGAACCAGGAACAACAGTTGGTATTGGCTTTGTTTTACAAAGAGGATTTGACGGTAAAGGAAATTGCGGAAATTATGAATACGGACACCCAGCGCGTTTCGCAAGTTCGCTTTCAGGCGGTCAAAAGATTGAAAAAGCTGGCGGAAACGAAGACCGGTTTAAGCGTACTTTGAAGATTTGTCAAGAAGGAGGTAATCTCAAATGGTGAGAGGTTTTTATCAGTTGGCTTCGGGGATGATGACCCAAAACAAGACCTTAAACAGCATCGGGAACAACATCACCAATGCCAAGACTCAGGGGTATAAAAAACAGACGGTTGTTAGCGAGACCTTTGGTGAAATGCTGATTCAGCGTGTGGATGGGCAAACCACGTCCATCGGTACCATGGCTCTGGGGAGAACCGTAGGAGACACGGTGACCATTCATACCCAGGGGTCTATGGAAAGTACCGGCCGTAACTTGGATTTTGCGATTCAAGGAGAAGGATTTTTTGCCATCCAGGGGCAAAACGGCTTGGTTTATACGAGAAAAGGTGATTTTAATATCGACGCCGACGGTTACCTGGTGCAGGAGGGCGTAGGGCGCGTCATGGGGACAAAGGGCCCCATTAGGGTGGGAACCGATGATTTCACCGCGGATGAACAAGGAAATATTTATGTCGGCAACCGGTTGATCGACGGTTTGGCGATCTATAACTTCGCGGATTACAATACCTTGACCGAAGCCACCAGCGGTTATTATACGGCCAACGGCGGCGGACAATTGATCGACGCCAAGATTCAATGGCAGACCCTGGAAGGTTCTAACGTGGACGTCGCCGAGGAAATGACCAACGCCCTTGCGACTCAGCGGGAATTGCAGTCCTGCTCCCAAGCGTTAAAAATGTATGATTCGGTTTTGGAAAAAGCCACGACCCAAATTGGTCAAGTATAAGGAGGGAATGCTGTGATTACTTCGTTTTATACCGGGGCAACCGGAGCCATTCAGAGCCAGCGTGGATTGGACGTTGCGGCCAACAATATCGCAAATGTTTCCACCAACGGATATAAAGCCCAGAGAGTGACTTTTGAGGATCTGCTGTATAGCAACTTGCGCACAGATAATCAAGAGCTAAAGGCCGGTCACGGCGCAAAAGTCAGCAAAACCGATGTTTTGCATACGCAAGGCACGCCCTGTGCCACAGGCCGCGACCTCGATTTTGCGGTTTTCGATGCCAGATCCTTCTTCGGGGTGATGACGAAGGATGGGATCCAATATACCAAAAACGGGAATTTTAGCCTATCCCAGCAGACCGATGGGAAATTCTATCTGGCTTATGCCGGAGGGGGGAACGTTGTGGACGCGGCGGGGAATCCCATTGAAGTTGACCCCAATCAATACGATCAAGGGGAAATTGCCGCAAAAATCGGCGTATTTACCTTTGCCAATGTCGACGGTCTGGTAGTCAACGGAAACTGTTTATTCAGCGCCACGGCAACCTCGGGGAATCCCACGGCGGTTGAGAATCCCCGGATTCAAACGGGATATCTTGAATCTTCCGCGGTGGATATTGCCGATGAAATGGTGGAGGTGATTCAATTGCAAAAGGCTTTTCAGCTCAATACGAGAATGATCCAAATTTCCGATGAAATCATGCAGACCGTCAACAACCTGAGGTGATTTTCAGCCAAGGCGTCAGCATAACAATGAGGGAGACCAGCATGAACTTAAACCAGCTGAATGAAATCCATATTGATGTATTGAAAGAAATCGGCAATATCGGTTCGGGCAACGCGGCGACAGCGCTGGCAAGTATCCTTGGCGATACCGTTGCCATGGATGTCCCCAAGGTGAATATTGTCGATGTGAATCAGGCTGTTGCGTCCCTTGGCGGGCCTGAGAATATTAGTATCTGTGTCCTAAGCAAATTAGAAGGGGACATTAAGGGGCTTATGATGTTTTTAATTCAATGCTCCTATGCCCCGGTGATCCTCAAAGGGATTGGCTGCCCCTGTGAAGCGGAATGCGATCACCTGTCGGAAATGGAGCAGTCGGCATTCTCGGAGATCGGCAATATATTGATTTCCTCTTATATCAATTCCATCGCCGCCCTTTCAAAACTGAACATCAAAACCTCGGTTCCGGCTCTTTGTGTGGACATGGTGGGGGCGCTGATGAGTGTGCCGGCCATCGAAATGGCCAGCGTTTCCGACCATATCATCTTTATTCAGGATAATTTTTTAAGTGAGGAGCAAACCATTACCGCGAATATGCTGTTGGTGCCGAATATCACATCATTAGAAATCATTATGCAGAGGTTGGGCATCACATTATGAACAATGTTATCACCGTTGGTATATCGGACATGAAAGTCGCAAGCGCTCCCGATGTTTTGGTAACCTACGCCCTTGGCTCATGTGTCGGTATTTGCATGTATGACTCTTTCTTGAAAATAGCGGGACTTGCCCACATTATGCTGCCCTGCGACAATCAAAAAAACGCCGCCGATAACAAATATAAGTACGCGGACATCTGTATCCCGATGATGTATCACGAAATGATCAAGCTGGGTTGCAATAAGATCCGGCTGGTTGCGAAAATCGCCGGGGGGGCCAGTATGTTCCAGGTGTCAGGAGATAACGAAATCGGTAATATTGGCAATCGCAATGTGGAATCCACCAAGAATGTGCTCAAATCCTTGAAGGTACCGATTATTGCGGAGGATACCGGTTCCAATTACGGCAGAACCGTGTGGTTTTACAGCAGTACGGGAGCGATGGAAATAAAATCCTATGCTCACCAGCCAAAAAGTTTGTAACGTAAGGAGCAATATGCGGGAAAGGCAACCGGGAATCAACCAAGGCAAGAGACGGATGAACGGACATTTGGCCCTAGGCGGAGGCTTTTTCCCATTGTAAGGCAACGATTAACCGTTTTTATGAAGAATCTTTTCGTGTGATCTCGACAAAAAATATTTTTTGCGGAAGCGCGGATAAAGTTCTTGACAAATCCCCTGAACGAAGGTATAATAATACTTGCGTTTCATGCCGACATGGCGCAATTGGCAGCGCAACTGATTTGTAATCAGTAGGTTGGGGGTTCAAGTCTCTCTGTCGGCACCATGTTGATAACATACGATGTTAGCGATATCATAAGGGGAGGTTCCCGAGCGGCCAAAGGGGGCAGACTGTAAATCTGTTGTCGACGACTTCGATGGTTCGAATCCATCTCTCCCCACCATTGTTCAATAGGGTAGACCTGTTCTGTCCTTTATATAACGCGGAGTAGAGCAGCTGGCAGCTCGTCGGGCTCATAACCCGGAGGTCGCAGGTTCAAGTCCTGTCTCCGCAACCACCAGCGTGACGCTGGATCCAATGAGGCACCTCACTTTTGTGGGGTGCCTTTTGTTTGTCTCGTGCAGGGGCAACACCGCTCATCAAACGCCGATGGGGTCGGGTATCCGCGATTGTCGGTCGCAGATCATTTCAGCCTTGTTGACATCGGTTGACAGATGTTATCTATGTGTGATACATTTCTTTTGTTAAGGGGGAAAATGAGATGAAAATAAAACGCGAGATAACAGTCATGGCGATCATACTCCTTTTATTATCTGCTGTTTTGTACTCTTTGCATTATTTGATTTTTAAAGATCTACACCATGTCCTGATCTTTTTCCTTGGCGACATTGCCTTTTTGCCTGTTGAAATCGTATTTGTAAGTCTCATTTTTCATAAAATCATTGAAGAAAGAGAAAAGAAAAATACTTTAAGAAAAATCAATATGCTGATCGGCGTATTTTTCAGCGAAATAGGAAATCAACTACTGGCTAACATGACGAAAAGTGATATAAATATTAATGGGATCAAGGAAAAACTGATCCTTAACAATCACTGGGTACATAGAGATTTTGAAAACGCGATCAATATAGTGAACGGATACAATCCTGATCTTAAAAATATCGACCTCGTTTTTCTCAGAGAATTTTTAGGGAAACATAGAGAGTTTTTGCTGAAAATCATTGAGAATCCTACTCTTTTAGAACACGAGTTTTTTTCTGAACTTATGATGTCCCTTTTTCACCTGCAAGAAGAGCTTACCAACCGCGACGATCTGTATCAACTCTCTGAAAACGATATCCTCCATATCAAAGGTGACACGGCGAGAGTATATGAGTGGTTGTTATTGGAATGGCTTATTTATATGCGGCACCTGAAAAAGGAATATTCTTATCTGTTCTCCTTTGCGATAAGAACGAATCCCTTTGACGACCAAGCAAAGGTGGAGTTCGATTAATTTGGTTTTTTCTGCATAGATAAGACGTAACGAGCTTTGCTCATTTCATATACTTTTCATTGGGATACTTCTTAACGGGGACTGCCGTCATAAAAAGCAAAAGTTTTCCGTTGGCTTTGGGCTTGATTCAAATAGGAAGCCAATCAGCACCATATCGAAAAAACGCGAAGCAGCCGGATGATCCCGCTGCTTCGCGTTTTTTCTCTTTGATCATGAGTAAGAAGAGAGTATGTCACAGGGGCTGGCGATGATGGAATCGATTGGCGCTTGTTTTTGAGGGCAATCATCGCAAAAAAGGAGCAACGGCAATGAAATAGGCGGGGCAGCCATACGAAGCTGGACAGGAAAAGCAGGATCGTGGTAGAATAGGGGAAAAGAAAGCACATCTGAAAGAAAGCCTTGGTAAATCCGGGGCAAAGTTTTTGCCATTTCTGTTTGATTTTCTGTAAACCGATTAAAATCATCCTGGGGCATTATGCCTGAAAGGAGTGTGAAAATCATGAAAAACCCGAAAGTGTTCTCTGCTTTGGTTTTTATTGTCGTTTGCGCACTCTTTTTATTTGCTTATTTCACTCTTGATGAAAATACGGCATCTGTGGGTAAGCCCGCTGTTTCTGTCGCAGCTTCGGCTATCATCGATCAAATTGCTTTACAGCAAAGGCATATGACCGACCTTTTTCTGGCTTTGCTTTTCATGATCATCCTCATTCTCTGGTCCGGTTCCATGCTGCACCGCAGCAACATGAAGAGTCCGGAGAAAATCATCCTGTTGAATGAGTTTATCTTACTCGGTTGGATTATTCTGCACCAATGTAACTCCTACCTTTTTGAAAGCACTACGATGCTTCGTTATTCCTGGTATTTTGATTTCTTTTTTATCTTTATGTTACCGCTGTTGTTTTTGTGGTTAGTACTTTGCATTGATACCCCTGAAAAAGAGCATCCTCCCGGTATTTGGTGGATTTTTGTTCTGATGAATCTTTTTCTTCTTGCCCTTGTTTTGACGAACGATTATCATATGCTGGTATTTCAGTTTGATTCCCTTGACGGCTGGTCGAGTCATTATCGTTACGGACCCGGTTATGCTTTTATCTGCATCTTTACGCTGCTTATGATCGTCGTTGCCATGATTTCTTTACTTGTCAGATACAAAAAAAGCGCAGGCAAATTGTTTATTGTGCGTCCATTGTTGATGCTGATCTTGATTATCGCCTATACCATCGGTTATAGTGCGCATTTGTCTTTTTTCCACGTATTTGATTTCGTCTTTGTAGCAAGCGTGTTGGTGATGTTCTTCTATGAATCTTGCCTGCAGTCCGGCCTTATTCCGAATAATACAAAGTATGAAAAGTTGTTTGCCAGATCTCCGCTGCAAATGAGTATCATTGACCGAACGGGGCAGCTGGTGCTTGCGGCCAGCGGTGTGAAGCGGCTGCCGGATGAAATGCGGCAAAAGATCATCAACAACATCGCCACGTCCTTTCCCCTTGATGAAAACCTCATGGTTTCCGCCGCGCCGATCAGATGCGGTTACGTAGTTTGGCATGCGGATATTGGCGCGATTAACCGTCTCCAAAAGGAATCGCAAGACTCCATCGCAAGATTGAAAGCGGTCAACGCGATGTTGAAAAAGAAAGGTGAATGTGAAGGCCGACTCGCCGCTCTCGAGGCGAGAACGACGCTTTTCTATAAGCTGGAAGAAGAAATCAATGAAAAGCTCAAAGAAATGTCCGCCATGATCCGTACGTTTCCCAAAGACGAGACCGCTCCCCAAGCCTCTGCGAAATTAGCCTTATTGGCCTGTTATATCAAACGCCGTTGTAATCTGTTTTTTTGGGAAGAGGAATCCAAGACCATGGAAGCGGATGAATTGGTGATTTATCTTGACGAATTGGCTGAGTTTGGGCAGTATGCAGGCATTAAAGCGATGAATAGTTGCAATTTGCAGGGCCTTTTCGATGTTCGCTACAGTACTTTGATCTATGACTTTTATTATGCAGTCCTTGCCTGGGCGCTGAAGAACGACTGCCAGACCTTATTGGCGCAGATCCTGGAAGAAGATGGTAAGCTGATATTGAAACTGATGTTGTTTTTGAAGGGTTTGGTATTCCACCCGGAACCAGCCCTCTTTGCGACCATTTCTGCGGCCGGCGGCACGGTTACCACCAAGGATTTGGATGTGGCCACGAGCATCTCCCTGCATTTTCCCAAAGGAGGTGCGGCCGATGACTGAACTTTATGCATATGCCGGAACGTTGCGGGCCATTTTATTTTTTGCGGCCTTTCTCTGCGTGATTTTTTAAACCGCTTCCTTCCAGTTATATCAATGGTACGGCCGTACAGGTTATCCAAAGCTGCGGCGAAATGTCCTTGAGTTACTCATCTTGCTACAAACCGTCATCGACGTTCTGTTGATTCCGCAGGTTCAAAGCGATTTCTATATACCGTCTTTTACCCTCACCGTCTGCCGCTATGTCGTCTTTGCCCTTTTAACCGTCACCGCTGTTTATCTTGGTTTCCGTCAGGAAAATCTAAGAGTGTTCCCGATTCCTTTTATGGCTTTGTTGACGCTGCCGATTTTGGAAACGCTTCCCGCACCTCTTTTTTCTGTTTTTTATGCCGTTTCCCTGGGTTACTTTTTGACTCGATCAATTTATTTTTTAAGGAAAGGTCATGAAGCGTTAAGGGAAACGATTTCCGTTTGGTCCATCAAAGAGGCCATTGACGCGCTTCCCGCCGGCGTGCTTTTCTGTGAAACAAATGACAATATCATTCTCCTGAACAATAAAATGAGACATTTGATGTTATCATTGACCGGCAAAATTTGGCGCGACGGAGAACATTTTCACAATTTGTTGAAAGAAGAAAAGGTATTGCCGGGAATCGAAACGAACTTTATCGAAAATCAAATGGTTTACGGTTTGCCTGATGGCACTGCCTGGATGTTTTATAAAAGCTCCGTTATGCTCCAGGGCAAGGACTACTTTCAGATCACCGCTATTGATGTGACAAAGCGCTGGCAGCTGACGAAGGCATTGCAAGAAAAAAACGAAGCGCTCCAAAAAAGCAGTGAGAAACTAAAGGTTACGCTGAACGATCTTGCTGCCATCCGCCGTGATGAAGAGCTGATTCGGGTCAAAACAAAAATTCACGACCTGATGGGTCAACGGATTACCTTATTGTTGCGGGCCCTCAGAGAAAACAGTTTGCCGGAGGAGGACTTATTGGCGCAATTTTCCATGGATTTGTTCGCTGAAATCAGGGCGGAAGGCCAGGATATTTTACCGGTAGAAAAGCTGCAGGCTCTTGCCAAAGCATTTCAAAGCATCGGCGTAACGATTCGTTTTCCCGCCGCCATGTTGAGTCAATGCTCCCATCCGAAACTGCTTGTGAATATTATCCGGGAAGCGGTCAATAACGCCGTAAAACATGGTTTTGCCAATGAAATCGAAGTCCAATGTCTGCATACGAATACCGATATCAAGCTGGTTATTACCGATAACGGTATTCCCTCTACCGGTGAAATTACGGAAGGGGGCGGTATTACGGAAATGCGACGAAAACTTCAGTTGCTCGGCGGCGAATTGACCGTAACAACGACTCCTCACTTCACCCTCGTAGCCCGAATTCCCAAGGGAGATGAATTGATTTGATCAAAGTATTAATTGTAGACGACCATAAAATCGTACGGGATTCTTTTATAAAAATGTTTAGTGAAATGCCGGATTTCTCCGTTGTCGGAGAAATCCCCAATGCCTCTTATGCCGAGGCGTTCTGTCAGCAACAACATCCGGAGCTTGTCCTTCTTGATATCTGTACGGAGGCCAACGCTTCTGGTCTGGATGCGACGAAGCATTTGCGCCAGCGCTTTCCAGCTTTGAAAATAATCGTGATGTCGGGATTCGATGAAATTTCCTACGCCCGGCGCGCAAGAGAAGCTGGCGCCGACGCGTTTATTGATAAGAGTAAGAGCCTGGATTTTTTCAAAGAGATCGTTCTAAAGGTAATGAATGGCCAGACCTATTTCCCTAAACCGCGGACGATACCCATGCCCCAAGGCGAGGTGCCGCTGACGGACAGAGAAATGGAAGTTCTCCAGCTGTTATGTAAGCATAAATCCCGCAAAGAGATTGCCAAGGAGCTTTATATCAGTGAGATGACTGTGAAGCGTCATGTGGCAAACATGTTAAAGAAAACAGGGTTTAACGATTCCGTTGAGCTGGCCTTCTATATGATTTCAAACGGATGGATTAACCCACTCTATTAAACGACCGGTACATCATAATATTTTACAAGCCGTGATACTTTTTTATCCGGTTTGTTTTTTTTTAAGGATTGATACCCTATGGGCCATGCGCAAAACGTTATTATCAATTATTATGATGATAATAATAGAAACTTTGCATATCGTAAAAAAGGGGGTGGTCATCATTTTACCGCAAGCCTATCGAAAGGAATGGCCGATTGTTTCACAAAAAGATGACACTTTTCCCGGACGCAGGAAAACCCATAAAACACTGTAAAAACGGTGAGGGGGAAATGGTACAACAAGGCAAGAAAGATGCCGGCGACAAAAGCAAAAATGAAAGAACCGCAAAGTTTCCCAATGGACAAAGAGAAACCATTTTGCTGAAAAAAACGAAGGAGGGGAGCAAAATGAAGAAATCGAGTTTCGCGATTCTTTTGGTGATGACATTACTACTTACTTTCTCATCTTTACCCGCAAAAGCTGAAGTGATTATGGATCCCGGTGAAGGTATATTTTTGACGGAGACCAATGTCTATGAACTTGATGGTCACTCTACCAACGGCAAGAACGAGGCAATGTACATCTGGCAGTATAACGGCAGTACATACATCGCGCTTGATGCCGCAAAACAAGTGTATGATCTCAATTTGAAATCTGTCCTTGTTAACGGTACCGAGATCATCGGCAACATTGAAGCAGATGTTTATGACATTGAAACCGGGAAAAATTTACAGATTTATGAAAACGATGTCCGTGTGCTTAACGCGGGGACAACCATTCCTCATAATGATCAACATTGGATTGTCATCAAAGCCCCGATGGACCATGCTACCGTGATTACGCTTTCCGTTATATTATTCATGGGTGACGGCGGTTTTGGTCTTAGCTCAACACCTTATACCGTATCCGGCGGCATTGATGTTACTCATGCTTATGGAGACATTGCCAATCAATACGATTACGCCCAGTCAGTACCAACGACCTTGAGCGGATTACCGGAAGGTGATTACACCTTTACTCCCGCAACCACAGGACCTACGGTACCGGAAGGCACCTGGTCTTACACGGGTGTTACCGTTACCGGCATCACAGATTATCAGGTGGCTGCCGACGGCACCGTGACGTTTACCGTTACCGCCGCCGATACGACATCCACCATTGACGTTAAATATACTTACAGTAAATCCATTGTGATTATCGGAGACAGTTCCAGCTTAATCTATAACGGAAGCCAGCAAAGCTTGACGGACTATGATGTCGAGGGTTTACCCGCAGGCTACACTGTTACGGGAATTACTTATACGGCGGAAGGCACCGATGTAAGCAGCTATGATGGCACGTTTCAGGGAACTGCAACGGTGAAGAATGGTACCACGGACGTTACAAGTCATATCAATATTAACTATGTGCCGGGGACTCTTGATATCAAAAAAAAAGCGGTTACGATTACGGTAAACGACGCGGATAAAGTGTACGGCACGGCGGATCCCGCCTTCAGCGGTACCGTGGACGGCCTCGTGAACGGTGATGATTTGGGCACCGTCAGCTATTCCCGCACCAACAGCGACGAAGCCGTCGGCACCTATGACGACGTACTGACCGCCGACTATACCGCCAACACCAATTACGATGTAACGGTTGTCCCGGAGACTTCACGATCACTGCCGATGAAAACCCCATCGTGATTACGGCAAACAGCAACAGCTGGATCTATGACGGCGCTTCCCACAGCGACGACGGTTTCACCGTTACCTACGACGGCGCGGCAGTCACGGCGGACGGGGACGGCAAATACTCTTACCCACCGGTGATGAAATCACCGTCACCGTTACCGGCAGCATCACCGACGTCGGTACTGCGACCAACAGCGTCGCTTACACCCTGGAAAATGAAGGAAACTACAGCGACGTTACCGCCACCGACGGTGTCCTGACCGTGACGGCAAAAGAAGTTACGATTACCGTAAACGACGCGGATAAAGTGTACGGCACGGCGGATCCCGCCTTCAGCGGTACTGTGGACGGTCTCGTGAACAGTGATGATTTGGGCACCGTCAGCTATTCCCGCACCAACAGCGACAGAGCCGTCGGCACCTATGACGACGTACTGACCGCCGACTATACCGCCAACACCAATTACGATGTAACGGTTGTCCCGGAGACTTCACGATCACTGCCGATGAAAACCCCATCGTGATTACGGCAAACAGCAACAGCTGGATCTATGACGGCGCTTCCCACAGCGACGACGGTTTCACCGTTACCTACGACGGCGCGGCAGTCACGGCGGACGGGGACGGCAAATACTTCTTACCCACCGTGATGAAATCACCGTCACCGTTACCGGCAGCATCACCGACGTCGGTACTGCGGCGAACAGCGTCGCTTACACCCTGGAAAATGAAGGAAACTACAGCGACGTTACCGCCACCGACGGTGTCCTGACCGTGACGGCAAAAGAAGTTACGATTACCGTAAACGACGCGGATAAAGTGTACGGCACAGCGGATCCCGCCTTCAGCGGTACCGTGGACGGCCTCGTGAACAGTGATGATTTGGGCACCGTCAGCTATTCCCGCACCAACAGCGACGAAGCCGTCGGCACCTATGACGACGTGCTGACCGCCGACTATACCGCCAACACCAATTACGATGTAACGGTTGTCCCCGGAGACTTCACGATCACTGCCGATGAAAACCCCATCGTGATTACGGCAAACAGCAACAGCTGGATCTATGACGGCGCTTCCCACAGCGACGACGGTTTCACCGTTACCTACGACGGCGCGGCGGTTACGGCGGACGGGGACGGAAAATACTTCTTACCCACCGGTGATGAAATCACCGTCACCGTTACCGGCAGCATCACCGACGTCGGTACTGCGACCAACAGCGTCGCTTACACCCTGGAAAATGAAGGAAACTACAGCGACGTTACCGCCACCGACGGTGTCCTGACCGTGACGGCAAAAGCGGTTACGATTACGGTAAACGACGCGGATAAAGTGTACGGCACGGCGGATCCCGCCTTCAGCGGTACCGTGGACGGCCTCGTGAACGGTGATGATTTGGGCACCGTCAGCTATTCCCGCACCAACAGCGACGAAGCCGTCGGCACCTATGACGACGTACTGACCGCCGACTATACCGCCAACACCAATTACGATGTAACGGTTGTCCCCGGAGACTTCACGATCACTGCCGATGAAAACCCCATCGTGATTACGGCAAACAGCAACAGCTGGATCTATGACGGCGCTTCCCACAGCGACGACGGTTTCACCGTTACCTACGACGGCGCGGCAGTCACGGCGGACGGGGACGGCAAATACTTCTTACCCACCGGTGATGAAATCACCGTCACCGTTACCGGCAGCATCACCGACGTCGGTACTGCGGCCAACAGCGTCGCTTACACCCTGGAAAATGAAGGAAACTACAGCGGCGTTACCGCCACCGACGGTGTCCTGACCGTGACGGCAAAAGAAGTTACGATTACGGTAAATGACGCAGGGAAAACGGTGGGTGATCCTGATCCTACTTTCAGCGGTACCGTGGACGGCCTCGTGAACGGTGATGATTTGGGCACCGTCAGCTATTCCCGCACCAACAGCGACGAAGCCGTCGGCACCTATGACGACGTACTGACCGCCGACTATACCGCCAACACCAATTACGATGTAACGGTTGTCCCCGGAGACTTCACGATCACTGCCGATGAAAACCCCATCGTGATTACGGCAAACAGCAACAGCTGGATCTATGACGGCGCTTCCCACAGCGACGACGGTTTCACCGTTACCTACGACGGCGCGGCAGTCACGGCGGACGGGGACGGCAAATACTTCTTACCCACCGGTGATGAAATCACCGTCACCGTTACCGGCAGCATCACCGACGTCGGTACTGCGACCAACAGCGTCGCTTACACCCTGGAAAATGAAGGAAACTACAGCGACGTTACCGCCACCGACGGTGTCCTGACCGTGACGGCAAAAGAAGTTACGATTACCGTAAACGACGCGGATAAAGTGTACGGCACGGCGGATCCCGCCTTCAGCGGTACTGTGGACGGTCTCGTGAACAGTGATGATTTGGGCACCGTCAGCTATTCCCGCACCAACAGCGACGAAGCCGTCGGCACCTATGACGACGTACTGACCGCCGACTATACCGCCAACACCAATTACGATGTAACGGTTGTCCCCGGAGACTTCACGATCACTGCCGATGAAAACCCCATCGTGATTACGGCAAACAGCAACAGCTGGATCTATGACGGCGCTTCCCACAGCGACGACGGTTTCACCGTTACCTACGACGGCGCGGCAGTCACGGCGGACGGGGACGGCAAATACTTCTTACCCACCGGTGATGAAATTACCGTCACCGTTACCGGCAGCATCACCGACGTCGGTACTGCGGCCAACAGCGTCGCTTACACCCTGGAAAATGAAGGAAACTACAGCGACGTTACCGCCACCGACGGTGTCCTGACCGTGACGGCAAAAGCGGTTACGATTACCGTAAATGACGCAGGGAAAACGGTGGGTGATCCTGATCCTACTTTCAGCGGTACCGTGAACGGCCTCGTGAACGGTGATGATTTGGGCACCGTTAGCTATTCCCGTACCAACAGTGACGAAGCCGTCGGCACCTATGACGATGTGCTGACCGCCGACTATACCGCCAACACCAATTACGATGTTACAATCGTTCCCGGTGACTTCACGATCTCCATGCCGATCATCATCGAAAACGATAACATCATCGTGATTACGGCAAACAGCAACAGCTGGACCTATGACGGCGCTTCCCACAGCGACGATGGTTTCACCATTACTTGTGACGGCGCGCCGGTTACGGCGGACGGGGAAGGCAAATACTTCTTACCGAACGGCGATGAAATCACCGTCACCGTTACCGGCAGCATCACCAACGTCGGTTTCGCCGTTAACCTTGCTGATTATGATATCACTACGGAAGGTACGTACCCATATGTTACTGTGAACAGCGGCACCTTGATTGTAACGATGAAACCTGTGACGATTACCGTAAACGATGCCGATAAATTCGTCGGCGAAGCCGATCCGAGCTTTGGCGGTACCATTGACGGTTTGGTCAATGCAGGTGATCTTGGTACTGTTTTCTATTACCGCACGAACTCGGCGGAAGACGCCGGTACCTACACCGGAGTCATCACCGCGGGCTACACCGAAAACAGCAACTACGATGTTACTGTCATTCCCGCTGATTTTACCATCAACCCCTTACTCAACGATGAAGATCACTTCGCGTATATCATCGGTTATCCGGACGGGAACGTTGGACCGGGAAGAAATATCACCCGTGCCGAGGTTGCGACGATCTTCTACCGCTTGCTGACAGAAAAAGCCAGCGATGCCTATTCTACAAGCTCCAATTCTTTCAGCGATGTCCCCGATGGAGCTTGGTACAGCACAGCAGTACTGACTCTGCGTGCACTGAATATTGTAAAGGGTTATCCGGATAATACGTTCCATCCCAACGGATACATCACCAGAGCGGAATTTGCCGCCATCGCCGCCAGGTTTGACGGCAGCGGTGATACAACGCCCACCGATTTTACGGATATTGCAGGGCATTGGGCGGAAGACGAAATCAATATTGCCGCCAACAACGGTTGGGTTAAAGGCTATGAAGACCATTCGTTCCGGCCCGATCTCTACATCACCCGTGCTGAAGCGGTTACGTTGATCAATAATGTGTTGAATCGTATTCCTGCTTCTCCGGAAGCGCTGCTCTTAGGTATGATCGTCTGGCCCGATAACATGGATACGACGAAATGGTATTACCTGGCAATGCAGGAAGCGACGAACAGCCACTATTACGAACGCAACGAAGACGGAACCGAAACCTGGACGGCATTGAAGCCGAACATCGTTTGGCCTCACTAAGCCTAAAAGAGCATCTACCCTCCGGTAGAGGCCGGGATCCTATCCCCCGGCCTCTGCCGCCCTCCGGGCCGGTGAAAACCGGCCCTCCCTTTTTGATAAAGCAAAACCGGACGGAAAATACAAAAATTCATTTTTTCGATTTGGGCTGACCGGTTTCCTTTTGCCCTGTCTGCAGCAGACGGTAATCGGAAAGTAGCCGTGCGGATTCTTTTATGCCAAGTTTAAAGCACCCGTGAACTTGGATAATACGGTGGTATCCTGTCTGAAATTGTCTTGATGCTTGTCGTTCGTATCGTCCCGGGATGCCTAAGGGAGCGAGGCAGATTTCTGATAAAAATGTTTACTTGCGGGTTTTTTTGTGTTATGCTTTCGTAAGATGAGAGTACGAACAATTATTTAAAAAGGCCGGCAGAACCAGGGGAATAGAGCGGTTTTTGATTGCTTTGCGGCGCTGATGACAGAGCCATTTCGGCGGCGCCGATTCTTCTTCAAAAGGCCAATGATTTACAGGCTAACGGGGGATACATCATGAAACAATGGTTTTGGTTTTTGGGAATGACAATGATTGCATTTGGTTGGTTGTTGCTTCCGGCGGGATTGTCCGCCGCAATCTCCCTCAATCAGTTTTCCGCTTTGTCATTACCATCAGTCAAAGCTGCGGAGGAGAGCACCTTTTTGCCGTTTATGGCAGAGGAAATGGAAGAACGCCGACTCTTCTGCGGCGAAATTGTCCAGCACCTTGCAGCCTCTTGTGAATGACGCTTATTTACCCGAGGGCAAGACAATGTCCGATGTATGGAAGGAAATGAAAGAGCAGGGGCAAATCAGCGAAAAGCCCATCAGCAACGGTGCTTCGGCTTCAAGGGAAACCGGCGTTTATGTATACATAAGGCTATGTAGCGGGGATAACCTGGAAGCCTTAGAGCCTTATCTCTTGTCACTGGAAGATTATGATGAAGCAAGCGGTTTGGCGGCCGCCTGGGTCGCTGTGGATCAATTGGCAGCGGTCGCCGCCCTTGACGCGGTTTGCAGTGTGACGGAGGTCGTCCGTCCCAAAGTTAACGCGGGATCTGTGGTTACTGCCGGGGACAGTATCTTAAAAGCCGCCCAAATGAGAAGTACCTATGGTGTGGACGGAACCGGCGTGAAAATCGGGGTGATTTCCGACGGTGTTGATCATCTTTCAGCGGCAGTCGCCAAAGGTGATCTGCCCAGCTCTGTTTCGGTTTTGAGCAATACTTGCAGCGGGGACGAAGGCACAGCAATGCTGGAGATTATCCATGATATCGCCCCGGGCGCAAAATTGTATTTTCATGATTGCGGGACGAACGTCCTCGCTTTTAACCGCGGCATTGACGATCTCGTTGCAGCCGGTTGTGATATCATATGTGATGATATCGGTTGGATTAGCGAACCCTTCTTTGAAGACGGCGTGGTTGCGCAACATGTAAAAAAAATCTCCGATCAGGGAAAGGTTCTCTTCGTTTCTTCTGCCGGAAATTACGGTAAAAATCATTATCAAGGGAATTTTTATCGCAGCGCTTACGATTTTCACGATTTTAGTCACGGCGCCTCGGATGACGAAGACTTATATATGGTCATCCCGGCAAACTCGGGGGTAACGGTTATTTTGCAATGGAACGATCCCATAGGAAACGTAACCAGTGATTATGATATCGCGTTGACAAATTACCATACCGGCGCTATGCTGGGCTGTTCCGTTGATCATAATACAACAACGGGTATTCCAACGGAAATCATTTATTATGATAATTCTTCCGGCAAAGATATTCTGGCGGATTTTTATGTTCATGCCGCCTTGGGAAACAGCGCAGACATTTTGGAAGTGTATCTTTACTATGATGGCAACGCGTATTCCTTAACTGATAATCTGGTGGCACAGGATTCTATTTTTGGACATCCCGCGGTTCCCGGCGTATTGGCTTGCGGCGCCATCAATGTGGCGACACCCAATTCCATCGAAGACTTCTCCTCCCGGGGCCCGGTCACGATGATTTCGGGAACACGGGAAAAACCCGATATTTGCGGTGTGGATGGGGTTGCCGTGACCGGTGCGGGAGGGTTCTCCAGCCCCTTTTACGGTACCAGCGCCGCCTCTCCCCATGTGGCGGCGGTGGCGGCCCTTGTGAAATCCAGATTTCCATCTTTAAGCGCGGCGGAAATTCGTACAGTACTGTTAAATAAGGCGGTAGATCTCGGTAATACGGGCTTTGATTTCATTTATGGTTACGGCCGTGTAGACGCGTTGAAAGTCGCTTCCTCATATTGTAACGTCTATTTTGACTCCTGCGGCGGCAGCTCGGTAACGACCAGAGTGGTAGCCAACGGAAGCAATGTCACAGCTCCCACCGCTCCTCAGCGCAGCGGCTATGGGTTTACCGGCTGGTACAGTGATAAAGAGTGGAATCACCCATATGATTTCGATACCGCTGTCAAAGCGGATACGACGCTTTATGCCGGCTGGCTAATGGTCTTTGACGACGTAAAAGAGGACGCCTGGTATACGCCGGGCGTGAATTTCGTCGTCAAACAGCAGCTTTTTTTTGGTGTGGGGGATCGTCGCTTCGCCCCCAATGATCAAATGACCCGGGCCATGTTTGTAACCGTTTTATACCGTTATGCCGGCGGATCTCCGGTGGAGCAAAGCGGAAATCAATTTAGTGATGTTGCCGACAACGTCTGGTATACTGATGGAGTGATTTGGGGGGTGGCAGAGGGCATCACCAACGGTACCGGAAACAATAAGTTTTCTCCTAATGCGCCCATTACGAGAGAAGCCCTTGTAACGATGCTCCAGCGTTATTTACAGAAGAATTCCATTCAAATACCGCTGAAGTATGATAAAATCGCCTTTGCCGATGATGAGCGTATTTCGTCCTGGGCCAAGGAAAGCGTTACCTTGATGCAGCGGGCCGGCATCGTGAACGGCAAGACCAGCGTACAGTTCTGCCCGCAAGATCATGCCACCAGAGCAGAGGTGGCTACGATCATCTATCGATTGATAATGACGATAGAAAATAAAAGCTAAATGCCAAGAGCATAAAGGATAAACGCCGCGTTAAAAAGGGACGATGCTGCGGAGAATTTACCTTCCCACAGAGGATCGCGCCGAAATAAAAAACAGCTTTCTACGATGAAATATTTGGTCGTAGAAAGCTGTTTTTATGGTTCGTCGTTGTTTTTGGGCGATTTTTTTAAGGCGTTGGCCAACGCTTTGAACGTATCAAGATTATGTTTGCTGGGAACATTGCTGGCTTCTTGATTCAAGCCGCAAAGCTCCAGTAATTCTCTGCGCATAATGGGGATCTCTTTGGGGGCCTTGATGCATAACTTAACCTTATCCGAATTGATTTCGGATACAATGATCTCGATTTGATCTCCAATCATGACAGATTCATCATTTCTTCTGGTAATGACAAGCACAACAAATCCTCCTATTTTGTCTGGCTAAACAGATGAAAACGAATGGGATAGTCACTATTTTCGAGGATTACCTGTTTTGCTCTGTTCTTTTCGGGATGAATCGCGATGGGACTTTTTAGATTAATGACGCTGTCTTGGATATTGTCGGTCAATATGGCGACCAACAGGAATTTTAATTCTTCCGTATGGCGAACCTGAAAGAATTTTTTATCGGCTTCGGATAAGATCGGTTTATAGTCGGTCAAAACACAATAGGGATCCACCACGACAAAAGAGGGGTGTTTCGCTGTTGCCGACTGCAATGTCATAATAAAAGAGACATCCTCTTCGGCGAATAATACGTAGTCTTTGATATTTTCAAATCCCGGAATTCCCTCGGGAAAATGTATGATATCGGATTGATCAATATGTTCAAACCCAGGCTTTATTTGATTCATGTTTTACATCCTTTATTTATACCAGCATATCAAAGGGTTCTTTTTCATATCCCGGCTCCGCACTGGGCGGCACGTAAATGGGTTTGCCGACATACGTAAACTCAATCTTCGGATAAGAGGAAACATAGTACTCAATTTTACTCGGTACATACTCGACTTCCGGCGTTTGATTGGTATGCCATTCAAAATTCAGTTTGTCCATCTCATAACGCATGGAAAAATCCTGCGGTTCCCAGGTGATATTCACGGGGACAGCGGGGGAGAAGCCCAAAGCCGTCTCCACGGAAGAGTCCATGCGCTGGGCGGCAATATCCGCCATAACGTTGTCATGCTGAAAATAATCCATCATCATATTGCCTTCTTCCGCAAAATTTACAGTCGCGTCATAGGCGGCTTGGATTCCCAATTCCGCGCTTTGGCGCACAGAATCCCCAACCGTTTTCAGACCGATACTGCTTCTTGCATCGTACGTATCCAACAGTAACCTTCCGCTTTTGTTTGAAATCGTAAAAGAACCGGGGGTTCTTTCAATTTCAAGGGAACTGGCTTTTGTTTTGACTTCATATTTTGCGTGTTGAATACGCCATTCCAATTGAATAGGAGTTGTTCGCATCTCTATTAATTGTTCCACTTGTATTTACCTCAACACTTGATTAACTCATGAAATCCAGGAACGTTGGCTGCAAAATGAGGGTTCCCATCTGTAGGGCGGCGCGATAAGAGTATTCTTGCATTTTAAAGTCCATAATTGCTTCTGCGGGGTCGATGTATTCCACATCGGAAATCTTTTCGTTTAAGTTCAGTTCCGAATTTTCCAGTCTTGTTTGGGTGCTCGAAAGAAAATTGCTTTGGACGCCGATGGTGGTGACGCTGGTCATCAGTTTTTCTTGCTGTTGTTCAAGGTTTTTAATATACGGCTCAATGTCTTCATAGGAGTAATCGGCGCTTTCAAGGCCGTCTGCGATTTTACCGATCAAGGTATAGATGTTATTCGGTATTCCGTCTGCGTTTTCACCATAGCCCAAAAAGGAGATGCCAGGAAGCGAGGTGTTAAAGGCGCTCTGCTCGATGATTTTACCGCTGCTGTCAAAGCGCAGGCCCAAACCGAGATCAACGTATGTTTTTTCGTTGGCAAGGGCTGTTAAGTCCACGGTATTGCTGATGGATTGGGAGGTCCCGCTCTTCAGCGCCGCGGTTAAATCGCCGTCTATGGTTACTTTGGAAAAATCAACGGTATTGCCGTTGACTGTTTGTGCTCCCGCGGCGGTTAAGGTGTCTTTTAAATCGCTGAGGGTTGCGCCTTCATTTAGATTGAGTACAATCTTTTTGTTGGCATCGTCAATCTCAAAGGCCGTTCCCGCAGGTGGCGAGGCCAAATTCACTTCAAGCTGATATCCGTTTAAAAAGCCTTGGTTATCAGCGCCAAAGCTGATTTTCGCATTTTGGAAGCGGACAATCGCACCGTCCTCGTTGACCAATTCACCGGTGGTTACATCGGCGCCCCGATATAAAAGTTCGCCGTTGGCGCCGATGGAAAAGGGTGTGGAGGAGGATAACGTTCCCGCGAATAAATAGGTGTCGGCAAATTTGGTGTTGATGACGGAAACGATGGATTCCTGTACTTTCCGCAGTTTGGTGGCGATGATGCTGCGTTCGTCCGCGCCGGAAGTGCTGTTGATGGCCTGCAGGCAATCGGTAGAAGTCACTTCCTGTACCATGCTGTTGATGGACATCATGGAACTTTCGGCAGTTGAAATCAAACTTTGTGTATTGCTGAGATTCGTCTGATAATCGGTATTTTGGGCGTATTCTCTGCGTAAACGAAAGGCCTTCATTGCGGCAACGGGATCTTCCGAAACCTTATCAAATTTGCGATAAGTGGTGGCACGGTTGTTATAGTAGTTCAATGAGCTAAGAGAACTGTTTAAGCTCTTTTGATATTGTTTCGCGATCATACTGGTGGTTATTCTCATTGCTTCGTTTCGTCCTTTCTTAAAGTAAAAGTTATCTGCCCACGACACCCATCTTATTGATGATCGTATCAAGGGCCTCGTCCAGCGTGGTCATAAAACGAGAACAGGCGGTTAAAGATTGATTGTACATGATCAGATTGATCGCTTCTTCATCGGTGTCCACGGAGGAGATGGATTGGCGTAAGGTATTGATGTCCTCAATGTTGGAGGTATAAATATCATATTGACTGCTGACGCTCTTTTTTTCCAAACCCTGGGTGGCGGAGATATTGGAGATGCATTCCTGGAATGTACCGCTGAACAAGGCGTATCCGTTTTCCGTTTGGAAGGCGTTCTTTTGGCTGAACAGGGCGATCATGTTTAAAATATTTGAGTTATCGTCGGTATTTTCGGTACCGCCGGTGGCGATCTCTTTTGTTGTGGTTATGTAGTTTCCGGTGGCCTGCGACCACTCCTCGGAAATGGTGATATTGCCGGCGGAGATGGTTGCTCCATCAACGCTTGAGGCGAACAGCGGCTTTTCTGTTCCGTCTGCCCCGCGATTTGCTTCATTCATGACATTCGCGAATTCCAAGGCAATCGTATCGAGCATTTTTTGATAATAAGGCAGCCCCCGTACTTTAGAAGGCGGATCGCCGAATTCCCCCTCGCCGTTGATGAATTTTAACTCGCCGTAAAAGGAACCGGTATTCAATTGATCGGAAATATCACCGTCTGTCAGGTCGATGCTTCCGTTGGCGCTGCTTTTCACCGCGGCGCCATTTGATTCTACCAGGCGGATACCGACGGTATCGCCGTTTTCCGTCATTTCAAACTGTCTGTATTTTTCGTTGTCGATCAGATTGAATTTGTCGCCGTTGGGGGCAATCATGTTCACGGAGAGCTCTTCTACGCTGACACCGCCGCCGACACTGACCGGGGAATAAGAAACCTCGATATTTACATATTGAGACAACTGGTCCAGGAGCAAATTTCTTTCGTCCTTTAATTCCAAAGCGGAATTGCCGGAAAGAGAAGCGCTTTTAATGGCTTGATTCAGTTTTGCGATGCTGGATAAACATTGGTTTGCCGTTAAAAGGGTGCCGTTTTGTAAATTATCAACATGCTGCTCTCTAAGGGAATCAAGCTGTGAGGAATAACTGTTGAACATCTGCAGCAGCTGGGAAATGGAAGTCTTCACCAGGCTTTCCGAAACCGTGTCGGAAGGATTGTTTGATAAGGTTTGCAGCTGGGTTACGATATCGCTGAATTGGGTGTCGAAGCTATCCTCTGTGGCGCTGTCGAAGAGGTAACCCAAATCGGTCAGTCCTTCGTATTGCGCCGCGGCCTCTCCGACCTTGGCGTTTTCCCGGCGATACCTTACGTCCAGGTAAGGGTCGCGCAGCTGGCTGGTTCCGCTGATCTGCACTCCATGACCGATATTGGCGTCCTTGGTCAGGGCATAGCGGGTATTTTGGCTGTAGGGGCCTACGGCATAGGTATCGACGGTTTGCCGGGTATATCCTGTTGTGGTTGCGTTGGTGATATTTTGACCGGTGATTTCCAGCTGTGCACGGGCAGCATTCAGCCCCTGCTTTGCGATATAAAATCCCGAAAAAGTTGCGCGCATTCCTTAACCTCCCCTGTTAAACCTTCTGTGATAGCTTGCCGTCTTTTTTGCCTGCTTTTTTTGTGATCTTGATACGGGCGTTTTGCCGCGTTGATCCGTCTTGCATTTCTGCGATCTTCAATTGTATGCGCTGAAGCTGAAGTTCCGTCATGGTATTGCAGCGTGTGTTGATTTGCTTTAAGTCCAGCAGAATACGGGACAATTCATCGAACTTCTGCTGGATATCCCTTTGATAAGGCTGCGGAAATAAGGGGATGATTTCGCTCATTTTTTTATCGTTTAACTGATACGTGTTTAAAAAAGCGGTTCTTTTTTGATCCAATCCTTTGGCTCGCAGCAAAAAGGCTTCTTCTTCTCGGACACGTTGATCCAGCTGCTCCAGCTGATGGAGGGAGAGGTCTTTCACTTTGAGCTTTTCCAAGGCGGTGAACTCTTTGTAAAAATCGACGTATCGGCACATTAAATCCAAATAATCTTTGGCGTCAGCTTGGCTTATCATTTAAAATTTCCCCATTCTTGATGAAACCCAAATAGAATGAAAACGGATCGGCTGCTTAAACCAATTCGTCAAAACTCCCTTTGTGGATCATTGCTAATGCTGTTTCTTTTGCGTCTACCACATAATTACCGGATTGAACCTGTTCCTTGATTCTTTGGTACTTTTCAACATCCGGATGTTTCTTTATGCTGTTGATGATTTCTTGTTTCGCCATTTCGATTTCAGCCGGGATCTTTTTAAGATCGGTGCTTTCGTTGTTTTGGGGTATGTGGCTAATTTCAACCTTGTCTATATTGGGTGACGTTTTTTGTGTTTTTTGCTCTTGCGTAATATGATTCGGCTGTTGTTTGTCCGAATAATCGCTGAGCTTTTGCGTATTAGTTTTTGTGAAGATTTCCGCGGGATTAATTTTCATTTCAGTTTTTTCAGAGCAGGTCTCCTCATCCATGATGAAGTGACCGATGCTGCTTCCTCACTTTCTAAAATTTATTTATAGTAATTTCTCTTCTTATTATATCGGCAAAATTGTATCTACTATTTTATTTTATCACATTTTTTAATAAAAAAATATTTTTTTTAAAAATTAAATAACCTCAGGGAAAAAGCAGATACATAAAAATGAGCAGACAAATTACTGGTTTAAAAATGGTAACGCGCGATATCCGTTGAAAAAACCGGGAAACGTCGCAATAACGAAATGGAGCTCAAGGACGAGTTTCATCAGAATTAAAATCATGGAGGAAAAAATTATGAGAATTCAACACAACATCAGCGCATTGAATGCGTACAGACAATTGGGAACGAACAACAACGCCGTCGCCAAAAACTTGGAAAAACTCTCTTCCGGCTACCGCATCAACCGCGCCGGGGACGACGCCGCCGGTTTGGCAATTTCTGAAAAAATGCGCGGTCAGATCCGCGGTTTGGACCAGGCGACTTCCAACGCCCAAGACGGTATTTCCTTGATTCAAACGGCTGAAGGTGGCTTGAACGAAACCCATTCGATTTTACAGAGAATGCGTGAATTGGCGGTGCAGTCTTCCAACGGTACTTACCAGGACGACGTTGACCGTGAAAATCTCAACAAAGAAATGACCTCGTTAAAGAGCGAAATCGACAGAATCGCCTCTTCCACCCATTTCAATAAGATCAATTTGCTGGACGGCTCTACTTCCGCCACCAACAAAGGCACCGGCCTCATGGGTTCGACACAGGTCACCGTAATGTCCACGACCACAGACGCCTCCGTTGAATTTGCTGTGGATAACACTGCCGCCAAAGGCATCGCTGTTACCTTTGCCGATACCACCGGCGCCGCCACCGTCACCTTTGGTACGGATGCTACCGAAAATACATATACCGCTGAAGATATCAACAATGCAATCCAAAAAGCTGCGGATGCCATCTTGAAAGATGACGCAGCTACTCCTGAGCAAAAAACCGCCGCTAACATTGCGAAGAATACCACCGTTTCCCTGTCCGGTTCCCTTACCTTTGCCGCAGAAGACAGTACTTCCGCCATGGCCGCGACGACCCAGGCCGCTACCGGCAACGCCGGCACTTTGATGTTCCAGATCGGCGCCAACGGCAGCTCCGACCAGCAGGTTCGCTTGGGCATTGACGATATGAGCTCCATCGGCATCGGTGTCAGTTCCGTTTCCGTGGCCACACAGGATGACGCCAACGCGGCCATTGATTCCATCGACAGCGCCATCAACCTGGTTTCCGGCACTCGCGCCGACCTCGGTGCTCTGCAGAATCGTTTGGAACACACGGTGAACAACTTAGGCACCACCTCTGAAAACCTGACTGCTGCTGAAAGTCGTATCCGCGACGTTGACATGGCCAAAGAAATGATGGAAATGACCAAGAACAACATCTTGACCCAGGCTGCCCAGTCCATGCTCGCTCAGGCGAACACACAGCCCCAGGGCGTTCTCCAGTTATTACAATAACCCGTTCCTTATAAAAGGTATCAATGATCTTTCGTTGCCGCCAACAGCATGGTTTCATGCTGTTGGCGGCAATTTCATTGAGATGAAAACGCAAAAGAGCCCGTATGCGGCGGGCTGTTTCACGTTGATAAAAAAATATTCTTTTTATTTGAATGATGCATTATGAGTTCTGGATGAAGTCAAGAAAAGCGGCGGCCTGTTTTTCAAGATAAGGAGCGCTGACGGTGAGCTCCAACTTTCCTATTTCGTTCAGCTGCTGCATCACATGGGGGATAACGAGGCGCGGTGCGTTCATCACCTTCAAATTTAAAAAGCTGATCAGCGTCACCAGGTGATCCTGGGCGATTGCCGTGCCGTTCATGCCGGGGGTAGCACCGCTGATCGCCGCCGGTTTGCCGATGACAACCCGGGGCTCACCGGCGCTGACCGGGCGGGAAAGCCAATCGAGGAGATTTTTCAGCACGCCGGTGAAAAAGTGGTTGTATTCCGGCGTAAAAAACCAAACGCCGTCGGCTGCTTTGATCTTCTCTCTGACCCGTCCCACCGCTTCGGGGGCCGGGTATTCGATATCCTCATTGAACAGGGGCACGTCACTGTAGTCCAGCAACTCAAAATCGGCCCGCTCCCCAATGACTGCTTTGGCCGCCAGGGCCAACTGGCGGTTGTAGGATTCTTTACGCAGAGAACCAACGATGGCGATAATTTTAATTTTTTCCATATGGTATCATCTCCATTCTTCTGGTATCGAAACAGGATCATCTTTTTCTTGATTATACCAAAAAATAGGGCGATCGTCCAGGCAAAAACGACGGTTTTTTTCGTAAATAGCGGGAAACGGTCTTATTTTTCTTATCTTGAACGAAAGACTTTCTTTAAAATAACGGGAGATACCCCCTTTGACCACTGGCGATGATTGGTAAGCCGGCTTATACAAAGAAAAAGGCGACGGCAATGATCAGGTACACCGCCAAAAGCTGAATTCCTTCCAGCCAATTGGATTCGCCGTCATTGGATACGCGGTTGGCGATGAGCACCGCCACCACCAAAGCCACCAATTCGAATTCATTGAAGATGATGCTCATCGGGGTGAAGAGCAGGCTTAAAAACAGAAGTACCGGCGTCACAAAGAGGATGATCTGCAGGCTGGAGCCGATGGCGATTTCCACGGCCACGTCCATTTTATTTTTCAGCGCCATGGTGATGGCGGTGGTATGTTCCGCGGCATTGCCGATGATGGGAATCAGGATGATCCCCACAAAGAAGCCGCTTAAACCGAGAGACTCCGTCATTGGTTCCACCGCGCCGACGAGGAATTCGCTTTCCAAAGCAATCACCGCCGTGGCCAGCACCAAAACGGTAACGGCTTTTTTCAGTGGCCATTTGGCGCTGCTTTCCTGGGAATGGTCCGTGGAATAGATATCTTTGTGGGTATAAAAGGAAAAGAACAGGCTGAGCAGGTAGATAAGAAACATGATCACCGCCACGATGATGCTCAGCTTTTCGTAAGAGGTATTCAGTAAAACATCGCTGACGGTATGGGTGAAAATCGCCGGGATACAGAGGCCGACGATGGCGAACAGCAGCATACTGGCGCTGATTTCCACCACTTTGATATTAAAGCGCTGGGATTTGTATTTCATCCCCCCCGCTAACATGCTGGCGCCGAGAACCAAAAGGATATTGCCGATGACCGAACCGGCAATGGAGGCTTTGACCACCTCAAATAAGCCGGCTTTCAAAGCAAAGAAGGAGATGATCAGCTCCGTGGCGTTACCAAAGGTGGCGTTGAGAAAGCCGCCGATTTTTGGCCCCGTATAAAAGGAGATCTCCTCCGTGGCTTCCCCCATAAATCCCGCCAGGGGGATGATGGCCAAGGCCGCGAAAACGAAGATCAGCGTCGCTGAAAAGCCCAAAAATTCACTGAGGATGCTGATGGGAATAAAAATCAAAAGATATTTTAAATACTTCATCGTGTTTGAATCCCTGTACTTCCTTCTTTTTTCTATTTTTGTTGATTATAGCACACTTTTCCGTCCATGAAAATCAAAAATCCACACTTCGCCATATCCTTGCCAAAGGGCAAAGACGAAGGGGGCGAAAGGCCAAACCATACCGGGATAGAGACTCATTTGAAATCCTCTAAAAGAGAAAACCGGCACCTGTATACATAGATGTACCCGGACGCCGGTTCTTTTATGTGTTTCGCAGCTCATCATTTCTTAGGGCAGCGCCTGATCTTAGGTTCTCCTCCCCATTTTCTGCGGCACTACCATGGCCAAAGCGGCGCCGGGGAGACTGATAGCGTTTGTCATAGGTTACCCCTTCAAATAAGCCAATACATCGGCGGCGTTTTGATCTGGTTTTACCTTCTCATAGACCTTTTCGATGATGCCCTTTTCGTCGATGAGATACGTGGTGCGCACCACGCCCATGGCGGTTTTTCCGTACATTTTCTTTTCCTGCCAAACATCGTATGCTTTGATGGCGTCAAGCTCCGTGTCGGCAAGGAGAGGGAAGGACAAATTGTTTTTGGCGGCAAACTTTTGATGGGAAGCGACGCTGTCCTTGCTGACGCCGAGCAAAACAACACCTTGATCCCGGAGGTCTGCGTAGGCCTCCCTGAATGCCACGGCCTGCCGGGTGCAGCCTGCGGTGTTGTCCCGGGGATAGAAATAGAGCACGACTTTTTGTCCCTTAAAGTCCGAAAGTCGGATTGGTTTTGCGTCCTGATCCAGTAGTTGAATGTCCGGGGCGTTGTCTCCTGGTTTTAACATGGGGTTTCCTCCTTTTTGCCGGTTCGTGCCAAGTTTTTTCTTTATGATCTTATTATATAAAACAGCGGCAAGCAAGTAAATATCTCTGCTTTGATTTTTCAGCGCTTTTTGCGGGTTTTGCAGATATTTTCCGCTGTCGCCGGCTTTATAAGGGGTTGACGTGGATGCTATAATGGAGCATATACAGATTTTTTCAGGAGGTAAAACGTCATGGCCATTGAAAAAACCTATGTGATGCTGAAACCCGATTGCGTCAAGAGGGGCTTGATGGGGCAGGTGATCACAAGAATTGAAAACAAGGGATACCGCATTACCGACGCAAAGATGATCCTCCTTGATGAGGCGGTTTTACGGGAACACTACGCCCATATCGCCGATTTTCCCTTCTTTCCCGAAGTTTTGCGCTTTATGACCTCCGGTCCGGTCCTCGCCATGATCGTGGAAGGGGAAAACGCCGTAAAGGGTGTGCGCAGCCTGATGGGGGCGACGAAGGTGGAGGACGCCGCCGCCGGCACCATCCGGGGTGACTTTGCCTTTTGCACCTCGGAAAATATCATTCACGGAGCCGATTCCGCCGAAAACGCCAAAATTGAAATCGCGCGCTTTTTCGGCGCGTCACACACCTGAATGTAAAAAAGAGTCCCCTATGGAGGGGACTCTTGCGTACACCTACGGATAGACTATAGATATTGAAGCGTATAGACATTTTAAAGCTTGATTTTGACCCCGCTTTTCATGAGATAGCCCTTGATGCAATCAAAGGTCTCCTCACTGAGGTCGTGCTCAATTTTACACGCGTCTTTTTTGGCGTTTTCCTTTGACACACCGAGGAAAAGCAAAAGCTGCGTCAAAACACGGTGGCGTTCGTAAACCCGCTTGGCGATCTGTTCTCCGCTTTCCGTCAAATGGATAAAGCCGTCCTCATCCACAAAAATGTAACCGTTTTCCCGAAACTGTTTCATCGCGTAGCTAACGCTGGGCTTTTTGAAATTCATTTCGTGGGCGATATCGATGGAGCGGACATTGCCGTTGCGTTCTTTTAACATCAGGATCGTTTCCAGATAATCTTCTCCGGATTCATAGATATTCATGGTGAACCTTCCTTAACGTTAGTATAATATTATCTTATCAGAAAAACGCTTTTTTTTCAAGAGCGCTCCTTTTGATACACCATTGATTTTTGGGATAAACGCGCTGAAATTCGAGTTACTATAAAAAAACCCGGCAAAGCCGGGTTTTTGTCATCATATCTCCTCATTTCCTTTTTGACACGGGCAGCATTGTCAACCCTCCGGGCGACGGAAAAGACAGCATAGCGAATGGACACAGGTCTCATAAGCATAGACGCTAACCAAAAACTGTGCGTACCATGGCGCGCCGTTATGGCAGGGGATATACCACCAGGGAGTACAATCCCAGGAGATATCATCATAAGGATTGCCCTGCCATCGCCCGGCGCAGCCATTTGCACTGTCCCAAGGAATGTTTTCGCTCGGCCCCTCAAGGCGGAATGTATCTGCCCAAGGTGTGCCTGCACCGGAGATACCGTCACCAAAAGGGTTTAAGTCAACGGTCTTTTCCGCTTCCATGGCCTTGCTTTACTGGGCGGCGACGCCGCTGTTACAGGGGCAGGGACCGGGTCCCGGTATGCCGCAGGGACAACAGGGGCTGCACGGACCTGTGAACCCGCAACCTAAGAAAGCGTACAAGATTGACGCGAGGTATTGGAGCGTATAGACATTATAGATGGAACTTAAGACACAACTGTAATCGCAGCAGCCAAAGCAACCTGTGCAGTTGCCGCATCCACAGCCGCCGCCGCAATCACAGCCATTACCACACCCACATCCGCAGCCACAATCACAGCCATTACCACACCCACATCCGCATCTGTTGCAGCCGCAGGAATTCGAGGAACAATTTCCGCAACATTTTCTGCTCATTTGGGGCCTCCTTTAATGATTTTCATATTGTACAATATGAAAAAGGCCTCTTTTTTGTTACTGGTATTATCGGAAAAAGCACCCGGAACGGAACGGGGTGTCCCGCAAGGCGTAAAAAGCCCAAAGGACACCCTTTCTTTGATAAAGTGGATGAAATTCATGAATGACGGGGACAAGTTTTTTTAGCGCTCATTCGGTATAAATGGCGCGGAGTGTCTTTAAATCTCCTTTCCCCAGGCAGAGGGCGCCTTGGAGATATCCGTCCACACTGCCCCAATTTTTTTTCAACAGCCCAAGATAGCTATGGACGCACTCCTCCATGACAAATAAGATATCCCTGGCCTTTTCTAGCTGCTCTTCCGGGGTACCCTGGGCTTTCAGCGCTTCATAATCGGCTTTTAACAGTTCGTTGGTGAGAAAATAATCCTTGAGCACCTCTTCTTTCGGCACGCCGAGGGCGGATAAAAGCAGAATGGAGGCAATGCCGGTACGGTCTTTCCCCTGGCGGCAATGGTAGAGCAGGGGGACGCCCCGATTTTCAAGGACGACCTGGAAGAATTTTTGGTAAGCGGCGGCGGCGTCACTGTTTTCGGCGATGTGTTCATAGATCCGTAAAAACGTGGCTTTGGGTTCATGCATGAGCCTGGTCATCAGATTTTCGCGGATCTCTTGCGGCTGCGGCGGTAAGATGGGAATCTGGTGGTAGACGGCGCCGGGGATCTCTTTATCGGGGCGTATTTCACATTCGCTGATATCTCTGAAATCAATGACGGTTTTGATCTTATAATCCTCACGCAAGGATAGAATTTCCTTCTCATCGGCGGCAAAGAGCTCTCCTGTGCGCAAAAGCAGGCGGCATTTTGTCTTTTTGCCGTCAGCGGCGGTCAGGCCGCCGAGTTCGCGGCCGTTTTTGATATGTTGAAACGGTAAAATCATCGTTTTTCTCCTTTTCTGGATCGTAAGGCGGTTTGCCTGGTGTGAAGCGAAGCAGTATCGAAAACCGGCAAAAAAACCAAGGGTTTTTATATCCGCAAATTTTTCCTTTAAAATATAAGTTTAACATAGAAGTTCGGATCTTTCAATTCGACAAATAGGACGATTTGTGGATTGTTCATGGTTTTATGCCTTTCGCGGGGATAACATTTTTTCCCTATACGGAATCGTTAAATCATGACATAAAACCGGTTCCTTTGCGGAAAAATAAACAAAAAAGGAGGCTGTTTTATGTTGATTTGTAAAAATTGCAGCCAGCGCATTGCTCCCGGCAAAGCCTATCTTGTGCGGGAGGAATATTACTGCAACCACTGTTTTGACCAGGTCACAAAGCAACTGAGAGAAGATGAAAAGCCGGTGACCGCCAGTATCAACAACGCTCTGGAAGACGTTGTTATCGACGCTGTGCGGGAGCGGGACGCGAAAAGAAAAGGGAGGGGATGAAAACAGCGGCAGAGAAATCACCCTGTCTTGTGCACAAATAGAAGCATAAGGCGGGGTGATTTTATGGTGATTTTACTGTAATATTGCTGTAATTTTTTTCGCAATTCCTCTATTTCGGTTGATTATTCAGAATAATTCAAGTATACTGAAATAAAACTGACGTTTTTACATAAAAATCCAACGCTAAGATGGGAAAGAAGATGTCTGATAAAAAACGAACGGTAAAAAACAGGAAAAGACAAAACCGGATTTTAAAAACAATCATGATCATATTACTGATTGTTTTGATGATGAGCATTGCGGCAGGCGGCGCGTTTTTCTATTTATTTGGCAATTTGAACACGGTGAGTTTTACCAATGATGATGAAGAATTGGGCGTTCGAGAAGAGGTCAGTGTCGGCGGTATTACGAATATCGCCCTCTTTGGCGTCGATACCAGGGATACCAGCGCCGATTCCGGGCGCAGTGACACGATCATCATTCTTACCTTGGATCAGGATAAGAACATCATCAAAATGACCTCGATCTTAAGGGACAGCAAAGTGTCCATCGATGGACACGGCGAAAATAAAATCAACGCCGCTTATGCCTACGGCGGCCCTGCTTTGGCGATTAAGACCCTGAATGAGACGTTTAATCTCGACATCAAAGAATACATCACCGTCAACTTTAGCCAATTGGCGACGATCATCAACGCGGTGGGCGGCGTCACTTTGACCTTGAGCCAGGCGGAGGTGGATATGGCCAACGCTTTGGCGCTGCAGTATTTTCCCGGAACAACCACGATTGCCGCTGCCGGCGAGGTGAACCTCACCGGTGAGCAGGCCGTTTCCTATTCCCGCATTCGCAAGATAGACAGCGACAATGCTCGCGCCACCCGGCAGCAAAAGGTGCTGTCCGCGGCTTTTGGCAAGATCAAATCAATGTCGAAGACGGATTATCCTCATTTTATCCGTCAGTTTTTGGGTACGGCGGAAACCTCCCTGAGCTACAGTGAGATTCTTGGTCTTTCCCCCATCGCCCTCACGGATTTCAGCATCGAACAATATACGGTTCCCGATGCCACCTATGAAACGGATCTTTGGGGCGGCATTGACAGCGATGGCGTCTGGTATTATATTTATAATTTGGATGAGGCGGCGAAGCGTATCCATACGGCCATTTATGGCGACGATGCTTTCACCGGCGCAACCGATAAATCTACCAGTGGTACGGAGTAAGAACGGAAAATGGATGCAAAAAAGACTGCGGTGTTGATCACCTGTTTTGAATTTTACGAAGAGAGAATGATGGCGGCGGGCGAGCAATTGGCCGCTTTGGGGTATCATCCGATTTACATCGAATCGGATTTTCGCCATTTGCAGCGGGAGCGGAGAACGGATCACAGGGACGATCTCGTTTTTATTCCGACGAAACCCTACCGGCGGAACTTATCCTTTGCCAGAATCAACTCTCACCGTATTTTTGCCAGAGAAGCGTTGAAAAAAGCGGAAACCTTTGATCCCGATCTCCTCTATGTGATCGTGCCGCCGAATTCTCTGGTAAAACGGACAGCAGAATATAAGGCACGCCATGCCAATGTCAAGGTGATTTTTGACATTCTTGACCTATGGCCGGAAACATTGCC
This sequence comes from Clostridiales bacterium, assembly GCA_040776805.1. Lineage (GTDB taxonomy): Bacteria > Bacillota > Dehalobacteriia > UBA7702 > UBA7702 > UBA7702. The sequence goes on along the minus strand of JAXGZS010000004.1, from coordinate 165,728 downwards.
GATCAAAAACGCGATGCATCTATTTCCCTGCCGGTGCTGGAAAAATCTGAGAGACCGATATCTCAGCTGCGCGGAGCATGTTTTCACCGAATGCGACCTTTTTCATTCGGTAATCGACACTTCCGCTTTGGAGGGGAAACTATCTACCCTCTACCTTTCCCGGCAGATACGCCCGTTCTCCAGCGAGCCCTCTTTGCCCCCACAGCAGATTAGCCTCGCTTATTTGGGTTCCATCAATAATATCATCGACATTCCCCGCATATGCGGTCTTGTGCAGGCGCTTGCCGCCAAGATGCCGGTTACCGTACATGTGATCGGCAACGGTGAGAACAAAGACGCTTTTCTCGACGGCTTAAAAAAAGCCGGCGCCACTGTGAAATTTTACGGTGAGCTGTATGATATGGAGGAAAAGCAGAAAATCTTTGATCAATGTCATTTTGGTCTCAATATACTAAAGGATACGGTTTGTATTGGTTTGACCATGAAGAGCATCGATTGTTTTGAATGCGGTTTGCCGGTGGTCAACACCATCAGCGGTGATACCGCTGACTTCATTCGCCGCTATCGGGTAGGGGTTGCCTGGGCCGGAACGGCGGAAGAGACGGCCTTAGAGCTTCTCCAGTCTTTGACAGGGGAGTGCCATTTGATGCGGGAAAATTGCCGTAAATTGTTTGAAGAGCAATTCTCCTATGATTGTTTCGAAAAGAAATTTTATCAGGGGATAAAGCATATCCTTGCCGGAGAAAAACAGTCATGACCGTGAGGGCCTCCGTCGCTCCTCAGATGGGCACCCTATGATTGTGGCGCTCTATGATCATGCCGTAAATAGAAAGGTAAACCGTTGGATATTTCAGTTGTAATACCTGTATATAATAGCGAAAAAACCATTGTACAAGTATTGGACTCTGTGCGTAAACAAACAGCCGCGTCTCTGCTGAAAGAAATTATTATTGTTAACGATGGCTCCACGGATCGTTCTCGTGACGTTATCACTGCGTACTGTGAAGCTCATAAAGAGGTTTGTATCCGTCTTATAAACAAAGAAAACGGCGGTGTTGCCGCTGCCCGTAACGATGGCGTTAGGGCGGCCTCCGGCCGCTGGATTGCGTTTATTGACGCGGATGATCTTTGGTTACCGGAAAAGATCGAGACTCAGTGGAATATCCTGGAAACTCATCCAGAAATCGATTTCCTTGGCTGCAACAACGATGATATTCCTTTGAGGATTCTCCATCGTAAAATAGATACATTATACCGCGTGAAGGTCAAAGATCTTTGTCTGAAATCGTTCCCTTCCACCTCCAGTATATTGGTGCGCAAGACCGTATTTGAAAAAGTCGGTGGATTTGAGGAAGGGGTTCACTATATGGAGGATGCCGGGTTTTGCTTTCGTGTTTGTGCAGAAGGCTTTGGTTATTATCATATTCCTGTTTTTCTGCTCAAAATTGATCCCTTTAAACCGTTTTACGCCAGCTCCGGTTTGTCCTCGCATTTAAAAGAAATGCACGAAGGTGAAGTGAGATACAGCCGTGAACTGAAAGAGCAAAGGATTCTTTCCAAAGGTTTTTATTGCTTTTTGAGAGTATTTTACTTTTTGAAATATATCCGTAGAATTATAAAGAAAAAAATCAATCAGGTGAAAAGAGAAAAAAGTGGAAGAGATGAATCTTAAAAATGGATTGAAAAAACTACTCCCTGTTATTATCTGGAGCATCATACTTTTTGGTTCTGCTCCCTTCATCATAGAAGAACACCGTTATCTAGTCGGCCTGCTTTTTTTAGTTTCAGCAGTTGTTTTATACGGTTACTTTGTTTGGAAAGATCATAAAAATTATTTTAGCTTTCAGGCTCTTTTTTCCGGAATCTGGCTTTTTACATTAGGGCTGGCAAGCTTTCAGCTAACGGAGTACCAGGTGGATTGGATCGCCAGGAGCTGGTGGTATTCAGGAGTTGGTTACCTCTGCTTAATTTGTGGCCTGCAACTGGGGAGGGACCTCTTTCCCGCTTTATCGAAAAAATTCAATATGCATGATTGGACGGTTTTTAAGGGTGAAGGCCGTATTATTTTTGGATTGAAAGAGAACCGGCTTTTTGCCCTTTGTATGGCGGCAACTGTCATGAGCCTCCTCGCTTTTATTATAAATATTTATATAAAGGGATATCTGCCCTTCTTCTCTGATTCACCCGCCGCTTATACTGATTTTTATACGCGATTTAATATCTTTATCTATGCGGGGACCATTGCTTCCGGCCTATGTTATTATTGTTTGAAAAAACAAAAGCTCAGTCGTATCAAAAAAATCCTACTGTGGTCTGCCATTATTTATCTCGTTTTTTTAATGCCGACTTTAATCGTATCGCGAGGTACCTTTATGGTTGCGGCATTATCTTTGTCTGCGGCCGTCTTTTTTCTCAACGGCAGAAAACTTTGGGTTCTGGTGCTTTGTTTTGTCATCATGTTTGCCGGTTATGAGGTCGGCAGCGTTGCCAGAAACTTAACAGATGAATCTTTAAATGCCCTTCTACAACCGAAACAAATCGAAATCAGTAATGATAATAACGGAAATCAGCAACAGGAGATCAGCCAGCCGGAAAACGGAGAGATGAACGGGTTAGGCGAGGAAAATAACAATACAGAAAGCCAGACCGGCACAGCGGCACCGCCCATCTTTCAGTTGCCTCCTAAAGTATTGTTTTTTTATACATACCTGACCGTGGGTCATGATAATTTTGATCAGGCGGTACGTTTTTCTAAAAGCTATGCCATGGGAATTCGTGAATTGGTACCCTTTAACGTGATTCTCCGCAGTGACAGTTTGACGGAAAAGATAGAGAATGCAGAGAATTATTTGGTGCGCCCGTATTTGAATACAGGTAATTTGTTCAGCGATGCTTATTATGATTTTCATCTTTTCGGGATCGTGTTTCTTTCTTTACTCTGGGGCGTTGGTTTTGGAATCATTGAGGCATTTTTCCTGAAATATCAAACACCCTGTAGCTTTATGGTCTATGGAAACACTTTGACCCCGGTTTTTCTATCCTTTTTTACTCCCTGGATGAGCATTTTCGCGGTTTGGCTGTTATGGGGAACCACTTTCTTGATATTCTTGGGGTCATCTTTTAGCATTCGCCGGAAGGAGATCTGATCCATGCACATCGCTGTTGTCATCGCGGTCTATAACGGTGAGAGGTTCATTGAAAAGCAATTGGCTTCTATTTATAACCAAAGCCGAAAAGCAGATGAGGTTATCATTTGCGATGACGGTTCCAATGATGATTCCGTGGCCATCATCAACGATTTTATCACTTCCCGCCGCCTTGAAGCGAATTGGAAGCTATACCGCAATGCGACAAACCTCGGTTATGTCCAAAATTTTTATTACGCGATTTCTTTATCCTCCGCAGAGCTGATTTTCTTATCGGATCAGGATGACCTGTGGCGGGAGGATAAAATTGAGAAAATGGCCACTGTTTTTTCTACTCATCCCGAAGTTGCGGTGCTCAGCTGCAATTTTGGTGTGATTGATGAAAACGATCAGCCACTCCACGGTTTCATGATTGAGTCGTCGTCGTTGAGCGAAGAATTAGAGTCCGTTTCCACCGATGATATTTTGTATTCTTATCGTTGGCCTGGGATGACGATGGCGTTGCGCCGTTCCTTTTTTGAGGAGACATCTTCGTATTACCGTCAGTTGTCCGTGCCCCATGATCTCATTTTTGCGCTTTTTGCCGCGGAAAAAGGATGTTTTTTTGAGTATAAGTATTGCGGTTGCGATCACCGGAGGCATGGGAATAATACTGCCGGAGAAGAACACCGCATTAAGAAACTATTGAATTTGAGACGAAAACTTACGGAAATGGTCCATTATGATCGCATACTTTCGGAGCTTTTGGCCGCTGATTTACCCTTATTGGAAGGGAACGAAAAAATCAAAGCAAAGCATGCGTTTCATCAACAGCGAATGCAGTTGATCCGACACAGAAAGCTGCTGTCCCTGCTGAAATTGTATGGCAGTTATGGTACCATTCGCTGGAAAAGTTTAATCTGTGATATATGGTTAATTTGTTTTGGGAATGACCGTCATCATACGCAAACGGGAGAGAAACAATGAAAGGTATCATTTTAGCCGGTGGCGCCGGTACGCGACTTTACCCCCTCACCATGGTAACATCGAAACAGCTGTTGCCGGTATACGATAAACCCATGGTGTATTACCCTCTATCCACCCTTATGCTGGCGGGGATTCGGGATATTTTGATCATCTCTACCCCGGAGGATCTGCCGAATTTTGAAAAACTTTTGGGCGACGGCACTCAATACGGCGTTCGCCTTTCCTATCAGGTGCAGCCCTCTCCCGACGGATTGGCCCAAGCCTTTTTGATCGGGGAAGAGTTTATCGGCGACGACTGCTGTGCCATGATTTTAGGGGATAATATCTTTTACGGCAACGGTTTTCGTTCCATGCTGAGAAACGCCGTGGGGAATGCCGAAAAAGGCATTGCGACGGTCTTCGGTTATTACGTCTCGGATCCGGAGCGTTTCGGGATTGTGGAATTCGATGAACACGGCAAAGTCTTATCGGTGGAAGAGAAACCGCAAAACCCCAAATCCAACTATTGCCTCACCGGGCTTTATTTTTACGATAACCGTGTGGCCAAACTGGCCAAAAAGGTGAAACCCTCCCCCAGGGGAGAACTGGAGATCACCGACTTAAACCGGCTCTATTTAGAGAATCAAGCATTGAACGTAGAGTTGATGGGTCGCGGTTTTGCCTGGTTTGATACGGGCACCGTCAATTCTTTGAGTGAAGCGGCGGATTTCGTGCGCATGATTGAAATGCGCCAGAGCATTAAGATTTCCGCACCGGAAGAGATTGCTTATATCAACGGCTGGATCAGTGAAGAAACCCTGAAGGAATCGGCGTGCCGCTACGGCAAATCACCTTACGGCGAACATTTAAAACGCGTGGCCGAAGGAAAAATCAGATATTGAGAGGTTATGATGGAACGGATCGAAACAGCGCTGCCCGGCGTTTATATCATAGAACCGAAGGTTTTCGGAGATCATCGCGGTTATTTTACGGAAACCTGGTCCACCGCAGCATGGGAACACCAGGGTTTACATTTTCGTTTTGTGCAGGATAATGAGAGCTTTACAGCAAAAAAGGGGACTGTCCGGGGCATCCACTTTCAGCAGGAGCCTATGGCCCAGGCCAAGGTGGTGCGGGTGGTACAAGGCGCTGTGATGGACGTGGCAGTGGATCTGCGAAAAGGTTCGCCCTATTACGGACAGTGGGTCGGCGTGGAACTGACCGCCGAAAACCACCGGCAGTTGCTGCTGCCTCGCGGTTTTGGCCACGGCTTTGTTACCCTCAGCGAAGATGTGATCTTTCTCTATAAAGTGGACAATCCCTATTGCCCCGATTGCGACCGCAGCATTCGCTTTGACGATCCTTTCATCGGGGTTGATTGGGGCGTTGGCGATCCGATTTTATCGGCGAAAGATCAAAACGCGCCGCTGTTAAAAGACAGTGACTGCAATTTCATCTTTAAAGGAGATAACGTATGAATATCCTTGTCACCGGCGGTGCCGGTTTCATCGGCAGTAATTTCATCTATGATCAGCAGCACCATCACCCTGAAGACCGCATTGTCTGTCTGGACCTGCTGACTTATGCGGGGAATCTGAAAAACCTCGACGGCATACTTGATCAAAGCAATTTCCGTTTTGTCAAAAGCGATATTGCCGACAGAGACAGCATATTTCCCCTGTTTGAAGAGGAAGAATTCGATATGGTGGTCAATTTTGCTGCCGAGAGCCATGTGGACCGCTCCGTGGAGGATCCCGGAATCTTTCTGCAAACCAATGTTTTAGGTACCCAGGTATTGTTGGACGCCTGCCGCAAATACGGCATCGACCGCTTTCATCAGGTATCCACCGATGAAGTTTACGGCGATTTGCCCCTGGATCGGCCGGACCTCTTTTTCACCGAGGAAACGCCTCTCCATACCAGCAGTCCCTATTCGGCATCGAAGGCTGCCGCTGATTTGCTGGTACTGGCCTATCACCGCACCTACGGCCTGCCGGTTTCCATCAGCCGCTGTTCCAATAATTACGGCCCCTATCATTTTCCGGAAAAGCTGATTCCGCTGATGATTGTGAGAGCCTTAAACGATGAGAACCTGCCGGTTTACGGCGACGGCAAAAACGTCCGCGATTGGCTTTATGTGGAGGACCACTGCCGTGCCATCGATCTGGTGATGAGAAAGGGCAGGATAGGGGAAGTCTATAACATCGGCGGCCATAATGAAAAGGCCAATATCGATGTGGTGAAAACGATCTTAAAAGCTCTTGATAAGCCGGAAAGTTTCATTACTTACGTAAAAGACCGCCCCGGACACGATATGCGCTACGCCATCGACCCCACAAAGATCCATAACGAGCTGGACTGGCTGCCGCAGACCGCGTTCAGCGACGGTATCGCCAAGACGATTGGCTGGTATTTGGAACATCGGGACTGGTGGGAAGAGATTCTGGCCGGGGAGTACCAAAACTACTATGAAAAAATGTACGGTAACAGGTGATAAACCATGAAGATTTTGGTGACCGGTGCAAAAGGTCAGCTAGGCTATGATGTGGTCAAGGAAGGCGAAAAACGCGGCCTGACGATGATCGGCAGCGATATCAGTGACTGTGATCTCTGTGACGAAGCGGCGGTAAAAGCCGATGTTCACCGCCTGTCTCCCGAGGTTATCATCCACTGTGCCGCTTATACCGCCGTGGATCAAGGGGAAAGTGAAAAAGAGTGGTGTTATGACGTGAACGTCAACGGCACAAAATATGTGGCTGCCGCCGCGGCGGAAGTCGGGGCCAAGTTGATTTATATCAGCACCGACTACGTTTTTGACGGTATGGGCGACCGTCCCCATAAGGTGACGGAAGCGAAAGCTCCCGTCAATTACTATGGCCTGACCAAATCTCTCGGTGAAGACATGGTGACCTCCCTGCTTGACCGCTATTTTATTGTGCGGATTTCCTGGGTTTTCGGACGGAATGGCAACAATTTTGTCAAGACCATGACCCGCCTGGGCAAGGAAAGGGAAGCGCTTTCCGTGGTTAGCGATCAAATCGGCGCGCCGACCTATACGCCCGATCTGGCCGTTCTCCTTCTGGACATGGCGGCCACGGAAAAGTACGGTGTCTACCACGCCGCCAACAGCGGTGTTTGCAGCTGGTACGATTTTGCCGTAAAAATCATGGAACTTTCGGGATTGACGGCGAAGGTAAAACCGATTTTAACAAAGGATTACCCCACCGCGGCAAAGCGGCCCTTGAATTCCCGTCTTGATCAGCACAAGCTAACGGAAAACGGATTTTCCATTTTGCCCCCTTGGGAAGATGCGCTAAAGCGCTTTCTTACGGTTCTGAAATAAAAAGTGTGAAAAATGACGGAACGAAAACTGGATCAAAAAGTCTTAAAAAAGAATATGGTCTTCGCTTTTCTCGCCCAAGGTGTGGCACTGGTTTTGAGTCTTCTGATGGCTTTGGTATTGCCGAAGGTTCTTAATGTGACGGAATATGGCTATTGGCAGCTATTCCTTTTTTATGCCAGCTACGCCGGGCTTTTTCATTTTGGGCTTAATGACGGTGTCTACCTTCGGTTTGGCGGCTATTGCTATGAAAGCTTGGATCACGCCCTATTGGGGACGGAACTGAAAATTTGGACGTTGTTTCAGGTCATGCTTGCGGCGGTCATCGTCATAATCGGTATCTTTTGCCTGCAGGACGTCAACCGCACTTTTGTTTTTGCGGCCTCCGCCATTCTTATGGTCTTTTTTAACGGCTCCTATTTTATCGGCTACGTCTTCCAAGCCGTAAACCGTACTCGCATTTTTTCCCAAGCGGAGATGCTCAATAAAGGCGCTTTTATCCTTTGCCTTTTCGGCCTGATCATCTGGGGCGTGGATCGCTTTCAAGTTTTTATCTGTTTTTATTTGCTATGTCTCACTGGCTCCGTGGTTTTTTACCTCTATTGTGGTCGTGATATCGTCTTTTCTGCCTTTGTGGGCTGGCGCAAAGGCTTAAAAGAGATCATGAAGAATGTCTCCGTTGGTGTCAAACTGCTCCTGGCCAACCTCGCCGGGATCCTGATTTTGGGGATTGGCCGCATCATTATTGACTCCCTCTGGGGCATCGAATCTTTCGGTAAAGTGTCTTTTTCTCTAACCCTGACCAACTTTTTCCTCGTTTTTATTGCCCAAGTCAGTATGGTGCTCTTTCCCGCCCTGCGCCAGATCGACGCCGCTGCCCAGAAGCGCTATTATAGGGAGCTTGACGGCATTCTCAGCATTTTGCTTCCCTTGATCCTGGTTTTTTATATCCCCATCAAGGTGGTTCTCTCCCTTTGGTTGCCTCAATATGCGGTAAGTCTCGAATATCTGGCGGTATTGCTGCCTCTCTGCCTTTTCGACGGTAAGATGCAGCTGCTTTGCACCACCTATTTTAAGGTGCTGCGCAAAGAAAAGGCGCTGCTTTACGTTAATTTGGTGGCCTTTTCCCTGAGCTTTCTGCTCTCTGTCATCGGCGGTTATCTGCTGAAAAGCGTGGATGCCATTGTTTTTGCCATGCTGATCGGGGTGGTCAGCCGCTATGTACTCTCCACGTGCTATCTTTCCCGGTACCTGCCGGGGCAAAGCAGGACGGTTCTCGCCACGGAGTTGATCTTCGCCGCGGTTTTCATTGCCGTTTCCCTGAAATTGCCCGCTCTCTGGTCATTTCTAAGTGTGGCTATCCTTTATCTATGCTACCTATTCTGTAACCGTACCCAGGCTAAGACGGTTCGGCGGTTTCTGCTTGCGGCAAACAAAAAACGTTGAGGCGACGGAAGCGAAACAGTTCAAGCCAAGCTATAAAAGGACAACGAGGAAAGGAACAAATGGTTTTGATCAGTATCATTGTGCCGGTTTATAATGTGGAGAAATACCTGGAAGAGTGTATTGATTCTATCCTTGCCCAAACGTACCGGGAATTTGAGTTGATTCTTGTGGATGATGGTTCGCCGGATCACAGCGGCGAAATCTGTGACCGCTACGCCTCCCAGGATAAACGGATTCGTGTCCTTCATCAGGAGAATCAAGGTATCTCCGATGCCAGAAACCATGCTTTGGCCGTTGCCCGGGGCCAATATGTGACCTTTGTGGATAGCGATGATTATATTGCTCCCGATATGCTGGAGCTGTTGTACCATAATATGAAAAAAGAAAACGCGCAGATTTCGATTTGCGGAACCTGGTTTGTCTATGAAAAGTGTTCGCAAAAGGAAGGGGTCGGCGATACCTATTTAAAAATGAACGCCCAAGAAGCCCTTGAAAAAATCGTTGATTTTGGGTATTTTGACGAAAGTTTGTGCAGAAAATTATTTGATGTCAATCTATTGCAGAGCATTCGTTTCCCTTCCGGTGTCCTTGCTGAAGACATTCTGGTGACTCCCAAAATCATTGCCAGGGCAAACTGCATCGTATACGATTCTTCACCAAAATACTATTATAGACAACGTCAGGGGAGTATTACAAAAGGGGACGCTTTTGAAATCAGCTATGTGAACGCAACCAAGGCGAGCACGGCGTTTATTGCGGAACAATTCCCGGATTTAAAAGAAATCTGCCAGCGTAAAGAGATGTATGTACATCTGATGGTTTATACGATTCTTTTGCGCGGAAAAGATACAAAACCTCAATTGGATGAATTCTATCAAAAGGTTGTGGAAAAAGTAAGAGCCCTGGAAACCCCCAAAATAGTGAAAGCATTCCCGATAAAAGCCAGAATCAGTCTTTGGTTGTTGTTGCGCAGCAGGCTGATTCATGCCATAGTGTATAGAATATACTGGCACTTTTCCTTGAAACCATAATAGATTCATACTGGATAAAAATGAAAGTTATCAGAAACTATTTGTATACAATTCTATATCAGTTTTCAGCAGTGCTGATTCCGCTGGTTATCATACCCTATGTTTCCAGGGTATTGGAACCATCGGGGATCGGCATGGTTTCGTATACAAATTCCATTACCCAGTACTTTGTTTTATTTGCCAATTTTGGTCTGGCGACTTACGGCAGCCGCTGTATCGCTCAATGCCGGGACGACTTGGAAAAGTGCTCCCGCACGTTTTGGGAGATCATGCTGCTTAAGATTGGCCTGGTCTGCCTGGCTCTTTTGATGTTCGGGGTGGTTTTGGCCGCGGCGCCATCCTATCGCAATTATCTTTTAGGACAATCCCTGTTGATCATCGCCTGTGCTTTGGATACTTCCTGGCTTTTTGTGGGCCGGAAAATTTCAAGGTAACGGCGCTTCGCAATATCCTCGTTAAGGTCGCCGGATGATTCTGATCTTTTTACTGGTTCGCACAAAAGAAGACATTTTGATCTATATCGTTATTCTGTCCGCCAGCGAAGTCTTGGGCAATCTTTCGTTGCTGCCTCTCGTGAGTTCTTCCATTGTAAAAGTAAGGAGGAAGTCACTGTGTATTCGGGCCTACATGAAGTGGGCTTTGGTCTTTTTTGTATCCTTTGCCGCGGTGCAGATTTATTCTGTTTTGAATAAATCCTTGCTGGGTTTGATGTGCGGCGTGGAGGCTTGCGGGTTTTTTGAAAATTCTGATAAAATTGTGCGTTTGTTTGTGTCGTTAATCATCTCCATCGGCACTGTGATGATGCCCCGCTCCTCCTATACTTATGCCCAGGGAGAGATCGAGAAGGCAGAGGATTACCTGAAAACAGCGCTTCAATACAGCCTTCTCATCGTTCTACCCCTTGCCCTTGGTCTATCGGTCATTGGCCCCGAATTTGCCCCCATATTTTTTGGCACTCAATACGAGACGACCGGGAGATTGTTGGAGTTGCATGCTTTGATGATGCTTCCCATGGGTTTGACCTGCATCATCGGTTCTCTCTATCTTTTACCCACCAATCAGATGAAACAGTATACCTTTGCCGTGCTTTGCGCTCTGGCGGTCAACGTGGTGACGGGGATTTTGCTGATTTGGAAGATCGGCCTCTTTGGCGCGGTGATCGGCGCCATTCTGACGGAAATCGCCGCCGCCATCTATCAAGTCATTGTGGTTTCGAGACAGTTTGATCTCCGCAAGCTGTTGCATGGCTCCGTAAAATACTGTGTGGCTGCGACCATCATGTACCTGATCCTGCGTTTGACAGGGACCGTCATCAAAGCCACCATCGGCGGTATCTTGCTTCAGGTTTTGTTGGGAATTGCGATCTATGTCATTGCCATCGCGATTCTGCGGCCGCCGGCCTGGATAGATCTGCGGCAGCGGATAAAAACGAGGATATCAGGGCCGTCTTAAACTCAGATCCTGTGAACATGCCGCGATCCGCAAATCAAAGAAAAATAACGAACGACTCCCCCGGGGGAATATTCCCGGGGGAGCTTTTATCGTGGTTTTATTTAGCGTAGTTAAAATAGAAGCGGTTGACCATGGTCATGGCCTCGGCGCGGGTTGCGTTCTTTTGGGGATAGAAGTGAAGGCCGTCGCCGTTGTTGCCGCCGCCATAGATGACGTAGCCTTGGCTCAAGGCGGCCACGGCCTCTTTCGCGTAGGGCGCGATTTCCTTTTCATCTTTATTCCCTTCTTTCTTCAGTGATTCGCCTGCATTCATTCGTCCTTGGCATAGCACGGTTCATTGGAAAAACAGCAAGATCGGTTAAGGTACAAAAAGCGCCTCCGAACAACAGTCGGAGGCACTTTTGCACGCATTCTTATTTTTATCCTTCAAGGTCAATGTAAGCGTCGATGAAGTTGTAGATCATCGTGAAAGCTTCGGCTCTAGTGGCATTGCCTTGGGGCATAAAGCGGAAGCTGCCGTCGCCGTTGCTGTAGCCGTTGATGATGCCGTCTTTCTGCATGGCGGCAACGGCGTCTTTGGCGTAATCGGCAATGTTATTTTCATCGGTGAAGGTAACGGCGGGATTGCTGTAGTTGGAGGTTAGTTCCATATCAACGATGGCGCGGTAGAGAATGGCGGCCATCTGTTCTCTGGTGATATTCCGGCTGGAGCCGAAGAGGGTTTCCTCTATGCCGTTTACATAACCCATCGCTTTGGCCCAACCCACATATTTTGAGGCCCATTCGGGAACATCGGTAAAGGAATAATTTCCGGCGTATTGTTCCAGATCGGTTTCACTTTCCATCAGTCTCGCCAAAATCGTTACAAATTCCGCTCTCGTAATGGAGTTAGCAGGTTTGATTTGATAGCTTAATCCATCGCTGTTGGCATAACCGGTGACGATTTTTTCTCCAAACAGAGTGGTAATATTCTGATAATACCAGGCAGTATAGGGAAGGTCGCTTAAGGTATGATAAATATGGAGATACGCATAATCATCAAAGAGGGTGTCATCGTCACTGCCGTTTTCAACACTAAGCTGAGAGACGCTTTGGGCATTGCTGCCGCCGTAGAAGAGGGTTCCGGGGATATAGCTGATCACCTGGGGCAGCTCATTGGAGAGGAAAAACAAGCTGTAGCCGCCCTTGGCAACGATATCTCCGCTAAAGTATTGGAAGGCGACGGTGGCGATCCCCGATGATTCAGCATCAGCGCCGCCGTAGGCCGCAACGGCACCGCTCTCTACCGCCAGGGTACCGGCGCAGAAGATCCCGTCGGAATAGTTATCTTGGTCGTTGTCGCAGGTTCCCCCTTGGATGACAAGCTTCCCGGTACCGTTTCCGTTGCTGTAGATGGTTAAGTCGTAGCAAGCCAAAAGGCCGGTGCTTTCGTATTCATCATCATTGTAGGTACTGGTGAGGCTGTTGGTGGTGCCCTGGGCCAGGCAGAGCTTGGTATCCTTGAGCAAAATCAGAGCGTCAGGAGCCGAAGTCGTGAAAGAGAAGCCTTTTAAGGTCAGGATGTAGCTGTCTGAATCAGCGTCATAGGCGGAACTCCATTTGTCGCTCTGGCCGCTGTAGACGGTGGTACCCTTGCCGCTTTCGTTAACACTCGTGTACATTTTGCCATCTTCGCTGTCGTAAAACAGCGTGTAATCTGCCGTTGCCGCTGCGGCGACGGTTTCCGCGGTAACGGTTGCGCCAACACCTGTGGCCAGCCATAATAGTGAGAATAGAGATACTGCGAACAATAAAAGTTGTTTTTTGAGTTTCATTTTTTCCCCTTTCTTGTGATACGTCACAACCATTTGTCTGTTCCGATTTTAGCATAAAAAAAAGGAAAATGCTACATGAAAATGAAAGGTATTGTACATTTTTTAGCTTTTTGCTAAAATAAAGGAAAGATCGTGAGGTGGTAAGAGATGAAAATAATCCTACGGGTAGCGGATCCCGCCGGTAACATCACAGTATTGGTAAAGACGCCGGTCAAAAAGGAAGCCTACACGTCTCTTGCCGGAAAACTCTTGACCCTGATCAACGGTGCGGAGCAGGTGGGCTTTTTGACAATGCCTCAGTACGGCGGTGATGTGCGCCTCGCCATGATGGGCGGCGAATTCTGCGGCAACGCTTTGCGCAGCGCGGCTCTTTTTTATGCCATAGAACAGGGCAGACGTGGAGAAACGCGGGTGATGACGGAGATCAGTGGCGTGAATAAGCCCCTGCCGGTTTTGGTTGACACGGAAAATAACACAGCTGTCGCGGCCATGCCGCTGCCGAAGCGCATGATCCCGATACCTTTTCGAGGCGGTACAGCGGAAGCCGTATTATTTGACGGTATTGTCCATGTGATTACCGATCAACCTTTCGCCGCTGATTCCCCGGCAGCAGACAAAAGGTATCTGCAAGGGGTTTCGGCGCAATATCAAGCCGCCGCGGCGGGGCTGATGTTTTACGACGCGAAAACCGCGGTCCTGACGCCGGTGGTTTATGTGGCCGCCACCGATACGCTGTTTTACGAAAACAGCTGTGCTTCGGGGAGCGCGGCGGTGGCGGCCGCTTTGGCGCAAAAGGGAGCGGCGGGATCCCATCTGTTTTGCTTCCGGGAACCGGGAGGCGTCCTTGAAGCCGAGGCGGAGCAAAAGGACGGTGAAATCAGCTCTCTGCGCATTGGCGGTAAAATCAGCCTTTCTCCCGAAAAAGAAGTGGAAATTTAAAAACGGCCTGTTGTGAATCGTTCACAACAGGCCGCAGTATGTTAAGGATTATTCCGCGTATTTTTCTAAAAATTGTTTTGTGCGCTCCTGTTTCGGGTTGCCGAAGACTTCATCGGGAGAGCCTTCCTCTACCACCACGCCGCCGTCCATGAAGATCACCCGGTCGGCCACGGCGGAGGCGAAGGCCATTTCATGGGTGACAATGACCATCGTCATTTTTTCTTCGGCCAAAGCGCGAATGACCTTTAACACTTCAATGGTCAGTTCGGGATCCAAGGCCGAGGTGGGTTCGTCAAAAAACAGGATTTTGGGATTCATGGCCAAAGCCCGCACGATGGAAACGCGCTGTTGCTGGCCGCCGGAAAGCTGGTAGGGGTAGCAATTGGCTTTATCCTCAAGACCCATTTTCTTTAACAGTGCCATGGCGGTGGCGGCGGCTTCTTCTTTATCGCGTTTTTGAACGCCGATGGGGGCGTCGGTGATGTTTTTTAAAACGGAATAATGGGGAAACAGATTGAAGCTTTGAAAAACAAGGCCAAAATAACTGCGCAACTTTTTCAGCTCGGCGGCGGATACGTATTTGGCCCGACCTTCACTGTCGTTTTCCGCGGCTTTTTTACCGACATAGAAAATGCTGCCGGCGTCGATGGTCTCCAGAAACGTGGCGCAGCGCAGCAGTGTCGATTTGCCGCTGCCGGAAGGGCCGATGACCGCCACGACTTCCCCCTCATAGACATGGAGGGAGACGTCTTTTAAAACGCTGAGATCATCGAAGGATTTCTGAATGTGATTCATTTCGAGCAGCTTCATCAGCTACCTCCTTTACCTGTAGTAAGACAGCCGTTTTTCAAAGCGTTCCATAAAGAACGCCACCACGTAGTTGGCGATGTAGTAGAAGACGCCGGCGATCAGGAACGGCATGAAGGACGTTTGGGAAGCGGAGATCTGCTTGGCGATGGAAAACACTTCCTGATAGGCGAGGGTGAAGGATAGGGAGGTATCTTTGACCAGGGTGATGACTTCGTTGGTGATGGAAGGTAAGATGATTTTGATCACCTGAGGCAGGATGATTTTGGTAAAGGTTTGGGCTTTTGTATACCCCAGTACGGCGGCGGCTTCATACTGCCCTTTGGGGATCGCTTCGATACCGGAGCGGTAGATTTCCGCGAAGTAAGCGGCGTAATTCAAAACAAAACCTAAGATGATGGCGGTAAAGCGATAGCCGCCGATATCCCAGCCGAAGAGGTAATAGGGGCCGAAATACCAGACGAGCAATTGCAGCATGAGGGGGGTACCCCGCATGATGGAGATGTAGACTTTGACCACGGACTGAATCGGCTTAAACGACGCCAAGGCGCTGATCAAAGCGTCACTGCTGCCATCTGCTTTGGCCAGGCCTTTCAGTGGCGTCCATTGGTTCATCCGTCCCAGGGCGACAAGAATCCCCAGCGGCAGAGAGCCGATGAGGGTCAAAACGAAGATGCCGCATGTCCGCAACATGCCCACGGACATCGTGGATAACATGATTGAAAATGTCATTTTGCTTCCCCTACGCAACAGGCATTGAACCGAAACGGCCCAATGCCTGTAAAATCCTTACTACGGATCAACCGAAATTATTTGCCGAGGGTGATCTGATCGGCGATTTCCGGATATTTTTCGGCGATTTTAGCCACGGTGCCGTCGGCAGCGAGGGCGGCCAGGGCTTCATTCACCTGATCGCGAAGTTCGG
The DNA here is from genome assembly GCA_040776805.1 of Clostridiales bacterium. GTDB lineage: Bacteria > Bacillota > Dehalobacteriia > UBA7702 > UBA7702 > UBA7702. The sequence continues at coordinate 149,883 of JAXGZS010000004.1, read as the reverse complement.
TATCGCTGAGCCGGAAGCCGATGGCGTACTGTTCGGTGCTGAGGGTTTCATCAAGGAGTTTGAAACCTTCGGTTTTTTGCATGAAGTAATTGGCCACGGTAATGTCGATGGCCACGGCCTGGATCGCACCGGCCTGGAGATCAGCAAAAGCGCTGGTATAGGTGTCATACTGATTCAACGCGGCAAAAGTGTCGGCAAGTTCTTTTTCATCGCCTTGGAGCAAGTCCAAAGCGGAAGTGGCGACCTGAACGCCGACGGTCTTGCCCTTGAGGTCATCAAGGGTTTTGATATCGGATTTCTCCGGTATCAAAATGACCTGGGTGTTATCGGAATACGGAACGGACCAGCAGTAATCGTCTTCCCGACCGTTGAGGGTAAACCCGGACCAGATGCAGTCACAGGCGCCGGATTCCAATTCAGCGTCTTTGGCATCCCAGTTGAAGGGAACGGATTCATATTCCCAACCGAGATAATTGCAGACAGCTTTGGCCATTTCCACATCGAAGCCGCCGATTTCCCCTTCGTCGGTGCGATAGGAATAAGGCGGATAATCCATGTCAAAGCCGTGTTTGAAAACGAAAGTGCCGTCATCGTTGGCGGCGGTTTCCTTTTTGTCGGAACCGCAGGCGGTCAGCAGCGCGATACAGCAAAGCGCGGTGAGCAAAAGTGCGAGAATTTTTTTCATTATTTAGCTCCTTTTTATCTATGATACATGCTTTTATCAGATGTTAAGTCACTAACTATGATATCATATTATCGAAATTATGCAAGCGTAAACAGTGAAAAACCGCCTTTTTTCCGGAAAACCGGGTATATCAAGGGCGAAAATGAATACATTACTGTATGCTTGCATATGATTGATTTTTTTGATCTTGCGCCGTCATAGATTTCGTGGTACAGTGAAACGAGCAAAGATGACATTGATCAAGGCAGAGGAGGAGACGAGATGACGCGTATTTATCAATCCATGGAAGAACTGATCGGCAACACGCCACTTTTGGAATTAAACCGTTTGGAACAGATGAAGGGTATTTCCGGCCGCCTTTTGGCCAAATTAGAATACCTGAATCCCGCCGGTTCCGCCAAAGACCGCATTGCCTCCGCCATGATCGCTGACGCTGAAAAGCGAGGCCTGCTGCAAAAAGACAGTGTCATCATCGAGCCCACCTCGGGGAACACCGGCATCGGCCTGGCCGCCGTCGGCTGCGCCAAAGGCTACCGCGTGCTGATCGTGATGCCCGATTCCATGAGTGAGGAGCGGCGTTCCCTGATGAGGGCCTACGGCGCGGAGCTTATCCTGACCCAGGGCAGCAAGGGTATGCAGGGCGCCATTGAGGAGGCCCTGGCCTTAACGGCGGCGATTCCCCACAGTTTTATGCCCGGTCAATTTGGAAATCCCGCCAATGCCCAAGCCCACTATGAAACCACAGGGCCGGAGATTTGGCGGGACAGCGCGGGGAAAATCGATTTCTTCGTCGCCGGCGTCGGCACCGGCGGCACAATTACCGGCGCGGGCCGCTATTTGAAAGAACAAAACCCCGATATCAAGGTGGTTGCCGTGGAACCGGCCTCCTCCCCCCTGCTTTCGAAGGGTTATGCCGGACCCCACGGCATTCAAGGCATTGGCGCCAACTTTGTTCCCGAAATTCTCGATACCGCGATCTATGACGAGATTTTCACCGTGACCGAGGAGGAAGCCACCGCCGCTGCCCGAGAACTTGGCCGCAGGGAAGGCGTTTTGGTGGGAATCTCCGGGGGAGCGGCGCTGTTTGCCGCCATGGCCATTGCCAGACGGCAAGAAAACGCCGGCAAAACCGTGGTCACGCTTTTGCCCGACACCGGCGACCGCTATCTCTCGACACCGCTGTTTGCGGAATGAGGAACATCACTGTTTTCCGGTAAAAACGCCGTGATCAGCGGTAAAAAGCGATTTTTGACTTCAGCCAGTTTGACGTCGGCATCCTTTTCATCATCACCGCTGACGGTAAAATAGAGTTTTAATTTCGGCTCTGTGCCCGAGGGGCGCAGGGCCGTTCTGATTTCTTCCCCAAAATAAAAGAGCAGCGTATCCCCGGCGACTTTTTCCCTTCGGGCGGCGCCGGTCTGGGCCTGTTCTGCGAAATATTCCAAGCAGGCCGCTTTCCGCCGCGCGCCGTCTTTGCTGGGGAAAAGGAAGGTCTCCGTGACGCTTTTTTCATAGCCGTAAACAGCGTAAAGTGCATGGACGGCGTCGATGAGGGTCATGTTTTGTTTTTTGTAAAAAGCCGCCGCTTCCGCCAAAAGCACCGCGGTGAAAATGCCGTCTTTGTCCGCGGCGTGGTTCCCCGCGAGAAAGCCGCCGCTTTCTTCATAGCCCGCGAGGAAGGCACCGTTCTCTTTTTTGAGCAGGGCTTCACCGATGTATTTGAAGCCCGTTGGCGTAATCCGTGTGGGAACGTTATGGTGAGCAGCGATTTTAACGGCCAAATTGCCGCTGACCACGGTTTTTACAATATAGGCGTCGGCGGGGAGGCGGCCCGCGTCCCGGCGGAGCAGATAATCGATGAGCAGGGCGCCGACTTCGTTACCGGAGAGAGGGACATAGCGGTTTTGTTCTTTGACGGCAACGCCGCAGCGGTCGCCGTCGGGATCAGTGGCGAAAAGCAGATCGGCGTGGTTTTCTTTTCCGACTTTTTCCGCCCGGGCAAAAACAGCGGGGTCTTCCGGGTTCGGTGTCGTTACCGTGGCAAAAGAACCGTCGCAAATCTCCTGGGCCGGGACGGTTAAAACGTGATGCCCCGTTTTTTTGAGGGCCGCGGGCAACAGCCTTTTGGCTGCGCCGTGGAGGGGTGTGGCTACCACGGTCAGGGGGGAATCTTTAACTTTACGCCTGGTGAGCGCCGAGAGATAGGCGGCGTTTTCCGCCTGACCGGTGAAATGAAGCAGTTGTTTTATGTTTGGCTCTGAGGGTGTCGCCAGGGCGAAGGGGTCGGTTTCTTCGATATAGGGGGCGATTTTTGCCGCCTCTGTCGGCACCAGCTGGCCGCCTTGCTGGTTATAGAGTTTAAAGCCATTGTGGTTTGGGGGATTGTGGCTGGCGGTAATGGCAATGCCGCAAAGGTAATCTTCTCTTTTCAGCGTAAAGGAAAGCAGCGGTACGGGAGCGGGGGCGTCGAAAAGATAGGCGGGAATCATGAAGGCGCAGAAGCTTAGCGCCGCTTCCAGGGCGAAAGCAGCCGAGTCTGTCCTGGTATCAAAGGTGATGAGCACGCCTTTTTGCAGCTCTTTGGCCGGCAGTGTCGATTGTAGCCAACGGGCCGTACCCGCCGCCGCCTGGCGAATGGTGTAACGGTTGACGCGGTTACTGCCAACGCCGGTTTCTCCCCGGAGGCCGCCGGTGCCGAAAGCAAGACCGCAATAAAACCGCTCCTCTCGTTGGGCGTCGCTTAACGTCTCCAGTTCCTGCCTGGTCGCGGCGTCGGCCTTGCGATGCCAGCAATCCCAGGCGGCGCGGTAATCCATTTTGTGCATAAGGCACCTTCTTTATGGCGATTGCTTCATCCTATGAGGGGTTTTCAAAAATATGCCTTACGGCAGCGGCTTTTCGGCTTTATCCAGGTATCATAGAAGGAAGCAGAAAAAGCAGGAGGCGCCCTCTTTCTCAAAGGCCCGTGTTCTGATAAAGAATAAAGAATAAAGAGAGCATTCTTCATCGCGAAAAATGCTCTCTTGCTAAGGATACGGTTAAATTGCCCGGTAAGTTTGTTTTATTGGCGAAAAAGCTCATAAAAGGAAAAAAGCGCGCGGCGTATGCCTACGGTTAGAAGTAAAGGGGTGTAAAGTCGAATTTGTTGACGTCAAAGAGGCCTTTGTCCGTGAGTTTTAAGTGAGGAATCACCGGCAGGGCCAGGAAGGATAAGGTCATAAAGGGGGAGTTCAAAACAACGCCCAGCTCTTTGGCGGCTTTGGTCAGGGCTTGTTCTTTGGCGGCCACCGTGGCCGCGTCTTCTTCCGCCATGAGACCGGCGATGGGTAGCGCCATTTCGGCCAAAAGGCGGTTTTTTGCCGTGACGGTCATGCCGCCGCCGAGCTGCTCCATCCTTTCCGCCGCGCAGGCGAAATCCGCCTCTGTTTTGGCTAAGATCAACAGGTTGTGACTGTCGTGGGCGACGGAAGAGGCCAGGGCGCCCTCTCGCAGGCCGAATCCTTCCACGAGGGCGTAGGCCAGATTGCCGTTTTTGCCGTAGCGCTCCACGACGCAAAGCAGGGCGATATCCTCATGTTCCGCCAGCTCTTTTTTGGTATAGACGCGTTCCTCGGTGATCAGTTGTCCGTCAAAGACCTTGATGACCCGGGCCTTTTGCTGCTCTCCCATGGTGGGGAAGGAAAAATTCTTGTTTTTCAGGGTAAAGGCGCCAAACCGCGTTTTTTCCTGTTCCTTTCCGGGGACGCCCTTTTTCCCGTTTTTATAAATGCTGTCGATGGCGAAGGTTTTGAGATCATCGACGATCACGAGGTCGGCGAGGTAGCCCGGGGCAATGGCGCCGCGGCCCTCAAGACGGTAATGCCGCGCCGGGTTGATTGTGGCCATTTCCACGGCGTAAAACGGGTTGAACCCGAGGTTTACCGCTTTTCTGACGCAGTTTAAGATATCGCCGTGGGCTTCGATGTCGCTGGCGTTGATATCGTCGGCGCAGAAACAAAAGCGGCTGTGGTTATGATCATCGACGGCGCCCAGGAGCTCTTCAAGATTTTTGGCGGAACTGCCCTCCCGGATAAAAACAGTGAGGCCCGCGGCAATTTTTTCCGCGGCTTCTTGCGCGGTTACCGACTCGTGGTCGGAGCTGACGCCGCTTGCGGCGTAGGCCATGAGGGGGCGTCCGCCGCCCATGGGGAAATGGCCGTCTAAGAAACGGCCTTTGGCCGCTTCGATTTTAGCCAGGGTTTCGGGATCGCCCTTTAAGGTGCCGGGAACATTCATCAGTTCTCCCAAACCGAGAAATTCCGGGTAGCGTTTTAAAAGCGTTGCTACGGTTTCGGCATTGATGGCCGCGCCGGCGGTCTCCATTGCCGTCGCCGGTACCGAGGAAGGTACCATGAAAAAGATATCGATCGGCGCTTTTTTGGCGTTTTCCACCATAAAAGCGATGCCCTCCACACCGGCGGTGTTGGCGATTTCGTGAGGATCGGCGATCACCGCCGTGGTGCCTTTGGCCAAAAGGGCGTTGCCGAAGGGAACCGGCGTCAAATGGGAGCTTTCTATATGGACGTGGGCGTCGATGAAACCGGGCAGGAGAAACTTGCCCTTAAGATCCACAGTTTCTTTCGCCTCCTCCTCACCGCATTGGGCGCAGCAGGCGATGATGCCGTCTTTGATGAGGACGTCTTGTCTCTCGAGCTTACCGGTAAAAACATTGACCATACGGCCGTTTTTCAAAATCAAATCGCCCTTTTCCCGGCCCAGGGCGGCGGCGGTGACAGCATGGCGCATCAGCGTTCCCTCTTTCCTTTTTGATGGTTTAAGGGTAGCAGAGGAAAAAGGGAAAGTCAATATGAAAAAGCGTCGTATCAAGCAGGCGGTTCAGGAAAAGCCGCCGTTGCCGGGGCGGCGCAAAGGTCGCTTCGGGCAAAAGCAAAAGCCTTCCGTTTGAAATAACGAAAGGCCCCTTGCGGTTATTGAACTTTTAGGAATTGAAAACAAAAACAAAACAAACGAAATAAAGTGATAAAAGGGTAAAACATGAAAACACTAACGACACCCTTATCTTACCATATTCCGCCCAAGACGCAACGGGGCTTTTTTGCGCAATGTGTAGAGAATTTTTGCAATAAAAGACCTCTTTGCCGCCGTGACGGTCGTTGCTATGCTTTTTGTTTGTTTTTATGTCCCCTGGGCATACAGATGATTTCTTTGATATCGGTATCGAAGAAATTTTGGGAATGTGACGGCGTCAGCACCACGGCGGTATCGGCGCCTTGGGCTGAGCCGCCCACGGTGACCACATCCTCTTCGGGGCCGATCAAACCGGCGTCCATGGCCATCACGGCGATTTCTACGCAGACTTTAAAGCCCTGTCCCAAAATGCGCAGGGTATGGGCCATCAATTCCGCGGGGTAAATTCCTCCGAATTTATGATTTAAGGCCCGGTCGGCGCCGGCGAAAAAGTGAGTGGCAGTTAAAATCTGCATTCCGGCGGCGGTGAGCTCCCTTTGCGCGGCTTCCTTTAGCTCCAAAACGCCTCTTTCCCGAAAGCCTGCCTGATGGCTGACGACGATGACAGAAAGACCGCAATCTTTGCAGAGCTTTGCCGTTTCACCGGTATGGGAGGCGACGATGATTTTCCCGATGCCCCGCTCTTTGGCAACTTTGATGGCTTCGGCCACGGTTTGTTCCGTATTTTCCCGGCCGGGTTTTTCAAAATACAACATAAATGCTGGGCTCCTTTCCCTTTTTCCTCATTATAGACAAAACTGCGGCCCTTGACAAGACGTCATGATTCTCCCTTGCGCATGATGCCGTTTTGATCAATATAGTAATCGCCGGTAAGGAGCAGCTCACTGACGGGGACGATGCGGTATCCTTCGCCCAGCAGGGAAGGAATGACGGTGCGCAGCGCCTCCGCCGTATGAGCGCCGTTGTTGTGCATTAAAATGATGGCGCCGGGGTTCACGCTATCCAAGATTCTGAGAGAAATTTCGGAGGCGGAGAGCTCTTGCCAGTCAAGACTGTCCACGGACCATTGAATCGCCTCCAGGCCTAAGCTGTGGATCGTGTTGACGGTGTTACTGTTATAGTCGCCGTAGGGAAAGCGGAAGACCGTCGGTGTTTTGCCGGTGATCTCCCTCACCGCTTCCTCGTTGGCCTGGATCTCTGCGGTGATCTCTGCGGAGGAAAGGGAGGTGAAATAGGGGTGGGTGGCAGAATGGAGGCCGATTTCATGGCCGCGCCGGTCGATTTCCGCCACGAGCTCGGGATAATCCTCAATCCATAAGTTCACCAAAAAGAAAGTGGTCTTGACGTCGTATTCGTCAAGAATGGCCAAAATATTCTCGGTGTGGGTCGCGCCCCAGGAGGCGTCGAAGGAGAGGGCAAGGACCTTATCGCTGCGTTCCACGGCGTAAACGGGTTTTTCCCCGTCGGCTACGACACGTTCCACGGATTGTCTCAAAACCGGTACCAAGGTAAAGCAGAGAAGGAGCGCCACGAGAAGCCCAACCATAACGCAGCAGCGCCGGAGGACCTTAGCGGTGAGACGGATCACGATCATAAAAGATGCACCAGATTTCCTGTTTTTTCTCATTTTATGAGCGAAAGCGCAAAAATAGACGAAGCGGGAAAGGCGAAGCAGGTTGGAAGAGGGCGTTTTCAGTCTGAAAAAGCCACAGCCCTTTTGCCGTCATACTCCGCCTCAAAAGAAAGAGGGTGTCCCAAGTCTTTTTGACGTGGGGGACACCCTCTTTGTACGTTGCAAAACACGTTTCTTATTTGGCTTTCATGACGATCTCATCGCCTTCCATATAAAATGCGAAGGCATTTTCCTCGTTTTCCGGATCTCCGTCGGCTTTCGTTTCGCCGTTATGATCCCGGTACCACTTGATCTTCGCCCCGCATTGTTTACAGGGGGCGATGAACCAGTATCCCTTATCGCCGGCGCCGTACTGCTCAATGGCGGCCAACGGACCGAAGCAGCGGGAACAAAGAATGCTGTCTTTGTCGATAAAGGGCGGATAAATATGTTTAGCAGGCATGGTAACCTCTCTTGAAACCGTCGATGTTGACTTCCAAAAATTTGGGAGGTACGTTGGCGGCGACGGTATTCAGGCATTCCTCTTCCTCAAACCCCAATTCAGAATTTTTGGCCCAGGCGCCGAGCATCACCATATTGAGGCATTTGGCGTTGCCGGCTTTCATCGCCAGGAGATGGGCGTCAAACAGTTTGACGTTCGCGCCGCAATGGCGGAGAAAGTCTTCAAGGTCGTCGGGGTAGGAGGCTTTGCCGATCACCACGGGCATGGGCTTGATTCTCTGTTCGTTGACGATGACGGTGCCCCCCTCCTTGAGGTAGGGCAGGGCGCGAACGCCCTCCAGCAGTTCAAAGCCGATGATATCGTCGGCGCTATTTGGCGCGATGATCGGTGAATGGACTTTATCGCCGTAGCGTACCTGCGTGACGACGCTGCCGCCCCGTTGGGACATGCCGTGGATTTCCGATACTTTGATATCGTAACCCCTTTGCAGCAGCAGCCGGGATAAGACCCGGGCGGTGAGTACGGTACCCTGACCGCCGACGCCGGCGATCAAAATGCTTTTTACCTCAGTTTGTGCCATGTTAGTCACCTACCTTTGTGATAAAACCGTCGTGGCCGCAGACGGTTTGACAGAGGCCGCAGCCGACGCAAAGTTCGCTTCTGATCACCGGCGCTTTGCCCACGCCGGTTTTCTCTATGGCGGGACAGCCGATTTTGAGGCATTTGCCGCAGCGGAGACAGAGCTCGGAATCGATATGGCAGGTTCCTCTTGTCCCTTTGAGCAGCAATTCGCAGGGACGGCGGGCGATGATCACCGAAGGTTCCTCGGCGGCCAGCTCTTTTTTTAGCACCGCGGCGAAGGTTTTGAGGTCAAAGGGATCGACGACGCTGACGCGGTCAATGCCGAGGCCTTTGACAATGGCTTCCAAGTGCAGCTTCCTCGCCGGCTCGCCTTTGACGGTAAAACCCGTCAGGGGGTTTTGTTGATGGCCGGTCATGGCGGTGATGTGATTATCGAGAATGATCGTGGTGGTACAGCCGTTGTTGTAGACCGCGTCGATCAGGCCGGTGATGCCGGAATGGATGAAGGTGGAATCGCCGATCACGGCGACGGTCTGCTTGGAAAAATCCTTGCCCCTCACTTTTTCCATGCCTAAGGCCATACCGACGCCGGCGCCCATGCAGATGGTGGTGTCGATGGCGCTGAGGGGCGGCAGCGCCCCCAAAGTGTAGCAGCCAATATCCCCCAATACGTTGACTTTGGCCTGTTTCAGCACGTGGAAGGTGCCTCTGTGGGGACAGCCGGCGCAGAGTACCGGCGGGCGCGTCACCAGCTCTTTATCGTAGCGGTAGGCTGGCGCTGTTTTTTCACCGCAGAGCTTTTCCCGGATGATTTCCGGAAAAATTTCGCCTTCCAAGGAGAAAATATCCTTACCGTGGGTTTTGATGCCCATGGCGCGGATCTGTTCCTCCATAACGTCGTCCAATTCCTCAATGACGTAGAGTGTTTCAACACTGGCGGCAAAATCCCGAATCTGCTGTTCCGGCAGGGGATTGGACAAACCGATTTTCAGTATCGAAGCGTCGGGAAGCGCCTCTTTGACGTAGGCATAGACGATTCCGGAACAGATCACGCCGATGGACTCGCTGTTTTTTTCAACGCGGTTCAGCTCGGTTTCGTCGCTGTATGCCTTTAATTTTAATAAACGTTCTTCGGCAACGGTATGCCGGGGCTTGGCGTTGGCCGGTACCATCACGTATTTTTGCGGATCCTTTCGGTAAGGGGGCAGTTCCCTTGGGATCCGCTCGCCTTTTTCCACCAGGGATTGGGAGTGGGCTACCCTTGTTGTGAGCCGCAGCATCACCGGGGTGTCGAAGGTTTCGCTGATGACGAAAGCGGCTTTGACGAAAGCGCGGCATTCTTCGGCATCCGCCGGTTCCAGCACGGGAATTTTGGCGAACCGCCCCAACCTGCGGTTATCCTGTTCGTTTTGGGAACTGTGCATTCCTGGATCGTCGGCGGTGACGAGGACGAGACCCCCTTCCACGCCGGAAAAAGCCACGGTCATGAGAGGATCCATGGCCACGTTGACTCCCACATGCTTCATGCAGGCCAGGGCCCGTCCGCCGCCGATGGCGGCGCCGATGGCCACTTCCAGGGCGACTTTTTCGTTGGGCGCCCATTCGGCGTAAAGTTCATCATATTTGGCGGCGTTTTCCGTGATTTCCGTGGAGGGCGTTCCCGGATATGCCGCCACGACATTGACCCCGGCTTCCCAAGCGCCGCGGGCAATGGCCTCATTACCTGTCATCAATTGTTTCATAAAAAAAGGTCCCCCTATGGCAAAATGATTCCTAATGATCTATTATAGCATAGCGTGTCGAATATTTGAAGGTATATTTTTTTCCTCCCTGCGATACGGTTTAGGGGAGGGATGTTCCGTGAAATCCGCAGAGCCAGTCGTATCAACGAAAAAGGAAAACGTCCGCAGTAAGCTTTCGTCCGCCTTGGATATGCCCGTGGATCTCGTCGGCGGTATGCCGCGGATCGTCCTGACGGGAAACCGCACCGTTTTGGTGGAAAATCATAACGGTATCCGCGCCTTCAGCGGCGAACAGGTGCGGATCGCCTGCATCTACGGGGAGATCATCATCGACGGCAAGCATCTGCGGCTTACTTTCTTAAAAAAGGACGAGATTGCGGCCGAAGGAGAGATCGCCGCCGTTTCTTACCGGCAGATCTGACGAAACCGCACCGTTTTTCCGATAGGAAGGGGTTTTGCTTGCGATTCGCGCAAGAGAAAAAAGGGGAGGGCCTATGATTTTTGGAGCAAAGACCGGCGGCTACGTCGGTATCGTGATCAGAGAAGGCGATATCAGCGCCTTGGTCAATGTGTTGCTGGCCGGGAACGTGCCGGTATGGAATATGAAAAAGACAGAGCACGGCGTCTATTTCCGCATCCCTCTGCCGCTTTTGTCCAAAGTACGCCGCCTGTCCCGATCTTTTGACTGTTATATTACCGTTGCGGACCGGGGAGGCCTGCCTTTTTTTTACAGGAGCATCACAAAATCCTGGCGTCTCTGGCTGACCGCGCTTTTTTGCTTCTGTCTGCTGCTGCTCTTTACCGCCTCCATCTGGCAGGTGGAAGTCACCGACGACAACGGCAACACCCTTACCGAAAAGGAAGCCCGGGCTATTTTGGCAACAGCCGCCGACTACGGCGTCCGTCCTCTCATGTTAAAAAGAAACATCCAATATGACGCCGCCGCCGAGGCGATTTTAGCGGCCCACCCCTCTTTGGCCTGGGTGGGGTTTGAGGTCAAAGGCGTCACCGTGACGGTACGGGTGGCCGCCAAGGAAAAAACGGATGGCAACAGTGTTTTTTTTGGTCATGTTGTCGCCGCCAAAAACGGCGTGATTCGGGAAATTTTTGTGCTCAGGGGCCAAAAAAAGGTGGAAGTCGGCGATACGGTAGAAGCGGGGGATATCTTGATTTCCGGCCTGATCACCTATGAGGAAGAAGGGAAAGCCCCTGTTTCCGACGTGACCGCCGCCAAAGGCATGATCAAAGCTGCCGTTTGGTATGAGGGCGTCGCCTACGTCAGCCTCCGGGGCATTGAGGTGACGCCCACGGGAAAGCAGAGCGGTATCATCACCGTGAGCAAAGATGGTAAGGCCTATACGCTTTGGGGCAGCGAAGAGAGCCCTTTTGACAATGCCGTTACCGAAGAACGCGCCCTTTCCTTAGCTTTTGGCGTCACCCTCAAGGTGAAAAACATCGCCGAAGTGCAGGCCAAGGAAAAGGAACGCACGGCGGCAGCGGCCCTATCTCTGGCGAAAAAGCAGGCTCGGGCCGCCGCTGAAGCGAAGCTGCCCCGGGGCGTGACCGTCGTCGACGAGCATCTAAAAGAGCTCACCGACGCCGAGGGTGCCGTGGGGGTGGAGGTGATCCTTGAAACGGAGGAGGATATCGGCACTTTTTCTGCCATGCAATGATGGACGGAGCGCCCTCCATAGCCTTGCGTCCTTATGGGGGCGTTTCCTTTGATTTCCGAGCGTCTTTTTTCGGTTCATTTCTTTACGGCACCATCTTTCCCCGCTATTTCATCCATCCCATGAGATATCGAGGGATCAATGGAGCTTTTGGCGTAAGGAGTATTCTTTTATCATAGGAGAATCCCGTTGATTTTTCAAAAAGGGATTGTGCAACAACTGAAAAGGGCGTATACTAACTATAAATAAGCGAAATTAAAGTGGGAGAGTATGCCAATCCATGGAATTCACGAACCGGGACGAAACCGTCCTTTCTTTGGGCAATGAAATGCAAACCGCCGCCGTCCTCGGTCAGCGCGATGAAAACCTGCTGCGTATTGAGAAAGAAGTTAACGCGGAAATTCTCGTTCGCGGCAACGAGGTGCGAATCAAAGGCAACGAGACCCAGCGCGAAAAAGCGCTGCGGATCTTTAACCATTTGAAGACGTTGGCCGCCGCCGATGTGGAGATCAACGCCAATGTTTTAAATTATGCCGTGGCCGCCGCCGAAGAAAAACAGGATGATGTTGCTTCGTCGTTGACCGGAACTATTTACGTTACCCCCAGGGGCAAGCAGATCAAAGCCCGCACTTTGGGGCAGAAACGCTATGTGGAAGCCTTAAGCAATCACGATATCGTCTTTGCCATCGGCCCCGCCGGGACCGGCAAGACCTACCTTGCCGTGGCCGAGGCGGTGGTGGCTTTGAAGAAAAAAGAAGTGCGAAGGATCATTTTAACCCGCCCCGCGGTGGAAGCCGGGGAAAAGCTCGGTTTTCTCCCCGGCGATCTCCAGGACAAGGTCGATCCCTATCTGCGGCCCCTTTATGACAGCCTTTACGATATTTTGGGCAGCGACACGGCGGTGAAGCTGATGGAAAAAAGCGTCATTGAAGTGGCGCCTTTGGCCTATATGCGAGGACGCACCTTAGACGATGCCTTCATCATTCTTGATGAGGCGCAGAATACCACGGTTCCCCAGATGAAGATGTTTTTAACCCGTACCGGCTTTGGTTCCCGGGCTGTGATCACCGGCGACATTACCCAGGTTGACCTGGCTCCCGGTGAGAAGAGCGGCTTGGTTCACGCCGGGAAAATATTGCAGAATGTAGAAGGCATTGGCTTTGCTTTTATGAGTCATCTCGATGTGGTTCGCCATCCCTTGGTGCAAAAGATCATCGACGCTTACGAAAGGGCCGAACATCATGAAAAATAAAAGACGGCGGCATCTTTTTTCCGTCGGAAAATTTTTTACAGAAGATATCCTTGAAAAACTGATCAAGAAAAAGCGTATTTGGTTTTGGTTGGCCATCGTCTTTGCCAGCGCTTTTATTCTTGTGGCCGGAGCTTTGGGGCCCACGAAAACCTATGAAGCGGGGGATGTGGCGCCGGAATCTCTGATCTATGAGGGGGCTTCTTTTAGCTATACAAGCGAAGTGGCTTATGATGAGGCGGTGGCGGCCATTGAAGCCGACATCAACGACGTTTATATGTTGGACAACACAAAACTGGAACGTCTTAACACGGAAATCGGTGATTTTGTCAATCAGGTTTCCGCCATCAAAGATCGGGAAGAAGAGGAAGACGCCGATCCGGCGGAGCTTTACAGCACTCTTTTGGGCAGCGGCGACGAGGTTTCCGCTTATGAAAAGGCCATCAAAAAACTGACCTTGAAAGAAATCACCAATGTGACCAATAATCTTAGCACCTATTTTGCGTCCTCCTATGCGGAAGGGATCAAAGAGGACGATTTGGAAACCTTTTTGGAAAGCCTTGATACTTGGATTGGCGATGGCCGTTTTAATGAAGATGAACAGGCCGTGGCCCATGCCGTTGTCAGCACCTTGACCATTGAAGCCAACTATCTTCTGAACAAAGAAGAGACCGACGCGGTGACGAAAAAGCGCATTGCCGAAATCGAGCCGGTGGAAGTGACGGTACGTTCCGGTCAGAAAATCGTTGACGAAGGTACGGTGATCACGGCGGAACAAATGGAAACGCTGCAAAGAGCGGGGATGCTTTCGGAACGCAAAGGAGTCGGCTATTTTCTCGGTGTTTTCGCCTTTGTTTTCTTCCTGTTTTTCCTGCTGTTTCTGTACTGTAAGCGGTTTTTCCCCTTCTATGCTTTTGAGAAGGAGGGCATTTTGCTCATCGGCTCCGTGGTCGTGGTCTTTCTTGCCCTTTGCCAGATCATTATGCTGACCGCTTCGGCGACGACAGGGACGCTTTACAGCGTTCTCGGCTATCTGTTGCCGCTGCCTGCAGTGGGCATTGTTTTTGCTACCCTGACCAACCAGCGTCTTTCCTTTATCATGGTCTCTTTCTGCGCCATGCTCATGGCCCTCATGGTGATGAATCAGCCCTCTTACCTGGTTGCCTCTTTTTGCGCTGTGCTCTTTACCGTTTATACGGTAGGCCGCATCAGAGAGCGCTATCAGGTGGTCAGTTTCGGCTTCTGTCTCGGCCTGGTCAACGTATTGATCATCTTGATCATTGGTTTGATTGGGGAGCAGTCTCTGACTACGGTGATGATAGGTTGCGCCGTTGGTTTGATGGGCGGCTTTATCTCCGCCTTTTTCGCTTTGGGCAGTTTGCCCTTGCTGGAAAACTCCTTGAAGCTGACGACGCCGATGAAATTGATGGAACTTTCCTCCACGGGACACCCCTTGATCAAGCGGCTTATGGCGGAAGCGCCGGGAACTTATTATCACAGCATTCTTGTGGGCAACCTGGCGGAAGCCGCCGCCGACGCCATCGGTGCCGACGCCCTCTTGGTTCGCGTCGCCTCCTATTATCATGATATTGGTAAATTGGAGCGTCCCGCCTATTTTACCGAGAATCAGGAACCGGGGAACAATCCCCACGATAAATTGACGCCGACCTTATCGACGCTGATCATCGTCTCCCACGTCAAAGACGGTGTGGAAATGGCCAAAGAATACGGCCTGCCCCAAGATGTGGTCAACATCATCACAGAGCACCACGGCAACAGCGTGATGAAATATTTCTATAACAAAGCCAAAGAACGGGGGGATGAGGTGACGCCGGAAGATTTCGCCTATCCCTTCCCGAAGCCGCAAACGCGGGAAAGCGCCGTTGTGATGATGGCCGACTGCATCCAGGCGGCGATGCAGAGTTTACCGCCGATGACCAAAGGGGAAACGGCGGCGAAGATCCATGATCTGATCAAAGAGCGCTTGAACGACGGTCAGTTTGAGGAATGCGACCTGACCTTTAAAGATCTCCATGTCATGCAGGAGGCTTTCGTTTCCGTTTATGACGGCATGACCCACCATCGAATCAAGTATCCGGAACTGAAGGCCCTGGCCAAAAAGTCCGGTATTGCCGTGGATATGGAGGAAAACGGCGAAGAGAACGCCGCCGAAATCAGCGCCACCGGAGAAAAGAAGGTTTTTCCTCAACAGGAACAGGACGTTTTGGACCAAAAATCAGCTGCGCCAAAGGATGCCGCAGCCACCGACCAAGAACAGGGAGAAAAGAACACCGATGAACATTGAAATGCGCACGCGCCTTGCTGATTTTGATTTATCTCGTGAGATCATGCAGGAGATTGTTAGGGTATTGCGGTATGCCGCCAAAGCCGAAGCGGTGCCGCCCTCCTTTTGCGTCACCGTCGGTTTTACCGACGATGCGCGGATCCGTAGGTTTAACCGCAAATTCCGTGGCATCGATCAAGCCACCGACGTACTGTCCTTTCCCATGACAGGGGGAAAAAGAGATTGGGCCAAAACAAAGCGGTATCTTCTGCCGGGTATCGACAACCTTTCTCTCGGAGATATCCTGATTTCTCTGGAACATTGCGAAAAGCAAGCCCTTTGTTACGGTCACAGTTTAAAGCGGGAAATCTGTTTTCTGGCTCTCCACGGCTTCCTGCATCTGCTTGGTTACGACCATATAGAAGAGGCGGAACGCTTGGTGATGGAAGCGAAAACCAAAGCGTATCTCAGCGCTTTGGGGGTGATACGGTGAGAAAAGCGAAGAGCTTGAAGGAGAGTTTCTCCTTTGCCTGGCGCGGCTTCTGCCACTGTTTTGCCCATGAGCGCAACTTTCGCATTCATCTCATAACCGGGGTGGCGGTACTCTTCCTTGCCTTGTTCCTCGACGTGTCTTTGGCGGAGTTTGGGCTCTTGCTGCTCCTCATCGCCGTGGTCATTGCCAGCGAAATGTTCAATACGGCCATTGAAAATATCATTGACTTGATTACGCCGGAATACCATCCTTTGGCCAAAGTCATCAAAGACGTGGCCGCCGGCGCAGTCTTTTTTGTCTGCGTTACCGCGGTATTGATCGGAGTGGTCATCTTTGTGCCGCATCTATATCAATTACTGATCAGATAGGAGTATTATCATGAAAAAAACAATTTGCTTGCTGTTTCTTGGTTTGCTGCTTTCCTTATCCATATGCTTGACCGCCTGCGGCAAACAGGACGAAGTGACCGAGGAAGAAGCCACTGTGCCAGAACCCGAATTTACCTGCCCTTTGGATGGTGAAGAATTATCCTCCGCCGAAGATCACGGCGACAGTGTGTTTATCGTCTCCATTGATAACGGAGCCGACGCACAGCCGCAAAGCGGCTTGAACGCTGCCGATCTGCTGGTGGAAATGCCGGTAGAAGGGGGTATCAACCGTTTTCTGGCCTTTTATTATCATCACGAGCCGGATACCATCGGTCCTGTGCGCTCGGCCCGTCATTATTTTTATGATATCGTCAAAGGCTACAACGCCACCCTGGCCCATTGCGGCGGCAGTTCCATGGCCTATGATATCATCGATTCCGGCAGCGTCCAGGATATCGATGAAATGGGCTGCGCCAGTAATTTTTGGCGCAGCAGTGAGCGGCGCGCTCCCCATAATCTCTATACCAGTTATGAATTGCTTGGCAAAAAGGCGGCGGATCGGGGCTATGCCGCGGTTTCCCTTGCAGATTGCCCCGGGTTTGACTTTTATTCCAATGCCGAGCGGGAAGATCTGGTTTTTGGCGGGGTCAGCGAGTTGAGCATTCCTTACCGCTATCAGGAGGCCGCTTATCAATGGGATACCATGAACCTCAACTACGTGCGTTACAGCGATGGTGAAATCCATACGGACGCCCTCGATAACGAGGCCCTCACCGCCGATAACGTCGTCGTGGTCTATATCGACTACGTCGTCATGGGGGATGGTTCGCATCTTGATATGACCTTCACTTCCGGCAGCGGTCTTTTGCTCCAATACGGCACGGTGACGAAAATCGATTGGAGTATCGCAAAGGGCGACGGCTTTTCCTTTACGGATACGGCCACCGGTCAGGAAGTGAAACTGATTCCCGGTAAAACCATCATCCAGGTGGCGAAAACCACGGAAACCGCCACCTATACCGAACCCGAGGCGGCGGAAGACGCCACAGCGGAAGGAGTAGATTAACACGATGGCCAAATTTCGTTCCGGTTTCATCACCATCATCGGCCGGCCCAATGCCGGTAAGAGCACGCTGATGAACACGATCTTACAACAGAAAATCGCCATTGTTTCGGACAAACCCCAGACGACCCAAAATAAGATCAGGGGCTTTTATACCACCGACGACGCCCAACTGATCTTCATCGACACTCCAGGGATTCATAAGCCCAAGCATAAACTCGGTGAATTTATGAACGAGGCGGCAAAAAGCGCCGGCCTTGGCGTGGATGTGATTTTTTACATCGTCGACGCCGCGGAACCCTTTGGCAAAGGAGAAGCCTTCATCATCAATACCTTGCCCAAGGAAACCCCTGTTTTTTTGCTGCTGAATAAAATCGATCTACTGGAAAAAGACGCCCTCCTCGCCGTGATGCAGCTTTACAGCGAAAAATTTAATTTTGCCGAGATCATTCCCGTCTCCGCCTTAAAAGATGACAACCTCGATGATCTCCTACAAACGGTCATCGGCTACCTTCCCGAAGGCCCCTGCTATTATCCGGAGGATATGGTGACGGATCAGCCGGAGCGGGTGATCATGGCGGAAATCGTCCGGGAAAAGGTGTTGGAATGTACCGGCGACGAGGTGCCCCACGCCGTCGCCGTGGAAATGCTGGAGGTCAAGGAACGGCCCGACGGCATGATTTACGCCAGCGCCGTGATTTATGCGGAGCGCGATTCTCAAAAAGGTATTTTGATCGGGAAAAACGGCGCCATGCTGAAAAAGATCGGCCGGGCCGCCAGGATTGAGATGGAACGTACCTTAGGTTCCAAATTTTACCTGGATCTCTGGGTGAAGGTAAAAAAAGATTGGCGCAACAAGGAAGTCTATTTGCGAAACTTCGGTTTCGATAAAAATAAACTCAACGAATAAAGGAAAACGGATTTAGACAGGTTGGTGAACTTCATGGACGCTGTCCCTCGATGGTGCAACAAGAGAAGAAACAGAAAATAGGGGGAAACGTTCTCGTTCATCGGTCATTGGAATCGAAATAGGGCGCGTTTCCTCCGGGAAGAAGGAAACGCAATTATGGATATCAAAGAAAAGCTGGAACGGATTGCGCCGTTCCTGAAAAAAAAGGATTACCCTGCCATCGCGGCGATTTTAGCGCCTTCGGCTCCGGTTGATATTGGGGAATTGCTGTCGAATCTCGACACAGTGGAAATCATCGCCATTCTTCAGTATCTGCCGGTCAACATCACCGGGGAAATTTTGAGTTATCTTGACCCGGATTTGGCGCCGGAAATTCTCCATGCTTTGGGGGAAGTCAAGGGTTCCGCCGTATTGGACTCCATGTATCTCGACGATGTCGCGGATATTTTAGGGGAATTGGAACCGGAAAAAAGAGATCAGCTCCTCGATTTGATGGAAGACGACGACGCCGAAGACGTCCGTGAACTGATGGTCTACCCGGAAGGTACCGCGGGTTCCATCATGACCACGGAGTTTGTGGCCTTAAATCAAAGCGTCACCGCAGAGGAAGCCATCAATATTCTGCGCAATGAAGCGCCGTCGGCGGAAACGGTGTACTATGTTTACGTCGTCGATAACGAAGACGTCCTTGTGGGCGTATTGTCCCTGCGGGATCTCATCGTCACTCCGCCTTCCTGGACCTTAGAGCATATCATGCATACGAGGGTCAAATCGGTTACCGACTATATGGATCAGGAAGAAGTCGCCACCCTCGTTTCCCGTTACGACATCATGGCCATCCCCGTCGTTGACCGCGATCAGCGCCTCGTGGGCATCATTACCGTCGACGATATTTTGGACGTTATCGAAAAAGAAGCCACGGAAGACGTCTTGCGTATGGCCGGTTCTCACGAAGACGAACTCGGTGAGGACGATACGTTTTATGAAAAAGTGGTAAAATCAGTAAAGCTCAGGCTGCCCTGGCTGTTGGTGACGCTTTTTGGCGGTCTCATCTCGGGGTTCATTATGAACCGTATCGAGGCTGACCTCAGGGCTGTCGTGGCCCTTACCTATTTCATTCCTCTGCTGCTGGGTTTGGGGGGTAACGCTGGCACCCAAAGCTCCACCGTTACGGTGCGCGGGATTTCCACCGGTCAGATTGACTCCTCAAAGATCATCTATAATGTGATCAGGGATTCCCTTGTTGGGATGTGCGTCGGCCTTTTTTGCGGGATTCTCCTTTGCGGCGTCGCCTACGTATGGATGGGCGACACGGCCCTCAGTATCCTCGTGGGAGTCACCTTGGTCTGTAACATGACCATCGCCTCCTCCCTCGGTACTTTGGTGCCGTTGCTGTTGAAGAAAATCGGCATCGACCCCGCCGCTTCGGCGGCGCCCTTTATCAGCACCGGCAGCGATATCATCGGTCTGCTGGTCTACTCTGCTTGGGCCTCTATCTTTATGCCGCTCTTAGCCGGTCTCTTATAACGGATTGATAAACCATGGAAAAATACTATACGGCGGACGCCATTATCATCAAGGGCATCAACTACGGAGAAGGTCACCGCATCTTTACCTTTTACGGCAAAGAGATGGGAAAATTCTCCGCAGTGGCTCGCGGTGTAAAAAAACCGAAAAGTAAATTAAACGGTCACTTGCAGCTGGGAAACCGCTGTGATCTGCAGCTGATCCACGGGAAAAGCCTGGATACGGTAAGCCAGGCCGTGGCGAAAGAGACGTATCCTCATTTGCGGGAAACGGCGTCCCTTTATTTCTACGCCTCTTATTTCTTGGAATTGCTCAACGATTTCACGGCGGAACGCGTGGCCGACGCGGCGCTTTTTCAATTGCTGGATACGGTGTTGAAGGGCCTGGCCGCGGAAGACGCGTCGAAGCTAACCCGATTTTTTGAATTGAGATTATTGGCTCTTTCCGGCTATCAGCCGGATTTTCACCGCTGTGCCGTCTGCGGAGAGGAAATCAAAGCCGGTTTCTTAAGCCCCCGCTTTCATGGGATCATCTGTGAGAAATGCGGCAACGGTTATGAAATCACACCGAAGACGCTCTTCGCCTTAAACTACCTGGCGACAACGGAGGCGTGCCTTGTCAGCCGTCTGAAAACCGACGACGCCACCGATCAGCTGATGGGTAAAGTCATGAAAATGCTGATTGAAAACAGTCTCGAAAAAAAGGTCAAATCCTTGGACATTTTGAACCGAGATCAACTCTAAAATCCCCTGTTTTTGCCTGTCTCCGGTGGGGCAAAAGGCAGTTTGCGCGCAACCGAGGGAGTAAGGGGCGCCGCCACAGGAATTTTCTTGACATTGCCCCTTTGATTTGATAAATTATATGGTAAGCTATGATATGCAATAGGACGATGACGAGGAAAGAGCGTTTCCCCTCAGCGAGCCGCGGATGGTGAAAGGCGGCAAAGGAATGCAGGCAGCTTCGGAGTCGCGGCTTAATCGCCGCCGGTCACACGCCGTTACCAGTGGAAGAGAGGACGTTTGTCAAGAAGGGTGGAACCGCGGTTTTACCGTCCCTTTTGATGAAGGTCTATTTTTTATCAGTGCGTATTTCGGTTTTTACCGGGATATCATAAAGGAGAAGGAGCGGACAATGAATTTTCAAAGTCTCATTTTAACCCTCAACCAATTCTGGGGGGAACAGGGCTGTATCATCCAGCAACCTTACGATATGGAAAAAGGCGCCGGTACGATGAATCCGGCCACGGCTTTACGGGCCTTGGGGCCGGAACCCTGGAAGGTGGCTTATGTGGAGCCGTCCCGCCGTCCCACCGACGGCCGCTATGGGGAAAATCCCAACCGCTTGCAACATTACTACCAGTATCAGGTGATCTTAAAGCCTTCTCCTGAAAACATCGTGGAACTCTATATGGATAGTCTCCGCGCCATCGGCATCGATCCCGACGAACACGACATTCGCCTTGTGGAAGACAACTGGGAAAGCGCCAATTTGGGTGCTTGGGGCTTGGGCTGGGAAGTTTGGCTTGACGGCATGGAAGTTACTCAGTTTACCTATTTCCAGCAATTCGGGGGCATTGATTGCAAGCCGGTCTCCGGGGAAATTACCTACGGTTTGGAGCGTTTGGCCATGTTCATCCAAAAAGTGGACAGCGTCTATGACATCGAGTGGGTTAATGGCATCACTTACGGCGACGTACATCATCAGGGCGAAGTGGAACACAGCCATTATAATTTTGAGGAAGCCGATACCGATATGCTTTTCCGGTTATACGATATGTACGAAAAGGAAGCCAAAGCCATTCTCGGCAAAGGCCTCGTGCTGCCGGGATATGACTATATTTTGAAATGCTCCCATACC
This sequence comes from Clostridiales bacterium, assembly GCA_040776805.1. Classification (GTDB taxonomy): domain Bacteria; phylum Bacillota; class Dehalobacteriia; order UBA7702; family UBA7702; genus UBA7702. The sequence continues at coordinate 128,410 of JAXGZS010000004.1, read as the reverse complement.
TTCAACCTCCTGGACGCCAGGAACGCCGTTTCCGTGGCGGAGCGGCAAAACTATATTGCCCGCGTCCGCGCCTTGGCGCGGCTGGCTGCGGAAGCTTACTGCGAACAGCGGCGAAAACTTGGCTATCCGCTGATGAAGAATGCGGCGAAACGGGCGGCCCTCCATTTGGCGCCGCTGGAAGGGGGCAAATAAGATGGCGAAAAATGTACTGTTTGAAATTGGTGTCGAAGAGATTCCCGCCCGGTTTATGGCGGGGAGTTTGAAGGAACTGAAAGCCTCGACGGAAAAGGCTTTAAAGGAGGCGCGTCTCTCCTTTGAACAGGTACGCACCATGGGTACGCCCCGGCGTTTAACCCTGTTCGTTGACGGCCTTGCCGAAAAACAGGCGGATTTCAAAGAAGAAGTCAAAGGCCCCGCCGCAAAAGCCGCCTTTGACGGGGAAGGCCAGCCCACCAAAGCCCTATTGGGGTTCTTGCGGGGCAAGGGCCTCACCACTGACGATATTGTATTGAAAGAGATGAAGGGCGGATCCTATGTCTTTGCCACCGTGGCGGAACCGGGGAAGGACGCTCTGACCGTGCTGCCGGAACTCCTTGTCAACGTGGTATTAGGCCTAAAATTCCCCAAACCGATGCGCTGGAGCGACCATGAACTGCGCTTCATTCGCCCCATTCATTGGTTCGTGGCGCTCTTTGGGGAAGAGGTCCTTCCCCTCCAGATTGTCGGCGTAGAAAGCGGCAGGGTCAGCAGAAGTCACCGTTTTTATGGCAGCGGCGACATTACCATCGAAGGCCCCGAAACTTATATCGATCAGCTGAGAGAAAACATGGTCATGGTTGACCCCGATGAACGCAAAGCAGCCATTCGGGAACAGATCGCCGTCATTGAAAAAGAAAACGGCGTCTTTGTGGAAAAAGACGAGAAACTCCTGGAAGAAGTCGTCTTCCTGCTGGAATACCCCACGGCGCTGATGGGCTCCTTTGAAGAAAAGTACCTGCGCTTACCAAAAGAAGTGGTGATCACGCCGATGAAAGAGCATCAGCGCTACTTCCCCGTGACCGACGAGGAAGGCGATTTACTGCCCCATTTTGTTACCGTCCGCAACGGTCTGCCCCGTCATCTCGATATTGTCACCACCGGCAATGAAAAGGTGCTGAAAGCCCGCCTCGCAGACGCGGAGTTCTTCTATGAGGAAGACCTTAAAGTTGACCTCAGCGCCAATGTGGAGCGGTTGAAACCCATTGTCTTCCATATCACCATGGGTACCCTTTACGAAAAGGTTCAGCGCATGGTGGCCCTCGCCGCCTATCTCGCCGAAAAGCTCGGCGCTGATGTAGCGAAGGCCCAGCGCGGTGCTTATTTGGCCAAAGCCGATCTCGTTTCTAACATGGTCTATGAATTCCCGGAACTCCAGGGCATCATGGGGGAATACTATAGCGTAGCCCAAGGGGAAGATCAGGAGGTAGCCCAAAGCATCCGCGAAAGCTATCTGCCCCGTTTTGCCGGGGACGACCTGCCGGAAACCCTCCTTGGTACCATCGTTTCCCTTGCCGATAAAATCGACAGCATCGTCGGTTTTTTCTCCATGGATCTGGAGCCCTCCGGCTCCCAGGATCCTTATGCTCTGCGCCGTCAGGCCATGGGTGTTACCCAGATCATCTTAAAGGGTGAGCAGAAGCTTCATTTCGGTGAACTGATTGATTTTGCCTATGATCAGATCGACAAAGCCTGTGACACGAAGAAGACGAAAGGGGAAACGAAAGCGCGGGTTTACGCTTTTATGGCCCAGCGTTTAGAAAACGTCATGAGCGAAAACGGTCTTGCCTACGATACCGTCAATGCCGTGCTGACGAAAACCCCCGACGATTTCTGTTTGTTACACCGCAAGGGCGAGGCCTTAGCCGCCTTTCGGGAGGACGAAAACTTTGAGCCCCTGATGGCCGGTTTTACCCGGGTGCACAATCTGGCGAAAAATGCCGAAGACAGCGCTTTTGCGGAAAACCTCTTGACCACACCGGCGGAAAAGGCGCTGGTCGCCGCTTATGAGGTATTTCGGGAGAAGGTAGAAGCCGCCCTGGCCAAAGCCGATTTTGAAAAGGCTTTCATCGCCATCGCCGCGTTAAGGGAGCCCATCGACGCCTTTCTTACAGACGTCATGGTGATGTGCGAAGACGAGGCGCTGAGAAAGAGCCGTCTCGCCTTGCTGAAATCCATCAGTGACGAGATGTTAAAGGCCGCCGACTTTACCGCCATCGTCATGGCGAAATAAGCGAAAGACAAAGCGTTTTTCTCTTTTGCATAAACAAAGTCCCCGAACAAAATCTGTCCGGGGACTTAGGCCGTCGACAAAGTCTGATACGCGGCGAACGCTCTGTCCGACCCTTTTTGCCATCAGATTACTGGAAAAATATTGTAAAAGCCAATAACCTGTAAAGACGGTGGGGAAAAATATAAAAATAAGTCCATAGGATGAAAAAATCATAAGAACCCTCGAAATTTGGCAGATATCCAACAGGTATTATAACACCAGACTTTTTTAGTGTCAATGAAACTGCTGTTCAGATGGGATTCTTGCCGTGGGCGTTTGATGGACGTGCCAGCGGGAAATAAAAGAAAAAAGGGCGAATCAGGAAAAACAGAAATAAAAAAGAAGACAGCTATTTAAGGGAAAATGCCGCCGGGTTTGAGTGGAATACAGGACGCGAAAAGGTTGAAAATGTCTAAATTTCTGCTTTATGTTGGCGTTAATATGAAAAAAATCCCCATTTTCAGAGAATAAATTCCTTGACAAGGATAAGATATGTTATACAATATTACTATATGAAAGATGGGATATTATCACTATTCTGACAGGTAAAACCATGGATCATTACAATCTTTATGTCGTTTCCGATTCCATCGGGGAAACCGCCGAGGTGGTGGCCCGGGCCGCCATTTCGCAGTTTGCGGAGATTCCTCTGGAACAAAAACGCTATCCCCACGCCAACACGGCGGCAAAGATTTCGGAAATTGTCGATTCCGCCGCCGCGGATCAGGCAATCATCCTTTATACGTTGGCGGAGGAATCCCTAAAAAAGCATATGCGCCACTGCGCAAAAGAGGCGGGTCTCACCGCCGTGGATGTGCTGACGCCTTCTGTGGAAGCGATTGCTTCCTGCTTTTCTTTAGAGCCCACTAATGAGGTGGGCAACTTGAGAAAACTTGACGAGGTCTATTTTAAACGCGTCGCCGCCGTGGAATTCGCCGTACAGTATGACGACGGCAAGGATCCACGGGGCTTCCGAAAAGCGGATCTCGTGCTGTTGGGCGTCTCCCGGACGTCGAAAACGCCGCTTTCCATGTATTTGGCCAACAAAAATTTGCTGGTGGCCAATTTGCCCCTTGTTCCCGAAGCGCCGCTGCCTAAAGAAATTTTTACGCTGCCCAAAGAGAAGATCATCGGCCTCACCATTCGGCCGCAGACTCTCAACGACATCCGCCGGGAGCGTTTGAACACCATGGGCGCCGTCGGTGTCAGCGACGATTACGCCGACCCTAATCGCCTGCTGGAGGAATTGGAATATGCCACAAAGGTATACCGCTGTCTCGGCTGCCGCGTCTTGGATGTGACCAATAAAGCGGTGGAGGAAACGGCTGGAAATATATTAGAATTGTATAAGGAGGCTATACATGAGTAAGAAGTATGTTTACCTTTTCCACGAAGGTAACAGCGAGATGAGAGAACTTTTAGGAGGCAAGGGTGCGAATTTAGCGGAAATGACCAATATCGGCCTGCCTGTTCCCCCCGGTTTGACCATTACCACCGAAGCCTGCAATGAATATTATATCCAAAATCAGCAGATGCCCGCCGGACTGGAGGAGGAACTGAAGAAAAACCTCGCCACCGTCGAAAAGGAAATCGGCAAGAAATTGGGGGACAAAGAAAATCCGCTCCTGGTTTCGGTACGCTCCGGCGCCAAAGTTTCCATGCCCGGTATGATGGATACCATCTTAAATCTTGGTTTGAACGATCAGACCGTGGAGGGGATGGCCGCCGCCACCGGCAACCGCCGCTTTGCCCTGGATTGCTATCGCCGTTTTATTCAGATGTTCGGCGATGTCGCCATGGGCGTGGACGGCTCCTCCTTTGAAAGAGCCCTTTCCCTCCTGAAAGAAGCGGAAAAGGCGGAGTTTGACCATCAACTCACCGCTGAAGCTCTGGAAAAACTGATTGCCACCTTTAAAGATATCTACAGAAAGGGTACCGGCGATGAATTTCCCCAGGATCCTGAAAAACAGCTTCTTTTAGCGATTATGGCCGTATTCCGTTCCTGGAATTCTGACCGCGCCATCTATTATAGAAAAGCCAATAAGATTTCCGATGCTCTGGGCACTGCCGTCAACGTGCAGTGCATGGTCTTCGGCAATATGGGTGAAGATTGCGGCACCGGCGTCGCCTTTACCCGCAATCCTTCCACCGGGGAAAAGGGACTCTTTGGGGAATACCTTATCAACGCCCAAGGGGAAGACGTTGTGGCGGGGATTCGGACGCCTCAGCCCATTGCCAGTCTCGCCCAGGATATGCCCGACGTATACGCTCAATTTTTAGATATAGCCACCAATTTGGAAACCCATTATCATGATATGCAGGATATGGAATTCACGGTGGAACGCGGCAAGCTCTTCATGCTGCAAACCAGAAACGGCAAACGTACTGCTGCCTCGGCGATCAAGGTTGCCGTTGATATGGTGGAAGAAGGTTTGATCACCAAGGAAGAAGCCTTGATGCGCCTGGATCCCCTTCAAATCAACCAGCTGCTCCACCCCGGCATTGATCCCAAAGCGAAGCTCACGGCCATTGCCACAGGGCTTCCCGCTTCTCCCGGCGCTGCCTGCGGCAGAGCTGTCTTTGACGCCGATACCGCTGAAAGACTGGGGAAAGAGGGCCAAAAAGTGATTCTGGTGCGCACGGAAACCACGCCGGAGGACATTCACGGCATGGTGGAAGCCCAAGGGATCCTGACCAGTCACGGCGGCATGACCAGCCACGCTGCGGTCATTGCCAGAGGTATGGGGGTGCCCGCCGTTTGCGGCGCTGAAGCTTTGAAAATCGACGCCGACGGCAAAAAGGTCGTCATCAACGGTGATACCCTCACCGAAGAGGATATGATCTCCATTGACGGCGCCACCGGCCGCATTTTCAAAGGCGAAGTGCCGATGACGGCTTCCGCCCAAGGGGAAGAATTCGAAGAATATCTCGGCTGGGCCGACGAAGTGAGAAAACTCGATGTCCGCGCCAATGCCGATAACCCCTCGGACGCCTTAAAAGCCAGGGCTTTCGGGGCCCACGGCATCGGTCTCACCAGGACAGAGCATATGTTTATGGAACTAGATCGTCTTCCCGTGGTTCAGGAAATGATCATGGCAGAGGACGTGGAAGGCAGAAAGGCGGCGCTGGCAAAATTATTGCCGATGCAGAGAGGCGATTTTTACGGCATCCTCAAAGCAATGGCCGGATATCCTGTGACCATTCGCTTCTTAGATCCGCCCCTCCACGAATTCCTTCCCGATAAAGAAGAGTTGTTGGTGGAAATCACCACGCTGAAGTGCAACGGCGGTGATCCTGCCGTGGTCGCTGAAAAAGAAGAAGTGATGAAGAAAGTGGAATCGCTTTCCGAAGTCAATCCCATGCTCGGTCATCGCGGCTGCCGTCTCGGTATCAGCTATCCTGAAATTTACGATATGCAGGCCAGAGCGGTTTTTGAAGCTGTAGCCCAATTGACCAAAGAAGGGTTTGAAGTCTTCCCCGAAGTGGAAGTACCCCTTGTTGTCCATATCAACGAATTTCATCGTTTAAGAGCCATCATTGATGACGTTGCCGCCCAGGTAAAGGAAGAAACGAAGATTGATTTTGAGTATACCGTCGGCACCATGATCGAGGTACCCCGTGCCGCTCTTACCGCCGATGAACTGGCCCCGGAAGCCGATTTTTTCTCCTTCGGCACCAATGACCTGACCCAGACCAGCTTTGGTTTCTCCCGGGACGACGCGGAAGGAAAGTTCCTCTATACTTATGTGGAACAAAAGGTTTTGCCCGTCAGCCCCTTTGTTACCCTGGATGAAAAAGGCGTGGGCAAACTGATGAAGATTGCCATCGAAGGTGCGAGAAGCGTCAAGCCTGATTTCCTCATCGGCATTTGCGGCGAACACGGCGGCGATCCCGAATCCATTGATCTCTGCCACCGTCTCGGCCTCGACTTTGTGAGCTGCTCTCCTTACCGCGTACCCATCGCCAGATTGGCCGCAGCTCAAGCGGCGATTCGCAATCAATAAAAAGAATCCTTCATACCGTCCATATATCTATGGCAGGGTGTTCTTCTCTGATAAGCTCATGAGCGCTTTTTAGAGAGGGACGCCCTCCTTTTTTGGGGCGGCGCGGAAAATTCATTTTAATCACATATGATGAGTTGAAAATAGGATTGACTTTAAAGCAAGATGAAGGTTTATACTTTGAGTGGATCTATGAGAAGTATAAGGGGGAAAAGGATGTCAATACCAAAGAAATTCTTGTTTTTAATGGCCGCTGCCGCCGGGATTTGCTGGGGCAGCTATGGCACTTTTGCCATGGTTATGAGCAATTACGGTGTCAGCGAGGGGACCATCTCCATGATTGCGCCCTTGGGTTACGGCCTTTTTTTTCTGTTTTTGCTAATCAAAAACGATATACGCAAGATCATTGTGACGAAAAGGCTTATACCGGTTGTTCTCTTTTACGGAGTACAATCAGCGGTTCTTAATTTTTCCCTGGTCAAGGCGTATCTCTATCTGCCCATCGGGATCGTTTCCACGATTGTCTTTTGCAACCTGTTTTTACTGATGGTTTTCTGCCGGATTCTTTTTAAAGATAAAATGACTTGGCAAAAAGGAGTTGCGGCGGGCTTGGCCGTTTTGGGGATCGCCCTGGTTTTGAACATTTTCGATCTTAATTTCAGCTGGAATCTTCTGGGCTTGGTCTGGACGGGGTTGGCCTTGCTTTGCTGGGCCTTGATGGTTACCTCGGAAAAATATTTGTTGAATTGCGGTGTAGACGGCAATGCCGTCATGGTATTCAATGGACTCTTCGCCGTCGTCTTCCTCTGCTTTTATACAGCGCCTTGGGTGGTCTTTGCCAATCTTGGTGCTGCCGTCGCCACCAGCCAAGGCATGGTGATTTTGCCCCTTGCCGCCTTTATCGTTGTAACCTCCATCGGGACTTATTTCTTCTACATCAATGCGCTGAAACATTTGGAGCCATCCATTGTGCAGTTGGGCTTTGTGATGGATCCTTTGACCGCCTCGATTCTCGGTTTTGCGGTTTTCGGCCAAGGGCTGCTGCCGGTGCAGATCATCGGGGTCTTGCTGATCATCAGCGTCGTTGTCTGGATCCAGTGGCTGGAGGTGAAAGCGGAGCGGGCGGCGGCGCTGACCGAAGCGGAATAGAAAGCCTTAGATAGGAAACCTTCCCCACAAAATAAAAGCTAACTTCTTATTTTAGAAGTTAGCTTTTATTTTATGTAATTAGAAAATGTACTAAGTTATGGCAGTTTTTAAAAGCGCTGTGCGTTTCCTGTTTTATTGCAGCGATCGCCGTAAAACAGGTGTCTTTTTATGATCCATCAAGAGAGTCCCCGAAAAGGTCAACAAAGCGTTATTTGTCTCTCTTTGGCCGCGTCCTCTTTCTGCTTCTGTGCCGGAGGTAGAACAGCCCCATTGCCGCGGTGCCCACCAGGGTGAGGCCTATTCCGTAGAAAAGATAACTGCCCCTTCCGCCGGCTTCGGGGAGGTTATAGTTGGCCGGTGGGATCTCCGTGTTGACAAAATTGCAAACCGTATCGATGGTGATTCCCGATACGGCGTTGCCATGAAATTCGCCATGATATTCGCCGCAGCAGGGGCAGTAATAATTCCGGACATTGTTGGCGACGATGGTGCCGTTATAGTTCTGACCCAAACAGCAGACATTTGCCCTGGGTATCAACAGCGTACCCATGACATAACCGATCTCGCAAATGGTACCAGAATAGGGAAGGTAGTTGGCGCCGGATTTGGTATAGATATTCACGATGATATTTCCGGCCTGGGGGCTGTAGCCGCCGCAGGACACACCGTTTACCTTGAAATTGGCGTTGGCGTAAAGGTATATGGAATTGGGAGAACTTGAGGCGTCGATATTTAAGAGCAGCATTTTGCCGTTGGTGTTAAAGGTTAAGCCATTGCCACTTTTGCTGTTCAATTCGGCGATGGTCATCGTTCTGACCATCACGGTGTCCGAGGTGACGGCCGTGGCCAAGCTGGTGGAAAGGGCTGCCATATCGTTCATGGTAGCGCTGAAATCAATGGGGAAGGTACCGTTTTCCACCGTTATGGAAGCGTAGCGCTTATCGGCGGTCATTTTTGTGGAACCGTTCTTTTTGAGAGAGATCGTGTTGCCGCTGGTTGTCGTCGTATAACCGGAACCGACCACCAAGTTGTTTTTCATGGTTGTGGTGCCGTTGCGTAACGGGGTGGTTTTACTATAATTGATGGTTTTAATATAGGAGGTGCTCCCCAATGACGGTGAAGAGGAGGTTGTGGACGAATCGGCGCTGGTCAACGTATAGCCGTCGTTTTCATCGCCGATGTTCATGGGCTCGCCGTTGCTATTCAATTCAGCAACGGTGTAACCGTCGGCGCCGTCATTTACCTTGAACGTAACCGAGCCCGTTGTTCCCCCCGTTGCCGTCGGCAGGGTGAGGGTGACGGTATCCATTAGCGCCGCGTTTTTATACAAACCGAAGGTAAAGGTCTTTGGTGTGGCGCCGGTATAGGTTTTATTGACGGTAAAGTTATGGACGGTCGAAGTGAAACTATTGTTGCGGTTGTTGTTGGAAAGGCCGAAGTTGGCGTCGAGATCCGCTTCTAAGGCCGCGATGTTACCTTCCATATTGGAGACGAGATCCAGGTAATTGGTGAACACGCCGTAAGGCAGCACCGGAGCAAGGGCTCCCTGTAGTTGGGAGCTGCTGAATTCGGTAACTGTTTTTTCCGTGGCTGTGATGGTGAAGGTGCCGGTGTTATTGGCAATCGCCACATTGCTGGAAAGCTCGGTGACGGAATAGGTCTCGTTGATGGTGGAACCGGTTTCGTATTTCGTATAACCTTGGGTCGTGTAACTATCGCTCCAGGAGAAACCGTTGGGCGTAATGGTACTGCTACCGCTGTAGGAGAAGAGAATCGCGGTGTAGTTTGCGTTGGTCAGGGGGTATAAGTTTCCCCTATCATTGTTTTGCTTCTTGCCGTTTTTATCATATAAACCGTTTAAAGTCGCGGTGGCGGCTCCCGAAGTAACATTGAGGGTCAAAGTATGGCGATAATTATCACTGCGTTTGATAAAGAGATAGTAGGTCCCGTTGACCCTGGTATCCACCGCCCCGGCGGTGGTCAAAAATTTCATGTTCACGGTCACGGAAGGTGTCGCCCCCGAGGCGACGCCGGTGATCACGAAAGTAGAAAAACTCTCCGTAACAAATTGAACGGTACTGTTTACCGTCGTCGTTTCCGGCTCCGGTGTTGTCGTGGTGCTTGTGGTGTCTGTGGTACTTGTGGTGGTCGTGGTGCTCGTGGTGATGGTTTCAGGAACCGTCGAGATGCTGGTTTGCTCCGTCAAGTCTTCCACTTCGACACCGCTGTCCGCTTCCTTCAGGTGTAACAGCTTCACTTCTTCGGCAGTGTCCACCACCGTTTCCTTGAGGAGGTCGTTTTTATATTGAATGGTGACGGTAACCGTACCGTCCGCCGGTTCATATTCCACACCGTCGGCAACAAAGCAAATGTCGTAGGCTAAAAATCCCGTGATCACCTTCTCTTGATCTTTCAGGTTTTCGGCAATTTTGTCTTCCACTTCCTGATAGGCAATGCTGTCAATTTCTTCGGTGATGGGCGTTACACAAAATTGGGCATAGGCGGGAAGCAACGTATTGTCGGCCAAAACAGCAGTGACAATGATCGTGTCGTCTTCATAAATATACTGATTGGGCAGAGCGTCCCCGTCTGTGTTGGTTTCCTCTGAGATATCCTGACTGTCGGCTGTTTCGCCTAAGGCGTCAGGATCGCCGCTTGCATCGTTAATGCCTTGGGTATTTTGTTCCTCCGTTGCTGTGTCTGCCGCAAGAGCTGTCGTTGTGTCCGCGTCATAGTCCGATTCGGTGGCAGATTCCGCGGCGGATTCGGTTTCGGCGTGAGGCAGCACCGTCAGGGCAGCCAGGGTAAGAACGGCCGCAAAGACAAAGGCAAGAACTCGGAAATACTTCCTTTTTTGCATAACGACTCCTTTCTGAAGAATGGATTATTGAAACATCAGTTTGAGATGGGTTTCAGAACAAAATAGATTTTACCAATGACATTCGCCTTGTTGACCGCTCCGAAATCCCGGGAATCGGCAGCGACTTCGCGATTATCGCCGAGGACAAAAACGCAGTCCTCCGGGACAGTATAGGGGAAGGATATCCCGTGCTCTCTGGTATATGTTCCCCCGATGACCTCATCGTTATAGTAGGGAACCTGATTCACGGTAACAGTGCCGCTCTGAGCGTTAATATCCACGACGTCGCCTTCCAGGGCGACGACCCTTTTGATCAAAGGATCAGCGCTGGCGGTGGCGCGGAAAATCACGATGTCGCCGCTCTCATAGTGGTTGGTAAGCCGATTGAATATGGCGACACTATGATGCTTTATGCTGGGGTTCATCGAATCTCCCTGGACAACGGCGAGGCCTAAGACGATGCTAAATAAAAGAGTGATGGCAAGAACGATGATTACGAGATCGCGCAGGACATTGAAGAGATTTCTTCTGCGCTTCTCTTTCTTTATATAATTATCTAATACATGCAGCGGTTGTTTCTCATCTGCCGCTGAAATGGGCGAATTGGAGTTCATGTTTTTTGGCACATCCTGTTTCAAACTGATTTTTCGCTGTCTTCGACCGTCGCTGCTGTTTCGTCTTCGCAGTCTTTGCAGATCGCCGCTGTTTCGTCTTCGCGGTCGTCGCTGATGATCGCTGTTTTTTCTTCGGCGTTTTTGCTGGTTGTCGCTGTTTCGCAAAGGTCCATTTCTGCCGAAACGTCCGCGCTGTCGTCATCGTTGGTTTTCTGTTTTAGCGTTTCGGCGTCACCGAGCATCGAGCAGAGATTGGAGCGAAGCTTTTCCATGGAGGAGTCGAACTGTTTGGCGGCTCCTGTGATTTGGCTGACAATGGCGTCTCTGCGCTTTTGCTGGAAAGAACATTCCTGCTTGACGCAGTCTAACTGTTCATTGGCCTGATCAAGGATGAAGGCGGCGGTTTTTTGGGTATCTTCAATGATCCAGTTTTTGCTGTCGTGAACAAGTTCAACGGCTTTGGTGAGGGTATCGAAGCGTTCTTTGAATTCATGATGAAATTGTTCTTCTTCCTCAAGGCGCTGCTTGAGCCGGGCCATTTCCTCATTCATTTGAGAACACGTCTGCTGGAGTTTGTCGATTTCTTCCTCAAGGGCTGCTTTTTCCTGGTTCAGTGTGTTTGTCTCTTCCTGATGGAGGGAATACAAGTTCTTGATAAAAATATAAACGGATTCCTTATCAAAGCCTCTGAGAAGTGTCGTCTTTAATGTCATTTCTTTGATGAAGTTGTCAATATTACTCATCCTTGCCTCCAAAAGTAAAAAATAGCCCAGCTTTGATACAGTATTATTTAGACCGGGCTACTTTTATTCTGCGTTGAACGTTATGCTTTGCGCCTATATTTTAAATGCCTTCCTATAAGACGGACTTATATTTTTCATATGTTACATATTATAATGTTTCTTTGGAGAAATGTCCATCATAAATTTAGCATGATTCGAATGGTTTTATCAAATATTTATGTTGTTAGATTCCAGTTCATGTGCTTTAGGTTAGCATATAGATGAACATAAATATGAAAACGATAAAAACTGGACAAAATATTAAACACTATCTTGAGAAATCCCGATCTTTTGGCGCTGTCAATGATGGTAGTTTTCCGTGAAAAACTGTCAAGATCCCGGCTTTTTGTGGAAAAGCGCTGTTTTTGACGACGACCGTGAATACTTCGCGGATATCGAAAGGGCGGGTCTTTTCTTTTTGGTTGACAGAAACAGAGCGGTGGCGCTATGATGATGGTATCAATGGAGTAAGGAGAGGATGAAATGAAGAAGAAGGTTTTTCTCGCCATGGCTGTGACCACGGCAGTGACCACTGTGGCGGTTTCCGGATTGACGTTTCGCTATCTATCTGACCTGGCCGTTGGCCGTATGCAGCCAAAAATGCCCATGCCCGTGCGGCGGCGGGTTTGCCACAGTCAGCAAGAGGATCTTTTTAAGGATATGATAGACGCCGCCATAACGAACCTTGAGGACATTCCTTATGAAGAAATATCATTAAAGAGCCATGACGGTTATACCCTCTATGCCAGGCTTTACAGGGCAAAGGAAGAAAAACGGGTTGTGGTCTTTTTCCACGGTTGGCGTTCCTCTTGGCAAAAGGATTTCGGTCTCAACGTGCCGCGGCTGCTTGCTTCCGGTTGCAGCCTGCTTTTGGTGGATCAGCGCTGTCACGGCAAAAGTGAAGGCTCCTATATCACCTATGGCATCCAGGAACGATACGACTGTCTCCATTGGGTGGAACAGGCCGCGAAGCTGTTTCCCGCTTTGCCCATCTATCTTTGGGGGGTATCCATGGGAGCCACCACGGTGATGCTGGCCGGCGGCCTCCTTCTGCCGCCTCAAGTCCGGGGGATCATTGCTGATTGCGGATATACCTCACCGGAAGATATTATGCTGCATTTGCTAAAAAAGAGCACTCTTTTTGGCGCGCCCATGCTGATTGCCGTCTACCGAGATCATTTTATGCGCCACTTTGATTTTGATATTCGCTGTTGTTCCACCAAGGAAACGTTGGCCAAAAGCAAGTTACCGCTTTTGTTTTTCCATGGCAAAGAAGACGATTTCGTACCTCTTTTGATGACGCGGCAAAATTACGCGGCCGCCAGAGGTGAAAAAGAACTGACGATCATCGACGGCGCCGCCCACGGCAAGAGCTTCTTCGTGGACAGCGACGTCTGCTTTGAAAAAGTCGCGGCGTTTTTTGAAAAATACGACCGTTGAAATGCCACGAATTTCTGGCAGCAGATATCTGTATAAAGGATATAAAATAGGTAAAGAAAAAGTCGGCTTCTGATTAGAAAAAAGCAGATGCCGACTTTTCGTTTTGGTGTATTTGGCGTATCAAGGGAAGTGAACTTATTTTATCCGCGCTTCGGCTCCGGCCAAAATCACGTCGAGGGCGTTTTTAACGTCCTTGGTGAGGGGAGCCGATTGATGGCTGTCTAAAATGGCGCATACCTTTTCGGAGGCGCGTTCGGTCATGTCCTTGCTGCCCTTTGCTTCCCAGGTGGCGTAAGCATAGCGGTCGATGAGGTCCGGGTTCCAGGTTTCCCTAAAGTGGTTGGCCGTGTGCTCTTCCATCAGGAAGTTGCCGCCGGGGCCGACCTTTTTGATGACGTCGAAGGCAAAGGCCTCTTCGTCAAAGGTAATGCCCTGATAAAGGCGTTTGGCCATGGCGATGACCTCATCGCAGATCGTCAGCTGAGCCAGGGATCCGGTCATGCCCAGATCGGCAAAGCCCACGTCGTGGATGAGATTGCCGCCGGTGCCCAAAGCGCAGAGGATCTGCATGGTTCCTTCGATGGCGGCCTGGGCGTCGATGGTTTTGGAATCCGTGACGCCGGCGGCGTGAAACACCGGCAGCTGCAAGGAGTGAAAGATTTCGGCGGAAGCGCCGTGGAGGAGCATCCATTCCGGGGCGCCGTAACTGTGCTGCATGGTCTTCATGTCCATGGGGCCGCCGGCGGCGCCGCAAATCACAGGGGCGCCTTTCTGCACCAGCTGGCTGATGACGAGGCCCGTCAGGGTATCGGCGATGCCGATGGAGAGAGCGCCGGGAATTGTGGCCGGAGCGGTGCCGCCCATGATCATTCCCGGCGTGTAAATGCAGGGGATTTTATTTTCCGCCAGCAGGATGAGCTTATCAAGAGCTTCCTTGGTATGCACCAGAGGCGTGGTGGGTTCGGAATAGACGATCAAAAACGGCTTTTCTTGTAAGGCGGCGAGGCCTCCCTTGACGGCAGCGCACATATCGATCATATCCTGAAGATTCTCTTTGTTAAAGGCCCAGCTCACCAAGGGCTTTGTGGTATTTTGGAGCATGGCGTGAATTTCATGGACGTCGGCGAGGGTTTTGGTTTCATCGCTGATCACGCAAAGGGACATGGCGAAATCAATGTTGAACAGGGCGTCGACAACTTTGGCGGTGTCGGCGGCGTCCTGCTTGACGGCGGGGCGGCGTTCACCGGTGCGGGGGTCGAAGAAGTTTGGGCAGGTGGGGCCGGGGCCGAAGTAACAGTTGCGCCCACCCAGGGCCATGGCCGCTTCGCCGTTGCGGTTGTAAACCTGAATGATGGAGGGGGCCGCGGCGATGGCGTCCCTGACGATTTCTTGGGGAATTTTCACTCGGATACCGTCTACGGCGCAGCCGGCTTCTTTCAGCAAGACCAAAGCCCGCTCGTTATGAACATCCATGCCGATTTCCGCCATGACCCGATAGGCGGCGACCAAAGTCTCTTCGATATTTCCTTTTTTTACCACTTCTAAATGAATCATAATGTTTTACTCCTTGCTGTTAAATTGATTTTGTAACGATTTCCGTTTTGTCGTTGTTTGTCTCTTTCCCCCGTTTGATTTTACGGTTCAAAACCACCGCGGCAACGAGGCCGATGACAGAGAATGCCAGCATGACGAAGAAAACGTACTTGTAGCCGGTCACGCCGGGGTAAGCGTCCATCAAGTTGCCGACGATGGCGTTCATGTAGACGTCGGGGAAGAAGCCGATTACGGAAATCACGCCGATGGCAGTACCCACCAGGGATTTGGGGACCTTGCATTCATCGATGGGGGCAAAGTAGATGCCCCGCATGGCAAAGATGCCGATGCTGAATAACACCATCATGATCACGGCAATCACGATCATCCCGGAAGTCGCCGGTAAGAAGGTGAACGCCGCCAGGGAAACGGCGATCAGCACGAAACAGCAGGCGATCACAAAGGAGATGGAGCCGATTTTATCAGCCACGAAGCCCCCGGTGGGACCGGCTAAAAATTGCAAGACATAGGTGCGCATAATGGCAATGGCCGCGGCTACCGTGGCGCTGACCCCTAAGACCTCGGTCATGTAAGGCGTCAGGTAGGTGCTGCCGATGTAAACGCTGTAACAGGAGAGGACGATGACGGCAATGATCCAGACCGCGGGGATCTTGAGGACCTTACCCACATCCTTTAAATGAATCTTATCGCCGCCGGTACCTTCCAGTTTGTCCGGAACGGTGAACCAAATCAGGATGGAGGAGAGGAAGCAGAGGACACAGGTGCCGATGATGATGGCGGTGACCCCGGCGACGGAAGCGCCGAGCTTACTGAAGAAGTAGAGGGCCACAAAGGCCACGACGACGTTGACGACGCCGCGTCCCCCTTCGAGGAGGCCGAACATGCGCCCCTGTTCCTCCTGGGAACCGAGACTGTTGGTAACCCGGAGCATGGCGGACCAGAAGAAGGCGGTACCGACGCCGCCCCAAAGGGCGAAGATGACCATTTGGGCGGTGAAGCCGGGATAGGTGGCGTACCAGAGTCCCAAGGCCCCGGTGGCGGTGTAGGCGAAGGCCAGCATTTTACGGGGGGAGAGCTTGTCGGCGAGGTAGCCTCCGGGTGCGTAGAAGATCATGGCGGTGACGCCGTAGATGCTCATGGTGGCGGCGAACTGGGCGTTGGAGAGGTTCACAGCGGCCACGAGGCTGTCGTAGAAGCTCCAGCGGAGATAGGGGAGAAAGTAGATGGCCACAGCGCCCAGGGATAGAATTAATAAGACCAGATAGCGTTGATGTTTTCCCATTCGTTTCAACTCCTTGAATTTTGATGTTTGATCGATCACTTTTCTCTATTGCAAGTTAGAGGCCAAAAAAACCGGGGAAAAGGCGCCTTTTTCCCGATTTTACCGTGGTATTCGTGTTAAAATCAAAAAAAATAAAACATGTATTGCAATAATTTTGGGCATACATTATAATGGATATGCACATTTTTATTGCATGTACTTCTATGGGAAAAACGTCATTGCCCTTTTTTAGGGCAACAATATGTATTTTACCAAGGCGGGCAGGGGAGGCTTCATTGTCATGGAAAATCATTTTAAAATCAAAGGCACTGCCGACTATAGTAAAATGCTGGAATTCATTTTAGACCACATTTCGGAGGCCATCTATGTTAGCGACATCGACGGCGAGGTGCTATTCATCAATAAAGAAGCGGAAAATACCGACGGCCTCAATTTGACCGAGGTCATTGGCAAAAAGGAGCCTGAAATTTATGGAACGAATAACCATGCTAAAGTCATGGAAAGCGGGAAACCTATTTTAAATGAGAAAACCACCTACACTGCCGGGAAAAATCAGGTTAAATTTGTGCATCACAGCGTTTACCCTTTTTCCTTTAATGACGTTACCAGGGGGACCTTCTCCATCTCCAAGGATATCACCAAGGAAGATCAATATATTTCGAAGATCTATCAATTACAGCAGGAGCTCAAAAACAGGGGTAAACAGTATCGGGAAAACGGCACTTCCTATGCTCTTGAGGATATCATCGGTCACTGCGTACCCATGCTCAACGCCCTCAAAGCGGCGAAGAGGGCCGCGAAATTTCCCACCAATGTGCTGCTTGCGGGAGAGACCGGCACCGGCAAAGAAATGTTTGCTCAGGGTATCCACAATGACAGCGCCTTTTGCCGGGAGCCATTTGTGGGTCTTAACTGCGCCGCGATCCCCGAAAACCTGTTGGAAAGCACCCTTTTCGGCACGGTAAAAGGCTCCTACACCGGTTCGGAAAACAGCAAAGGCCTCTTTGAACAGGCCGGGAAGGGAACCCTGTTTCTCGATGAAATCGACAGTTTGCCCCTGTCCATGCAGGCCAAACTGCTTAGAGCTCTCCAGGAAAGGCGCATCCGCCGCATCGGCGGCAAAGAGGAAATTCCCATTCACTGCCGGATCATCAGCGCCACCAATGCAGACATCAATAAGGCTTTGGATGAGAATATCATTCGCCCGGATATCTATTACCGTCTGGCTTCCATCACCATCGAAATCCCGCCTTTAAGGCGACGCAAAGGCGACGGCCTTTTTCTGACCCGCCATTTTATCGAAGTCTGCCAAGAGCTCTATCATACCGAGATTCGGGACATTGACGACGATGTTCAGTACATTTTTTCCACCTATGATTGGCCCGGCAACGTCAGGGAATTGGAGCATACCATCGAGAGTATGATCATTCTGGCCAACGACGGCGAGGAGATCCTCACCACCCGGCACCTGCCGGAGCATCTGCGCAAGATATTTTCCGGGAATGTCCCCAAAGCAACCGCCCCGAGAATCATTGATCTCAACACCCTCATCGATGATTACGAGCGCTCCCTGATCCTGACGGCGCTGAAGGAAGCCAAAGGCAATTTTTCCGCTGCTGCCAGGAATCTCAAGATTCACCGCAACGTGCTCTACGGTAAAATTCGGCGCCTTCATATTGATATCTCCGCGGAAGTGAAAGAATAAAGGAAATCTTTGACAAAACCCGCGCTGTGTATTATGATTGATAGATAAAATATTTTAAAGGGGAATCTGCCCTATGGTTACATTGGACAAGGTATATGCGGCGTCGAAGGTCTTAAAAAACGTGATCCGGGAAACGGATATGATTTATGCTCCCGATCTCAAAGAAGGTACCCAGGTTTACCTGAAAACCGAAAATTTACAGGTGACCGGCTCCTTTAAGATCCGCGGCGCTTATTTTAAGATCGCCCGTCTTTCCGACGAAGAAAAGGCTCATGGCGTCATTGCTTGTTCCGCCGGAAACCATGCCCAGGGCGTGGCTTTGGCGGCAACGAAAAACGGAATCAAGTCGCTGATTTGTCTGCCCGACGGCGCGGCCATTTCCAAAGTGGAGGCCACCAAAGCCTTTGGCGCCGAAGTCTGCATGGTGAAGGGCGTTTACGACGATGCCTATCAAAAAGCCATGGAATTACAGGCGGAAAAGGGCTATACCTTTATTCATCCCTTTGATGACGAAGACGTCATTGCCGGTCAAGGTACCATCGGCTTGGAAATCTTGGAACAGCTACCTGATGTGGATGCCGTTGTGGTTCCCATCGGCGGCGGCGGCCTGATTTCCGGCATCGCCTATACGATCAAACAGCTGAACCCCAACTGCCGCGTTTACGGCGTGCAGGCCTCCGGCGCGCCTTCCATGGAGCATTCTTTGGCCAAGGCGGAAGTCTGTTCCTTGTGCGGCGTGCAAACCGTGGCCGACGGCATCGCGGTAAAAAAACCGGGGAATTTAACCTATGAACTTTGCAAACAGTATGTTGACGGGGTCTTCACCGTTTCCGACGATGAAATTGCCGCCGCCATCCTCTCCCTGTTGGAACGGCAGAAGCTCGTCGCCGAAGGCGCCGGCGCCGTTTCCGTTGCCGCAGTGATGTTCGATAAGATCCCCGATCTCGCCGGAAAAAATGTCTGCTGCGTTGTCAGCGGCGGCAACATTGACGTCACGATTTTATCCAGGGTCATCGCCCGGGGTTTGAAAATGTACGGCCGCACCGCCAATATCACCATTGCCCTTTCAGATCGCCCGGGACAGTTAACCGGCGTTTCCACCATCATCTCCGAACTCGGCGCCAACGTTGTTTCCGTCAATTATGACAGCACCGATCTGGATATGAACATCACCGATTGTTATTTGCGCCTTGCTGTGGAAACCAGGGATTTTAATCATATTGAAGCGATCAAACGCGCGCTGCGCAACGGCGGCTTTGATGTTCTCGATAGATCATAACACCATCGATAAGGAGGCCTTGTTCATGGAAAAAATTGTTTGTGACCGCGCCCCCGGCGCCATCGGCCCTTACAGTCAGGCCGTCAAAGTGAATGGTTTTCTCTTTAGCAGCGGTCAGATCCCCATCAACCCCGCTTCCGGCAATGTGGAAGAAACCACCATTGCCGGGCAGACGAAACAGGTTTGTGAAAATCTCCAAGCCATCGCCGCCGCCGCCGGGATTTCCCTGGCGCAAACGGTGAAAACCACCTGTTTTTTGGCGGATATCGCGGATTTTGCGGCGTTCAATGAGGTTTACGCGGCCTATTTTACGGAAAAACCGGCCAGAAGCTGCGTTGCTGTGAAAGATTTACCCAAAGGCGTGCTTTGTGAAGTAGAAATCATTGCCGCCCTGGATTAAGGATGACCGATGATGATGTGTTACGATGATCTGTTGCTTTGCCGGCTGATGATGCGGGTTTATTCCCTCGTTGCCCTGGATGAAAGGGAAAATGCCTATGCGGAACAGTGTCCTGAGGTTTGGCAAGCTTATATCGCCCTGGAGGAACACCTTTTCGCCGCCTTTCGTCAGGAGGGGATCCATCCCGTTGCGATCCGTGTGGTCTCGGATTTTAACGGTACCATCAAGAAAATGCTGGAGCTGATTTTTTGCTATCAGCCCATGGTATTGGCAATACCGTCGTCCCTTTATGCCCTGTTCCCCGCCTACGGCATGGCGAATTATAACGCCCCGCAGCAAGCGCCCCAGGTGCGCCTGGGTTATACGGGGCGCTGCTACCACTATAAAACAAAGACGAGATTGATTACCGACGGTTTGCAAATCGGTCAGCGCAACGAAATTGTTTTGGATATTTTCTCGCTGCTCAATATGACCAACGACGCGGTTTCCTGTCGTCTTACCCATGAGCTTTTGCATGTGGTCGGCGTCAGCGAAGAAGACATGGGAGACTACAAACCCAACGCTTTTTTTGAACTGAAAAACAGCATCGCCCCCTTTGGTGAAGTGCTGCAAAAGGAAGTAAGCCAAGTATATCCTCGTTTTTGCGCCGCCGCGGCCCGGGTTCGTGACGCTCATCCGGAATGGGTGCGGCAAATGGTAAATTTGGGCAACCACCTTTATCTGGCGGGTTTTCCCGCACCGCCGGAAACCGTGTTGATGACCAGTGTTTCCTATCCGGATAAAGCGATTTCCAGGTGCAGCATTGATTGGCGCTGCCACGATGTGCTCTTTATGTAAGCAACTTTATGAAATAAAAACGGCCTCTTCTGCGGATAATAATAAAAGAAAACCGCAAAGGAGGCCGTTTTATGCTTTACTGCAAAGGTTGTAACTGTATCATTGTGCCGGGCAGAGCCTATCTTGCCAGCAGCGGCTATTATTGCCGTCATTGTGTGGAACGGATGAAAATGGCGTCAGCAGAGGGAGCGACCATGAAAATAAACGATGAAAGGAGTGCCAGTCTTGAGCAACTGTGAAAAATGCGGCAAACGCATCAATGATGAAGATACCTATGAATATAAAGATCATCTCTTTTGTGAGATTTGTGCGACCATGCTTCAGGAACATGATTTCAGCAAGCCCGATGTGATGGGCTGCGACGGACCCGTGGGTACCTACAAGCGTTCAGATCGTCGATAAACCGCATATCGCGGTGTTCCAGGCATCAGGGCAGACCTTTGAGTACTTTTTTGTACACGGCAGGCCTGCCCTTTTGCCTGCGCCTTGCGCTATACGGTTTCTCAACGACCTGTTACTCTGCTAAAAAATTTGGCTTGCGCCAACTCTGTTGACGGCAAATCCGGCATACGCCGGATTTTTTTATAGCGGGTTTTTATAGGCTTACGGATTTAAGGTAAAAGTCATTTTTACGGGGTTATGATCGCTGTAACGGAAAGCTTTATCCAGTACAACGGTGGTTTTTACTGTGACGTTGTCGGAAACGATAAAGCCGTCGGCGGTGATGACGAAGGTCTCTCCTGCGCGATAGGGAATATCGGTGTTGCGGCAGGAGGGTACCGGCGCTTCCTCACGGTAGGAATCCGCCAAGGTCAGCCCGGCGGGAAGCAGCTCTTTCGGGAAAGGTTGGGCCCAGGTGTACGCCGCTCCGTCCACACCGAAAATTTCTGGGGAATTGCCGTAGAGATCCTTATTGAAATCGCCTCCGGCGATCACGTAATGGCCCTTTGCCGCGGCCTCCTCCATATCGGCAAGGAGCAGTTGGAGTTGTTTTGTGGCGATGGCGCCGTCGGAGGTATAGGCGGAAAGATGCAGATTGTATAGGGAGAGGGTTTTTCCGTTATCCACGGTGATGGTTGTCACGCTGTAACAGCGGTCGAGATCGAGAAATTTCATGAAGCCTGTCTCCACCGGCAAACTGCGGCGGATGCTTTGATCGACGGTGAAGGACGATAACGTCATGATGCCGGAAACGGATTTGCCGATGGGCTTCATAAGGGGATAGAAAAGGTAGGAAGAATCGTAATTCAGCGCGAAAATGCTGGCGTAAGCAGGGAAAGCATCTCTGATCAGGGTACTTTCATCCACGTGATAACTGCGGGTGGATTTGGTGTCAATTTCCTGTAAGAGCAGAAGATCGGGGTTCAGTCCTTTTAACGTGGTCAGGGCGCCGTCCATGTTTTCGTAGACCGCCTCTTCGGAAAAGGCCCGGGAGGACTTACCGCCGTCCATAAAGAAGGTGTAATCATCACTGTAGGCGCCGAAACCCAGATTCCAGGTAACCAGGGAAATCTCTTCTTCTGTGGTCAGGACGCGTTCGTTGTTGTTTTCTACGGTGAGGGTCAAATGATCCTCCAGCCGGGAATAGTCGATGAAGACGTAGGCGACGTAGCCGCCCACCAGGAGTAAGATGGCAGCCAACACGGCGGCGATACCGCCGAAAATCCTTTTTTTCATAAGTATTCCTCCCTTTTCCCTAAAGCATATGTGAAAAGTTCTTTTTCGTCAAGAAAAGGTAGATTGAACCGGTTCTTATTTTATGTTATGATGAAAAAAACGGTTGTTTCCGTGAGCCATTTTGGCGCAGACAGCGACGGCGATTGCCGCGACGGTAAGAAAGAACAGGAGGAACGCTTATGAAAAAGAACAGAATCATAACAATTGGACGTGAGTTTTGCAGCGGCGGCGCGGATATCGGCAAAATCGTTGCCGAGCATTTTGGGATCCCTTATTATGATAAAGAAATCCTCGACGAAACCGCCGAAGCTTTGCATGTGGACAGTGAAATCGTGCAAAAATACGATGAAAAAACCAATAGTATTTGGGAGAGTATCCCCGGTTATCAATACGGATACAGCTGGTATTCCGGGGATCCCACGCTGATGCAGCCGCTGAATCTGCGGGTTGCCGACGCTCAGTTTCAGGCGATCCGCCGCTACGCGGAAATAGGCCCCTGCGTGATCATCGGCCGCTGCGCCGATTATGTGTTGCGGGAACGCGATGATGTGCTCAGTATCTTCATTCGCGCCTCTATTGACCTCCGGGTGGAGCGGTCAAAGCGTCTTTTTGGAATCAATTCTGCCGATGGCAAAAAGCTGGTCAAACGCACCGATAAGATCCGTGCCAACTACTATACGGCCCACACCGAATGGGAATGGGGGCGTCCCGGTCATTATGAGCTGATCATCGACAGCGGCAAAACCGGCATAGCCGCCGCTGCCCGGCTCATCATCACGGCAGTGGAATACGCCGAACGACATGAATTTGATCCTCTATGAGCAGCAGTTTTTTAAAGGCCTGCCCGTCGTCACCGGGCAGGCCTTTTTTTAAAGCAATTCTTCTCTTTCTGTTTTGATGCGCTTCTCTTCCAGGACCTCATAAAGGCTTGACGATTCGTTGGCCCGAACGGTCTCTTTGATTTCGGCAACGCGAATCTTCAGCCGGAGATTGCCCATGGCGATGTCGAGGATATCGCCGATTTTAATTTCATGGCCTGCTTTGGCCCTATGGCCGTTCACTTGAATTCTGCCGGCTTCACAGATTTCCTTGGCTACGGTGCGCCGCTTGATCACGCGGCTGACTTTTAAGTACTTATCCAATCTCATATTTCTTTCATGTTCCTTTTTATTTTACCGCTTTATTTTACCGCGGCCCGGAGCATTTTGCCGCAGCGGAAAACCGGTTGTTTTGTTGGGGGAATGTCGATGCTTTCCCCTGTTTGGGGGTTACGGCCGCGGCGGGCGGCTCTCTCCTTAACGGAGAACGTGCCAAAGCCGATGAACCGTACTTCTTCTCCCTTGGCCAGGCAATGGGTGATGATTTCTCCCAAAGCGTTGATGACTGCTTCCGTATCTTTTTTGGTGACGCCGCTTTTTTCGGCGACAGCATGGATGGTTTCTCCTTTGTTCATAAGATGAGGCCTCCTTTTTTTGATGGTCTCATTATGCCCTGAGGAGCCCCTCTTTATGCTTTATGGCTTCCGAGAAAGGCCGATACGCGGTGAACCCTTTGGCCTACGACAGCTTGAGTACCTTTTTGTACACGGCGCAGCCGCAGGCCAACGTGTTCACCGCGTCTAAGCCTTTCTCGAAACCCTCTTGCTTTGAGTTATGTGCAACTGCCGGGAAAGGCCGATCCGCGGCGAACCCGCATTCTGTCTTATTCTTCGGTTTTGATCTTGTCCCAGTACGCGTCCATTTCCGCCAGGGACAGGCTGGTGATGTCCTTGCCGTCCTCCTTGATGGTGTCTTCCATCCGGTAGAAGCGGCGGGTAAACTTTTCCGTACTTTCTCTTAAAGCCTCTTCGGCATCGATGTGGTGAAAGCGGCTCCAGTTCACCGCGGCGAAAAGCACGTCGCCGATCTCCTCTTTCAGGTCGCCGCTGCCGTCGATGGCCGCTTGTACCTCTGTGATCTCTTCATTGATTTTGGCCTTCACATCTTCGCTTTGGGCCCAATCAAAGCCGACTTCCGCCGCTTTCTTTTGGATTTTTTGGGCCCGGTAAAGGGCGGGGAAGGTCACAGGCACGTCCAGGTGGCGGCTGACTTTGCCCTGCTCCTGTTTTTCCCCCTCCTTGATCTTAGACCAGTTGACGAGCACCTCGTCGGCGGTGCCGCAATGGAGATCGCCGAAAACGTGGGGATGACGGCGCACCATTTTTTCGCTGATGCCGTCGGCGACATCGGCAAAATCAAAAGCACCCCGTTCTTTACCGAGCTGAGCGTGGAAAACGACCTGCAACAGGAGATCGCCGAGTTCTTCCGTCAAATCGTTATCATCGTTTCTATTGATGGCGTCGATGACTTCGTAACACTCTTCGATGAGATATTTTCTTAAAGACTGATGGGTTTGTTCCCTATCCCAAGGGCAGCCGTTTGCGCCGCGTAAGGTTTCCATAATCATGAGAAGGCGGTTGGTGGCTTTGGCGGTTCTTTGCTCAATGTCTGCCATGAGAAGTCGCTGTCCTTTCTGTTGAGTGGCGGAAAAATTGCTATTGATGGGTGCCGAATCTTGCGATCATGGCGGCGATTTCCGCTCGGGAAACGTATTTCTGGGGATCGAAGGCGGTGCCCAAATGGCTCTTTCTGCCGGAAATGATCTTTTCCGCCGTCATGACGGTTACCTCGGAAAGCGCCCAGTCGTGAATCAACGGGCTGTCGCAGTAAGTCAGTTTGCAATCACCGTTTAAAGCGATTTTTTTCACTTTGGCATAGCGGCATAGCATAACGCAGGCCTCTTCTTTTGTGAGATATTCACTGGGAGCGAAGCATTGGCCGCCGACACCGTCGACAAGACCCTCTGCCGCCCCCCAGGATACTGCCGCGGTATACCAAGTATTGTTCGGAATATCGTTAAAGTTATTCGAGTATCCGTCGAGATTTTCGCCGGACATCCGCGCCAAAACCGTGGTAAACATTGCCCGGGTCATGGGAAATTCCGGCCCGAACTGATTGGCGGTTATGCCGGCCATTATTTTGTGTTTTTGCACATAGGCGATATACGGGGAAGCCCAATGGGAGGTGAGCCGTGTTTCATCAAAATAAAAGGGGGGGCTTAGATCCTTTTTTCCGTAATCAACGCCGTTATTGGGGGCGTTTGCGTAGGCTTTGCCGTTTTGCAGCTGGATGCCTTTTCTAGCGAACAGCTCATCCACGGTAACAAAGGTATAGCCTTGCTTTTGTAGGATATCGATGGCGTCAATGGTACCCCGGGCCGTGGTGGGAACCGTTTCGTGCATTAAAAAGATGGCGCCGTCTTTGGCGTTGCGGACAATGCGGTTGGTTAAGTCACTTTGGGAGTGGATGGCCCAATCATAAGTATCCACCGACCAGGTGATGACGGGTCGGTTGGCCCATTGTAGCATATCGTTGTTATACGCGCCGTGGGGGGGGCGCAGGAGAAAATCCTTTTGTCCGGTTACGGCGGTCAGAGCCTGGTCTGTCTTGATCACTTCATAATCAAAACCGGATTCGCTCAGGGTATCAAGATCCGTATGATCCCAGGTATGATTGCCCACTTGATGGCCTTCGTCGACAGCGCGTTCGGTGACGGCGCCGTATTTGGCGATTTTATCACCGCAGACAAAGAACGTTACATGGGCGTTCCTGGCCGACAGCTGGTTTAAGAACCAGGCGGAGGTGTCGGAGGGGCCGTCGTCAAAGGTTAAGGCAATGAGTTTGCCGTTGTTTTCTAAAGTTGTTGCGTCCAGTGGTTGTGAAGCCGTCATAAAGAGGGAGAAAACGGCGACCACGGTGAAAATGACGCCGCGGAAGAATTTTTTCATAAAATGACCGTGTTTCTTTCTTTTTCATCTCCGGGAAAATGAAAAAAGAGAGGACAGGGGAGAGAAAGCGACAAGAGAGGGCTAATTTTGTGCCGGCAAAGTCTTTGGAAACAATTGATCAAACTTGGTCAGGAGCACCGCGGCTTCCGCCCTCGTGGCATAGGCCTTGGGATCGAAGAGATTGTTTCCTTTGCCGTTTACAATACCCTCCCCGACCATGACCGAGATGCCCTGTTTTGCCCAGGCGCTGATTTCATCGGTATCGCGGAAGGTCAGGGGTGCGGCGGTAAGTTCCAGGTTGAGATAGGCCATGTAATTGGCCATGATCACGCAGGCTTGTTCTCTCGTTACGTAAGTTTCCGGGGAGAAAAGGCCGTTGCCCACCCCCTGGACGATGCCTTTCGCCGCGGCCCAGGCCACGGCCTCTGTATACCAGGTGCTGTGATTGACATCGCTGAAGGTGTTCTCATAGCCGGTGACGGTTTCCCCGGAGAGACGGCTGATCACCGTCACAAACATTGCCCTCGTCATCGGATAATTGGGGCCGAAGAAGTCTTCCCGAAAGCCCTTCATCAAGCCGTGTTCTTTGACGTAAGTAATATAGGTATAAGCCCAGTGTGCGCTGAGTTTGCTTTCATCGTAAGCGTAAGGATCGAGGGGGCCCAAATCCACGCCGTTATTGGGGGCGTTGGTATAGACGACGCCGTTTTGCAGAGTGATCCCTTTCCTGCGGAAAAGTTCGTTGACGGTAACGAAGGTGTAGCCTTGGGCTTGCAATTCGTCAATGGCGGCGATGGATCCTTGCACTGAAGTGGCATAAAGGTCATGGACGAGGATGATGGCGCCGTCTTTGGCCTGGCTGACAATACGGCTCTTTACGGTGGCGGCGTTTCTGTCTTTCCAATCTTTGGGATCCACAGACCAAAGAATCAGGGGACAATTGGCCCAGGCTTTGACGTTGCCGTTATAGCTACCGCCGGGGGGGCGCATCACCAGCTGCCCCACATCATAACCGACGGCGTTATTGATCGCACTTTGCGTTTTACTTAATTCCGCGGTAAAGGAAGCGTAGCCCAGCGAAGTGAGGTTCGCGTGATCCCAGGAATGATTGGCCACCTGATGCCCCTCCTCGTATTCCCGCTTTACGATGGCGGAATAGGAGGAGACGCGGTTGCCCACCAAAAGAAGGTGGCCTTTACGTCTCTTTTGGCCAGGGCGTCCAAAAGAGACGCCGTGTAGTTACCGGGTCCGTCGTCAAAGGTGATGGCCAGCAGCTTACTGCCGGTTGTTGTACTTGTCGTCGTTGTTTCCGCCGCGTTCAGCGGCAGGGCGATCGTCAACAGCAAGGCGATGGCGAGCAGCGCCGTTAGAAGCATTTTTTTCATGGTTTTTCTCTTTCCATTGTGGTTTGCAACCCCAGAAAAGTCGGAGCAATCCCCCGGCTTCTGCCAGCAGGACGATAACGCAGAAAATCAGCAGACCCCAAGGGAAAAGGGCTTGATCCGCGTCTTTTTCACTGTCGTCATTTTGGTTGCTGTCCGTCGTTTCCTCCTCTTCTTCAGGGAGCGGCCCCAAATCGACGCCGTCGTTGGGCGCCTCTAAGTAGACCTCGCCATCGGTTAAGGTTACGCCCTTCCTGCGGAAGAGCTCACTGACGGTAACAAAGGTAAAACCTTTGGCCTGCAATTCGTCAATGGCGGCGATGGTCCCCTGTACCGAGGTGGGGTAAAGGTCGTGGACTAAAATGATGCTGCCGTCTACGGTTTCGGCAAGAATCGTGTTTTTCACGGTTTCCGTGTCCCGGTATTTCCAGTCTCTGGGATCCACGGACCAGAGGATCAGCGGTGCGCCAACGTTGCTTTTTACCGTATCATTGTAGCTGCCGCCGGGAGGACGCAGCAGCATTTTGCCGAGATCGGCGCCGGTGGCCTCACTGATTGCCGTTTCCGCTTGGCTGATTTCGTTTTGAATGCCGGCGGTATCCAAGGTGGTGAGTTTCGCGTGGCTCCAAGTATGGCAGGCCAATTCGTGGCCTTCCTTATATTCTCTTTTGATGATGTCGGAATACTCTTCCACGCGACTGCCGACGATGAAGAAAGTGGCTTTGACATCCCGCTTTTTCAATTCGTCCAGTAATTCGTTGGTACAGTTGCCGGGTCCGTCGTCAAAGGTCAGCGCGACGAGACCGCCGCTTTTCACTGCCGCCGTATCGTCGCCGCTTGTCGTATCCGCAGTGGTATCCGCCGCGTCGCGATCATTGTTTCCGGTGGTCGCAAACAGCGGGGAAACGGCAAAGGTAAGGGAAAGCAGCACCAATATTAAAAGGGGAAAGATAATTTTTCTCTTCATTGTTTTTATTGTTTTCATTTTACTCTGTTTTAGCTCTTTTTCAGGAGGCAACGGGGGTAAATCCATTGGCTGAGGCGGCGGTAGATGCCGTGAAACACCCGGCGATAGGGCTCTATGGAAAAGACGGTGATGACTCCAAAGCAGATGGCGATGCTGATCCCGCATTCCGCGGCATGGGGCAGGCTGATTTTTTCCAGCAGGATACCGCATAGAATCAGGAAATAAGTATGGCTGAGATAAAGGGGCAGGGTATCCTGACCAACGGCGCCCAGCAGCGTCTTTTTCCCGGGAATGGCGGCAAGAACCAAAACGCCGCAAAGGAGGGCCAGCAAAATGGCGCCGTAATAAGCGCCCAAGCCCAGCCAAACATCGGCAAAGCTGTCTATGGTCTTGGTGTGCATCAGTACGCCTTTAAAGATGCCGTAAGAGATTAGGCCCTTTTTAAGCAGTACCGTTACCCCCGCAAAAATCAAAAACAGCAGGGGTAAAGCAACGTATTTGGGGAAACGGCGAATTTTGCCGATGGTTTCCGCGGAGGCGTAGTAACCCAAAAGGAAGAAGATCAGAAAGCCTACGGTTTTATTGATGGCCAACGTCATTTCACTGCCGCTCAAAAACATGATCAGCGGTGAAATCAGAAAAGAGATCCCTAAGGCAAAGCGCAGCTTTATGATGTCCTTTAAAAAGAGCCGCCAGAAGAATAAAGATACGATATACCAAAGGGCGTAACCGGGGTCGAGAAAATGCTCGATGTAATAAACGCTGCCGTTGGTAAGATACTTGAAAATCACCCAAAAGATCTGGGCGATGATGAAAACCAGAAACAGGTCGGAAAAAGCGGTTGCCCGGCATTTGTCGACATTTTTCGAGAAGTAGCCGGAGACGAAAATGAAAAGCGGCATATGAAAAAAATAGACGAAAAGGACAAAGGAACGCAAGATAACATCGTCTTTTACGAGGCAGCCGCCGAGGAAGTGGCAGACCACAACCAAGATGATGAGCAAGCCTTTGAGATTATCGTAATAAGGGTCTCTTCCCATGCACAAAATACTCCTTTCCCCTATTATAGAAGAAAACAGGCGTTTTTTCAATGGAATTTGCGATTTTATAAATATTTAATAATTGGACACATCTTTATCGTTCTCTTTTGAAAAGAATAGGCAGGCTTGTCGTTGTCTCTTTAGCCTGCGCTTTCGTATGGTCCGGTCACAGTCGCAGTCTTTCTTTTTTTGTTTTGCAGGGGATCAGATTATGATACAAGGATGTTCGGAAGAAGAGGCCATAACACTGGTGGAGGACGACCTCCATTCCATTTACAAAACTGTAGATATAAATAAATAGAAAAATAGATAATAGATAATAGATAAAGGAAGAGGGCGCCCCGGAAATTTCGGGACACCCTCTTTTTGACGGTGATTTAGTTTTGTTTGAATTTTTCCTTCAGCTGTTGCTCAATGTTGTCCAGGTTTGCTTTCGTTCCGTCCAGCGCGTCCAGAAGAGACGCTGCTTCTTCGTCGGAGAGGATGCCGTTTTCTTCGTTGTTTACCGCGGTGTCTCTCAGTTTATCTAAGGTGGTTGAGAGCGCTTCCAGCTCATTCATGTAGTCGTCGTACACTTTTTGAACAGCGCTTTCATCTCTGGGTACCGCAGCTTCACCGATTCTTGCCGACAAATCATCGACGGCGGTGTTCAGCTCATTGAAAAGAGTGACGCAGTCGGCGGCATTGGAAATGGAGGCCGCCGTGCTTTCCGTGGTGTTGCCGTCCTTATCGGTGACGTCGTCTACCACGTCTTTGCCGGCATCGGTGGCGTCGTCTACCACGTCTTTGCCGGCGTCTGTGGCATCGTCCACCACGTCTTTACCGGCGTCGGTGGCGTCGTCCACAAGATTTTCCGTGTCGTCCTTCATGTTTTCCGCTGTGTTACCGCAGGCGGCGAAAGCGAAGCATAAGCAGACGATCATCAGGATCGCTAACAATTTCTTCATGAATATACTCCTCTTTCTGTTTCAGAAGGCCGACCGCACGTTTTCCCTGCGCAGCAAAATTTTGGGTTTATTTTGTCGGTTAAAACGGCCTCCTGTCAATAGCATTGACGCTTTCGTCAGAGATATGCTGTTTTTTTATGGAAATCAGTCGTTTTCTGATTCTTTGCTTTTCACCCCCCTTGAAACAGAGAGTTTTTTTATGAAGAAACAGCGGCGGTTTTTTTAGAATATAAATTTATATGCTAAAAAAACAGATAAATAAAGAGAACGGAAAACCGGAAAGTTGTCACGAAAGGAGGATGTCGGTTGTTATTTCTATGAAATACAAGAAATATTTTTTGTATTGTGTACTAAGTAATTATCATGTGAAAGAGACGCCGCTCCTTTCTACAGTTGCGATATGATGGTGAATTAATAACAAATTCCCCGTTAAGACGTGGTGGTTGAGAAAAGAACGGGAGTCTTTTGCGGAAGGAGAAAAGGTCTCATTTTTTTATTGTATTCTTGATAATTATGCAAAAATGGTGGTTTTATTCATTGGCATAAAAGGTGTATGCCATTAAAATAATTGACGGAGGGTTGTAACGATGATAAAGTATTTTATGAGTATTGTCGTCATGATGTTGTTGTTGGCTTTACCGTGTATGCTCACGGAATCCTCCTTTGTGGGAAATCATAAGGAAACAGCCTCTACGCATCTTACGTCAGCTGTTGTCACGGAGACGGTGTCCCAAGAGAAAGAGGCGGTTGAAAAAAGTGATTCAGGCATCTCCGCAGATGCTGAAAGCGGAGATGCCGTAAAAACACAACTCGTCGTCGCCTACAGTGACGACAGCCTGACCCAGGACGAACACTTTGTTTCTTCCACCAATGGTTACTATCTGTTAGAATACGCCACGGCGGAAGAAGCCGCGGCGGCCGAGGATCGGTTCGCCGCGGATGATAAAGCCGACAACGTGGAAAACCCTATTGTGATGAGTCTTGCGGAAAGTGATACGTCTTCGTCCCTGGATACTACGGAGAACGATACGTCTTCGTCCCAGGAGACTATGGAGAGCGATACGTCTTTGTTCCAGGATACTATAGAGAGCGACCTGTCCTCTGTGTCCGGCACGCTTTCCGAGATCGGCCAAAGTGTCAGCACGGCGTATCTTTCTTACGGACCCGAAGCCATTGATGCCGATACCTTCCAGGCGGATTTACTGACAAAATATACGACCGTTAATAACATGCCTGAAGTCGTCGTTGGGGTGGTGGATACGGGGATCGATACCGATCACGATTTCCTTTCTGACCGCATCTTAAAATCCTCGGATAATTTTATTACGTCGACGAGCAATGCGGAAGACGATAATGGTCACGGCACCCATGTGTCGGGGATCATTGTCGACACCACCTTTGACAATGTAAAACTCAACGCCTATAAAGTAGCGGACAGCAGTGGTAACGGTACCGACTTTACCGTTGCCTCCGGAATTAACGCTGCCGTGGCGGACGGTGTGGACATCATCAATGTCAGCATGGGCGGCGCGGGCACTTCCGCCATACTGAACCAAGCGGTGGCCAACGCTACCGCCGCCGGTATCTTGGTTTGCGTTGCCGCCGGCAACGCAAACATTGACGCCACTGCCTGTGTTCCGGCTTCCTGCCCTGGAGCCTATACCGTCGCCGCCGTGAACAGCAGTCTGGAGCGAGCCAATTTTTCTAATTACGGCGATTGCGTGGATATCGCGGCCCCCGGCGTAAGCATCAACAGCTCTTATCTAAGGGGCTTCTATGCGATGCTGAGCGGCACCTCGATGGCGACGCCCTTTGTCTCCGCCGCCGGTGCTTTGCTCCTCAGCGACGATACTACCGCCAACCTATCGGAAATAAAAAATCTGCTCAGCTCCTATGCTGTCGAT
Source organism: Clostridiales bacterium (assembly GCA_040776805.1). Classification (GTDB taxonomy): domain Bacteria; phylum Bacillota; class Dehalobacteriia; order UBA7702; family UBA7702; genus UBA7702. The sequence goes on along the minus strand of JAXGZS010000004.1, from coordinate 96,456 downwards.
CGCGGCACGGTCGGCTGGGATAAATATTACGGTAACGGTGTTTTAGATCTTTCTGAGATTAAATCAGGAAACTGTATCATCAGTTTTGATGCCAATGGCGGTAGCAAAGTGAATGACGTTTTGACGGTGCCTGTCGGCAGTATCTGCCCAACGCTGCCCACCACAACGCTGAAGGGCAATACCTTCGTCGGTTGGTACAGCAGCGCCGGTGCCTCACTTAGCGCCGGTGATACCATCGGTGATGTGGGCCGCTTGCTCCTGAAAGCCCGTTGGGCTTCAACCACCTATCAGGTGACCCTTAACGCCAATGGCGGTAGTTGTTCCCCGACTTCCCTCACCGTATCCAGCGGCGGTACTTATGAAGATCTGCCCACACCGACTTGGCTGGGACATACCTTTACCGGTTGGTTTGACAGTGCGGGGAATCAAATTACCCAAACCACTGTTGTGAATTTAAGCGGCGATACGACGCTGACGGCGCACTGGACTGCCAACACCTATAAGATGACCTTTGATCCTGGCCAGGGTACGGTCAGCCCGACCACCATCACGGTGACTTATGGAGAGCCTTATGGTACGCTGCCAACACCGACCATGACGGGGAATGACTTTCACGGTTGGTACCCGCCCACCGGCGCAAGAATTTATCCTTCTTCTACGGTGACGCTTACTTCCGATATCACGGTGAAAGCCCTTTGGCAATTTGCCAAATACACGATTTACTTTGACGCCAATGGCGGAAGTTGCGATACCGCTTCTACGACGGTGGTCTATAGCAGCACTTACGGTCCTTTGCCCACGCCGACCCGGCCGGGCTATACCTTTACCGGTTGGTATACCGCCTCCGGCGATCTGGTCTCATCCTCCATTCCCGTCCGTGTAACCGGTGATGCGACGGTTTACGCTCATTGGGCGAGCAGCGGGTATACGGTGTATTTTGACGCCGGCGGCGGCAGTTGTTCCCCCAGTTCCAAAACGGTGGATTATAACGGCACCTACGGTACCCTGCCGACGCCGACCAAAACAGGCTATACTTTTGCCGGTTGGTACACTTCCACCGGCACGAGAATAACCTCCACCTCTATTGCAACGGCAGCCGCGAATATCACCCTTACGGCGAAATGGAATATCCTCTATTATTCCATCAACGTGGTCAATGGGGAAAACGGCTCCATTTCACCGTCGAGCTCTTCACAGAGCTACGGTTCCTCCCGGACCTTTACGATTACGCCCAACAGCGGTTACGTCGTGGAAAATGTCAAGGTTGACGGCATCAACCTCGGCGCGGTCACGTCCTACACCTTTGCCAATATCGCCTCAAACCATACCATCAGCGCGACCTTTGCCTGGAACAATCCCTACGCGGATGTGAGTTCCTCCGCCTGGTACTATAATTCCGTGCGGAAAGTAACGCAATGGGGGTTATTCACCGGTACTTCGTCGTCGCTGTTTTCACCGGACGCCGCCATGACCCGGGCCATGTTCGTATCGGTGCTCTACCGCTATGAAGGCTCTCCCGGGGTGAGCGGATCCACTCCCTTTACCGACCTGACGCAGAGCTATTATTATAACGCCGTGCTTTGGGCTTCCCAGAACGGTATCGTCACCGGTACTTCGTCGACGACCTTCAGTCCCGACGCTTACGTGACCAGACAGCAGATGGTGGTTTTCCTTTACCGTTACTGCGGCAGTTATAAAAAATATAATGTTTCCGCCGCCGCGTCTCTCTCCGGTTACAGTGATGCGAATCAGATCTCCTCTTACGCCCTTGACGCCATGAAATGGGCCGTGGCCAAAGGTTATATCAGCGGCACTTCGTCGACAAGTTTATCGCCTCAAGCCGTTGCCACCCGGGCCCAGGTTTCTGAAATATTTGTGAAATTTATTGAATCACTTTAACGTAAAGACAACGGGTCAAAAAACCAATGGATCAAAAAGCCAATCTCTCTTTTGAAAAAGCAACGGCGGGATTTCTCGCCTTGATGGCCAGCGTATTTTTGCTTGCTTTTGGCCCTGGGGGCTATACCGACATTACGCGAACGAAATATACGGTTTTCGTGGTCATTTCAGGTCTCTACCTGTTGAGCCTACTGCTTATATGGCTGACAGCGTTGATCCGGCGAAAGAGAACCATGGATAGCCCGATATCGCGATTCAGTGGTATCGGGCCGGTTCAGGGTTTGCTGATTCTATTTCTGCTTTTTTGCCTGATTTCCGCATTACTTTCCCCTTACGGGCTGCATACGCTCATCGGTTATCACCGCTATGAAGGGATTTTGACCATTGTTCTCTACGTCTTGACCTTTTACTTCGTTTCCCTTTACGGACGACCGAAAAAATGGCTGCTCTTGCTTTTCGCCTTGTCGATGACGGTTTTTTGTTTGATCTGTTTCGGTCAGTTTTTGGGTTATAACCCTTTCGGCCTGTATCCGGAAGGTCTCACCTATTACGACGCCAACAGCGCCTATCGTTATCAGTATCTCGGCACCGTGGGCAATGTCGGTCTTGTGGCGGCGCTGCTGGCGGTGGCGGCCCCTGTTTTCTTCCTTTCTTTCCTGCGCCTAAAGGGAAAAAGCCGCTATTTGCTTTTGTTTCCTTTCGGCTGTGTTCTCGCCGTAACGTTCCTTTCCCAGGTGGCCGCCGCCTATCTCGCGGTGTTCGGCGGCCTCCTGCTGCTGATTCCCATCGCGGCGCTGAAAACGAAACGGAAAAAATACCTTGCCTGGATCTTGATCCTCATTTTGCTTTTTGCCGGGATCGCCTTGGTCTTTTGCTGTGATTTCGGCAGCGGCACCCTCCATGAATTGCATTTGTTGCTCCATGGCCAATGGGAGGATGATTTTGGCACCGGCCGCTTCTTCCTTTGGCGCAATGTGCTTACCCTTATCCCGGAACGGCCGCTTTTCGGCGGCGGTCCCGATACTTTGGGTCAGCGGATGACCGTGGATTTTCAGCGCTATGACAGCGAAAGCCATGTGCTCTACCGTGCCGCCATTGATACGGCTCACAATGAGTATTTGAATATTTTGGTCAACGAGGGGGCTTTGGCCCTCATCGCTTACGTCGTGGCTCTCGTTGTTTTCCTTGTGTTTTTTATCAGAAAGAACCATGATCACGATGTCCTTGCCATCTGTGGTTCCGCTGTCTTCTGTTACGCGATCCAGGCCTTCTTTGGCATGCGCATGTGCCTCACGGCGCCGTTTTTCTGGCTCTGCTGGGCCTTGGCGGTGGGGGCGTGGAGAACGCAAAAAGTCTGCGGGAAAGAACCGCGCAGACCAAACTGATCGGTATGTTACGTTATGGAAAGTATAAGAAGAGAGAGGGTTTCCCTTCACGCGGGAAGCCCTCTCTCTTTTGTTAGTAGAGTTTATACTTTTCTTTGAAGTGATCTCCCAATTCCCGCAGGAGCCGGAAGCTGTCCTCCACGCTTTTGGCCAGATCGGGATTGACGAGACAGCAGCGGGAAGGAGCGAGCCAGGAACGGTCCAAAAGCTCGTCCATGGCAATGCCCTGGCTGCTGACGTAAGCGAACATCTCCTCAAGCTTTTTCTTTAGGGAATTGAAATTTTCCAAGTTCAGTTCCTCGGTGAGGGTAGGGGTAATGCCCCAGGAGATGATGGCGCCCTTTTTGAGAAAATGGACCACCTCCTCTTTGTAGCGGGTAAAGATATGTCCTACGCTGTAGCTGTCCATGGAGAGGATGTCCAGATCAAGGGCACTGAGGAGGAAGGACCAGTCGGGGTTGCCGCAGAGGTGGATGCCCTTGGGGCCTTCTATTTTCTCAAGATAACCGCGGTAATCCTCGGCGGCCCGTTCCGCGGTATAGCCGGTGAAGGAGGCAAAAAGCATTTGCAGACCCGGTTCGTCCATCCAGACCAGGGCGGTATCGTTCTTTTTCTTCAACTGGCGGTATTGGGCGTTGCATTTTTCCGCCATGAAGTCAAACATGAAGCCGCGGATTTCATCGTTATAAGCAATGGGCTTTTTGTTCTCGTCGGTAATTTTGAAACCGAAACTGATGGGACCCACGCTTTGGCCGCGAATGCACTTGTAACCGGAAAGATCGTGATTTAAAAAGGCATTGAATGCCACGGAGTATTTCTCGGTCAGCTGATAATAGCCGTGGGTATCACATTCTTCAAAGAATTGGGGCAGTTCTTCATAGAATTTATCCGTGGAAAGGGTGATGTTGTGTTTTTCGGTATCGACGTGAATCCCCGGAAGTTTTTCGCTGGATTGGACGTACATATCTTCGTAATAGCTCATCCGGGGGATTTGCGGCCAGAAAGGGACGTCTACGGATAAGGCCAGTTTCATGGCGTCCTCTAAATTGCGGTGGGGTAAAATCCCCATCGCCGTGGTGAGACAGCCGCCTGGTAGTTTGTAGGTCATCATTTCACCTCTTCTGCGCCAAAGTCCAAAACGCCGCCTAAAACAGTGCTGCCCCAGGCTTTGGCCTTATGCTTTTATTTTTTGGGTTTATTCGTGTCGTGAAGATTCGCAAACCTCTTGTTCGAAATAGCCTTGACTGTATTTACACACGGGGCAGAATTTGGGTGCTTCCTTGCCGATGTACTCGAAACCGCAATTTCTGCAAACCCAGGTAACCTCCGTATCGGCGGTGAATACTTTTTCTTCCTGTACCTCTTTGAGGAGACGGCGATAGCGGGCCTCATGCCTTTTTTCAATGGCGGCCACACCGTCAAACAGCGCGGCGAGTTCGCCGAAGCCTTCTTCCCGAGCTTCCCTTGCCATTCGCGGATACATTTTCTGCCACTCGTCCATTTCGCCGCCGGCGGCGTCTTTCAGGTTGTCTTCCGTGGACGGTATTACGCCGCCGTGGAGTTCGCTGAACCAAATTTTGGCGTGTTCCTGTTCGTTAAAAGCGGTTTCCTCAAAGGTCGCCGCGATCTTTTCATAGCCGTCGCGCCGGGCTTGCCCCGCGTAATAGGTATATTTATTGCGGGCCTGGCTTTCTCCGGCAAAGGCCTCCTTGAGGTTGGCTTCGGTTTTGGTGCCGGCGAGGTCCGCCCGGTCTTTATCGAGTTCGTCGCTTTCGATGGGTTCAAAATCAACGGCGCCGTGCTTGCAGATGGGGCAGATGAAGTCAGGGGGCAGGATTTCCCCTTCGTAAACGTAACCGCAGATCCGGCATCTCCAGCCTTTTTTCTTTGTCTTTTTGGGCTGCGGTTTGATGAATTTCAGATAGTAGTCGTAAGTCAGGGACGTTTCGTCGCTTAAAACCACTGCGTCGCTGACATCGGCAATGAACAGCGTGTGGGTGCCGAAATCCGTGGTGGCCACCACCTGGCCGGAAATGTAGGCATTGGTGTATTTGCTTAAATAGATCAGCCCGTTTTCACTGCGTTTGATATCGCTGCAAGCGGCGAACTTATTGACGTCCCGGCCGCTTTGAAAACCGAAATGCTGGAAGACGGAAAAGGGCGTTGCCGTGGTCAGCATCGAGACATTGAATTTTCCCGTGGCTAAGACCATGTCGTGGGTGTAATTGGCTTTGTTGATCGCCAAAATGACGCGGTTGGGATTCACAGTGACCTGCATAAAAGTATTGTTGATGAAGCCATTGTCTTTTTGGCCGTTTTGGGCGGTTACGACATAGAGGCCGTAGCCAATGCGAAACATTGCTTTGTTGTCCATAAAAATCTCCTTACTGCAGGGAAGCGGCAATCGCTTTGACCAGTGCGTTCACAGCGTCTTCCTGCTCTTCTTGGATCACGGATTTGACGGATAGCGACGGCTCCAAAACCGTCATGTTCTTCATCTCCGCCAGGCGGTTTTTGATTTTTTGCCCCGCCTGCGGCACCCAGCAGCCGTTGTCCATCACGGCGACGACCCTGTTTTGCACGTTCAGGTGCTCCATGTGGGTAATGAAGTTTTCCATCGGCGCGTAGATGTTTGTATTATGGGTGGGGGAGGCTAAAACCAAATGGCTGTATTTCCATACTTCGCCGATGAGGTAAGAATTTTCGGTTTTGGCGGCGTCGTAGCAGACGATCTGCTCCACGCCCTGATCCGCCAGGCGGGCGGCTAACACTTCCGCCAAATTCTCGGTGCCGCCGTACATGGAACCGTAGATGATCGCCACACCGTCTTCTTCCGGCTGGTAAGTGCTCCAGAGGTTATATTTGTAGAGAATATAGCCCAGGTTGCTTCTCCAGACCGGTCCGTGGAGGGGGCAGAGCTTCTGAATATCAAGGGCCGCGGCCTTTTTCAACACTGCCTGTACCTGAGAACCGTATTTACCGACGATGTTGGCGTAATAGCGCCGGGCGCGGTCCAGGAAAACGCGGTCGTAATCGAATTCGTCGTTGAAGATTTTGCCGTCCAACGTGCCGAAGGTTCCGAAAGCGTCGGCGGAGAAGAGCACCTTATCGGTGCTGTCGTAGGTCATCATCACTTCGGGCCAGTGAACCATGGGCGCCATGATGAATTGCAGGTTATGTTTGCCGGTGGCAAGGGTATCGCCTTCCTTGACGAGATGGACGCGGCTTTCCACGTCGAAGGTGAAGAATTGCTTGATCATTTTGAGGGTTTTGTCATTGCAGACAAGGGTCATTTCGGGATATTTTTGCGCCACGATCTCAATGACTGCGGCGTGGTCGGGTTCCATGTGGTTGACGACGAGATAATCGAGTTTTCTGCCGTCCAGCACAAAGGCGAGGTTTTCCAGGTAGCGGCGGGAAATCGCGTAATCCACGGTATCGAAAACGACGGTTTTTTCGTCGTTTAGAAAATAGGAATTATAGGAAACACCTTCGGGAATGGGGTATACGTTTTCAAAAAGAGCCTGTCCGCGGTTATTGCCGCCGATCCAAGTAAGATCCTCACTGATTTTTTTCACACAATACATATCGCCACCTCGTTGTTTTTGGAGAAGAGGCGGTTGCATTTGTCTACAACCGCCGCTTCACAGTGATATTCTATTTTGATTGATGGATGTTGATTACTGGGTGCAACTTTTCTTAGGGCTGCCATAAGAGTTCAAAGTTATGGAACAGCTTTCACAAACCTTTTTGCCATTGGTTTCATAGATTTCATCACCATTGATTTCAGCGCCGCATTTTTCACATTTCATGGATAAAAACCCCCTTCCTTATATTTACGCGTAAACCGTGTTGACTTCCACGCCGTTTAAGTTGGCGACCTTGCCGACAAAGAAGCCGATGATGTCCATGGGAGCGTCCATCACGATACTGATCACGCGTAATTCTTTTTTTTGATGAGGCAGGCCCATACGACCGACGATATACTGATCGTAGCTGCTTAGAATTTCATTGAGTTCGCGAACAACATCGAGATCTCTCACGATGATGCCGATGACTGCGATGGTTGCGTCCATGTTTTTCTCCTGTCCTTCCCTGATTGCGGCAGAAATCCAAAGGCCTTGGCGGAAGGGTATCGCCTGTTTTCAGGGGTCGTTAAAAGCAATCTTTTGGGCTTTTGCGCAAAGATCCTTGACCGTGGAGGGCGGAACCCGTCGCAGTAAATGTTCTCACAAGTTCTTGCCAAAACGACCGGGCGTTTTTTACGCTTTCCATAAATTATGCAGATTGCAGAATTCGTAGGCCGTGACTTCTTCGCCTTCGTCGACGAGAAATTCTGCTTCGGGGGCGTCGGATGGCGTTAATTTCTTCAGCAAAAGGCCGTCTTTCGTCCCTAAGGCGATCCACATGATGTAGTGTTGTTCCATCATGGGATGCGCGACAGAACCGACTTTGACCGTCACTTTGTTGCCGTTTCTCTCCATGACGGGGACATGTTTTTCTTGCGCCGCGTCGGTGGTTCCGGGAATCAGTACTTCCATTTTTTCGCCGCAGCATACAACGGAAACGCCGCTGTCTTCCATGAAGGTAATTTGGTTTCCGCAATGCCGGCAGATACAAAATTTATGTTCCATAAAACACCTCCTGTTATTTTTCTCCATTATAGTGTATAATATAATAAAATTCTGTTGTTATTACAACGAAAGGGCGGTTTTTTATGTTCTATATCGAGGCGCCGGACTTTGAAGAAATCGGTAAAACAGCACTATTTGCAGGGATTGAGGGAGAGGAACTGCCCAAAATATTCGGTTGCCTCCACGCCATGGTCTGTCATTATCGCAAAGACGGCTATATCATAAGAAGCGGCGATACGGAAAAACGCTTCGGTATTGTGCTGGACGGCCGCGTTTTCGTGCTTTCGGAAGAAAGCGACGGCAGCCGCACGATTTTGGCGGACCGGCGGAAAGACGAGATTTTCGGCACCTCTGTGGCGGTGGAGGAAGACAGCGACAGCCTCAGCATCGTTGCCGCCGGGGATCACTGCCGTGTTTTGATCATCGATATTGACACGATCTTCTGGAACTGCTCCCTGTCTTTTACCACCCATCAGCAGCTGTTTATTAATCTCGTGCGGGCGCTGGCTTTGAGTAATCTGCGCATGATGCGCAAGTTTCGTCATATTTCCCAGCACTCCCTGCGCAAAAAGATCGTGTCTTATCTTACGGAACAAAGCGAACTGATGAACAGCCGCGATTTTAGCATTGATTTTGACCGCCAGGGCATGGCTGATTATCTTGGCGCCGACCGCTCCGCCCTTTCCGCGGAACTCTCTAAGATGCGCAAAGAGGGGTTGTTGGCTTTTCGTAAAAACAGCTTTATCTTAAGAGACGCCTTTTTTCACAAATAAAGGCGTCGAAAACGTTTTTTTCTCTGATGCATTGACATTTTACAAATGTTCTTTATAATGGGGTTAGGGCATTAAAAAAAGTCCGGCCAATGCCGGACTTGGTGGGCCCACCTGGGATCGAACCAGGGACCAACCGGTTATGAGCCGGGGGCTCTACCGCTGAGCTATAGGCCCTCAAGTGTTTTTCTGCGCAACTCCTATTATACTATGGGTTTTCCTCCCTTGTCAATCGGAAAGATTCTTGCATATGAACCAGAAAAAAACGTTGACGCTGATTATTATATTGCTCTTCGGCGCCGCTTGTTTTGGTGGCGGCGCTCTCTTTGGCCAGCATATTTTGGTGGCCAACGGCTTTGTTTACGGTGGTGCGGCAGAAACCGATGCGGCGGAGGAAACGGAACATGTATCAATCACAACGGACGCGGCTGCCTCAACGGAAACTGACGCCGCTGAAACGGTACTTGTCAACATCAACACCGCCAGTTATGACGAGTTGATGTCGGTGAAGGGCATTGGCGAAGTAACCGCCGCGAAGATTCTTGAAGCCCGAAAGTCGACGGGTGTTTTTACCGATACCTACGATCTCGTGACCTACGGTGTCATGGGGGACGCGAAATACAGTCATCTGAAAGAATATTTAACGGTGGATTAAATGAGAACGCCGTTTTTTCTTTTCGCCGTAACGTATATGCTGTCTTTGATTGGCAGCCGTTTTGCCCAGGGTCAGATCAGCATCTGTCTTTTGCTGGTTATTTTGGGAACGGTTGTCTTTTTTATACTCCGTTCTTTGCAGCGCTTCCCCTGGTATGTTTGTCTTCTGGGCCTCGTTTTCGCCTTTGGTTTCTGCTATGGTGAAGTGAGGGAGGCGCTGCTGCCGGAGAACCCCTTCAGCCCGGAGCAAACCGTAACTGTAGAGGGGCTTGTGGTCAGCGATCCGACCTCAACGGCGACGGGCTTGAAGTGCGTTCTTTCCGTTACCTCTAAGGATGGGAAACCTTTGGCGGAACCGGTAAACATTTATGTCCTCGCGCCCCGGGAAAGCGGCCTGGTCTACGGCGACGAATTGACGGTGACCGGTGATTTTTTAGTGTCTCAAGTGGCGAATCCCGGCGGTTTCGACTATCAGCATTATTTGGAGGAACGGGGGCTTTACGGCCTCCTTTCCGCTCTTTACGGCGGCAATGTTACGAAAATCTCAGCAGGGAACGGCCATGGTTTGATGGAGCTTGCCTATTGGCTCAAACACCGTTTTGAAGCGGCCCTTGCGTATCTCCCCCCGGAGCAGCGCGGCGTGATTGACGGTATTTTCTTCGGTGATACCTCGGACATTGACACATCCACCTCGGATGTGCTGATGAAAAGCGGCATCTACCATTGTTTTTCCGTGTCCGGACTGCATGTCGGCTATATCGTGTTGTTTTTATCGTTGCTTTGCCAGTTAATGAAGCAGGGCAGGTTGCAAAAACTGCTGCTGATCGCCGTATGCCTGTTTTTCTATGGCGCCATGACCGGGTTTTCCGCGCCGGTACTGCGGGCCTCGATCATGTGTTTGATGATCTACGGCGCCGATCTTTTCGGCCGCGAGAAAAATCACTTCAACGGATTGGCCGCATCCGCCCTGCTGATTTTATTATGGAACCCCTCTACGCTGTTTCAGGTCAGCTTTCAGTTGTCGTTTTTGGCGATGTTCTCCATTCTCTTTGTGATGCCCTGGCTTAACCGCCTGGTCAAAAAGGATTTTTACGGCAAGGACGCCCTCCTCGTCACCGTGGCGGCCCAGATCGGCATGACGCCTTTGTTGGCCTATGATTTCCATATTATCAGCATCGTCACCTTGCTGGTCAGCACGGTCAGTTGCCTGATCGTCGGAGTTATGGTGATTTTTTGTTTCGCGGCTCTGATCGCGGCTGCTTTTTGGCCGCCTCTGGGCGCTTTGTTTTTGATTCCCTGCGGCTTACTGGGTACGCTAATCGTCAAGGGCGTCACCGCCGCCACAGCGCTGCCCTTCGCCTATTTATTCAAAGGCGATTTCAGTGTTTGGCTGCTGCTCCTGATGTACGCGGCGATTGTTCTGATTCTTGTTTTGCCCTGGCTACAACGGCGCAGAGCAGGGTCGGCCCTGCTGCTGATGGCCTGTTTTGTCCTGTTTTTACTGCCTTTGGGGCAAAACCGGGACGAGCTTACCGTGACCTTTCTTGCGGTGGGAGAGGGCGACGCCATCTATATCCATACGCCGGCAGGGGAAGACCTGATGATTGACGCCTGCGACAAGGGAAACAAAGGGGAGGTCTATTATATCATCCGTCCCTACCTCCTCTATCAGGGAGTGAATCATATTGACCGCATGATCCTCTCCCATAACGACATCGACCACAGCGGCGGCGTATCTTATCTCAACGAGTTTTTCGGGATTTCTTCTTATGTCCTGGTCAAGGCGGCGGCCTATACTTATGAGGAACTTTCCGCCCAAGCCATGGCCGACGGCGCCGAGCTCACCTGGGTTTCCGCAGGGGATGTCCTGAACCTGGGCGGAAACGCGACGTTGGAGATCTTCTATCCCGATGGAGCTGAAGAGGCTTACGGCAATGAGCTCAGTATGGTGGCCCGCCTTTCCTACGGTGATTTTTCCGTGCTCTTTACCGGCGACGTCGAGGAAGGCGGCATCAGCTCCCTGTTAACTTCGGGGCAGGATATCAGCGCCGATATTTTAAAAATTCCCCATCACGGCAGCAAATACAGCTATGATGAGGACTTCTATGAGGCGGTGTCCCCGGAACATATGGTGATAAGCGTTGGTAAAAACAGCTACGGCCACCCCTATGAAGGAATCATCGACTATTGCGCGGCGCAAAGCATCGACTGTTTCCGCACGGATTTGGACGGCGCCGTTACCGTGATCAGTGACGGCAGCGGTTACGAGATCACGACTTATGCAGACGGTCAAAAATAAAATCAAGCCAAGATTCTTTGGAATCCTGTTTATTATAGTAATTGACGATACCGCCGTAAATGGCGGCGACAACTTTCTCCTGGTAGCTTTTGTCGTTTAAAAGGGCCTCCTCTTCGGGGTTGGAGAGAAAACCGGTCTCTACGATGATGGCGGGAATATCGAGAACGTACATAATGTAGGCGCTGCTCAGCGTCAAAGCATTGCGATCGGTGTTTTTCAGTTTTTTTACGAGGCTATCCTGAATGGATTCGGCCAAGAGCTTGCCTTCTTCCGATTCGGGATAATAGAACACCTGGGCGCCGTGGTAGGAACTGCCGGGAACAGCGTTACACTGGATACTGATGAAGAGTTCCGCGTTTTTTTTGGTTACGGTTTTGGCGCGGTGGTCGAGATCTTCTTTTTTAACGTCGCTGTATGCGGTATCGTCGGTGCGGGTCATAATGACAACGGCGCCTTTTTCTTCTAAGAGCACCTGCAGCTTTTTGGCAAGCAACAGGTTGATCTCTTTTTCCGCCGTGCCGTTAAAGCCGATGGCCCCGGGGTCGCTGCCGCCGTGGCCGGCGTCGATGGCGATGATTTTGCCGGTGAGGGTTTTCCCGCTTTTGCAGGCGGCGGTTTTTTCCGCGTAGCTGACGACGGGAACCACCAACAAGGCGCAGCAGAGCGCGATGGCAAAACAGAAGACGGTATACGGCCGAAAAGATCGGATCAAGACAAGCTGTTTCATGAAGCACTCCGAATCAAGGGTCGATTAATTGGATTTTATGACGGCTTTTTCAATGATATGCGTTGCTATTTCGGGACAGTCAATCGAAAAGGTCGGTATTTTTTTCTTTCCCGTCCTTTAAATAGGCTCTGAATTTGCCGTTCGCGTCGGCAAGGGCCAGCAAAACATCGCGTTCATTGTGGATATTTTGGCTTTTTAGCTGATCTTTAAGCCAGTGGCGGTCTTTGCCGATGGATTTCAGATGTTTCTCCATCATTTTGCCGTCGATGATAACGTTCGCCGTCAGCGTGGCGTCGGTGGGAAAGCGCTGTACATCTTTGGGGGTTAAGGGCGCTTTTTCGCTTTTCGGCAGGAAAGAAAGGGCGCCGTTGGGTTCGATGATCATATAGTCCAGGTCGTTTAGATCGAAGTAACCGTTGACCCGGCTGAGGCTGGTGACATCGTTCATATCGAGATGGTTTCTTTTTAGATTTTTTTCTAAAAACCGTCCCTTATACAGTAAAATTTCCGGCTTGCCGGTGAAAAAACGCCGGGCGTGGATGCTTTTGCTGCCCCATAACGCCATACCGATGGAGACTAAGGCATAAACAAAGAGGCCCACGGCGGCGCCCCAGAGGGGAATCCGGGTATCCACGGCGGTGGCGGCGGCGATGGAGCCGGTGGAAATGCCGAGGATGTAATCGTAAAAGGTCATTTGGGCAATTTGTCTGGGGCCGATGATCTTCGCCATGATGAAGAGCAAACAGACGGAAATGAAAGCGCGCAGCGTATATTCTCCAAGATCGAGGAAGAATGAATCCATGTCATCACCTGTACTTTTTTAGAGTTATTGTTCCTCCGTCTCCAATTTTTATCAGAAAAAAGTTGCGCGAAGGGAAAAAACATGATACAATATACTCTACTTGGGGGCGTAGCTCAGCTGGGAGAGCGTTCGGTTCGCATCCGAGAGGTCAAGGGTTCGAATCCCTCCGTCTCCACCATTAAAATAACCCGCCCTTTAGGGTGGGTTATTTTAATGGTGGAAACTAATTCGGAAGGATTCGAAGTTTATACCCACCAGTGCAAGCACTCACCAGTGCAAGCACTCACCAGTGCAAGCACTCACCAGTGCAAGCACCCGATGATACGAAAATGGTTGAAAAGGATTTTACTTGCGCGTATAATAAAGGTAACTTCATTGTAAAATTTCCGAAAAATGAATATAGGTAACTCGTGCGGCGAACATCGTAGCGTCACAAAAAAAACGTTGCCATAACACGTAGCTGCCAATTCATGACGATTTTTTATCATTTTATCACCATCGCCGCGAATTTTTTATTGAATATAATTTCAAGAAGTGCTATACTTCAAAAAAAAACTTTAAAGGGTATGGAGGTACATATGCAAACAAAAGATTACAATCCTTTCGAAAATGCACAGAAACAATTCGATGATGTCGCGGCTTTACTCGATTTGGATAGCGGAACGCGTGATTTGTTGCGCCGCCCGATGAAAGAGCAACATTTTACGATACCAGTTAAAATGGATGACGGCAGCACCCGGGTTTTCCAGGCCTTCCGCATCAAGCATAACGACGCAAGAGGACCCGCAAAAGGTGGGATCCGGTTCCATCCCCACGAAACAGCTGATACGGTACGCGCGCTTTCTATGTGGATGACCTGGAAGTGCGCGGTCGTCGATATACCGCTGGGCGGCGCAAAAGGCGGGGTGATTTGTGACCCTCAGAACCTCTCTCTCACGGAACAGGAACGTCTGTGTCGGGGATACGTACGCCAGCTTTATGGACAGATCGGACCGACACTGGATGTCCCGGCCCCCGATGTCATGACCAACGCCCAGCATATGTTATGGATGATGGATGAATACGAAGCCTTAATGGGCGGCCGTTACCCGGGTGTTATTACAGGGAAACCCGTGGGAATGGGCGGTTCGCTGGGGCGCACGGAAGCCACAGGTTATGGCGTTGTTTACACGCTGGCAGGGCTTTTGAAACATATGAAGCTGTCCTTTGGTGAAACCAGCGCCAGCTTCCAAGGATTTGGTAATGTTGCGGAATACGCGGCGCGTCTGTACGCAGAATTAGGCGGTAAGGTGATTGCCGTTTCCTGCTGGGATCACGACGATGCGACGTCTTATACCTATCGGAAGTTAGACGGCTGCGATATTGACCAACTGGTCAGCATCAAGAACTCCTTCGGCAGCATCAATAAAGATAAGGCCCGCGACCTTGGGTATGAAGTGTTGCCCGGCGGCGCCTGGATGTGCCAGGATGTTGATATATTGGTTCCGGCAGCCTTGGAAAATCAGATCATACCCCCTTCGTGCCAACAGATCTCACCAAAGGTGAAGATCCTCTGCGAAGGAGCCAATGGCCCTGTAACACCTGACAGTGATCCCCTCCTGAAAGATCGCAACATCATTGTTCTGCCGGACTTTCTCTGCAATGCAGGCGGCGTTACCTGCAGTTATTTTGAACAGGTCCAGTGCAACATGAACTATTTCTGGAGCAAAGAAGAAGTCATGGAAAAACTGGAATATAGTATGACCAACGCGTTTACCGCCGTCAATGAGTTGGCGATAGAAAAGAATTTGACCCTGCGGGAGGCTGCCTACGTCATTGCCATCAACCGTGTTGTGAATGCGGTGAAACTGCGCGGATGGGTCTAATCCCCCTTGGTCATTGCTTATGAGAAACCATGATTTACAGCTAAATCCCTGTTTGAACAGGCAAAGAAACGGGAGCCTTCCTGCTGTGATGGGTTTTCGCAGGATAAACAGTTTTCTTGCCCGCCGTTATGACACAGCTGTTGTAAATCATCGGTGAGTCAAAGGTGATGAGCGACGCTGGACGCGCTGCCGAAAAACAGAATCAAAGGATCAAAGGATCAAAGGGCTTGTTGTCATGATACGGACAGCAAGCCCTATTTTTATCCTTGTATAGATTATGGGAAAATTGTCCATAATGATACCAGCTAGGAAGCCGGGAAAAGAGGAACGTTTTCCATGTTTCATTATTTTAAAAAGGTATTTCAACACTTAAAAACGCAAAATCTCAAGGAACAGGCGGAGGATCCTTTTGTCGAACGGCCGGAATTTCTGCTGTCTTCCGATGTGGAGCAAAACCTCACCAAATTTAGGGAGGTCTTTGGCGCCAGCAATGATATCATTATCCGGGAAATCGTCTTTGGTCAAGATCCGCAAGTCCGCGGCATCATCATGTTCGTTGACGGTTTGGTGGATAAGGCTACCATCAATTTAAGCATCATCAAGCCTTTGATGTACGATCTGCGCCTCATCCGTTCCTTGGGGAAGGATAAGGTTCCTATCGAGGAGATCAAAAACACGCTGCTTTCCGTCGGGGAAATCAAGCAGACGCCATTGATCGATCAATTGGTGGCTAACTGCCTTTCCGGTGAAACCGTCTTTATCGTCGACGGTCTCACCGAAGGTTTTATGATCAGCACCAGGGCCTGGGAAAACCGGGGGGTGCAGGAACCGCAAACCGAAAGCGTGGTGCGCGGTCCCAGGGAGGGCTTCTGCGAAACACTGCGGATCAATACATCGCTGCTGCGGCGTAAGATCAAGAATCCAAATCTCATTATGGAAAGCGTGGAAATCGGCAAACGGACAAAAACCAGTGTTTGCATTGCCTATTTGAAGGACATCGCTGATCCGGCGCTGATTGATGAAATCAAAGTCAGGCTGGGGCGGATCAATACCGACTCGATTTTAGAATCCGGCTATATCGAGCAATTCATCGAGGACGCGCCCAATTCGATTTTTTCAACGGTGGCCAACAGTGAAAAACCCGACGTGATCGCCGCGAAAATCTTAGAGGGCCGGGCGGCCATTCTCGTGGACGGCACACCTTTTGTTCTTTCCGTACCCATGGTTTTCGTGGAGAGTTTTCAGACTGCCGAGGATTATTATATTCGTCATACCCTTGCCAGCCTGACCCGGATCATGCGCTATTTTTCTTATTTGATCACAACGCTGACGCCGGCGTTGTATATCGCGGTTTTGACCTTTCATCAGGAAATCATTCCAACTTCCCTGATGTTTACCTTGGCCGCCTCCGAAGAGGAGTTGCCTTTCCCCTGCTTTTTCGAACTGCTCCTTATGATGATCACCTTCGATATTCTGCGGGAAGCGGGGATACGCTTGCCGCGCCCTGTGGGGCAGGCCATCAGCATTGTCGGCGCCTTGGTCATCGGGGAAGCCGCGGTGGCGGCGGGAATCGTTTCCGACTTTACGGTCATTGTCATTGCCATCACCGCGGTCAGCAGCTTTGTGGTGGCGCCTCAGGAGGGTTCCGCCACCATGCTGCGGTACGTCTATTTTCTCCTGGCCGGCTTTATGGGGGGGATCGGTATCACCGTCGGTGTCATCGGAACGCTGATTCATTTGGCTTCTTTGCGATCATTCGGCACCCCCTATTTATCGCCGCTGGCGCCCTTTGCCGCCTGTGATCAGAAAGATGTATTCATCCGGGCGCCCTGGTGGTCCATGGGTACGAGACCGCGGTATATGGGCGTCCGCGACCGGCGCAGACAGGGACACCGTTTAAGACCCCACCGTCCCCAAGAGGAACAGTCATCATGAGAAAAGCAGCGGCGGTTATGCTCTGCCTGGTCATCGCGGTGACGGCGGCGGGATGCTGGAGTTCCGGGGATTTGAATGAATACGCTTTTGTCATGGGCGTTGCCGTTGATCAGGGAAGCGCCCCCGATCACATCTTATTGACGGTGCAAGTCGCGAAACCCGGCGGGTTTAAATCTGCCATCAATGGTGGCGGCAGCGGCGAAGACGCCTATTGGAATATTGCCAACGAAGGAGAAACCTTATTCAATACGGTGCGCGGCTTTACCCATGAATCCGGGCGAAAGCTGGATTTTCAGCACAATACCATCCTAATATACAGCCGTGATGTCGCAAAAAAGGGTCTTGGTGACTGTATGGATCTGTTTATTCGCGACCATGAATTCAGAACCTCCGCCTGGATCGCCATCGCCAACGAAAAGGCCGCCGATGTTTTTGAGGTAGAGGCTGGCTTGGAAACGCTGCCGGCAGTGGAAATTGATAAAATGATGGACGCCCAGCAATATACTTCTCAAACCTATACCACCGAAATGCTGGATTTTTTAAAGCGTCTGAAAAGTGATACCACGGCGCCTGTGGCTCCCCTGATCAGTGTTTACGGCGAAGGGGATAATCAGGAAATCCATATATCGGGAGCAGCTGTTTTCCATAAGGATCAACTCGTCGGAGAACTGAGCGACCTGGAAACACGGGGGTTTATGTGGGGCAGCGGCGACGTAAAAAGCGGTATTCTCGTCGTGGATTGTCCCTGCGGTCGGGGAAAAGTCGAACTGGAGATTTTTCAGGCCAAGAGCACCGTCACCCCTGTGCTGAAAAACGGAACCCTTTCCTTCTTGGTAGAAATCAAGGAAAAGGGGAATGTAGGCAGTCAAACCTGCCGCGAGAATTTGGCGACCGCGGAAAAGCTGGATATTTTGTCAAAACGGCAGAACGAGGCCATCAAAACCGAGATTCAGGCGGCCTTAAAAAAGGCCCGGGAGTTAAATGCCGATATCTTCGGTTTCGGAGAAGCGGTCCATCGGAAATATCCCAAAGAATGGAAATCGATGAAGGATCAATGGAGCGAGATATTCCCCACCCTTGACGTGGAAATTGAGGTCCAATCAGATGTTTACGGCACCGGTAATATCACAAAACCGGTGGATTAAGGAGTGGAGTGAACCGTTATGAAATTAGAAAAGGGTATGATCTCCAACTCACAAATGGCTTTTCTGCTTGGGATCTACATTCAGGGGTCGATCTTCTGCACGGCTCTCGTGTATCATGTTATGACACGTAATATCTGCCTGATCTCCCTGACTTCCCTCGGGGTCTGCCTCATTTTTGTGTTTGTCTTTATCAAACTGATGCGAATGTTCCCCGGGCACAATCTTTTGGAACTGAACAATATTGTTTTCGGCGTGTACGTCGGTAAAGTCGTCTCCGCTCTGTATCTCCTTTTTCTTATCCTTCTGACCGTTGCCAACCTGCGTTTGTTCAGTGATTATGTGGTCGGTAATTATATGGTGGAAACGCCGATCCTCATCATCGCCATCATGTTCCTCTCTGTCCTGGCCTGGGCTGTTTATGCGGGGTTGGAGGTATTGGCCCGCATCGGTATGCTGTTTTTTGTGATCGTCTCGGTTTTGATCATTGTGATCTTCCTCCTATCCCTCAGCAAAATGGAAATCACTAACTTTTTCCCTCTATTTGATATTTCGTTGATGGATTTTGTGCGCGCAAATCACATCATCACCACCATTTTCTTTGGCGAATCCTTTCTGTTTATGATGTTCATTCCCTGTATGAAGCAACAAAATAGGCTGGGCAGGTCGTTGCTTTTCGGCCTGATCGCCGGTGAGATTTCTTTGATCCTCTCCTCTATCATGATCACCGGGGTGCTGGGAGATATGGCATCCATTTCCAACAGCCCTCTAAACCGTGTGTTACGTCAGGTGGATTTGGGGCAGATTCTGTCCCGCATGGAGTTTATTGTTACGGGTATTTTGACGTTTTCCGTTTTTATGCGCATCGCCGTAATCTACTATGCGGCAACCATGGGTCTCGGTCAATTTCTCGGCCTGAAGTCTTATAAGGTACTGGTGATCCCCGTGGGTGTCGTCGTCTTGGGTCTGGTGGTGCCGATGTTTTATACACCCAGTGACCAGATTGCCTGCGGGATCAGTACCTGGCCCTTTTTCGCCTCTTTCTTTGAGTTTATGCTTCCCGTCGTCACTCTCCTCGTGGCGTTGCTGCGAGGGCTTTTCAAAAAGAGAGGGGAGGAATGCCGATGATTTACGCCGTGGTCGCCATCTACATTATCATTGCTTTTGTCGGCTGCCGTTCGCTGTATCAGAAAAAATGGTGGGCTGAATGCGCCGCTTATCTCACTTTGTTGACCGTTGGTTTTTCCCTCTTGGCCATGCAGGCCCTGGGTATCGAGGTACCCAGTCCCGGCCAGGGGATCCGTGTTTTGATCATAGATGTGCTGCATTTGGGGTATCACTAAGAAAGGGAAGAGCGATAACATTATTGCCCAGTAACAAAAGGGGCTGACGCAAAAAAGCGCCGCAAAAAGGAAGCCGGTTTCTGATTTTCTGAGGAGCTCTCTGTTAAGCAGACAGGGAGCATATCCTTCAGTCAGAAACCGGCTTTTTTTATGGATGTTGTCAGTAAAAGGGCTGAATCCTTTTACTTGCCGCTGTTTTCCTGTTTTTCGATCAACTCTTTGAGGGTATCGATTTTTTGTTGAATCTGGTCGAGCTCCGCCTGGTATTTGCCTAAAGTGGAGCCGGGCAGATGGATGTTACGCTGCCCCACGACAATGTCCCGTTCTTCCGTTACTTCTTCCAGCAGATTTTCCTGTTCTGTCAGTTTCTGCCGCAGTTGGTCGGTACTGAGGTTTTCATAAGCCGGCATGATGATCTCTCCTTCATGATTGTCTATGATTTTGAGGAACGCGTTGGGTGTGCCAAAATAGCGAAGTTACTTTTTTCATGATACCATAAGGCGTTCTTTGGTGTCAACGCGGTAAAGCTACAAGCAGGCAGTTTATTATTTTTGCAGTGCCTTAAAGGAGCTTGCGCCGGGTAATGGATGGCCTTTCTAAGCTTGCATCAAGCCAAAGCTTTCGCCGGAAGCTGATTTGCCGCGAGTCACGGTAGGGGAGCGTTTCTCCCTTTTAGGAAAAGGCCGTTTCAGGATAACGGTATCGACAAGAATCGGACACGCAATTTACATCTCGATTTAACATGGTTTTGGTAGCGGATTTTACATTTGTTTGATAGAATGAAA
Source organism: Clostridiales bacterium (assembly GCA_040776805.1). Classification (GTDB taxonomy): domain Bacteria; phylum Bacillota; class Dehalobacteriia; order UBA7702; family UBA7702; genus UBA7702. The sequence continues at coordinate 76,216 of JAXGZS010000004.1, read as the reverse complement.
ATAGAATAGGGAAGAAAGGAGGTAAAATCAAGGATGGAAAGACTAAGAAACAAAGAGGGCTTTATTTGCGACATGGATGGCGTGATCTACTGCGGCAACCGTCTTTTGCCCGGCGTCGAAGAGTTTGTCCGGTGGCTCTACCGGGAAAATAAAAAATTTCTTTTTTTGACAAATTCCAGCGGCTATTCGCAGAAGGAGTTACAGCAGAAACTGCACCGCATGGGGTTGGACGTTGATGAAAGTCATTTTTATACCAGCGCTTTGGCGACCGCCAAATTTCTCGCCGGTCAGTCCCCGGGTTGCAGTGCTTACGTCATCGGGGAACCGGGTCTGTTCAACGCCTTGTACGACCTGGGAATTACCGTCAACCATGTAGACCCGGAATACGTTGTCATCGGAGAAACCAAAAACTATAATTACGACAGCATTTGCCAGGCAGTGCGCCACGTTTTCCACGGTGCGAAACTCATTGCGACGAATTCTGATCTGACGTATCCGATGGAAACCGGCATTGCTCCGGCCTGCGGCGCCCTTTTGGCGCCCATTGAGGCGACAACGAAGCGAAAAGCCTATTATGTGGGGAAACCGAATCCCCTGATGATGCGTACCGGCCTTAATATGCTGGGCGTTCATTCCGAAAACGCGGTGATCATCGGCGACCGGATGGATACCGATATCGTCGCCGGCATTGAAAGCGGACTTGATACCGTTCTCGTTTTGTCCGGCGTGACGAGTCGTGAAACCATAAAACAGTACCCCTACCGTCCGCGCCTGGTGCTGAACCATGTGGGAGAAATACTTGAAGAGGTTATAAAAGAAGCGGGCGAGGAACCGAAAACGCCGCAAAAAAATGAAAGCGATTTGACGAAGTTGGTTTTGCCAAAGGCCAATAAAGTCGCCGCCGGCGCCTAAAAAGCGCAACTACTGAGACAGCCAGGAGGCTGTTTTTTTATTGGGATAAAAAACCTCCTAAATCCGTAAAGATTTTTCATCGAAAACACCATTTTAAACAGGGGTTTTCGTGTCGATTTCGGCGGTATTAAAATATTTCATAAAAAGCATTGTATTTTGAAATTGCTTGTGCTAAAATACAGAACTTAGAAAAGTTCTTGCAATAATTGGCTTGGGCGCGACGGCGTTTGCCTTGACCCGATAGCATTCCGGTGATGAGAAATTTTTCTTTACCGGGTACACGGCGACAAACCCTGAAAGCGTTGCTAAGTGAATGTTACTTTTCCGTTCCAATTTTTAATCATGGCAAGGAGCGTGTTCCGAGCTTACCCGGCCTTTGCCGTGGCGTAAAGATGAAAAGCTTATTTTGGCCCGTTGGTACCTGGAAGGTTTTTACAGTCCGGTTTTTTTAGGATCATTTGTGCTAAAATGCTTTATTCGGAAGAGTCTGCGAGAAGAAAGTGCCAAAAAATGAATATCAAAGCTATCCTGTTGGGCAAACCTCTGAAAAACAATGAGATTTGTCACGAAAAACTATCAAAAGGCTGGGGATTGCCGATTATGGCCAGCGACGCCGTCTCCTCGGTAGCTTATGCCGGCGAAGAAATTCTCCTCGTCCTCGTGCCCGTTCTCGGTTTGGCTTCCTTTAAGGTGGTACCTTGGGTCACTCTGCCTATTATTTTGCTGTTGCTGATTTTGATTGTCTCCTATTCTCAGGTCATTGATCTCTATCCCCAGGGCGGCGGCGCCTATAACGTAACAAAGGAAAATTTAGGGAAGCATTCGTCCCTGGTGGCGGCAGCCTCCCTGGTGGTGGATTACATTATGACCGTGGCCGTCAGCGTATCTTCGGCGGCGGCGGCCATCACCTCGGCTTTCCCTGTTCTGCTCGACTTTAAAATCCTGATTGCCCTAATTTTCCTGGCTTTGATCACCCTTGGCAATTTACGGGGAGTTCGGGAATCATCCAAGCTTTTCGGTATGCCGACGTATATCTTTATTTTTTCCATGGGGATTATGATCGTCACCGGTTTTATCCGCTTCTTTGCCGGTTCCTTGTCGCCGATTACCTACGTGGCCAGCAATCCGCATCTGGTTTCCGAGAATCTGAACACCTCCCTGGCGGCTCTCTCCATCATCCTCGTTCTTCATGCCTTTTCTTCCGGGTGTACGGCGCTGACCGGGGTGGAAGCCGTTTCCGACGCCACCGATCAATTCAAAGCCCCCGCCCAGCATAACGCAAAGGCCGTCCTCTATATGCTGGGTGGCGTATGCTTCTTTATCTTCGGCGGTATCATGCTTTTGGAGGTCAGCCTCAAAGTGCTGCCCCTGGATAACGTTACCGTCGTTTCCCAGATCGCCAGCGCTGTTTTCGGCAATACCTATTTTGCCTTCATGTATTACATCGTCCAGATCTTTACCGCATTCATATTGGTACTCGCCGCCAATACCGCCTTCAACGGCCTGCCGGTACTGCTCTCCATCCTTTCCCGGGACGGCTTCGTACCTCGGCAATTCGCCACCCGCGGCACCAAGCTGAGCTTCTCCAATGGAATTGTCTTCATCTTCATCATAGCGGGATTGCTGATTTTGGAATTCAAAGCCAGCGTTCATCACATGATCCCTCTCTATACCATTGGCGTCTTCATCTCCTTCACCCTCTGCCAATACGGCATGGTGCGGCGTTGGCTGCGTTCAAAAGCCAAAGGCTGGCACTATAAATTGGCCATCAACGGCTTCGGCGCTTTGATGACTTTCGTCGGCACCTGCGTCGTCATTTATAATAAGTTTTTGGAAGGCGCCTGGATGGTGATGATCGCCATCCCCCTCATCATGGCCTTCATGATGTATGTCAGCAAGCATTACCGCTACGTTGGTGAACAGCTGAAGCTCCAGCAATTTCATCCCTATTACGAGAACATGCCGTCGGGCTCTTGCCAATGTATTGTACTCGTCCAAACCATCAATAAATCGCTGTTAAAATCACTGAACTACGCCAAGACCATCTCCGATAATGTTACCGCCCTGAATATCTGCCGTTCGCCGGAGCAGGGAGAGGCTTTGCGCCGCCAGTGGGAGGACATGCATATCCCCGTACCATTGGAAATCGTGGAGACGCCGTATCAGGATATCATCAAACCTCTGGATGATTATGTCTGGGATCGGGAAAACCGGCTGCAACACGGTGAGTTCATATCGGTGATCATCATCAAATTTCTTTCGGATCACTGGTACGACAGCTTCCTTCATAATCAGACCACCTATTTCATTGAGCATACGCTGTCGAAACACAAGAACGTTTCCACGACGATTTTACCTTTCCACTATGACCCGGAAATGGCGAAATTCGATAAGGAGACGGGAAAAACGACGGTGACCTTAACGGATCTGGTGGAACGCGACAGCAGAAAAATCACTCACTAATAAGGGAATCATGAAATCTGAGCAACAGGTGTATATACACCTGTTGCTTTTTGCAACTTTTCGGTGTATAATGGCGATAATATTTGAGTCGCCCCGATTATTGTTCAAGGCGGCAACGGAAAGAGTAGCGTAACATATGGATGCCTCAGCGCGCAGAAAAAAGATCGCGGAGCTCATCGCGGCCTCCGCAACGCCCCTCACCGGCAACGAGCTTGCCGGTGTGGTGAAAGTAACGCGCCAAGTTGTGGTACAGGATATCGCTTTGCTGCGTGCCGGTGGTTCGCCGATTATCGCCACGCCGTCGGGGTATGTGATCCTCGAACACGCGGTCAAAGGACGGGCCTTAAAGGTTTTCGCCTGCCGCCACAACTCCATTGAGAAAGCCGAAGAAGAATTGATGATTATGGTGGAAAACGGCGGTAAAGTCAGAGACGTCATCATCGAGCACCCGGTTTACGGCGAAATTTCCGGAACCCTGAATCTTTCTACCGTGGTTGCGGTGAAAAACCTGATCCAACGCTTAAAACAGAAAGACGCCCAGATGCTTTCTTTCACCACCGACGGCATTCATCTCCATACGGTGGAGGCGGAGACGGAAGAAATACTAACGAAGATCGAAAATGAACTACGAACCGCGGGAATTTTGATTTAGACGGAGAGCGCCAGAACCGCTGTTGTGAAAGGAAACGATTGATGGAATTAGCCAAAGAGATCCAAACATTAAAAGAAGAAAGAAATGCCCTGATGCTTGCCCACTTATATCAGTGGCCGGAAATTCAAGATATCGCCGACTTTGTCGGTGATTCGCTGGATCTCAGCCGCAAAGCCCGGGATACCGATGCCGACGTGATCGTTTTTTGCGGCGTCTGGTTTATGGCGGAAACCGCTAAAATTCTAAACCCCGCAAAAACCGTGCTGCTTCCCGAACCGAGCGCAGGTTGCCCCATGGCGGATATGGTCACTGCCGAAGATGTTTTGACCTTGAGAGAAGCATATCCCGACGCCGCTGTGGTTTGTTATGTCAATTCCAGCGCCGCCGTGAAAGCGGTCAGTGATATCTGCTGCACTTCCTCCAATGCCATTCAGGTCGTAAAATCCCTGCGTGAGAATCAAGTTATTTTCGTCCCTGACCGCAACTTGGGGCATTATATTTCTCGTTTTGTGCCGGAAAAGCAGTTTATTCTATACGAGGGCTATTGTCCCACCCACGAGAAGATCAGTCTGGAAGATGTTCATAAAGCCAGGGCGGCCCGGCCCGGCGCCCCCGTTCTTGTGCATCCCGAGTGCCGTCCCGAGGTGGTGGACGCCGCTGATTTTGTGGGCAGTACCCGGGAAATCATCGATTACGCCACCAAGGCCAAAGAACAAGAGCTGGTGATCGGCACGGAAATCGGCGTAATGCACCGTTTACAGATAAGAAACCCCGAAAAACATTTCTATTCTTTGCATGCGGCCATTGTTTGTCCGAATATGAAAAAAAATAAATTGGTTACCGTACGTGACGCGCTCCTTCATATGCGGCATCAAATGGAACTTCCCGATGAAATCAGGGACAAAGCAGCACTTAGCCTTAGGCGCATGATGTCCATTCGCTGAGTTTGTGGAAAAGAGTGAATATGAGGCGATATTTGACAAATGTTAATCTAAATGATATGAACCGGTTTTCCTGTGATGTTGTCATCGTCGGCAGCGGCGCGGCGGGGCTTTATACCGCCCTGCAACTGGATCCAAAACTTTCCTGCGCCCTGCTGAACAAAGCCGGTGTCGAGTGCTGCGATTCCATGTATGCCCAAGGCGGTATCGCCGCTGTCAACGATGGGGACGCTGCGGGCTTTTTTGATCACCGGGAAAAGCATTTTCACGATACCCTGGTGGCCGGGGCGGGTCATTGCGACGAAGCCGCTGTCCGCGTTCTGGTGGAGGAAGCCTGGGATAATATAGAGGAGCTGCTGCGCTATGGGGTTCCTTTCGACCGGGCAAAGGGCCGTTTTCTGTTGACCCGGGAAGGCGGCCACAGCGAAAACCGCATTCTCCATTGCGGCGGCGACGCTACGGGGAAATACCTGACCCGCTCCCTCTATGAGCTTGCCGCGGCACGGCCCAAGCTAAAATTCTTTAACGGTATGTGCCTTTGCGATATCGTTGTCGCAGAGGACGCTGTTGACGGTGTCACGGCCATGGATCAAAGGGGTGTTCCCTATTATTTTGCCGCCTCCAAAGTGGTGATCGCCACCGGCGGTATCGGTCAGATTTACGAAAAGAGCACCAATGACCGCTGTCTTTCTGGGGACGGCATCGCCGCGGCCCGCCGGGCCGGCGCTGTTTTGCAAGATATGGAATTCGTCCAGTTTCACCCCACCGCCTTCCTCTATCCCGATGAGAACGGCCGCTATTTCCTGATTTCCGAATCCCTGCGAGGGGAGGGGGGCATCATCAGAAATCGGCAAGGGGAGGCTTTTATGGCCAAGGTAAACCCCCTGAAGGATCTGGCCCCCAGGGACATCGTTGCCCGGGCCATTGATGCTGAAATGAAAAAAGAAGGCAGCGCCAACGTCTATCTGGATATGACCAAAACGGCAGCGGACGTCCTGAAAAAGCGGTTTCCCACGATTTACGGTGCTTGTTTGGCCAGAGGCATCGACATGGCCAAAGAATGGATTCCCGTTTTGCCGGTACAGCATTATTTCATGGGCGGAATCAAGACGGATCTTAACGCTAAAACCAACCTGGAAGGTCTTTACGCCTGCGGCGAAGCCGCCTGTACCGGCGTTCATGGCGCCAACCGTTTGGCCAGCAACTCCTTGCTGGAATGCCTTGTTTTTGGTCGGCGCTGCGCCCGCCATATCAACGGCGCCGCCTTTTTTCGTCCCAAGAGTGAAAGCAGGGGGCAAGAGGAGCAAAAAGGGACTTTCGCGGATTTTGCGGACTTTGACCGGGAAATCCGTTTCCTGATGACAAGAGACTGCGGCATTGTCCGTAACGGTGTCGCTTTGGCAAAAGCCAGATCACGCCTTGAGGAAATCGTCTCGGCGTTGGACGCGGCGGCCCTGTCGACGTCGGCGGCTGTGACGACCCATCATAAGGCTCTCGTCGCCAAAGAGATTTTGGAGGCCGCTTTGGCCCGGAAAAAGAGTCTGGGCGCCCATGAACGCAGGGATGAAAGAGGGCAGGGAGGAAACGAAAATGGAACATCTTTATGATGAGCTGATCAAGGGGGCCTTGCGGGAAGATATCGGCAACGGCGATATCACCACCAGGGCCACGGTGACGCCGGGAACATTGGCCCGGGGCAAGTTCATCGCCAAGGAAGACGGCGTGATTTGCGGTCTCCCCGTTTTGGTGCGGGTCTTTGAACTCCTCGATGCTGATGTCCTGGTCACAGCGAGAGTCGAGGAAGGGAGTTCGGTGCGAAAAGGCGATGTGATTGCCGAGATTTCCGGTCCCGCCGCGGTGATCTTAACCGGAGAACGGGTCGCCCTCAATTTTTTGCAGCTGCTTTCCGGGATTGCCACCCGAACCAGAGATGCGGTGGAACAAGTGGCCGGCACCAAAGCGGTGATCACCGACACCCGGAAGACCGTGCCGGGACTGCGCTCTCTGGCAAAATACGCGGTGCGCGTCGGCGGCGGCCGCAACCACCGTTTTAATTTGACCGACGGCATATTGATCAAGGATAATCACATCGTGGCCGCGGGCGGCCTTTGTAAAGCAGCGGCGCAAGCCAAAGGGGCAGCTTCCCATCTTCTCAAAATTGAGGTGGAGGTTGAGACCTTTGCCCAGATCGAAGAGGCGCTCTCCTGCGGCGTCGACGTGATCATGCTGGACAACATGAGCCTAAAAGAGATGAAGCAAGCCGTCGCTTTGATCAACGGCAGGGCCTTGGTGGAGGCCTCCGGCAATATGGGAGAAAGGGATTTAAAAGCGGTGGCCGCCACCGGCGTGGATCTCATTTCCGTCGGCGCGTTGACCCACAGTATCCGCGCCATGGATATTTCCCTAAGGTTTACCATTGACGGCAACCTCTGATCGTGCTGGTGGGTCGGCTTCTGACTGTGAATCGGAAGCCGGCTTTTTTTGCGGGCTTCTTTTGTAATTTGGACATCATATGATCACATAAAAGTGCAGAAATCCGTGATTGCAAAAGGACAGGCGCGGACTTATAATCAAATCAGATCCTATTTGGTGCCACGCTGTGGCAGTACTGACGAATGGAGGTCATATGAGGCATGAAAAGAATTTCCACCATCTTTTCCATCTTCGCTGTATTCTGCTTTCTACTGACGGTAAGCGCCGGTGTAAGCGCAGCGGATGCTGCGGTACTTTATGTCGGTAACACCAATGTTACTGCCGCCCAGGAAGGTACCACCTACTGGCTAAAGGATGAAGGGGCCAGTCCGGCGACGGAATTCACCCAAACGGGAGCCACTGCCGGCAACCACCTGTTTTCCGTAACCTATGATACCGCGGAGGGATATACCCTGACCGTTGACGGTTTGGACGTTACGACCTATGGTGTACACAGCGCCGGCGGCTCAACGTATCAAGGCGGCATCCTCTGTATGTCCGATCTTGATATCCTGGTCAATGACGGCGGTTTATCGGTAACGGAAACCGCGGCCGGCGTATTGGGTATTTATGCCAACGGCGCGTTGGATATCACGGGAGCAGGCGATCTGACGGTCAGTTCCGCTAACATTGTCGTTAACACAGCGCTCACCTGCGATGTCGACGGGGAGGTTGCTCTGTCGGGCACCGGCGCCGCGCCGACTGTCATCGGTGATCTCGACCTTACGGCAGGCGGGGATATTGGTATCACCAGCGCGAACTTTTTTGCGGTTTCCGGGAATACCGAACTCACTTCGGAAAACGGAGAAGTCACGGTAAGCGCCACAGGCAGCACTCCCACCGTTGTGGGCAATCTTACACTAAACGCCTATGACGACGTGACCCTTGAAAACAAGGGCACGGGCAGTATCGTGACGGGTACTGCGGAGATCACTTCCCAAAACGGTGGGATCACCGGGAGCTCCCAGGGTACCTCTCCCGCTTTTCTCGGCGCTACGGAAATGACGGCGAAAGGCGCGCTCCATTTGACCAATGAAAACTATATGGTTTTCGCCGGGCCCACGGAGTTGACATCGGAAAATGACAGTGTACTGGTGAGCGGTGGCGGAGCTAGTCCAGTCATCGCTTCTACCGCCACGGTCAGCGCTTACGGTGATATCACCATTTTAAACACGGACGGCGGTATGGCCGTGGCTGGTGCGGCAACTTTAACCTCCACTATGGGGGGCGTAACCGTGACTTCGGCGTCGGGGAGCCCCACCATTGGCGGCACGGCGGCGATTGCCGCGAAAACGGATGTTGTCATCAATAATGATGTTGGCATTGCCTTGGGCACCAGCGCCACTTTGAACTCCGGCGCGGGTAACGTCATGGTGACCGGGAATGCTCTTAACAGTCCGGTCATCGTGGGAACCACAACCGTCCAGGCCCAAGGTGATATCGCGATTACCTGCGCGGCGGTGGGGGGCTTTGCCATTGGCGGTTCGGCAAATCTGACCTCCGACAACGGTAAGGTTACGCTGCTTTGCGATTCCAATACCCCCCTGGTGGCAGGAGATACGGAAATTAAGGCGAAGGGCAATGTTTCCCTCACCAATCAAGGCGACAATGGTATGGCGGTTTTTGGTGATATCGATATTACATCAACGACGGGGTCAGTGGCGCTGACCGGCGCGGCCATCGCGCCTGAAAACGATTGCTCTGGGGAAATCACGGCGTACGGTGATATTACCCTGACCGCGACGGCAGAGGGCGGTAACGGTCTCTGTGTTGGCGGTACCGCGGATTTTACCTCACAGCACGGCTCCATTGATTTATCCGGAAACAGCACGAACCCGCTCCTCATTGGCACCGCCACCCTGCGTGCGGCAACGGATCTTTCCGCGGTCAACCGGGGCAGCGGCGCGGTTTTTGCGGAAAGCGCAAGTTTGGCGGCAAAGAACGGTAACATCAATGTTGCCTCTGCCGGGAATTATGCGTCTAACGGCATCGTTACGGTGAATTTGGGCGCTTTGGCGAAGACCGCCACCTTCACTGCGGCGACCTGCGCCGATCCCGCCGGTTTTGCCTGTGATATGTTGGCCTGCCGTGTCTTCGGCGGCGTCGACGCCCAGCATCTGGCGGCGGTTTCCCTTGCCGACGCAAAGGACTATGCCTGCGTCCAATTTCAGTTAGCCCTTGGCGTGACAGCGGGCAGCACGAACTTGGGGAATTTTACGGATGACGGTTCCAGTCACTATACCGTCACCGCTGCCGATGCTCTCACCTATGAACAGGGCGGCGCGGCGGCAAAGGGCGTATATCTCGGCGTTTACTTTAATGGCTTAACCGGCGTAAACGGTACGGATTATTACCTTTCCTATGGCGACAGCGCCGGTGTTACCTGGGACGAAAATAAAAAAATCACGGCCAATGGCAGTGGAGATGATCCCAGTTTATACGTGAATCTAATCGACGGAGAAAAAACGATATACGTTTATTTTGACGCCGACGGCGCAGCGGCCCATTGCCCCGGTATAGTCCTCTCATTACAATATCAAATCCCTGACGGCGCAACTTATCATGACGGCGTAAAGGACTTTACTTGGGACGGTGTTTCCTGGGTGCAGCAGATGAATAATCCCTTCCGCGATGTTCTTGAAGGCCGTTGGTATGTTGATGATGTCATGTATGTTTACGAAAAAGGACTGATGATCGGTACCGGAGAGGATACTTTCAGCCCCGGCGATTATATCAGCCGCGGTGCGCTCGTCACGATCTTATGGCGGATGGAAGGAAAACCCGTTTCCGCCTCTGCCGTGTCCTTTGCCGATGTGGCGGATGACGCGTATTACGCCGCTGCCGTAGCTTGGGCGGCAAAACAGAATATTGTCAAAGGTTACGGTCAGAACAAATTCGGTCCGAAGGATGTGATCACAAGGGAGCAATTTGCTACGATCCTTTACCGTTACGCGGTCTATAAAGGATATGATGTCAGCGGCAGCGCCGACCTGAGCGGTTTCACCGACGCCGGCCATATCAGCGCTTACGCACTGACCGCGGTGAAATGGGCCAATGCCAACGGTTTGCTAAAAGGCACTTCCGCCACGAGCCTCAGCCCTCAAAACGGCGCCATTCGGGCCCAGGCCGCGGCGCTGATCCATCGGTTCCTGGTTTGCTTTACAGAAAGCGATTGAGATGGACTCCCTCCTGCCCCCGTGGGCAGGAGGGATTTTTAATTTTTTGCTTTTATAGAAGAGGTTTGTAATTTCTGCTTAACAAAATGTCAACCTGTAACCTCTGGGGAATCCCCGCCTCTCTTTGCTTTTTTAGCGTTGTCTTAACATATGGTCGGATAAGGGGCTTTGCGCTGATTTTTCATGCCCGATTGGGTTCATCAATGATGAACGGGTCGATGATGAGGTGTTAAATTTCTTGAACAAAATTGATAAAATTGTCTTGCCTTTTTAAAAACGGTATGTTAGAATAATTTTAGGGGTACTACATATAGTTTGCGTACTGTTTCATACGTATATGAGATGGTAATATTCGTATACTTTTTAGTACCCGTTACGATTTTTATACAAGCTATGTCATCTTAGCGATGTATTAACTCAAATGTTTGAGGTGTTTGATTCGTAATCAGGCGCCTCATTTTTTTTTAATATCAAGACGGGAGGTGAGGCTTATGAAATGGATGGGGGGACTTTACTGTGGTCATATATCCGGCTCAATTGTAATCCCGGGCCGCTGAGTGGGATGTGGAATATGCCGGATCGATCAAATTCGTCGGTTCCTTTCAGTCGATAAAAAATCTCTTTCATGGATCGGCCAAGGTAGGTTTTGTGAATGCTCCGGCTATTATGGAAATCATGAGAGGAAACGCAAAAACAGGATCATCGTATTTTCGTTTCCCAACTGTCTTCAACTGGGAGTTTTATAAAAAAATCAATGTGTGGGGGTTATGGCAATGAGAAAAAAATCATTTTTATATATTTTATGTGCGGTATTGAGTATTTCGCTTTTGCTGGCAGTTTCAGGCTGTAGCGGCAATTCGGAGGAAAGCAGCGCCGGCGGGAAGATCAAGGTTGTTTTTGGCGATCCCGGTTGGGACAGTGTGAAAATTCATGACGCCGTGGCGATGTTTATCGGGGAAACGGCTTACGATATCGATGCGGAAGAGGTCTCCGGTTCAACAGCGGTTACTTACAGCGGTTTAAAGAGCGGTGACATTGACGTTTACATGGAAACTTGGTCCAACAACATCGCCACTTATGACGAGGATGTCGAAGACGGAACCATCAAGGAGCTTTCCGTTAATTACGACGATAACGCCCAAGGGTTTTACGTGCCTCGTTACGTCATCGAAGGCGACTCCTCCCGGGGCATCAAAGCTTCAGCTCCGGAGTTAAAAACCGTAGCTGATCTTAAAGCATACAGCAGCGTCTTCAAAGATCCCGACGACCCTGACAAAGGGCGGATTTATGGGGCGATGTCCGGCTGGGAAGTGGATGAAGTGATGCGCGCAAAATATGAATATTACGGCCTTGACAGCAACTATAACTATGTGGATCCCGGTTCCGATTCGGCTTTGGCGGCGGCCATCGCTTCCGCTTATGAAAAAGGGGAAGCCATCGTTGCTTATTATTGGACGCCGACCTGGATTACGGGGAAATACGACCTGGTATTATTGGAAGATAATCCCTATGATGAGGCGGATTATGAAAAAGGGGCCTGCGCTTGCCCCAGCGTACGGGTGACCGTTTGTGTCAACAGCGCGTTTTATGAAGAAGCGCCGGAGTTTTGTGCATTTTTAAGCAATTATCAGACCTCCAGTGATTTCACGGCGGAAGCCCTTGCTTATATCAACGATAACGATGCAAGCTATGAGGACGCCGCAAAATGGTTTTTGCATAAACACGATGATTTGCTTGATCAATGGCTGCCTGGAGATAAGGCCCAATTGGTACGTGAAGCATTGGCTGAATGATAGAGGTGCATTGATATGCCGGATTGGATTTTGACATTTCCTGAGCAGGTCGCCGTTGATATTAGACAGCCGATTGATGACGGAATTCAGTATATGGTGGTTCATTGGAGCGGCTTTTTTGATGGCTTGACCGGTATATTGCGGGGGCTGCTGGACGGTATCGGCGCCGTCGTCAATCATATCCCCTGGTGGGTGCTGCTGATCCTTGTGTTTGCGCTTACGTTAAAAGCGACTCATAAATGGATCAGGGCAATTCTATATACAGCCTTATTGTTCTTTATCGGCGCCATGGGTCTTTGGAACCTGATGAACCAAACGCTTACCATCGTTATGGCCTCGGTGATCATCTCACTGCTGCTGGGCTTTCCCGTTGGCGTTTTTATTGCCTTCAGTCAAAAAGGCCATGCCCTTGTCCGCCCGATCCTTGATTTGATGCAGACGATGCCGAGTTTTGTCTACCTGATTCCCGCCGTGATGTTGCTGGGCCTTGGCAATGTGCCGGCGGTAATTGCCACGACGATTTATGCGGTGCCTCCCATTGTGCGTCTGACCTGCCACGGCATTCAGCAGGTCAACGGTGAAGTGGTGGAAGCGGCCCAAGCCTTTGGCTCTACAAAAATGCAGACGTTGATGAAAGTGCAAATTCCCCAGGCCATGGCGACGATTATGACCGGTGTGAATCAAACGATCATGATGGCCATTGCCATGGTGGTGACCTGTTCAATGATTGGGGCAACCGGCCTCGGTTCCGAAGTCATCATCGGCATCAACCGTCTTGATAGCGGTCGGGGGTTTGCCGCCGGTATCGCCATTGTGATTGTGGCCATTGTCATTGATCGGCTCACACAGGAAGTCGTAAAAAGTGATGGGGAGACAGAATGAGTGACGAAAAAGATATCATTATCAGAGCGGAACATCTATATAAATTATACGGCGCCAATCAAGAGGCGGCGCAAGCCCTGCTAAAAGAAGGTCTCGGCAAAGAGGAGATCTTTCGGCAAACCGGTGTTACCGTCGCCATCGATCATGTTTCCTTTGCCGTGGAACGTAAGAAAATCTACGTTTTGATCGGACTGTCCGGTTCCGGCAAATCGACCCTTGTGCGCTGCCTCAACGGTTTAAACCGACCGACATCGGGGAAAGTCTTTTATGAAGGCCAGGATATACAAGAATTCAGCAAAAAAGAACTTTTGCATTACCGACGAAACCAGATCTCCATGGTATTCCAAAACTTTGGTCTGATGTCTCATCGGGATGTTTTATCAAACGTGGCTTACGGACTTGAGGTCCGCGGCGTCCCCAAAGCGAAGCGGGAAGAGAAAGCAAGAGAAATCATTGCCATGGTGGGCTTAAAAGGTTGGGAGCATAAGAGCATTGCCAACTTAAGCGGCGGGATGCGCCAGCGCGTCGGCATTGCCCGGGCGTTGGCCAACGATCCCGAGGTATTACTCATGGACGAGCCCTTTTCCGCCCTGGACCCCCTGGTACGCAATGATATGCAAAAGGAACTACTATTGCTTCAGAAAAAGCTCAATAAAACAGTGGTTTTTATTACCCATGATATCAACGAGGCCTTTAAACTCGGGGATACCATTTCCATCATGAAAGACGGCAAAATGATTCAAACGGCAACGCCGGAGGGGATGACTTCCCATCCGGCAGACGCATACGTCGAGAAATTCATCAATAACGCCAATAAAGCGCAGGTATTTTGTGCTGAACATATTATGTGTGCACCGCCGTGCACGGTGAAATTAGCCGATGGCGCCGCTTTTGCCGCAGCGCAAATGCGAAATTTAGGGGTAGCCAATGCCTATGTCGTCGATGAAAAGTCCCGGTATTTGGGGGTACTTTGCTTGGAACAGGCGCTCCGGGCTGAAAAAGGGGAAGCCGCGCTTTCTGAGCTGATCACGAAAGAGCAGCCCACCGTAAAAAAAACCACCCGTATTTACGATTTGATGCCCGCGGCCGCCGCCGCCCGGTATCCCATTGCCGTGATTGACGGGGAAGAGCGCCTGCTGGGCATCGTAACCCAGGCGGAAATACTGAAATCTTTGGTGTAAAAAACGATAATATGATGAGGAGAAGATAAAAAACATAGGAGGTATCATTCATGAAAAACAAGAAAATGGAGCCGTATCTTATGTCGGTCCTTTCCAGCAGACTGTACAGTATTGGTTTGGAAATGACCAATACGTTGATGAGAACCGCAAGATCACAGCTCATGAGTGTCTGTCATGACTTGTCTACCGCAATTTGTGATAAAAACGGCGACGTGATCGCCTTGGCGGAAAGCATCCCGGTACACTGTGCCAACATGGGGCTTACCGTGAACCCCTGTTTCAGTCACCCGGAGGGCGTCAAGAAAGGCGATTTGTTCCTCAATAACTCGCCCTACCACGGAAACACCCACCATGCCGACTATACTTACATTGCGCCGGTATTTCATAAAGGGGAGTTGATGTTTTTCGCGGTAACCAAAGGACACCAGGCGGACTGCGGCAACAGCATCCCCAGCACTTACCATCCCATCGCGAAAGATCTCTATGAGGAAGGCGCCTTGGATTGGCCCTGCATCAAGATACAGAAGGACTATTCCGATGTGCATGATATCATTGCCATTGCCAAGCAGCGGATTCGCGTTCCCGAAATGTGGTATGGCGATTACCTTGCCTGTGTCGGTTCCTCCAGAACCGGCGAAAAACGGCTGGAAGAACTCTGTGCGGAATATGGCAACGACCTGATCAAGGAATTTTGCGCGGCGTATCAGGAATACGGTTCCGTACGTATGGCGGAAGAAATCAAAAAACTCCCCAGCGGCCATTGGGAATACGATATTACCTGCGACGCCATCAAAGGCGTCGTACCGGAAGTGACGATTCATATCAAATGTGATGTTTTTCCTGAGGAAGGAAATATTGTTTTTGATATGAGGGATAATCGCGATTCTTTACCTTGCGGCCTCAATATGTGCGAAGCGACGACCTTGGCCAGCGTTGTTACGGGGGTGCTCAACCATTTGACCACCGATATTCCCTGTAACGAGGGGGCCATGAGCCATATTAAAGTGCTGATGCGGGAAGGCTGTATTGTCGGTAAATCCAAAATGCCCTTTTCTTCGTCTTTGGCGACGACAAACTATGCCGACCGCCTGATCTCCGGGGTCCAGGCGCTGATGAATCAGATCGAACCGAACCATGGGATCGCCGAAGGCGGCGCTGTGCAATGTCCGGCGGTGGCTGTGGTTTCAGGCAAGGATTTTAGAAAAAACTACGAACCTTATGTCAATCAAATTTTCTGCGGCATGACGGGAGGCCCTGGCGTCAACGGTCACGACGGTTGGGTTACTTATCAGTATCCGGTCACCGGCGGCGCCATGAACTGGAATTCCACGGAAGTTTTGGAACAGCAATATCCCTTTAAAGTGGTGCATGAGGAGATTATGACGGATACCGTGGGCGCGGGGAAATATGATTCCGCCCCTTCCTGCAAATTTGTACTCACACCCCGACAGGAACCGGTTACCTGCGCCTATTCCTGCGATGGTATTGATAACCCGCCCAAAGGCGCGGCGGGAGGACTTTGCGGCCATAAAGCGGCGGCCTGGAAATATAACCTGAAGGAAGGGGAAAGCAGCAGAACCGATCTGCCGCCTTTCGCGGAACCGGTCATCGAATTTGGGGAGGCGATCGTTTCGGAAAGCTCCAGCGGCGGCGGTTATGGCGATCCCTTGGAAAGGGAACCCCGCCTTGTCTGCCACCGCGTACGGGAAGGCTGGATTTCCAAGGAATTTGCCGAAAGGATATATGGCGTCGTCGTCAATACGTCCCAGGAAGCATTTTTTGTGGACGAGGAAGAAACGTTTAAACTTAGAGAAAGACTTCGTAATGACAGGTAAGGGAGGAATGCGATATGGCGAAGTTTGCATGTATTGATGTGGGAGGCACATTTACCGATGCCGCGATCATGGATGAAAACGGAGAAGTCGATATTTTTAAATCCCCCACCACGCCCCACGACTGGACCGAAGGTATCCTCGGTTCTTTAAGAGTGGCGGCAGAGCATTATAACATTGAATTTGCGGAATTTCTGGCTGAAATCAGCGTTGACAGCGGCGGCATGGCCATTCACGGCTCCACCATCGCCACCAATGCCATTGTTGAAAAAAAGTGCGGGAAAATCGGCATCATGTGTACCAAAGGTTTTCGGGATGCTTTCCTGTTCAGAGAGGGTCCCAATAAGAATCCTTTTGACTTAGATCTTGATTATCCGGAACCCTTCGTGCCGCGCTATTTGACGTTGTCGGTGGAGGAACGCATCAATTCCGAAGGTATGGCGGATACGCCCCTGAACGAAGAGGATGTGCGCAGCGTGACGCGGCAGTTTAAAGAATATCATGTAGAAGCGATCTGCGTTTGTTTCCTTTGGTCCACGGCAAACCAAGACCATGAACAACGGGCAAAGGAAGTCATTTTGCAAGAATGGCCCGGCGCGCAGGTGGTTTTAAGTTCGGAAGTGAACCCCAACAGCAGGGAATATCGGCGCTGGATTTCCGCGGCAATGGACGCTTCTTTGCGAAAACTGATTTCCACTTATGCCAACAATCTCAACAAACGCTTAAACGACAACGGTTTTCGGGGTGAAATCCGTATGCTCAATTCCTCCGGCGGCGTGATGAGCACTGCCGAAATCGTCAACCGTCCCCTCTATTCCATCGACTCCGGGCCGTCGACCGCACCGGTTTCCGGAAAGGAATACTCCATGCGTGACCTCGGCGATAACAATGTGGTGATTTTGGACATGGGGGGTACGACCTTTGACGTCAGCTGTGTGATCAACGGCGACATTTCCGTTTCCAGGGAAACCTTGATCGGCGATGAAATTCCGGGGATTTCCCGGGTCAACGTCCACAGCATCGGCGCCGGCGGCGGCAGTATCGCTTGGGTTGACAGTGGCGGAATGATTCGGGTCGGCCCAAGAAGCGCCGGTTCTGTGCCGGGTCCGGCCTGCTATAACCGCGGCGGTACGCTGCCCACGGTGACCGACGCCAATCTGGTTCTGGGCTATCTCGATCCTGATTTTTTCAATGACGGCAAAATGAAGCTCTATGCCGACCTTGCCCATCAGGCCATTAGAAAGCACATCGCGGAGCCTCTGGGAATCAGTGTGATGGAAGCCGCCTATTCCATTTGGACCATCGTTAACGTCAATATGATCGCCGCGATCAAGGATATTACGATCTGGCAGGGGATTGATCCCCGTGATTACGTCATGGTCGCCGGCGGCGGCGCCTGCGGCATGCACGCCATTCCTCTGGCCGAAGGGTTGGACATGAAAAAACTGCTGATTCCCCGCACCGCGGGGGGCCTCAGCGCCGTGGGCGGTATTTTTTCCGATATCGTATCGGAATACAATGATAGCTGTTTCACCACCACCAGGGATTTTGACCGTGACAAAGTCAACGAGGTCATTGGGAATCTGTACCAAAAGGCCCTGGACTTTTTTGAAAGAAACAACATCAAAGTAGAAAATCGCGCCGTTGAGCTTTATATGGAAGGTCATTATCCGTTCCAGGTGTGGGAATTGTCCGTCAATATTACAGACTATCTGAAAAACGCCTTTACCTTGGATGAAGAATCCGTGAAAAGCATTGAACAGGCTTTTCATCGCGAACATGAACGCACCTTCACCATCAAAGAAGATACTTTTGTGGAATGTATTTACTGGCGGGTCAGAGCAATCGGGAAGACCCAAAGAGATGCCTTTATGCCGGTGCAGGAGAAGCATGAAGAAAACTTCTATAAAAATAAAGGCAAAAGGACGGGTTCCAGAAAGATCTATTTCAAGCAATTCGGCGGCACCATTGTTACGCCGGTTTATGCCGGTGAGAACCTGGTTTACGGTGATGCCATCGAAGGACCGGCCATCATCGAAGAACCCACCACAACCGTGGTCGTTTTGCCCGGTTATACGATGACGGTAACGAAATTTAATAATTATTTTATTGAAGCCAGAAAATAATCTGTTTCGCCATGCGGCGATAAACGAAATAACGCGGTGTTGCCGGTGTTTGGTAAGGTAACCCCGTATGCGGTGAGGCCGTCGGCGCCCCGGTTCTGAAGCGGGGCCGCCCTTGGCCTTTGCGCTGTTTTCCTCTTTGCCGTTGTGACATATATTTTTCGGGTAACCCCTTGCTTTTTTTTCGCGTAGAGACGATAATATGATATGAGAGTTGAGGGGAATTTCCATGAAAGATAAGGTACCGAAAGTAACTTCTTTGTATAAAGCATTGAATCTGCTAAAGTATTTTAACCATGCCCAAAAAGATTTAGGCGTATCAGAGCTTGCCGAGAGAAGCGGCCTCCCCAAAAGTACGGTGCATAATATTTTACAGACTTTTGAATGCTGCGGCTTTGTAACGCGGAATGAAAGCAATAACAAATACAGCATCGGCAGCGCCGCTGTGGATCTGTTTAGCCAATACCGCGCCTCGCATCACATCGATTACAGGGCGTCCCTTTGCCTCAGGGAAATCAGCGACAAGTTTAAGGTCAATGCCTATTTGGGACTGAAACAAGGGGATCACGTCGTCTATTTATGCGTGGAGACCTATCATCGTGGGAAAGACGATTATATCAATCGCATCGGAACAAGGATTCCGCTGCATTGTACTGCCGTGGGAAAGATCCTCTTGGGCTATTCCGGCATTGAGGAAAGAACCGCCTACTACAGCCAGCCCCTGCGGAGCTACACACCGTATACCATTACGGACATGAACGATCTTCGCCAGGAAGTCGAAGAAAACGTTTATCGCGGCTATGCCTTGAGTGAAGAGGCCCTTGTAGAAGGTGTCTTTAGCCTCGCCGTGCCGGTCATCGTCGGCGCTGAACCGGTGCTGTACGGTATTGAGGTTTCCGCGCTGAAGCCCTTCAGCGATTACGACTTAAAGGAAATCCTGGATTTTATGAGGGATAGAAGCAGGATCATCGCCGGTTATTTCGTCGGTTCCAGTACATAACGGCAGCCGCTGTTCAATATGATAGATCGGAAGAAGGACTGTCTCCCGCTGCGGGACGGTTCTTCTTTTTTAGGCCACCTTTCTGTTCGAAAAAAAGCCTTGCTAAGAAGAAAATTTTTTGAAATGTTTGGGATATTGACTTTTTTTTGCAAAATGGATAAAAAGAAAAAATGAGTATGGACAAAGAATAAAGCTACCTATATAATATATGTCTAGTCACTAAAGAATAAGAGGGTGTAGAAAGAAATGACAATTTTTATTGTGTTGGCAGGCATCTTAGCGTTACTATTTGCATTTTATTTGTCTCAATCCGTACTCAAAGAAGATATGGGCAATGAGAAGATGAAAGAGATCTCCATTGCGATTCAACAGGGGGCGACCGCTTTCCTGAATCGACAGTATAAGACTCTTCTTCCCATTGCTCTTATTATTTTCTTGCTCCTTGGCTTCTTTACGGAACATGGCTTTGCTTCTGCCATTGCTTTTGGGGTCGGCGCTCTGTTTTCCACTTTGGCTGGCTACCTGGGGATGTATATTGCCACCAGAGCCAATGCCAGAACGACCCAAGCCGCCCAGGGCAGTCTGAAAAAAGCGTTGGGTATTGCCTTTAAAGGTGGTTCGGTGATGGGTATGGGTGTTGTGGGCCTGGGTCTTTTAGGCGTTGCGTTGTTATATATGCTCATCGCGAAACAAAACCCCGCCCTGATTGACTCCATTGACAGCTTCGCCTTCGGCGCTTCGCTGATTGCCCTTTTTGCCCGTGTCGGCGGTGGTATTTTCACCAAAGCGGCCGATGTCGGCGCCGACTTGGTGGGTAAAGTGGAAGCTGGTATTCCGGAAGACGACCCTCGGAATCCCGCGGTCATCGCGGATAACGTCGGCGACAATGTCGGGGACGTTGCCGGTATGGGCGCGGACTTATTTGAATCTTATGCCGCGACTTCCATCGCCGCGATGCTTCTTGGCTCATATTTATTGGGGACAACCGGCGTCATTCTGCCTCTGCTCCTGGGAGCGGCAGGCATTCTCGCTTCCATTATCGGTACGTTCTTCATTTACTCCGGAAAAGAATCGAACCCGCAATCAGGCCTTAACCGCAGTTTGTACGTTTCTTTTCTGCTTACGGCCATCGCTGCCTATTTCCTGACCAAATATGTTTTACCCGATCATCATTTGGAATATTTCATCGTGGTTTTAGCGGGCTTGACGGCCAATATTCTGATCGGCAAAGTTACGGAATACTTTACGTCCCATGCCTACCGTCCGGTGAAAAAGATTGCCGAATCTTCTCAAACCGGCGCGGCGACCAATGTGATCTACGGTTTTTCCGTGGGCTTGGAGAGCACGGCAGTGCCGATTATGATCGTGATTGGCACGGTTACCGTTGCTTACCTGGTGCCCGGCGGCGGTACCTACGGCTTTTACGGGATTGCCCTCGCCGCCATGGGGATGCTTTCCATGGCGGGGACCATCGTCGGGATCGACGCTTACGGACCCATTGCCGATAATGCTGGCGGCATTGCCGAAATGGCTGGTCTTGATCCCAGTGTACGTAAGGTTACGGACCAGTTGGATTCCGTTGGTAATACCACCGCGGCCATTGCCAAAGGGTTGCCATCGGTTCCGCGGCAATTACGGCGATCGCCCTTTTTTCCGCCTTTGCCGAAAAGGCCCATCTTGTGTCCTTGGACGTTTTACATCCTTCCATTATGCTCGGTGTCTTTTTCGGCGCCATGATTCCTTTTCTCTTTTGCGCTTATGCCATGCGCGCGGTGGGTACCGCCGCCCATGATATGATTGCCGAAGTCAGAAGACAGTTTCGTGAGATTCCCGGCTTGCTGGAAGGCAAAGCCAAAGCGGATTATAAAAGATGCGTTGACATTTCCACAAAGGCTGCGATCAAAAGAATGATCATTCCCGGCCTGTTGGCGCCCATGAGTATTGTGGTGGTGGGCTTTGGCGTCGCTCTCTTTAATCCCATCACTTCCCTGCATGTGATTGGCGGTATGCTGGTGGGAGCAACTGCCGGCGGCGTGCTTTTGGCTTTGACCATGGCCAACGCCGGCGGCGCTTGGGATAACGCCAAAAAATACATTGAAACAGGGGTCTTTGGCGGCAAAGGTTCCGAATCCCACAAGGCTGCCGTGGTCGGAGATACCATTGGCGATCCCTTTAAGGATACCGCCGGCCCTTCCTTGAATGCGGTTATTAAGGTCATGGGCACCATCTCCTTGATTATCGCCCCGTTTATCGCGTCAATGATTTAAAAATTGAAATGATTCAAGTCATTCGAAAAAACACCCGCTCCTGTTATCGGAGCGGGTGTTTGAAATCTTGACAAATTCGGATCCCTTGACTCTTATCCTATTTGTATTATAATAGATCATACATTAGAGAGAGGGGATTTTTCTCTCTGTGCGCAAAAAAAATTCAGGCCGGGAGGCGAGGGCAATGGATCATCTTTTTATGTTTTTTATGCTGATTTGCTGTTATCCCATTCTGCCGCTGGTTTCCCTGATGTTGGCCAACGAGACGAAACCGAAAAACAATATCGTCCTCGGCGTTACGCTGCCCCCGGGAAAGCAAGCGGAACCCGCGGTCAAAGCGATCTGCACCGGTTATCGAAAAAAGCTCTTCCACGGTGCTGTTGTGCTGACGCTTCTTTTGCTTCCCGTTTTCTTTCTGCCTTCCTTTTCGGTGATGCTGACAGCGTGGCTTTGCTGGCTGCTTTTGGCCATCGTCGTACCCTTTGTTTTTTACGCTATGGCGCATCTGCAATTAAAAGACTTGAAACAGATTAACGAATGGTTCGACGGTGTGGCGAAGCGCGCCTTGAGTGATGTCACTGTCACCGCGGCGCTGCGAAAGCCCTTTTCTCGCCGGTTGTTTTTACCGGCGCTCATCGTCAGCCTGCTGCCCCTGGTCATCGCCTATTCGATCCAACAGGATCAGCTTTATGCCGCAACGGTGACCTTGAGCAGCGGCAGCATTATTCTGTTGAGCCTTTTTAGCTATCCCCTACTTTTTCGCCGAAAAGGTGATGAGGGTGGCGACCTCCTAAGTAATGTGGAGTTCACCGGCGCGCGCCTCTATCAGTGGGGCAAATGCTGGCTTTTATTGTCTTATTTGACGGCCCTTTTTGCCTTAACCATGTGGTTTGTGCGCAACAGCGACGGGGGGATCTTGTTTGCCGTCGCCCTCTATACCTTGGCCGCCCTGGCCCTCTGCGGTTATACGGAGCTCAGCGCCAGAAAGGCCCAAGAAAAACTGACGGCCCAGTACGGAGAAAAACAATACGTGGATGAGGACGCTTTTTGGTTTCTCGGCATGTTTTATCATCATCCCGGCGATCGCCATTTTTTCGTCAACAAACGCGTGGGTATCGGCATCACGCTGAATCTGGCGCGCCCCGCCGCCAAGGTGTTGGCGGTCTTTGTTCTTTTCCTCCTTGCCGCTTTGCCCCTGATCGGCGTTGGGGCCATCTATGAAGAATATACGCCGATCACCGTAACGGCCAGTGAAACAGAAGTCCGTGTGAGCCATCTCGGTTTTGAGATCACCGTCGATTACGACGATGTGGAAGAAGCCGCCCTCCTTTATGAGCTGCCGGGTCTTTCCCGGTTAAACGGCACGGCTCTGGCTGTCCTCAATAAAGGGAAGTTTAAGGTAACGGGCTACGGTGTTTGCGAGATCTGCCTTGATCCTCGGGCCGACGCTTTTTTGGTGCTGAAAACCAAGGAAAAGACGTATCTGATCAGCACCCCCGCAAAAGGGGAGACGGAACAGATCTACCGTTGGCTTAACCGCCGCTGAAATGTTCTTTGTCTCCCTATCTTTTGCCACGCTTATGGAGGCAAGCCAAACATTGTAACAATCAGGGGTTGGTGCTATAATAAGAGCAGCAGGTGAAAGGAAAAGGAAAATGGATCAGGGAACGGTGATCAAACCCATTGCCCGGCTGTATAACGATTTTCAGACGAAATTCGGTCTGCCTCGGCAAAGCGGCATTGTTGATGAAATCGAGGCTGTGATCGTATTTGAGCCGCCTTATCGGGATCCCGCCGCGGTGAAGGGGCTTGCCGAGTATTCCCATATTTGGCTCCTCTGGCATTTTTCCGCTGTGGAGGAGCGAGCTTTCCGTGCTACGGTGCGGCCGCCGCGCCTTGGCGGCAACCAACGGGTCGGTATTTTTGCCAGCCGCTCTCCCTTTCGCCCCAACCAAATCGGTCTTTCCTCTGTGAAGCTTTGCAAGATCGTTATGGACGAAAAACGTGGACCCCTGCTTTACGTCGCCGGGGCCGATTTGATGGATCGGACGCCGATCTTCGATATCAAGCCTTATTTGCCCGCTTTCGATAGTCATCCCGAAGCCCGGGGCGGTTTTGCCGCTGAAATCGGCGATTACCGGCTCCAGGTGAGCTTTCCTCCCTCTTTGCTTGGGCTGATTCCCCAAGAAAAACAAAAAGCGCTCCTTGCCGCTTTGGCGGAAGATCCCCGTCCCGCCTATCAGGAGGATCCTCATCGCGTATACGGCCTGCCCTTTGCCGGTTTTGATATCCGCTTTCGCGTGGAGGAGCAACGGCTTACCGTTTTAGGGGTGGTTCCTCCCGGAGCCTGTACCATGGAAGTACGATAAAAAGAACAGGAGGCAAGTCTATGAACGTTTTGCTTACCGGCGGCGCCGGTTACATCGGTTCCCACACTGCCGTGGAATTATTGCAAGCCGGGTATGATGTGGTCATCGCCGATAATTTTGTCAACAGCAGCGAAAAGGTCATCGGCCGCATTGGGGCAATTACCGGTAAAAAACCGGTGCTTTACCCTGTCGATGTCGCCGATAAAGACGTCCTCATGAGGATATTCACAGAAAATGAAATTGCCGCCGTCATCCATTTTGCCGGCTTTAAGGCCGTGGGCGAATCGGTCAAGCTGCCTTTGAAATATTACCGCAATAACCTTGATACCACGCTTTCATTGTTGGAAACAATGGCCGAGGTCGAGGTACGTACCATCGTTTTCAGCTCTTCGGCCACGGTTTACGGCCCGGCGATCGTTCCCTATACGGAAAAGATGAAAACAGGGCCCTGCACCAATCCTTACGGCTGGACGAAGCTGATGAACGAAGAATTTTTGCTGGATTACGCCGTTGCCGACCCTGCCTTTTCCGCTGTCCTGCTGCGCTATTTTAACCCCGTGGGGGCTCATCACAGCGGCCTCATCGGCGAAGCGCCCAACGGCATCCCCAACAACCTGATGCCTTATATCACCCAGGTGGCGGTTGGCAAATTAAATCAATTGAGTATTTTCGGTAATGATTACGATACAAAAGACGGTACCGGCGTCAGGGATTATATTCACGTGGTGGATTTGGCGAAAGCGCACGTCACCGCCGTCCGCTACGGTATAGAGCATCAAGGCGCCGAGGCTTTTAATATCGGCACTGGCGTGGGCTACAGCGTAAAGGAGCTGGTGGATACTTTTGCCGCCGTCAACGAAGTGGAGATTCCCTATGTTTTCGCCCCCCGCCGCGAAGGAGATCTTCCCGCTTCTTATGCCGACCCCAAAAAGGCCGCGGATCGTTTGGGCTGGCGGGCTCAATTGAGCTTATCCGACATGTGCCGCGACGCGTGGAACTGGCAGAAAAATAACCCTAACGGCTATGACGGCTGACGGTTTTCGCCGCGCAAAAGGAATGACGGAACAAAAACAGATAAGAGGCTTTATGGGAAAAGCACCATAAAAAGAGTCAGCTTCTGATGTTCTACCAGAAGCTGACTCTTTTTTTGTGGGTTTTTAAGGCGTAAGCCTCCCCTGATTTTTCAATCAATCCACGCTGATTTCTCCGGCGAGGATCTTTTTATAATCTTCGTAATTCCTTTGGAGTAACTGGGGCGTATCGAGGCCGTAGGGACAGCGTTTCCTGCATTGGCCGCAATCTTCGCAATCTTCGATGTGTTTCATCTTTTCCTGCCAGTCCTTTTTCAGGTAAGGCTGGGCCGGGGAGCGTCGCAGCAGAAGGGACATGCGGGCGCATTGGGGAATGTCGATTTCGGCAGGGCAGGGCAGGCAATAGCCGCAACTGCGGCAGAAGTCGCCGGAAAGTTCTTGGCGGTCTTTGGCGATGACCTCCCAAAGCGTATCATTGAGCTTCGGCGGATGGTGCATGAAAGCTAAGAACTCGTCCAGTTCCCACTCATGCTGAATGCCCCAGAGAGGCAGGACGTTGTCGAATTGGGCGATATAGGCGTAGGTCGCGGCGGCGTTGTTGATCAAACCGCCGGCTAAGGCTTTCATGGCAAGATAGCCCATGTTCTGTGCTTTGCAACCTTCTACCAGGGTTTGCTCCTGCTTACCGGCAAGGTAGCTAAAGGGGAATTGCAGTGTTTCGTAAAGGCCCGAGGCGATGCACTCCTCCGCCACCGCCAAAGAGTGGGCGGTAAGGCCGATGTGGCGAATTTTCCCCTGGGCTTTTGCTTTGACCATGGCTTCGTACATGCCGCTGCCGTCCTCGGGTTTATAGCACACCGGGGCCAGATGGAACTGATAGATATCGATATAATCGGTCTGCAACATTTTTAGTGAAGTTTCCAAATCCCGCCAAAAGCCTTCCGGAGTGAGACTCCTTGTTTTGGTGGCAATATAAATTTTGTCGCGAATGCCCATATCGTGAAAGGCGAGACCGATTTTCTCTTCGCTGTCCGTATAAAACCGGGAAGTGTCGAAAAACGTCATACCGCCAGCGTAGGCTTTTCTTAAAATGCCCAGGGCGGTGGCTTTGTCGTCTCTTTGGATCGGCAAAGCGCCGAACGCGTTTTGTTCCGTCGTAATACCAGTGCTGCCCAAGGTGATTTTGGTCATGGTTTTTCAGCTCGCTTCCTGCTTTTCTTTATGTTCATTATGATACCATATTTTGGGGGAAATGCAAAAAGGGCTTTTGCCGTGGATTAGGCGGTGACATGGACTCTATAACCGCGAAAACTCATCATAAACCATATTTTTAAATTGGTTGACATAATGGTTTATAAATGATATATTAGAAAAAATGGTATAAACATTAATATTATGATATATAGTTTGGATATACTTTTTTATTATGCTTTTTTATTCTTGACTTGCCTTTATACGGCAAATCTTATGAAGGGAGGTTATTGATAGGAACAGCCGTTTGAATAATATCAGGAGAAATGATATAAAAAAATTGATGATGTTTTTGTTGGTAAGTGTGATTTGCTTTTGTTCTAATGGTGTTTTAGGTGAAACGATTGAAAATGAATATACTTCTTCATTTTCAGATATTAGTGTTAATGATTGGTTCTACCCCTATACTCAATACTTATATGATGAAAATGTTGTTATTGGTGTTTCTGATGAGTGCTTTGTTCCTGATCAAAGAATTACACGAGCTGAATTTGTGAAAATGTTAGCACTTGCTGTTAATGGTAGTATAAGCGAATGCAGTAGTATTAGCCTTCCTTTTGAAGATGTTTCTTCGTCTTCATGGTTTTCTGACTATGTTAAATGGGCGTATATAACTGGTATTGTACAAGGAAAATCGGACACAACTTTTGAACCTAATTCATATATTACAAGAGAAGAGTCTTCAGTTTTATTGTATCGAGCTAGCCAAATAATAACTGGTTTAGCCCAAATTAAAAATAAGAATGAATTTAAGGATAGTGATAAAATCTCATCATGGGCTACTGATGCAGTTTTAAAATTGCAAAAAGCATCTATTATTGATGGCTATGACGGCGAGTTTTCGCCTAGAAAAGAGATATTTCGAAGCGAAGCTTGTAAAATGATTGCCCTTTATAAGCAATTAAATGTTGATTCCTCTCCCGACGTGACTGAAAAAATCATGAAATCTGACGTACTTGAACCGGGAAATAATTTGCGTGCTAGCGAAATATCTTCGGATGATTATGATAGCCTTACAACAAACTTTGCTTTGGTTTCTGTTAGAAATACAAAAAATGTAAACTATTATTTAGATGATATAGATAGTCAGATTGATGATTACCTAAAAGACAATAAAGATGATATTATTAATGCCGCAAAAGAAATAAACATTTCAGAAAAGAACTCGGAAGATGTAATACAGCTTGTAGACAAAAGCCGCGTTTGGAGGAGAATCCAAACGCGGTTTTTAAGAAATAAGGAAAATTTATCTTTGAGTAAAGGAAACAGAAGGGAAACGGGAGGAGAGGAAGGCTTCTTCGCCAACCACCTCGCCAGCTTTTTCAGATTCATGCATGTGTAAATGAGGCCGACCTCCATTTTCACTTTGGCCCGCCCCCGATATTGGGTATACCTCATTCCATGTTTTTCCTTTGCATCGGCAAAGACTCGCTCAATGGTCTCTTTGCGACGACCATATAGCTCTTTCATCCCGATGCTGTAACGGATATCTGTTGCCATCTCTAAAAATCGATTCCATACATGCTGCGTCACGATTTTCGTATGGTTTTTGCTCTCAGTGCATTGTTCCAGTGCCGGGCATTTCTCACAATGATAGTTCAAGCTCTTGTATTCTCTGTAGCCCTCCCTGTTCGTTGTAGCATAGACCAGCGTCTTGTTGGCCGGGCAGATATATTGATCATAGTATTCATCGTACACATATTCGTACTTCTTGAAAAATCCAGCCTTCGTTTTCGAACGGACATAGGGCGTCAGTGGTTTGATATTATCCAGAATCAGGCGTCTAAATATATATGGCGCGCAGTAACCGGCATCCATTACCATGGTCTTGATCTTTTCTTTATCCAGTACCTTGTAAAACTTCTCAAAGCTCGCGCTGTCATGCAGATTCCCGGGGAATACCTCATATCCTAAAACAATTCCATGATCATCACAGGCTGTCTGCACATTGTAGGCAAACTGCCTTTCATGCTCCCCCTTAACGAACATCCCGCTTTCCGGGTCCGTTGTACTCTCCGTAACCTGTTTTTCTTTGGGAGGGGGATCATCGTCATCGTCAAACGGTTCTTTCCCGTGAGTTTCCCGATCTCGGTTGATTTCTTCTTTCAGCTCCCTGGTATATTCGTAAGCTTCTTTCTTTACCGTTCTTTTCTTTGACTTGTGCTTATTGGCATTTGCCTTTATATGGGTAGCATCAATATACACTGCTTCTTCTTTAACGAAACCTGCCCGTTTACAAGCGAAGAGGACTTCCATAAAAATACGTTCAAACAAATCTGTTCCGGCGAAACGTCTCATATAGTTCTTCCCAAAAGTAGAAAAATGCGGTACTTCATCATAAAAACCAAAGCCGAGGAACCAGCGATAGGCCAGGTTAACTTCAATTTCACTAACGGTCTGACGCATGCTGGGAATCCCGAACATGTACTGGATTAATACCATTTTGATGAGCACTACCGGGTCTATACTGGGACGTCCTTTGTCGGGGGAATACAAATCCGCCACCAAATCGTAGATAAAATTGAAGTTGACGGCAACGTCTATTTTGCGCAGTAAATGATCTTTGGGTACAAAGTCGTCAATACAGAGGAACATCGTTGTTTCATTACGGTTTTCATTGCTTTTCTTCGTGAGCATATTCGCATCTCCCGCTTTTTTGATCTGCTTACATTATATCACATTCCTCCTGCTATTGCACGCTTTCCGCGCCCTTTTCAACACCTTTTCCCATACAAAAGTGCCTGCTGTCTCATCTGACAACAGGCACTTTGTCTACAGGCTGGTAATACTATTTAATGTAAACTCTTTAGGCCAAAGCGATATACAATCATCTTCCGCTAATGCCAATTTAGGAACATGGACAGCCTTTTATAGCGGTAATTACTGGAATTCTGGTTTAACAAGTAAAACAGGTATTGCTACTGCAGGCTATGCTGCGAATAGCAAGAGGGCCAGATCAAAGAATTATACCGCCGGTGTCGGTAGTGCAAGTTCGTGGGCTTTAACAGGTAGTAGTGTTTATATTAGTGGCTCTGGAAGTATGTATGCAGAAATTTCATTTAAAGGGTCTTATGCTGGCAAAATGAATCCTGGACTTATGGGCGGATCTTCTGGTGTGAGGGGTAATTTAGTTGTTAAAGACGTAAGTGCAGATGCAATTAAAAGCCAGGTAGCTGTTTTGAATGAGAACATCAGTGTTAGTTCAACACAAGCTTATTATATACTTTTTACTCGATATACGACAGTGAAACTATATGCTGGGCATACTTATCTTTTCTATTTTTCTGTAGGAACCTCTGTATCTAATTACTCTCCTCAAATATGTTGGAGTGATTTTTATGAGCCAGCATCTCCTCATGATTGGGGAGTTAGAACTGATTATGTAGCTATTTCATACTAATTGAATTATTATTAGGAGGTAGTATATGGATATAACGTTTGCTCAATCAATATTCTCGGTCATCAATTTGATATTGTTAGCTGGTAGTTTTGCTTTGCTTGTTTTTATCGCAGTTTTATTGGTGAAGCACTTTAAGAAATAGACGAAATTCCGCCATGATTTAAAACGAAAGTCTAGTCCTCCAATCTTCATATATTGGAAGATGAGACTTTTTATTTTTTCCGGCCGTAGTCGTAAGAACGGAAGCCAATTGAGACAGATGGTTTTGTCGTCCTGTGGGTACCAAGTGACTCATGAGCGCAGCCTTTTGATCAGCTTTACCGGTTCGTACCAGAGTACCGCCGCGGCGGCGATGGCGATGACGGCCAGAAGCTGGGGCAAAGAAAGGGGAGCAAGCTTTAAAAAGCTGTTTAAGGGCGAATATAAGATGAGAACCAGCATCAAAACCGTCGCCGCGGAGGCCAGCCACATCACTTTATCTTTCATGAGCCGACGGGCGGAGCGGAAAACAGAGTCCTGTTCGGAGCTAATGACCTGCACCAGTAGGAGATTGGCGAGGATGATCACGGACAGTCCCATGGCCCTGGCTGTGTCGGCGGCGCCGCCGCTGTTTAGCATAAAAAAGTAGGTGGCAAAGGAGGCGGCGAAGACGGCGATGCCCTGAAGCATACTTTTCGTTAGGAGTTTGATGTTGACTAGCTTTTCCCCGGGGTCTCGCGGCGGCCGTTCCATGATGTTTCTTTCGGCGGGCTGCCGTTCCAGGATAATGGAACAGGTGGGATCGATGACCAATTCCAGCAAAACGACGTGGAAGGGCAGGATCAGCAAGGCCGCCGAAGGGATGCCTAAGAGAGGGCCGAGGAGGGCAGAAAAGGCGATGGGAATATGGATGGTGAAAATATAACCGACGGCTTTGCGGATATTATCGTAGATCCGCCGTCCGTCTTTTACCGTCTCCACGATGGTGGTAAAATTGTCGTCTAAAAGAATCAGGTCGGCGGCTTCCCGGGCAACCTCGCTGCCGCGTTTGCCCATGGCGATGCCGATATCGGCGTATTTCAGCGCCGGGGCGTCGTTCACGCCGTCGCCGGTCATGGCGACAATCTCCCCGTTCTTTTGAAACGCCTTGACAATGCGCATTTTTTGCTCCGGTACCACCCGGGAAAAGATGTTGCAGGTTTTGGCTTTTTCTTTTAGTGTTTCGTCGCTCATTTCCCGGATCATATCTCCAGTGATGATCTGGCCGCAGCTTCGCATCCCGATTTTCTCCGCGATGGTGGCGGCGGTTAAGCCGTAATCCCCGGTGATCATCACCACGCGGATACCGGCCCTGTTGCAGACAGCAATATCGTCGGCCACTGTTTTCCGAGGCGGGTCCGCCAGACCGACGAGACCTAAAAAGGTCAGGCGGCAGTCGCTGATCGACGCGGGGATCTCCGCCTCTGTTTCAGGGCGCGCCGCGGCGACGGCGATGACCCGCAGGCCTTCGCCGGACATCTTTTTCATCATTGCCCTTACAGTTTCCCGGTCTTCCTCCCCGATTTCGCAGATGGTAAGGATGCGTTCAGGAGAGCCTTTGGCGGCGATGATCAGATCGCCGTTTCTGCGCCAGACATGACCCATCATTTTGAGTTCGTTGTTGAAGGCGTATTCCGCGACGAGTTCTCCGTTGAAGAGATGCTCCGGGGGAAAGCCCTTTTCCGTGCAGAAGGCGAGCATGGCCTTTTCCATGGGGTCGTAGTGGGTGGCTTCGCAGCCGAGGCCCATGGTTTCGATGAGGGGGGAGTCCGCTCCGTTGAGCGCCCAGATATCCTGCACGGTCATTTGGTTCATGGTGATGGTGCCTGTTTTGTCAACGCAAAGCACGGATACGGTGCCCAATGTCTCCACTGACGGCAGTTTGCGGACGAGAGATTGTTTTTTTGCCAAGCGCCAGGCGCCCATGGAAAGAAAGACCGTGAGGACGACGGGATATTCCTCCGGAATCATGGCCATGGCCAGGGTGATTCCGGCTAAAACGCTTTCTATCAGGCGGTCGGCTAAGTCGGAAGCCTCGATGTTCCAATAGGTGAACAGGCCCACGAGGAGAAAGAGAATCGCGGCAATGACCGCGCAGAGTCTCACGAGGCTGGCCGTTTGTTTTTGCAGCGGTGTCGCTTCTTGCGGCGCGGCGGCGACATGGGCGCCGATTTTGCCGTATTCCGTCTGATCACCGATTTGATCAACGCGCACCACGGCGGTTCCCTGGGTGATCAATGTCCCGGCATAGCAATAATCCAACCGCCAAACAGCGTCGGCGGGAGGCGCTTGATCCGTACTGATTTTCCATACGCCCTCCGCTTCGCCGGTAAGGGAGGATTCGTCAACGCATAAGTCATTGCAGCGGATGATGACGCCGTCAGCGGGAATTTTCACGCCTTCGCGGAGCAGCATCAAATCTCCGGGAACCAGATCAGCGCTGGCGATGATCTGCTCTTTGCCATCGCGAATCACGGTGATGTGCGGCGCCGATAAGTCTTTTAAGGCTTTTAAGGTGCGGTCGGTTTTCCATTCCTGGATCACGTCGATGGCAATGATGCCGACGACAAAAATCAGCATAATCGCGCCATCCCGCGGTTCGCCCAGGATAAAGTAGATGATCGCAGCGGCGATGAGCAGCAAAAACATCGGCTCACCGATGATATGGAGGGTTTTGCGGAGAAAACCGTCCTTTTTCTTTGGCGTCAATTCGTTTTTACCGTATTTCTCTTGCCGGGCGCGGGCTTCGGCAGAGCTCAATCCCGCTGCTTGTGATTTTTCGTTTGTCATAAAGAACCTCCGTGTTCGCCTTTTGGGCGGCGTTTGATTTCTCTTATGGCACTTTCTTTTTCAAATGCTCTGTTCCGTAAGATGAAAGAACACATCCATGGAACATACGACTGTCCCACAGATGTGCCTAAAATCACCATCTGCTGCTGCCCAAAGGGCGGCCCGGCTGCATAACCCAAAGGGGGTTATTGCCTGATCAGTTTGTACTGTTGATTGAACACTTCGTTTTTTCACGTGAAGTGCGATGCAGTGCGAAAAGATTACTATCATTATATGTGAAAAACCATAGAATGTCAACCAAAATCCTTCGACCTTTTGGGCTTTTCATTGCGCTTAGCTGGTGGTTTGTTGCTTCTAACCGGAAAATATATTATAAATATTAGTTCTATATAAAATTGATTGACATCATGATAAATCAATACTATATTAGAAAAAAAGATATAAACGTGATGATATATAGGGCGGGCGCAGTTTTTTTACGATGCCGTTTTTTGTTCTTGGTTTGCTTTGATACGGCAAATTTATGAAAGGGGTGAGGACGGAGGATATCGCCGTTTCATACTAATGCTCAATGTGTTTGGCTGGCCGCTTGTTCTGTTAATCGGTAAAACACAACGCGGCCGTTTTCGGCCGCGTTGTGTGAAAAGTAGGTATAGGTATTTTTCTAAATTTCGTTTTAAATGGCTTTATTTGCCCAAGGTGATTGTTGTAAAGCCGCCGTAAAGCGCGGCCATTTGATCGTAGAGTTTTTCTCCCAGCATGAATTCGTAGATTTCATCGGCTTTTGCCACGGGATCAATATCGGCGAAAGCGTCGGGATAGAGCATTTTGCCGATATAATAGAGGTCGGCGAGGGCGGTTTCCACGTTACTGTAATAGTTGGTATAGGGTAGTTGACCGTATACTTGATCCTGTTTTACCGCCGAGAGCGATTCGTAAAAGGCAGGATTTTTGGCATAGTCCTCTTTGATCACGGAAAGCCCTTGTTCGTCCAGGAAAAGGATATCGGGATCCCAGGTGAGGAGCTGTTCTTTGTCAATGAAGAAGTGGCCCGCGCCGAGTTCATCGGCGACATTTTTCGCGTTGATCGCCTGGAATAAAGCGGATTGTCCGTTGGTGCTGTCGATGCCTTGGATTCCCTTCATGGAAAGGCCTCCCACATAAACGGTGGGCTTATCCGCGTCGGCAATATCCTGAGTCAGTTCTTTTAGCTCCGCTTGGCATTGATCCATGTAGCCGATGAGTTCCGCAACCCGGTCTTCATTGGCGGTGACCTGGCCGATGATTTCCATGGCCCGGTAGGTGGTGTCGTCAAAGACGGGGTCTGTGCCGCAGTTGGTGATAATGACGGGAATGCCGAGGTCGCTTTGAAGCTGATTCAGGCTTTCCGTGTCCATGATATCCCCGGCGATGATCACATCGGGATCCACTTGGGCGATGCGTTCGGGATCGGGATCGGCAGGGAACCCTTCGCCGACCAGGGGCAGATCGGACAATTCCGGATGGGCGATGATATACGGTCTGCCGCTATCAGCATCCTGCTGCGCCTTTTCCACGCCGACCAAATGTTCCGTGCCGGCGATATACGTGTATAAGCGGAGGGCGGAGCCGAGGATCAGCAGCCGTTCCGGTTTGTTTTCTATGGTGATTGTTCTGTCCGCCATATCGGTGATTGTCATGCTTTCGCCGTTGGCGGAAGTGTCTTTCTTCTCTTCTTGGCCGCAGGCGGTAAAGATGAAACAAGCCAACAAACAGAGGAGCAATAGCGCGAAAAACTTTTTCATGTTAGATTTCCTTTCTTGCGGAGCATTCCGCTTTGTGATGCTTTGGGATCATGATCAGCGAGCCGTCAATCTCGTGCACTGTGGCTTTGACGCCGTACACTTCTTCGATGTTTTCGGCGGTGATGATTTCTTTACCCCCCACCTCAAAGATCCTGCCGTTTTTCATCAGGATGAAGCGGTTGGCAAAGCGCAGCGCCAAATTGATATCGTGCATCGTGACGATGACGGCGATATTTTGCTTTTCCGCCACCTTTTTGATGACGGAAATCGTATCCAGTTGGTTTTTAATGTCCAGGCTGCTGGTGGGTTCATCCAGCAGGAACAGTTTCGGTTCCTGGGCTAAGGCCCGGGCGATGACGACCTTTTGTAGCTCGCCGCCGCTGAGTTCGTCGGTATAGCGCATGGCGTAGTCTGAAAGATCCAGTTCCTTTAAGGCGTTGTTGACGATTTCCAGATCTTTTTCACCGGCGTCCCATTTGATATAGGGTTTCCTGCCCAGTAAAACACTGTCGAAAACCGTGATTTTCGTCAGGGACTGGTACTGGGAGACATAGCCGATGTTTTTGGCGATATCCAGGCGGGAAAGGGTGCTGCTGCTCTTGCCGTTGATGAAGACGGCGCCGGCCTTGGGTTTTAAAATGCGGTTGATGCATTTTAGGAGCGTTGATTTTCCCGTCCCGTTGGTGCCCAAAACGGCGATGCAGTCGCTTTGCCCGATGGTGAAATTGACGTTGTGGAGCACGGGATGAGAGGGGTAGGCAAAGGACAGCCCGTCGACGGAGAGGATCATCCCTTGACACCTCCTTTGCGCATCAGCAGATAAAGGAAGAGGGGCGCTCCCAAAAAGGAGGTTACCGCGCCCACCGGTAAAACCTGGGGATTGATGACGGTTCTGGCTAAAGTATCGGAGCCTAAGAGAATGATTGCTCCCACCAGGGCGGAGGCGGGAATCAAATAGCGTTTGTCATTGCCGATGAGTCTTTTTGTGATTTGCGGCGCCACCAGGCCGATGAAGCCGATGATGCCGAGGAAGGAAACGGTCACGGCGGCGATCAGAGCGGCCAAAAACATGCCGCCCAAACGGACGCGCTTTGTGTGCACGCCGAGACTTTTGGCAACGTCTTCCCCGCCGTCCAGGGCATTGTAATCCCAGCGGCGCACCATGAAGTAGAGAAAGGAAACGGCGACGATCACAGACATGATGGCGATTTCCCGCCAGGAGGCGCGGCCCAGGTCGCCGAAGGTCCAGAAGATCACGGCGGCCACCTGAGTGCTGTTGGCGGCAAAATATTGGATGATCATGGTTCCCGCCGCGAAGAGGGAACTGATGGCGACGCCGGCCAGAATAACGCTTTCCGGTGAAAACTTTCTGATCAGGGAAAGACCGAGAATCAAAGCCACGGCAAGCAAAGCGAAGAACAAAGCCATGAGCGTTACGATATAGGGATTATTGATCACAACCTGGCCCAGGCCCGAGTTCACCACCGAACCGCCGCCGAAAACGATGATCGCCACGTTGGCGCCGAAGGCCGCGGCGTTGCTGATGCCCAAGGTTGAAGGAGAGGCCAGGGGATTGCTTAAATTATTCTGCATAATGCAGCCCGCCAAGGCCAGACCTGTACCGGCCACAATACCGGCGCATAGCCTGGGCAGGCGGATATTCTGCACCACCATGATGTCTTTGGTCTCCCCGCTGCTCAAGAGGGCGGCGGTTACTTTGGAGACGGATAAAGAGGAAGCACCGGCGTTTAATGTGAGGAAGGCGATGCCTACGGCAACGAGAAACAGAAGCAAAATCCACAGTCTTTTCCTGCCCGCAGCCTTTTCGTAAAGTTCCCTTGTTTTTTCGCTGGAAGAAAATGTCATTTGTTCCGTTCCTTTACCAACCTCGTTCATATACGTTAAAGCAATCGAGACAGACGGTTTTGCCGTCCTGCAAGCGCATTTTGTGCTCCGGCGCGCCTTCGCCGCAGATTTCGCAGACGAGTGTATTGAAAATACGGGCCTTTTCCGGCACCTCAAAAGTCGGTTCCGAGAAAGTGAAAATTTCGTCGAGAGGCGCGTTGAGCAGATAATTCTGCCAGGCCTCGCGGTCTTGGTTCTTGTGTTCGCTCGGTTTTAAGCACATGCGGAGTTTTTTCCCGCCGGTTCTGGCAAAAAAGGAGAAGGCTTGTTTCCCGCTGCCTTTGTAGATCAGATTACCCTTGCCGAAGGTGCAGCTTAAAAGTGCCTGAACGGCATCGACACCGCAGGCGTCGTTTTCGGTGACACAGACGAGCTCTTCATCGTCGGACTGAGCGATACCCATTTTCTCCCGTACCGCCTCAACGGCGCGCAAACCGATGGCCAGCCCGGGACATTTGTGGCCGTGAAAGGCCGCGGATTTCTCCCACATCTCTTCATGCATGATATTTTCCTCCTTGTATTACGGTGACAGGCACCGTTTTGATCAATTGCTTCAATCAAAAAGGTGATCAAAATGATAAGAATAAAAGTAAAAATATAAAAGAAAAAGAGCTATGAGCAAAAGGGATCCCTTTGCTCATAGCTCCGTGCTAATCGTTCCAAAACAGAGAATTTAAACCGTGTTTTTTACGAACATCTACATGATGTTTTTTACGCTACCTTCATTTTATTACGGTAATTATTTCGTGTCAATGCGAATTGTTTGCCAAAATACCGATTTATTTTGATGCTTGCCTTATTGAATTTTTTGCCGCCTTGATCCTTTTCTCATAGTGAACGCAGCCCTCATGGGTGCCTCCCTGCTCCAAACGGCAGGCATGGCGTTCTTCGGCAAAAGAAGCGATTTCCTCTAAGGCCTTGGCCGCTTCCGCAAAGAGGGGTTTGTTTAAATCGTAATGAGTATAATAGCCCCGTTTTTCGCCGCTGACCAATCCGGCCTTGCGCAGTACTTTCAGATGCTGGGATACCGTGGCTTCCGATAGCCCGAGGTTTTTGGCCAAAGCACCGACGCAGAAGTCATATTCCAAAAGCAGATAGATGATTTTCAGCCTTGTTTTGTCCGCCAAGGCTTTCAGCACCAATGATAAATCTTCCATATCATTTACTCCCACTGTCTGATCAATATTCTGTAAGTATCGCCGTGGCTGTTCATTCTTTCCAGCCGCGGTCGTAAGCATGGAAACAATCGAGACAGACGGTTTTGCCGTCCTGCAAGCGCATTTTGTGCTCCGGCGCGCCTTCGCCGCAGATTTCACAAGGGATCGTATGGAAGATTCGTGCCTTTTCCGGCAGCGCATAGTGGGGTTTGGAAAAAGCGAAAAGCTCTTCTATGGGGGCGTTTAAGATCAGGTTCAACCATTGCTCTCTGTCGGCGTTTTCCGGTTTTTGCGCTTTCAGATAGATCCTTATGTTCTCTCCGTTGGCGCGGTTGAAGAAAGAAAAAGCCTGTTTCCCGCTGGCTTTATAGAGCAAATTACCCTTACCGAAAGTGCAGCTTAAAATCGCCTGAATGGCGTCGACACCGCAGGCGTCATTTTCGGTGACGCAGACGATTTCCTCGTCGCCGGATTTGCCAATGCCCAATTTTTCTATGGCCGCCTCCGCGGCGCGAAAGCCAATGGCCAATCCGGGGCATTGGTGACCGTGAAAGGCCACGGCCTTTTGCCAAAGTTGTTCGTTCATCTGGATATCCTCCTGAGAGACTTTTTCCCTTTGCGTTTATCCTACCACCGAAAAAAGCTTGCGTCAAGCCGAATTATTTCGGTGATCAACGAAATATAACCTTATGGATCCGAATCCCGATGGGTCATCGTTAAATTGCCACACAAAAGCAGCAATTTTTTAAAAATTCCCGCAAAAATTTTCCCCGAACACCGTATTGACAACACGGTTCGTTCATGCTAACCTTTAAGTAGTTAGAAAGAACTAACTATTTTTTCGAACACCTGGTTAGCCTAAGCTAACTCGTGGTATACCGTATAAAGGAGGAGTAATGATGCCTTTGACAATGGCTTTAATGGGAGAAGAGAATCTGATCAAAAGAATCGGCGGTAAAGCAGAAACAAAACGTTATCTGGAGAGTCTTGGTTTTACCGTGGGCGGCGCCGTAACCGTGGTGAACGAAATCGGCGGCAATGTGATTGTGAACGTGAAAAATTCCCGCATCGCGATTGGCCGGGAAATGGCCAACCGAATCATGGTTTAAGTTCTCGAAAGGAGTGAACGGTATGACATTGAAAGAAGCCAAATGTGGCGAAACCGTTACGGTGATAAAAATCAACGGTGTCGGCGCGGTGAAGCGCAGAATTATGGATATGGGTATCACCAAAGGTACCCCCGTCTTTGTCCGGCGTGTGGCCCCTTTGGGGGATCCCGTGGAAATCATGGTGCGCGGTTACGAATTATCCTTGCGCAAAGCCGATGCGGAAATGATCGCCGTAGAGTAGGCGGCGCCGTCGGCGGGGGCGCCGCCGTTTTTGAAACCCATGGTTAGCTGTGGCTAACCGGAGTTTCAGCGCCAATGATTGGAAAGATCGAATGGAGGAAAAGGATATGTCGATAAAAATAGCCCTTGCCGGGAATCCCAATAGCGGGAAAACAACGCTTTTTAACGCGTTGACCGGCGCCAATCAGTTCGTGGGGAACTGGCCGGGGGTGACGGTAGAAAAAAAAGAAGGCAAGCTGAAAGGCCAAAAAGACGTTATCATTATGGACTTACCGGGAATCTATTCCCTGTCTCCTTATACCCTGGAAGAAGTTGTGGCCAGAAATTATCTGATCCAGGAGCGCCCCGACGCGATTTTGAATATCGTCGACGGCACCAATCTGGAACGCAATCTCTACCTCACAACCCAGCTTTTGGAATTGGGGATTCCCACGGTGGTGGCCGTCAATATGATGGACGTTGTGGCCAAAAGCGGCGATACCATCAACAGCCAGCGCCTCTCGGAAGAGCTGGGCTGCCCTGTGCTGGAAATCTCCGCGCTGAAAGGAACCGGCCTCGCGGCGGCGTCTCAAAAAGCCGTGGAATTGGCAAAAGCAGGGGTTTCCATGGTGCCCCGGCACAGTTTTGCCGGCAGCGTGGAACATGCCATCGCTCACATTGAGGAAGCCCTCGGCAACAAAGTGGATGAAATGCAACAGCGCTGGTTTGCCATTAAGGTTTTCGAGGGTGATGAGAAGGTATTGGCACAGCTTTCCCTCGACGCCGACGCAAAAGAACGCATTGAAAAGGAAATCGGCCTTTGCGAAACGGAGCTGGACGATGATGCCGAAAGCATCATCACCAACGAACGCTATATCTATATTGCCTCTGTGATGAAGGATTGCTGTAAGAAGCGGAACGTTGGCAAACTTACGGTTTCCGATAAAATCGATCGAATTGTCACCAACCGTTGGCTGGCCTTGCCGATCTTTGCGGTGGTGATGTTCGTCGTCTATTACGTTTCCGTCACCACCATAGGCACCTGGGTTACCGACTGGACCAACGACGTGCTCTTTGGCGAAGTCATCCCGCCGGCCGTGGATCATTTCCTCACCGCCGTCAACGCCGCTCCCTGGCTTTCGGCGCTGATCCTCGACGGCATCATTGCCGGTGTCGGCGCTGTTCTCGGTTTTGTGCCCCAGATGTTTGTACTCTTTGCCTTCCTGGCCTTTCTTGAAAGCTGCGGCTATATGGCCCGGGTGGCCTTTATCATGGACCGTATTTTCCGCAAATTCGGTCTTTCCGGAAAATCCTTTATCCCGATGCTCATCGGCACCGGTTGCGGCGTCCCCGCGGTGATGGCCTCCCGTACCATCGAAAACGACCGTGACCGCAAAATGACGATTATGACCACGACCTTTATTCCCTGCGGCGCCAAGCTGCCGATTATCGCCTTGATTGCCGGCGCCCTGTTTCATGGCGCTTGGTGGGTGGCGCCCAGCGCCTATTTCTTAGGGATTGCCGCGGTCATCTGCTCCGGTATCATCCTGAAGAAAACCAGGATGTTTACGGGGGATCCCGCTCCCTTTGTGATGGAACTGCCGGCTTACCACTGGCCCACCGTGGTGAACGTGCTCCGCAGCATGTGGGAGAGAGGTTGGTCCTTTATAAAGAAAGCCGGTACGGTGATCCTGATTTCCGCTGTTATCATTTGGTTCCTCCAGGCTTTCGGCTTTGTCCAGGGCAAGTTTATGATGGTGGAGGATCTGAACCAAAGTTTCCTTGCCGTCATCGGCAACGGCATCGCCTGGCTCTTTGCTCCTTTGGGCTGGGGTCAATGGGAAGCTGCCGTGGCGACCTTCACCGGTTTGATCGCCAAAGAAAATGTCGTCGGCACCTTCGGCGTGCTTTACGGTTTCGCCGAAGTGGCGGAAGACGGCGCCGAAATTTGGGGTACCCTGGCCGCCAGCTTTACGCCCTTGGCCGCTTATTCCTTCCTTGTCTTTAACCTGCTTTGCGCCCCTTGTTTCGCGGCGATCGGCGCCATCAAACGGGAAATGAACAATACCAAGTGGACCTGGTTCGCCATTGGTTATCAGACCGCGTTTGCCTACGCTGTTGCCCTTTGCTTCTATCAGTTGGGCAGTCTCTTTGCCGGCAACGGCTTCACCGTGGGCTCTGCCGCGGGCATCATCGTGACGGTGATCATACTCTATTTGCTGTTTCGGCCGCAGCGGGGAAAAATAGGTCCCGACACCCTCGTTTCGGCAAAAGCGAGAGCCTAAAAAAAGGAGGTGATTCTATGCTGCATTTCATCATCAACCATGGCGCAACCATCCTGATCAGCGGGGTATTGCTGGCCCTCATCA
Source organism: Clostridiales bacterium (assembly GCA_040776805.1). Taxonomy (GTDB): domain Bacteria; phylum Bacillota; class Dehalobacteriia; order UBA7702; family UBA7702; genus UBA7702. Next base: position 35,120 of record JAXGZS010000004.1, on the reverse strand, counting down.
GCGGGATCGTGGCTTCGATGCTTAAAAAACGAAAACAGGGCAAGTCCATGGGCTGCAATTGCGGCTGCGGTTCCTGCCCCGGCTCATCTTACTGCCATCCACAGGAGAAAGACTCGGAGCATCGGGAAGCGTAAGGAACAAAAATGAGTGCTTTTGAACGCAGAGGCTTACATAGGAAAAGCAGAGCCGGTTTCCGATTTTTTCGATCGGAAACCAGCTCCTTTTTAGGTTCATGCTATTGGAGGTGAATGACCATGTTTTGAAAAAGGTGTAAAAAACCATGGCGGATTTTACTGTTTGGCGTTATAATAAAGAAGTTGTTGATGGGTATATACGGTAGCAAGGAGGAAGTGAGGTGCAGAAAGCAATGGGAGAAGCGTTGCTTTGGGCTACGGCCGGCACGGGTTTCACCTTTTTGATGACGACCCTTGGCGCAGCCATGGTGTTTGTGCTTCGCGGCGCGGTCAGCGGCAGAATGCAAAAAGCTTTTTTGGGCTTTGCCGCCGGCGTGATGATCGCCGCTTCGGTATGGAGCTTATTGATTCCGGCCATGGAAGAAGCTCAGGTCAATGGTGGCAACGGTCTGTTGCCGGTGGTTGGCGGTTTCATCCTCGGCATTGTATTTTTATACATTTTGGATCTGCTCATTCCCCATTTTCATCCCGGGGTCAATAAAACCGAGGGGCTTACCTCCTCCATGAAGCGAACCACTCTTTTGGTGATGGCGGTAACACTGCACAATATCCCCGAAGGAATGGCCGTGGGTCTCTCCTTTGCCCTCGCCGCCCAGCACGGCGCCGATTCCGCGGTTTACGCCTCGGCGCTGGCCTTGGCCGTGGGCATCGGTATTCAGAATTTCCCCGAAGGCGCCGCTGTTTCCCTGCCTTTACGCCAGGAGGGCCTCACAAAACCCAAAGCCTTTTTGATCGGCAGCCTGTCCGGGATCGTGGAACCGGTCTTCGGTATTGCCGCGGTATTGATCGCCGTTTTGATCACTCCTTACATGCCCTGGCTCTTGGCCTTTGCCGCCGGCGCTATGATGTACGTGGTGGTAGAGGAACTGATTCCCGAAGCCCATCTCGGGGAGCACTCCAATGTCGGTACCTTCGGCGTGATGGGCGGTTTTTTGCTGATGATGATTTTAGACGTCGCTTTGGGCTAAGGGGAAATCAGCAGCGTAATACAACATAAAAGAAAGTAGATGTGAATCAATGAATCCTGATTTGATGGAAATGTTAAAAGTCGTTCTTTTCGGTATTGTAGAGGGGATTACGGAATGGCTCCCCATTAGCAGCACAGGCCATATGATCCTGTTGAACGAGTTCGTCAGTTTGCAGGTAACGAAAGCCTTCTGGAGCATGTTTGAAGTGGTGATTCAGCTGGGGGCGATCATGGCGGTGGTGGTGATTTTTTGGCACCAAATCTTTCCCTTCGGTAAAAAGGAAAACCCTGTACCGCTGTGCCCCAAAGGCCTTGGATCTTACGTGAAGGCGGATATCCTGAAATTATGGGGGAAAATCCTCGTGGCCTGCGTTCCCGCGGCTGTGATCGGTTTGCTGTTCAATGAAACCTTTGAGGCGCTGTTTTATAATTACCAAATGGTTTCCGTTGCCCTGATCGTTTTTGGGGTCGCCTTCATTGCCGTGGAGAATCAACACAAGGGCAAGGCGGCGAAGGTCAACAGTACGGCGGAGATCAGTTACGGTCTTGCCATGGCCATCGGCTTGTTCCAATTGATTGCCGCTATTTTCCCCGGAACCTCCCGCTCCGGCGCCACCATTGTCGGCGCTCTGCTTTTGGGCGTATCCCGGACAGCTTCGGCGGAATTCACTTTTTATCTGGCCATCCCGGTGATGTTCGGCGCCAGTCTGCTAAAACTCTTTCAGTTTGGTTTTGCCTTTACCGGCCCGGAACTGATCTCCCTGATCATCGGAATGATCGTGGCTTTTATCGTTTCGATACTGGTGATTCGCTTTTTGATGGGGTATATCAAAAAGCACGACTTCAAAATCTTCGGTTGGTACCGCATCATTTTAGGCATCGTTGTTTTGTTGGTATTCGCATTGAAATAAAGGTTCGGACTGCCGCATTGGTCCGGGGCCCGGCAGGAGATCCTGCCGGGCTTTGCTGTTTTAAAGCGGAAACTTGAAAACCAAGGCCAAAAAGCGTACAATGGTCTTGGCGAGCTCATCTTAGGAAAAGATTAAGATTTCGTCATGAAAGAAGTCACAAAACAAAGAGATCTTTCTGCTATGATAAAATCAGGCCGCCGGCACTGACAGGAAGAGGTGTTTGATATGGGAAGCAAAATACTCGTCGTCGACGACGAGCAGGAAATCGCGGATCTGGTGGAAGTCTATCTGCAGAGCGAAAATTTCACCGTATATAAGTTCTATGGAGCGTTGGAGGCACTTCAGTGCATTGAGACCACCAAACTGGATCTCGCCATCCTCGATATCATGCTTCCGGACATGAACGGCTTGACCCTTTGCCAAAAAATACGGGAACACCATCATTACCCCATCATCATGCTGACGGCCAAAGACGAGGAAACCGATAAAATTACGGGGCTGACTTTGGGCGCCGATGATTATATCACGAAACCCTTCCGCCCTTTGGAGATGGTGGCCCGGGTCAAAGCGCAGTTGAGAAGATATAAAAGGTACAATCCCGGTCGGACAGGGGAGGCTGCTTCCCCGGTCATCGTCCACTCCGGGTTGGTGATGAATGTGGATACCCATGAATGCCTGCTGAACGAAAAACCCCTGATGCTGACGAAAACGGAGTTTTCCATTCTCCGTATTTTGCTGGAAAAGAAGGGAAGTGTCGTCAGCGCCGAAGAACTCTTTCATGAAATTTGGCAGGATGAGTATTACAGCAAAAGCAATAACACCATCACCGTCCATATCCGTCATTTGCGGGAAAAGATGAGTGACACCGTGGAGCATCCGAAATACATCAAAACCATCTGGGGAGTGGGGTATAAAATTGAAGCGTAAAGACGAACGCCAAGGGGATTATTCACGGCTGATCACCAAAACATACTTTTGGAGCTTTGGTATGCTCCTTGCCGCGGTGGTCATCATTGCCTTGTTTTATGCCATTTTTTGGCAGAATAAAGGCGGCGATTTTGTCGTCTCTCTGCTGCAAAGCTTTTTCCCCATGGATTATTACGACGCCCTCTCTATTTATCAGACGGTCTTTCGGAATAACATTACCCTTATTTGGCTGCTGGCCATCGCCATCGTCTTTTTCCTGCTATTCTATTTCTTCATTCGACGCTTTACCCGTTATTTTAATGAAATCAACGGCGGCATCGACGCCCTGGTCAAGCAGGACGGCAAATATATCGTACTGCCGCCGGAAATGTCCGCCACGGAAAAAAATCTGAATACGGTGCGCCAGACTTTGGAAAAGCGCACCCTTGAGGCACAATTGGCGGAGCAGAAAAAGAACGATCTTGTGATGTATCTCGCCCACGATATCAAAACGCCGCTGACTTCCGTGATCGGTTATCTGAGTCTGCTGGACGAAGCGCCGGATATGCCCTCAGCCCAGCGGGTAAAATACGTTCATATCACCTTAAACAAGGCCTATCGCCTGGAAACGCTGATCAATGAATTTTTTGAGATTACCCGTTATAATTTGCAACAGATCCGTTTGGAAAAAGAACCCATCGACCTCTACTATATGCTGGTACAGATGATCGATGAGTTTTATCCGATTCTTTCGGAAAACGGCAACAAAGCCGTGCTCCGTGCCGACGAACATCTTACCGTCTGCGGCGATGCCGTGAAGTTGGCCCGGGTGTTCAACAATATCCTAAAAAACGCGGCGGCTTACAGCGATCCCGGTACGGAAATCGTCATTGTTGCCAAGGAACAGGGGGATAAAGTGGCGGTGTCCTTTGCAAACCATGGGGTCACCATACCACCGGAAAAATTAGAAGCACTCTTCGAGAAATTTTTCCGCCTCGACGAGGCCCGCGCCTCCAATACGGGCGGCTCCGGTTTGGGTTTATCCATTGCCCGGGAAATCATTTCCCTCCACGGCGGTACCATTGAGGCGAAAAGCGAAAACCGGCAAACGGTCTTCACTGTTCTGCTGCCCAAAGGCGATGCCTAAAAAATGAACCTCAGCTTAAGAACATCTTAAGAATCTTACAAGCGAATATTAAAGAACAGCCTGCTCATCTTTGGTATGATAGTGATATCAAAAGAGAGCGGGCTGTTCTTTTACGCTTGAGGGGGCAGAATGAGCCAAATGAGCCAAATAAATCAGACGATAGAAAAGAGAGAAAAGAGAAAAAAGCGCGGTCATTATCTAAAATCAGCGCGGCGGAAAAGAATCAGAACATTACCGTTCCTGCTTCTGCTGCTCCTGGCTACGATGACTTCCGCTTTTTTGCTGAAGGACCAGATCGGTTTGGTCGGCGGCGAGGAAGCAGAAGAAGAGGATTTTTTGATTTTGGTGAACCGCCAAAATGAAATTCCCGCTGATGATAGCGTGGATCTGACTTTACTGGCCAACGGCGAGTCCGTGGCCACTGCCATTGTTCCGGCGCTGCAACAGATGTTCGACGACGCCCGATCTCAAGGCGTTTATCCCATAGTGGCTTCCGGCTACCGGGGAGCAGAGGAACAGCAAGCGCTCCTCGATGAGAAAATCGCAGCTTACGTTAAATTGGGGTATGACCGCGAGGCGGCTGCCGCTCTGGCGGAAACCTATGTTTCGCCGCCGGGAAGCAGTGAACACCAGCTGGGGCTCGCTGTGGATATCAACGCGGATCCGATGAAGTCCACTGCCGGAGAGGTTTATACCTGGCTTGCGGAAAGCGCCCATCAATACGGTTTCATCCTGCGCTATCCCGAAGGCAAGGAGGAGCTGACCGGTACCCATTACGAAGCTTGGCATTACCGCTACGTGGGTAAAACAGCGGCATCGACCATCTACAAGGAAAACCTGTGTTTGGAAGAATATATTGAAAAATATGTCGACCCCGTTGACGCCGGGGAAGAGGCGGCAGAATAAGCCGTCGTAACCGACTGATGAGGAAAGGATGATCGGAACATGAAACGAAAACGTCTAACCCAGATATTTCCCTGGTTGCTGCCGCTGAGGGTCAAACAAAAAACCGCCTGTTTTTACGCGGCAATGAACCTGGACGGCAACTTTTACGCCAAAGAGCAGGGGGAAAGCCTTTTGCCGCATCTGCTTTTTGAGACCGGCTGCCCTCTTTATAATAGGGAAACTGGCTTTGATATGATCTATCAGGAAAACAAAGTGTTCAACCTGAAGCTGGCCGCCGCCACCCTCCATCGGATTTTGATCAAACCCCAGGAAACCTTCTCCTTTTGGCTTTTGGTGCGGGACGCCGATCGAAAGATCCCCTACAAAGATGGGCTCACCGTCATCGACGGCGAACTGACCACCGCACCGGGGGGCGGCATGTGTCAAATGAGCAACCTGCTCTTTTGGGCCTTTCTACATACGCCTTTGACCATTGTGGAGCGCCGGGGCCATGCCGTAAAGGATTTTCCCGAACCCCCCAGCGACGCGCCGATTGGCGTCGATGCCACCGTTTCCGAAGGTTGGGTCGATTTGAAGGTCAAAAACGAAACCGCCATGACGTTTCAAATTGATCTCGATTTTGACGAGGAGCATATCATTGCCAGGATTTATACGGATATCGACGAGGGGTACACCTATGAAATCGTCAACGGCGAACCCTTCTATTATACGAAAAATCAAAAAACCTATGAGGAAGTGGATGTTCGTCAAAGGGTGATGGATCGGGAGCACGGCGAATGCGTTGCCTTCAAACGCTTATACCGTAACCTTTGTCAAATTGGTTATGAGCTTCCTCCGGAAACGGTAATCATCAAAGAAGGAGAAAAAGGTAGGGATGATCATGGGTACCATGAATACGATACCAACAAAAATTACGGTTTACGGCTGTGAAAAAGAAGAGGCCCATCTATTTCGGGAGATTTCCCCTCGCTTTCGGGTGCTCCCCACCATCACCAAGGCCCCGGTTTCTGTCGATAATGCTGCTTTGGCCAGGGGCAACCGCTGCATCAGCGTCAGCCATAAAGCGCGCATTGCCTCTTCGACGCTCTTTGCCTTGAAGGATATGGGCGTCGAATATATTTCCACTCGCAGCATCGGTCATAATCATATCGATGTGGAGACGGCGGAAAAACTGGGTATCACCGTGGGCAACGTCGTCTATTCTCCCGGCAGCGTCGCCGATTATACCGTGATGCTGCTGTTGCTGGCGATCCGGAACGCCAAGTCGGTGGTGAGCCGCGCCCAAAGCCACGATTTTCGCCTTGAGGCCGCCCGTGGCAGGGAGCTAAGGGATCTTACCGTTGGCGTTTTGGGTACCGGGCGCATCGGCAGAGCTGTGATCCGGCGGCTTTTTGGCTTCGGCTGCCGGATCCTGGCCTACGATCCCGATCCCGATCTTTCACTAAGAGTGTCTTATGTTTCCCTTGAGACCCTGTTAGAAGAAAGCGACATCGTTACCCTCCATCTACCCCTGACGGAAAAGACTTATCATTTTCTCGATGAAGAGCGTATCGCCCAAATGAAAGCGGGCGCTTTTCTGATCAATACCGGCCGCGGCGCCCTTGTGGACAGCGACGCTCTGATCACGGCGCTGACCCGGGATGAATTGGGCGGCGCTGCCTTGGACGTCCTCGAAGGGGAGGAGGGCCTCTTTTACTTCGATTACCGCCAAAAGCCCATCGATCACCGCTTGCTGCTGCAATTGGAAGAGATGCCCCAGGTGATCATCACGCCCCACACGGCCTACCATACCCAACGCGCCCTCTATGATACGGTGGAAAAGACCGTATTAAATTGCCTTGATTTTGAAAGGAGTGAAACCCTGTGCAACAAATAAAGATCGCCGTTCTTTTCGGCGGCTGTTCAGAAGAGCATGATGTGTCGGTGAAATCTGCCAAAGAAATCATGAAAAATCTTGATCCTGAAAAATATGACCCGATTCCCATCGGCATTACCAAAAAAGGCGCTTGGAAAATGTGCGATTCTGCCGATTTCGGTTGGGAAAACCGCCCCTGTCGAGATGTGCTGCTGTCGCCGGACCGCACCACCCACGGTCTTCTCGTTTTGGAGGACGGTGGCTATCAGATCATCCGTCTCGACGCGGTGCTGCCGGTACTCCACGGCAAAACAGGGGAAGACGGGGCGATTCAGGGGCTTTTGGAGCTTTCCGGGATTCCCTATGTGGGCTGCGGCATTGAAAGCTCCGCCCTTTGCATGGACAAGGCGTTGACCCACCTGATCGTGAAAAACGCCGGTATCGCCACACCCCGCTTTTGGCTGCTTTCCGGCGCCGATTCTTGCAATCTCTCCTCTCTGCCCTATCCTGTTTTCGTGAAGCCGGCCCGTTCCGGTTCCTCCTTCGGCGTGACCAAAGTGCAACGCGAAGCGGATTTTTACGCCGCGGTGGCCGCGGCCCGGGAGTTCGACGAAAAAGTCTTGATTGAGGAGGCGATTATCGGTTCCGAGGTGGGCTGCGCCGTTTTGGGCAGCGGCGCGGAACTCATCGTTGGCGAAGTGGATCAGATCACCCTTGCCCACGGTTTCTTTCGCATTCATCAGGAAAGCGCCCCGGAAGAGGGTTCCGAAAACGCTACGATTACAGTGCCCGCGGCCATTTCCGTAAAGGAGCGAGAGCGGGTGCGGGAAACCGCCAAAAAGATCTATCGCGCCTTAGGTTGTACGGGGCTGGCCCGGGTGGATCTGTTTTTACAGAAAGACGGGGAGATTGTTTTGAACGAGGTCAATACGTTCCCCGGCTGTACTGCCTACAGCCGCTATCCCCGGATGATGGCCGCCGCCGGGATGCCTCTGTCCGCGGTGATGGATCGCTGTATTGACTTAGCCTTAAAGAAATGAGGTCAAAAAGATGGAAAAAGGATTTGTTTTTTTAGATGAAGTGCTGTCCGGCGTCTGTTGGGACGCCAAGTATGCCACCTGGGACAATTTTACCGGCAAACCGGTGGCGGGTTATCTCGTTAACCGCGTCGCCGGCACCTACGAATTGGCGGCGGCACTGCAAAAGGTTCAGGCACAAGCCGCGGATCTCGGTTATGGTCTGCTGCTTTGGGACGGTTACCGCCCCCAGCGGGCCGTGGACTGTTTTTTGCGCTGGGCTGCCCAAAAGGAGGATTTCCTCACCAAAGCCAAGCACTACCCTCATATAGAGAGGGGGGCCATGATCGAAGAAGGGTATGTGGCAAAAAAATCCGCCCACAGCCGCGGCGGCGCCGTGGATCTTACTCTCTATCGGCTGAATGATTTCGAACTCCTCGATATGGGCGGCTCCTTTGATTTTATGGATTCCCTTTCTCACCACGGGGCCCGGGAGATTTCCTCCAAAGCTTCCCGCAACCGGCGCTTTTTGCGCTCTTTGATGGAAAAGAACGGTTTCGCGCCCTTTTTTGCAGAGTGGTGGCATTATACCTTGAAAGAGGAACCTTATCTCGATACGTACTTTGATTTTCCCCTGTTCTGACTGAGATAAAACAGAAGCCAAAAGTAAAAAGAGAAAAAACTGTATTTGCTTCTACGTAAAACAGTACGCATTGACGGGGAGAAATCTTTTATTGTATACTAACGGTATGGCGGCGCTCTTTTGAGAAAAGACTTGATCTTTTTGCCGCGTAAAGGAGAAAAGATGACGCGACAAAATGTGACCCATCTGACTTACGAAGGGAAAGAGATCATTCTCATCGCCACGGCCCACGTATCCAAGGAGAGCGTCGCTTTGGTCAAAGAAGTGATCGAAGAAGAAAGACCGGACAGCGTATGCGTGGAACTGGACGAAGGGCGCTATCAAAATATGCAAAACCCCACTGCCTGGCAAGACGCCGACCTCATCAAGGTAATCAAGGCCAAAAAAGTCGGTTTTCTGGCGGCAAATTTATTTCTCGGTTCCTATCAAAAACGTTTGGCCAAGAAGTTAAATACCCCCTTGGGCGGCGAAATGAAGCAGGGGATTGAGAGCGCCAAGGAGGTCGGCGCCGAACTGGTCTTAGCGGACCGCAATATTCAAACGACATTTTTGCGCATCTGGCGCAAACTAAAATTTTGGGAAAAAGCAAAGCTGCTCACCGGCTTGTTTCTCGGCTCCGACGAGGAGGCTGACCTTTCCGATCAGGATCTGCAAAAACTGTTGCAAGAGGATATGCTGGAACAGGCCATTGTCGGCATGAAGGAGGAATTTCCCAGTGTGGGGCAGACACTGATCAGTGAAAGAGACCAGTTTTTGGCGGCAAAGATCAAAAGCGCCCCGGGGAAAAAAGTCGTCGCCGTTTTGGGTGGCGCCCACGTTCCCGGTGTGAAAGAGGAGATTTTTAAAAGCCAGGATCTGGAAAGCATCAGCACCGTACCACCCAAAAGCCCTGTGGGGAAATGGATCGGCTGGTTGATTTCCCTTGTTCTCATCGCTTTGCTGGCCTACGCGTTCTTTGGCGGCGTTCAGGACGGCATTGCCCAGCTATCCCGCTGGGTGCTGCTCACCGGCACCTTGGCGGCGCTCTTCACCGCCTTATCTTTGGGGCATCCCTTGAGTATTTTGACCTCCTTTGTGGCGGCGCCCTTTACCACCCTGAATCCCGTTTTGGCCTGCGGCTGGTTTACCGGCCTGGTGGAAGCGTCCCTGCGCAAACCCACGGTGCGGGATTTGGAAAATATCACCGAGGATATTTTCAGCCTTCGGGGGATCTACAAAAATCGGCTGTTAAGGGCGCTTCTCGTGGTCTTTATGGCCAATATCGGCGCTTCTCTCGGGACGTTTATCGGCGGCGCCGATATCATCCGCAATCTGTTTTAACGGGCTTACGCCGGAAGACCCTCATAAAATAAAAGCTAATTTCTGATTTCAGAAATTAGCTTTTTTAATAGATGACCGGAACAATCACCAAATAACGACGGTTCGAAAGTGAGCCGAAAAGACCCCTTGGGGCGGGAATGAAAGGTCTGTAGAAACGCTGTGCGTTTCATCTCTATCATGGGGGGACGGCGTTTATTCCGTTAGACTGGCGTAGATCTTGCGCAAGTTTTCTTCCATCCGTTTTAGGTAGGTTTTGCCGTTTTCGCTGCCGGCCATCGTATCGATGGTTTCTACTTTGGCCCCGACTTCCTTGGCGAGGGTTTCGGATACCTCGGCGCTGGCCAATTCTTCGGCAAAGATCGTCGTCACAGCGTGATCTTTGCAATACTGTACCAATTCCGTTAGTTGCTGGGCGCTGGGTTCGCCCTCGGCAAAGACGTCTTCCACGCTGTTTTGGCTCAAATGGAAATCACGGCAGAGATAGCCGAAAGCCGCGTGCCCTGTAACAAAGCTGTCCTTTTCCACCGCGGCGAATTTTTCGGCGTATTCCTGATAGAGGTTTTCCAAGGATGTGATATAGGCGGTATAGTTGCTTTCATAATCAGCGGCGTTGTCCGGATCGGCTTCGACGAGGGCGTCTTTGATATTGCCCACCTCAATTTCGGCGCATTTTAAACTCAGCCAAGTATGGGGATCGTACTGCCCGTGCTCTTTGACTTCCTCCCCTTCATTGCGAATGGGGGTTACGCCGTCAGAAGCGCAGACCGTGACCAGGCTTTCGTTGTCGACGGCGGCAATGGCGTCGTCAATCCAGGATTCCATGCCGAGACCGTTATAAATCAGAATCCGCGCTTCGCTTAAATTCACCAGATCCTGGGCTTTTGGCTCAAATGCATGGGGTTCGACGCCATCGGGAATGATGGTGGAAACCGTTACGTGGTCACCGCCGATGGCTTCCGCGAATTCTTTCATGGCGTCAAAGGTCACGGATATTTTGATGGTTTCCGTATCGTTGGCGCTTGTCCCAGCGTCAGTAGAGGATCCGCTGTTACAGGCACCGAAGCATAAAGATACGGCGAGGCAGAAGAGGGCGACAGCCCATTTTTTGAACATCTTGGTAAACCTCCGAAGAATTTACTTGCAAATGATTCCTATTTGCGTATATAATAAATATGCCCGAACGTTTCCTCTTTGTCAAGGGCAAATACGGGAAATTGCGGCAAAAAAGATAAAAAACCGAAACGAAATAAGGTGGTTGTATGATCAAAGCGGAACATCTGTTCTTTTCCTACACGGGTGTTGCTCCGTATATTCTCGATGATATCCATTTGGAGATAGACGATGGCGCTTACGTCTCCATTGTCGGCGAAAACGGCAGCGGTAAAAGTACGCTGATGAAATTGATGCTGAAATTCTTAAAACCGACCCGGGGGGTGATCGCCACCAACGCCAAACACGTCGGTTATGTCCCTCAAAAGAACGATGATACCAACAGCGGCTTTCCCATCACCGTCTATGAGATGCTCAATTCCTACAGGCACCTATTGAAGCTGAAGGATAAGCGGGTGATCGCCAAAAGCCTACAATTGGTGGGCTTAGAGGGCGTGGAGCATACCCTGATGGGGACGCTTTCCGGCGGCCAAACTCAAAAAGCCCACATTGCCCGGTCCCTCATGGGCGAACCGGAGCTGCTTCTTTTGGACGAGCCTTCCACCGGCGTGGATATCGACAGTCAAAAGGAGATTTACGGTCTTTTGAAAAAGCTCAATACGGAAAAGGGCATCACCATCGTATCGGTGGAGCATAATCTCAGCGCCGCCGTGGCCAATTCCACGTTGATCTACCATCTCTCCGGGGGCAAAGGACATATCTGTACCCCCCAAAAATACGCCGCGGAATACCTCGGCGAAAAAGGGGGGATCTGATCCATGCTCCATTATGCTTTTATGCAAAACGCCCTGCTGGTTTCGGTGTTCATTTCGATTCTTTGCCCCTGTATCGGTGTTTTTCTGGTGCTGCGACGCTATTCCATGATCGGCGACACCCTCTCCCACGCCTCTTTGGCCGGGATCACCATCGGCCTGCTCTTTGATCAAAGCCCCGTCTTGGGCGCCTTTGTCTTCACGTCGGTCTGCGGCGCCCTTATTGAATTTTTGCGCAGTTACTTTAAAAAATATACGGATCTCATCCTCGCCATCGTGCTTTCTTTGAGCGTCGGTACCGCCATTACGATCATCAGCTCGGGAAAACTCCACGCCAACGCCGATTCCTTTCTTTTCGGCAGTATCCTAACGGTCACCCGCACCGATACGTATATGGTGATGATCTTGAGTTTCATTTCGGTGCTGGCCCTGATTTTTCTGTATCATCAGATGATCTATATCGCCTACGATGAAGAGGCGGCCAAAGTCGCCAAAGTCAAGGTGCGCCGGATCAATTACGTGTTTTCTATTTTGGTGGCCTCCGCCATTGCCGTTTCCATCCGCATCGTCGGCGTGCTTGTGCTAAGCTCCATGATCGCGCTGCCCGTGGCCACGGCCTTGCAGTTTGGCAGAGGTTTCCGGGTGACGCTGCTGCTTTCCGTTTTATTCAGCGTGATTGATATCATGTCCGGCCTGTTCTTTTCCTATTATCTCAACGTCGCCCCCGGCGGCTTCACCGCCTTGGTCTCCGTTGCCGTATTGGTTGCGGTTTTGCTGGTGAAGAGGGTGCTGGCCGGTGTCAAAACAGCCCGCAGTCGATGACTGTTCAATCTCCTCTTGCGTTATGGGGAAAGGGCGTTAAAATAGTAGTAGCGGTAGAAGTTTGTTTGGGGAAAAAACAGTAGGAACATCCGGGAAAAGAGGTGTGTAACCATTGAAAAAAATGCCATCGGGCTGGCCCGCCGGCCTTAAAAAAACAAAACAGCGCCAATGCGTTCTGTCCGTGCTGGAACAGGCGAAAAAGCCCCTGAGCGCCATGGAGATCGGCAGTTTGATCGAGAAAGAGGACGGTTCCATCTGGCTTTCCACGGTATATCGGGTCTTGGAACTTTTCGTAAAGGAAAACGTGGCGGTGAAAACCGTGCTCAGCGACAGCGAAAAAGCCTTCTACGAGCTGAACCGCAATGAGCATAAGCATTACGCCGTCTGTTTAAACTGTCATAAAGTGGTGACCATCGGCGCCTGTCCCCTGGAAGGCCTCGCGCCGGAACATATGCATGACGATTTTCAAATCACAGGCCATAAACTGGAGATATACGGTTACTGCAAGGACTGTAAGGAAAAAGACGGCTTGGAAAAGGAAAAATAAATAAAATCCTTGCAATGGCCGGGGGTTTTCGTGAAGTAGGGATAAAAATCATGGCGGAAGGGGGATTTGTCTTATTCTTAAGCATCAAACAGATACGGTTCTTTGCTGATCGCAGAGGCTATTTTCTGTTGTTCCTCTGGTTTTTTCGTAATTTCTTCTTTTGCTCTCTTTATTTTTTCGTAATTTTGCCTGATCAGTCACGGTATGGACACGAAAATCCGCTAAAATAAAACCATCGAGAGACCACGTTGCTTTGGTTGCCGCGGGGGACAGGTAAAGGTATGAAAGAAAAACAGCAAAAACAAGTAAAAATAGAACTGGAAGCTTTGCTGCTTCATCACGGTGAGGAGATTTTGTCATCGCCGCAGATGCAAAGAGAAAAGCTCTTTATCCAGCACGGTACCGTCAGCTGCTTTGATCACTCCGTATCCGTGGCTTATACCAGTCTGCAGCTGGCCGCTTCCTGGAATATCGAGGTTGATCACCGCAGTTTGGTGCGGGGCGCTTTGCTCCACGATTATTTTCTCTATGATTGGCATGATGCGGATCCCAGTCACCGTCTCCACGGTTTCCGCCACGCAAAAAGGGCGTTGTGGAATGCCCGGAGGGATTTCAGCCTCAACGCCAAAGAAGAAGATATCATTGTAAAGCACATGTTTCCCCTCACCTTGTCTCCGCCCCGTTGCAGGGAGAGTATTCTCGTAACATTGGCGGATAAGTGGTGTGCCCTTGCCGAATTTTTCACGGTATTTTCCGCGGTGCGCCCGGTGCGGGCCATCAAAGCGAAACTTTCAAAAGGCGCCGCTTACTTTTGAAAATCAGGGGCAAACTGGGTGAAAGCCTTCGTCAGCTCAGGGTTGGCCCGGGCCCAAGCCTTTTGGCCGACCGATAATTCCCGCAACAGTTCTCTTGGTTGAAACATAAGATTCCTCCGATCTTTGCGATGCTGTCCGCTTCGGTGTAAACACGGACTTTTCTGTGTAGGGCGTAGGTATCATGTTTGATTTGATGATACCATATCCTGACCGTCGTTGCAGCCGCTTTTTCGGTGGGAACTGTTTGCCGCTTATAGCACCTCCTTTACGGGAGCGTGCTTCTTTTATTTTTCCTTGCTGTTTTTGGCGGGGTGGGGGTCGCGTATCATGCTTTGCCCACGGCTTAAAGGCCGTTTCAGTCCTGTGCCGCATAAAATCAGGGGATTCAGAGAAACTAAAAAAAACGTCTAAGGGGAGCGGTTTCATGGGTATTTTACAAGCATTGTTTCGGGCCAAGCCCGTGGGCATGGACAACAGCAAGGAAAAGCAGAGCCTAAAACGGGTGATGGGTTCCGTGGAATTGACTTTTTTGGGCGTGGGCGCGATTATCGGAACCGGTATTTTCGTCCTCACCGGCGTGGCCGCATCGCTGTACGCCGGCCCCGCGGTGATTCTTTCCTTCGTGATTTCCGGCTTCGCGGCAACCTTGGCAGCCCTTTGCTATGCGGAAATGGCGTCCTTCGATCCTGTGGCGGGCAGTGCCTATTCTTTTACCTATTCTTCCATGGGAGAAATCATTGCCTGGCTGATCGGCTGGAACCTGATTTTGGAATACCTGGTGGCTGCCGGCGCCGTGGCCGTAGGCTGGAGCTCCTATTTTAACGATCTTCTGCTTTCCATGGGGGTCACGCTGCCGGAGTCTTTGACAAAATCTCCCTTTGAAGGCGGCGTGATCAATCTATTTGCCGTGATCATTACGGGATTGGTCATCGCCGTATCTGTTTTCGGCACCAAAGGCAGCGCCAATGCCATTAAAATCATCGTTCTGCTCAAATTATTGGTCATCGGGCTTTTCCTCGCCTTGGGTTTGACCCGGGTGGAAACGACCAATTGGGCGCCGTTTGCCCCCTTTGGCTTCAGCGGTGTCATGCATGGGGCGGCCATTGTGTTCTTCGCCTATATCGGCTTTGACGCCGTGGCCACCGCGGCGGAAGATGTCAAAGACCCCAAACGCGATCTTCCCCGGGGGATCATCGGTTCGCTGCTGATCTCCACCATTCTCTATATCGCCGTGGCCGCTGTTTTGACGGGAATGCAAAAATACACGGCTCTCGATACGCCTTCCCCGATTTCCTCGGCGCTCCTCGCCACCGGCATTCGCTGGGCGGGGGCTTTCATCTCTGTTGGAGCTTTGGCCGGGTTGACCAGCGTTTTGCTTGCCGTGATTTTTGCCCAAAGCAGAATTTTCTACGCCATGTCCAGGGACGGCCTTTTGCCGCCGATATTTGCCAGGATTCATCAGAGATATCAAACGCCCTTTTTTGATTTTCTGATCATCGGTGCCGCCATCGCCTTGGTCAGCGCTTTTTTCCCGGTGGAATTCATTGCTGAAATGGCCAATATCGGCACCCTCAGCGCCTTTACCGTGGTGGCCATCGGCGTGATTGTGCTGCGCAGAAAGAAGCCGGATATCGAGCGGCCCTTCCGGGTGCCTTTTGTGCCGCTGCTCCCCATTGTTTCGGTTTTGATGTCCGTTTATTTGATGTTGAATCTGCCTCCGGTGACTTGGATTCGGTTTATTGTCTGGATTGCCGTCGGCCTTGTGATCTATTTCCTCTACGGTTTTAAAAAGAGCCTCCTCGCCGGAAACGACGGCGAAGCATAAAAATAGCGCTTATTTCCGCAGCATATGTTCTCTAAAGGGTTTATCCCGGAAGAATCTCCATAAAAAAGTTGGTTTCTGAAATAAGAAGCCGGCTTTTTTTTATAGTCTATCAAAAAAAGCGGCAGTCAAAAGTGTTTTGCCGCCGTGTCCATTGCCGGAAAAAAATCCTTGACAAAATTAGCTAACACTATTATACTTCTAATACTGTTAGTATTTTAAAGAGAGGAAGTGACACCATGGATTACCATGCGCTGGCTCTGGAATTTATGGAAAAGATGTATCTATTGCGCCAGGCAAAACCTCATCGGCAGATGAGCAAGTCTATGCACGGGGAGTGCTTTGTGCTGCAATATATCGCCCATCAAGAAGAGGCTGTGGTCCCCGGTGAGCTTCGTGAGATCATGGGTATCAGTTCTGCTCGGATTGCCGCCGCTCTCAATAATTTGGAACGGAAAGGCCTGGTAACCCGGGATATCGACTCCCGCGACCGCCGCCGCGTTTTGGTGAGCCTTACCCCCCAAGGTAAGGAAACGGCAAAAATCCATAATCGGAAGCTCTATGAAAAAACCGTAGAGATGCTGCGCCTTTTAGGGGAAGAGGACGCGAGAGCCTATGTGCGCATCACCGGCAGATTGGCGGAATTGGTGGCGCATATGGAAGAAGAAACGGAAGAAAACGAAATAACAGGCCGTTAAGAAAGTTTAGAGCACTGTCCCGCGACTGTTTGAGTACTTCTATGTACACGGCGCAGCCGCGGGACAGTGCGTTCGCCGCGTATCAGGCTTTATCGACGGCCTGAAGCGGTTACAAAAGTGACCGCGTTTTAAAGATGTTAGAATAGCGTGAAAAACAACGCTCAATATAGAAAGAAAAGACGGAAGGATGATACGATGTTAAAAATTCTGCGACGTTTCAGCGCAAAAGAATGGCTGCAAGTGGCAATCAGTTTGATCTTTATTGTCACCCAGGTCTGGTTGGAATTGAAAATTCCCGATTATATGGCGGAAATTACCCGTTTGACCCAAACCCCCGGTAGCGCCATGGCGGATATTTGGCGTACCGGCGGCGATATGTTGCTCTGCGCCTTGGGGAGCTTTGTCTCCGCCATTGTGGTGGGTTTCTTTGCCGCCCGTATCGCGGCTTCCTTTTCCCAGCGGCTGCGTAGTCTGCTTTTTACCAAAGTGGATTCTTTTTCCATGGAGGAAATCAGCCGTTTTTCCACGGCCAGCCTGATCACCCGCTCCACCAACGACATCACCCAGATTCAGATGCTGATCACCATGGGCTTGCAAGTGATCATCAAAGCGCCGATCATGGCGGTTTGGGCCATTACGAAAATCGCCGGAAAGGGTATGGAATGGACCTTGGCCACCGGTGTGGCCTTGGCAATTTTGCTTTCGCTGATCACCCTTTTGATGATTCTCGTCATGCCGAAATTCCGCAAGATGCAGGCACTCACGGATAATCTGAACCGGGTGACCGGAGAAAATCTCTCCGGCCTGCGGGTGGTGCGCGCCTACAATGCCGAAGACTATCAGGAAGCCAAATTCGAGGCGGCCAACGAAGAACTCACCGGGATCCAGCTTTATACCAGCCGCGGTATGGCTTTGCTGATGCCGGTGCTGACGGCGATCATGAGCGGCATGTCTTTGGCCATTTACTGGATCGGCGCCTATCTCATCAATACTGCGGGAGCCATGGATAAATTAACGCTCTTTTCCAACATGGTGGTATTTTCTTCTTATGCCATCCAGATTATCATGTCCTTCATGATGGTGGTGTTCCTGTTTGTGATCATGCCGAGGGCCTCGGTTTCCGCAAAGCGCATCAACGAAGTGCTCAACACGAAACCGTCGATCAGCCCGGGCAGCGTCAGTCAAGGAAAGCCGGGAGTTGCCGGAGAGGTGGTCTTTTCCCACGTGGGCTTTCAATATCCCGGCGCCGCGGATGCCGTTTTGCGAGACATCAGTTTCTCCGTGAAAAAAGGGGAAACGGTGGCCTTCATCGGTTCTACCGGTAGCGGCAAAAGTACGTTGATCAATTTGGTGCCCCGCTTTTTCGATACCAGCGAAGGGGCTGTTTTTATCGACGGCGTCAACGTCAGGGACTATACCGAGGAAGCGTTGCACAATAAAATCGGTTACGTACCCCAAAAGGCCGTCATGTTCCGGGGCACTGTCGCCGAAAACGTCGCTTACGGCGATAACGGCAAAGCCGCGGCGACGGCGGCGGAGATCCAAAAAGCCGTGGCCATTGCCGAAGGAACTGACTTTGTGGAGCAGATGGAAGGCGGCTACGACGCTGACATCGCGCAGGGCGGCGCCAATATCTCCGGCGGTCAAAAACAGCGTTTGGCCATTGCCAGGGCCGTTTGCCGTAAACCGGAAATCTATATTTTCGACGATAGCTTTTCCGCCCTGGATTATAAAACCGATCGGATTCTACGGTCGGCGCTGCAAAGGGAAACCGCCGGCGTGACCACGATGATCGTGGCCCAGCGCATTGGCACCATCATGGAGGCTGATCAGATCATCGTCCTTGACGAGGGGCGCATCGTGGGCAAGGGCAGGCACCGGGAATTGCTGGCCACCTGCGAGGTCTATCGAGAAATTGCCATGTCACAATTGAGCGAGGAGGAATTGGCCGTATGAGTGAAACGAAAACCGTAAAAATGGGTAAGAGACCCGGCGGTGGCAGACACGGTTTTAACCAGCCTGTGGAAAAGCCGAAAAACTTCAAAAAAACCATGGTCAAATTGATGCGTTACTGCAAAAAGTATTTACCTGTCATCAGCGTGGCTTTGGTCACCGCGTTGGTCGGCACGGTTTTGCAGATCATCGGCCCCGATCAATTGAAAGATATGACCGATGAGATCACCAAAGGATTGCCGTCCCTGATCAACGGCGTGCCGGTGGTGAACAGCATCGATCTGGAGGCCGTCTCGTCCATCGCCTGGCTGCTTACGGCGATCTACGGCGGCTCCCTGCTGCTGAACTTGGTGCAGGGGCAAATCATGGCCACCATTACCCAGCGTATCGCCAAAACCATGCGCACCGATATCTCCCGCAAAATCAACCGTCTGCCGTTGAAGTATTTTGATAAAGTCAGCTACGGCGATGTGTTAAGCCGTGTTACCAACGACGTCGACGCCATCGGGCAAACCCTGAATCAGAGCCTGGGAACGCTGGTTACTGCGATTACCATGTTTTTCGGCTCCCTGATCATGATGTTTCATAACAACTGGATTATGGCCCTCACCGCCGTCGCCGCCAGCCTCCTCGGTTTCATCCTGATGATTCTCATCATGGCCAAATCGCAAAAGCACTTCGTTACCCAACAAAAAGAGCTGGGTCAGATCAACGGCCACGTCGAGGAAATCTACAGCGGCCACAATGTGGTAAAAGTCTATAACGGCGGCAAAGCCGCGAAAAAGACCTTTGAGGAAATCAACGAGAAGCTCTATGCCAGCGCCTGGAAATCCCAGTTTCTGTCGGGCTTGATGATGCCTTTGATGAATTTTATCGGCAATTTCGGCTATGTGGCCGTCTGTGTGGTCGGCGCGGCTTTGGTTCTCAAGGGAACGATCTCCTTCGGCGTGATTGTGGCGTTTATGATCTATATTCGCCTTTTTACCCAGCCTTTATCCCAGTTCGCCCAGGCCTTCAATAACCTCCAGCGTACTGCTGCCGCCGGGGAACGAGTTTTCGAGTTTCTTGAGGAAGCGGAGCTTACCGATGAAAGCCAAAAACAGGCGACCCTTCATCAGATCAAAGGGGAGGTGGAGTTTCAGCATGTGAAATTCGGCTACGTCCCTGGGAAAACCGTGATTCACGATTTTTCCGCCCGGATCAAAGCCGGGCAGAAGGTGGCCATTGTCGGCCCCACCGGCGCCGGCAAAACCACCATGGTCAACCTCCTGATGCGCTTTTACGACTTGGACGGCGGCGCGATTCTTTTAGACAATATCTCCATCGATCAGGTGCCCCGGGAAAACGTCCATGAACAATTCAGCATGGTGCTTCAGGATACCTGGCTCTTTGAGGGGACCATCAAGGAAAACATCATCTACAGCAAGGAGGGGATCAGCGACGATCAGGTGGTAGAGGCCTGCAAAACGGTGGGGCTGCACCATTTCATCAAAACCCTTCCCGACGGTTACGATACTGTGCTCGGCGATAATGCCAGTTTATCTGAGGGCCAAAAACAGCTTATCACCATAGCTCGGGCCATGATCCAAAACGCGCCGCTGTTGATTCTCGACGAGGCCACCAGTTCCGTGGATACGAGAACCGAGCGTATTGTGCAAAAAGCCATGGATCGGTTGACGGAAGGCAGAACCTCCTTCGTCATCGCCCACCGCCTTTCCACCATCAAGAATGCCGACTTGATCCTCGTGATGAAAGACGGCGACATTGTGGAAAGCGGCAGCCATGAAGAACTCTTGGCAAAAGGTGGCTTTTACGCGGAGCTGTATAACAGCCAGTTTGAACACGTCGCCTAAATGCCGCGCCAAAAAGAGGATACCCCTTGGGTGATTACATCACTTGGGGATATCCTCTTTTGATTTCTCAATGTAAATGGCTGCCGCTGTTCTACAACGACTGTTTGATGTGGCAAGATCTTCTTTTGTAGAGCAGGTAGATCAAGGCACCGACGCTACCGGAAAGGAAGACGAGAAGTCCCCAAAAGACCGGGGAGAGCTTCGCTTTTAAGGCGTTCTGATACGCCCAAAGGGCAAGGAGCACCTGGTTGACGAAGAGAAAAAGCAGGATCACAAGGATCACACCATAGATGGTTCCCTTACCGTAGGGGATTTCATCGCCGGTGCTGATGAGGAAGATCCTGCTTTTCGCGCTTTGCTCACCGAGATTCAGGAGGAGATACACTGTCTTATTGCAGGAACCTTCGTATGGATCGCGGTCGTCAGGGGAAAAAGTACTGCTGAAAATCAGCGTAAATATGATTTCTCCGTGTTCCACCGGCATAAAAACCACCTGGAGATCGGTGGTGCTGAGATAATATTCCCGTTGGCTTGCGCAGCGAATCAAGGAGAAATCGTCTTTGGCGAAGGGTGAATGTTTCCAGGTCTTTGTGACATGATTTTCGCTGTCGAGGAAAACCACGTCCACCACGCAGGGAAAAGCGGCCAGTGGGTCAATGGCCGTGCTGATCTCTTGTTCATTTCCCGTTTCGATTTTGTCCCGGAGCTCCCCGCATTGCCAGGCGAAGGCAAAAACCGTCCGAAAGACAAGAGCCATAAGCACCGCGCAAACTACGGTGGCGATGACGGCGGCAATGGTGTAAGCCACGGTGATCTTCTTGAAATTCCACTTCAAAAGCGCGGCTTCGAAACGGTTTTTCATGGCCGTTTTCCTTTTTTGTGCAGGATCAGCGGCGGTATTCATATTCAAAGGAGGCGCGGTCGGTCTCAAAGGAAAAGATCGTTTCTCCGTATTCCTCCAAGGTATAGGCCGCTGTGCAGATGAGGCTTTCGTCTACGAACCGTACCATACTACCGTTGACCGGGGCGTAAAGGGGAGCTCTCTTTTCTCCGCGCAATTCCGCCGTGAAGCGCAGCGCCCCCTGGCTGACGACGATCCTGCCCCCGTCGAGAATGTCGACTTTCGCCCTTAGGTAAGTAGCAATGCGGTATTCTTTGTCTTGGTAATGGATGACGCCGATGATACCGGTAAAATGAAACGGTCCCCAGGGGATTTCCGCCACGGAGAGCATCAGACTGTTGACCGGATCCTCTCCTTTGTAACCGTCGCCGCCGTTGGGGTCGCTGAAATTACATTGGGTCCAAATGTAGTTGCTGGGGAAAGAGCGGCCGCGGTCCCCTTCCATGTAGCCGATATCCCGGTAGAAGCGGTATTTTTCGCCGTTGATGGTCAGTTCGCCGCTGACGCGATGACCCATGCTGTAGACACTGTGGCGGCATTCCATCAGCGGCAGGAAGCGGAAAGGGCCCATGATGTCGTAGGGAAGAGGCGAAAGGGCGCCGAATTTCAGGTCGCCCTGAGCGGTTACCGCATCATTTTTGATATTTAAATGTAATTGTTGCCGCGTAAAAAGATTGTCGCCGATGGTAATGTGGAGCATTTTGCCTTTGGCGGAAAATTGCTCATAGGGAAAGACTATGTTCCAGGCGCCTTGCTCCGTGACGAGTTGAACGGAAGCTGATTTTTTACCGTTCTTTTCGATATGAATCGCGGGGATCACCGCCACGATTTGGTTTTTGTTTTGCGCTTTGAAATACCAGCCTTCAAAATATCGTTTCAAAAGAAAAATCCTCCCCGCATAGATTGAGCATAGTGTTCCCCTTTTCTTTTACGCCAATGTATGCCGTGGCGGTCATGGGAGAAAATAGGCGAAAAGGCGCTTTTGCGAAAGCAGGGGATGATTCTTTTGTAAGGGCGAAAAGGGCTTTTGTATCAAGGGAGAAACGCTTTTGTTTTGCCGCCGCCGGGGAACATTCGGCAGGGAAGGGTGAGGAAAGGTTGCTTTTATCCTGTTTTTCGTATAAAATAAACATAAGCCATTGGGAATGTAGAGTATTTCATAAGAAGGTGTGGTAGTGTATGATCAGAATCGTCGTGGACAGTACGTGTGATATCCCCGAAGCATTAAAGGAGCGATTTCAGATTGCTGTTTTACCGTTATCGGTGATCATTGACGAAAAAACATACCGCGACAACATCGAAATCACGTTAGACGACGTTTACGATGCTATGCGCGCGGGACATCATCCGGGTACGGCTCAAATTTCCTGGGAGGATACGGAAAAGCTGTTTTCCGCCATCGCCGCCGAAGGCGACGATTTTATCTATCTTGCTTTCTCCGCCGCGATGTCCGGCACCTATGACTTCGCCAGACTCGTGGGAGAAGAAGTGCGGCTCAAATATCCTGCTTGCAGGATGGCGCTGATTGATTCCAGGGGCGGTTCTTTGGGCGCTGGACTCATCGCCATTCAGCTTGGTTTGATGAACGAAAAGGGCGTCTCCTTTGATGAAATGGTCAGCCAGTGTCAATGGATGACGAATCATGTGAAATACGCTTTTACCATCGATGATTTGAAGTGCGCCCTCCGGGGCGGACGGCTATTGACGAAAACCGTGGGCGATATCGGCAGCGTTTTTAAAATCAAACCCTTGATGGACGTAAAGAACGGCAGGATCAGCCTGGATAGAATTGTTCGCGGCACGAAGCATTCCTTTGTTGCCATCGCCAATACCGTGGCCGCTGACGCCGCGGCTTTTGGCGATCAAATCATCGGCGTCACCCACGCCGACGACACGGAAAAGGCCGCGGCCCTCACGAGGCTGTTAAAAGAACGTTTGCCCAAAGCCACTTTTCTCTGTGAGCGCATCGGCAGCGTCCTCGGTTCCCATCTCGGCATCGGCGGCGTCGGCGTTTTCTGTATGGACCAGCGCCCCCTTCGATATGATTGGTTATAGCAGATTCATGGTATATAAAAAAAGAGGCTTACACAAAATAGTTTTCCAAAGGGAATGCCATTTTGTGTAAGCCCTGATTTTTTACGGTTGATTTCGCCATCGGTTGAAGTCGTCTAAAAGGTCGTTGGCTTTTTCGGCGACTTTTTCTTTGAGTCTTTCGCCGCCGGCGGCAACCTCCTTGGTCATGGCCTCTAATTTGCCCTTCAGTTCCAGGCCTTCGGAACCGCTGATCTGTCCAATGGCCTCCTTTAGCTTGCCTTCGATGTATCTGGCATTTTCCCTTAAGTTTTGATCCATAGTAAACCGCTCCTTTCTAAAAATAGCCTGATCCGGAAAAGCCGATTTTATACGGAAGCTTGCCAAAGCGGCGCCATTGGCCGAAAAAGTGGCTTCCGATTTTCCCTGCGAAATTTTTTTCAGACAGTAGATGTTTATATTTCGCTCTTTTTTGGCATATTATATGTGAAAACAAAAAAGCCGAAACGGTTTTAAAGAACAAGAAGCAGAAAGGAGTCTTTTTATGGGTATTATTGCATGGGTGGTTTTAGGCGCCTTGGCCGGCTGGATCGCCAGCATGATTACAGGCAAAAATTCAGAAATGGGAGCCTGGGCCAACATCTTTGTGGGTGTGATCGGTGCTTTTATCGGCGGTTTGGTGATGAACCTCTTCGGCGGTTACGGCGTTACCGGTTTCAATGTCTGGAGCCTGATCGTTTCCATTGGCGGCGCCGTGATCCTGCTTTGGATCGCCAGCCTCTTTAAACGGAAACACGTTACTTCCCACTAAGGACGCTCATCAAAAAAACCTGCCCGGTATCGGGCAGGTTTTTTCATAAATTCGGAACGGTCAGGAGAAAAGGATTTCGCGGTTTTTGTAAGCCGCCATCATTTTACGGGTCAAACTGATTTCGGAAGGGCCTACGGTCAAGTCTTCCCGCCTAACCCAGGCGGCTTCCGCCAATTCCTCCTGTGCCAAGGTGATCTCTTCCCCGCCGTCCAGTTCGGCGAAGAAGCCCACCAACAGGGATTGGGAAAAGCCCCAGGGCTGATTATCGTAATAGCAAATATGCTTTACCTTTAATCCCACTTCTTCATAGACCTCTCGCCGCACCGCATCGTAAAGGGATTCCCCGATCTCCACAAAACCGGCGATCAGGGCGTAGCGCCGGTAAACGCCGGTGCAATAGCGGGTGAGCAAAATCTTTTCGCCGTGGACAATGCCTACGATAATGGCGACGGCGATATCGGGGTATTTGATGTTGCCGCAGGCGGGGCAGACCAAGGCCCGTTCGTCTTCACGGTGGATCAGCGGCGCGGCGCAGGCGCCGCAGTAGCGATTGTGAGCGTACCAATAAGACAGATGATACGCGGTGACCCCAGCAAAAGCCAGCCACTGGGGGGAACACTCCCGAAACGTCTGAATGCTCGCGAAGTAGAAAGGCCCCATCTTTGGCGGGCAGGGTTTTTTCAACAGGAAAAAGGAGCTGGCGGCGATGGAAAAGAGGTATTGCAAATTCTCTGTCATGAAAGGCTCCTCTTGGAAGTCGCCGACTTTCGGCAAGGCTAAGGGCGCTTCTTGGCGCAGTAAAATACGGTCGCCGTCGAAAACGAGAAGAAAATCCTCGCTCTTTGGTTTTTGCCCAAGGTATTCGCAATGATAGAGGAAGCCGTCGATTTCGTGGAGCATAAGTATACTCTCCGTGATGGAATGAAAAATTCAGTCAGCTAAAAATTAGATATATAATACAGCATCTCGCCGTGGCCGTCAAGTCCGTGACCGCTTTTTAGTATTTGCGGTCTAAAATGGAATATACCCTTGGTGGCGGAGGTATAAAGCGGTGGGTTTTGCGGAAAAATGTAAATAAAACCCCGCCTTTTAAGGGGAAAGGAGCAATCATGGGTCATAAAAAAAGCATACTTTCTGAGGAGTCGAAAACAAAAATCGCAGGGGAACTTGGCGTCCAGGACGAGGTGGAAAAAGAGGGCTGGGGCGATGTGTCTGCCAAAAACTGCGGCAATATCGTCAAAAATGCCTTTGCCCATGGTATCGCTTCGTTAAAGACGAAACAGTGATCTTGATACGTTGAAAGCCTTTGCCGGTAGGATATTGGTTTTCCTGTCCGGTTTCGCAAAAGAGGGTGTCCCCAACGCCAAAAAGCGGCTTGGGGACACCCTCTTAGCACTTTTGAGGGATAAGGGCCAATGCTGAAAAAGCCGTTGTCAGGGAATTGCGGGCAATCTCTTATTGCCATGATCAGGAAAACACAATATAATGAACGTAGCAAATACGTTCACGGCGTAGAAATCATTTTAAAACCAAAGGAGAATTGCGATGCTGAACATAACGATTCCCGGTGTGGGAGAGCTTGCCATCCAACATGTTGTATTTGATTTTAACGGTACTCTCGCCACTGACGGCAAGCTCCAGCCGTCCCTTGCCCCTTTGTTGGCGCAGCTAAAGGCCAAGGCTAAGCTCTATGTTTTATCCGCTGATACCTACGGTTCGGTGCAGGCGGAATGCGCTGATCTTGGCCTTGAGGTACGCGTTTTGAGCAGTAAGAACGGCGCTGCGGAGAAAAGAGCCTTCGTCCGGGAATGCGGCGCGGAAACGACGGTATGCGTGGGGAACGGCGTGAATGACGCCGGTATGTTTGAAATCTGCGCCCTTTCCTTGCTTATTATTGGCGAAGAGGGCTGCGCCGTGAAGACCCTGGCGAAAGCGGATATCATCGTAAAAAACAGTGAGGACGCCCTGAATCTGCTGTTGCATCCGCAAAGGATTACGGCGACGCTTCGGGCATAAATGAAAAGATTCGGTTTCTGATTTTTGATCAGAAACCGAATCTTTTTTGCGGGTCTGCTTAAAAAGGGCAGCCCATTTGGTTTTTAGTCAATTTGGTTCATTTGCCGTGACTGTGATCCTGAACCCGGGCAGGATTGCTGGGCTTGTGATCTTACGTCCTGAATTTCCGAGTCACTTGCCTGGGCCGCGGGCGTATAATATCCTTTGGAGCTGGCAATCTGATAAAGCTCGTATTGGGAATTTTCGCTGTTATCGCGAATCTGCTGAATCGTGGATCTTAATTGCTGGTTTGAGCATTCCGAGATGACATTGGCATAGCCGGTCAGTTCGCTTTTGGCAGCGGACAACGCGTCATTCACCATTTCTTTTTCCTGTAACATTTTTTTCCTCCTTAACCTAAAAATGACATGAGTTTTTGCTTTGTGCTTTTTGCGCTCTGTGCGGATTGCTGAAAATATGCTTTCACTTGGGGATCGGTGGACTGCTGGGCATAAGACTGCATTTTTTGATAGGCAGTTTCATGGGCACCGATGAGGTGGCGAAGGTTCTGCAATTCCATTTGATTAAGCTGAGACATATAAAATGACTCCTTTCCTTTGTTTCAATTTATTATCCGCCGTCTATCGAAAAAAATTCATCATTTCGCTTTTTTGATAAGGTCGTCCATTGCCTTAAAGTGCTATGATCACGGTTTTTTGGTAATGGAGAGGAGAAGGAGACGCTGTATCCATCGGCGGTAAATGACGCGATCCTTCTTCGCCGCTGTTTCAAAGGCCGCTTCTGTCGGTGGACAACGCGTGGAGTGGCCCAGGGGATTTATGGTGGTTGGTTTTGCCGAGTAACTCCTCATTGATCTTTCAGCGACTTTTTTCTCATTGGGCGTTCTCAAAGGTCAATCCCGATTTTCTTGGCAGATGGCAGGCAAGGGAAAATCCAGCTTTTCCAGACTTTACCGGGGGTGTTGTCGCCGTCATTTGATTTTTTAGTCGAAAACTTTGTTTTTCTGTTGAAAAAATATTTTTTTAATATATAATAGTATTAAGTCCTAATAACAAATTGAGGTGATATCATGTCCTTAAAAACAATACTCCTCACGGGACTCGGATTTTTATTTTTGGGGTTGGGTGCCATTGGTTTATTGCTGCCCCTGTGGCCGACAACGCCTTTTGTTCTGGTTTCTGTGGTATGCTTTTCAGCGTCCCCTCGTATGCAGGGGCGGATTATGAAAATTCCCTTTTTCAGGGAGCATGTGGAAAACTACCAGTGCAGAGCAGGTCTTTCCCGAAAAACGGTCTATCTCAGTTTGGGCTGGCTTTGGGGAATGCTGCTGCTTTCCATGGCGTTGCTGGAAACCTTATGGTTTTCGTTGTTGCTTTTCTTCATTGGTATTGCTGTGACGGGTCATATTCTATGTATGGCCAAAGCCAAAGGCAGAAAAACAGGGGAAACAAAATGAAGCGTGTTTTTAAAACCGCGGAAGCGGTATTTGACCTATGTTATCTTGCCGCGGCGGCAATGATTGGCTTGACGCTTCTTTTCAGTGCTGCGGATCACTCCCAGCGGATGCTGGCAGGAGTGATGGCTTTGATCTTGGCGGGGGGCGATACCTTTCACTTGGTACCGCGCATCCTCATGATCAGAGCAGGCAGAGAGGAACAACTGCGTCGGATGCTTGGGCGGGGGAAACAATTGACTTCCATCACCATGACCGTTTTTTATTTGCTTCTGTGGCAGCTTGGGGTGCTCCTTTTCTCCCCGGAAAACATCAGCCTATGGTCCTATACGGTGTATATCCTCGCAGCAATACGCCTTCTCCTTTGCCTGCTGCCCCAAAACAAATGGGAAGAAGCGTATCCTCCCGTCCTTTGGGGGATTTTGCGTAACATTCCCTTTTTCCTGCTGGGGGCGGTCGTCGCGGGGTTGTACTTTTTGCATCAAAGTGTTGTGCCGGGACTGGCCCTGATGTGGCTGGCGATTGCCTTGAGTTTTCTCTTTTATCTCCCCGTTGTTTTTTGGGTGCAAAAAAACCCAAAAGTCGGCATTTTTATGATGCCGAAGAGCTGCGCCTATTTATGGATGCTGGTGATGTTCCTGTCAATATAAGGTACTGATATCCTTAGGATAATGAAAGATACCATTACAAAAAAAAGAAAGGAGTGTTATTATGAATGATCACAAAAAGCTCACAAACGAAGTCGGCGCCCCGGTAGCGGATAATGAAAATGCTATTACCGCCGGTCCACGAGGTCCCGTTGTGATGCAGGACGTATGGCTGATGGAAAAAATGGCTCACTTCAACCGCGAGGTGATACCCGAACGCCGTATGCACGCCAAAGGTTGGGGCGCTTACGGCAAGCTCACCGTAACCCATGATATCTCACAGTATACCAAGGCCAAGGTGCTTCAGCCCGGCGCGGAAACGGAACTGTTTCTCCGCTTCTCTACGGTTGCCGGGGAGCGGGGGGCTGCCGACGCAGAGCGTGACATCCGCGGCGTAGCCGTCAAGTTTTACACCGAGGAAGGCAACTGGGATTTGGTGGGCAACAATACGCCTACCTTCTTTATCCGTGATGTGCATAATTTTTCCGACTTAAACCGTGCCGTGAAGCGCGACCCCCGCACCGGCCGCCGCTCCGCCCAAAACAACTGGGATTTCTGGACACTGCTTCCCGAGTGTTTTCATCAGATCACCGTCGTGATGAGTGATCGGGGCATCCCGGCTTCCTTCCGCAACATGCACTTCTTTGGCGAGCATACCTTCTCCTTTTATAACGAGCAGAATCAGCGGGTTTGGTGTAAGTTCCACTTTAAGACCCAACAGGGTATCAAAAACCTCTCCAATGAGGAAGCCGCGAAAATCAACGGGATGGACCGTGAATATCACGGCAAAGACCTCTACGATGCCATTGAACGCGGTGATTTCCCCAAGTGGACCATGTATGTTCAGATCATGACCGAAGAACAGGCCAAGCATCACTATGAAAACCCCTTTGATATCACAAAGATCTGGCGTCATGGGGAATACCCCCTGATCGAGGTGGGCGTTTTGGAACTGAACCGCAATCCGGAGAACTTCTTTGCCGAAGTGGAACAGTCCGCCTTTACCCCTGCCCACGTGGTGCCCGGCATTGGCTTTAGTCCCGACCGTTTCCTCCAGGGCAGGCTGTTTTCCTACGGCGACGCCCAGCGTTACCGCCTTGGTGTCAACCACAACCAGATCCCGGTGAACCGCGCGAAAGTAGAGGTAAATGAATATCACCGCGACGGCGCCATGCGGGTAGACGGCAACTACGGCGGCGCGCCGGCTTATACCCCCAATAGCCAAGGCGTTTGGACTGCCCAGCCTGAAGTGATGGAACCGCCCCTGGATTTGGAGGGCGCCATGTACCGTTACGACCCCAAGGAGGATCCCACCGACGACTGCTTCCGTGCCGGCGGTGATCTGTGGCGCGTGCTGACGGAAGATAAGAAGCAAATTTTGATCGAAAATACCGTCGGAGATATGGCTCCTGTAACTGAAAATATCAAGTACCGCCATGCTGTCCACTGCTATCTGGCCGATCCGGAATACGGCGAACGCTTCACCAAAGCTGCCGGACTGAACATCGAGAAGGTAAAGGAACTGGCTAAACTGGATCATAACGGATTGATTCAGGCTACCCTTTCGTGTTCCATGTAAGCAAATCATCATTGATCAGGAGTGTTCTTCTATGAAACAGCAGCGAAATACCAAACAGCGTCAGCTGGTTTTAGATGCGGTTCGGGCGCGCTGCGACCATCCCAGCGCGGATCAGATCTATCTGGATGTTCGCGGGCTCGATAACAGGATCAGTCGCGGTACGGTATATCGTAATTTAAACGTTTTAGTACAGCAGGGTGAAATCCTTCAGGTAAAGCTGCCCCATATGGATCGTTTCGAATCTCGGTTGGATGTCCACTACCACCTTTTATGCACAGGTTGCGGCGCGGTCATGGATATACCCTTGTCATACCGGGAGGACCTGGATGAACAGACGGCGAAAGAAACGGGGTATAGCATTGAGAGGCACCGTGCGGTTTTCGAAGGATTATGCCCCGCTTGCAGACAAAAGAAAAATGAAAGCAAGGGAGCTGCGAAGGATACGTAAAAAAGTCCCCCGGCTTGAAGGTGTTCTAAAAGGTTAGACAAAGAAATAAGGGCTTACCGCCGGAGAAAATCAGGCGGCAAGCCCTTTCGCTTTTTGGCCATTTTGGCCGTTATTTCTTCTCTACCGGCACCTGGATTTCGGTGAGCCAATCTTCTACCTTGTCTTTGTTCCAGATACCGTCAATATAGCTTTCCCGTACATTATCGGTAATTTGGTATCCGTTTTGCTCTGCCCAGTTTATCGCATAGGCGTAAGCGGCGCCGATCTTTTCATAGGCGCCACGGTGCAAAACAGATACGGCTTTGACGGCGGGGATTTCCTTGAACACAACTCCATCGCCATCTCTGCCTTGGCTTGTGACGGCTTCACATATTTCCACGTGGATATCCGTATCGCGATATTCGCCGTCAAGATAGACGTTAAAGCAATAGCCCGGTTTCACACATTGAATGCCCGGATTTGCCTTGCTTACCTTTTCGCCAAGAGCGGGCATGATTTCATTGAGCGCCGCGTAATGGGGGAGCGTGTAACGTGCCGAGTACACCGTAAACCCGGGGATTTCCTTGATAACAGCTTGATAGTTCATGATATGACCCTCTTTCTGTTCTTGAATGTAGTGATTTAAGCGAGAGAGCTGGTCGGTGACATTCTGTACTTCGCTTTCAAGCTCAGCTTTGCGCTGCTTTAGGATTCCCGCGATGTTGTGGCCATCAACAAGGGCGGATACTTCCGGAAGGGAAAACCCCATTTGCCGCAGGGCCATAATTTCGCCAAGGCGAAAAAGCTGGCTTGTCGTATAATAACGATAGCCGGTTTCCTCATCTACATGGGCAGGTACCAGCAGACCTACTTCATCGTAATGATGCAGCGTCTTGATGGTGACCCTGCCGAGTTTTGAAAACATACCGATGCGATACATCAAATCACCAACCTTTCTTCCGTGGTTATATCCTACATCCTCCGGTTGCCGGAGAGTCAACCACTAATTTTATCTTTTTATATTTTATCATAGTTCGAAAAGGCCGCCCTCTAAGGGCGGGGCTTTTGAAATCATCAACTCTTTTTCTTTTTTGGGTGTTTCTTCCTGTCATTTGCTGCACCGCCACCGTGAACGTATCCGTCTTGGAAGAAGAGGCGAATAAACCTTTTGCTGTATTTTTCCGGATGTCTGCCCACGGCGATGGAACCGCCGGTAAAAACAATCCAAAACAGCAGGAAGCCGCTGAAAAGTATCTCTACTTGCAGCATATTTTTTCTAATCCCAGCATTTGTTTGGGACAAGGTCAAAAAGACGTTGCCCTTTTGATCCCGGAGACTCGCAATATCGTAATAAGGATCTTCGTTGTCCGGTTCAAGTTTTTGAAAGTATATTTCAAAGACGGTTTCGCCGCCGGAATTACTTTTTAGTGTCTCAATATTTTTGGCATAGTCTTTGTATTCCGTGACGGCAAAATAAAGATCGTTTTCCTTTGTGTACAGCCTTATATCGCCATCATCTATCGTATAGTGGGTAAAGGAGGTTGTTTTATACTCCAGATCATCATAGGACAGGGGATGAAATGAGATGGCCACAAAGATCATGAAGCCTATGAGGAGAATAAAAAAGAGACAATAGATAAAAAGAAATTCCCCGGGGTTCTCCACATGACCGTTAAAGAGATCAAAACGTCCCCATTTGACCTTGGGGAGGGCTGCACCGTTGTGGATCAACCTGTATTTATTTCGCACCGTGTGGATGAATTGATTGCTGCCGAGGGCAAGTTCGTCGATGCGAAGCACGCGCTTGCCGGCAAATAATTTGATATCTTTGCCACCGCCGCTGATGCCGGTGATTTCATCATAGCCGTATTTATGTCGGATACCCCAGAAATTTTTGTAGGAAAAGTCGTCGTCATCATATTTGATCTCCCAGTTTAGTCTGGCGATGATCAGGGATGCGCCCAACGCCGCGAAGAAAAATAAGACGATCGATGCAATGAACTGATCTTTGCTGAACGCACAAATAACCGCAATTGTTAAAAAAAATGCGGTGGTGACGACGCCGATAAGGAGGAATAATTTTGGCAGTCTGACAGTACCTTTTTCGGTTTTTTCAGTTTTTTCCCGCAGCCAGCTGAGGACGCCGGTGACAATCAGGATGATCAGCAAAAAAGAGATGCTGAAAGCGATATGTCGAAACATTGCGATTACACGTCACTTTATTTGAATGGAAGGCTGTAAAAGGGCGGCGCTTCCTTTATACCGGCAGATTATCATACCTTTCCCCAGTTGTCAACGGAGGGTGTGCGCATGATTGGCTTACTTCAATAAAAACAGCTGGTATAGGTTGCCGTGAACAGCGCCGGAAGTTTTTTTGATGTTTGAACGCCGTATCGTTCAAGTATTTGTGAATCATTATGGTATTTTTCATCAAAATGTGGTATAATTCACTCTGATTTAGATTGCCTAAAGATAAGTTTAATGATGGGAATATCATTGATAAAGCAATGCATCAGGATCTTATTCAATGACGTTTTTTGTAATATGGAGGATTCTAGGATACGGTATCAAATGGTAAGTATGATGTTTCCTATAATCTGAAATCCCGGGGGAGATATGGATAAATTTTCAATATTAAAACAGTATTTCGGGCACACCGTCTTTCGTCCCGGACAGGAACCATTGATCGACGGTATTCTCACCGGCAGAGACGTCCTCGGCGTCATGCCCACGGGCAGCGGAAAGTCCCTCTGCTATCAAATTCCGGCTTTGCTGATGCCCGGCCTCACACTGGTGGTTTCCCCTTTGATTTCATTGATGAAAGATCAGGTGGCCGCGCTCTTAGGTGTCGGTGTCAAGGCTGCGTTTATCAACAGCTCCCTCACTTCGGACCAGCTTCAGACCGTATATCAGCGGTTGCGGGAAGACAGCTATAAAATTGTCTACATTGCCCCGGAGCGCCTTGCCAGCGACGGTTTCGTCAGGCTCATGCAGGAACAGAAGATTTCGTTGGTCGCCGGACGAAGCCCATTGTATTTCCCAATGGGGACAGGATTTTCGCCCCAGCTATCTAAAAATCGTGGAATTTCTAGAAAAACTGCCGTCTCCGCCGATTTTGTCCGCCTTTACCGCCACAGCCACGGCTCAAGTGCGCCAGGATATTATCGATATTTTGAAATTAAATGCTCCTTTAAGCATCGTCACCGGCTTTGACCGGCCAAATCTATTTTTCGATGTGCAGCGGCCGAAAAACAAAATGACCGCCCTGCGGTCTCTGATCGGCGCCCGTTACGGGACAAGCGGTATCGTTTACTGTGCGACTCGGGCAGCGGTGGAACGGGTCTCAGACGACCTGAACGCTCACGGCATCGGGGCGACGCGCTATCACGCCGGCTTGTCCGACGAGGAACGCCGCCGTAACCAGGATGACTTCCAATTCGACCACAAACCCGTGATGGTGGCCACCAACGCTTTCGGCATGGGCATCGACAAGTCCAACGTCAGCTTCGTCATCCATTATAATATGCCGAAAAGCTTGGAGGCCTATTATCAGGAGGCCGGACGCGCCGGCAGAGACGGCGAAAAAGCCGATTGCATCTTGTTGTTTGCCGCCGGGGATATTACCACCGCAAAGTTTCTGATCCAAAACAGCGGTGACAACGAAGAACTCAGTGCTGAGGAGCAAGACCAAGTAAAAAAACGGGATTACCGGCGCTTGGAACAGATGACCGGTTACTGCAAAACCACCGGCTGCCTGCGTAATTACATCCTCGATTATTTTGGACAGAATCATGAAGACCCCTGCGAAAACTGCGGAAATTGCAAGAGCGCCTATACGATTACGGACATCACCCTTGAGGCCCAGATGATCTTATCCTGTGTCACAAGGGTGAAACACCAGTTGGGCTACTATGTCGGCGCTACCCTTATCGGGCAGGTACTGCGGGGCAGTAAAGACAAGCGCATCTTGGAACTGAACTTGGATGGGCTTTCTACCTATGGCCTGATGCGGCAAGAATCACGGTCGCGAATCGGGGAATATATCGAGTTCCTCGACGGGGAAGGGTATCTCTACACAAATCCCCAATACGCGACGCTGGAACTGACGGAACAGTCGGCAAAAGTGCTTTTTCAAGGCGAAACAGTGGCCATGCCGGTGAAGTCGTCGCCTTCACCTTCGTTTGAAGGCCTGAAGAAAAAGGGCAAAAAACAATTTACGCAGCGAAACGCCGGGGAAGAGAGCGGCCTTTTGACCGCATTAAAAGTGTTGCGCACCCGCCTGGCGCAAGAGGAGGGGGTGCCGGCCTATATCATTTTTTCCAATGCCGCTTTGGCGGATATGGCGGCCAAAGCGCCGCATAACATCTACGAATTTCTGGAAGTTTCCGGCGTCGGCGAGGTCAAAGCTGCCCGCTACGGCGAAGCCTTTCTGGGAGTCATCGCAACCTATGAAGAAGGCGTCGGAAATTCCTAAGCGCCGCCGCCGAAAGGTTCTCCTGTATCGTAAAATAAAACGGCAGCATTTTGCTGCCGTTTTTGGATGCCTTTATTCATTTATGGCGGCAAAGGCGAAGCGGGTGGGATTTATCCTGAAGGGCACTTGTACTGGTGAGTATAAACTTCGAATCCTCCCGATATTGATTCACCAAACAAAAGACCCATCCTTTGTGGGATGGATCTTTTATTTGGCGGAAGCGGTGGGATTCGAACCCACGTGCCCCGAAAGGCAACCGCATTTCGAGTCGTTTGTCTTGTGCACACTATAGTGGAAATTATAGGAAAATGGCAGCATACAGAAGTACCTTCAAACCTACTTGTTTCAGCATTTTTCGGACCTAATTGCCGAAAGTCCTTGAAAAATCAATAGTTCGAATCAACACCGATTTAGGCTTCTTTTTTGGAAAAAGGAGAGATTTAGGAGAGAAAAGGAGAGATTTAGGAGAGAAAAAGTGCTTAAT
>JAXGZS010000003.1:0-329546 GCA_040776805.1 Clostridiales bacterium | reverse complement strand
GTTCTGGCTCAAGGATTGGCTTTCCTGTTGAGCAAGGGATGCCATAATTGTGAGCATGACCTCGCCCTTGGAATCCATGGTGTTTATGTTTTCCTTCTCGAAATAGACCGGAATGTTCTTGTCCTTCAGCTGACGGATGTATTTTAAGCAGTCCAGCGTATTTCGGGCAAATCGGCTGATGGACTTCGTAATTATCATCTCGATATTACCAGCCATACACTCGTCAATCATGCGGTTGAATTCCTCGCGCTTCTTGGTGTTGGTTCCTGAGATGCCATCATCCGCAAATATCCCGGCAAGCTTCCAGTCCGGGTGGCCGTTGATATAGGATGTGTAATGCTCAATTTGAGCATCATAGCTGGTGGCCTGCTCGTCGCTGTCAGTAGAAACGCGGCAGTAAGCCGCCACACGGAGTTTCGGGTTCTCTTCATCACTCTTTGCTAAACCGGGTTTTTTCCTTGCCGGAAGTAGTGTGATCGTCATTTTTTCTTCCATATTTACGGTTCCTCGCTTTCTATCAAGCTGTAAGCATATTCCGCCTGCTGAAACGGGTCGTCAAACCACTGCATTTCTTCGTTTATATGAAACGCGGTGGGATACACGACCTCTTTTTCTTCTTTTGGTTCCCTGACGCGACCGAGCTTCTCCGCCCGTCTGACGCGTTCCGCTTCGGCAGCCGCAAATATATCCGGGTCGATGATGTCCGGGTAATACCCGTCACCGAGATAACGGGAGTTCCGCAGCATTCTCCCGATTTCCGCATGGAAGGCTTTAATCCTAGCTTTCTTTGCAGCTGTCACCAACGAATCGCCGGTTAGATAAGACTGAAACAAGATTTTTATCTGCCCGGCGGCCTTTTCGTCTACGACAGCTTTTCCGTTTTCAATCCGGTAGCCGTAGGGTATATGGTTCATTCAAATCACCAGCCTTTCCTTGAGTGTAATACCGCACTTGAGTTCAAACCCGATTTCATCGCGGGAGTACACATGAATGCGTTCCACAAAACGGGCGAACAGCTCTCCGTCAAAACCTTTCAGCATCTCCGCTTTGGTGGTGTACTGCAAGAGTTCGCTGATTTCGGCCAGGTACCGGGTGTCACAGTTAATTAAACGGGATATGGCTTCCTTTTGGCGCAGTATTCGCTCGGCTTCTTGCAGCAGTTCGTTGTTGCTTTTTTTGTAAACGGCAGGCTCAAGGTATTTCTTGGTCATAAGGCCGACAAGCACCTTTTGCTGTTCCGCATTTTCCTCGAGTTTTTGATCAAGTGCTTGGATACTCTCCATACTTTCGTCTGAGTTTACTCCGCGCAGGCTGATGAGAAGGGGTTTTAGTACAGTTTGATTTCCGAAAATGAGCTTGTTCATCATCGTGACGAAGGCGTATTCAAAAGCCGATTCCGGGATGTATTTCATGGGGCATTTATTGATGTCAGTAATATGGGTGAAGCAGCACCATGCAATTTTATGCTTGGCGTTTGCATGGGTTCTTCGTTTAAATGTCCCGCCGCAGTGACCGCAAATTACTCTACCCGAAAATGGGTATCGGTTCTTGTATTTTTCATGCTGTTTTTCAATTCCTTTTTCTTTGCCACGTTGTTCTATATTAGCCTGCGCGGCTTCAAAGTCTTCTCTGCTGATAATCGGTTCATGATGATTGTGAATTAGGTATTGCTCTTTTTCTCCGTCGTTACGGCGGCGGTTATAACTTGAATCGCTAAAGGTTTTCTGAAATAGGGCGTCACCGATGTATTTTTCGTTACCTATCATCCCGCGAACAGTTGTCGACGTCCAACGGCCGCCTTTCTTGGACGGAATGTTGCGGCAGTTTAGCTCATTTGCAATTTTGCTGGTACCCTTGCCCGACAGAATTGAAGAAAAAATATATCGTATAATTTCCGCCTGTGCTTCGTTTATAACTAATTTTCCGTCAACAGTATCGTAGCCGTAGGGCGGGCAGGAGATTTTATAGGTGCCGTTCTGAAACCTATGTTTTATCGACCATTTGTTATTTTCAGCGATGGAAGCTGATTCGTTTTCAGCCAGTCCACTTAGGATTGACAGCATGAGTTCGCTTTCCATTTCTCCGGTTTCTATGTTTTCTTTTTCAAAATAGATGAAAATGCCGAGTTTTTGAAGTTTCCGCACGAGCTCCAGGCAGTCAGTTGTATTGCGGGCAAACCGGCTGATTGACTTCGTAACGATATAATCAATCCTCCCGTGTTCACAGTCGGAAATCATCCGAAGCAGTTCCGGGCGCTTTTCTTTTTTCGTACCTGTGATGCCCTCGTCATAAAAAACCCCGGCAAACGTCCATGCGGGATTCGCCTTGATATATGATTCATAGTGTTTTATTTGTGTTTCAAGGCTTTCCTTCTGTTCGTCACTGTCGGTGGAGACACGGCAGTAAGCTGCGACACGCAATTTGGACTGTTCTTTAAAGTCGGATGTGCTTGGGGCTATTTTTGTTACCTTTTTCAAATTCTCACCTCCTTGGTCAGTGTCATATATTACCTCTAAAAAGCGGTAATAGCAACGACTTTAAGGCATAATCTCAGCCAACATTGGAGAGAAAGATTGGCGGTTCAGCATAGTAATCTTGTCAAATTCCGACAAAGAAATAAGTCCGTTGTTTAGCAGGGATTCGAGTAATCTCTGTGCCCTTATATAATCCGCTTCACGTTGCAATTGCTCCTGTGATACAGACGGCTTTCCATAATCCGCTACCTGTTTTTCATTCGAGGTGTCATCTGCATGCCGCTGTTTTTGAGTGCTCGTCATTTGATTACCTCCGTTAGGTTTAACAATAAAAATCCCCTCACCATCAAAAGGACAGCAAGGGGACAGTTGACAATTGAAAGATGTGAATTATTCGGTTTTAATGAACGCATCGGTAAATCCTGCCGCTTTGACTCTTTTGAGCATGGCATCGGCGTTTGCTTTGATCGAGTAGGCGCCGACCTGAACGCGGTAGAGTTTTCCCGGCGTGGTCGGCGTGCTTGTCTTGGGTGGATCGTTTGCCGCGAGAAGCTTTGCGACCTCGGTGCGGAAGGTATCCATGTACTTGCCGTGCTTGGGAAACCAGTGCATAACGTCGCTGTGGTTGGATGCGATACCTTTTTTGTAACCCTCCGAGTGGCAGATGATATCCTTTTCCGTCAGCCTGTACTGCTTGCAGAGATACACGCAAAGCTCCACGGCTTCCTTGTAAACAGCAGAAAAATACGAGGCATCGGAAAGCCCGTCCTCGCAGATTTCAAAGCCGATATGTGTATTGTTCGCTGAACCTCCGGCATGCCAGCCTCTATGGTTCCATGGCAGGGTTTGATATGTTGCAATGGAGCCATCCGCCAGCTTGCCGATGAAGGCATGAACACAGACCTGACGGCCGTTCGGTGTATTTTGGTTCCAATGATTGTTATACTGGTTTTTACCCAACAGGCCGTCATCAGGGCCGACGTAGCGTTTAAGATTCGGATTGTTCGCTCCGGTGGAGTGAACCATAATGCCCTTCGGCGTGATGGTTCTGCCCGCTCTATAGCAGGCATTGTTTGTTAAGATGAGTTTTCGTAGATTCATTTATTTATCCCCCTTATCGCTTCTATCGTGAAGCTGTTCTAAAATATCCTTGAGTTTTGCCGGAATGGGCAGTCCAAGATGCCCGGCGTTTTCAAGCATCGAGACGCCTTCGTTGGAACAGTAGAAGAAGATGACGGCTGTCCGCAGCACTTCTCCAGTACTGATAAGATAAGTATCCATGATATGTCCGATGCCAACCATGACGAAAATCAACACCTTCTTGCAGATGCCCTTGAAGCCAACTTCGCTGGATAGCTTTTTGTCCGCAATGGCGCACATGACGCCGGTGATATAGTCAGCGACAACGAAGACCAGCAGCGCATAAAGAAAGCCGTCAAAGCCTCCGAAAAACCAGCCGAAGAAGCCGCCAACCGCCGCAAGTCCTAGCTGAATGCAAGTCCAAACATCTTTCATTTATAAAACCTCCAATTTGTAAATTTGTGTATGAAAAAGCGCTCCCGCCAAAAAAGCGGGAACGCAGAAAACAAGATATCTCCGGCTACAGGGACGCGTAGTTGTTCTGATTGTAGATTTTGTAGACCATTCTCATCCTTTCATGGTTGCGATTTCGGACTTAAGCCTTGCAACCTCTTCTTGTAAGTCTTGGATCATGCCGATTGCAATGGGGATAAACTGCTCGTAGCTAATGCCGTACAGCTTACCGTCAGGGATCGCCTCCGTCGGCTCGATCTCGTCAATTGTCAAGCCTGCAATATCGGCGGCGTCTAATCCGTTATCGTTAAGTTCAGATTCTAAATCCTGCGCAAAAAAGCCGTACCTCGTTTTATCGTTTTCAATGTCATTATAGCGATACGACAACGGTTTGACCCTACTCATTACCTGCTTTATTTTCTCGAGATCGTATGATACGTCCTGCTTGCGCCGTTTGTCCGAAGTTTGGATGGTGCCATTTACAGCATATAGCGCACGCCATCTGCCTGTTGATTTTCCTAATTGGCAGTATGTTTCATTACTGCTTCCAAGGATCGTAAAACCGCTGGCTGTCTCAAATTGGATGGAATAGCTACCGACATCAATACGTCCGGCTGAACAGGGGATATAGGCATAAGTTGATGTAGTGCCCAGTTGCACATGCCTGTTTCCATTCACGTCAAAAGTGCTAACCACATTATTGCTATCAGTGCCTTTAATATCATTACATTTAATCGTACCGGTAACGGTGCCACCTGAGAGAGGCAGATAACTATGAGTGTGAGACACTGCCGCATAAAGGCTATCAAAATAAGTTTTGAGTTTTGCTTTGATATTGCTCCACAGTGTTTTGCGATGATCAGATGCAGACGTATCGTAGAAGGGGAATTGATCGTTATCTGCCAACGTCGTTTCGGTGGTTAATGTGTTGGTTTTGTCCTGCTTGTCTGAGATGAACCCGTCTATTGGCTGATCAAAAACAACGCTTCCTCTAAACCGTACAGGCCACCCGACATCAAGCAGATTGCCTCCCTCCGCAACCTTGCCGATACCCATACCTGTGCCGCTATTGTGCAGGTTAAGTATTGTCGCCGCCGTTGACGCCTGCACAGACCGTTCTGTCGTCATCACTTTGTCCTGCGCGCTCACGACGATATCATATGTGTAACTGCTGTCAGCCGGGATGATGACCGTATGGTTTGTGACCGAATATTGATTTGCAAGGCTTGACAGTGCAACCGACGTATAGCTACTGGCAGCAGAGCTTTTATACTTGTACCAATATGTCGCTGTGTTGATGCTGTTCAGCGACTGAACCGCCGCCGAAAAAGTAAAGGATACATACTCGCCCTGGTCGTTCTCGGCACCGTTGGCGTTGCAACGGATAATTGACAACGCTGTAATAAGCGGCGGGGTATACCGCACAGCTAAAACTTGCACGGACGTCGTGCCAACCCGCCCTCGCGCATCTGTGACTGTTGTTGAGATGCTCACGTTACCGACAAGATTTAGAATATCGGTTGTAAAGCTGCTGCCGGCGTAGGTCGCGGAAAATGTGTTGCCTGCCTCTGTCTTGCCCGATATAACCGTGCTGTATGACACAATCGCGCTGCCATATGCAGGTGTGACTGTGGCTGCCACGGCATAGGTTGACTTATTGTGCAAGTAATTGCCAAATGTGGCGGCGTAACCGTTGCCGTCTGATACGGCGATCGACACAGCGGGTTTTACACTGGCAGGGATAGTAAAAGTAAGATTTGCCAGATACCCGGTGTATCCTATCGTTCCGCCACTCCCCGATCCATCTAAAAAGGTTCTGATTTGCAAAGTTATTGTAACGCTTGTTCCGCCGGGTGACAACGTTGCCAAAGACAGGGGCGGGGTCCAGTTAATCGTTGTATCACCGGAATTTGTACAGATCGTACCGGATTCCGTACCTTGCCGGTATGTAATGGTATGAGTTGCACCGGGAGTATGTTTAACAACTTGAAACGAATGATTTTCGCCGAGGGTACCGTTATATACTGTTCCAAATACCGTATAGGGATTAAAATCAAATTGCAAATAAGCATCTGCAGTTGTAACGTCGGTATAGTACGTACCATTGAAATAGGCGTTCAGCGGCAGATACACTCTTACAAGAGTGCTGACGCCGTTGTTAATGGTTGATTCCCATGTATCGATCGATCTCGTACTTGACGCGGGCTGATCGATGCTAACGAATCCACCATACACGGTGTCACCGACACGTCGTTTACATGCTAAATTTGACAGATGTACCCCGTGAACGGCTCCACTTGTAAACATTAAATCGAATGATACGGTTGTCGTATTTGCGACATCATCACGGGATAAAACATCATAATATACACTAAGCTTAAACCCGGCAGACCAAGTAACCTGGCCAAGCAAAGTACTCATACCACATCACCCACCTTTAAAAGACTTAGCGATCCGTTTGAACGCGGCACAAAAGCAAAATTGCCCAGTTGCATCTTGCCTCCCGATTTGATAATGGCGTTACCGATATACAAATTGTTATTGCTCAAATAGGCCACCTCGACGGTGTTTTGCTTAAATGATACGCGCGTATTACTTATCTCAACAGCAAAAGGATCACCCTGGATTCCTAAGATGATCTTCCCGTCAACAAAGCGGATGAACTTGATCAGTTCGTTATAATGGGTGCTTTCCTCACCG
Organism: Clostridiales bacterium; assembly: GCA_040776805.1. GTDB lineage: Bacteria > Bacillota > Dehalobacteriia > UBA7702 > UBA7702 > UBA7702. The sequence goes on along the minus strand of JAXGZS010000003.1, from coordinate 322,839 downwards.
CTGACGGTCGCAATCTGCTCCAGGATCGTCTGGAAGATCATTGTTGTATTATCGGAATCCATCTGTAAAATATTACGGACGATCTGCTTGAATTGGGCATAATCGGAGGTCGATTCCGTTGTTTGCTCCACGGTAGCGGTAATGCTGTTAATGGTCTGTACCAATGACGTGATTGACGACACCAGCGACCCCCGAATCTCTGCGTCGCCATTGTTTGCCGCCGTCTTGATGACGGACAGCGCTTCACTTACGGACTGAATATCGGTTTTCACGGTGTTGGTCAGATCAGACAGCAAAACGCCGGCTTTGCCCATCTCAAAGCTTGATTCGTGGGGACTGTTAAGGTTAATGGTTCGCTTTACGATTTTTAGCGTTGTATTTAGGTCGATATAAGCGTTTTTAACGGGGTAGCTATCGTACAGCGTAAAGTCGTCTATATCCTCATTTATCAGCGACAGGTCAGCCGCTGTTACCGTATGCGGTACGGATAAGACGTTGTTTACCGCAAGCCAAGCTTCGCCTTTTGCCTTTAGCGCTGCCGCGGTGGTGACATCATCAAAATAGGCCGTACCATACCGACGACCGTATAATGCTTCCGCTTCGGCATCGATCAGATAGACAACATCATTGTTAACGGATTTGATCGTAAGCCGTTCCTCTGTTTCGGTTTCTGTCGTGGTTTCATTACCGTTTTCGTCGATCGATGTAGTTAATACCTTAACTTTTGCCCCCAGAGGGATAAGCCTTGTCACAATACTGGAAGGGTCAACCTCGCGCCTGATGGATTCCATGTTATGCCCTAGCTTGATCTCCGTGGTCCGGGTGACCCCGAGCTGTTCCGCGTAATCGAGATACAGAACACCTCCCGTTTCACGGACGCGCATTTCGCCGCCGAATACATTCAGCAGCTTATCTTTTAGCACTGCCCAGGTATCCTGATAATGCGTCCCTTTGTAGACCCCACCAGAGGTCAAATAAGTTTGCAGTGTGACATCGCCGCGGTATATTCTTTTATAATCCTCGACCTGGGCGTTATGATTAGTCAGCAAAAAATCAATGTATTCCTGTAGACCGGTTATGTTGCCGTCGCCTGACCATTGCCTTTCGGGCTGCCACGGTTGGACGCTATCCAGTAAATAAGACATCTGTCCTTGGCAGGCGACGGTCTTACAAACGACTCCGCTTGCATCCATGGAAGGCGTGACGCTAAAAATTCTACCTTTAAAATCGTAACGTGATCTTTCATTGTTATATACGGTAACGGTCGTCAAAAATGGTTCTATCAGATCAAAACCGGGGTTATCGGGGTAAATGATAAAACGAAAGGTATCAAAGCAATTGATTTCTTGAACAATCTCACCTGCAACAAGGGTTTCATCCGACTGATCGTCATGTATCGTCGTTGCAGTGTTGTCGTTTAAGATTTTTGCTGTATACATTACAGCGCCCCCTCTCTGTAGGTCAGAACACATGGACCAGATGAGGTTACGGTGTTATCGCCGGCAGTTAGCGTGACAATGTCAGCGTGGCTACCGGCTGCGTATGTCGTACCGTTCACGGTAACCGTGCTTGTGCAGGTGAGCGAGGCCTTCACAGTCTTACGCTCATTGGTGACGATGTTACTTCCGGATACGAGGCTTTTGATCGTTGTCACCACACGTTGCTTATACGGGTCACAATCACAGGATATTGTAATTGTCCGCACGCGCCTATTACAAGAAATATCGCGGATAACGCAGCGACCGGTGTAGAAATAGCTTTCGTTCGACCAGGTGACGATTTGCATTTTTTGGCCGTGCAGCCAGTCAGAAATTTGCTGTCTAAGCGTATCCCAATCCGCAGAAGCTTTGACCACAGCAAACTCAAATGTTAAAGTGCGGTTTTTATACCGCACTTCTCCCATTTCTTCGGTAAAATCAAGTTGTCCATCAGCACCGGGAATATCAATACTAAGATATCGTGGTTCCGGCACTTCAATATGCTGTTCCGTGAGGATCAAGCCCCATTCATAGAAGCTTTGCTTTGTGATACCGGAAGTGTTTGTAAACTGAATTCCTCTATTTATTTTCACCGCCCCCTTAATTTCGGATTGATGTTGCCGATTGCCCGATCCATAGGTTTGGCCAACGCTCCGACAGTTGCGCCAGTGTCAAGTATGACTTGCTTTTCCGCTGCTACTACCGGCATATAGCGTTCGAGAACATTCAATATTTGTGTGAGCATGTTATTATCGCGCACAGAAACGGTCATGGCATCAGAACTTAATGATGCAAGACCTGTATTGATATTGAAATTAGTTGGGATTGCAGCTGTAATATCTTTCTCTACACCGACCATTGCATCTTTAAAGCCCACGCCCAAACCTAAGCCCATATTTTCACCAATCCCAGCGAAGAGCGTGGAAGGGGAGTGAATACCAAAAAAGTCCTTAATTCGGTTAACAATCCCGCCGAAAAAGCCGCTGATTTTGTTCCACAGCCATGCGCCCGCGTCGGAGATGCCCTGCCAAAGGCCCTTAATCAGGTTACCGCCGATCTGCGCCATTTGTCCGATGTAGCCGGCAAAGGCTTTGACCAAACCCGCGATAATCTGGGGCACCGCCTTGACCACCTCGACGATGATCGTCGGCAGGTTCGCAATCAGAGCAACAAGCAGTTGAATGCCGGCAAGGATGATCTTGTCGATGTTCCCGACGATGGCATTCGCCAGACTGCCGACAATCTGTGGGATAGCTTTGACCACCGTTGTAATAATTAGTGGTAGGTTTTTAATCAGCGATATGAGGAGCCGCATCCCCGCATCAATAATGAGTGGGATGGATTGAATGACTGCCATTATTATGCTGTCGATAATTTGCGGGATGGCTTCCACAATTGCCTCGATAATTACAGGCAGCGCCTCAACAAGCGAGGTAAGCAGCTGAATGCCCGCGTCGATAATCTGCGGTATCGCTCCGATGATAAAGGCCACAATGGCGGCAATAATGGTGGGTAGAGTGGCGATTAACTGTGGAACTGCATCCAGCAGTCCCTGGGCAAGTCCGAGAATGAGCTGCAGCGCAGCATCCAAAATCATGGGCAGGTTATCCGCCAAGCCTTGAACAATGGTGGTGATGGCACTCACCGCCGCCGGTATCAGTTTTGGCAGATCCTTGCCGATACCTGCCACAAGAGCTGTCACCAATTGCACCGCCGCGTTGATGAGAAGCGGCAGGCTATCAATGAGTGCGCCGACTATCGTCATTACAGCGTCCACGGCGGCAGGGATAAGTTTAGGAAGGAGATTCAGTATCGCGTTCAGCACCTGCGTGAAAATGTTCGTTACTGTTTCAATTAGCATAGGGAGAAGGTCGCCGACCGCCTGTAGAATTGCTTCTGTCGCCTGCGGGAGTGCCGCCACGATGTTTTCAAGCACCGGCACGACATTCTTCACTACGGATTGGAACGCGTCCACAAGATTCTGCGTTAGATTGGCCATATCCGCGTTGACATTTCCAAGTCCCGCTGTGAAAGAGCCAAGAGCTGCCTGCAGCAGGCCGATAGAGCCGGTGATCGTCTGCGTGGATTCCTTTGCGAAGTTGCCTGCGTACTGTTCCGTGTTTTCAAAAAACATCTGCATGGCGACCTCGGCCTTTTCGGCATTGCTCGCGCTATTCCATACGAAATCAAGACCCTTTGAGGCGGCATACGCCTGAATGCTGGTCGCGTTCATTGCAACACCCAAATTGTCCATCATGGTAAAGTTGCCCTTTGCCGCGCCAGTGACGGCTTCCATAGCAGATGACATATCAATGCCCATGACCGATGCCATATCTGCAGCCCTCTGCATGGCCTTTTCAGTCAGCTCCAGGCTTTTTTGCTGTTCGATGCCGGAGCCCTGAAATAGGGCGCCCATTTTGTTGGCGGTGGCGAGGTATTCGCTCTGGGAAATACCGAGGTTTTTATATGCTTCCTCACCGGTTTTCTGAATTGATGCGGCATATGCTCCGAAGACCGCCTCCGAGCCGCCGAGATTTTGTTCCAACTCGCCAAATTGAGTAACCACTTCTTTGCCTAACTTAATAGCTGCAGCTCCGGCGGCAACGGCAACTGCGCCCATCGCCACACCAATGCCCTTAAGTACGCCACCAAGTTTCTCAAACCTACCACCAGCATCTTCTGCACTTTTACCGGAATCGTCTAATTCATCACCGAGATTATCCGCTTCGAGTGTGGATTGCTCAAGTTCACGCTCCATGCCGTTGAGTTCCGCCTGCGCCTTGTTCAACTGAATCTGCCAGTTCTGGGCGCGGCGGTCGTTTTCACCGAAGGATTCGGAGGCGTTCTGTAAGGCGGCTCGAAGGGTTTCAATCTTATTTTTCTGCGCGTCTATTTCCTTATTTAGAACTTCATTTCGGGAGGCGAGCCCTTGCACGGATTTATCATTTTTATCAAACTGACTGGTGACCAGCTGCATTTCACTGCCGATAACCTTAAAGCTCTGGTTGATATCCGAAAGCGCCTTTTTGAATTCTTTCTCGCCCTCGATGCCAATTTTCAGGCCGAAGTTGTCCGCCATTTAAAAACCTCCCTTCGGTAAAATGGGTATGAGAAAAGGCACCCTGTTTCCAGAGTGCCAAAAGGCTTAAAATATGTGATTAGTTCATTGCAATGTCAACCCGATAAATTGGAATTTGTCATTTTGGTAGACTTGAAGCAGATGAAATTTTGGAAATTGATCGGTAAAGAATTTCCTTGCATGCTAAATGCCTATTTAATCATCGTAGTCAATCCGAAAATAGTCCAGATACTTTTTGAATTTATCCTGTGCCGAAAGACAGGTGTCCATCAAGAAGCCCTGTTCGCTTTTCCACTGACTGAGTCCCCGATAATAAAACATTTTCAACTCCTCGTCAATGATGAACGGTACAATATTGTTTCGCAGACATTCTTTGAACAGAATCAATCGCCCCACACGCCCGTTGCCGTCTTGAAAGGGGTGAATGGACTCAAATTGATAATGAAAATCAATCAGTTCAGTGAGATTTCTCCTCTTTACAGCGTTATACTTTTTGAGCAGTGTCGCAATTTGATTTGACACTTCTTCGGGAGGCGTGGTATCCTTGCCGCCCACTTCGTTGGGAAGTTTTTTATAATCGCCCACAGCAAACCAGTCGTTCCGGGAATCGCTGGTGCCATTTTTCAAGGTTCTGTGAAGCTGTTTGATAAAGGCTTCACTGAGGGGCTGGTTTGCCTGCTCAATTACCATATCGATGCACTTGAAGTGATTCGCCGTTTCCACAATATCGTCAACGTTCACCGTTTCGTTTGCGCCAATGGTATTTGTTTCATAAATATAGCGGGTCTGGTCGTGGGTCAGGCGACTTCCCTCAATATGGTTAGAATTATAGGTCAGTTCAATTTGAACCTTATGATAAATGCCGCCGGTGGTTTTATCCGCCTTTTCCCGGCGCATATAGTCAAGGAGAGTTTTTGGCTCGTCCCTGCGTTTGTTGATGCGTTCCGGGCGCTGGGCGTTTTCAGGAATATTCCAGGTCTTCCCGGTCAGAAATGCCTCCGGTATTTTCCCAGAGGCACAGTAGTTTCTAACAGTCCGTTCCGATAAATTCCATTTTTTTGCAGTTTCTGCAACCGATAAATACTTCATAATGCCGCCTCCGTAATAAATACAGTATAACATATTATCGGCATAAAATCAATAAATCATACTAACAATACCAATAATTTTGCCGTTACCGGCAGCTCAAATTCCTTCTGGGATGATATCGTCGATGAACAGCTCTCGCTTAGGTTTTGTCATTCCGAGGAACTGACGGTGGCATTCCCATAAATCCAGTAATTGGCCAATGGGCATGAGCCACGTTTCTTCCTCAGAACGATTTAAGTGAACCGTTCCGTAATACAAAAGCCGGGTAAACAACTCATCGTCACTTACCCGACCTTGGCGTTTTTTGAGGAGGCATCCTTTGTGGTAGCGCTATTCTCGCTTTCCACGTTGCGCTTGGTACCCTGGAACATGGCTTCCGTGATGGCGTTTTTGTATGCCGCCAGGTCGAGGGGCGAGGTGAGAAGCTCAACCTCATCCTCTGTCAAAAGCTCCTGCGGGTCATCCTTGTTTTTAAGGTTGTAGATCAAGACAGACTGGTTGGCAAGCAGTGTCAAAAGCCACACAATTTCATCCAGCGCCATCTCGAAATTTTCTGATTTCATCAGCTTTTCGCCGAGGTTTTCAAGCCCGCCGTATCGGCCTGCAATCGCCTTGGTCGCGCGGGTGGTCAGTATCAGTTCATATTCCTTGCCGCCAATACTAATAGCAGCGCTTCTTTCGGCGGCATTTGTAAAATTGACGTTATCCATTCTTCATCCTCCTTACGGTTCTGGTGTGTAGACCGGTTCGTATACCTGGGTAAACCAGCCAGTGATGGTGGCGGAAACGACTCCGGCATCACCTTCGGTGACCTCCGCTTTCCAAGGGTGTTTGTTAAATACGTCCAGTTTATTCCGGCGCATGACCGTTCCTTCGATCGTAGGTGTGGAGAAAGTGATGGAGTCCGCCTTGGATTGCAGATTGGTTGCGGGCAAGCCGAATTTTACGCGGTAAAGCCAGAAATATCGGTAGGTGCCATTGGCTTTCTGCGCACGGAAACCTACCGCAACAGGCATCCCCACGTTTTCACTGGCGGAGATCAACACGCCGTTGTCGTCTGTGGACGCGCCGGTCAGATCCGCCGCAGCCGCCGGGCCGATGTCATCCACGCCGAGGGTAAGTTTACCGCTGTTGAAGTCTTTCACCACCTCAGCCGCGCCGTCGTCGGCGTACAGTATCGCTTCCATCAGTTCTACCGAGAGTTCAGCAGTGATGGCTTTTGCGAGCACGAGAGGCGTGGAGTAGGTTTCTTCACCGTTGGAATCTTCGGTGATTTTTGAATAGTAAAGTTTGTCAAGGCCGATTGTCGCCATAAATTCTTTCCTCCTTTTTAAATGGGATGTGTATTGCCATTAGGCAAAATGGGGTCCAGCGTCACGCTGGTTGCCACATCAATGGCGTAGTGATGGTAGCCGGTATCGTCCTCATGGCCGATATACCGGCGGTCGGTAATCGTAAATTCAGCCGCCAGAAGCAAAGCTGTTATCTGATTTTTCCTTTGGATGTAATTGCCTTTGGAAAACAGAGAAATCCGCACTTCGGAAATATCGAAAAGAGGGATGTTATCCCCAAACAGGGCAAATTCATCTGCCATCGGTGTAAGCACGAGGTATTCGTCGGGAGGAACACCGGAAAAAACGCCTGTCTCCACAGGGAGAACAGGCGAAAGCAAAGTGTTCAATTCTGTTAAGATGTTTATATTTCATCAACCTCCTTCTGAAACTTTGCCTTCATCGCCTTGATGCAAGCGCTTCTGCTCTGCGTCCTTGCCGGTTTCAAAAACGGCCTGGGCGGCTGACCGGATTTGCCGTATTCGAGAATGTTGGCGATTTTAGCGTTGGAATTGCCGTCACTTCTCGGTTCGGAAAACCCGATCTTTACATCCCAGTTTCCGTCCCGATTCTGCATGGTTGGAGAAAGTCCGAGGGAACGTTCCAGTTCGCCTGTAGAACGGCTTTTCTCCTTTGTGCCGCTGCCGACCACGGAGGACAGATTGCTTTTCACTTTATCAAGAACGACATTTCCGCCCGCCTCCAATATGCGAGGGATGATCTCGTCGGTTTTTTTCCCTAGCCGTGATACTTTTTGAAGAAAATCCTCCGGCATCTTAATTTCAGCTTTTGCCACTATCTCACCGTCCCTTCCTGTTTTTCTGCAAGCACCTCAACGTACATTCCGCGTCCGCGAACATCCTCGACGGTGATAATGCGGTAACGCTCGTCGCCGGAGACGATAAACAGCGAGGTTGTGATTTCTATACCCGGAATCTTCCGAAAGCGGAAAAGCGCCGTCGCTTCACTGAACGCCGCCATGCTTGCCCACCGTTCGTTGCCGTGGCGGTCCTCTTTGTATGCGCGGATGGAAGCAATGATATGGTCACCCTTGGTAACAAAGCCGTCCGCGTCCTTCACCGGGTTGGTGGTGACGATGTCAATGAAGGTACTCATTTTGCCGTATGCCATCCAAAATCATCTCCTAAAAATTTCATGAAAGATATTGACAAGCGAGTAGCTACTGTGTTATAAATATAGTAGCTACTCGCTAATAGCTTGTATATTGAAAGGAGAAATAGCCATGCCTATTTTAAACACCCCCATAACCCGTACCACATCGCTGACAGATCTGATTACTTATTCGCAAGCTGAAATCAACAATTTGTTGCCGGGAGAGGAATTTATGGTCAAAGACCTATTTCTCGGATACGAGTGGAATCGTATCGATAAAGGAAACCGCACTCGGCTTGGAAGCTCATTTTTCGCCTTTGCACAAGGTGCAGGCGCTGCGTTAATTGTACCGCTTGGGAAAACGCCTCAGAATCAGCAAAGATATCAGAAGCGGTAATCACACCTTCCAATCCCGGTCAAGTCGAAGAAGCAGATTTACTGTATCCCACACCTGCTGGCCAGCTTGCACGCTATTCCCGAAAAAGCCGGCTGTGCTTCCGTCCCGGCTTTCGTAAAAGAAGGAGGACAACATAATCACAGCCTGCTCGGTGGTGGGCGGGAAGCGTGACGCTTCACCCGATTCGCCTTCAGCTCCACTCTCGCAATAGGTTCCTGGAGGCAAGTGCTGATAGCTCTCGGCATAGGATACGGCGGCGGTGATGTACATCTGCAGGAGTGCATCGTCCGCGCTGTGTTCGAGGATGAGGTTTGCCTTTACTTTTTCAATCAGCGTCATACCGCCAACGTCCTTTCTTTATTCTTCGGTTTCCGGTTCTGCGATGACAACAGAGAATGCGGCAGAGGGATAACCGGATGCCCATAGCGAGAACGACTTCGGCGTATTAATGATTTCGTCGCACTTCAGCCACATCAGAATATCTCCGGCCTGCCCGCCTACAGCAGCAGCCTCAGCTACATCGGCTGAGGTCAGTTGACTGCCGTTATACTTGACTTCTGTGATGCCAGGAAGTCCTGTGGTTATGAGGATGGCAACCCATTTGTGAACTCCTTGTGCGGGATTCGAGCTTTCATACGCAATCAGCCCGTTAACCGGAACAGTGACTGTAATGACATTGTCCTCGATAGTGATAGATTCGACTTTGCTTTGATTGGTTGTCATATCTTCGCTCAGAGAAGTGGTGACATTAGCTACTGAGACATTCCATGTATCGGGTGACATAATCCCTGCATCCTTTAGCTTCAACAGCAAAGAATTGAAATCGTCCTTGATTCCTGCTACGGTAGTAGCTGTGCTGGCAGCTTGGTTAACTGCAGAAGGAAGCCCCGTTACCGAAGCTCCCTCCTTGACTTCCAGCGTGCCGCCGATGACGGTTTTCTCACCACCCTGTTCGGTATAGTTCTTTGTGTTGTAACTCATCAGTCGATCCTCCTTAAGCGTGCTGCTGAAGAACTTTGATAGCCTCCGGCAGAATGAGCTTGCCATCCACGCGCTTGGATGCGAGGAATCCCACCTGACCGGTTTCGGCATATCGCTCGTTCAGTCTGCGGAAGGTAATGCCCTGACGGTCGCCGATCCAGTAAAATTGGAGATCGCCGAAGATAACGGTCTTGTTGCCTGCAGCCATCGTAGGCATATACGGAGAGGTGAAGATGCGTTTGCCAAGCAGAGTGTCGAACTGTCCCTCGTGGAGCGCAGGCTGCCACAGATATTGACCGTTGCCGTCCTTCAGCTTACGAATGGCTGCAATGGTCGCATCGGAAAGCACCCAGATGGCGTTCTTACGGTAAGGAGCGCCGAGGGAGTAGTAGAGGGTGATGATCTCGTCGGCTGTGATAGCAGTCACTCCTGCGGAAGTCACGCCAACGGGAGCGCCAGAAGTAGCATCCAGCATGCCGGTGGGCTTGCTGTTGCCGTTTCCGTTGATAAATGCGTCCTCCTCCTTATCGCCGATACGGCGGGCAAACTCGGTGATGAAGTAGTTCTCCAGCTCGAAGGCAGAGTCGTTTAGAAGCTCCTCAGACACCTTGATGAGCGTGGCAACCTTGTGAGCACCCATGAGCTGCTGACCGAATACGTCATCAGATTCGGGAATCGCGCCCTCCTCATCCACCCATGAAGCGGTGCCCTTGCTGGTTACGACGGGAATCTTATGGGAGCCGGAAGATGTAGTGAACACATGGGCATGTTCACGGACGATATTATCTTCCTTCAGAGCCTGAATAAGAGTTTGCTCAAACTCGTCCGGGCAGAGGTAACCGCCTTCGGAGTCCACGCCGATCTGGAGCGCGTTGCGAACCTCCGGCAGAATCACACCGTCTTTGGCGCGGGTCTGCGCCCAAAATGCTGACTTGTAGGCGTCGGCAGCACGACCGACCTTCGTGTCTGGCTTGACGGCGTCCGGGCGTTCGGTGATAGGCTTGTTAACGGGCTTGCAGAGTTCCGCGTCCAGCTCCTCCTGGCGTTCGAGGCGGCTGATCTCCTTGCTGAGGTCAGAAATGTCCTGCTCCATGCGGATATATGTGGAGTCGTCCTCGGCGGTCAGAGTGCCCTTTTCGGTGCGGTGAGAGTCCAGAAATGCTTTGGTAGCTTCCCACGCCTTTGCGCGCTTTTCACGCAGTTCAAGAATAGTAGCCATAGTGATAATCCTCCTTAATATTTCATCAGTTTAAGTCGCTCCATGAGATCGTCTACGGAGCGTTCGGGTTTGGCGGGTATGGCAGGCTTCGCTGTCTTTTGCTTGGCGGAGAGCTTGTTCATCAGGGAGTTGGTAACTGCTCTGCGGGAAAAGGCAAAAGAAAGGACGGTATCCGAAGGACTCTTTTCATCCTCCAGAATGCCGTCTGCAAAGCTCAGCTCGATTGCCTTGTTTGCGTTCATCCAAGTCTCCGCATCCATGAGGTGGGAGAGCTTAGCGCGGGACTGCCCGGTTTTGATCTCGTAAGCGTTGATGATGCTTTCCTTGACCTCGTCCAGCATTTCGATGGTTTTCTGCATTTCCTCCGTATCGCCGATAGCAATGGATGCAGGGTTATGCACCATCATGAGGGCCGTGGGAGCCATGAGCACCTTTGTACCGGCCATCGCAATAACCGAAGCTGCGCTTGCCGCGATGCCGTCGATCTTTACCGTGACCAAACCGTGGTAATCCATGAGCATGGTGTAGATCTGACTTGCCGCCACGCAGTCGCCACCGGGAGAATTGATCCAAATAACAATGTCACCCTCTCCGGCGGTCAAATCTGCTTTGAACGCTTTCGGGGTGACATCATCATCGAACCAGCTCTCCTCGGCTATGGTGCCGTTAAGGTAGAGCGTGCGGACGCCGGACTCTTCATCCTTTGTCCAGTTCCAGAATTTCTTCATTCAGTGGAAGCCTCCGTTTCTTTTTTGTTCGAGCGTTCCAGTTCAATCACCGACATGATCGCGTAGTTGGCAAGGTCGAGAAGTGTGTCTCTGACTGACTCGTCCGGAACCTGTGCCGCTCGTACACACAGGCTCTGGAGCCGGTTGACCTTGTCGGTGATGCGTGTGATCGCGCTGATGATGCCGAGCTTCTGAAAGGTCTCACCGAAGCTGTCGCCGTAGTCGGCGTTTTTGCGGTGGTAGATGTCGTTCAGCTCTGCGCAGATGTCAGTGTGGTGCTCTGTTTTAGTTTTCTGTGCCGTTTTGCTCACCGTCCTTTCCAGTATTGCTGCCGGTATTTACGAAAGCCCCTGCGTCCTCCAGTTTGGTCATTGCGCCGTTGATAAGGTAGAGGTCGCCGCCCTCCTCGACGGGAATGCGGTCGAGATTCTCAAGCTCGCGGATGTCGTTGGCGCTCATCCAGCCGTTCTGTCTGGCAGTCGCATAGCCGCTCATACGAGAGGCATAATCGCCGCGAAGCAGACCCTCCAAATTGAACTTCACGAAATACTGTTTTTTTTCGTCTGAGCTGAGAAGCGTCCGCATAATGGATTGCTCCCAGCGGATAACCCACGGGTCCAGCGTGTATTTTACGAACTCCAGTGACTGCTGCTCAATATTAGAAAAGCTCGACTTCTCAAGGTCGCCAACCATGTGAGGCGGTACCCGGAAAATTCGAGCGATTTCGTTTATCTGGAACTTGCGCGTCTCAAGGAACTGCGCTTGCTCCGGCGAGATGCCGATGGGCGTGTATTTCATTCCTTCTTCGAGGACGGCGATCTTATTGCTGTTGCCGCTGCCGCCGAACTGTGACTGCCATGCCTCCCGGACCCGCTGTGGGTCTTTGATGGTACCAGGATGTTCCAGCACTCCGCCCGGAGCCGCACCGTTGGCAAAGAACTTTGCTCCATACTCCTCGCAGGCTATGGCCATGCCGATAGCGTTTTTTGCCATAGCGATTGGGCTGTAGCCGACCAGACCGTCGAAGCCCAAACCCGGAATATGCAGCACGTCGGATGGCTTCAAGATGACAGTTGAGTGGGTCATGGTTGGCGATTCTTCCGAGAAATGGTTGTAGCTATAATAGAGCAGCCCGTCCTTATCCCTGTCGACCTTCATCTTGTTTGGCATCAATGGGTACAGTGCCATGACTTCGCCTTTGCCGTTGCGGATGATCTGTGCATAGGCATTGCCCCAGAGCAGAAGATGTGTCATGAGCGTTTCCCGAAAAACAAAGGAGCTCATCTCAGGGTTTGGCTCATCGTGGAGTAGCCGGTACAGCGAATGACTGTAGGATTTCTCCTTGCCGCCGTCCGGCAGATAATGGTACAGATTCAGCGGTAACCCAGCCACAGCTTCTGCAAGGATACGGACGCAGGAGTAGACTGCCGTCATCTGCATGGCGGTTCTTTCTGTTACAGCCTTGCCGGAGGTGGAGCCTCCGAAGAAAAAGCTGTAGGAGCTGCCCGCCGTGCGGTTTTGAGGCTTGTTGCGGGAGCGGAACAGCCCGGAAAATATACTCATGCAAATACCCCCTTGCTTATTTGATAATTTGTGATATTATTAATATAACCTATAAAGAGTGCGCGAGAGACAAGCTCGTTGACCGCACGACAACCTACCGCATTGCGGCAAGGTGCCAAAGCTTGACTGATGGGGTGATACGGTGTTTTCCAGTCCTGTCAGACGATGGGGCTGCTTTTTAATGCTCTTTGTAGGAATAAATCTACAAGGAGCTTTTTATGAACAAAGGAAATAAAGTTCTCATGTGGCACATTGCTCTCAATCCAGATGGAACGATGCAGGGAATTGTTGCAGCCTCCATTCCATTTGGAGATGTTGATCTTTTGAAGCTGCTACTAGAGACCAATCGTCCAGGTGGCAAGTCGGTTGACTTCGACGAACATACCGGTTATTTGTTTGTGTATGACAACAATCTCACGCGCCCTTATCCAAGTGTCATGATTTTTCGCTATAATCGTGGTACAGAAGCAAATACCATCGTTGATATGGGACAAGAAGACTTTCGTGTAGTCGAATATGCCTGTGAGAACCTTCTTAAATGAACAGAAGGCCCCGGCTGTCATAGACCGAAGCACCGTTTTCCGTTCCACAGCGAATCGCTCGGTCCAGCGCCATTATGGTGGCAACCGCTCCGTCAATCTTCTCGGTGGACTTTTCTTTATCCGGTTTGATGTTTCCGGCGGGGTCTGTCCGGATGAAGATGTTGTCCATCATCCAGCGCAGTACCGGATGACCGCCGTGGGCGATCTTCTGTTCCAAGGTTAGCTTCATCAGCTCTTTGGTAGAGGGAGACATATCTTTAAAGCCCTGGCCGAAGGGAACGACAGTAAAACCCATTCCCTCAAGGTTCTGCGTCATTTGCACTGCGCCCCAGCGGTCAAAGGCGATCTCACGAATGTTGTATTTTTCACCGAGGGATTCGATGAATTGCTCGATGTAGCCGTAATGCACTACATTACCCTCGGTAGTATTCAGAAAGCCCTGGTTTTCCCAAACGTCATAATTTACGTGGTCGCGTCGAACACGTAAGGTAATATTGTCCTCGGGTATCCAGAAGTAGGGCAGGACACAATATTTATCGTCATCGTCCAGTGGCGGGAACACCAGTACAAACGCTGTGATGTCGGTGGAGGACGAAAGGTCAAGCCCTCCGTAGCAGACACGTCCTTCGAGCGACATTTCATCCACAGGGAACGCGCAGGCATCCCATTTGTCCATCGGCATCCAGCGGACGGCTTGTTTCACCCATTGGTTGAGCCGGAGCTGCCGGAAACTATTCTCCTCGGCGGGGTTCTGTCTCGCCGACTCAAATGCCGCGCTGACTTTATCCATGCCCACTGTGATGTCAAGGGATGGGTTTGCCTTTTTCCACACCTTGGGATCAGTCCAGTCGTCTTCCTGCGCCGCGCCGTAAATGACGGGATAGAAGGTTGGGTCGTGCTTTCTGCCGTAAATAATATCCAACGCCTTCTGATGAACCTCCCAGCAGATGCTGTTCTGGTTATCCCCGGCGGTAGTAATCAGAAAATACAGCGGTTGCATTCTCGCATCGCCGCTGCCCTTGGTCATAACGTCATATAATTTTCGGTTCGGCTGGGTGTGTAACTCATCAAATACCACGCCGTGGGTGTTGAAGCCGTGTTTGTTGCCGACGTCGGCGGACAGCACTTGATAGATGCTCCCGGTCGGCTGATAGATGAGCCGCTTGGTGGCGTCCAGTATTTTGACACGTTTCGACAAAGCCGGACACATTCGCACCATATCCGCCGCCACGTTGAAAACAATGGATGCTTGATTGCGGTCTGCGGCACATCCATAGACCTCTGCGCGTTCTTCGTTATCACCGCAGGTAAGAAGCAGTGCGACGGCAGCGGCAAGTTCACTTTTGCCCATCTTCTTCGGGATTTCCACGTAGGCGGTGTTGAACTGGCGGTAGCCATTGGGTTTGAGGGTTCCAAAGATATCGCGGATAATCTCCTCTTGCCAGTCGATGAGCTCGAAGGGCTTTCCGGCCCAGGTGCCTTTGGTATGAGCGAGGGCTTCGACAAAGGCCACGGCATAGTCGGCGGCGGTTTTGTCGTAAACGGAATCCGTGGCTTTAAACCGTGTCGATCTGTATTTCTTTAGCTTTCGGATATTGGCTACCTCCTTCCGAGCATAAAAATAGACCTGCATCAAGCAAGCCTTCCCTTAAATTCTTTCTGTACGAGAAACAGAGCCGTCTCCGGCACTGTTCTCATCTGCCATATTTATTTATCAATTTTCCGGCATAAATCCTCGCCGAAAGCAACGGAGAGAGAGCTGCCGCTATCCCATGAAACCATGATACTGCCGATGTCGTCCACGCCAATGACTGTGCCTTTTGTGCCGATCGGCGGTGCTTGGACGTCGTCCATGCGGAGAAGCTCTACACGGCAACCCACTGGGTACTGTTTGCGGATACGCTCTACGGCTGATCTTGATGGAAAATTATTGCTCATCGCCGGTTACCTCGTTTTTCGGAGTTTTGAACGCTGAAGACCCTGAGAGGTTTTTCAACAGGATTTTACGCTCCTCCTTGTATGCCGCGCCGATGAAGCCGAGCCGCAGGAGAAAGCAGCGGAAAGCGTATTTATCGTTGTCCGTTTCTTTTTTCTCGGCTGTGACGCGCTTCTGTACCCGCGCCATTTCGCAAAGGGCAGTGACGAAATGTGTGTATGCCTTGGCTGCATCGGGGACGGTGCCGTCTTCAAACCACGGGAACCCCACCTTGTCATCGGTTATTTCAAGTTCGAGTGTTTCTGTGCCGAGGGCTTTTTTGATGAGGCTGCCTTTGCTTTCGACTAGTCGCTTGAGGTTCTCAAGTGCCGTGTCGGGGAAAGATGAGCGCGGCATTTCAATCACCAATCCGATATCCTTATCAGGTTCCGGTACATCGCTTGCCTGCATCCTGTTTTCGCCTTGAAAGTCCTCGCGACGGGTATGCCCAAGACCTAGTTCCTCACGTCCGACCATCCGCAAATCCTCGAAGGTGGGAATCGCGCCCATGCCGCCAAGTCCGCTTTCGTAGGTGTCGGGTTCGTCGTAGTGACGGCTTTCACCGTCCGCGTCAAAGCCCTGTTGGTGGAGGGCGTCCTCTAAGTCGAGGTTGTCGGGTCCCGTAAGCGTTCCGGCTTTGTCGATGCGGTATTCTCCGACCTCGTAGGCGAAGGTTGGGGCGCCGAGGTATTTGGTTGGGGAGTTCAGCGTGGTACTGATTGCGCCGACCATTGACTTGCGTTCGCTGCCTGTAACATTGTATTTGAGTTTCATTTTTTAAACCGCCTTTCATTTTGGTAGTTACATATTCGCTCTAAAGCACCTATATAGCAAGTCATTTCAAGCGTTTTCTGTAGAAAAAAAAGCAGTCATTCATTGGTTGAATCTTGTGTATATGACACAAGCCGGACAGGAAAGAATCGACGCATGGCAAAATCTTAGTTTTCATCGGGAAGAGGGGAGAGCGTGATTTTACTCATTGATAGCCACCTCCGCATACTTCATTGTGACACTGTCGCGGATAACAGAAACACCGGTAGCACTGCCGACCTGCTCGATATACCTCTTTACAATCACGTCGCAGTATTTTTCATCAAGCTCTATGGTGAAACAAATTCTGCCAGACTGTTCACAGGCGATGAGGGTGGATCCACTGCCACCGAAGGGGTCGAGCACGATGCAGTTTGTGAGACTGCTGTTCATAATGGGATAAGCCACAAGTGCAACAGGTTTCATAGTGGGGTGATCGGCGTTTTTCTTCGGCTTTTCAAACTCCCAGATGGTGGTCTGCTTGCGGTCTGTATACCAGTTGTGCTTGCCCTTATTCTTCCATCCGAACAGCACCGGTTCGTGCTGCCACTGATAGGGCGAGCGTCCCAGCACCAGTGACGGCTTTTTCCAGATGCAGCATCCGGAAAGCTGAAAGCCAGCATCAGAGAATGCTTTGCGGAAGTTTAATCCTTCAGTGTCGGCATGAAATACATAAATAGACGCGTCCTGTGCCATTGCCGCCTCGGTGTTCGTAAATGCCGCAAGCAGAAAGTCATAGAACGCTTTGTTACCCATATTGTCGTTTTTGATTTTGCCAGCCGTACCTTCGTAGTTGACGTTGTACGGCGGATCGGTCACCACAAGATTTGCGAGCTTCCCGTCCATCAGAGCGGTGAAGGTGTCGGCTTTGGTGGAATCGCCGCAGACCAGCCGATGGCGGCCAAGCGTCCAGATATCACCGAGCTTCGCAACAGAAGGCTTTTGTAGTTCAGCATCCACATCGAAATCATCGTCTTTAATACCGTCCTTGAGCGAATCCTTGAAAAGATCATCAATTTCGCCGGGGTCGAAGCCCGTGAGCGACACATCAAAGTCCGCACCCTGCAAATCCGCGATGAGCAGAGCCAGCTTGTCTTTGTCCCAGTCACCGCTGATTTTATTCAGCGCAACATTGAGCGCCTTTTCCTTTTCAGCGTCCATCTCAATAACTACGCAATCGACCTCGGTTACACCCATATCAATCAGCACCTTTAATCTCTGATGACCGCCAACTACATGGGAGGTGGCTTTATTCCATATAACGGGTTCAACATAGCCGAACTCCTCAAGCGAGCGTTTCAGCTTTTCGTATTCCGGGTCGCCCGGTTTGAGGCCTTTGCGAGGATTGTAGTCGGCGGGGATGAGCCGCGCAGTTTGTATCTTTTCTATTTGCATATTGAATTCCCACCCTTCCTGGCGGTCAGCAGCCTCTCCATCACATCATCTTGTGGGTTTGCGCCGCTGTATTCTCCGGTGCAGTTTTCCTTGACGATCTGGAAAATCTCCATCCACAGACGGTTTGTTTGGTTCATATAGTTCTGGCCAATGGCCACATAAGGGCTTTGAATGGCGTTGCCAGTGGTAGGATGTTTGGCGAGGAACCCGTATTCGGTAACCGCTTCCTCACATTGAATCCACCGAGCCACGCTCATGGCATAGCGTTCCAGCAACTGCGGAGAAACGAGAGCAGCACAGCCGCGCTCATTCAGCCATTGCCATGTATTTCTGTAGATTTCTCCTGCAACCAGTGCTTTGCCGTCCTTTTGTACGGCTTCGAGCCTTTTGTTTGGTTCCGGCATTGACTGACCTTTCAAATTGGCTGTATCAGAAAACTCCATTACAGTCATCTTCCTTTTGCCGGGATTGCCTTCGGCTATTTTTTCATTCAACGGTTTCTTTTTTGCACCCGCGCCGATACGAGCGCCACCACGGTTTGTGCCGTCTTTTGCCATAGATTCACCATCCAAATAGATTTAATTGCTTTCTGCAATGGAAATAAAATAAGTAGGTTGAGGTATTAAGTGCATAAATAGCCGTTTATTAAGTGTTAAAATGCAGAATTGGCTCTATGACCTCACGCCAACCTACGCAACGTAATGTGGTACTTCTAACATTGATATGGAGGCCGATAAATTGAAAAGATTTATTGCGGTAACTCCTTTGGAATGTTTTTTTTATTTGATTGGAGGAAATGAAGTGAATAACAAAATGCTCATCCATATACCTCACAGCTCAATGTATATTCCAGATGAATACGTTGAGTATTTTTGCGCCGATTCTGAAACAATTTTGCGGAATCTTATCGCTCTATCTGATTATGCAACCGATAATCTTTTCTGTCACCCGCGATATCAAAACAGGCTTGTTTTTCCGATTAGCCGATTGCTTTGTGACGTTGAAAGATATCGAAGTGACAATGATGAGATCATGTCAAAACAGGGCATGGGTGTTGTTTATACACATGGTGCGTACTGCGAGCCTCTCCGTTCATATAACGAGACCCTGCGGGCAGAGATTTTGAGACGATATTATGATCCGCACCATGAAGCACTTTTACAAAGAGTCACAGCTGCAATTGATGAATTTGGGTATTGTATCATAGTTGATGCACATTCCTTCCCATCAAAGCCTCTGCCTTATGAGCTGAATCAAAGCCCATACAGAGCAGACTTTTGTATTGGAACTGATAAGATTCACACACCGGCATCTCTGTCAAAAGAAATCTGCAACTGTATCCCAGAGATGGGATACACATTTGAGCTCAACAAGCCTTATGGCGGGACAATTGTTCCGTTGCCGTTATATGGTTCAGGAGCATCTGTAATATCTGTCATGATTGAGATTAACAGGAGACTCTATATGGATGAGTCCAAACAAAGCCTCTCACCACAATTTGATGAAACTAAGAAAACAGTTTTAAATATTTTAGATGTAATAGCCGGTTGGATTTCAAAAGAGCAAAATACTATACCCTATTCCCTTGTTTGAAACCGCGTTTTTCAACACGAAGCCCCACGCCGCTGTCCGCATGAAAAGATTGTAGAGATTTGATTACCCCCGGGCATGAATAAGGCACCTGCTTTAATTAAGCAGATGCCTTTAACTTACTTATTAATTGGTTTTGCTTTTTCTTTGCCGCTTTTTGCTTTGCCTTGTATCTCCGGCACAGGCGGCATATCATTTTTGGGAAGGTGCAACTTGTGATTGCTTTCTGTTCCATGCGGCTCCTTGGGATCAGGTCTACGCATACCTGCTTTTGCCATCTTCATCACCTCAAGGATTAGTTTAGACTAAAAAAGTGTTTTTTATTCTTTGCCCCACCGGTCACCCATCTCCACAGTGATGCGGGAGTGACAAGGCTTACAAAGAGCCATGAGATTCTCGGCATTGCTGTTGCCGCCTTTGGAGAGCGGGAGAATGTGGTGTACCTCCTCGGCGGGTGTCAGCTTGCCATGTTTCTCACACTCTTCACAAAGCGGGTGTGCCTTGATGTAACGGTCACGGATGCGCTTCCAGCTTCTGCCGTAGCGTTTGTTGGACGCAGGGTCGCGTTGGTAGTGGTTGTACTGTTTGTCCACGACTTTCTGGTGCTCGGCGCAGTATAGCTCACGCACAGCGAGCCGACCGCAGCCGGGGTAGGCACAGGGACGTTTCGGTTTGTAAGGCATTGTTTTACCTCCTTGCGGGCACAAGAAAAGCCCTGCGGGATTGCTCCCACAAGGCTTTGTTGGATTCTGTTTCCTAAGTGTATACTATCACAAAACACTACCTGACAAACAGTGACATTTACTGCTGAGTTTTCGGGACAGTAATGTTTTCTATTGCTTCATCGTGAAGTCGGTATACGTGGCGCACATTATATCCCATCTCAACAGCTATCTGCTCCCAGGTCTTGAAGCAGAGGTATCGTAACTCTAGAAGCGTCTGACATTCTGTGTTATCCACAGATTTAATGAGTTTAACCATCTCTCGCTTCAGATCAATGAGGCGGTCGATGTCGCGGTATATTTCTGCTTGCAGGTCAACGATTTTCGTCACAGCTTCTGCCATCGTGGAGGTACCGCGATTAGGATTGCGCGGCATACCCGTGAGGGTGTGGGTACATTTCATCGCCAATGCATTGAGTGAAGCGACTTGCTCAAGTTTTGAATTGATGCGCTGATCGAGGCGGTACGCTTGTCCAAGATACTCTTTCGTATTCATGCTCCCACCTTTGCTTTTAGCTTGGTGATAAGCAATTCCGGATCAATGCTCGTCAGAACGCCAAACCAGTCGGAACGGAAGAATTTCTCAAGACGCCTGCGCTCACACTGTGCCGAGCGATTATTGGGGCGGCGGGAGAGGGTACGCAGCGATTTGCAATAATCCTTGACCGCCTGAAGAATTATGGCGTTCGCCAGGTTATCATAATTGTCGATCATTTGGGACACGCTCCTTAATTTAATATTTTTAAAGAAGCAGTGCCGCATTGTTAGCGTTGTATATGTAAAGCACGGATGCGTTGTTTTTTATGTCAGTGTTCAATGCAGAGAGCCGTTTATCACAGCTCGCACCTCGTCAACCGAGCGGACAACCGAAGCGGTACCGCCGCAGGCGAGGATTTTACGGATGGTTGCATCTTGTAGTTTTGTTGCCTTGACATTTGGTGTTTTTACCTCAAAGGCATAAAACCTGCCGTCGATGCAGGCGATTATGTCGGGAATGCCTGCTGTGCCATACATCCCGCCGTGCTCTTTCCACGCAAAACACCTTGGCATGGTCCTGAGATAGCGCAGGATCTTTGTCACAATTTCTTTTTCAGCCACAGTATCCTCCTTGTAACCTTTTTGAACTTTGTAACCTTGTAACCTTGAAATATATAGGTTCGCATGTATTCGCGCACACACGCACGCGCGCACACATACGATGGTAGCCCTCGCGCGAATACCCCTAATTTTTAAGGTTACAAAGTTACATTTCATTAGAAAAAACTAAATTGTGCCCATATAGAGCGGTTTTGGGCGTAACCTTTCGTGTAACCTTTACCTGTGGTGAGGTTACATTTTGCATAGTAAGGTTACAAATTGCGGTCTTCATAATGGTTTTACCTCCGTGATCTCGAATCCTGAAACATCGCAGCGCGTCGACAACAGCTCATAATTCAGCGTCCAGACCTTTCTTACATCCGAGCCCATTCGTTTAAGTACGTTGCTTTCCAGGTAATAGTCCGAGTGCTGAAGCTGTTTTTTAAACTGTGCGTAGGTTAGTGTTTCGCCGACTATAGCGTAATCCTTTCTATACTTGGTATAGCGGTCGTAGATGTGATTGAGCCATAGTGCCAGAACCTTGCCGTTATCGATGATGGCGTATTCGCTCTTGGGATCCAGACCCATGCGCGACATAATCTCCAGTGTCTGCTCCACGACACTTTTGTTACTGGTGCCACCGTCCAATAGATACTCTTTTGCTGCGTATTCGATATACTTGCTGCAGACGTCCATACTGAAAGGAAAAACATCGTGCCAAGTGAGCCCAAGCTCTATGCAAAGTTTTACAAGCAGCCGCAGACCAGCCACCATACACCCAAGGTTATTGACGACTCTTGACGGCAGCTCCTTTGCAAACAAAGCGAGGCTCTCTTCGTACCAGCTATAAACATCGACAGGTTTTGTCCCCAAGGCTATATTCAATAAAATATGCCCAAGACTATTGAGCATATCAGTGTTGGCGCAGAGCCACCCGAATGCAAAGCGGTATTCCACATGTTTCAAATCTTTTTTGGAAAACAGAAGCTCTATGCTGCGCTCCCTGATCGCCGCTTCGTCCGCTGCTTCCTCTCCGGCAACGACAAGCGGGGCGAGAAGCTCATAACTTACAATACTCTGATCGGCACGGCCACGGATCCCTTCCTGCCCGTCGTAGCTGTTACGAAAATGGTTCAGTAGTGCATCAAGTCGATATTTATCAATCTTTGACGGCTTGAATTCATCCAGTGCCATTGGAATGACATTGGAGGATGCCGCGTCTTTCATCAGAGTGAATGCTGTTGTCTGACCGGCTGCGATGATTTTTGCCCTTGAAAATACCGGCATAATGACCCTCTCCAGCGTATTGCTCTTGCCGCTGCCTGCTTCACCGATCAGCATAAGATGCGGAAATTTGACGTTTTTTCCCTGTAGGTGCGCTTTAATAAAACAGCCTGCCATCCATGCGAGGATAGGCACGGTTTTAGCCGGTTCATTATAGGCCATTATGTGCTCGCCGAGTTTTTGTAGCTGGTCTTTTGTCAGGGGCTTTGCATCAAGGATACGGCTTTCAATGCTGCGGTATTTTTCAAGCTGTATCATATCAGAAACCGATTTCCCGGAAGCATCAATCGCACCGTTTGTCGTTACAAAAACCGCACCATCACCATGCATGTAGATTCCCATTGGCTTAACGCCCGTTTTTGTTGGCCACTCGAGCTCAGAAACATATGCCTTTAGTAGTTCCAAATCACCGTCCGAGCCGGTATAACTGAGGGCAATGGTGCGTTTATTAAGCGTATTCTTAAATTTCTGCTGGTTGGCAAAGTCTGTTGTTATAAAGGTTAGACGATAGGTTTCGCCGCGCACCGTCACAAGATCTGCGGTGAGTTGTGTTTCTTCGTCTGCAACAATCATTTCAATCGGCTGAAATATAAAGTTAGTGATGGGATAGGTATTTTCGCCCTTGGTGCGGAAGTACTGCCCTTTGTACTCATAGACCAGTGCATTGCCTCCGGGTGCGTAGGTCTCGTCAGTCAGTTCGCAAGCCTTGTCCAGAGTTTTTTCGCCGTAGGTTGCCCCGCTGGCATGATGGCGCGTATCCCATTTTTCACGAAACAGGCCGCTCTCTCGAAAGAGCCTGTCCATCTGCTCCTTGTCCTTGCCTGACCAGAAAGCCAGTTGACAACACAGTGCCATATCCGCCTCGGATTGACTGGCGTAATTATCCTGCCAATCACCATCCCAGAGTTTTGTGAAAGACTCGCCATTTTCAGCGTTTTTTGCAAGTTCCAGAAGTTCGTCATCGGAAAGCTGTACCAATATGTTCTTTTTTGGTTTTCGCTTTTTCTTCTTGGTAGTACGGATATACGTCTCGTGAATCCACTGAAGCGTTCCGGCATCCCCGGCGATGGTGTCGGTCGCGCCGTCCAGCTTATTGCCGGTCATGGTGAAGTATCGAGTATGCTCGTACATCTCCACGCCGGTCTTGGTATTCTTATTGCCGGTGCCAGGTATCGTGCCTTTGAAGAAAAGATGGATGCCGGTGCCGGAGGGCGAAAACTCCATGTACGTCTGCTGCCTGGCGATGATGGATTTAGCAGTATCATTGAAGAATTTTGTTGCCGGGTCATAGCAATGGTCGATATCGACGCCTACAAGGTTGTCGTCCTTTGAGAACATGAATCCTAGCCCTGTATATCCGTATCGCTCCAGTGCGTCGGCAGCGGTAGCGTAATCCGTCCATGTTACTGGATTATTGGATGCCGCGCCTTTACCCGTGATCGGATTGTACGGCATCTTTTTATCCTTACCGCCGTCCTTATCAGGAATGAGCCGCCAGTTGACCCATTGCTTTCGTTCCATCAGCTCTTTTGGATAGGTCATGTCGTTTTCACCTCACATTCTTCCGTAAAATAGCGAATCGGCATGTTGTGCTTCTGCGCTTTGCGTATTTCGTAGCTCATACCTTCGGATACGGTATCACCAAACACCCACAACTCCTGGCATTTTCCGAGCAAGACACGCCCGAAGAAAAGACCGAGCTTACGGCTGTCCGGATCGTGCTCATCCATAAACTGTGGGTAAAGCAGATGCGGTGCGATAGGGATTGCATATTGATCTACGGCGAAGCGGCAGTAGTTTTTGGTACGCTCTGTATTCGCTTTCATATCCCCGGCAAACGGTGAGCAGATAAATACGAGAGGACGATATTCTTTACCGTAGCGGCGTTTTAAGTCTTCCTGCAGTATATCGCGCAAAGCTTCATAAGTTGTCGGATCGTAATAGCCTTCAGAATTGTATTTATCTATCCACATCACGCATCCTCCGTTTCTTTCAGCTCGCCAAAGTTTGTACCATATGCGGCTTCAGCAATAATCGGTACATCGAACTCCGGGAACGGCTGCACTTCCATGCAGGATTTGGTGTAAGCGACCGCTTCGCTAAGTTTATCCGCAGGAATTTCAAACACAAGCTCGTCGTGAATTTGTAAGAAGGGCTTCAGCCACGGACGATCTTTCATACCCGCGACGATACGCCCCATTGCAAGCTTAAGAATGTCTGCCGCCGTACCCTGTATCGGTGTATTCATGGCGCATCGTTCGGCAAAGGAGCGTTTGCCCCAGTCGGTAGAAAGGATACCGATAATGTATCTGCGGCGGCCGAGCCATGTTTCGGCGAAGCAGGTATTGGCGGCGCGTTTCTTGGTTTCGTCCTGCCAGTATGTGAGGCGAGGGTATCCGTTTTTCAGGTTGTCGATGATGCCGCTGCATTGCTCCTTAGACACATCGAGACCGGCCTTGAATTTCAGCGTGTTCTGTAACCCGCCTGGAAACAATCCGTAAAACACACCGAAGTTGCAGTTCTTTGCAATGGTACGGCGCTCCTTGTAATGGGTTTCCTTTTTGTCCGCTGCCATCGCAAACGGTATATGGAAGATGACTGAGGTAGTCGCCGCATGGATATCGCCACCGGCGCGATAGGTTTGAAGCATCTTCTCATCTCGGCAATAGAATGCCCCGACACGAAGCTCGATCTGGGAGAAATCCAGAGAAACAAGTAGCTTGCCCTCCGGCGCGGTGATGAACTTTCGCACACCCACGGGGTCATTATCTTTGCGCGGACAGTTTTGCAGGTTGGGGTTACGCGAGGCAAAGCGACCTGTTTCGGTGCCGAGAGGCATAAGATCGGGATGAATGCATCCCGTGGCGTTGTTGATAAAGCGAAGGTAGCCGTCAATGTAAGTGCTTTTGAGCTTGGCCCACTTTCGATATTCCTGCACCAGCTCGAACAGACGTACTAGCTCCGAACGATTTTCACGGCAATACTCCGTGAGTAGTATCATTGTTGCGTCGTCTGCCGCCTTCTGATGCTTCTCCGTCGTTTTGAGCACTGGCAAGCCGAGGTTGATGTACAGATAATGCTTGAACGCCGATGTCGATGCATTTGCTCCAATATCCACACCACCCGTCATTTCGTCAATTTCTGAACGGAGAGTAGATAGCTTTTCCTCAGCTTCTTTTTGTCTCTCATACATCGCCGAAACATTCATGGGCACACCGTTATATTTCATCATGCCGCAGTAAACCGAGGTGGGTGATTCGACGCGCTCCACGATAACTCTGTGGCGGGGCAGGTTTTTAGCAAACCAAGCGTTGAATTTGTGATACAGCCGTAAGGTATAATCCGAGTCAGCACAGGCATAACGCAGCGTTTCAAAGTCTGCTGGGTTCATTTCATCAAAATGACGGCCTACCGTCACAGTCGTATAATCGTGCATATCCGCGC
Source organism: Clostridiales bacterium (assembly GCA_040776805.1). GTDB lineage: Bacteria > Bacillota > Dehalobacteriia > UBA7702 > UBA7702 > UBA7702. The sequence continues at coordinate 297,022 of JAXGZS010000003.1, read as the reverse complement.
CGAAAAGTGAAGTGGCAAGCAGTTTCAAACCGCTGTCCGACAAATTGCGGAATTCATGTCTGCTCTTAAGCGTCAACTGCGCTGCCGCGATGGTATCGTAGCAAGGTTCGCATACGACGATACCCAGTGCATATAGGAACATCGCCTCAAAGGAAAGGTTGTGCGCTACCTTGACTATTTTTTGATTTTCAAACACTGCTTCTCGTAAATATTCCATGACACCAACAGGGTCAGTGATATTAGAACCAGCTTTATGCGAGAGGGGAATGTACACTGCACTGTCCTCCTTGACCGAAAGGCTGATGCCAACAATATGTGCCTTGTGTGCGTCCAGTGCTGCCTTCGGCTCGTTGCGCCATTTATTTCCTGGTGCTGTTTCAAAGTCAAATGCAACTATGCCCGCATCGCCGATATAGGCGTGCATTTCTTTGGTTGTATAGATAATGTTGTAATCCATGAATAACTCCAATCTGCCGCTACGGCCGGGTGGCACATGACCACCCGACCTACGGTTTAGTGATTTAGGATAGGGGTTCAATGGCCTCACCGGTTTCGGGGTCAACATTTGAGGGCACATCAACAGCTGATTCGTTGTCGTAGCCAACATGAGCGGAGAATGTTTTAACCTGCTCGGTAAGCCCTGAAATAAGAGTAAATTCCTCATTGGTTAAATCACGGTCGACCGAGAACTGCGCTTGAGAATATGCGATACCACTGTTGTTGGTTGCTTTTTTTAGAGAGAATTTCGTAACTACCGCGTTAGATTTTTTACCTTTGGACAGCAGCCGCATAATGTAACGGGTAAAGTCCTTAAGCGATCCGGTCGGAAGGGAGAGTAGCATCGGGAAAATCTCGCCCTCTCGGAGCAGATAAATGCGACGACGGTTTTTACAAGCTTTTGCGCCGTTTTCGCCGGAGCCGAATTTGTTGAACTGGCATTTGGAGCAATCGCCGCCGGGGTTGCCCACACCAATGATGCCGTCGAAGCTGCCGCAATCGGGAGGATTTGAGCCGCCTGTGTATTTGTCTGTATAGAATGCATAAAGTGGGTGGTGATGCAGGATAACCGCCGAAAATTCCTTGACGGTTTCAGGGCTGTCGAGGTTTTCATCAGGGATTTCAAACACTGTCATACCGGCGGCGGGAATTTTGATGCGTTCAAAGCTGCCGGATAAGCCGGAGAGCTCCTCGGTGAGCGCGTCGTTCAGGTTAAAGTCCTTCAGTGCCATAAACGCACTGTTCTTGGTGGCAAGAGCTTTGTTTTCGTTGTTTTTCATAGAGTTGTTCCTTCCTTTCATTATTTGCGGGTCGCTTTGCGGACCCCCACAGTGATTTTCTCAAATACATTGACCAGACCATTAAGCCAGTCGGGTAATATGTCATCGTTTTCTGATATCTGTTCTCTGACAAAGGCCGATAGGCTGTTGGCGTTGACAGTTTCGTAAATCAGCCCGCCATGCCCCTCAGCGCGAAGTGCCTCGAACAGATCTTCTTTGCGATCAGACGTCGCCGATGCACGGGTGGTGTTGGTTAGGCAGAACATGGTACCAGAGCGAGTAAAATTTTGAGTCTCGGTATCAGTCATGAGTTGTGCCAACGCAGCATCGACTTCTTCCAGTTCGGCATTGACATCTTTAAGGCTTTGCTCTATTTCTTTTTTCTCATCGCGCAGGGCTTTGAGCCTATCCGCGAGTTTAAATAACTTTTCTGAATTGTCCATAGTGAAAATCTCCTTCATTAAATAAATGGGTTGTTGCCATAGCGGTAATCGTCAACCAGCGTTTTAGCGAGGTTTGCCTTGTTCTTCAATGCTTTCAGCACCTTTTCGTCGACGGTGCCCCCGGCGGTGAGATAGATGTAAGTACATGGCATATGCTGACCGGCGCGATGAATGCGGGCTTTGCACTGCTCGAAATTCGACATAGAGTAATCTAGAGAGTAAAACACCATCGTGCTGGCTGCCGTGAGCGTAATGCCCAGTCCCGCTGTCGCTACCTGTCCAATAAATATAGGAACATTAGGGTCATTCTGAAATCTTGCAACCTGCTCGTCACGGTCATTTATACCACCCTTGATAAGCGAATAGTTGATGCGTCTTCTCTCCAGTATGGCGCAGATGGCATTCAGCTCCGGCACAAAGCGGGCGATAATGACGAGCTTGCGGTTTTCTTCCAAAGTTGATTCGATGATATCCTCCAGCACATCCAACTTTGCTGTACTGACTTGTTCTGTGGCGCTGTTCTCATCACTGCTGATGAAACCACCCGTTAGTTGGGAGATGCGTAGTAGTTTGGTCAGAACATTGGTAATCGTGACTTCGCCGTCAGACAGCTTTGCATAACTTTCTTTGACAAGACTCTGATACAGTTTCATCGCTCTTGACTCCAGTTCAACTTTGCGGATGATGTCGGTTGTTTCCGGCAGGTCGAGGCATTCCTTTTTCGTTGCACGAAACGCGATGGAGTGCATACGACGGGTAAGCTCATCCTCCATACTCTTTTTCAATACGGGTGTATGGTTGCCGTAGCCGGTCATGAAAAAGAAGCGATTTCTGAAGCTGTAAAAACTTTGTCCGAAGATACGCTGGTCGAGAAATTTGTACTGACTGAATATGTCGATCGCCTTGTTTGTTACGGGTGTCCCCGTCAAGAGTAGTCGGTATTTAGCCACTGCTCCCAGTCGATGCATCGCTTTAGAAGCGGAGATATTGTGCGTCTTGATTTTGTGTCCCTCGTCGGCGATGATGAGGTCCGGTTTCCATGTCATGAGCTCACGTTCCAGCCGCCATGCGGACTCATAGTTCACAACGACTACCTGGAGCGGCTGACCTGTCATATGCCGAAGGGTATCGATCTTTTTTCACCACTGCCCTTGAGTACGGCGAGCGTGTAGTCAAAATCCGCGTATGCATCATGTTCGTCTTTCCATACACCTATAACTGAAAGCGGTGATACCGCCAGCACCCTGTGGATGTGTCCGGTATTATACAAAGCACCTTCGACAGCTATCGTCGTGAGAGTTTTTCCGGTACCCATTTCCATGAGCATGGCAGCTCCATAGCCTGCTGGCGAATACACGCTTCCCGCTAAAAGTCCGAGTTTCTTGCAGACAAAATTAAATGCAGCGATCTGATGTTCATACGGATTTACTCTAATAGGCATCGGAAGCAGAGGAGTGTTGTCATTGTTCATCGACTTCATCGCCTCTGCCAGGTATTTCCGTAATGGATACGCACTCGACGCTGTCGCCCGGCACGATCACCGTCACGCGGTGCTTTTCACCGAAAAAATGCCGAAGTAATCGCTCGCGCATTGTTACACGCCGGCATCTGACAATACCGCCCTCGGCGGGCTTCTTCGAAACGCTGATTTTCAAATTGTGCTTCATTTTCTTCTCCGTCCTTTCCGAGGGGCGGTGTGGATGTGTCCCTCGGTATACGGAGAAATGGCGGGTGTTTTATACACCCAATTCTAAAAATGCTTTTTAAATTTTTTCTTTGCGCCTTCAATTGATTTCCACGCAGCGTTTGGGGCAACGTTTTCGATTCGGGCTATCTCATTTACCGACAAGCCATCCGCAAACATTAATAAACGGCGTTTCTGCGTTTCCGAGAGCTTGTCCAACGCGGCATTGACCCGGGCGGCATCCTCCTTGCTTGACATTTCGGTTTCGGGAGTAGTGTCTGTTGCGTACTCCAGACCCTCATAATCGATAGCGTCGAGCGAATAGCAGTGGTAGCGCTCCTTGCGGGCGAGATTGCTCTCCTCGCGTCGTGATGCTGTGATGTAGTTCCCGATTTCCTCGTTAATTTTAACTTCTGATGTGGTTCCGTCTGCGGATGTCCATTGAATTTTCATACGTTGTGTCCTTTCCGCCTGTGTGCGGGTGAGGGCGACAAGGACACATAAAAAGCCGGTGCTTCGTTGTACACCGACCGTTGCACCTGAAAACGGGCATAACAGGGTACGGTGGGTACATCTGAGGCTCCGAACACGGCATTTACCGTGCTTGGAACTTCCTATGTATCCCGCCGCCTTAATGCGCATCTCAGGCTGTGAGATTTATTGTATTTTCATATTAGCGCTGGATATTTTGCAAAATCGATATGTTATGTCTGGTCAAAATTTGTGAAAATGAAAAAGGCCGGAGTTATCTATTTCTGCAAGTTCTTTTGTAGCTTCAACTTGGTAGACATCCTTTCTTTACTAATAAAAAAACGGCCGATATCAAACATTTACAGATTGGTTCTGTTAGTGTTTGTACCGGCCGAATTCGCTATATGATCCTGCTCGTATATTGCTCTCTATTCTATTTTATAGCCCGATCAACCATTTTTGACAGTTCTTTAACCGTAATTGTTTCATAGATATCTTTCCCTGGTTTTTTTATTTTTAGGGATTTTCCTTCTGGTGTGTCGATTACTTCACCAATCGTAATATTGTGAAGAGATGTCCGGACTAGTTTCTTCTTTTCCGTTTGTATCGCCCCCTTGTAAGATTTTTCTGAATTATTGTTGACTAATTGCTTCAAAATTACATTTCAATTTCATTCATTGAATAAACGGGGATCCTTACTTTTTTTTCATCATGTATTTGTTTTACGGTACTATTGCATTTCTGGCAGATTATCAAACTGTCAGTTTTCCCTGGTTCAAGTTGATTATTTATTGTGCTGCAAATCGGACATACCATTTTTGTTTTATTCATGGCCATTGCTCCCTTACCGGATTATTTTTCTTATTTTAAATCGATCTGACAGTAGGCTTGTCAGTAATCACAATCTGGTAAATATCTTCAAAGCGTATCTTTTCTCCATATAATTTTAAATATTGGAGAGATATGTTTATTTCTGTCACAACGCCTTTTTTGGTGACATCATGAAAGTCACAGTAATAGTCGAGGACCACACGGGTACCTTTCTCAAGTCGGAGAATAACAGCTGAAATCTGTTCTTTTATCTCATCTGATATTTCATGTCGTTCCACACGGGCGTGACGTTCTTCCCGGTCACGTAACGCTTCCTGGAGACCTTTCATCGCGTCAAACGGCATGAATTGTTTAGCTCTTTGTTGTCTTGTCATCATTGCCTGCTCGATGTCCTCCGATCATTCCGTTTCTTTCGCGCTGGGTGGCACCGTTGATATAGTTTGTGCCGCGCAGAAGAGAGTTTTTCCCGTATTTGTCCATAATTTCAAGTATGGTATGTTCTCGTGCCTTTTCTTTTTCGATCGCACCCCAATCGGTGAATAGATCGTAGCCTTCGCAGCCTTCATCACAAATATCTCCAAAGCTAATGCCCAGACGTCTGATCAGATGCCCTTTTTTAGCTGTTTTGTCAAACAGTTTCATAGCGGTGGGGTGTATCAATGAGATTACGCTGCTGGCATTTGATATGCGGGTAGACCCATGCGTTGAAGGCATCAGTTCTTCATTTGCATAGCTGACGCCGATCCATACTTTATCGGTGATTACTTTCCGGCGCATCAGTTCCTGGCAGCCGTGGATCACCATTTCAGACATAACTACCCTGGCCTCATCAAAGCTGTAATTACGTGGTAATATTTGCGAGAAGGATACTGATTTACTCTTTGTTTTATAACTCTTGATGTCGGAAATGAGGCAAGGCTCTCGTCCCCAGGCATGATCAATAAGCAGCTCTGCGTTGATACCGAATACTCGGTACATGAGATCTTTTGGTGCTTGTGCTATCTGTCGCATGGTGTATATACCATATTTCTCCAGCCGTTGAGCTGTTCCGTTTGCGATCTGCCAAAAATCAGTGATTGGTTTGTGATCCCAAAGCTGTTCCCGATAAAGATCCTCTGTGAGAAAACCCGTGTGATCTTTCGAGTGTTTCGCTGTAATGTCCAGAGCGATCTTTGCTAAATAAAGATTATTGCCGATCCCTGCAGTGGAAGGAATATGCAGCCTATTAGCAATTTCATTCATGAGTTCCTTTGCCAGAGACTTTGCATCCGTATGGTAAGTTCCTAAATAATCCGTTACATCAATAAAGGATTCATCAATGGAATATACATGAATATCCTGCGGGTCAAAGTAGTTCAGATAGATGGCGTAAATATCTGCAGCGTATTCAATGTAGAGACGCATCCGGGGAGGGGCAATTTCATATTTAACATTACATGGGATATCTGACAATCGACAGCGATTTTTTATACCTAGGGCTTTCATCTTTGGAGAGATGGCAAGGCATAAAGCGTTTTTCCCTCTAGTGATATCTGCCACGACAAGGTTCGTCTCAAAAGGATTTAGGTTTCGTTCTGCGCATTCTACAGAGGCATAAAAGGATTTCATGTCAATACACAGGTAATATCTAGTCTTGGAAGCCATTTTCCTCACTCCAAATCTTTGAGGACCTTTACCGCAACACCCTGAATGATGCAATCTTTTACGAAGATATCGTTCATGGCGCTGTTTTCCGGATGTAAACGGATCCTGTGGTTTTGGGGTTCGGGGTAATACCTCTTTAATGTTGCTTCATCCTCTATCAACGCAACAATGATCTGACCGGAGTCCGCGTAATCCTGGTGGCGGATTAATACAAGATCTCCGTCGTCGATTCCCACCTCGATCATCGAATCACCATTGGCTCTCAGAATGAAAAAATTACCTTTGCCAAATAACGTGATTGGAAGTCGAACATATTCTTCAATATTTTCTTCTGCATACTTCGGAATACCGCAAGAAACAACACCGAGAATAGGAACATTAACAGATTGAGTTCTGAGTTGCCGCGTCTTCTTTGTTATGATGTTTCTGCTTCCTTCATATTCCAGCATACCGTTTTCACGCATATACATCAGATATCGCGAAACCGTAGAACGTGGTAAGCTAATGCCTGTTTCAATCTCTCGCACCGAAGGAGAAACACCATTATTTTCCCTATAATCATCGATGAAGTTTTCAATTATTGAAAAGTATTCCGTATTTTTGGCTCGCATTTCAAAACCATCCTTTCTTTATTATTGGGACAACTGTCCCGTTTGTGGTTTTATTATATGCGAGAACGAATGTTCGGTCAAGAAGTTTTTTGAAAATATGGTGACATTTATGGGACATATGTTTTAGTAAAATTATTAATCAATCAATTCACATTTACGTTTGTGGTTGTCTATCTTGAGAAGAGCTAAACTGGATCTATAATATTATGAATGTAATTATATAGAAGTCTGTTGTAAATCCAGCTATTGCGGGAAATATTGTTGATTTTAATGGTTTTAAGTGATATTCTTAAAAAAGATAACGAATTAAAGGTATAGGAGAAAATTGTACTGTAGTAGAGAAAAGGGACACGTTTTTTTAACATATGATCATTGATGATAGATATAAAGATTTAATAGTTAAATTAGTGAAAGAGAATATTTCAATTGCAAAGAAAAGTTGGAACTCATTCAAGCGAGAGAATCGTTGGGGCATCGGGATCACCGATACCATTGACTGTGTTTTTATCCAGACTGAGCTTCGGTTCTCCTCGTATTTTTACGCCCGCCAGATATTTGACCTGAGCGAATATTATCGTTCTGCCACCGATAGCGAGGTTCAAAGTTTTAGCGGACTGGATTTACTAAACATAGCGGACAAAAGCCAATTCCAATCGATCGCTGATACTTGGATACGCCGAAAAATTGCAGCAATAAATGACTCAGGAGTTCTCAAGAACAACACAGCAGCTAAAATAAAAAGGTTGGCACAGAACTGCGGTTTGGAAATTACCGTTGAAAACAAAAAACTGATCATCCCCGCAGACAAGAAAAAGCTTAAAGAGATTTTGGGCTTCCTTGATGATGAAGTGTACAAGGGTGCTTTTACAGAAGAAACCTACATCACGAACTCCAAGCGAAAGGTGCAATAGCGTCGTGAATATCACGGATCATATCACGACTTCACAAAATATAAGTCGGAGTGCGCCAAGGTAAGGAATTTAAGACCCGCGAAGATGAAGCAATCATCGTCAGAGATAAAGAAGACATCTATTTCAAGGATCATGGTGTTTGTTCTAGTCAAGCAAAATTGTAATACCAATTGTTAGTTTGAATGCCTTGCTTCAAACGGTGTTTTACTACCGTTATATGAATGTAGTCTACGATGGTTGTACCAATCAAAAATATATTCATAGATACCTTGGTTCAAGTCCTCATCAGTCTCAAATGTGTATTGGTAAACAAATTCAGTCTTTAACGTATTGTAGAAGCGTTCCATAGGTGCATTATCATAGGGATTGTCGGCTCTGCTCATACTTTGAGTAATATCATTATCCGCGCAGAAGAAATAAATTCTCTGGACGCAAACTGGGAGCCCTGATCACTATAGTATTAGTTTTTCATTTATGCGATTAGCCTCAAGCGCAATTTTCAGTGTTTCTATTGCGAGGTTTGAATCAATCCATTTACTGTTAAGACTTGCCACAATGCTACGATCATATAGATCGATAATACTACAATTATAACGTTTTGCACCGTTTTTCAGGCTTAGATAAGTGAAGTCCGTGCACCAGATCTGGTTGGGTTTTGCAGCAATAAAATGCTGATCGACAAGGTTATCAAATATATGGTGTTGATATCCTTTTGTATATGGCCGTTTTTTGCGGCGAACAATGGCTTTATGCCTAGTTCGCATGTACGAATAAACGGTTCCATAAGAACAATCAATCCCTTTGCGGTTGAGCAAATCACAGATCATTCGGTAGCCGATGGCACCATTAAGTTCATGGTATACTTCTTTAATTTGTTGTTTCAGAATTTCTTTGCTGACGGTAGGCGGCTTTGTGGTCTTTCAGGTAGTTGTAATAATCATTTGGGTACAGGTTAAGCCTGTTTAGCAACCAATTGACACCAAATTCGGGTGATACTTACAGATAAACTCATACTTTTTTATTCGATTTCCTTCGCAAAGAATGCTGCTGCCTTTTTAAGAATGCAACCTCTTTTTGAGACTCAGCAAGTTCTTTAGGTGCTGAATTTCAATCATTTGATCCGTTTCATTTTGTAACTGTGGATTATTTTTGCATTCTTTACGGTGTTTATCAAGCCAGTATCTGAAAAGTGCCACTACCTAAACTGTATTCGTCTGTCAGACTTTGATGGTTCTTCCGTCTTCTATATGAAGCCGGATAATTTTTTCCCGAAGTACAGGATCGTACTTATTATTTGACATATTTGTAACCCCTTTCAAGTTTTGAATTATATATCATCAAACTCTCTCTTGGTGTTACAATTTTACTATAGCAGAACAGTTATCAAACTTCGTCCCACAGAATATGATCGAGCTTGTATAGTAAAGAAAGATAATAAATCAGGAGGTAATTATCTATGTTTTCTATTGAAGAATTAGGATATATCGCTGAACAAGAAGGGGATTTTAGGCTAACCCGCAGAGGAAAAATACAATATATTAAAAGGCAACTTAGAAAGTATGGATTTGAGTCAATATCGTAGACACGAAAAGTTTATTTTTAAGCCGCAACTTTGCTGCATCCTCAAATGCTTGAGGGGTCATATAGTTAAGACTGCTGTGAATCCTTTTGCGATTGTACCAGATTCAATATATTCAAAGATGCCTTGCCGGCCATCTCGAAATCAAAATAGCTGTGATGATGGATTTCTTCCTTTTTCAGGATTGAATGAAACGACTCAATACAGGCATTATCATAAGGATTTCCTTTTCTGCTGTAAGAATGGTTCATTTTTCTGCTCAGAAGGCAGTCCTCAAACAGTCTGCTGGTGTATTGGGTTCCAAGGTCGCTGTGCAGTATGATCCCTGTTGTTTCTTTTACGTTTATGCGCATTTTCAATGGCTTTGACAGCCATTTCCGCCGTCATGGCTTTTGAATAAGCATACCCTATAATCTTTTTGCTGTGAAAATCCATTACTGATGCCAGATACGTCCACCCGTCATTGACGGTATGGATGTATGTGATGTCAGTACACCACTTTTGGTTGATACGGTGGTTGTGAAATCCCTGTTCAATAAATTTCCCGTTCTTCCACCGTCTTTTTAGAAGAATGAGGACGGTATTTTTGACGACGATGGACTTTAATCCAAGGTTGACCATATGCCGCTGAACACGCTTTAAACTGGATTTTATCCCCTTGAGATCCAACGCCTTTTGAATCTTTGGAGCACCGTAACGATTCTTGCTTTCCTGTGTAAATGGATCGAATAGCCTCATCAAATATTTGGCTTTCCCGCTGCCTTTTTGATGGAACTGGATTTAAAGCATCATAATATGTGCTTCGTGGAAACTTTAAGACCTTGCATATACGCTTAATGGTATATTTTATTTTGTGGGATTCTATGAAATTTACTATTTCATCTATCGTTTTCTTGCGAATATGGCGGTAGCTTTTTTAGGATTTCACACTCCATTTCGAGTTCGGCTATACTGGATTTGAGTCAATATCGTAGACACGAAAAGTTTAGTTTTTAAGCCGCAGCCTTTGCTGCATCCTCAAATGCTTGAGGGTCATATAGTTAAGACTGCTGTGAATCCTTTTGCGATTGTACCAGGATTCAATATATTCAAAGATTGCCTTGCCGGCCATCTCGGAAATCAAAATAGCTGTGATGATGGATTTCTTCCTTTTTCAGGATTGAATGAAACGACTCAATACAGGCATTATCATAAGGATTTCCTTTTCTGCTGTAAGAATGGTTCATTTTTCTGCTCAGAAGGCAGTCCTCAAACAGTCTGCTGGTGTATTGGGTTCCAAGGTCGCTGTGCAGTATGATCCCTGTTGTTTCTTTTACGTTTATGCACGCATTTTCAATGGCTTTGACAGCCATTTCCGCCGTCATGGCTTTTGAATAAGCATACCCTATAATCTTTTTGCTGTGAAAATCCATTACTGATGCCAGATACGTCCACCCGTCATTGACGGTATGGATGTATGTGATGTCAGTACACCACTTTTGGTTGATACCGGTGGTTGTGAAATCCCTGTTCAATAAATTTTCCCGTTCTTCCACCGTCTTTTTAGAAGAATGAGGACGGTATTTTTTGACGACGATGGACTTTAATCCAAGGTTGACCATATGCCGCTGAACACGCTTTAAACTGGATTTTATCCCCTTGAGATCCAACGCCTTTTGAATCTTTGGAGCACCGTAACGATTCTTGCTTTCCTGGTAAATGGATCGAATAGCCTCATCAAATATTTGGCTTTCCCGCTGCCTTTTTGATGGAACTGGATTTAAAGCATCATAATATGTGCTTCGTGGAAACTTTAAGACCTTGCATATACGCTTAATGGTATATTTTATTTTGTGGGATTCTATGAAATTTACTATTTCATCTATCGTTTTCTTGCGAATATGGCGGTAGCTTTTTTTAGGATTTCACACTCCATTTCGAGTTCGGCTATACGTTTTTGCATGGCCTTGTAATCCTTTGCCGAGATTTCTTCTCCTTCAGATATTTGAATGGGAGAAAGTTGTTTTATCCATTTGTAAATGGTTACATTTGATACGCCATATTCGCGGCCCAGGTAGGAAACGGATTGACCTGAGCGATAAAGATCCACAAGTTGTTTTTTGAAATCGTCCGAATACCGGACACCGTGATTGGACACTGTTTAACACTCACCTTTCTTTATTGAAATTTTAACCTGTTAAACTTCTCGTGTCCACTGTTATATACTAGCACCAGTATCCTACTCTTGCTAATGATGAAGATTTTCAAGAAAAAACTTTTGCAGAGGCAAACTTAGATTATAATACTCTTACTGATGCAGAAGTAGAAGAATTAGAAAACTGTTTAATAAAAGATTAAATTTGACTTTTGGATTTGAGTCAATATCGTAGACACGAAAAGTTTAGTTTTTAAGCCGCAGCCTTTGCTGCATCCTCAAATGCTTGAGGGGTCATATAGTTAAGACTGCTGTGAATCCTTTTGCGGTGTACCAGGATTCAATATATTCAAAGATTGCCTTGCGGCCATCTCGAAATCAAAATAGCTGTGATGATGGATTTCTTCCTTTTTCAGGATTGAATGAAACGACTCAATACAGGCATTATCATAAGGATTTCCTTTTCTGCTGTAAGAATGGTTCATTTTTCTGCTCAGAAGGCAGTCCTCAAACAGTCTGCTGGTGTATTGGGTTCCAAGGTCGCTGTGCAGTATGATCCCTGTTGTTTCTTTTACGTTTATGCACGCATTTTCAATGGCTTTGACAGCCATTTCCGCCGTCATGGCTTTTGAATAAGCATACCCTATAATCTTTTTGCTGTGAAAATCCATTACTGATGCCAGATACGTCCACCCGTCATTGACGGTATGGATGTATGTGATGTCAGTACACCACTTTTGGTTGATACCGGTGGTTGTGAAATCCCTGTTCAATAAATTTTCCCGTTCTTCCACCGTCTTTTAGAAGAATGAGGACGGTATTTTTGACGACGATGGACTTTAATCCAAGGTTGACCATATGCCGCTGAACACGCTTTAAACTGGATTTTATCCCCTTGAGATCCAACGCCTTTTGAATCTTTGGAGCACCGTAACGATTCTTGCTTTCCTGGTAAATGGATCGAATAGCCTCATCAAATATTTGGCTTTCCCGCTGCCTTTTTGATGGAACTGGATTTAAAGCATCATAATATGTGCTTCGTGGAAACTTTAAGACCTTGCATATACGCTTAATGGTATATTTTATTTTGTGGGATTCTATGAAATTTACTATTTCATCTATCGTTTTCTTGCGAATATGGCGGTAGCTTTTTTTAGGATTTCACACTCCATTTCGAGTTCGGCTATACTGGATTTGAGTCAATATCGTAGACACGAAAAGTTTAGTTTTTAAGCCGCAGCCTTTGCTGCATCCTCAAATGCTTGAGGGGTCATATAGTTAAGACTGCTGTGAATCCTTTTGCGATTGTACCAGGATTCAATATATTCAAAGATTGCCTTGCCGGCCATCTCGAAATCAAAATAGCTGTGATGATGGATTTCTTCCTTTTTCAGGATTGAATGAAACGACTCAATACAGGCATTATCATAAGGATTTCCTTTTCTGCTGTAAGAATGGTTCATTTTTCTGCTCAGAAGGCAGTCCTCAAACAGTCTGCTGGTGTATTGGGTTCCAAGGTCGCTGTGCAGTATGATCCCTGTTGTTTCTTTTACGTTTATGCACGCATTTTCAATGGCTTTGACAGCCATTTCCGCCGTCATGGCTTTTGAATAAGCATACCCTATAATCTTTTTGCTGTGAAAATCCATTACTGATGCCAGATACGTCCACCCGTCATTGACGGTATGGATGTATGTGATGTCAGTACACCACTTTTGGTTGATGCGGTGGTTGTGAAATCCCTGTTCAATAAATTTTCCCGTTCTTCCACCGTCTTTTTAGAAGAATGAGGACGGTATTTTTTGACGACGATGGACTTTAATCAAGGTTGACCATATGCCGCTGAACACGCTTTAAACTGGATTTTATCCCCTTGAGATCCAACGCCTTTTGAATCTTTGGAGCACCGTAACGATTCTTGCTTTCCTGGTAAATGGATCGAATAGCCTCATCAAATATTTGGCTTTCCCGCTGCCTTTTTGATGGAACTGGATTTAAACATCATAATATGTGCTTCGTGGAAACTTTAAGACCTTGCATATACGCTTAATGGTATATTTTATTTTGTGGGATTCTATGAAATTTACTATTTCATCTATCGTTTTCTTGCGAATATGGCGGTAGCTTTTTTTAGGATTTCACACTCCATTTCGAGTTCGGCTATACGTTTTTGCATGGCCTTGTAATCCTTTGCCGAGATTTCTTCTCCTTCAGATATTTGAATGGGAGAAAGTTGTTTTATCCATTTGTAAATGGTTACATTTGATACGCCATATTCGCGTCAGGTAGGAAACGGATTGACCTGAGCGATAAAGATCCACAAGTTGTTTTTGAAATCGTCCGAATACCGGACACCGTGATTGGACACTGTTTAACACTCACCTTTCTTTATTGAAATTTTAACCTGTTAAACTTCTCGTGTCCACTGTTATATACTAGCACCACCATTTCTTTTATTTTAACATATCATGATTAACATTCCTATTGACGAACTTTTTCGGGTTCAGGTCAAAACAAATTCATGATTTTGCTGTTAAATGGTGCGATAAGTTTCGTGACCAAAACATCAATTATATAGAACTGGTTGACCATTGGATGGCTGATGATTGTGCTGATCTCGGCTTTGAGATGGACTGTGGTCATGCCTTTTCTGAAAAATATGGACATGCAGCAAGTAACCACGAGGCACTGGACAGAATCATCGATGATGTGACAGACATTCCTCTGCTGGGGTCTGCAATTTATTCTCGATGGAGATATTTTAACCACTGGGCATATACTGGTGAGGAAATCTTGGAACCACAAAATCGTACATGGTTTATTCTGGCACTTAGCCGATTAGCTTTGCTTTCCGGAGAGAACCCGTTCATATTCCAAGGTACACTGAAAAAGGTGCGTATTGTCTCTAACGGTATGGGTTATGGACCTTGTCCTGAACCAAATGACATAGTTAACACAGCCCAGAGCCGTCAAAGATGTATATTCAAATGACCAGCTAATTGCCATTACCAAAGAACTCACCGAAGAACTGCGTAAATCCCGAACGGTCGATTGGGAAAAGAAAGAGTCTGCCCGCGCCGGTATGCGTCGTATGGTCAAGGGACTGCTCAAGAAGTACAAGTATCCGCCGGAAGGCATGGAAGACGCGGTCCAGACCGTATTCAATCAGTGTGAGATGTGGTCTGAAAACCAGTAAGCATTATAAAGTCTAAGGCAACCCCAGGCCAGCTTTGTGCGGCGTTGTCTTATCTAAGTGGTACAATAGGCTAAACGGTGACAACAACTCCGGGAGGTTTTTAAATAATGGCTGATTTATTTGACTATCTTAAAATAGATACCAAAGAAGACATTCATACCTTTTGTCTCCATGCTTTCATGGAGCAGAGCTCTGAGTTCAGGAAGGTGTCCTCTGGCACTTGGGGATTCAAAGGCTCCAATGATTATAAGGCTTTTCGGTGTTCTGTGACTTTAGGCATGGAAACTGAGAACGGCAGGTCAAAGATAACACCGGATTTGATCCTGTGCAGTGAGAACCACATTGCCCTTATAGAATCAAAAATGTATTCAACGGAGGGCAGGGGCCAAACAAAAGACTACAAGGAAAATACTGATAAAATCAGATCATCAATCAGCGGGATGACCGACATCGATTTAAATAATGCGGATGTTCAGTTTTATTATTTCACGCTCGCAGGAGTCTCTGCAAGTGCAGATGGCTTTATATCTGTAAGGTGGGCGGACTACTACGCAGAAACTTTAAGCCAGGTATCGTTTCAGGATGA
This sequence comes from Clostridiales bacterium, assembly GCA_040776805.1. Taxonomy (GTDB): domain Bacteria; phylum Bacillota; class Dehalobacteriia; order UBA7702; family UBA7702; genus UBA7702. The sequence goes on along the minus strand of JAXGZS010000003.1, from coordinate 281,655 downwards.
ATACCTCGATTTAATCAGGAAGGCGCTACTTCACAGGTCAGAGGATTATCTCGATTTTGAAAAATTTTATAAGAGCAGAATGTATTCCGAATTAGTAAACAATAAAAACAACAGCTGGATAGGACCATATTCATTGTTTACTGCGGGTCTGCTTGATAATGAGTGGGGTTTGGATGTTGGCGAGAATTGTAAAAGCTACAGAATATATAATGGTCGTGTTAATGGTAGCGGCCATACAACTTTTAGAACAGATATTACAGACAATAGCGCATGGGGAAAATTGGGCCATACAGAGGAAGACAATATCTGGCTGTTTACAAGGATAGAATGGAACAGCGATTCTATTGACATGTTTTTAAACTGGGAATACTGGAAAGTAACATACGATACACATGAATGGATTGACTACATTCCATTCCGTAACATGAGCAGTGGACTTAAAGATCAATCCAAAAAGAACAGATCTGCATGCTGTCAGGACTTAACGAAATTCTGTACAGATGGAATAAAGATCCCGTCCAATAAGGATAATATGCTGCATATGTTGAAATGCCATATTCCGGTTGAGTCTAAAACGATCGGAGAGCTAATTGAAATAATTAAATGCAAACTGCAGATTTTCTTTACTGCAGGGCAATTTATAAATGGCAAGATTAAACAAGGTGATAGGTATCTGGAGTTTAATGTAGATTAGGAGGTGTTGAGATGGCAATTATAAACGGTAATCATTGTTGTAACTGTCAGTATTGGGATGGTCCAAGAAAAGTAAGTGCTTTTAAGGATAAGGCAGAAGTCAAGAGCCTTGGAGACTTGGGCGTCTGTCTAAATGCAAAAAGCGCCAGCACTAAAGGCAAAAGCAAGCGTGCTGATCAGGCTACAAACTGTAATCACTTTAGAAAATGGGATCATTTAAAGTAATCTCGAATCAGGATAATACTGCTTAAAATCAGGTTGTATTATCATGGGAAAGTTTTATGCTCTGGCTTGAAGACCGTATGACATAAGGCGCTTATTTGACACATGACATGGGGACGGTTCCATGACATGGGGACGGTTCTGTTGACACACAAAAAGAATCATGCTACACAATTCGAGTTGAGTATCAGAAAGCACGACGTGAATGGACGAAGGAAATGATATGGGAAACCGGACTAGAAGCTTTGAGGACGTAAAAGAAGTTGTTGAATAATACATGGATTATTATATAAATGTAAGGCAACAAAAGACCCTTGGAGGATTATCTCCAAGAGTCTATCGAGAGGCGTAACTTTGGGATTATGACTCTGCCCGGTAAAACAATAGTGAAGGAGATGGAAGCATGGCTATTGCGAAACAAAACGGAGATATCATTCCATTTTTGAAACAAAAAGACTACATAATGGTGAATAACGACCTTGGTGGAGGTTCATTTGGCAAGACGGTTTTACTTCAAGACCCATTTATCGATGAGCTGTTTGTTGCAAAAAAATATGAACCTGAATATGACGAAATTAAAGAACAGTTTTATAAAAATTTTCTTGATGAAATCAAGATTTTATACAAACTAAACCACAGGAATATTGTGCGGGTTTATAATTATTATGCTTATGAGAATATTTTCTCTGGATATATTCTGATGGAGTACATAGATGGTCAAAACATAGGAAAGTTTATTGATGATTATTGGGCGCCGATTGAAACCATAACATTGGACGATGTTTTTATTCAATTAATTGATGCGTTTTGCTATATTCAGGCTCATGGAATTATCCACCGAGATATACGCGAGGGTAACATTCTCATAGATAAGGCCGGAACTGTAAAGATGATTGATTTTGGAATAGGAAAGATATTTACCAAAGCTGAAAAAAATACAGATAGCTTGGTATCAAAAATAAATCGCGCTGCTTCTGACACATTACCTCAAGAGTATTATGATGGCATTTACACAAGCCTTACGGATATGTTTTATCTTGCTGAAATGCTAAAAAGGTTGATTTCCAATGCAAAAGATTGCGATGAAACAGACTTCTCGTATAATGATATTTTAAACAGAATGATAGAGAAAAAACCGGAAAATCGTTATGAGAGCTTTGCAGCGGTACGCGAAGCCATTGGAAAACATGACTTTGTAAATATGCAGATATCGAAGGAAGACAGAGATACATATCAGAGTTTCACTGGTTTGGTGTATGAAACGATAAGTTCATACATGGAGGAAGCAAAGTTCAACACTGATACTGCCAATTTTGTAACCAGACTTGAGAAGGCGCTTATGACTAATGCTTTTGAAGATGTCATACAGAAAAATACTGATGTAATTGGAAGTATTGTGAATTGTGGATATCGCTATAATAGTCATGTCAATATTCCATGCGATACTGTGAGAGAATTTTTGGATTGGTTCAAAGCATCAACTCAACAATCTCAGATTTTAATACTAAATAACTTTATAGCGAAAATATCTGGTATACGCGTTGATGTGCCGGAAGAAGAATTTCCATTCTAAATGTGCAGGAGGAAGCCTATGTTAACTAACACAAAAGAAAACGGGCTGGAATTGAATTTGATGAAAAAAGCGATTGATCTATCATCTTGTTCTGCTATAGTAAAATTGTAACACCAAGAGAGAGTTTGATGATATAATTCAAACTTGAAAGGGGTTACAAATATGTCAAATAATAAGTACGATCCTGTACTTCGGGAAAAAATTATCCGGCTTCATATAGAAGACGGAAGAACCATCAAAAGTCTGACAGACGAATACAGTTTAGGTAGTGGCACTTTCAGATACTGGCTTGATAAACACCGCAAAGAATGCAAAAATAATCCACAGTTACAAAATGAAACGGATCAAATGATTGAAATTCAGCACCTAAAAAAAGAACTTGCTGAGTCTCAAAAAGAGGTTGCATTCTTAAAAAAGGCAGCAGCATTCTTTGCGAAGGAAATCGAATAAAAAAGTATGAGTTTATCTGTAAGTATCACCCGGAATTTGGTGTCAATTGGTTGCTAAACAGGCTTAACCTGTACCCAAATGATTATTACAACTACCTGAAAGACCACAAAGCCGCCTACCGTCAGCAAAAAGAAATTCTGAAACAACAAATTAAAGAAGTATACCATGAACTTAATGGTGCCATCGGCTACCGAATGATCTGTGATTTGCTCAACCGCAAAGGGATTGATTGTTCTTATGGAACCGTTTATTCGTACATGCGTGAACTAGGCATAAAAGCCATTGTTCGCCGCAAAAAACGGCCATATACAAAAGGATATCAACACCATATATTTGATAACCTTGTCGATCAGCATTTTATTGCTGCAAAACCCAACCAGATCTGGTGCACGGACTTCACTTATCTAAGCCTGAAAAACGGTGCAAAACGTTATAATTGTAGTATTATCGATCTATATGATCGTAGCATTGTGGCAAGTCTTAACAGTAAATGGATTGATTCAAACCTCGCAATAGAAACACTGAAAATTGCGCTTGAGGCTAATCGCATAAATGAAAAACTAATACTTCATAGTGATCAGGGCTCCCAGTTTGCGTCCAGAGAATTTATTTCCTTCTGCGCGGATAATGATATTACTCAAAGTATGAGCAGAGCCGGCAATCCCTATGATAATGCACCTATGGAACGCTTCTACAATACGTTAAAGACTGAATTTGTTTACCAATACACATTTGAGACTGATGAGGACTTGAACCAAGGTATCTATGAATATATTTTTGATTGGTACAACCATCGTAGACCACATTCATATAACGGTAGTAAAACACCGTTTGAAGCAAGGCATTCAAACTAACAATTGGTATTACAATTTTGCTTGACTAGAACATCTAAAGAGATGAATGATATAGATGCAATACGGGAACTTGGTGAAGGCTGGGTGGCAGAAGAAACATTAGCAATAGCAATTTATTGTTCTTTGAAATACAGCAATAGCTTTGACAAAGCCATCATTGCTGCCGTAAATCATGGCGGAGACAGTGACTCAACAGGAGCGGTTACTGGTAACATAATGGGAGCCTATCTTGGCTTGCAGGGTATACCTGAAAAGTATATTAAACATCTGGAACTTAAAGACACCATTCTTGAGATGGCAGATGATTTGTATAATGATTGCAAAATAACCGAATATGGCTCCTACCGTGATGATGTGTGGGAGCACAAATATATTTATCATGATTACGGCAGGAAAAACGGAACCTTTTAATTATTACTAACGGTTAACGTATGACTTGACAGCAGAGAACATTACTTTACGAAAATAATTCGGCAACATTGACTTGTTTCCGAGAACGGATAAAAACTATAATGGGACTGTGGATTTGTTTCCACGCAAGGAATATACCCATGAAAACAGTCATGGATATATTCCCACGCACGGAAAATCAGCAAAACACATACCCGACATCAATCTGATGCTATCGTTCCACGTTGAGACGGTAGTATTGATGTCGAGGGTGGATGAGTGAGTGTGTGGAAAATCCAGTAATACTGGATTTTTCGAGGATCGTGAAAATATTGCTTCGTGGAAACAAGTCCAAAGACATGATTTTGAACGCGACAGAGTGATTTTGATATCAGCGGTTTGCGTGAGGTCGGCTTATATGCTTTTTGAAAAATTCGAGATTGTGAGAACAGGTTGGCTGTGGAAAAAATCAAATTTATATCTTTATAAAAGTGGATATGATGAGAGAAGTGGGATGCTACATGAATAAAAAATCCGGAATAATTAAAGATGGAGTACTTGTTACGGTAGGAAGTTTTATTGCTATGGCAGTGGCATTTATGTTGTATTTTCTGATATTCACGCTCTTTGAAACTATGGCAAATCAGGATGGATCCTATAGCTTTGTGTCATGGATAAGGGTTGGATACGGGATTATTTGGATTGTTCTCTGTCTGATAATATATCGTACCAGAATTCCAGATTGGCTAAAAGCCGGTATTCTGACTGGATCACTTACCACATTTATGTCTGGGATTGGAGTTCAATTATATGAAACTCCGATAATTATCGGTTTGGTAATGCTTCTGGCTGTTGGTACGGCTATTTTACTGCTACGCAAAATGAATAAAAAGTGGTATCATTACTATGCTATCGCAATTTCTATAATTGCTGCATCATTTTATTTGATTGGAGGATAAAGATGATTACATTAAATCGTATCATGTCGATTCCCAAAAGCGATTTACAGGAATCGTCAAAGGCACTTGAAAAAGAGGACATCCCACAGCTTATCGAATGGTTGAGTCTAAAAGATGATAGTATCCGATATCAAGTGTTTCTCCTCCTGCAAAACAGGTCTTTATTATTTGATGATGTCTATCCGTATTGGGATACCCTCAGAAACAAACTGAAAAGCGACAATTCTTATCAGAGAAGCCTTGGGCTCATGCTGATTGCCGAGAACGTAAAATGGGATGCGGAAAACAGGATGGAAGATACGATTGACGAATGCCTGACGCTTCTAAACGACGAAAAACCCATTACGATACGCCAATGTACTCAAGCGTTGGGCAAAATTGCTTCAGCGAAACCGGGCTTGCAGGATAAAATAGCTTCTGGATTGATTTCCTTTGAACTTATGACTGTGAAAGAAAGCATGCGAAAATCCATACTGCTTGATATCCTAAATGTCCTGCTCATCATCAGGAGAGAGCATAACACAGATGAAATAGAAAACTTTATCTTAAATGCGCTGTCAGGTGAAGTATTAGATAAAAAGTCAAAGAAGCAAATTGAAATTCTTTTATAGCGGCTGACGGCATGAGAAGGGATAATCAGTTTCTATATAGTATAATCGCTACAACAATGTTACAATTGGTGCTGACAAATCAGAATTTAAGATGATTATTTATCCGGCGTTAAAGGAGAAAAAGATGAAGTACAATCTGGATTTAGACAGCTTATCTATTCAGGATTATAAGGAACTGCTGAAAAAACAAAATCTCCTGCCGGGGCGAAAAATGCTGTTTTATGATATTGATAAAAAATTCGCTCTTTTAGAAGATCAGGAAATTGATACCGTAACTCAGCTTAGAAAAAGGCTTTCCACTCCCCAGAAAATAGCGTCTTTTTCGATTGACAGCGGTATATCTGAAGATTACTTGACTATTTTAAGAAGAGAAGCTGGAAGTCTTGAACAAAAGCCTGTACCAATTGCAAGTTTTCCCGGTATCGACACTGCTTTGATTTCCGAACTGAATGAGGCAGGAATTAAAACATCAAAAGACTATTTTGAAAGTAATGTTAATGTGCCTATATCAGATGAATTGTTTTGTCTTTGCGATCTTGTAAGAATCAACGGTATAGGGCCGGTTGCGGCCAAGGCGTTTTATGAGGCTGGCTACAAATCTGTTTCAGCTATCGCTTGTGCCGATGCGGCGACGATGCTTGAAAAAGTAACCAAAGTCAATCAAATCAAGGAATACTATAAAGCGAAGTTGAGCATTAAAGATATGAAGTTTTGTATTGATTTTGCGTCGTTACTTTTTAAATTGTGTTCCTGATATTGTGATTCAAATACAAAAATATAGCAAGGCGCCCTACTTTGAAATCACGTAGAGTGCCTTGCTTTATGTTCCCTTATTCATTTACATCCACCGTTACGCCGGACTTGAATTTCACGGTGAATTTGCGCATAACTCTTGATACTGCCGCTATACTCAGTAGAGTTTCACTCGTTTTTCCGGCGGCAGATACATACCGTCACCGTCCTTGATGTCAAATGCCTTGTAAAACGCTTCCGTGGAGCTTAAAACGGCGTTGACACGAGCCTTTGAGGGTGCGTGATTATCATTTTGCAGCTGGTCTTTCAGTTCTTCTTCATTTATTGTTGTCGCCCAAATGGTGGCGTAGCTTTGATACATTTCTTTCAGGGCTTCTGTGTCATGTTCAAGTATAGACGAGATGACAGAAATGCCGCCTAAGTCTGCGATATTTTCGCCCAATGTCAGCGTTCCATCGACTTTTAATCCGGGTAAAACTTCATAAGAACCGAAATATTCTACAACCTTTTGAGACTTTTCCTCAAATGCACGGCGGTCTTCGTCCGTCCACCAGTTGCGGTAATTGCCTTTTTCATCATACAGCGCTCCCATATCGTCAAAGGCATGGGTGATTTCGTGGGCAATCACACTTCCGATTCCTCCTAAATTTGTTGCATAGCTTGCATTTTCATCATAAAACGGAGCCTGCAACATAGCCGCCGGAAACACAATCTCATTGTGCGATGGATCGTAATAGGCGTTTAAGGTAATGGGGGAGATTGTCCATTCTTCACGGTTTACCGCAGCGATGGCTTTGTCTTGTTCGTACATTGCCCTTTGCTGATCGGCCGCCACCGCATTGTCGATGAAGCTGCCGCCTTCCTCTGTTGCTTTCACAATGCCTTTTAGGTAGCTTTGATATTCTTCCGGATAACCAACCTTCACACGCATTGTATCAATTTTTTTAACCGCCTCTGATCGACTATTTTCACTGAGCCAATCTAACTGCTCCAGGTTTTTTCGGTAGGCCTCTAAAATATCACCAACAAGCTTTTGCGCAGCTTCTTTTTTCTCTTTTGAAAAATACTCTTTTACATACAGCTCCCCAAGTTCCATTTCGGCTAAGATTTGAACAGAATCCCATGCCAGCTCTTTCTCGTTCATATCAAGCCGATTGAATTTGGCATCTGCATTACGAAACGCACTGTTTAAATACGGAGCATACTCACTAAGCAGGGAAACAATGGTATATTGCTTTAACAACTCTAAGTTTTTCTCGGTTAAGTATCCGTTGATGACAGAAAGCATCGCAGGATTTACCACCACTTGAGTTGTATAGCCCTCTTGTCCGCTTTTTTTAAGAAAATCCGACACATTCATGTTCAGCAGCTTTGCCTGTAGTTGCTCTACCGTAAAGTAATTCATCATGCTTTCAACATCATTCTTGTCCTTTTGAGAAAGCGCGGCTGCCGATACTTTCTGATAAAATGTTAATAGCTTTTTGCTCCATTTCTCTGCTTCTGCGGACTGCATACCATCGGCTTTTAGCAGTGCGGCGATATAGGTTTTGATGTCTTCTGAACTTTCTCCCGATTCCATATACTCCTTTTTTTCTAACTGTGCCGGTTCATCCAGGAAAAGGGCATAGCTTGAAGAGTTTTTGGGGTCGGGAGAGGCTTCAAAAGTAAGCAGGCTTGATTTACCCAATTCTTTGCGAATTTGAGCAACCGCCGCCAAATACGTCGGAATGGAATCGGCTGACTTTATCGCGTCAACATAAGGCTTTAAAGAGCCTAATCCCGTCTGTTCTCTGCCTTTTTCATCAAGAGCTGTTTGATATAAATCCGCAACCGTTCTCTCGGCACTGCCTATTTCGTACTCTTCCCGATTTTCCGTAATCTCTGTTGCAATATGCTGCAGTTTTTCGCTCAGAGTGTCGGATAAATCTCCAAATTGATCCCATGCTTCGGAATTTTTATCGGCTTTCTTCTCTTTTAGTAAATTTTCGTTTATATGTTCGTAAAAGTCGTCTTCCGGTCTTATCTGTGTTTCTTGTACCGCGGAGGTTTCGGTTGTTTTTACTTGGCCACAGCCCGAAAGAATCAGAAAGAGGGCCAGTATAACACTGAGCAGCGCTATTGTTTTTTGTTGTCTCATGGTTTGTTCTCCTTATCTGTTGATCGGCTTATTCATTGGCCTTTACAAAATATATTGTGCGTCCATTTTCCTCGTAGGCGCTTACTTTTATGCCGTCAACCTCCAGTTTTTCGGAAGCCACTGTCAATACCTCTGAATTTAGCTCATAAGGCATTTGTAACGGAATATATAAAAACAGATTGCCATCATCGTCGATTCTTTCATAAACATTAGCGTTGTCTATTACAATGCTTTTTTTGCCCACAGCAAACTGATTGCTGTAGCCGATGGTGATTTGCTCTTCCTCATAGGTTATAATCTCTTCTGCGATCATACTGGAGGTTGAGTTGGTAACGTCAATTTTCAAATAAGGCACGCCTTTATCTTTTTTCGCGTCAATGATATCTTGAATGGAGCTTAGAACCTCGGTATTATATTCTTCTATGGAGGCAGAAACCTTGGCTTCTATTTCCGCGTTCATTTCTTCTGCCATGGAGGGAAGGTCTTTGAGCAGTTTTTCTTCGACGGTCATCTTTTCTTGATAGAAGCTCGCTTTCCAATCGGGTGTATTCTGATCAAGAATTAACGCCGCCACAAAGCCAATTTCATAGCTTTCCGCATCTGCGGAATAGAAAAGTTCATTTCGTTTTATATCCTTATCTGCGTTTTTGTAGATTTGCGCGGCAGTTGTATCCGCCTCCACAAAGGTACTTAGATTGTCGCTGTATCTTGCAATGGACTCTGCAATATCGGTTGACTTTATGCTTTGATACTCATTTGGAAATTCAGTCTGCCATTTTTCCAGCCAATATTTTGCTTTTCCAAGATAATCTTGTTCTTGGCTTGGGTTATCATAGGCTTTGATCAAGTTTTGATAAATCATCTGTCTGTAAAGACGCGGGGCTTTTTCGATCGGAAAACTCTGAGAACGGTTTTCACCATTCACGCCGACCATCGCTTCGTTTTGATAATAAAAATGCACAAATTCATGGGTGGCCACACGATAGAAGGTATCTACGGAATTTTTTTCGTCTACAGACTTTTGCGTTACACTCATTGCTAAAGATGGTTTGCCGTCAAATTTGATTTCTTCATAGCCACCATCTTGCGGAGGTGTGATATTCTTATATTCTGATTTTTTGAGCTTTCTCTGCTCTTTTGTGTTAAGTAACACCGCCTCCGCTACATTGCCGTCATCTGTCAGCCGAAATAGTATGAGGTTGTGGTTGTCGTATTGATAAGTCGGCCAAACCTTATTCATATGGGGCCAGTGGGCTTTTATTTCTTGATGAAGGGAATTTGTAAAGCTTGCAAAATGATCATCTGTAGATTGATCCGTTGTGTCAGGGCTGCCGCCGCAGGCAGATAAAAGAAAAGTCGAGAAGATAAAAACAGATGTTGCCAACAACATTCTCTTTATTTTTTGATACATTTGAGTGAACCTCCTGTTTCATTTATTTTATTTTGACGGTAAATTGTGTCCCGCCCATTACATTTTCGGCATAGATTTCCCAACCGTGCCGTAGAATCACTTCTTTTGTTAGGGATAGTCCAATTCCTATATTCCCGTTTTCACCGATATAAAATCGTTTGAAAATATTTTTCAAATCCTCTTCTGCAACGCCTTCGCCATCATCCCAAATCACAATGCCGTCTTTATCGCATTTGACCTTTATGGTGGTGTTTGCATATCTGACTGCGTTAGAAAGAACATTGATGAGCGCTCGCTCCAGCTGTACTGCGTCAGCTCTTACCAAGCTGTCAGAGATGTCTGCCTCAATATGTATTCCTTTCTTTTCCGCAAGAAATTCAATAGAGACCAGACAGTTGTTTAATACCGATTCTAAAGAAACCTTTTCAAAAGAAAAAACAATCTCATTACTCTCCATGCGAGATAAATTGAGTATCTCATCAATGAAGAAAGCCATTTTTTCCGTTTCGTCCATGATAATTTCAGCCACTTGCTTTTGGTCTTTTATGACACCGCAAGCCAGTCCGTCCGCATATCCCTGTATAACCATTAAAGGTGTTTTTAGTTGGTGCGAAGCGTTTTCAAATATTTTTTTCTGTCGCCACTGTTCCTGTTCGATTTTTTTGCCGAAAAAGACACCTGCCAAGCAGGCTCCGACACTGCAAATGGTCATAATCAGCAAAATAGCAAAACTGATCTTGGCTACAAGCTGTTTTTCCGCCGTCACATCAACATAGGTTGCCAGCATATAGTTGGGGTCTCCCGCAATCGGCTGCATGGAAATATAATAATTGCGGCCGGCAATTTTTGCAGCGATGATTTCTCCCGATTTTACCTCATTTTCTGACAACCATTTTATAATATCGTTTTTATAGGGCAGCTGTGGCTCGTCGCTATATTGAGATAAATAATACGAGGAATCCTTGTCCTTTTCCAAATACAGCCCCGAGGCAAAATAGGGGGAAAATTGATACTCCCAGCTTTCTGTCCAAGTGTAATCGGTGTATTGATGAATGGCTTCCGCTGCTCCATTTTGAATATAATGATTCATCAGAATATGAAACGCCGAGAACACAATAAAGAAAGTTATGACGAAAGCGATGCAAAGCAATGCTACAATCTTTCTTTTTGTCTGTTTCATAGCAAATCCTCCAGCTTATATCCATACCCCCACAAGGACCGAATGGAGGTGGAGCTGTTGGCTGTTTTCATTTTCTTGCGTACACGGCGAACGGTTTCATCGGTGACACGGGTTTCAATCTCTGCGCTGATTCCCCAAACCTCTTTTAACAGCTCATCTCTGGAAATGGCTCTGTCATGATGCTGCATCATGTATTTAAGCAAAGCCATCTCGTTGAGGGTAAGCCCAAGGTCATTCTCGTTGCAATATATCGCGTGTTTTTTGCTGGTATAGGTTAAATCACCAAAGGAAAGCTGTTTCTCATCTTTGTCCCGTTCCATCTCTATCCTGCGAAACAAAGCCTTGATACGCATAACTAACAGAGAGGGACGAAAAGGTTTTACCAGATAATCATCTCCGCCGAAGGTAATGCCGGACACATAATCCATTTCCCCCTCTTTTGCCGTCAAAATGATAATGGGGACTTTTGAAATTTCTCGTATCTTTTTGCATATCGTCAAGCCGTCGTTCCCCGGCATCATAATATCGAGTATAACGAGGTCGGAGGATTTTTGTTTAAATCTGGAAAACAAATCATCACCTGTTAGAAAAACTTCCACTTCAAAGTCTGCGCCTTCCAAAAACGATTTCAAAATATCTCTTATATTTTCTTCATCATCTGCCGCATAGATTAACTTTTTCATAGACGCCTCCATTTCTCTCTATTATATAATATTCTTTTACAAAATTCACCGCAAAACAGTGGCTAAATTGTAAGAAAAGTGTCACAAACCCCACGGGACTACGTTCTCGTTTTTAAAACAGTAAAGGGTGGGAGTACTTTTGTGCTATCGTTCCTTGACCATAAATATTTTGCCAAAACATGAAATATTTTGTAATTTGTTCGTGATTTCTGCTTGTATGCCGCTATCTTTTGAGCTATATTATGAAGAGAGAGCCTCTTGAATGGTATTTATGTCATCAAAGGGTATCATTTCCTCACCGCGTCCAAAATCTTTAGGAGCTTTGCGGGTTTTTGATCATACCGTCCAGCGCGTGGTATGGATGTCAGGGGTGGGGAACAGGGGGCCTTAAGCATGTGGATAAGACTCTGTAAAGCAGCGCTGAAATAGCCATATTTGCCCAAAATGCCGGTTGCAGATTGAATATGATATTTGATTTTTCAAAGGAGGGTTTTTATGGAAAAGGTATATTTCGTCACCGGTGCGGCGGGTCATTTGGGAAGCGTCGTGACACAGCAATTGATTAAAACCGGCAAAAGTGTCCGCGCCTTGGTGTTATCAAATGAACAGCACATTCCTGAAATGGCGGAGATATATTTCGGTGATGTGCGCGATAAGCAAAGTTTGAAACCCTGTCTTGAAAACCTAAATGGACGCGATTTGGTTGTAATCCACTGTGCGGGGATCGTGTCAATCGCTTCTAAGTTCGATCAAGCTGTATACGACGTAAATGTGACAGGAACAAAGAATGTTGTTGATCTGTGCAGGGAGTATAATGTGTCAAAGCTGGTCTATGTCAGTTCGGTTCATGCCATTCCGGAAAAGCCCAGTGGTGTAGAAATAACGGAAATAACCGAATTCAACCCGGATCATGTTGTTGGCTTATACGCAAAGACAAAGGCAGAGGCAACGGCCTATGTTCTGGACGCCGCTGCGCAGGGTTTAAATGCCTCTGTAGTTCATCCCTCCGGGATTGTCGGCCCCTATGACCACGGCAGGGGACATATTACAACCTTAGTAATGGATTACTATAAACGGAGATTGACTTCCGGGATCAATGGCGGGTATGACTTTGTTGATGTGCGCGATGTGGCAGATGGAATCATTGCCGCTTGTGATAAAGGCAGACAAGGCGAGTGTTATATTCTTTCAAATCAATTTTTCAAAGTCAGCGAAATCCTTGCTATGCTCCATGAAGTAACCGGCAAGAGAAGTATAAAACATTTTTTGCCTCTTTGGTTTGTTAAAGCAACTGCTCCTCTTGCGGAATTGTATTATAAAATATTGAAGCAGCCGCCGTTATTCACTTCGTATTCCATTTATACCCTCAATTCAAATGCCCTGTTCTCCCATGAAAAAGCCACCGCCGAACTGGGCTATCGGACAAGGGACATGAAAGAAACGCTGAAGGATACCGTAAACTGGCTGAAAGAAAATGGCAGAATCTAAAGGAAAATGGACCGCTTGTGGAAGTAAAAAGCAAGTGCAAATAGAAGATTTTTATAGAGTACTGCCTGCATTTAGGCGGTATAGGCGCGTCCGGGAATGCCTTGAAAAGTTCTTCCGGGATTTGGTAGCCAAGCCTTTTTTGTGGATGTCCGTTGATCTCATCACCAAATCAAGGTTTGAGCCGGAGTAAAGCTCTCCATGTAGAGATTCTTGGCAATGTAGCCCGGTGGCCAATAATAAAATATCTGTTTCTTCAGAAGCAAGATGCCCTACGCTTTCATTTCGTAGAGCGTCTTTTTCGTTTTTCTGTGTTATGTCTCAACATCCACCGTCATGCCAAGATGGCAGCATTGTTTTCTCAAAAAAGAATTGACAGTTATGCTACTATGTATTACGATATAGCTGTAGTAAGTAGTGCTGAATATCAGTCATACGCAGTAGCAAGGAGGTGTTATCTTGGAGAACTTAACGGAAATGCTCAAAGGCGTGCTTGAGGGCTGCGTTCTTGAAATGATAAGCCGTAAAGAGACCTACGGCTACGAAATTACGCGGCAGCTGAACGCCCTTGGCTTCACGGACGTCGTTGATGGAACGGTCTACACCATCTTGGTGAGACTTGAGAAAAATAAGCGCGTGGACATAGAAAAGAAACCTTCTGATATGGGACCGCCGCGTAAGTTTTACACCCTTAACGACGCAGGCCGCGAAGAACTGCGGCGATTCTGGGAAAAATGGGAGTTCGTCTCATCAAAAATCAATGAGTTAAAGGAGAAAGATGATGAATGTATGGGATAAAGTCACAGGAAACGATATAACGAAAGAATATAAAGCTTTTCATTCGCGAGTCAAAAAGCTGCCCGCCGATTATCAGGAGGCCTGGGAAAAAATCAGTTTGTATCTTTGGCCGCATTCCGATTTCACCGGCCGCAACCTCATGCCGATTCTTGACGGTGTCCTCGGCCTGCTGGAAGAAGCGGCGGCGGAAGGTCAGAGTGTCCAAGAGGTTTTGGGTGACGATATCAAAGGCTTCTGTTCAGCGCTGGCCGGTGAAGAAGGGGCAAAGTCTTATCGCGACAAGTGGCGCCGGGAGCTCAACCGCAATATCACTAAAAAATTGGGTAAATAGGAGGATGAAATGGGAATAGAAGATATCATCAAAGGTAAAAAAGCGTGGCGGGCCCACGTGGCCCGTGTGAAAATGCTCCCCCAAGATTATCAGATTGTTTATAAAGAGATTCAAAAATATTTCTTTAAGGTCGGCCCTGTTGCGCTAAGCGAGGGAACGGGTCTGCTCTCGGGACTCGTCGATCTTTTTGAGGAGGGCGCGGCCTTGGGGAAAGGGGTGCTGGAAGTGACGGGCAGTGACGTCGCGGCTTTCTGCGACGATCTAATCAAAGATGCAAAAACTTACTCTGACATCTATCAAGAATCTGTGGACTGGAAAATGGATAAGGTCGCAAAAAAGGCTACGGATCAATATAAGTAAAAGGGATATCGGGACGGAAAACGAAATAGAAGTAAAGGGTCTACAAAAGTCTTTCTCATCAAAGTATAATAGACAAATGGGCGTGCGGGCAAAACTACCCCATGTCGCGGCGAAAAATTGGGAAGGGTAGGCCGATTGGAGAAAACGATGCAATGAAAAAGAACAGGATCGATTTTGAAAAAGACGCGTTACGGCAGATGATTTTTATATACTGCAAAGGTCAAAACCACGGCAAGCCACTGTGTGATGACTGCCAGATTCTGTTGGATTATGCCTTGCAAAGGCTCGACGCATGCAAATTTGGTCATGACAAAATGTTTTGTTCAAAATGTACCGTCCATTGTTACAAGCCGGTCATGCGTGACCGTATCCGGCAAGTCATGCGCTATTCCGGGCCAAGGATGCTTTATCACCATCCGCTCACGGCCTTGAGGCATCTGCTGAAAAAGTAAAACCTCCAAATCTATTGCCCTTGGATCACTGTTTGATTTGTTGTAATTCCAACATACGGCGGCTGTTACTCTATGGTATCATTAATAAAACGAAAAATAGGAGGCATAACTTATGGTTGAGCAGATATTTAAATTATCAAGAGGCAATGAAAAGGCTGTTGAGAAAGTTGTTTTTGATGATAACCTGCACTATCTGCACATGGTGTTTAACAAAGAAGAAGGGTTGCCGGAACATATATCCAACTCGAATGTTTATATGACCATTGTTCGCGGAAAGCTTTCTATTGGCTTAAATGATCAGGAAATCCATGAATACGACGGTGGTACTCTACTGAAAATCCCATATCAAACCAAAATGAATGTTAAAAACCTCCATGAAGAAACCTTAGAGTTAATTATCGTAAAAGCGCCTGCCCCGAAACGTTGACGGATGGGCTCCATGAATGCTAACGCCTCACACCATAGCGGAGTACTCTATTGAATAATAATTATATTTTGGGCATGGAAAACAAAGGTCTTTTTTGGTAAAATAGTAATTAGAATAACGGTAAAAACGAGAGTGGAATTAATATAAAATCTAAAAAGAACTTTTTTAATAACATAAAGAGAAGCCTAATTCAGCCGCTTATCACAGCATTCATGAAAAAGGAGAAAACATGCTTGAAGAAATTTTAAAATTTAACGACGATTTTGTTAAAAACAAGGCCTATGAAGCCTACATCACCAGCAAATACCCGGATAAAAAAATCGCCGTCGTTTCCTGTATGGATACGCGGCTGACGGAGCTGTTACCGGCGGCGCTGGGCCTGAAGAACGGCGATGCGAAGATCATCAAAAACGCCGGCGGCGTCATCGTTCATCCTTTCGGCAGCGCCATGCGCAGTCTGTTGATCGCCGTTTATGAACTGGATGTTAGAGAAATACTCGTCGTCGGTCATACGGATTGCGGCGCCCGCAACACCGATCATCGGGAGATGCTCGAGGCCATGAAAGAGCGGGGCGTCCGCCAGGAAGACATCGATATGATGGCCTATAGCGGCGTTGACTTCAAGGATTGGCTCGACGGTTTTTATGATTTGGAAGATTCCGTGAAAAAATCCGTTGCGCTGGTACGGGAACATCCGTTGCTTCCCAAGGACGTTGCGGTTTACGGATTGGTGATCGATTCCCTAACGGGAGCGCTAACGAAGATCGTATGAAAAAGCCATGAAGAAACTTCATGGCTTAGGCCGTCGAATGAGAATGTGATTATTTTAAAACGTCGTCGTATTCCCCGGAACCCTTCATTAACCACTCGGCGTAAGAGCAGAGAGGGATGATCTTCAGCTTTTCCTGCCGAGCATAGTTCACCACGGCATCGATGAGTTCTTTGGCGATGCCCTGTCCTCTAAGTTCATCGGAGACGTAAGTATGATCGATTAGGATGGTATGCTGGTCGTCAAAAACATAGGTGACGACGGCCTGTGCGCAAAGGGGGTCTGTACCAATGTAAAATTGATTACCGTCTTTTTTGATGATATGGGACATTTTGCCCTCCTTTTATTGCGCCGTTATTTTTGAAATAAACGGCTGTTTTTCATTTTCATATTGATACAATTATTATAATGTGCTAAATTAAGATTGTAAAGAGATATCCTTGAAACCGTAAAGACGAACCCTTATTTTCATGCAATCGTGTCATTTGGGACATATTGGAATAGAAGGGCTCCTGCAATATGTCCTATCTTTTAACCCTATAACCTATTGTTCGTAAGTGTGACTGAATGAAAAGGAGGTTTTTACAATGCCTGAATTTGGACATCCCTTTTCCGGAAAGAAAACGGAAAAAATCAGCGATGAAGAGTTGATCAGATCCATTCGGTTTATGATTGCCGCGGAATATGAAGCCATTCAGCTTTATATGCAGCTGGCGGAATCCACCGATAACGAGCTTGCCATTGCGGTACTGGAAGATATCGCCGATGAAGAGCGCGTTCATGCCGGTGAATTTTTGAGGCTTTTGAAGGAATTGGCTCCGGATGAAGAAGGCTTCTATGAAGACGGCGCCGAAGAAGTGGAAGAAATCATTGAGGAATTGAACAAAGACTGACGTTTTAATATGAACAGGTTAACAGGGAGGAAGCAAAATGAATGGAGCCGCATTTGATTCCTCCCTCTTTTATCCGGCCTGGCCGCGGCCAGGGGTAAATCCCAGGGAGCAAAGGGAAGGAGAACAACTGATGCAGAAAAGCCAAGTTTTATTCATTGTCGGCCTAATTTTCGCGATCCTCATCACTGTTTTCGCGTTGACAAACGCAAGCCCGGTTGGGATCAATCTGCTCTTTTATAAGTTCACCGCTTCTCAAGCGTTGATCATTTTTGTTTCCGCGGCTTTGGGCGCGGTGATCGTGGCGACCTTGGGCACGGTGCGCTATATACGCCGCGTCAATGAGATCAGACGCTTGAAAAAAGAAATCGACGTCTTGAAAAAGGAAGTTAGCTTTTTGCAATCATTGACAGAGGAAACACCTGTCAGTCAAAATACCGGCTATCCCCAGTTTGACGAAAGGAATTTTGAAACGGAAAAATGAGGTTAGAAGGCAATGCGGAAAAGCGGAACGTCGATTTGAAAGCCGTCGATTCCCTGATTTTCCCACGGCCTAACGGTCATACCGGCGGTTTGCGCCATTTAAAGTCTAGATGAGCCTTTATCGGCGAGACGCCTCTTACGAATGATTGTGAAAAGGGAAGAGCAGGGAAAACGGTCCTTATGATGGGAAAGCGCAGAACCAGAACTATTTTTTAGGAGGCAGCACGATGAAGATTTATCAGGGAACCGTTTTGACTTGCGACAGCCAAAACAACATTTACCGCTATCTGGTGGAGGATAACGGCAAAATCGTGTTTGTCGGTGATGACCTGCCGGCGGAATATCAAGGCCACCGCGTGCGTGAACTGGGGAGTCGTGCCTTGTTGCCCTCTTTTGTCGATAGCCACATTCATTTCGCGAGCATGGCGCTGTTCAACGCCGGTCTCAATGTCATGGCTGTACGCAGCAATGAGGTGCTGAAAGAAAAAATCAGAGAATTTCTGCCGAAAACAAAGGCGAAAGTCGTCATCGCTTTCGGCGCGTCGCCCCATTCGGTTGCGGAGAGAAAACTGTTATCCCGAAAGGATCTCGACGATGTCTCCGACGGCCGCCCCATCATGGTGGCAAAGTACGACGGTCATGCCTGTATCGTCAATACGGCGCTCTTAAATCAACTGCCGGAAAAGGTAAAATCCTTAAGAGGTTATAACCCCGACAGCGGGGAAATGAATCAGGAGGCCTTCTTCGCCGCTACGGACTATGTCAGCAGCATTGTTTCCCTATGGGATTTGGTGAAGTCAATGCAAAAAGCCATTGACTACATGGCGGCCCGGGGCATCGGCATGATCCATACCGTGAGCGGCGTCGGTTTTCCCAAAGATATGGACGTGGATCTCGAACGCTATGTGGGGCGCGGCCTCAGCGGCGGTTTTCAGATGCGTCTTTTTTTTCAGACCATGGATACGGATAAGGCGGCAAAAAGACATCTGCCCCGGATCGGCGGCTGTTTCGCAACGGCTTTGGACGGCTGCTACGGCTCCATGGACGCCGCACTGAAAGAACCTTATGAAGGCACAGAGAGCAAAGGCGTGCTTTATTACAGCGACGCGGAGGTGACGGAATTTTGCAAAAAGGCCAACCGCCGCGGGCTGCAAATCGAAATGCACGCCATCGGCGACGCCGCTTTTGATCAGGCGACCAGGGCGTTGAAAGCCGCTCTTGACGATTACCCTCGGGACGACCACCGTCACGGCATTATCCACGCCTGTTTGCCCACGGAGGAAGGACTTGAGATCTGTCGGCAGTATCAAATACAGATTCCCCTGCAAACCTCCTTTATCGTCTGGCCTCAAGAGCCTGACTGGTATTTAAAGGAGATCCTTGGCGACCGGGAGGAACGACTGAATCCCCTGCGCAGCTTTGTTGATCGCGGTATCGTGATTTCCGCGGGCAGCGACGCCCCCTGTACCGACCCAAATCCGTTGCTTTGGCTGCACAACGCGGTGAATCACCCCGTTAAGGAGCAAGCGTTAACCGTGGCGGAAGCCCTCAGAATGGTCACGTACAACGGCTACTGGACAACTTTTGACGAAGGGGAACGGGGAACGCTAACCGTCGGCAACATCGCCGATATGGTGATTTTGGCCAACAATCCCTATGACGTGCCCCAAGAAAACCTGAAAGACATTGCCGTTGAGGAACTGATATTAGCCGGAAAACCCTATAAAAAACAGAAAAACAGCTGGATAAGCATGGTATTGAAAGGTTTGCTCAGCTCCAAAAAGATATAGTGATTTGCCATTGATCCCTGCCATCAAAAACGCGGCGATCCGGTTTTTGAGCGTGTAAAGAAAAAAGGAGGTACGTTTATGAAAGTAAGAAAATGGATGATAATTCTTCTTGCCTGTATTGCGTTATTGACGTTGACCGCCTGCGGCGATACAAAAGAACAAAACAACAGCAGCACGGCGGTGATGGCGGACTTTTCAGCGACGACCGTGACCGGCGATACCTTTAGCCAAGACAACCTGAAGGAGTATGATTTGACCATGGTCAATATCTGGACCACCTGGTGCGGCTATTGTATCGATGAAATGCCGGATTTGCAGGAAGTTTACGATAACCTGCCGGAACGCGTGAATATGATCACGATTTGCGTCGACGGGGACAGTGAAGCAAGCACCGTTGAGGACATTTTAGAGGAGAACGGCTGTACTTTTCAGGTGCTGATTCCCGATGAAAAACTGAGCGATTCCTTGTTGAGCCTGGTTTCTGCCTATCCCACCACTGCTTTTGTGGACAGCGAAGGAAACTTGGTAGGCGATTTGCAAGTGGGCGTAGCACAAGGCGGCGATACCACTGCCAAGGCTTATCTGGGGCTGATTGAGGATCGATTGGCGCGGTTACCGTAACATGAACCATAGATATTTAAAAACGATGAGCAATATAAAATACTTTCTTTTGGCGGTGGCCGTGGCCTTCCTCCTCTACGGCGTTGTGAGAGGCGAAGCTCTTGTGGTTTTGAAAAAAGCCGCCCATATCTGCTTAGAATGTATCGGGATCGGGTGAGCTTATGAAACGATTGTGGCAGCTGATTCAAAACCGCCGGTTCGTCCAGGTTTTTGCGACGGTTTTAAGCAACCCCTTTTTGCAGAATTTCCCCAAGGGCAGGATTCATCAGGGGGGAAGCAAGAGCTTTTGTGTGCCTGGGTTAAACTGTTATTCCTGCCCCGCGGCGGCGGGGTCTTGCCCCATCGGCGCTTTGCAGTCCGTGCTGGCGGACAGAAAATTTTCTTTTTCCTATTATGTCGTAGGCATCATGATTCTTTTCGGCGTCTTTTTTGGTCGTTTGATCTGCGGTTTTCTTTGTCCCTTCGGCTTTTTCCAGGATCTGCTTTATAAAATACCGACGCCAAAGCTGAAAATCAACAAAAACGTAGACCGTCCCTTGCGCTATTTGAAATACCTGATTTTGGTTATCTTTGTCATCCTTTTACCGCTGCTTTTGACCGACGCTTTCGGCAGCGGCACGCCTCATTTTTGTAAATGGCTTTGTCCTGCCGGTACCCTGGAGGGAGGCATTCCGCTTTTGATTGAAAATGAAAGTTTACGGGCCATGGCGGGGGCTTTATTTAACTGGAAAGTTCTGCTGCTCCTTGTTATGGTCGGCGGTTCGGTTTTCGTTTATCGTCCTTTTTGTAAATATCTTTGCCCTTTGGGCGCCTTTTACGCCCTTTTTAACAAAATCAGCTTTTACCGGCTGAAGGTTGACGGCGTTCGATGCACCGGCTGCAAAACCTGTGAAAAACAGTGTAAAATGAACGTGGCAGTGACAAAGAACATCAATAGCACGGAGTGCATCCGCTGCGGCGACTGTATCGCCGCCTGCCCGGAAAAGGCCATCGTCTCTCATCTTCATTTGAAAAAAGAGGAATTTACGACCCCTTTGTCCGAGGAATAACAAGGGAAAGGGATGTTAAAATGGAAGCATTGGCAAAACCCACCCGAGATCAGTTGGACGCCTTCGTCCAAAACTCCTTATGGAATCGGCTTTGTGACGGCATGGAAACACAGTATCAGGTGAAGCCGGTGATTACTTACAGCAAATGTTCGATGCAGCCCGGCTGGAATTTAAAATACAAAAAAGCGGGGCGGGCTTTGTGTACTCTCTATCCGGGGGAAGGGGCGTTTACCGCACTTATTGTGATCGGAGAGCGCGAAAAAGCGGAGACGGAACTGATTTTGCCATCTTTTACCGCCGCGGTCCGTGATCTTTATTTGGATACAAAAACAAGTATGGGGCAAAAATGGCTGATGATAGAGGTCAAAAACGGCGAAATTTTGGCGGATATATGGGAATTGATCGCCATTCGTCGCCGCAACTAAAAAATAGGGCTGACGCAATGACGCAATGATGTAATCTTGCGATCATCATAAAAAAGAACGCAAGACAATTCTTGTTTCCCCGCACCCCAAAGCAAAAAATAGTTAGGGAGGTGATCTCATGAATCCTTTGATCAGGTTTATTTATAAGATCTCAAAAGGTGCCCTGAAATCCTTTCAAACCTTTCCCGTATCCATGGCCTGCGCCCTCGTTTTTACCGTTGCCATGATGGTAGAGATTGAGCTGGGCTGGTCCGCCCTGGAGGACTATGATTTTCTGCTCAGCTGTTTTCGTTGGTCTTTTGGTTTTGCTGCTTTGTTCAGTTTCATGCTGGTCACAGCCGCCCAAAGCCGCTTTGGCAGTTTCCTTTCCTTTGTTACGGCAAACGTATGCGGTGTGGTTGCGGCTGCCGTCGCTTTTTTTGCTTTATACCTTTTTGGCGGCGTCGCGTCGCCGGCGGATCCTGCGTTAACCGTCATTTCTGATCTGGCGAAAGCTCGTATGATCGTGGCCATGAGCGTCAGTTTGCTGCTTTTCATCGTCTTGGCGGCGTACCCCAGGGAGGAATCCGATGTTGCCCGCGCCTTCTTTATGACGCATAAAGCCTTTTTTATCGCCTTGCTTTACGGCGGCGTGATCATGGCGGGTTCGTCGCTGATTGTCGCCGCCCTTGAGACATTGGTTTTCGATGGATTGAGCCGTAGCATCTACGGGCATCTCGGCGCTGTCTCCGGCTTCATCGGCTATTCGATCTTCCTGGGCTATTTCCCGGATTTTCGCAAGCAGCACGTAAATGATCAGCGTAAAACCGCCCAAACCCAGCCTCGTTTTATCGAAGTTCTTTTCGGTTACATTCTGATCCCTGTCTTTATCGCCTTAACCCTTGTTTTGCTGGGTTGGGCGCTGAAAACTGTTTTGGGCGGGATGCACACTTCCTTTACCCAGTTATTCGGAATTGTCGCCACCTATACCTTGGGTGGCCTGTGGCTTTATTTGATGGTGGCCCGTCATGAAACGGCCATCGCCAAATTTTACCGGCATTTTTATCCCATCGGGGCCTTGGTGATTCTCGTTTTTGAAGCCTGGGCGCTGATTGTGGCCTTGGGCGCTGCGGGACTGAAAATCAGTGAGTATTACTTCATCTTGCTTTGGTTGATTGCTGCGGTCTCCTCGGTGTTGCTCTTGATCAAAAAAAGTGGAGCCTATTTGCCCATCATCTTCTTGATCTGCGTTTTGGCGGTGATTTCCGTTTTACCCTTGATCGGCTATCAGCCGACAACCATCGCTGTCCAGACGAACCGTCTGACAACGCTGTTGGAGGAGGAAAATATGCTGCAAGACGGCGAACTCCTTCCCGCCGTCAATGAGCCGAACCTCGACGTCCGCGAAAACATCACCGACGCCGTGGTCTACCTCGCCGGTTTTCCCGAGGACAAACTGCCCTCCTGGTTCGATCCGGCGCTGGAGCGAAGCGATGTCTTTCAAGAAAAACTCGGTTTTGCCCAAACCTGGACCTCGGCAGGGAAAGGCAACGATGCTTTTTATACCTCGGTCTATCTGTCTTCCACGGCCCTTGATGTCAGCGCTTACCGTTGGGCGTTGGTTTTTAATCCAATGGAACCGAAAGGCAATCCTTCTGTAACCGTAGCGGGGGAACGCCATAGTTATGAAATCTACTGGATTACGGGTGCGGATAACGGGATCCCAACCCTGAAAATTGTCTCCGACGGCACGGTAATCGTTGAGGAAGATTTTTCTTCCTATATTCGGCAGGTCGTCGCGGCGTATCCCGGCGCCCAGTTGAAAGAAGCCCCAAGCGAAGAGATGTCACTAAAGATTGACACCGATGAACTTGAGGTCCTTGTGGTGTTTCAATATATCGAAGGCTACGCCGGCCCCGATGAGCAAAACACCTATTACAGTCTGGATTTGAACGCCATTTATCTGAATGAAAAAATGCGATAGGAATGAACTTATGAAAAAGATAGAGAAAGTCACCTTGATCGGCCTCGGCGCCATGGGCGCTTATTTCGCGCCGTCCCTTGAGGCGCGCCTAAGAGAAGGCTGCTTCAGGGTTTTGGCTTGGGGCAGCCGAAAAGAACGGATCGAAAAAGAGGGCGTCACCATCAACGGTGTCCGCCACCGTTTTACGATGATTTCCCCGGCAGAGGAAAACGATCCCGCCGACCTGGTGATCATCGCGGTGAAATATACGGGACTTGAAAAAGCCCTTGCCGAGATCAAGAATCAAGTGGGGCCGGATACCCTGATTTTACCCATTCTAAACGGTGTGGACAGCGAGGAGATCGTCGCCGCCGCATATGGCCCGGAACGCGTGCTCTACGCCTATATGAGAGTGTCCGCGGAGATGAAGGACGGCGTCGCCCGGTACGATGCCGCCGCGGGCGGAGTGCATTTCGGGGAAGCGAAAAACGATACGCTGTCGGAACGCGTTTTGCGGGTCAAAGCCTTATTCGACGATTGCGGCATCCGCTATGCCATCGATCCCGATATGATCAGGGGGCTGTGGTTCAAATTCATGTGCAATGTCGGCGAAAATCAAACCTGCGCGCTTTTGGGGATTCCCTTCGGCGCCTACCGTCTGAGCGACCACGCTAATATCATCCGTAGGGCGGCCATGAGAGAAGTGGTGGCCATCGCCAACCGTCTCAACATCGACCTCAGTGAGGCGGATATCGAAGCTCAGGAAAAAACCATCAGGCGCTTGCCCTTTGACAACAAACCCTCCACTTTACAGGACCTTGAAAACGGTCGGGAGACGGAAGTGGAAATGTTCGCCGGCAAGGTGATGCGCCTCGGCGAAGCCTTCGGCATAGAAACACCCATAAACCGGCTTTTTTATCACGCCATCAAAGTTTATGAAGAAAAGAACGCGGGAAAATTCAAAGGCGACGCGGCCAAAGACATAACGGTTTCGGCTTTATGAAAGGATATAAAATTTCGATCAGTTTGAATCATGTCGTGATTCTTATATTCACCGTCGCCCTCATCCTATTCAGCGTTTATCTTTATAAAGTCGGGGTGTTCACGGATACCGAGGCTTTTGTTCGCTATATGGAGGGGTTCGGCATTTGGGCTGTGGTCGTTTTCATTCTCATTCAGGCCATCACGGTGGTGCTCGCGATTCTGCCGACAACGATGGGCTGCGTCGCCGGGGTGGTGATTTTCGGTCCCTGGTTCGGTTTTCTCTATAATTACCTCGGTATCTGCCTCGGCTGTGTGGTGTCTTTTTTGCTTTCCCGGCGATATGGCAGTGTTTTGGTGAAAAAGTTTGTCGGCAAACGGTATTTTGAAAAATACATCGGCTACTGTCAGGATCAAAAAAGGTTCAATAAGTTGTTTACCTTAACGATTCTGATTCCCGGCGCCCCCCATGACGTCCTCTGTTATTTGGCGGGACTGACGAAGATGAAATTAAGTAAATTTATCACCGTTATTCTCCTCTGTAAACCGGTGACCCTCGTTTTATACAGTGTCGGCATCACGGCTCTGCTCCATTACGTATTGGCGGCATTTTAAGGGCAGACTGTACTTTGCCGCGAAAGATAGAAAAACGGACGGAGCAGAAAGGTAAATCTTTCTGCTCCGTGAAGTTGGTGTTTTGCTTGCGCGGTGCGTCCGCTATTAAAAGGGATTTTCTTCGCTGGGAACAATTTTTTGCGCAGCCGTTACGGCATTATCCAAAGAAGAAAAGTTCCTTTATGACAATTTTAAGCTTGATATTTTCAAAGGGAAGTATATAATAATTATTAATAGAAAGTATCTGTTTATCATTCTCTTGTAGCAGAAACATTGAATGAGAATAATGCCATCATGACAGGGGAATTATCTCCTGTTGAAGAACCTGGCGAAAATATACTTCAAAGAGCAAATGTAGTTATATATGATGAATATGATATGTATGATACCTTACGGAAAAAGACAGTAGAAGAATTAAAGTCAGAAAACTATTCTAATAAAGAAATCGCCATGCTGAAAGAAAATACCTATGAATCTGTTTTGCGTGAAAGAGGAAAGCTCTCTGTTGAGGAATTGGAATATATGGGATATAATTCTGAAGAAATAGCAATTTTGCAAAATCCAGATTCTACAGATGATGAAATAAGGACGCTTAGTGCTACCTTGACAATCTATACAGTTATTGAGAAATTAGATTATCATACAAATAAATGGACATACTCTACAGTTTATACTCAATGGCAATGGAGTAGTTTACCGTTTAGTCCTTATAGAGATGATTTTGCAATTGTTTGGACCGAAAATATGGCATTTATGCCGTATAGCGAAAACAACAAATCACGCTATACGCTTTATAAACGTAATTCTCTTACGGGTAATGTTACTACCACAACAACGGGCTTAACCAACAATGATTATGTTTCGTTAGCATCAGGAGTAAAAACTCCCACATTCTTTATCAAAACAAGTGCAACGCCGCCCAGCGCTTATAATTTTTGTTATAAAGGTGCTGCAAGAGTCGCATTAAAGCACTATGGTAAGGTAGATTGGCTGCAAGCCCAAGGCGGGTATTCTCACTATACATATACAGTAACTGGAATTTCTCTTACCGCCGGTTTTCCTTCAATTAGTTTTTCTCCAAGTACAAATTATGTTTATCGTGCGGCAGATGACTTAGTTGTTAATGTTTTATAAAAAACAAGGGTGGAGGATTGTTAAAACCATGTCAAAGAGAAAGAAAACGGTATTTGTATTCATATTGTTTGGTCTAACTTTGTTTGGCTTCGCCGGTTGTGGAAATGATAAATCCTATCTTGACGAGGATGGCAATTATGATTTTGGTGGCTGGGCCTTTGAAATGAATGGGCCGGAAGGCACTGCGGCTCTATATGATTTAAGTGATGCACAGCTGGAAAAATGGCTGGATGAAAATGGTTATATCGAGGCTGGTGCGACAGTGGATTCGGCACGGCGTGATACAATATATGCTGTCATGTTCATTGCACAGATGAGTGATGAAGAAATCAAAACAACCTACGGGGCCAGTGATGAGGAAATCAAAAAATTCCGAGATTATGTAGAGGATGTGTTTGGCGACCCCGCCGACTATGATCTTACGGATTATTTGCCTGATGACTATTAAAAGCGGCGTGGTGTAAGCGGGGAATGGGGGTACCCCGCATTCTGTGTAAGCTCGAAATCGGCGCAAAAGTGGGGGAAATCTTGATTGGGGCGAAAGGCCGGAATCCAGCGTTCCGCCTTAGCTGCATCATAGTGGGAAACAGGCGCCGTGTCAAGGTCGGCCGCCGCGTAGCCTCTCATTTTAAGGGCATGACGCTTTGGGCAAAAGATAAAAAAGGGAGCGGAAAGGCAAAATCTTTCCGCTCCGTTAAATTGGTGTTTTGATTGTGCGGTTCACTCTCTGTTAAAAGGGGTTTTCCTCATTGGGAACAATTTTTTGCGCGGCTGCTACGGCTTCCTCAAAAGAAGTATAGGTTCCCTTACGGTAATCATAATCCTCCGGCGCGAATAATTGAGTCATATCCACCGAATCAACGACCCAATGATCATCTCTTTTTACAAAATTGTACTCATTATCGAACTGGCTGAACGTCAGCCATGTGTAGTATTCTTTGGTGGCTTTATCAAAATAAATGGATTTCGACCACGCGATGATGATAGCAGAGGCGTCGGCGCTGTCCCCATTGACCGATACGGAACGGAGATCACAGCTAAGTACACCGGCATCAATGGTG
This sequence comes from Clostridiales bacterium, assembly GCA_040776805.1. Taxonomy (GTDB): domain Bacteria; phylum Bacillota; class Dehalobacteriia; order UBA7702; family UBA7702; genus UBA7702. Next base: position 254,126 of record JAXGZS010000003.1, on the reverse strand, counting down.
ATATCCACCGTGTCGAGACCTTCCGCGCTGTCTCCCACATCCATATTGCCGGCTTGTTTCATGTATTCCGCCCGTTCTTTTGCCGCGGTTATGGAGATTTCTGTATCTTCTTTATAGGTATTTTCAAGTTTTTCATTAAAACATTTGCTGAAGCCGGCTTTCTTTTCTGTTAACAGTTTTTGGGTTTGCGCTTCCGATATAACTTCTATATCGTTTTTATCCGTATTGAGCATCGTATCCGGTATCACGCCGATGCTAAAAAGTGCCTCTTCTGATTGTACAATGGTTGTGTAAATGCTTTCTTTCTCGTTACTGTTTTTCTGTGTATCAAAGGCTGAAAAAGCGAGCAAGCCTATGGTTACGAATGAAAGCAAAACAACCAAGACCAAAACAATTTTATGTTTGAATTTTACCATGTTAACCTCCTAACATGAAGAAGCATGATTTATTGTACCATTTTGACCCCCATCATAGTAAACTATTACGTCATTTTTTTATTTGTAATTAGCTTATCATAAGTATTTATGAAAATCAATAAAACGGGGGAGTCCTATGTCAAAAAGATTTCTGTTTACAGCCGCTACCTCGGCGGCGGCCGCCGCGCTGTATTGCATGAAGCCCAATACTGATGAGGAGCGCGATAAGCGATTGCAGCCCTTTGAAAACCGCCGCATCGCCCATCGCGGCTTACACGATAACAAAGGCGACGCGCCGGAAAATTCCTTGTCCGCTTTCGCCAAAGCAATCCAGGGGGGATACGGTATTGAACTGGATGTGCGGCTCACCAAGGACGGCATTCCCGTGGTCGTTCACGATGCCACCCTCCGCCGGGTCGCCGGGGTGACTAAAATAATCGCTGATCTGACTTTGGCGGAAGTTCAATTTTACCCGCTTTTCCAATCGGATCAACGGGTACCAACGCTGGAAGAAGCGCTGACCCTCATCGACGGCAAGGTTCCCCTGGTGGTGGAAATCAAAAGCGGCGGCGATGACGACGCGCTTTGTCAAAAGACCATGGCGGAGCTAAAAAAATATCAAGGGGATTACGTTGTCATTTCCTTTTCTCCCTTTGTACTCCAGTGGTTTAAAAAGAACGAGCCCGATGTGCTCCGGGGACAGCTTTCCATGGATTTTTTCGATCCCTGGAAGCAGCGAAAAGAATCCTGGTTCGTAAAATTCGCCCAGACCAACCTGTTGACCAACTGCATTTCTAAGCCGGATTTTATCGCTTATGAATGCAAAGGTGCGGAAAAGCTGCCCCTGGTCATCAGCCGCAAGCTATTTCAAGCAAAGACGGCGGCCTGGACCATCCGCAGTGAAGAAGAGCTAAAATATGCCGAAAAGTATTTTGATATCATTGTATTTGAAGGGTTTTTACCCGCGTCCATAAAAGGGGAACAGGGAGAATAAGGATGTTACATTTTGACAGCGACTACATGGAAACGGCGGCGCCGGAGATTTTGGCGCGCTTCCTGACGTTAAAGGATGAGCAAAACACGGCCTACGGTTTTGATCCTTACAGTGAAAGCGCGGTGCGGAAAATCGCCGCCGCCTGCGGCAAACCGAATGCCTTGGTGAAATTTTTGGTGGGCGGCACCCAGAGCAACGCCTTGCTTATTGACGCGCTGTTAAAGCGCTATGAAGGGGTCGTTGCCGCTACTTCGGGGCATATCAGTGCGCATGAGGCCGGCGCTGTCGAATACTGCGGTCATAAAGTTATTACTCTGCCGGGGCAAGAGGGCAAGCTCAACGCCGCCTCGGTGGAGCAATATCTGCTGGACTTTTATGTTGACGAAACCCATGAGCATATGACGCAGCCGGGGCTGATTTACATCTCCCAGCCCACGGAATACGGTACCCTCTATACAAAAGCGGAACTTACCGCTTTGCGCGCTGTCTGCGACCGTTTTCAGCTGAAACTGTATCTTGACGGCGCCCGTCTGGGTTATGCCTTGACGGCAAAAGGAGCCGATTTGGATTTAAAGGATATCGCCGCCCTCTGCGATGCCTTCTACATCGGCGGCACCAAGGTGGGGGCTCTTTTCGGCGAAGCTGCGGTGATCCCCGATCCCCATCTCATACCCCACCTTTTCACCCAGATCAAGCAGCACGGCGCGCTGCTGGCCAAAGGCTGGCTTTTGGGTATTCAATTCGATACGCTTTTCAGCGACGGACTCTATTTTAGATTGGCCGCTCACGGCAACGCAATGGCGTCTATCTTAAAGGACGGCTTGAAAAAGAAAGGGTGCGCCTTTTACCTTGATTCCCCGACGAACCAGCAGTTCATTGTCGTGGAGAACCGGGCCATGGACGCCCTTGCTGAAAAGGTCAGTTTCGGTTTCTGGGAAAAATACGACGAAAACCATACGGTGATCCGCCTTGCCACCAGCTGGGGCACGAAAGAAGAGGATATAAAAGAACTACTTTCTTTCTTTTAAGAAGAAGGGGATAAAGAAAATGGACGCGTTGGCACAGACGAAATCAAATAAAAGATCACCCGTCAGCAGATGGGTGATCTTTTTTACAGTTTTACAGCTGAACCTTACGAAAATAGGATCTTGTTTCTGTTATGAACTCTTTTAACGCCGAGGAGATGAACTTATCTTTGTGGTAAACAATACGGAATTTACGGGTCATCACCGCGTCTTCAAGGGGAATCTGAACCACCCTCGGCTCATGGGCGGCGACGGCTTCGGAAATAATGGAAACGCCCTGTCCGGCACTGACGATATTGAGGATGGCGTCAAAACTGTGGCAGACCCATTTTTCAACAATGGGGATGCCCTGTTTTTCCGTGAGCCTGATCAGAAAATCCCGCGTGCCGGAGCCTTCTTCCCTTAGCACGCAGTCCGCGTTTTTCAGCTCTTGCAGGCGGATGGAACTTCTGTTCGCGAAAGGATGCTCCTTGCCGCAGATCAGCACCATGTTATCTTCGTAGACGACCTCGGTGACGGTTTCCGAGGAAAGGGTGTCGCCTTCCAAAACAGCAATATCAAGGGATCCGTCTAAGATTTGACGGAGGATTATTTTTGTGTTGTCGATATAGACTCTGACGCGAAGATGGGGGTGCTCCTGCTCAAAGTCGGAAATCATATTCATCAGAAAAAAGCCGCCTACGGTGAGGGAAGCGCCGATGTGTATCGTCAGCTGCTCCGAGGCGTGGTACAGAAAATGCTCCATATTTCTAAAATGATTGAGGCTATGGTGAGCATACTGTAAGAATTCCTCACCTGTGGCGGTAATCAGCATTTTTTTGGAAAGCCGTTCAAATAATTTCACATGGTAACTCTTTTCGATTTGAGAAATCGCGTGGCTGACCGTGGGCTGGGAAATATAGAGTTTTTTGGCCGCCGTGCCGATACCGCCGGTTTCCGCTACGGCGACAAAGATTTCCAGATCGCGAATGGTCATGGTAGATCTCCTTATGCATAGATAAATATCTATGAAATTATAATAATAATAGCATTTTACAAATGATATTGCAAGGAGTATAATGATCTTTAGAAAAAGACAGAAAAAGAGCATCGAAAGGGGGCTATAAAATGAAATGGATCAAAGAAAAGGGGAGAGGGCTGTTATTATGCTTCTGCATTGCCCTGACGGCCTGGCTGGTGGTGGCATTTTTTCAGGAATTGAAAATCATCGGCGCGCCGGTAATCGCCATCATCTTTGGCATGATCGCGGCGCTGTTTTTAAAGAAACGCGGGAAATTCGACGCGGGGATTTCCTTTACCGCAAAGAAAGTCCTGCAATATGCCATTATCCTCTTGGGTTTCGGCTTGAATCTCGCCACCATTGGCAAAGTAGGTCTTTCCTCGCTGCCCATCATTTTAAGCACGATTTCCACGGCGCTGATCGTCGCCTTTTTCATGCATAAGATGATGTCCATACCGGGAAAAATCTCCGCCCTCATCGGCATCGGCTCCTCCATTTGCGGGGGCAGCGCCATTGCCGCCACGGCGCCGGTGATCAAAGCCAACGATGAGGAGATCGCTCAGTCGATTTCCGTGATTTTCTTTTTTAACGTCATCGCCGCGGTGATCTTTCCTACCCTCGGCGGTTTGCTTCATATGAGCAATGAAGGCTTCGCCCTCTTCGCGGGGACGGCCATCAATGACACCTCTTCGGTAACGGCGGCGGCCGCCACCTGGGATACGCTCCATAACACCAACGGCGCTGTGTTGAACTATGCCACCATCGTCAAGCTGACGCGAACCTTGGCGATCATCCCCATTACGTTGATCTTAGCTTTTTATCAGATCAAGAAAGCCCGGAAAGATCAGGGGGAAGACCGCGCCGCGGTCTCTTTCAAAAAGATATTTCCCATGTTTATCCTTTATTTTATACTCGCTTCCCTGATCACCACTGTTTTTACCGCGTTTTTCAGCGGCGCGGCCTTAACCGTGGCCGAAGACGTCTTCGCTGTTTTGAAAGAACTCAGTAAATTCCTCATTGTGATGGCGATGAGCGCCATCGGACTCAATACGAATCTGGTGAAGCTCCTGCGATCCGGCGGCAAACCCCTTGCTCTCGGTTTTATCTGCTGGGTCTGTATTGCCGTCGTCAGTCTGCTGCTCCAAAAAACTTTAGGAATTTGGTGAAGGGGCTTGACAGGAGGGCCAAAATCGGTTAAATTATAAAAAAATAAATATGGTACGGTGTGCCTGGAATCCAGAATACTGCCGAAGATAAAAGCTTTTTTATCTTCGGTTTTTTTTCAAATAATTCAAATAATTCGGATTTTATAGCTTCTTTGGAGGAACGCTTCATGTATGTGATGATCGACAATTACGATTCCTTTGTCTATAATTTGGCGGCTTACTGCCGTGAACTTGGCCGCGACGTGGCGGTAGTGCGCAACGACGAAGTCGAGGAAGCGCGTTTAGAAGATTTATGGAAAAAAGGAGAGCTTCAGGGGATTATCATTTCCCCCGGTCCGAAGCGGCCGGAGGACAGCGGCGCTTCCCTGTCCGTCCTTGCCCATTTCGGGCATCAAGTGCCGATACTCGGCGTCTGCCTCGGTCACCAGACCATTGCCTACCATTACGGCGGCGTCATCAAGAAGGGTAAACAACCGATGCATGGCAAAATCTCTCCTGTATACCATGACGCGTCCGGTCTTTTTCAAGGCATTCCCAGAGGCTTTCAGGTAACGCGCTATCATTCCCTCGTCGTTGACAAGGAGCAGCTACCTGCTTGCTTAGACGTGTGCGCCGTGGCCGAGGATGGGGAAATCATGGCTCTCCGTCATAAAAACCTGCCCCTTTACGGCGTGCAGTTTCATCCTGAAGCAGTGCTGACGGAATACGGATATCGCCTGCTAAAGAACTTCATGTATATTTGTGAGAAGGTGATGGCATGATAACGGTAGTAGAGCAAACAAATTGGCAGTTAAAATTGGAAGCGCTTTATGAGCGTGTCGCGGAGCTGCCCCTCACGGCCATTCTCGATTCTTCACTACAGGAAAAAGAACAGGAGCAGGAACGGGACGAAAACAACCGTTTTTCCATCATCGGCCTTTATCCTTACCTGGTTTTAGAGGAAAGAGACGGCGTTACCTATGAAAACAAACGCGCCGTAAAAGGTTCCTTTGAAGAGCGGCTCTCCGCCTATGCCGCCGCTGATTTTGAAAAAAACGAGACAGCGTTGCCCCTGATTGCCGGCGGGATCGGCTATTTTAGTTATGACTATGGACGTAAATTTGAGAAAATTAAAAGCAGCCATCAAAAAGAAATCGATATGCCGGAAGCTTTGTTTTGCTTTTACGAAAACCTGATCATTTACGATCATTGGCAGCATACGTATACGGCGACGGCCCGGGGAATTCTTTATCCGGCAGCTGAAAGTTTGCGCCGCTTAAACCGTCTCGTCGAGACGGTGTCGGAGGAAAAGGCGGAGATCACGGACTACATTGCCAATATATCCTTTGATTTTACCAAAGAGGATTACCAAAAGACCGTTAAAAAGATGATGGAGCATATTGTGGAGGGGGATATCTACATCGCCAATATGACCCAGAGAATGATGATCAAAAGCGAAATGCCGCCTTTCACCATGTTTCGGCGTATGCGGCAAAGCAATCCCTCGCCCTTTGGCGGCTACTTCCATTACGGCGATGTCAAAGTGATCAGCGCCTCCCCGGAGCGGTTTTTGCGGATGAAGAACCGTCTCATTGAAACAAAGCCCATCAAAGGCACGCGGAAACGGGGGGCGACCGCGGCGGAGGACGCGGCGCTGAAAAGGGAACTGACCCAATCGGAGAAGGATCGAAGCGAACTTTTGATGATTGTCGATTTAGAGCGCAACGACTTAAACCGGATCTGCGAAACCGGCAGCGTGAAAGTGAAAAAACACTTCGAGGTGCAAACCTTTGCCACGGTTTTTCATCTGGTCACCACGATCAACGGCCGATGTAAGGAGGATTGCGGTTATGACGGTCTGCTTCGGGCTATGTTTCCCGGCGGTTCCATCACCGGCGCGCCGAAAATCGAGGCCATGAAGATCATCGACGCTTTGGAACATAGCCGCCGTAGCCTATATACGGGCTCTCTTGGCTATCTCTCTCTAAACGGTGACTGCGATTTCAATATCGTGATTCGCACCGCGGTGTGGCAGAATGGCGTTTATCACATCGGTATCGGCGGCGGCATTACCGCCGAATCCGAACCAACCTTTGAATACGAAGAAACACTGCAAAAAGGCAAGGCCTTTATGGAACTATTTCAAAACAGGAGGTTTTTATGACCCATATCGCGTTGGATAACGGATATCGTTTCGGTCTTGGCGCTTTTGAAACCATCGCCATCGAAGAAAAGCAGCCGATTTTTCTCCATCAGCATTTACGCCGCCTGGAGGAGGCGCTAAAACAATTGCAAGTGGAGCATAAGGGGTATTGCCGCGAAGAAACGCTGACGAAGATCAGAACCCTCGCCGCGGACTCCACTTGGCGCAGGGCGGCGGTGAAGGTGATCGTCTCCGAGAAGAATATCGTCTATTCCCTCAGGGAAAATCCCTACAAAACAGAAATGTACGAAGAGGGCGCGGCCATAAAACTCAGTAAGGTTATGCGCAATGAATCTTCGCCGCTGACCTATCTAAAAACCCTGAATTACGGCGATAATTACCTGGAGAAGACGAAAGCCAAAGGGGAAGGCTACGATGAAGTGATCTTCTTAAACACCGGCGGTTTGTTGGCGGAAGGCGCCGTATCCAATCTTTTTTGCGTTAAGGACAACGTCATCTATACACCGGCGGTGGCTTGCGGTTTGCTCGACGGCATGATGCGGCAGCACATGATGAATACGGAAACCGTGAAGGAGGCGGCGATCCCGAAAGAACAGCTGTTTCGCTTTGACGAATTGTTCCTCACCAACTCTCTGATGGGGGTCATGCCTGTTAGAAGCATCGACGGACAGCAGCTGAAAACCAGGGAGACCGGTAAGAGGCTGCGGAAAAAGTATTTTGAATTTTTGGCTTCTCTTGACAATACAAAGTCAATGGGAGAAAATAAATAAAAACCGTAAAAAGAGGTTCTTATGCGATTGCAACTATTGCCCCCTGAATTTGTCGTTTGCCAGTTAAAAGACGGCGCTGCCATCGATTGGCGGCAACCTTTTGGCTTCTTTGCCAAAACCGACACGGAAATTTCTTACGTCTGTCCCGCGTCGGCGGTACCGCAGAGTGCTTTTGCTGTGGAGGAAGGGTGGCGGGGTATGCGTCTTGGCGGTACGCTGGACTTTTCCCTGATCGGCGTTTTGGCGAAAATCGCCGCGGTCTTAGCGGCAAAAGAAATCAGCATTTTCGTTGTGTCCACCTTTGCCACGGATTATATCTTCGTCAAAAAGGAGCGTTTTGACGAGGCTGTCGCCGCCCTTAAAGAGAACGGTTATGAAATGGAAGAAGAAAAGAATATTTAGATGACCGAAAAATCGGGGACGTCTCTGCTGAGGCGTCCCTTTATCTTTTCGTCGTATTGAAAAACGCGGTGTGATATAATAAGATATCATTAAGTAAAAAAACAACAGCAGGGTTCTTTTGCAACGAAAGGGGTGACGTAAGATGATTACCTCCAAAGATAACCAATATATCAAACTCATCAGGGAACTGACAAAAAAGAAATACCGGGATGAATACGGCCTCTTTCTCGCCGAGGGGAAACGGCTGATTGATGATTTATGCGCCGCGGGTTTTCTGCCCCATTTTCTGCTCTATGCCGAGGATTTTCCCGATATCGCTTTTTTAGAACGTGTCTGCTCCGGTGCGGATCGGGTCTTTGCCGTGGCGCGGCCGCTTTTTCATCAACTTGCCGAAACCAAAAACGAGCAAGGGGTGATCGCGGCCTTTCCCCAGCTTTGCCCGGATTTCACCAAATTTACCTTGAGGGAAGACGGATTTCTTTTGGTTTTAAATAAGATTGCGGACCCCGGCAATCTCGGGGCGATCATCCGCAACAGTGCCGCCGCCGGTGTCGACGCTGTTTTATTGGAAGCGGAAACGGTGGATCTTTATAACCCCAAAACGGTCCGGGCGACCATGGGTACGGTGGCGAAAATCCCGGTATTTCAGGGACTTTCCTTTGAGGAAATACGCGATTTTCTAAAAAAGCAGAACGTAAAAGCATTTCTTGCCGATATGGGCGACGCTGTCTGTTATCACGATTTACCGACCAAGGGGAGAGTCGCTGTGGTCTTCGGCAACGAAGGCAGCGGCCTTGATGAAAACTGGCGCGGCTTACAACTGCCCCGAACAGCCATACCCATGGAAAACGGGGTGGAATCGCTGAATGTCGCCATGGCGGCGGGAATCATCGCTTACGACCACTATATCAGAAGCAGAAAAACTTGAAATGAACTGAAAAACTTGTTATAATAATAAATTGATATATGGTGTATAAGTCATCTTTTCCCATCATTTTCAGAGGATAACCAAGCTCATTTAACGTGAATAAAATAAGCTGACAAAGGAGAAATTCTCTTTTTATAGCGACATACCGTGAAGGAGGAAACGAGAGTTGGAACAAATGTTGGAGGACTTGAAGAAAATTGAGGCGGTGGCCAAAGCCCGATTTGCGCAAGTCGAAAATCAGGAAGCCCTGAACGAATTGCGGGTGCAATACCTCGGTAAAAAGGGGGAATTGACCGCGATTTTAAAGGGTATGGGCAAGCTCAGTGCCGAGGACCGGCCCAAAGTCGGCCAAATTGCCAACGAAATTCGTGAAGCCTTGGAAAAAGCCATCGCCGAAAAAGACGGTGCGTTGCAAAAAGACGCTTTAAAAGCCCGGATCGCAGCGGAAAAAATCGATGTGACCTTAAGTGGCACGAAAATAGAAAGCGGCCATTTTCATCCTTTGACCCGGATCATTGACGAAATCAAAGATATTTTTCTCGGCATGGGTTACGAAATCGGCGAAGGCCCGGAAATTGAAAACGATTACAACAACTTTGAAGGGCTGAACCTGCCCAAAGATCATCCCGCCCGGGATATGCAGGATTCTTTCTATATCACCGAAGATATGCTATTGCGCACCCACACGTCACCGATGCAGGTTAGAACCATGGCGGCGAAGGTTCCCGACTATCCCGTAAAAGTTATTTGTCCCGGCCGCGTCTTCCGTAGAGACGACGACGCCACCCATTCGCCGATGTTCCATCAAATCGAAGGCCTCGTCATCGATGAAAATATCTCCATGGCCGACCTCAAAGGCACGCTTTTGAAAGTCATCCGCCAGCTCTTTGGGGAAGACCGGGAAATTCGCCTCCGTCCCAGTTACTTCCCGTTTACCGAACCCAGCACCGAAGTGGATATCTCCTGTGGCATTTGCGGCGGCAAGGGCTGCCGTACCTGTTCCGATACGGGTTGGATCGAAATATTGGGCGCCGGTATGGTGCATCCCAATGTTTTGGAAATGGCCGGTTACGACAGTACCAAACTGCGAGGTTTTGCCTTCGGTATGGGCGTGGAACGCATCGCGATGCTGAAATACGGCATTGACGACCTGCGGGTTTTCTACGATAACGACATTCGTTTCTTGGACGAATTTTAGGATTTAGGATTTAGGAGGCGCTACAGTATGCATGTATCTTATCAATGGCTGAAATCTCTCGTTCCCGTGGAATGGAGCCCCGAAGAACTGGCGGATCGCCTGACCTTTGCCGGCCTCAGCGTGGAAGGAATCGAATATTTCAATAAAGGCATCAAAAACGTGGTGGTGGCGGAAATCAAATCTGTGGAAAACCATCCCGATCCGAAACATACCAAATGGCACGTCTGCAAAGTGGACGCGGGAAAAGGGGAAGACCTGACCATCGTCTGCGGTGCTCCCAATGTGAAAGTCGGTATCAAAGCGCCCCTGGCCTTAATCGGCGCCAAACTTCCAGGCGGCTTCCAGATCGAAGCCGCGGACAAGGCCGGCGTCACCTCTGCCGGGATGCTCTGCTCCGTCAGCGAGCTGCAAATACCGGAAGGTCTTGCCACCGGTGAAAGCGAAGGCGGCATTTTCATTCTGCCCGCGGATCTTACCGTGGGGGAAGATCTTGTCAGCGCCCTTCAGCTGGACGACGCGATTTTGGAATTTGAACTGACTCCCAACAGGGCCGACTGCCTTTCCGTGCACAATATCGCCCGGGAAGTGGCGGCCATCAGCGGCAAACCGCTGCACTTACCGGAAATCGAGCTACCCCCAGCGGTGCAACAGATCAAAACCATGGCCGAAGTCGAAGTCCTGGACAAAGACCTCTGCCCCCGTTATACGGCGAAACTTGTGAAAAACATCAAAGCGGGGCCTTCGCCCCTGTGGCTGCGCCACCGTCTGGCCGCCGCGGGGATTCGTTCCATCAGCAATATCGTGGATATTTCCAACTACGTGATGCTGGAAATGAACCAGCCTTCCCATACCTTCGACTATGACCTGCTCGCCGATTATAAGATCATTGTGCGACGGGCCGAGGAAGGGGAAACCATCGTCACGTTGGACGATCAGGAACGGTTGCTCACCAATGACATGTTGTTGATCTGCGACGGCGCACGCCCGGTGGGGATCGCCGGGGTGATGGGGGGACAGAACACGGAAATCACCTCGGAAACAAAGAATATTTTAATCGAATGCGCCGCTTTCTACCCCAAGTCGATCCGTTTGACCTCCAGAAAATTAGGACTCGCCTCGGAAGCCGCCTCCCGCTTTGAAAAGGGCATTGATATCGAAGGCGTAGAACAGGCTTCTAACCGCATCTGCCAGCTTCTTTGCGAACTGGCCGGTGGCACCCTAGTGGAAGGCACCTTGGACTCCCATAACGGCGATTTCCCTGAAAAAAAGGTCGATATGAAATTTGAACACGCCAGAAAAACCATTGGCGTGGAGATTGACGATGACGCCATGATCGGGATGATGGACGCTTTGGCCTTCTCCCATGAAGCTATAACCGGTGGCCTTCGCGTCAGCGTGCCCCATTACCGTATGGATATTGAACGGGAAGTGGACCTCATCGAAGAGGTGGCCCGGTTAAACGGCTATGATAAAATTCCGGCCACGCTCCCCGTGGGACAGATGACCGAAGGGAAAAAGAATAAAGGCCAGCGGGTCACCGATCAGGTCAAATCGATCATGGTCGCCATGGGCTTTTCCGAAGTGATCACCTACAGCTTTATGAATCAAAAACATTATGATCTGCTGCAACTGCCCATGGACGATTACCGCAGGCAGAGCGTTAAAATCATGAATCCTTTCAGCGACGAGCAGGGCGTTGTGCGCACCACGGTGTTACCGGGGGTATTGGCGGCCGCCGCCAGAAATATGAACCGCAGAAATCTCAATCTTTCCCTTTTTGAACTTGCCAGCGGCTATCTTCCCGTGGCCGGCGAAAAACTGCCCCAAGAAAAACCTCTGTTGACCGCCGTCGTCAGCGGCGCTTTCAGCAAAGGCTGGAACGGGGAAAAGGTGGTCAAAGATTTCTATTATTTAAAAGGCGTGGTGGAAAACTTGTTTTCTCTGCTGAAAATTGAGGGGATGCGCGTCAGCACGGAAAAGCTGGAACCGTTTTTGCACCCCGGCAGAAGCTGTAATCTCTTGCTTGACGGCGAAGTCATTGGTTACCTGGGGGAACTGCATCCCCTTGTCGCCCAAAATTACGATTTGCCGCAAAAAGCCGTTGTTTTTGAGCTTGCCTTAGATGCTCTCATTTCGTTGGCGGAAAAAGAGCTTGTTTATGAAGCTATCTCCAAATTCCCCGCCGTCGAAATCGATCTGGCCTTTGTTGCCGATGGCGGTTTGCCCGCCGCCGACATCGAAGCGGCCATTGTCGCCGCGGGGGGAGAATATTTGAAAACCGTGGAACTTTTCGATATTTATCAGGGCGACCGCATCGAAAGCGGTAAAAAGAGCCTTGCTTATAACCTAATTTTCAGGGCAAAGGAAAAAACGCTGAAAGCGGAAGAGATCGGTGCAGTGGTGGAAAACATCAAGGAAACGCTAGATCAGCAGTATAACATCGTCCTGCGCTCCTGATGAAGGGAGAAAGGAGAACGTGATGGCGGAACAGAAAAAATTAGCCGTAACCGTCGGCGGACAGAGTTTTTATCTTAAATCCGATCAGGATGAGGCGTATCTGAAAAACCTGGCGGAAACCATCGACCATAAAATCAGCGCCATGCGGGAGGAAAATCCCGCGCTTACCGTAGTCAAAGCCGCTGTGTTGATCTCGATGGAACTGCTTGACGAATACAAGAAACTCGCAGAGGACTACGAAAATTTCCGCAGCGAAGTGGCAAAACTTGAATTTTAACGTGGATATTGAGCTGTTGTTGGGCCGCGCGGACGCGGCCTATCATAGGCCGCTGTTTGACCCCTATAAAAAAGGGAAATTATAATGGAGAATTCAAATTGAGGAATATCGAATTACTGCTTCCCGCAGGCAAACCGGAATCACTGAAAGCCGCCGCCGCCAACGGCGCCGACGCCGTTTATCTTGCCGGGAATCGCTATGGCGCCAGGGCGGGCGCGGGCAATTTTAACGAGAGTGAAATGCGCGCGGCGGTAAAGCTTTGTAAAAAACAGGGTATCCGCGTCTACGTGACCATGAATACGCTCATTGCCGATGAGGAAATGCCGGAAGCCTTGGATTACGCGAAATTTCTTTATGATCTCGGCATAGACGGCCTCATCTTACAGGATATCGGTTTGGCGGGGCTGATAAAAAAGCTCCTGCCGGATTTTATCTTACACGGCAGCACCCAACTGACGATTCACAATGTCCGCGGCGCCCAATGGGCCTACGCTTACGGTTTTAAACGGGTCATTTTAAGCAGGGAGCTGACCTTAGAGGAGATTCGCCTGATTCACCGGGAAGTTCCCGACTTGGAATTGGAGGTCTTCTGCCACGGCGCCCTCTGCATCAGCTATTCGGGACAGTGCTTGATGAGCAGTCTGATCGGGGGCAGAAGCGGCAACCGAGGGCAGTGCGCCCAGCCTTGCCGTTTGGCCTATGAGTTGATTGACCCTTACGGCAACGCGAAAAATAAAAGACCCCTTCATCTGTTGAGCACCAAAGACCTTAATACGCTGGAGGAATTGGCAGAGCTCATCGCCGCCGGGGTCACTTCTTTGAAAGTGGAGGGGCGTATGCGGCGCCCGGAATACGTGGCCGCTGTGGGCCGGGTCTATCGCCGCGTCATCGATCAGTTGCTTTTGGGAGAGGCGGCGGTGTCCGACCGCGATCAGTTGATCGTGAAACAAGTCTTTAACCGGGAGTTTACCCCCGGTTATCTTCACGGCAATCCCGCCCTCGCCCTGATGAGCCACCAAAAACCCAATAACCGCGGCCTGTTTTTGGGCCGCGTCACGAAGACAGCCGGGAAGATCATTACCTTATCTTTGGAGCACGATTTAAATCTTAACGACGGCATTGAAATCTGGGTCAAGGTGGGGGGACGCTTGGGCTCCCTCGTTTCGGATCTGCGCGTCAACAAAGAAAAGGTCGCCACGGCGCGCAAGGGGGAAACCTGTGAGATCATGCTCCCCGGCCGCATTTCCGTGGGGGACCGCGTTTTTAAAACCTATGATAGCAAGCTGATGCGTTCGGCGATGAACAGCTATGAAAATCTGGAAAGCGATATACCCCTGGATTTTACCGTCATCGGCAAAAAAGGGGAAGCTTTGACTGTCATCGCCAAGGACAATTTGGGTCACAAGGTTAAAGTGATCTCTCCTTACGTGGCGGAAGAGGCCAAAAATCATCCCACCGACTACGATTTGGTGAAGAAACAGCTCTCCCGCCTCGGCGGCAGCGGCTACGTTTTTAGCGGCCTGGTTCTTGCCATTGACGGCAATGTGATGATTCCCTCCAGCGTACTGAATCAAGTCCGCCGGGACATTGTGCTGAAATTTGACGAAATGATCTTTGCCGTTTATCCTGTGGTGAAGAATTATATATTTCAGGAAGAAAAGAAAAACGCGCTGCAAATCAGCGATGAACGCAAAAAGAACAATGTACCGCGTCTGCGGGTGAAGGTTGCCGATATTCATCAACTGAAGGCAGCCCTCGCCGGCGGCGCCGAGGAAGTCTGCATCGCGCCCCATTTTGCTTTCGCTTTCCCGGGTCAGGCCGAAAAAACAGAGTTAAAGGCCTTGACGGCACGGTATGAAAATCAATTGCTCTACGCCCTGCCACAAATCACTCAAAACGACAATGACAAGAGCTTTTATCACCAGCTGGAATCCGCTTTGGACTGCGGCTTTCGCGGTTTTATGGTGGGTCAGGCCGCCGACATCCGGCTCAAAGAAGCGTATCCGGAGATCAAAACCGTCTGCGCTGATTTTTCCGCCAATGTTTTTAACCGTTATACGGCGGAGGAACTTTTCGATATGGGCTTTTCCTCGCTGACGGCTTCCGTTGAAATGACCAAGGAGCAGATGGAGCGGTTTGCCAAAGGACAGGGCAGCCGAGAAGTGATGGTTCACGGCGCCATGCAGATGATGGTCAGCCGCCACTGTTTGATCGGCGCTGTAGCCGGTAAGGATAAAACGAAGGTACCCTGCGGTCTATCCTGCCATGGCTGCCGCTATCAGCTGAAAGACCGCATGGGTATGCTCTTTCCGGTGGTCGGCGATGGTTATCACAATATGCACATCTTTAATTGCCGGGATCTCTGCCTCATCGATGAGCTGGACGCTTTGAAAGGCTTCTCCCTTTGGCGGATCGAAGGTCAATTTTACGATATCGGTTCTTTGAGGGAAATCGTCTCCCTCTACAAAACCGGCAGGGAACAGGCGCTTTCCGGCACGGCGTACCAGAAAGAGCTTTTATTGGAAGAACTAAAAAAATATCCCAATAACGGTTTTACCAAAGGACATTTCCACCGTGGAGTTTTGCATGAATGAAAAGACTTTAAAAAAATTGGAATACGATAAGATCATTGGTTTTTTGAAGGCGGAATGCGGTTCTCCTTTGGGCCGGGAAAAGGCCGAAAAGCTGCTGCCCCACAGGGATAAAGTCATCGTGGAGGGCTGGCAGAAGGAGACCAGCGAAGCCAGGAATATCTTGATTTACCTGCCGAATTTCGGTTTCGCCGGGATTAAGGATATTCGCGGCGCCATTGCCATGGCCGATAAAAACGGACTCCTCGACGGCGCTCATCTGTTGGAGATCATGCATACCGCAAGGGCGGGTAAACGCGTGAAAACCACCTTGAGCCAGATGAAAGAGAATTATCCCATCATCAAGGGTCTGTCCTCCCGTATCGTTTTTATCAACTCCCTGGAAAGCGCCATTGAAGAAGCCATCGGCGACGACGGCGCCGTCTTGGACAGCGCTTCTTCCGCCTTGGCGGAGATCCGCAGAAAGATCCGGCGCACCCATGAGCGGGTGCGGGAAAAACTCGATCATCTTTTGAGAAATTCCAGCCAAAATCAGTATTTACAGGAAAACATCATCACCATCCGCAACGACCGCTATGTGGTGCCGGTGAAGCAGGAATACAGAAATCAGGTGCCCGGCCTTGTCCACGACCAGAGCGCCAGCGGCGCCACCCTCTTTATCGAACCCATGTCGGTGCTGGATCTCAACAATGACCTGAAAAAGCTGAGAGGCGACGAAGAACAAGAAGTCAACCGTATTTTACTGCGTTTGTCCGGCCTCGTCAGCGTTCACAGCGACGAATTAAAAGCCAATCTCGCCCTTTTGGCCGACCTTGACTTCATCTTCGCCAAGGGAAAACTGAGTCTGAAACAAAACGCTTATGAACCTCTTTTGAACGACCGCGGCGAAATTTATCTAAAACAGGCCCGGCATCCGCTTTTGGGCGACCGCGCCGTGGCCATCGACCTTGAGCTGAAAAACGGGCTCAACGGCATCATCATCACCGGACCCAATACCGGCGGCAAAACCGTATCCTTGAAGATTGCCGGCCTCTTTGTCCTCATGGCCCAGGCGGGACTGCATCTGCCCACGGCGGACCGCAGCAGTGTCGCCGTGTTTCGCGGCGTCTACGCCGATATCGGCGACGAACAAAGCATTGAGCAGTCCCTGAGCACTTTTTCTTCCCACATGGTCAATATCATCGATATCCTGAAAAAGGCGGGTAAAAACAATTTGGTGCTCTTAGACGAGTTGGGCGCCGGTACCGACCCGGTGGAAGGGGCGGCGCTGGCCATCGCCATCATCGAAACGCTCCTCACAAAACAGGCGAAGGTGATCGTTACCACCCATTACAGCGAATTGAAAGCCTACGCCTATAATCACGCTCATTTGGCCAACGCCAGCGTAGAATTTGATATTGATACCCTGCGCCCCACGTACCGCCTGCTGATGGGGGTTCCCGGCCGCAGCAATGCTTTTGACATTGCTTTAAGCCTCGGTATGGATCAAAATGTGATCAAAAAGGCCGATGAAT
Organism: Clostridiales bacterium; assembly: GCA_040776805.1. Taxonomy (GTDB): domain Bacteria; phylum Bacillota; class Dehalobacteriia; order UBA7702; family UBA7702; genus UBA7702. The sequence continues at coordinate 237,245 of JAXGZS010000003.1, read as the reverse complement.
ATATGTCCAAGGAAGCGAAAGAAGTCAACGATTTTCTCAGCAACTTAGAAGCGGGCCGGGCCGAAACGGAAAAAGCAAAGCGGGAAGCGGAGGAGCTAAAGGGCCGCCTCTTAAAGAACGAAGGGGAGATGCGATCAAGGGAAGCGGCGCTGAAGCAAAAAGAAGCCGTGCTGATTCAACGGGGGTCAGAAAAAGCCGAGCGCCTTGTCAGAGAAAAACGCCGGGAGGCGGAAGAACTCTTGCAGCAGATCAAAGAAGTCCTCGGCGAAGTCTCCGCCAAAGACCGGGAAAAGGTTATGAAAGAGGTCAAAGCGCGGAAAAAGCAGATTGAGGAACTGGCACCCGCCGCCGAGGAAGTGAGCTACGGCGGTGAAAAGTTATCCCGGGTGGAAAAAGGAGACGAAGTCTACATTCCCCGTCTCCATAAAAATGCCGTGATCCTCGATGTCATCAGCAAAAACGAAGTGTTGGTGCAATCGGGGATCATGAAAGTGACGATGAAGATTTCCGAATTGAGAGCTGTCCAAAACAGCAAGGAAGAAACTTCCTACACCTATCAGAGCCACCTCAAGGCGGCCAAAGCGAAAACGGTGAAAAACGAAATCAACCTGCTGGGGCTCACCGCCGACGAAGCGGAAGAGGAACTTGCGAAATTTATGGACGACGCCACCCTGGCCAACCTGCAGGAAGTGAAGATTATTCACGGCCTCGGTACCGGCGTGCTGAAGAAAACCGTGGCCGATTTTTTGAAAAAGGATCGCCGCGTGGCGGAGCAGCGCCTCGGCGGCTATGATGAAGGCGGCGCCGGCGTGACCATCGCCACTTTGAAATAGAAGGAGTCGTTATCCTGGAAAATATAACACCCGCGTACCCGCGGGTTTATTTTTTTTGATTTCGCATATGATAGAAACAGCATTATGGATAAACGAGGTAACGATGAAGATTTGTGCCATGATCTCCGGCAGCAACCGGAACCTGGAACTTTATGAGGATTTCTTTACAAAGCGGGTGGCTTTGTTGTATTATGATTTTGGAATCAGGAAAATCCTTTGCGGCGTCGGCCGCGGAACGGAGCTATCTGCTCTTAACCTCCTTCTTGACCGGCGGCAACTGTATCCCGCGATGAAAATTGACGGTGTTTTTACCCACGAGGAGGAAGCCAATCACTGGCAGGAAAATGAAAGAGAAATGCTCTACCGGGTCATTGCCCGCTGTGATGAAGAATTGATTTTAAAGCCTGTCTACGGCAGTGAAATGCGCTTTCAGCGCAATATCGTGATGATGGACATTGCCGATTTGGTGTTGTTGATTGGTGATGACGCGGAAACGGAATACTGGGCCAATCGGATGATGAAACCGCTGTTGAAACTTGATCCGGACAAGGAACGGATGATTCCGGAAATCAGGTTGTTTCGTCAGAAGCCTCTGCATCCTCTTGCAATTGTTCCATGAGCACGTAGAGAGAGGCAATGGTATTGAGCTCATTGCTGATCACGCTGAAAACGTTCGACCAAAAATACAGCTCGAAAATGGTTTTATTCTGCATGAAAAAACTCGTGAAGCTTGTGGTTAAGTATAAAAAGGTCGGATCATAACAGTATCTTTCCATACGATCACCTCTTATCTTTATATGGTAATTTTTTCTGCTTTATGATATAATAAACTTTAACCATTTTGAGTTATCGTTGTGATTCCGATTTGCGGAATGCGTTGCGCGAAAGCGCCCTTGCTGGCGGCAATGGCCCATGGTTTTACGGGTTAAGCCATAGACAAAACAGTTTTCGGTAAGTTCCACAGAAGATTGGGGAGAAGCTGCCCCCTTGGGGCAAAAGCCGACACATGATGAAGAAAAAAACATCGATAAAGTCAATAAATTTGAAAACCAACGGAGGCAGCCATGAAAGATTTGAAGCTTGAGATTTTAAACATTCTCGCAGAAGACAGCACCAAAGACAGGGATACCATCGCCGCAATGGTCGGCGTTGACCGGGCAGCCCTGGATCAAATGATCAAAGAGTTGGAAGATGATAGGATTATTTTAAAATATACGACGATCGTTGATTGGGATCGCATCAACAGGGAACCGATGGTCTGTGCGCGTATCGACGTACAGGTGCAGCCCCAAAGAGAAGTCGGTTTTGACGATATTGCCCGGCGGATCGGCGGTTTTTCCGAAGTGAAATCACTGATGCTGGTGTCCGGCAAGTTCGATTTTGCCCTCATGGTGGAGGCCCCGACCATGATGGAAGTTTCCAATTTCGTATCCGGAAAATTATCCACCATTGACGGCATCAGAAGTACCTGGACAAACTTTGTTTTGAAAAAATACAAGGAAAATGAAGTGTTTTACGGAGAAGAAGAAAGCGATAAACGACAGGCGGTGTTATTATGAGTTTTCAACCGGATCATTATATCACAGAAGATATCAAGGCGATTCCACCTTCGGGGATCCGCAAGTTTTTTGACCTTTGCGCCCATTCCAAGGACATCATTTCTCTCGGCGTCGGGGAGCCGGACTTTGTTTCCCCCTGGACGATCCGGGAAGCTTGCGTCTATTCCCTGGAAAAGGGGTATACGATGTATACCTCCAATTACGGCATGCTGGAATTGAGGCAAGAGATTGTCCGCTACCTCTATGAACGGTTCGGCCTAAGCTACGATGCGGAGAAAGAGGTTATCGTAACGGTGGGCGCCAGCGAAGCCATTGATATGGCTTTGCGCACGCTGATCAATCCCGGCGATGAAGTACTGATTCCGGAGCCCTGCTACGTCTCTTATCAGGCCTGTACCTTAATGTCCCATGGCAAGCCGGTGATGATTCCCACCACGGCGGAAAAGAACTTTAAACTGACGCCGGCGGATATCGAAGCAAAAATCACGCCGAAAAGCAAGGTGTTGATGCTGAGCTTCCCCAACAATCCCACTGGCGCTGTTTTAACCAAGGACGAGCTTTTGGCATTGGCCGAAGTGGTGAAAAAACACGATCTGGTCGTCATCAGCGATGAGATCTACAGCGAACTCACCTATGAGCAAGAACCGGTTTCCTTCGCTTCACTTCCCGGCATGAAGGAGCGGACGATCCTGGTCAGCGGCTTATCCAAAGCCTTTGCCATGACCGGCTGGCGCGTGGGATATATTGCCTGCGACGCTGAATTCATTCAGGCCATGGTGAAGATTCACCAATATACGATTCTCTGCGCGCCCATCATGGGCCAAATAGCGGCCATCGAGGCTTTTCGCAACGGCATGAAGGAGGTTGCGCGGATGCGCACCGAATATGACCACCGCCGCCGTTATATCGTGAAAAAATGTAAGGATATCGGCATTGACCTGGTAACGCCGGAGGGCGCTTTTTATGCCTTTCCTTCCATTGAAAAATTCGGTATGGACTGCGAAACCTTTGCCACCAAGTTATTGCAGGAAAAGAAAGTGGCTGTTGTTCCCGGAAACGCTTTCGGGAAGAGCGGGGAAGGATTCATCCGTTGTTCTTACGCGACGTCGATGAAAAATATCGAAGAAGCCTTTCGTCGGATCGATCAATTTATTAATGATTAAGAGTTGAGAAAATGAAAATTATAATTGTTGGTGCCGGTAAAGTCGGTTTTGTGCTGGCACATATGCTCTCCAATGAAAATCATAATGTCACCGTCGTGGAAATAGACGAGGAGCGAATGCTTACTGTGGAAGAACGCCTCGACGTCGATACGGTTTTGGGCAGTTGCACTTCGACGGCGGTATTGAGCGAAGCCGGCATTGCCGAGGCAGATATGGTTTTGGCCGTGACCGAACGGGACGAGCTCAACATTGTTTCCTGCTTTATCGCCAAATCCTTTGGCGTGAAAACGACCATCGCCAGGGTAAGAAACCCTGAATTCGTGGATCTTGATTCCGAAACGCTGAAAAAGTCTTTGGGGATTGATATGATCATCAATCCGGAGCGCGTGGCGGCGACCCAGATCTGCAAAATGCTCCATTATCCCGACGCGATCAATGTAGATTTTTATAATCACGGCAGCGTCTTGCTTTTGGAATTCAAAATCTTAGATACCACCGTGGTTGTGGGGAAAAAGCTCAAAGAGATCAAAACCAACCACGCTTATTTGATTGTCGGTATCACCCGAAACGGTAAAATGATCATTCCCAATGGGAACGAAACGATTAAGAAAAATGACCGTCTCTTTTTGATTACCAGTACGAAATATATGGAAGAGGTCGGCCATGATTTCGGGCAGTCTCGCAAAAAGGCGAAGAGCATCATCATTGTGGGCGGTGATACCATCGGCTATTACCTGGCTTCCGAGCTGGAAAAGCAGGGACTTAATATTAAAATCTTTGAGGAAGATTACGAAAAATGTAAAATCTTGGCCAATACGCTGAACGATTCATTGATCATTCACGGCAACGCCAGTGATATTCAGCTGTTGAAAGATGAAAACATCGAAGAAACCGACGCTTATATCGCGGTTACCGAAGAAGACAATTTTAACATTTTAAGCGCGGTGATTGCCAAAGAACTTGGCGCCAAGCGCACCATCGTACAGTTAAAGATGTCCGATTTTATGCCCATCGCCGACCGCATCGGGATCGACCAAAGCTTCAGTCCGCGGTTATTGGCCGCCGGCCATATCCTGCGCTATGTGCGTACAAGCAATGTGTTATCCCTGACGCTCTTGGGCGATACCAATGCCCACGCCATTGAACTGGAAGCACCGCAACAGTCGCATATTTTGAATGTTCCCTTGACGGAGCTTCATTTTCCGGAAAACACGATTTTAGGCACGATCATGAGGGGTGGAGAAGTCATTATTCCCAAAGGGAATGACGTGATTCTTCCCGGTGACCGCCTGATTGTCATCACGTTGCCCCAAACCAGCAAAGCGGTGGAAAAATTCTTTGAAGAGAAATAGTAATCATGATTCGGATCAACTGTGTGCTGAACGCACTGGGTAAAATATTATTGATTGTCGGTGCAGCCTTACTGTTACCGACAATTTGGTCATTATTTGAGACCGAAACGAATACAGCCGCCTTTTTGACGACGATTTTGATCTGTTTGATCAGCGGTGGCGTCTTGGTCTATTCCACAAAGGGAAGAAGCAGCATTCGCGCCAAGGAAGGGTTTTTGATTGTGACCCTAAGCTGGCTCACCGTTTCCCTCATCGGTGCGGTGCCTTATTATATCAACGGTATTTTCCCCGATTTCACCTCGGCTTTTTTTGAATCCATATCCGGTTTCACGACCACCGGCGCTTCCAATTTAGTTGATGTGGAAGCCGTGCCGACGTCCTTTCTGATTTGGCGTAGCGCCACCCATTGGCTGGGCGGCCTCGGCGTAATTGTGCTCTTTGTCGCCGTTCTTTCCCAGGCGGATACCGGCGGGCTGACCATGCTGCGGGCAGAGCTACCCGGGCCTTTTAACGAAAAAATCTCCTCCAAGGTGCAGGATTCCGCCATCTATTTATGGCTGACCTATACGGCGCTGACCGCGGTCTGCGTCATTCTGCTGCTATGCGGCGGCCTGAAATTTTCCGATGCCCTCTGTCTCTCCTTCAGCACCATCGCCACCGGCGGTTTTGCCACTTTAAACGACAGTATCGGCGGTTTTAACAGTGTCTATATCGAATGGGTGGTCATTGTCTTTATGTTTATCGGCGGCATCAGCTTACCGTTGACGTATAAATCCTTTGCGACTCGTTCTCCCAGGATGCTGGTGAAAAACGAGGAATTCCGTCTTTACTTTTTCTTTATTCTTGTCCTGATCGCCACGGTAACGGTGGATCTTTTGCTGCATACGGACGAGTCTTTCCGTGACGGCCTGCGCCTCGCGACGTTCCAGTCGGTTTCTCAGCTGACCACCACCGGTTTTTGCACCGATAATTTTGATCTTTGGCCCTCGGCCTCCTATACGATTTTAATTTGCGTGATGTTGATCGGCGCTTCGTATTCCTCCACCTCCGGTTCTATTAAAATGGGTACCTATCTGGTGGCGTATAAGAGCCTAAAAGCGCAGTTTTTTAAAATGCTGCACCCCAGGGCATTGGTGGAAGTCAGGGTAAACGGCAAAGCCGTAGCGGATCATACGGTCATGAAAGTGTTGCAGTTTGCCTTTCTTTTCTTTATTTTGATGCTCATTGGCGCCGTCGCCTTATCCTTTACGGGGCTGCCCTTTAAGGAAGCGGTCACCGGCTCCATGGCGGCGATTTCCAATAATGGCCCCGGTTCCGGCATGATTGGCCCCATGGGGAACTATGCCGCGGTATCCCCGGCCGGAAAATGGATTTTGAGCGCCCTGATGCTCTTGGGGCGTCTTGAAATTTACACTGTCTTGATCGTATTTACACCCGCTTTTTGGCGGAGATAGAGGTAACGGATGAAACTGGAAATCAGCAAAATGACTCTCGAAATGCTTTCCGACAGCACCACGGTTCCCAATGTGTTGTTGGATCACTATAAAGAACTTGGCCTCAACGAGGAAGAGACGTTATTCCTCATTGTCCTGCTACGGTTGAAAGGGAAAAAAAGCGTTCTTTCCTTTAAAAATACGGCCCGTGACAGCAGCTATTCTGAAAAGGAAGTCAAGGAAACCGCCGCCAAACTCATCGATAAAGGCTTTTTGCGTTTGAATTGCGAAGGTTTTATCGAATTGAACGGGCTGATCGATAAATTCGTGGAAGTCTTGAACATTCGGGCCATCAAATCAGCGGAGAAGATCAAGAAGGAAAAACAGGCCATCAAAGAAGACAAGGTTTTTTCCGCCCTCTACCTCCGCTTTGAGCAGGAAATGGGACGGCCTCTTTCGCCCATCGAAGGAGAACAGATCAGCTATTGGTATCACAATGAAAATATCCCGGCTGAGCTCATCGAAGAAGGCTTAAAACGCGCCGTGCTTTTGGGGAAATATAATTTCCGCTATATCGAAGCCATGCTCCGCTCCTGGCAGAAGCAGGGAATCGCCACTGCCACCGATTTAAAGAAAATGGATGAAAACAGAAAAACCGCCGCGAAAAACGGCGGCAAGAAGAATGAACGCATTTTCAGAAACGGTCAGGAAGAGATTTATTCCGATGATATCTATGAGGTGTTCTGATGAAAAAATTCTCTGATCTGAAAATTGATAAGAAAGCGGTGAACATGGGAGCAGAACCTCGTTACCGCTGCCCAAGATGCAAGGATAAGGGATTTTATTTTGTCGGCGACATCGCCATGGCCTGTTCCTGTCAGCGGCCGGCTATGTTAGACCTTAAGCGGGAAAAGGCCGGCATCACGCCGCACCTTGCCAAACAGACCTTTGATGATTTTGATTTTTCTTTTTATTCCGCGGAAAAGCGGGGGGGCAACAAGCTGACCTACCGCGATAACGCCGCCGCCATCGTCAAAGCGGCCCAAGGCTTTACGGCGTCGGTCGCCGCGGGTGAACATCCCGACGGCCTCCTCTTCCAGGGGGCGGTGGGTTACGGCAAGACGTTCCTGGCCGCCGCCTGCGCCAATGATCTGATCGAAAAAGATATCGCCGTGCGTTTTGTGGTGGTACCCGATTTTCTCGACTTGATCCGCGACAGTTTCAATGAACAATCGCCCTACCGGGAAAGCGTGTTAATGCAGGAAGTGAAAACCGCGCCGGTGCTGATCTTAGATGATCTCGGGGCCCATAACTATACGGACTGGTCGGTAAAAACCATCTTCGCCATTTTAAATTACCGGCTCAATTACGAGCTGCCCACGGTGATTACCACAAATTTAGAACGGGAGCAGCTGGAAGAACTCTTGGGCTCCAGAGTTTATTCCCGCTTACTGGAAATGTGCCGCTTCTTCCGTTTGGAAAATACCAACGACATACGCTGGGAAAAGAGGATAAGAGAAAAAAGAAAGAGCTGAGGAGAGGAAATGAAATTAAAAATCGCCTTGGTACAGATGAAGGTAGCCCTCGGTGAAAAAACGGCGAACCGGGAAAAAATCGCCGCTCTGCTTCAGGATCTGCCGGATCACTGTGATTTTCTCGTGCTGCCGGAATTATGGAATACCGGTTACGACCTGAAGCGCCTCAAAACTTTGGCGGAAACGGCAAAAGAAGAAAGCATGACTTTTTTGCGGGAAATTGCCGTGAAACATAAAGTCAACGTGATCGGCGGCAGCATTGCCGAAAAGAGGGAGGAAGGCCTTTATAATATGCTGCCGGTCATCGACCGCCAGGGAGAGTTTCTCCATAAATACCGCAAGGTGCATCTTTTCCCCTATGGCATTGATGAACCGGCCGTTTTTGAGCAGGGGAACGAGTGGGGCCTCTGTGAAACGGATTGCGGCGTCATCGGTACGATGCTCTGCTATGATCTGCGCTTTCCTGCTTTTTGCCGCAATCTTGCCCTGCGTAAAGCCGAGGTCATTTTTGTACCGGCCCAATGGCCCTTGGCCCGGGCCGACCATTTTTCCGCCCTGATCAAAGCGAGGGCCATCGAAAACCAGCTTCTCGTCGTGGGTGTGAACCGCGTCGGCAAAGACACCATCGCCTACGGCGGCGGCTCTTTGGCGGTGGCCGCCGACGGCAGCGAACTGATCCAAGGCAATGATCGGGAGGGGCTTTTTGTTTTTGAGGCCGACACCGCAAAAGACGACGAAATGCGCAAGAAGATTCCCGTTTTTCATGACCGCAGGAACATTCTTGACGAAATCGATAATAATATGATTTAAAGGAGCCTGCCATGGAAAAATCGAAAATCGCGCGCTTAAATCAATTGGCGCGTAAAGCCAAAAACGAAACGCTTTCTCCTTCCGAAACAGAGGAAAGGGAGGTTTTGCGCAAAGAATATATCGAATCCTTTAAAACGGATTTAAAATCGACCTTAGAAAGGGTTCGCATTCAGGAGGCTGACGGCAGTCTGACGCCGCTGAAAAAAAGAACAGGCGGCGCAAAGCCCCACCATCCGCATCATCATGACAAAAACTGTAGCTGCGGCTGCTGCCGGGAGGAAAAAATGCCCAAACAATGAGAGTTTTTAAAAAAGGTCAAAAAATAAGTTGAAAAATTTGCTTATTTTTAAAAACAGCGCAGTCGGCATCTTTTCCGCATAGAACACCTCTTTACAATGATACGGAAAACTGATAAAATATATATAGGGAAACGATGACAAAATATCATAGGTTATGGTCAAAAATATCCGGGAGAAACGTCGGGGAAGGTACGGCGTTTTCCAAGGAATTAATGGAAACCGCAAAACATTTTGTCACGTGACAAAAAACCGAAGAAAACCAATGAAAGAGTGATGCACGGCAGTTTACACCCTCACGCTGAGGGGTACGGAGAAATTACGAGTTTCCTGCAAGCGGAAACGCACTGCTAAGCATCGAAGAAGGAGGTGGAAGAAATGAAGGAAAACAACAAAAAGGACCTTGCCATCCACGGCGTCCCTGTTTGTCCGCCAAGAACAGAAAACCAAGAGGAAGCTGCGGGCTTTCACACCATTCCTTCCTGCGCCGCCTGGGTCGAAACGCAAAACGCGAAGAAGACCGCTGCCGCGGATAAAGAAGGGATTTCCATCCACGGCGTACCCGTCTGCCCCGGAACATCGGATCAGGCAATGGGCGCCGAACCTCAAAGAGTTTCTTCCTGCGCCGCTTGGGTCGAAACGCAAAACGCGAAGAAGGCCGCTGCCGCGGATAAAGAAAGGATTTCCATCCACGCCGCGCCCATCTGCCCCATCATATCGGGGCAAAGAAAGTGCGCCGAACCTCAGAAAGTTTCTTCCTGCGACGCCTGGGTCGAAACGCAAAACGCGAAGAAGGCCGTTGCCGCGGATGAAGAAGAGATTTCCATCCACGCCGCCCCCATCTGCCCCATACTATCGGGTCAAAGAGAGTGCATCGAACCTCAAAGAATTTCTTCCTGTGCCGCCTGGGTCGAAACGCAAAACGCGAAGAAGGCCGTTGCCGCGGATGAAGAAGAGATTTCCATCCACAATGCGCCCATCTGCCCCATACTATCGGGTCAGTGCGTCGAACCTCAAAGAATTTCTTCCTGTGCCGCCTGGGTAAAAACACAGTCATTGGAAAGGAATTTAGAGGTAAAAGAAATGGAAGAATCCACCATCCATGGTGTTGCTTCCTGTCCCATCCTTAGATTTAACAGAAAGATCAAAAGGTCACGGTGCAAAGAAAGGGAATAAACCCTTTGCCTTGTTTTACCAAGGAAAGGCCGCAACAAACGGCAATCGTGGTTTCTAAAAAGAAAATGAATGGTAAGATATAAGGGATCTGGCGGGAGGCCGCCGTCATACCGTTTGCGGGCGGATTTACCTTCCAAGACGGCAGCCTCTGTCGGATACCGCTTGTCCTTTCGGAGGGGACACTTGGAGCCGGGTTTTCCGGAAGGATCTGAAAGACCCAAATGACTTGATTATTATTTATGCGTTATGTAAAAGTTATTATCAATAAAAAAATAACCTCTCTCGATCACGATTTTATATATGAAGTTCCCCCCGAGCTTTGGGGAAAAGTGGGAATCGGCAGTGTGGTTTCGGTTCCCTTTGGTCATACCACGGAAAAGGGTATCGTCGTTGGTTTTTGTGACGAGCCCGGTGCCTATCGGATCAAACAGATCGACGGACTGTTAAACGACGCTTTTACCGTCCCCGTTGATTTACTGCAGCTTGCCGACGGCCTCAGCAAGTATTACATGAACACCACCATTGCGATGATCAAGGCGATGATCCCCACGGGGATCAATCTTTTTGGCAAAACGCTGAAAGAAAAAACAGAGCCTTGGTTATTTTTTCAGGAAACAGGACAAAATGGCGTTCATCTCAAAGGGCCAAAGCAACGCAGTCTATACACTTTGCTGCAAAGCAAAAAAGAAGCGCGTCAAAAAGACCTGACCGATCAGGGCTTTTCTCCCGCCGTGATAAGGGGTCTTATAGAAAAAGGCGTGCTCCACAAGGAAGATTTACCTGTGAGGCGCTATTCTTACCAACATCTAACTCCCGAAAATCAGGATAAGCCGGTTTTAACCAAGGAGCAGGAGGCGGCGCTCAGGCAGATCAAAGCCAATCAAAAAGCGGAAAACCGTCCCGTTTTACTCCACGGCGTCACCGGCTCCGGCAAAACCGAAGTCTATCTAAGGCTGATTGAAGAAACCTTGAACCGGGGGAAACAGGCCATTGTGCTATTGCCGGAAATTGCCCTAACCCCTCAATTTGTGCGCGTTTTTGAAAATCGTTTTCACGGCGAAGTCGCCCTGCTCCACAGCCGCCTCAGTGCCGGGGAACGCAGGGACGCCTGGTATGCCCTGGCTAATGGAGATGCCACCATTGCTTTGGGCGCGCGGTCTTGTATTTTCGCGCCCACCCCAAACCTGGGCTTGATCATCATCGACGAAGAACATGAGGACAGCTACGAACAGGATACGGCGCCGCGCTTTCATAGCCGCGAAGCCGCTTTTATGCGCTGCGAATTAAGCGGCGCTGCTTTGATATTGGGCAGTGCGACGCCCTCCTTTGAAAGCTATCAAAAAGCTTTAAACGGTGATTATCTTCTGGTGGAGATGGAGAACCGGGTCGGCGGTGGCGCGCTGCCGGAAATGTTCATCGTCGATATGCGGGAGGAACTAAAAGCCGGCTGGACGGAAGTGCTGAGCCGGGAGTTGCTTTCTCAAATGGAAGCGGCTTTGGCGGCCAAAAGGCAAGTGATGCTCTTTTTAAACCGCCTCGGTTACCACACCTTTGTTTCTTGCCGCGACTGTGGTTTTGTTTACCGCTGTCCCGATTGTGCCGTTTCCCTGACTTATTTCCGCAAAGAACACGCTTTAAAATGCACCCGCTGCGGTTTTATGGCGAAATTGGCGGAGGTTTGTCCCGACTGCGGCTCAAAACGCATCAAATATTTCGGGCTCGGCACAGAACAACTGGAGGAAGTTGTTAAAAAACATTTCCCCGACGCGAGAATCGCCCGTCTCGATTCCGAACAAACAAGAGCCAAAGGCAGCTTCGACCGGATTTACGAAGCGATGAAAAACGGAGAAATCGATATTCTGATCGGTACGCGGATGATGGCCAAAGGCTGGGACTTCGCCAATGTTGCCCTGACCGGCATCATCGCCGCCGATTATACCCTGAATTTCCCTGATTTCAGAGCCGGGGAACGGACGTTTCAGATGATCGCCCAAGTGGCGGGACGCTGCGGCCGCGGCAAGGAGCGGGGAACCGTGATTCTGCAAAGCTACCGTCCGGAAGAACCGGCGCTGCTCTTTGGCGGCCAGCAAAATTATGAGGCCTATTACCACTGGGAAGCGAAAAGCCGCAAAAAATACGGTTATCCGCCCTTTACCCACCTGATGAAAGCCGTCTTTTCCACTCCGTCGGATTACCTGAAACGGGAAGAGCTTGCGGAGATGAACCGTATCTTCGTGGCGGAAAGCGGCGAAGCAGTCCGGGTTTTTGGGCCGACCCCCGGCATTTACCAAGATCAAGGCAAAGATAAATGGGTGGTGACATTGATCGGCGACGATCTTTCTCTGCTGCGAAGGGGCATAAAAAGAGGAATTTCGCGGTTAAAAAGCGAAAAGATAAGTGATAAAAATTTCAATATTCAAGTAGAAACAGAACCGATGCATGCGGTTTGAGGAGTGAAAATGGCAGTATATTCAATTGAAAAAGCAGGAGAAAGCAGTGTCCTGCGGGAAAAAGCAAAACCGGTTACGGAGGTCAACGATACCATCAGAACCCTCCTTGACGATATGGCGGAAACGATGTATCACAATAAAGGCTGCGGTCTCGCCGCGCCTCAGGTTGGTATCGGCCGCCGCTTGATCATCGTCGACGTGGGGGATGGCCTGATTGAACTGATCAATCCCGTATTGACCAAAGGCCGCGGCAAACAGGTGGGAGAAGAGGGATGTCTCAGTGTTCCCGGTATCTTCGGTGATGTGGAACGCTTTAAAACCATTTTTCTCGAAGGCGTCGATCGCGATGGCAATATTGTAAAAATCAAGGCAAGAGATTATACCGCCGTTGCCTTGCAACATGAAATCGATCATTTGGACGGCATTTTATTTACCGATAAGCTGAAAAAGGAAAAGAAAGAATGAAAGTGATCTACATGGGAAGCCCCGATTTTTCCGTCTATGGCCTCGACGCCCTGACGGAAAGCGGCCATGAAGTCGTGGCTGCCGTGAGCCGTACCGATAAAAGTCAAGGCAGAAAAAAACAACTCCGTCCCACGGCTTTGAAAGCGAGGGGGTTGGAGCTGGGGATCCCTGTCTATACCCCGGAAAACGTCAACGATCCCGCCTTTTACGAAACCGTGAAGGGGCTTGAGGCCGATGTGATCGTTGTTTCCGCCTTTGGCGGCATCTTAAAAAAAGAGCTCTTAGAAGTTTGTCCCTACGGCGTAATCAATATTCACGGCTCGCTGCTGCCCCTCTATCGCGGCGCTTCGCCGATGAACGCCGTGCTTCGTGACGGACAAAAGGAAACGGGCATCACGATCATGTATATGAACGAGGGCCTGGACGCGGGGGATATCTTCATGATGGAAGCATTGCCCATCGGCGTCAACGAAAATTTCACTTCGCTGAAACAGCGCATGGGCGTGCTCGGCGGTGAGCTGATCGTAAAAAGCCTTGACCTGTTGGAAAAAGGGGAGGCTCTCCGCACACCCCAGGATCACGCCAGGGCGACCTATTGTCAGCTGCTGACGAGAGAAGACGAGCGGATCCTTTGGCAAAAGGAGGGTCTTGCCATCCACAATCAAATTCGCAGCCTGTCTTTGGCGCCGGGTGCTTTTACCTACTGGGACGGGCAGCCTTTTAAAATCCTAACCACGGTTTTTGAAGCGGCGGATAGCCGGGAAACAGCCGGCAGTATCGTCGCTTTTGATAAGAAAAAAGGGGTGGCTTGCGCGGTTACCGGCGGCTATCTCTGGCTTTTAAGCGTCAAACCCCAAGGAAAAAAAGAGATGAGCGCCATCGATTGGTATCGCGGCCTTCATCTTCACGAAAAACCACAGTTTACCACAGAACCATAAGGAAAGGCTGATAATATATGTTTTTCTATGATCCGACCTTTATTCTTTTGATCCCCGCTTTGCTTTTGGCAGGCTGGGCGCAATACAAAGTGCAATCCACTTTCCACCGCTATTCCCGGGTGCCCAGCAATTCCGGTATCACCGGCGCGCAAGTCGCGCGGAAGCTGCTGCAGGCCAACGGCATTGATGATGTTACCGTGGAACCCGTCAGGGGAAACCTCACCGATCATTATCATCCCACCAAAAAGATACTGTTCCTTTCGGAACCGGTTTTCGGCGAGTCCTCCATTTCCGCCGTTTGTGTCGCCGCCCACGAAGTCGGCCACGCCATTCAACACCAAGAGGGCTACAAGCCCCTTTCCATCCGCAGTATGCTGGTGCCCGTCGCCAATTTCGGCAACTATACGGCCTGGATTTTATTTTTCGTGGGCTTGATCTTTTCCATGGATTTCCTGGTACAAATCGGTATTGTGCTTTTTACCTTTGTGGTCCTGTTCCAACTGGTGACTCTGCCGGTGGAATTCAACGCTTCCTCGAGAGCCTTGGCGCAAGTTTCCTATCAGGGATTTTTGAACAACGATGAGCTGCGCTACGGTAAAAAAGTGCTGAACGCCGCGGCCTTGACCTATGTCGCCGCCGCCTTGATGGCGATCTTGCAGCTGTTGCGTCTGCTGATCATCTTCGGCGGTTTGCGGAGAGATTGATCTTTATGAAGACAACGAGGGAAATGGCGGCGGATATACTCTACGAAGTGACAGAAAAGGGGGCTTATGCCAATTTGGCGTTGCATAAGTCCCTTTCGGTATGCTCTGCGCAAAGAGACCGTGCCTTTATCACCAACCTTGTATACGGAACACTGCGAAAACGGACTCCCATCGAGGAGCAGCTCAGGCAATTTTTAAAAAAGCCCATCAAGGAAAAGGATATCTACCTTTTATCCTTGCTGCGTCTCGGTTTTTATGAACTGCTTTACAGCGCCGCCAAGCCCCATGCCGTGGTCAATGAAATCGTGGCGGTGGGCAAAAAGCGGGGCAATGAGGGTTGGGGCAAAATCATCAACGGTGTGCTGCGCAATTTGATCCGCCAGAAGGAATCCCTTTCCTGGCCTGATTTTAAAAGCGAAGGGGAGCGTTTGGCCTTTTTCGCCTCCATCCCCCCTTGGATCCACCGCTTATGGCTGGCGGAAAAAGGAGAGGCGATCACTTTGCGTTTGCTGCAGGCTTTTGACGCGCCGCGTCTCCCCGTATTACGGGTCAATACCTTAAAGTGTGACCGGGCGGAACTAAAGACGCTGCTTTGCCGGGAGGGGATCATGACGGAAGAGGGTCCTTTGTCCCCTGACGCGTTGCGCCTGAAAAGCAGCGTTGATATCGGCGCGAGCCCGCTATTTCTCCGTGGCTACTGCACGGTGCAGGAGGAATCCTCCCAACTTGTGTCAAGAATCCTTGGGCCGAAGCGGGGGCAGAGGGTCCTTGATATGTGCGCCGCCCCCGGCGGTAAAACCACGCACTTGGCCCAGTTGATGGAAAACACGGGAACCCTTCGGGCTTCCGATATCTACGATCATAAAATCAAACTCATCAAAGAAAACGCCCAACGCCTTGGCGTCCGCATCATCGACGCGGAGAAAAAAGACGCCCTCTGCTGGGGAGAAGACGCCCCCGGCGCATTCGACGCGATCCTCTTAGACGCGCCCTGCTCCGGCTTGGGCGTGTTAAACCGCCGCCTGGACAGCACCTTGCGCAAAGCGGAAACGGATATCGCCGCTTTGGCCGCGCTCCAAAGGGAGCTGCTTTCCTCCGCTTACCGGGCGCTGAAAAACGGCGGCCGTCTCGTTTATTCCACCTGTACGCTAAGTGACGCGGAAAACAAAGATAACGTCGCCTGGTTCCTCAAGGAATATCCCGATATGAAGCCGATTTCCTTCGCCGCGGCCATTCCCGGTCTTGATGAAGAGGAGCGGAGGCAGGCGGAAGAAGGCGCTTTGGAACTGCTGCCCTTTTGCCATGAAACCGACGGTTTCTTCCTTGCCCTTTTTGAAAAGGTGAAAGCATGATCGATCTTTTATCCCTTGCCCAACAGGATATGGAAGCTTTGGCTGTAGCCAACGGTTTTCCGAAGTTTCGCGGTAAGCAGCTTTATGAATGGTGCCATAAAAAGGAAGTCTTTGATTACGACGCC
Source organism: Clostridiales bacterium (assembly GCA_040776805.1). Classification (GTDB taxonomy): domain Bacteria; phylum Bacillota; class Dehalobacteriia; order UBA7702; family UBA7702; genus UBA7702. The sequence continues at coordinate 221,054 of JAXGZS010000003.1, read as the reverse complement.
ATGACGAATCTGCCCCGGGATTTTATCGCCTTTCTCAAAGCAAACGCCGTCATCAACCGTGGCGAACTGATGACCGTGAGCGCTTCCGCAAAAAAAGACGCCCTTAAATTTCTGCTTCGCTTTGATGACGGCGTCCTGATTGAAACGGTTTTGCTGCGCTATCACCTAAAAAGCGGCGGGGACCGTAACACGCTTTGTGTCAGCACCCAGGCTGGTTGCGCCATGGGCTGTAAATTCTGCGCCACGGCGAAAAACGGACTCAAGCGTAACTTAACAACAGGGGAAATCATCGACCAGGTGAATTTTGCCAATGCTTACCTGCGGCAAAACAACGGCGAAAGCGTTTCCAATATCGTCTATATGGGCATGGGAGAGCCTTTGGCCAATTACGACGCGGTATGGAAAAGCATCGGTATCCTAAACGACGCCAAAAACATCGGGATGCGCCGCATCACGGTTTCTACCTGCGGTCTTGTTCCTGCCATCGACCGCCTCGCCGCCGAGGGCGCCCAATTGACCTTGGCCGTATCCCTGCACAGCGCCAATGACGCCCTGCGTCAAAAACTGATGCCCATCGCCAAAAAGTATCCCTTGAATCAACTGATCCCGGCGCTGGATCGCTATATGGCGTTGACGAAACGCCGCGTTACCATTGAGTACGCCCTTTTTGACGGCGTCAACGACAGTATCAAGGACGGAGAAGAACTGGCGCTTTTGCTGCAGCACAAAGGTTTTCACGTCAACCTGATACCCGGCAATCCCGTGGCTGGGACGGATCTTGCGACCTCGCCGAAACGGCGTATCGCCGCCTTTGCCGCCATTCTGAAAGAACACAACATTGAGACGAGTATCAGGGAATCCAAGGGTCAAGATGTGGAGGGTGCTTGCGGTCAGTTGAGGGCAAACTATACAAATTATTAAATTTTTATGAAAACTTTTCAATTTTAGGATGAATCCATGAAATTTACTTGAAAATTCCTTGATTTAGTGCTATCTTCATTATACGGATACATTTTTCAAAAAGCGTAAATTTGAGGTGACTATGGTAATTCGTTCCATTTCGGATATTGGCAAGCACAGAAAAACCAATGATGATTTTAGCTATTATGATGAACATAAGGGCTTACTGCTGATGGCCGACGGCATGGGCGGCTATGCCGGGGGCAGGATTGCCAGCCCATCGCGGCTCAGGTCTTTCAGACCACTTCACAACAGTGGAGGAAGAAACCTACCGTGATGATCTTATGGAACTGTTTCGCCTTTGCAATGATGAAATCGTCGCCGCCGCCAAACAGGATCAGCGTTACCGCGACATGGGTACGACGCTGACGGTGCTCGTCGCCGTAAAGGAACGGTATTATATCGGCCACGTCGGCGACAGCAGGGCATATCTATTGCGCAACGGCAGGTTAAAGTGTTTAACCGAAGACCATAATATGGTTACAAAGCTCTTGAAAACAGGGCAAATCAGCGAAAAAGAGGCCAAAAAGCATCCGGGCAGAAGTATGCTGACGCGGGTGATCGGCAGAAATCCCATGTGTCGGATCGACTTTTTTGACGGGGATCTTGAAGCCGATGATATGATTTTCTTATGCACCGACGGCATTTCCGGGTATCTCCTGGATAAGGAAATTTCCGCGCTGCTCAGGAAGAATGAAAATATTGAAGATATATTGCATCATGTCGTAAAAAAAGTCTTGGATCGCGGCGGAGAAGATAACATCACTGCGATACTGGCTAAAAATTGTTAAATTGGGGTGAAAAGATGATCGGCAAAAACTTTATGAACCGCTACCAAATTGTGACGAAGTTGGGCAGCGGCGGCACCGCAGTCGTTTATAAAGCAATCGACACCGTTTTAAACCGTGAAGTTACCGTGAAAATCCTGCAGGAACAGTTTACCACAAACCAAAAATTTGTGTTGCGCTTTCGAAAGGAAGCCCAGGCTATCGCCGCTTTGTCCCACCCGAATATCGTCAGCGTTTACGATGTCGGTACCAGTGACGCCGGCGAGCAGTACTTGATCATGGAATATGTGGAAGGGAAGACCCTAAAAGAAGTAATCAAGAAAAAGGGCGTTCTTTCCCTTGACCGCGCCTTGGATTATACGAATCAAATCTTGGCGGGGCTCAATCACGCCCATTCCTTTGGCGTGATTCACAGGGACATCAAGCCGCAGAATATCATGATCACCCCCAACGGCCAGGTGAAAATCATGGATTTTGGCCTTGCCATGAACCTTACCGATACCACGATCACTTATGATACCAGCGTGTTCGGTTCCGTCTATTACATTGCGCCGGAAATTGCCCAAAAGGGTTCCGGCGACGCCAGAGTCGATATCTACTCTGTCGGTATCGTTCTTTATGAAATGCTCACCGGGGAGTTGCCTTATACCGGCGACAGCCCCATCGCCATCGCGCTTCAACATGTGGAAGGCGATTATACGCCCATCGACGAAATTGATGAGGAGATTCCTTATGAAGTTGCGCGCATCGTCGATAAGGCCATGGCCGTCAATCCGGCCAACCGCTACGGCAGCGCTAAAATCATGATGGACGATATTCAGACCGCTGCCGATGAATACGATGTGATCTTAACGCCGATCCAGGTCACCACCGCGGCTGCTGCGGCTGCCGCTACCGCGGCGCGCCGGGGGAATGCCGCCTACGATACCTACGAAGAAGATTATGGGGAAGTCCGCAGCCGCAGAAAAGACAGCGGCGGGAAAAAGAAAAGGAAAGACGGCGTAGAAAAAAGCAATAAAAAACTGATCACCGCCATCATCCTCATCGCCACCGCCATCATCCTGCTTTCCGTAGGCGCCTTCGCGATGATCCGCAATATGTCCGATGCCAAAGAGGTGGAAGTACCCGATGTTGTCGGCCTCACCGAAGCCGATGCCATCAACGATCTCGAAGAGGTCAACCTGCAATACAAGATCACCGAGGAAGAAACCGACAAGTACGACCCCGGTATCGTCATCCATCAAAGCATTGACGCCGGTACCAAGGTAAAGGAAGGGAAAGTCGTCGAATTGACGGTCAGCGTGGCCAGCGATGAGATCGAAGTACCCGATGTGACCGGCATGACCCAGGATAAAGCGACTTTAGCCCTGGAAAACGCCGGCTTTAAAGTAGAGGTACAGGAAGAAACCTCTGATTCCGTGGAGACGGGAAAAGTGATTCGCCAGTCCCCCAGCGGCGGCAGAAAATTGGCCAAAGATGAAACGGTGATCATCATCGTCAGCACCGGCGAAGAGGACGTGACCGTACCCAGCCTGATCGGGCTCACCAAAGAAGACGCCATTGCCAAACTGAACTCAGCCGGATTGAAATACAGCATCACTTCTTATGAATACAGCACCAGTTATGCCTCGGGCTATGTGATCTATCAGAATTACAGCTCCGGCGAAGCGGTCGCCCCGGATACCGTGATCAACATCAAGATATCCAAAGGACCGGAGCCCACCCCCGAACCGACGCCAACGCCGGATCCCGGAAACGGGGATAACCCTGCCGATGAAGAAGAAAAGGAATGACCGCAAGGTAGAAACATGGCAAAAGGCTTACTGATCAAAGGATATAGCGGCTTTTATTACGTGGAATCCGCGGGGGAAATCTGGACCTGCTCTTTAAGAGGCCGGTTTCGCATCAAAAGCCAAGATTTTCTCGCCGGGGACCACGTGGAGTTTACAAAACTCGACTATCCCAAAGGCGTGATTGAAAAAGTCTATGACAGGACGAACCAATTGGTTCGTCCTGCCGTTGCTAATGTTGAAAAAGCCCTTGTTACCTTCGCTTTTGCCAATCCCCAGCCGGATCTTTTGCTTTTGGACCGCATTTTGAGTCAGGTGCTGTGTCAGCGGATCACGCCGGTGATCTGCTTTAACAAGCGGGATCTTGTGGGCGAAGCGGCGGCTGCGGCGTTGATGAAGCCCTATCAAGACGCGGGCTTTGAAACCGTGGCGGTTTCCGCTGCCGAGAACAGGGGCATCGAAACGCTGAAAGAAAAGCTTGACGGACGCATTGTCGTTTTGGCCGGACCTTCCGGCGTCGGTAAAAGCAGCATCCTAAACAGAATCGACAGCGGATTTTGTCTGGCCACGGGAGCCCTCAGCAAGAAAACGGAACGGGGCCGCCATACCACCCGCAGGGTGGAGTTGCTGCCTTTGGGAAACAACACCTATATTGCCGACACCCCCGGTTTTTCCGCTCTTTATCTTCCCGAAGATCTGAAAAAAGAGGAGCTTGCCGCCTATTATCCAGAATTTGCGGAAGCGGCTCTTTACTGTCGCTTCGCTTCCTGTCTTCACGACCGGGAACAGGCTTGCGAAGTAAAAAACGACGTGGCCGAGGGAATCCTTGACAAGGGGCGTTACTCAGCGCTATTGCACCTTTAAATGAATTGAAAGAAAGAGAAGTTGCAAATACTGATGGCGATTCTTTCCCCATCGCTTTTGGCGGCAAATCAGTTGTCTTGGCAGCGAAATCAAACAGTGCGGCGGAGCGCAATGGCTTCACCCTCGACGTCATGGATTTTCATTTTGTGCCCAATTTGACCTTCGGCGCCTGCGTCATTCAAAAGCTGCGCCCCCTTACCGATTTGGTCTTCGACGCTCATCTCATGGTAGAACAGCCGGAAAAATACGTCGAACCGTTCCGCAGAGCGGGGGTGGACTACCTGACCTTTCATCTGGAAGCAACGGAGAAACCGCAAAAAACCATCGATCTGATCAAAAACGCCGGTATGAAGTGCGGTCTTTCGGTGAAGCCCAAAACCGCGATGGAAGACCTTGCCCCTTATCTTGATCAGCTGGATCTGGTTTTGATCATGAGCGTGGAGCCGGGTTTTGGCGGCCAATCCTTTATGGTAGACACCTTAGCCAAAGCCGCCTGGCTTGCGAAAGAGAAGACAGAAAAGGGCTATTCCTACCTTATTGAAATAGACGGCGGCATCAACCGGGAAACAGCTCAAAAAGCCATAGCCAGCGGCGTAGAGGTGCTGGTGGCCGGTACGGCGGTTTTTGGCGCGAAAGATGTAACGGAAGAAGTCAAATATTATGTATCCCTGTGACTTGACGGAAGAAGGTCAAAGTGTTATGATAGTGCATATAAAAAATAGGAATCTTCGGGGACGGTGTAATTCCGTACCGGCGGTAAAGCCCGCGAGCCTTTTGGCTGATCCGGTGAGATTCCGGAGCCGACAGTAAAGTCTGGATGAGAGAAGAGAAAGTACAGGTCATCACCCCGTAATTTTATTGCGGGGTTTTTTTGATTGAGGTAACCATGGAATATACCAAGGAACAAAAAGACAATATGAAACGGGCGCTGCTGCTGGCGGAAAAAGCCCGGGGCTTTACGGAACCGAATCCCCTCGCCGGCGCCGTCATCGTCAAAGACGGAAAAATCGTCGGCGAAGGCTATCACAAAAAAGCGGGTACGCCCCATGCCGAGATCAACGCCTTATCCGAAGCCCGCGGTGAAGCCATGGGAGCGACGATGTACGTCACTTTGGAGCCCTGTTCCCATTACGGGAAAACGCCGCCTTGCGCCAACGCTTTGGTGCGGGCGGGGATCAAAGAAGTGTTCATCGCGCTGGAAGATCCCAATCCGCTGGTGAACGGCAAGGGCATCGCGATTTTAAAAGAAGCGGGCCTTAAGGTTCACGTAGGGCTTTTGCGGGAAGAGGCCAAGCGCCAAAACGAAATCTTTTTGACCAATCAGATCAAAAAACGTGCCTTCATCGCTTTGAAAACCGCCCAGACCATCGATGGTAAAATTGGGCCGAAAAGCGGAAAACCTCTAAGAATCACCGCCGAAGCCGCCAGGGAATACGGTCATTCCCTCAGGAACCGCTACGGCGCGGTTCTCGTAGGCGTCAACACGGTGATCAAGGACGATCCGATTCTGAATATCCGTTACAACATCAAACATTTAAATGACCGTCCCACCCGAATTGTTTTAGATCCCCATATGCGTATGGCAGTGAACGCGAACATTTTAAACCGGGAGGACGGGCCGATCCTGATCTATACCGCGGAGCCGGTTTCCTCGGTGATCCAAAAAAAGATCGAGGCCAAAGGCGGCGATATCTGTGTGCTCCCCGATGAATACGGCAATATTGACCTGAAGGAATTGGCAAAAGACCTCTTGCGCCGGAACATCTGCGCCGTTTTGGTGGAAGGCGGCGCCGAGACCTTCACCCGGTTTTTCACGGCGAGCATGTGGGATATTTGGCATTGCTTTGTGGCGCCGAAGCTCTTAGGCAAAGACGGCATCGACGTTTTCGCCAAAAGTACGGAAAGCGCCATTGCTTTGGACGCGGAAAGTCAAACCGTTCCCGTGGGTGAAGATATCTTGATCGAATACAGAAATCGCAGTGGGGTGACATTATGTTTACCGGAATAATCGAAGAAACCGGCTCCATACAGCAGATTCGTGTTTCCGCCGCCAGCGCGCTGCTCACCGTTGCCTGCAAAAAAGTGTTGGAAGACACCAAGATTGGCGACAGCATCGCCGTAAACGGCATCTGTTTGACCGTGGTGGCCACAACGGGGACGAGTTTTACCGCCGACGTCATGGCGGAAACCTTAACCAAGACAGCGCTAAACCAGCTAACAAACGGCTCCATCGTCAACCTGGAACGGGCCATGGCGGCAGGGGGCCGCTTCGGCGGCCATATGGTCAGCGGTCACATCGACGGCGTCGGCGCCATCATCAAAGCCGAAGAAAACGATATTGCCGTGATTTACACCGTTGGGGCGAATCAGGAGATCCTTGACGGCATCGTGAAAAAGGGATCCGTCGCCTTAGACGGTATCAGCTTGACCGTTGTGGACAGCACGGAAAAGGATTTTTCCGTTTCTCTGATTCCCCACACCAGGGACGCGACGAATTTTAATGGGAAAAATAACGGCGATCTCATCAATATTGAAACCGACGTGATCGGCAAATATGTAAAGAAATATCTGGAAGCAAACCGCACTGCAGGGAAATCAGCTGAAATCACCATGGATTTTTTAGCGGCAAAGGGCTTCTTTTAGAAGGATGCGAGGAGGTACTATGAGTTTTCAATCCATTGAAAAAGCATTGGCGGATTTAAGAGAGGGCAAGATCATCCTGGTCACCGACGATCCCGACCGGGAAAACGAAGGGGACATGATTTGTGCCGCGGAATTTGCCACCACGGAGAATGTTAACATGATGGCGTCCATGGCCAAAGGACTCATTTGTATGCCGATGAGCAGCGCTTATATCAACCACCTTGGTTTGCGGCCCATGGTACTCCATAATACCGATAATCATGAAACGGCATTTACGGAGTCTATCGACCATATCAGTACCACCACGGGAATTTCCGCCGCGGAACGCGCTGTCACCGCCCAGGAAGCAGTGAAGGAAACGGCGCTGCCCACGGACTTTCGCCGCCCCGGACATATGTTTCCCCTGGAGGCGAAAGCCGGCGGCGTCCTGGAACGGAACGGCCATACCGAAGCCACCGTTGATCTGCTGCGCCTTGCCGGATTGCGGGAGATCGGTCTTTGCTGCGAGGTGATGCGAGACGACGGCACGATGATGCGGAAAACGGAAATGATGGAATTTGCCAAAGCCCATCATATGACGATGATTTCCATCAAAGCGCTGCAACGCTACCGCAAAATCAACGACCGCTTTATGACGCGGATCACCGAAGCGGAGTTGCCCACGAAATTCGGCCGCTTTCGTATTTACGGCTATATCAATAAGATCAATCATGAACATCATGTGGCTCTCGTCATGGGCGACGTCGCCGACGGCGCGCCGGTGCTCTGCCGAGTTCATTCGGAGTGCCTCACCGGCGACGTCTTTTCTTCCCGGCGCTGTGACTGCGGTCAGCAGATCGACGCGGCCATGAAAGCCATCGGCGAAGAGGGCAGGGGGGTTCTTGTTTATCTGCGTCAGGAGGGCCGCGGCATCGGCTTGATCAATAAGATCAAAGCCTATGCCTTGCAGGATCAGGGTTATGACACCGTGGAGGCCAACATTGAACTGGGTTTCCCACCGGATCTTCGAGATTACAGCGCCGGCAGCCAGATTTTGACCGATCTCAACGTTCATAAACTGCGGCTTTTGACCAACAATCCCGAAAAGATACAGGGTCTTTCCGATTACGGCATCGAAATCGCCGAGCGCGTTCCATTGGAACTCATGCCCAATCGGGACAACCACTTTTATATGGAAACCAAAAAAGAAAAAATGGGTCATATCTTAGATCATATCGAAAAGGAGAATTAAGATGAAAAAGATTGAAGCGAATTTATTGGGCAAAGGACTGAAGGTCGCCATCGTGGCCTCCCGTTTTAACGAATTTATCACCGGTAAACTGATCGAGGGCGCGGAAGACGCGCTGCTCCGTCATGGTGTCGACGGTGATGATATTACCTTGTACCGCGTCCCCGGCGCTTTTGAAATCCCTCTCCTCGCCAAAAAGCTGGCGGAGAAAGACGGCCTGGATGCCGTGATCTGCCTTGGCGCCATCATTCGCGGGGCGACGCCTCATTTTGATTTTGTCGCCGCGGAAGCCTCCAAAGGGATCGCCCAGGCTTCCCTCAGCAGCGGGAAAACCGTGGTTTTCGGCATCATCACCAGCGATACCCTGGAACAGGCCATTGACCGCGCCGGCAGCAAGAGCGGCAACAAAGGCTACGACGCCGCCGTGACCGCCATTGAAATGGCCAACTTAATGAAGGCTGTGAAATAATGAGCAGAGCGGTCTTGTTCTGCAACGGGGAAATCGGCGATCTTGGCTATCATCAGGCTTTGTTGAAAGAAGATGATTTCATCATCGCCGTGGACGGTGGCGGCTGTTTCTGCCATGCCATGGACCTCAAGCCTCAGATCGCCATCGGCGATTTTGATTCGCTGCCCCCGGCGCTGGCCGCGTATTTTGAGGCTCAGGAAACGAAGCTCATTCCGTTTCCCGCCGATAAAAACTACATCGACTTGGTTCTCGGTATCGAAGAAGCAAGAAAACGCGGCTTTGAGGATGTTTTGATCTTAGGGGCTTTGGGAGGAAGGCGCGCCGATATGCACATGGGCAACATTCTCTGCCTTTCCGCTTACGATGAAAGGGTAGTCGTAAAAAACGAATTTTCCGAAATCCGTTATTTGCGAGAGGGTTTCTCCTTTGCCATTCAAGGCGAAATCGGTGATTACGTGTCCCTGCTCCCTCTTTCCGACGTGGTCGAAACAGGGTTGAGCCGTAATTTGAAATACCAGTTAAATGGCCTTATCTTTCAGCGGGGTGAAACGCGAAGCCTTAGCAACGAGTTGACGGCAGAAGAAGGAGAGCTCCTTTTGGCGCGGGGAAACGCCATCATCATCATTCAAAAAGGATAAGCATATGATAAAAAAAGAAGAATTTATTGAAATATACCGCCGCAACATCAAGCGGGAGGGGTCGCTGCCCCTTTTGGATTACCTGGAAAATCACAGTGATTTTTTTGAATCGCCAGCCTCAACCCGGTTTCATCTCTCTTATGAAGGGGGACTCGCCGAACATAGTGTCAATGTTTATCAATGCCTGAAGGCCTACTTGGAGCGGGAACGGGTCAGAGAAATATACGGCTTGACCGCTTCCGAGGAAACCGTCGCCATCATTGGCTTGCTCCATGACGTCTGCAAAGCGAATTGTTATAAAAAGAGTTTTCGCAACGTGAAGGATGAAAAAGGCCAGTGGCAAAAGGTTCCCACCTACGAATTCGACGATCCCATGCCCTATGGCCACGGTGAAAAATCCGTCTACATTATTGGCGGCTTTATGCGCTTAAGCCGCGAGGAGGCCTTTGCCATCCGTTATCATATGGGTTTTGCCGGTCAGGAGGATCCCCGCAATGTAGGGGATAGCTTCCGCCTGTTTCCCTTATCCTTCGCCCTCTCTACGGCGGATATGGAAGCCACCTATTTTCTGGAAAATAAAAAATGATTTACAAAGCGGTAAAAAACAAATATAATATTGATTGTCACTTTTAAAGTGAGTGATTACAGAAGGAGGAGTGGTAAATAAGCTTTGCGCAAAAACGCAAAGGGGAAATTTACAGACAACAAAAAATGAATGAGAAAAAAACCGTTTTGAAAAAACACAAGGTTACGACCTTAACGGTGTTTTTTATGATCTTCTGCATGGTCTGCGCGGGTTCTTACGGTATTGAGGACATGATCCCCACTTCCGGCCCGGGTCTGACCATTTTGCTGTTGATCGTATTGCCGTTTTTTTGGAGCATACCCCAGGGATTTGTCGCCGCGGAACTGGGTTCTGCCATCCCCGAAGAGGGGGGCTATTATAAGTGGATTCAGCGGGCCTTGGGAGAATTCTGGGGATTTCAGGCCTGTTGGTGGCGGACCGTTTCGATTTACGTCGATTCCACACTCTATATCATTTTAGCCGTAGGCTACATCAATTCCGTTTTTCCGTTGGAAAACTGGCAGTCTTTTGCTTTGAAAGTGTTTTTCATTCTTGCTTTTACCATCGTTAATGTCAGGGGATTGAAAGACGTCGGCCGGATCGCATCGTATTTTTCCATTGTTGTGATCGGCTCTTTTATCGCCCTGATTTTTATCGGTTTCAGCCACGCTCAGTACAATCCCGTCATGCCCTTTATTCCCGAAGGCCAGACTTTGGGGCAAAGCCTTGGTTTGGGGATTGCCATCTGCATGTGGATGTATGCCGGTTACGAATCCATGTCCACCATGGCGGGAGAGCTGGAAAACCCCATGGTGATCCCGAAAGCGACAATATTATCGGTGCCGGCGATCATGCTGCTCTACATCCTTTCCACCGTCGCCTGCCTGGCAGCGGTGGGCAACTGGCAAAGCTGGGGTGTGGAAGAGGGGATTTCCTTCGGGAGCATCGGCGGTATGCTGGGTTATCCGGTGATTTCCGTTGTCTTTATGGCCACCGCCGTGATCGCCAATCTTTCGATGTACAATACGTATTTGGCGTCGGGTTCCAGAGGTTTTTTCTCTTTGGCCGACGATCATTTGGCGCTGCCTTTTCTGAAAAAGCTCCACGGCAAACACGGCACGCCGCATGTGGCGGTCATTGCCATGGCCGTGATCAATCTGCTTTTGTGTGAAATCGGCTTTTCCACCCTCGTCGTCATCGACGTCTTTTTGCTGATGTTCGCCTATATCCTGATCTATATCGCCGCCATTGTGTTGAGGATCAAGGAACCCGAACTGAAGCGGCCCTTTAAGATCCCTTTGGGTACAAAAGGGGTGATCGCCCTCTGTACCACGCCGATCATTCTCTGTGTGGTCGCGCTTTTCACCAACGGCTTCTCTTATTTCATCGGCGGCTGCCTCGGCATTATTTCCGGTCCTTTGGCCTACGCCTTTGTCAAAAAGAGATACGGCGGTTTGGATGGCGCTGAGACCCTCACCTCGAAAGACAGAAAACTTTCCTTCCTCATCGTTGGCATCATGCTGCTTTTTATCATCGGCGCGCTGTTCCTTTTCATCCTTTAAGGAACGCTGCGTGGGATAGTTGAAAGGATTATAAAAATACACGGGGCTGCGGTCAACAGCGATCTCATAGTGTGCTTTGGGCGATGAATTTCGCTGTTGACAAGCGGCCTCAAAAAGTGTTATTATATTTAGGTACCAGTTATTTTGCGGATGTGGTGGAATTGGCAGACACGCTAGATTCAGGTTCTAGTTCCGTCAAAAGAGTGCAGGTTCAAGTCCTGTCATCCGCACCAACTTATAAAAATAATGAAAGGATTCGAACTGTGAGGGTTCGAATCCTTTCATTATTTTATTAATATGATATACTTGATTTAAGCCATTCCCCTTGTGAAACTTTAACAATACCTTGTGAAGGTAAGTAATTTAGAGTATTTATATTAACGGAGGTAACATATGGAAATAATAATTAAGCCGCTTACGGTGGAGCTTACGGCGGATTACTTCGACTTCCTCGACAACCGCGCATTTACCGACAATTCTCCGTGGGGCGGGTGTTATTGCACCGGTTGGCAAATGACAAAGGAAGAAGAAAAGATCCAGTTATTCGACCAAATGGAAGAAGGTTTTGTATACGGTGATGAAAACTTTATACGCGTACTTCGCGAAATCGTCATGCGGCAAATCGCATCCAAAGCTTTACGGGGATATTTAGCATATGTTGACGGCGTGTCAATCGGTTGGTGCAACGCAAACGATAAAGCGAGTTTCCCGGCTGAATCTGCGAATGGGGTTCGGCTGTACGCTCCCGCCGAAAAGCGGGAAAAAGCGGTGGTTTGCTTCGAAATCGCTCCAGACTATCGCGGGAAAGGCGTTGCCACCGCTTTGTTAAACAAAGTTGTGACCGATGCAAAAGCCGAAGGATATGTTGCCGTCGAAGGTTTTCCTCAAGTACACGAGGAAAGGTTCGAGTGGGACTATACCGGACCTGTTCGATTGTATGAAAAAGCGGGATTTACTGCGATTACGAAGCAAGACGGCAAAGTTATTATGAGGAAAGAATTGAAATAACATCACGACAAAAACAGCTTAGTGTGATGATAGCCTGTTTTTTGTGGGCGATTATGTTATAATATTGTTATATTATATGGTCAGGATAAGAGGCAATCGATGTGCTAATGGAGTGAATACTATGAGTGAAATTTTGGAGTTTTCCAATAGGGCGGCATTTCGTGAATGGTTATACAAGAATGGAACAAGTAGCAATGGCGTGTGGTTGCTTTTTGGCAAAAGAGGCGGGCCTCTAACACTTACCGCAGGGGATGCCCTGGAAGAGGCTCTATGCTTCGGCTGGATTGATGGACAAATACAAAGCCTTGACAGTACAAAATATAAGAAATATTTTGCCCGCCGCACGGCAAATAGCAAGTGGTCAGACAAAAATAAGGCGTTGGTTAAAAAACTTGAAGAACAAGGTAAAATGACGGATCATGGTAGAGAGAAAATTGCGCAAGCCAAGCAAAATGGGCAGTGGAATGCCGCTAAATCTCCGGCAATTACCGAGGAACAAATAGAATTTTTATCTGATTTATTAAAGAAATACGAACCAGCTTATACAAATTTTCAGGCAATGTCTCCATCTGTAAAAAAGACCTATACACGAGCATATTTTGATGCAAAAACGGATGCAGGACGAGATCGCCGTTTATCGTGGATGATTGAACGCCTCAATAAGAATCTAAAGCCTATGTAAAAAGCTTTAAATGCAGTAGACAAAAAGTGCTCACCCTTTCGGTTAAGTGCTCACCCTTTCGGTTAAGTGCTTATTGCTCGCCAGCTATTGAGAAACCTTATTTTATTCGGATTTCCGGGTTTGTCCTTATGAATACCGGAATCACCAGCGTGATGTTGGACTCAAATTCGCAGGCTGCTTTTGTGGTTTGCAAATTTTTTGTGCCCAGAATTGATGTCATTTAAATAGTCAAATCTTTGCACGGTAAACCGTAACTTTTCAATAAGGGAAGTTGCGGTTTTCTTTATGCACCCAAACATGATATAATAAAAAACGTTTTACAGATAAATCTAAACTTGTTAGACAGCTGCTGAATGGGGAATACGTTGTGAAGTTAAAAAGAAACACTTATGATGTTGCCGTAAATCTGATTTGCCTTATATTGCTGTTGGGAACAGTCGTATATTTCATTACAAACTGGGGAGAATTTCCAGATAAAGTACCGGGACATTATAATGCCATGGGGGAAGTGGACAGATGGGGGAACAAAGGAGAACTGTTGATCACTTTGATCATTGCCTGGATTATGTATTTGGGAATGACAGCGATAGAACACTTCCCACAGGTATGGAATACTGGGGTTCGTGTTACAGAGGAAAACAGAAAGAGGGTATATAGAGTTCTCAAAAATATGATTGTTACATTGAAGTTAACGGTAGTGGTTATCTTTGTATTTCTAACGATAAATTCCGCATCAGCCAGCCAATTACTGCTTTGGTTTCTTCCTGCCTTTCTGATTTTAATCTTCGGTTCCATTATTTTTTTTGGTATAAAATTATCGAGAGCAAAATAAACCGAATTTTATTGTTTGCTTTACGTGATTATGATTTATGATAAAAAGAATGGATGTATGAAAATGGATTTAACTTTTCGATATGCGGAAGAATCTGATACCACGTTGATACTGGAATTCATTAAGGATTTAGCAGAATATGAGCAAATCCTTGAAGAGGTCGTTGCCACAGAGGATCTGCTGAAAGAATGGCTGTTTGAAAAGAAAAAAGCGGAGGTTTTATTTGCGATCGCCGACGGAGTTGAGATCGGGTTCGCCCTGTTTTTTCATAATTTCTCTACTTTTTTAGGAAGGGCGGGCATGTATCTCGAGGATTTGTATGTGAAACCGGCGTACAGAGGCCGCGGATACGGAAAATCGATCATCAAAAAGCTTGCGCAAATTGCTGTTGAGCGGGGGTGCGGCAGACTGGAATGGTGGTGCTTAGACTGGAACAAGCCGAGCATCGATTTCTATGTATCCCTGGGAGCCGAGGCGATGAAGGACTGGACCGTATACAGAATCTCCGGCAATACACTAAAAGATCTGGCACAGGATATATAAAAAGTCACATAGAGTAGATACAAACAGAAAAAGTCCGCAGATATCGTCTGATATCGCGGACTTTTTTGTTATTGGTTTCATCCAGTTTCGCACGGGATGTGCAAAACAAAAAACGACCCGCTATGCGGGCGAAAGACAATTTGTTATACAAAAATCACCATGCCTGTTACAATAGAAGTGTTCAAGCCACTATAGCAGAAAGGCAAGGTCATTTAATGCCAAATCAAACCAACAGTTTATCGCACACTAAGCGGATGTGCAAGTATCATATTGTTTTCACACCTAAGTATAGATGAAAAGCCATATATAATCAATACAAAAAAATCATTCGGGAAATATTGATCACCTTATGTAATCACAAGGGTGTAGAGATTATAGAAAGCCACTTGATGCCGGATCATATCCATGTGCTGGTAAGCATACTTCCGAAGATGAGCGTATCAAGCTTCATGGGATACCTAAGGGGTAAGCAGGTATTCACGTCGCATCTTTAGGGGCGGCAAAAGAAGCAAGGGCATAGTGGCTTGAACAAAGTGAAAGCCAGCGCCTTGAGACGCTGGCCGGTGTCAAAGCCTTATAGGTTTTGTGCAAACCACCCGTTGGACGGGTGGTTGTGATTTGTTGAACTTTATTGAGAATATTTAAAAGTATCGGCGGTGCACGGATCATCATATCTCTTACCTCAATATCATGATACTCACCCTCGTTAAAAATGTTCCACTTACCCAACACTGAATTTTTTTGAGGAATATAAAAACTTCTAAAAAATCAGAAGTAGACATATCTTAGAATGTCAGCTATGTGCTGTGGATTGAAATAGTGTTGGGTATGTGAACCAAAATGAAGCCGTGGATAGTCTAAGCGTGAGAAAAGGGAGATCATTCTCCCTTTTCTCACGCTTTACACCTTAAGGCTGTAAGAAAATAGTTTAACGCTGAACCCAATTGATTTTGGGTTTAGCGTTATTTTTTGTCGCTGCCTATCCTTTGAGTATGTACTGTGGGCAACAAAGCAAAGCCGCGAGAGAAAACAGGGTATCTACAGCGCGATGGAAAAACACCATGTCAAAGTCTTTCATCAAATTCAGTATTGCGAAGGTATCCCTTGTTAGATTTCTTAAAAAGCGTTATACTATTGATAAGATTATAAAAGAGCAAAAAACGAAGGTGAAATCAATGGTTATCGCGGATTTACACATACATTCCCGGTATTCCCTGGCCACCAGCAAAGACTGTACACCGGAGCAACTTGATGTTTGGGCGCGGCGCAAGGGCATCGGCATCCTCGGCGCCGGAGATTTTACCCATCGGGTTTGGCGGGAGGAATTGACAGAAAAGCTTGTTTCCGCTGAAGAGGGGCTTTATCGTTTGAAAGAGGAATATGCCCTGCCCGGCCCCGACGGCGGTTTTCAACCGCGGTTTGTGGTTTCCGGCGAAATCAGCTCTATCTTTAAAAAGAACGGCAAAACCAGAAAAGTACACAGCTTGATCCTGCTGCCCGGTTTAACGGAAGCAAAACGCCTGTCGAAAAAACTGGAGACCATCGGTAACCTCCATTCCGACGGCAGGCCGATGCTGGGCCTTTCTTGCCGCGATCTCCTTGAAATCACTCTGGAAATTTGCCCAACGGCGATTTATGTACCGGCTCATATTTGGACGCCCCATTTTTCGCTCTTTGGCGCTTGCTCCGGCTTTGATACCATTGAGGAATGCTTTGAGGATTTAACACCCTTCATCCAGGCGCTGGAAACAGGGCTTTCCGCGGATCCGGGGATGATCCGACGCTGGTCTGCCCTGGACCGATTTCAGCTGATTTCCAATTCCGACGCCCATTCCCCGGCCAAACTGGGGCGGGAAGCGACCCTCTTCGATATCGAAATTTCTTACGACGGCCTTTTCCGCGGCATACAGCAGGGTCAAGGGTTAACCGGTACCCTAGAGTTCTTTTCGGAAAAGGGAAAGTACCATTACGACGGCCATCGGAAATGCCATGTTTGTTTTTCTCCCGCCGAGGCGGAAAGACATGGCGGTCTTTGCCCTGTCTGCGGCCGCAAGCTCACCAATGGCGTGCTTCACCGCATTGAGCAATTGGCCGATCGGGAAGAGGGTTTTTTATCTCAAGGCGCAAAGCCTTTTGAAAGCCTGATACCTCTCCCCGAGCTGATCGCCGCGGCCCTTGGTTGCTCCGCGACGAGCGTCAAAGTAAAGAGACAATACGATGAACTGATTGAAAAACTGGGGCCGGAGTTGGAGATTTTACGAACGTTGCCTTTGGCGGAAATCAGCAGCGTTTCCGGGGATTTCCTGGCCGAAGCCATTGCCAGGCTCAGAGCGGGAGAAGTCACATGCAGCCCCGGCTTTGACGGCGAATACGGCGCTGTTAAATTGTTTGACCCGGTGGAGATCAACAGCCTTAAGGAAAAAGGTCGGTGTTAACCGACAGCGGGTCAAAAAAGTAACGATACTTTTTGCTGATAGGACAGCAGTCATTGTATCATACATGTAGAAGACCAAGCCAAAACGAGAGAAAGGAAGGGATCGTCATGTCGCTTAAAGCAGCTTTTGTCGTACCGCACCCGCCGGTGATTCTACCGGAAATCGGTCACGGCAGAGAAGAGGAAATCTCAGCTACCATCACCGCTTATCGCAAAGCAATGCAAATGGCCGCGCAATTAAAACCGCAAACCATTGTGGTCATCAGTCCTCACTCCGTGATGTATCAGGATTATTTTCATATCTCCCCGGGAGATCAGGCCAGGGGCAATTTTGGCCGTTTCGGCGCGGCCCAAGTACGCCTTGAAGCGGTATACGACACGGAATTTGCCGACGCTTTGGAAAAGAACTGTAATGAAGAAAAGCTTCCCGGCGGAACTCTGGGCGAAAAAGACGCCGCCCTTGATCACGGCACCATGATTCCGCTGTACTTTTTCAATGAATTTGCCACCGCCGACTACCGTTTGGTGCGCATCGGCTTGGCGGGGCTCACTCCGTTGGATCACTATGAACTGGGGCGGCTGATCGCAAAAACCGCAGCGGATCTGAACCGCTCCACCGTGTTGATTGCCAGCGGCGACCTTTCCCATAAACTCACCGCAGACGGCCCCTACGGTTTTGCTGAACAAGGGCCGAAGTTCGACGCCATGACCATGGACGCGCTGCGCAAGGGAGATTTTCTCGCTTTGTTGCAGATGGATTCGGCGCTCAGCGAAGGCGCCGCCGAATGCGGCCTGCGCTCTTTTTGGATCATGGCCGGCTCTCTTGACCGCAAAGCCGTGGAAAGCAACGTTCTTTCCTATGAAGGCCCCTTCGGCGTCGGCTACGGCGTTGCTTCCTTTATTGTCAACGGCGACGCGGAAAGCCGTGATTTCGGTAGGCAATTAAAGCGCGGCGCAAAACAGGACAGAAACGGCGAAGATCCTCTGGTGGCCCTGGCCAGACTAAGCTTGGAAACATACGTGAAAACCGGCGGCCATGCCACATTACCCCAAGGGTTGCCAAGAGAGGCGACCCAAAAGAAAGCCGGGGTTTTTGTTTCCTTGAAGAAGTATGGACAGTTACGGGGCTGCATCGGTACGATCGCCCCCACCCGGGCCAGTCTTGCCGAAGAGATTCTCCATAACGCCATATCCGCCGGTACCGGCGACCCGCGTTTCACCCCTGTCAAAGAAGAGGAGCTAAACGATCTTGTCTATAGCGTCGATGTGTTGGGGGAACCGGAAGCGATTGATGGCAAAGAGCAGCTTGATCCGAAAACCTATGGCGTCATTGTGGAACAGGGGCGTCGCCGCGGCTTATTGCTGCCGGACCTCGCCGGTGTGGACAGTGTTGATCAGCAAATCGAGATTGCCCGCCAAAAAGCCGGCATCCATTTTGATCAGCCGGTAAAACTTTACCGCTTTAAGGTGGTGAGACATTCATGAAAACAGTATGTTCTCTCTGTCCCCACCACTGCGCCATAGGCCTGGGACAGCTGGGCTTTTGCCGGGGACGCAAAAACGTGGACGACACCATTATTTGTGAAAACTATGGCAAATTGACGGCCCTTGCCCTCGACCCCATTGAGAAAAAACCGCTGCGGCGGTTTTACCCGGGCAGTTTTATCCTTTCCGTGGGCAGTTACGGCTGTAATATGCGCTGTCCCTTCTGCCAAAACTACGAGATCGCAATGGAAAGCGCCGCCGACAACGCCGTCTATTTCTCTCCGGCGGAGCTTGTTACCAAAGCGTTGGAGCTAAGGGAAGCAGTCCCCGGCAACCTCGGTGTGGCCTTTACTTATAACGAACCGCTGATCAGCTATGAATACGTCATGGACACCGCGAAACTCCTCAAAAAAGAGGGGCTCAAAACAGTGTTGGTGACCAACGGTATGATCTGCGCTAAGCCGTTCAAAGCCTTGCTGCCCTACATTGACGCCATGAACATTGATCTCAAGGGGTATACGGAAGAATATTATCGCTGGCTCAAGGGGGATCTGAAAACCGTCAAGAATACCATTGAGACCGCGGTAAAACATTGCCATGTGGAAGTGACCACTCTGATTGTGCCGGGGAAGAACGACAGTGAGGCGGAAATGGCGGCGGAAGCAGCCTGGCTTTGCACCCTTGATCCGGAGATACCCCTGCATATCAGTCGCTTTTTTCCCCGTTACCGGGTAACAACAGGCGCTCCAACCCCCGTTGTTACGGTTGATCAACTGTGTAAAATTGCCAAAAAGCATCTAAAATACGTCTATATCGGTAATTGTTAAGGGGCAGGGGTTTCACCTTTTGCCAGATGTCCATACACCGGCTGGGTCAAAGAAACATAAACTGAAAAGAGGGAAGATGCAAAGAGGTGGAATCCTATGGGACTTCAATCGGTTTATGTGGAAAAATGCGTGTTGCAAGACGCTCTTTCATTTGATGGCGTAACCCTGCTGACCTATGAAATTGAATATCCGGCGTTTCGTTCCTTCCGGTATCGCGCCTATATGCCTAAAATCAACCGCTATTACCGCAAGCGGGCCGCTCATTTTCAGCGCTACTGTAGAAAGGTGCTCTTTCCCATGGCGGTAAAGCAATATCAAAATGACCTGGCAAACGGTTTTCCGATCCGGGCATACGAAGCCATGCAGGTGTTTGAGGTGACATACCGAAAGAATTGTATTGTGAGTCTCTATTTTGACCAGTACCAATATACCGGTGGCGCCCACGGCAAGACCACCCGATCTTCGGAAACCTGGAATCTTGAAACTTGCCGTCAGCTTGATCTAAACCGGGTTGTGTTTTGTCCGCCGGATATGAAAACGTTTATTCTCGCCGAAGTGGAGGCCCAAATCAAAAGAGAACCGGAACTGTATTTTGAAGACTATCCGACGCTGATTTGGGAAACCTTCAACAGTAACCAATTTTACAGCACGCCGGAAGGGCTCGTCGTTTATTATCAGCAGTACGATATCGCCCCCTATGCCAGCGGCATCAGAACATTTTTAATCCCTTACAGCGGCTGCGTCAGCGATCCCGTCAGCCTGTGCGCTGCCTCTTGATTTTCATGACGTCATCAAAAACAGCAGTTTTAGTACTGCTGTTTTTTTGTTTGCAATAACGGTGCGAAGGCCTTTCTTCAACCAAGGATGGTAAAAAATGTATACTTTATCGCATAAATGTAAAAAACTTTGGAAAAGCTATTGAATTATTTTATCAGGGTAGTATAATAGGAAATTGTTTGGGTATCCCGATAAAAAACAGATTATTCATCAAGAGGAGGAAAACGTATGACTCGAGAAAAATGGGGGACAAGAGTCGGCTTTATTCTTGCCGCAGTCGGTTCCGCAATCGGCCTCGGTAATATTTGGAGGTTCCCCTATGTCGCCTTTAAAAACGGCGGCGGCGCATTTATGATTCCGTATCTATTCGCTATTTTAACCACCGGTGTTTTCTTTGTTGCTTTAGAATTTATTATGGGGAAAAAATACCGGGGCTCCGCGCCGTTAACTTATTTTCGTATCAATAAAAACATTGAATTTATCGGCTGGTGGCAATTCTTGATCGCTTTCGTTATCATGACCTACTATGCCGTAATTCTTGCCTGGGCCACCAACTACATCGGTTATTCCGCTACCTTGGCTTGGGGCAGTGATACACAGACATTCTTCTACTCATCATTTCTGAATATTTCCGATGCCGCCACCCTGGGCAGTACAGGCGGCGTTGTCTGGAAAGTACTCATCGCGTTACTCGTGATTTGGCTTGTGACCTTGGGTACGGTTTTTAGAGGGATCAAAAAAGGGATTGAACGGTTGAATAAAATCGCCTTGCCCCTGTTGATCGTTTTATTCATGATCTTTGTGATCCGCGGTGTAACATTGCCCGGTTCCGTAGATGGCTTAAACGCTTTCTTCACGCCATCCTGGTCTGCTTTGACGGAACCGAGTGTATGGATTGCTGCCTATTCCCAGATTTTCTATAGTTTATCCCTTGCGATGGGCATTATGATCACCTACAGCAGCTATCTGCCGCGAAAAATGGATACGACGAATAATGCCTTTATTACCGGTTTTGCGAATTCCAGCTTCGAACTCCTGGCCGGGATCGGTATTTTCGCCGCCATTGGTTTTATGGCCCAAGCCTCCGGCATGTCCATTCAGGAACTTGCTGTCGGCGGCATCGGCCTGGCTTTTGTGGTAATTCCCCAGATTATTAATCAATTGCCTGCTTCCGCCTTTTTCGGTGTGCTTTTCTTCAGCTGTTTGCTGTTGGCCGGCATCACTTCTCTCATTTCTTTGGTGGAAGTTTGTATCTCCGCGGTCATCGATAAGTTTAATCTCAGCAGACAGAAAACGGTGCTTATCGTCGGCGCCTTGGCGGTGCTCATCTCTGTTTTCTATACCACCAGAGGCGGTATCTATCTTCTGGATGTCGTCGATAATTTTATCAACAGCTTCGCGATTCTACCCGGCGCCGTTGTGGAAATCGTTTTGGTCTTATGGGTCTTTAAACAAATCAATGTACTGCGCAATGAAGCAAATCTCTATTCCCAGATCAAGCTGGGGAATCTTTGGAAGGCCTGTTTGGGGATTGTCACGCCCATCTTCTTGATCGTCATCTTGGCAACCTCCTTAGTGGCCAATATGAAAACCGTCTATGGCGGTTATCCCGAAGCCTTTGTCGCCGTTTTCGGCTGGGGCATGGTTGCCGCCTTACCTGTCATCGCTTTCTTGCTTTCCAGAATTCCCTGGAGAGACCGGGAAAAAGCGAAAGTCATACCGGAAGGGGAGGACGAATAAAAATGAGTACATCTGCTATTATTCTTATGATCATCGCCATGGTTTCGATTTGGGGCGGCTTGCTCGTCAGCATCATCCATGCGTTCCGTCACAACGAAAAATAGTGTTAGGAACTGGAACCTGTCCGTACCAATGCGGACAGGTTTTTCCTTTTTACCACGGTAAAGCATTTGTTTTATTGCGGAGAGGCATGCTTCATGGTATGATAAGAAACAACGTAAAATAAAAACAGAGGATATGCAATGGATGAGATAAATGAGATCAATCAGATGAAACAAACGAAACAAATGAGAAAAATCGAACCTCAGGGGAATTACCAAAATGAACGGATCAAAATCATCAATGTCGGGGCTTTCATGGGCAGCGACGCCTATTTACTGATCACCAAAGAAAAGGCCGCCTTGATCGACAGCGGTTTCTCTTTTTGCGCCCAGCAAATGATCGAGAACATCGAAAAAACGCTGCAGGGCAGAAACCTCGATTATGTTCTCCTGACCCATTCCCACTATGACCACGCTTCCGGCAGCCCTTACTGCAAAGCCCATTTCCCAGGCGTTAAAATTGTCGCCGGGGCTTACGCCGGGAAAATATTTGGGAAACCCTCCGCCCTTGCCGTGATGGCTGAAATGAACGATAGCGTCGCCAAAGATTACGGCATTGACAGCTATGAAGATCGGCTCAATGAGTTATCCGTCGATCAAACCGTCGGGGAAGGGGACGTCATTGATTTGGGCAGCGTAACCTTGGAGGTCATCGAAGCGCCGGGGCACACCAAGTGCTCCATCGCTTTTTACATCCCCGAAGAGAAAATGCTGATCTCCTGTGAAACCATGGGCGTTTATGCCGGAGAAGATCTCGTTGCCCCGTGTTTTCTCGTGGGCTATGAGATGTCATTGCGTTTCATTAAAAGGGCGCAAACCATGGATATTGAAAAAATCCTCGTGCCCCATTACGGCGTAATGATCGCCGGTCAATGCAAGGCCTTTTTGAAAAATGCCCTGGACTGCAATGAATCTCTTTATGAGCTCATTGTCGAGGACGCGCGGGAAGGCAAAACCATAGAAGAGATCATCGCCCATTACAAATCGGTTTTCTACAATGATGAAACGAAAAAAATTCAGCCGGTACAGGCCTTTGAACTCAACGCGAAATATTTAGTGCCGATGGTGCTGAAAGAGGCGCGGGAAAATAAAGCGTTGCCGCCAAAAGACCTTTGATCTGGACAGGCTGCCCAAAATATGAAAAGCATTTTTGCTTTCTAATCCGTTTTTAATTTTTCGTAAATGGTCCTTGAAGGATTCTCTGTTACCATAAGGATACCATCAAAACAGAGAACAAGGAGGAACCGAATATGGTTACATTGGAACAAGTTGAAAGACTGAGAGAAAAAGCGAACGTCAGTTTTGAGGACGCGAAAACCGCTTTGGAAGCCGCCGAGGGCGATCTGCTGAACGCGCTCATTTATTTGGAAAAACAGGGGAATGTGGCGCCGCCCCCGGGCAACGGTTTTTACAGCAGTCAAAACGGTGCGCAAGCAGAAGAAGAGACGGCTGGAAAAAATGAAAAACACGAAACCTATCAGGGAGAGAGCTTCGGCGATATGATGAAACGTTTCGGCCGCTTCTGCGGAAAGGTTCTGCACAAAGGCAATACCAATTATCTGGAAGCGGAAAAAGGGGACAGCGTCGTCTTTTCCATGCCCGTCACCGTGGTGATCGTATTGACCGCCTTCCTCTTCTGGGTCGTGGTTCCGCTTTTCATCATCAGCCTCTTCTGCGGCCTGCGTTACCGCTTTCGCGGTAAGGAACTGGGCCGGGACGCCGTGAATAAAGTCATGGACGGCGCCTCGAATACCGTTGATGATATCAAAAGAACCATGCAGAACGAAAAATAAGCGAAAGAATTAGAATAAAACAGGACAAAGGGGAAGGTCATGAGTGCGAAGATATTGCTGATTGAAGACGAGGAAAAACTGGCGCGCTTTGTGGAGCTGGAGCTCAGTTACGAGGGATATACGGTGGTCAAGGCCTTTGACGGCCGAACCGGCTGTGACCTCGCCCTAAGCGAAGACTTCGATTTGATCCTCCTTGATATCATGCTTCCCGCGTTAAACGGCATGGAGGTTTTGCGGCGGATCCGCCGCAAATCTTCCGTGCCGGTGCTGATGCTCACGGCCAGAGACAGCGTTCACGATAAAGTTTCCGGCCTTGACCTCGGCGCCGACGACTACGTGACAAAACCCTTTGCCATTGAGGAGTTGCTGGCCCGGATCAGAACGGCGCTGCGCAAAACAACGGTGAAACAGGAAAACGCCATGACCTATGATGGCCGCTTACAGCTGAATCTAAGCTGCCATACCGTCACCGTAGACGGCGAAGCCGTGGATTTGACAAAACGGGAATTTGATTTACTGCATTTTTTGCTGAAAAACAAAGGCCTTGTCCTCACCAGGGAAGTTCTTTTGGAAAACGTCTGGGATTATGACTTTGACGGCGGTACCAATGCCGTCGATGTCTATATCCGCTATCTGCGGGGGAAAATCGACGATGTTTACGGCCTGAAACTCATCCATACCGTGCGCGGAGTAGGATATGTGATCAAAGATGAGTAAAAATAAAAGAGAAACCTCGGAGCCTACGGCACCACCCATTTCCGTTAAAGTCATCGGGATTCCTCAAAAGAAAAGCAGGAAACCGGAACCGGCGCGGCTGCGTTCTTCCCAGGGACGCAAACTGAATATGCGGCTCTTTTTTCGCCGTCTGGCCAACTTTTTCTGGCTAGATCTGCTGATTTGCCTGATTGTCGCTGTGGCTTTGGTCTCCTACGCTGAAGATCAGATTGCCGCCAGGGCTAACCAAATCGCGGAAAATGAGAGCAGTGCCCTATGGAACGATGGCGGCGCGGTCAGTGTGACTCTTAACAAAGGCACGGGGGAGGGCTATCAAATCATCAAGCCCTTTGCTTATTTGCTGCCGGATACGACCGCGAACAGCCTGCGCCGGTTTAGCACCCATGGGAAAAACTCCTTTTGGGAAAGCTTCGACACCCTTCGCTACCAGGTCTATTATCGTCACAATGACGGCGTCTATTGCCTCAATATGAACCTGGGTACCGCAATCCACTATTTCCGCTATGGCTTTACCGTACTCCTCATTTTTGAACTGCTGATGCTGCTGGGCGGCGCTGCCAAAGACAGGAGAATCGTGGGCAAGGCCTTAAATCCCATTGCCGAGCTGGCCGCGGCCACGGAAAGCCTAAACAAAGCCGGCAGCAGCTTTGAACCGGAAAAGATGGCGGCCATTGCCGGTAAGCTGGAAGGGATCAATGCCACTCACTTGGATACCCGCATTCAGGTGGATGATACTCAGGTAGAACTGAAAAATTTGGCCTCTGCCATCAACAACATGCTCGACCGCATCGACCAATCTTACCGGGCGCAGGTACGCTTCGTTTCCGACGCTTCCCACGAGCTGAGAACGCCGATTTCCGTGATTCAGGGTTACGCCAATCTTTTGGACCGCTGGGGCAAAAACGACAAAAAGACCCTCCAGGAATCGATTACCGCCATCAAGGATGAGACCGCCAATATGAAGGATCTCGTGGAACAGCTGCTCTTTCTGGCGCGGGGGGATAACGATACCATTCAATTGCAAACTGAGACCATTGCCCTGGATGAACTTGCAGGAGAGGTCGTCTATGAAACAGAAATGATCGACGCCGGCCACTCCTATAAAGTCACTGCGGAGGCTGTCAGCGTCAAAGGCGACCGTGGCCTGCTCAAGCAAAGTTTACGGATTCTCATGGACAATGCCATCAAATATACGAACGCCGGCGGCCGGATCACCGTCACCGTGGAGAGCGCCGGAGACTTTGCCAGACTGTCGGTGACTGATGACGGTATCGGCATCAGCCCCGAAATTGCACCCCAGATATTTGACCGCTTTTACCGCGCCGATGAATCGAGAACCCGGGCTACCGGCGGCGCAGGCCTCGGACTCTCCATTGCCAAGTGGATTTCAACCCGCCACGGCGGCCATATGGAAGTTTTGAGCAGAGAGAACATCGGCACCAAAATTATGATTGCCTTACCCTTGCTCATAGAAGATACATCAGAAGAAGCAGAAAAATAGGTACCTGTCTCAGCGTGTTTCTTATTCCGATACAGATCTGCAAAAGTCCGGCTTTGCCGGACTTTTTAGCATTCCTTTCTTTTACGCTGACCGCCCCTATGTAACCAAGTCACGGTAATTCATATTTTTTAAGTCTATGATAAACCTATATCATAGAAAATTTCTGTAATAATCTTGGAGGTGCGGTCCTATGAACAAAAAAGTCGTTATCATCGGCGGTGTCGCCGGCGGCGCCAGTTGCGCGGCGCGACTCAGAAGACTGGACGAAAACGTGGAAATCGTTCTTTTAGAGCGCGGCGAATATATCTCTTACGCCAACTGCGGTTTGCCCTATCACGTCGGCGGTGTCATCAAATCAAGGGAAGCGCTGCTGTTACAGACGCCGGAAGCAATGAAAAAAAAGTTCAATGTCGATGTCAGAGTGAAAAACGAAGTCATAGCGATCAATCGCGATACCATGTCCGTCACGGTGCGGCGTTTGGAAACGGGGGAGATCTACGAAGAACCTTACGACACCCTGGTGATTTCCACCGGCTCTTCCCCGGCGCGGCCGCCCATTCCGGGAATTGAATCTTCCCGGGTACAGACACTTTGGACCGTTCCCGACGCCGACCGCATCCGCTCTCTTACCCAGGACGAAAAAGTTAAATCCGCGGCGGTCATCGGCGGCGGTTTTATCGGTTTGGAAATGGTGGAAAACCTTATCACAGCCGGTCTTGAGGTGTCTCTTATTGAATTGCTTGATCAGGTCATGGCGCCCCTTGATTTCGAAATGGCGCAGTTGCTCCATGAACAGATACTGCAAAACGGCGTGAAACTCTTTTTGGGCGACGGCGTGGAATCCTTCAACAATAAGGACGATCAGGTTGATATTCAACTGAAAAGCGGCAAAACCGTCAGCGCCGATCTGGTGATTCTCTCTGTCGGCGTAATTCCCAACAGCCAACTGGCGAAAGAGGCCGACCTTGCGGTCAACGAAAAAGGTGGCATCGTCACCGATTCCTACATGCGAACCTCCGATCCGAATATATATGCCGTCGGCGACGTAATCGAAGTGGAGGACTATATCTTCAAAGACAAAACCATGGTTCCCCTGGCAGGCCCCGCCAACCGGGAGGGGCGTATCGCCGCCGACAATATCGCCGGCTTTGAGGAAACGTATCACGGCAGCCAAGGAACGTACGTGGCCAAAGTTTTTGATCTGACCACGGCGGCCACCGGCGTCAATGAAAAAACCCTGATCCACCGGGGCCTTAAAAAAGGCGTCGATTACGAAACCGTCATCATCAGCCAAAATTCCCACGCCGGTTATTATCCCGGCGCAAAATTGATGACGCTGAAACTGCTTTTCTCCCTGGACGGCAAGAAGATCTACGGCGCGCAAATCGTGGGCGAAGAGGGTGTGGATAAGCGCATCGACACCATTGCCACCACCCTTCGTCTCAACGGCGGTATTTACGACCTCAAAGAGCTGGAATTGGCCTACGCGCCGCCCTATTCCTCCGCCAAAGACCCCGTCAATATGGCCGGCTTCGTTGCGGAAAATCTCCTTAGCGGTAAAGTGAAGCTATCCGCCTGGGATGTGATGGAAACCGATCCCGACGCTGTTATTGTCGACGTGCGGGAGGAAGCGGAATTGCTGGCTTTTTCCATTCCCGGCGCCATTCATATTCCTTTGGGGCAGCTCAGAAAAAGATGCCATGAATTGGATCCCGCAAAAAAGATCGTTACTCTTTGCGCCATCGGCGTTCGCGCCTATAACGGAGCGCGTATTCTGATGCAGAAGGGTTTTGAGAATGTATCGGTTTATCCCGGCGGTATGCGCTTTTATCAATCAACACATTACAGCAGGGAAACCTTGGTCGGCGCGTATCACACGCCGGTTTCCGACAGCGGCCGGGCCGATACCGCCAACATTCCCGTGGCCGCCATCCGCATTGACTGCAGCGGCTTACAATGCCCCGGCCCGATCATGAAAGTTTTTGAAACGATGAAAACGATGAAAGACGGGGAAGTGCTGGAAGTTTCCGCTTCCGATCCCGGTTTTACCAAAGACATCGGCGCCTGGTGCAGAAGAACGGGAAACACTTTGATTTCCACGGAACGAAGGGGCGACGATTATGCGGCACTGGTGAAAAAAGGCCTCGATAAAAAGGGAGGCGCGCCCATCGTTCATGATACCGCCGAAGGTAAAACGATCATCGTCTTTTCCGGCGATCTTGATAAAGTCATCGCCAGCTTCATCATCGCCAACGGCGCCGCCGCCATGGGTCGTCCGGTGACCATGTTCTTCACTTTTTGGGGCTTAACCGTATTGAGAAAAGAAGAGAAACAGCGGGTAAAGAAGAGCTTTATGGAAGCGATGTTCGGGGCCATGCTGCCCCGGGGCAGCCGGAAACTGAAGCTTTCCCGCATGAATATGGCCGGCATGGGTACTTCCATGATGAAAAAGATCATGAACGACAAAAACGTTGATTCCCTGGAAGCGTTGATCAAAAAAGCCATGGCCGCCGGTGTGAAAATCGTGGCCTGCACCATGAGCATGGATGTCATGGGCATCAAAGAGGAAGAGCTCATCGACGGCGTGGAACTGGGAGGTGTCGGCGCTTATTTGGGGGACGCCGAGGAAGCCAACGTGAACCTGTTTATTTAAGAGAGCTAAAAAATACAACAAGGCGCCAAACCGTATAGAAATACTGATGAGGAGAGAGCCATGTTTATCGATTTAACCTTAACGATCACACCAGAGCTGAGAAGGGACGCCGCGGGCAACGAAAAAAAGACCTTGACCGGACATTTGGGAACCCATTTCGATGTGATGAATAAGATCTTTCCTTTGGCCTACCTTGAGCGAGAGGCCATCGTCTTCGACGTCAGCGACGTGAAAGACCGAGAGATCGGAGCGGAGGACATCGACCTGGAGAAGGTGAGCAAAGATATGTTCGTGGCGTTTTATACGGGTTTCATCGAAAAAGAAGAATACGGCACAGAGCGCTACTTCAAAGAGCATCCGGTGCTGTCCATGGCACTCATCAAGGCCCTCGTCGCGCAAAAAATCTCCATCATCGGCATTGATTTTGCCGGTGTGCGCCGGGGGGCGGAGCATACCCCCACCGATCAGTTCTGTGCGGAGCGCGGCGTTTTTATCGTAGAAAACCTCTGTCATTTAGGTACCCCGCTATCAGGCCGCAAAGACGCGTCCTTTATCGCCAACACCTACCCCGTAAAATACGAGGGTATGACCGGCTTACCCTGCCGCGTGGTGGCGAAAGTATGAATTTTTGAAATATTGTGGATGAAAGCTATAAGAAAAGCTAATTTCTGAAATCAGAAATTAGCTTTTTTGTTCTTATTCTCTTTGTTAACTTGAAAAATCAGAAAACTTACGGGCCTCAGCAGAGCTCCTCCGCGTATTTTTTGATATTGGAGGCATTGGCAAATTGAGAGATCAGCCCATCATGAACGACGATGAGGGTCGGCGCCTGGCGGATTTTGTAATTTTCCACGAGATCGCTGTTTTCTTCGGCGTCCACCACGCGGTAGCTTACACCGGCATCGTCCAAAATGGATTTGGCCAGGTGACAGTTGGGACATGTTTTGGTGGTGAAAAGATACGTTTCTTCTTCTCCGTCAACAACGGCTTTGATCTCCGTCTGCGCTGTTTTATTCCGGCTTACCCGACCTTCGCTGACCAGTTTGGAGTTGGCGGTATCGTATAATTTACGTTCCTTGTATTCCTCCGCCTTGCCGTCGTTCCAGTTCTGCACGGGACGGTAGTAACCGGTGATTCTGCTGTAGACCTCGGCCTTTTCTCCGCAATGGGGGCAGGTGAACTGCTCTCCATTGAGATAGCCATGATTTTTGCAGATCGAATAAGTGGGGGAGATGGTATAATAAGGAAGTTTATAATTTTCCGCGATTTTCTTCACGAGCTTGGCCGCCCCATGCCAATCCGGCAGCTTTTCCCCAACAAAGGCGTGAAAAACAGTACCCGAGGTATAAAGGGTCTGTAAATCATCTTGAATGTCCAGCGCTTCAAAAATATCGGCAGTAAAGCTCACCGGGAGATGGGAAGAGTTGGTATAATAGGGCGCATTGCCTTTTTCCGCGGCGGTGATGATTTCAGGATAACGCGCCACATCGTGTTTGGCCAGGCGGTACGCGGTGGATTCCGCCGGCGTGGCTTCCAGATTATAGAGGTCGCCGTACATTTCCTGGTAGTCCGCAAGACGTTCCCTCATATGGTTCAATACCTCTACGGTGAAGGTCTGGGCTTTTTCATGGGTGAGATCTTTGCCCACCCAATTGGCATTGAGGCAGGCCTCATTCATGCCTACCAGGCCGATGGTGGAGAAGTGATGTTCAAAGGTACCAAGATAGCGTTTTGTATAAGGATAAAGCCCTTCCTGCAAAAGACGGGTGATGATCTCACGCTTGGTTTTAAGGGAGCGCGCCGCGAGATCCATCATCTTATTGAGACGGGTATAGAACGCTTCCTCGGTATCGGCAAGATAGGCGATACGGGGTATATTGATGGTAACGACCCCGACAGAACCGGTGCTTTCCCCGCTGCCGAAGAAGCCCCCGGATTTTTTCCGCAGCTCACGAAGATCAAGGCGGAGGCGACAGCACATGCTGCGAATATCGCTGGGTTCCATGTCGCTATTGATGTAGTTGGAGAAATAGGGCGTGCCGTATTTGGCGGTCATTTCAAAAAGTAGCTTGTTGTTTTCCGTTTCGGACCAATCGAAATCTTTGGAAATGGAATAGGTGGGGATGGGATATTGGAAACCGCGACCGTTGGCGTCGCCTTCGATCATCGTTTCAATGAACGCCTTATTGATCAAATCCATTTCTTTTTTGCAGTCTTTATATTTGAAATCCATTTTTTCGCCGCCGACAATGGCGGGCAGCTCCGCCAGGTCGTTGGGTACGGTCCAATCCAAGGTGATGTTGGAGAAGGGCGCCTGGGTGCCCCAGCGGCTCGGCGTATTCACACCGTAAATAAAGGACTGAATGCAGTTTTTCACTTCGTAGTAGGAAAGATTGTCCACCTTGACAAAGGGGGCAAGATACGTGTCGAAGGAAGAAAAGGCCTGTGCCCCGGCCCACTCGTTTTGCATGATGCCAAGGAAATTGACCATCTGGTTGCAGAGGGAGACGAGATGTTTGGCGGGAGCGGAGGTAATTTTACCCAAGACGCCGCCCAAACCTTCTTCAATCAGCTGTTTCAGGCTCCAGCCGGCGCAATAACCGGTGAGCATGGAAAGGTCGTGAAGATGGATATCGGCCTCCCGGTGGGCGTTGGCGATTTCATCGTCGTAAATTTCGGAAAGCCAGTAATTGGCGGTGATCGCCCCGGAATTGCTCAGGATCAGACCGCCCACGGAGTAGGTAACGGTGGAATTTTCCTTGACGCGCCAGTCGGTGAGTTTCACGTAGTTATCCACGATCTGCTTGTAGTCAAGAATCGTGGATTTCATGTTGCGGATCTTTTCCCGCTGTCTGCGGTAAAGAATGTAGCATTTGGCGACGTCGGCATAGCCCGCCTGAATCAGCACGGATTCCACGCTGTCTTGAATGGCTTCCACGTCAATTTTATGATTTTCTATTTTATGTTCGTAATCCGAAGTTACTTTTAAAGCCAATAAATCAATGATATCCGGATTGTATTGTTTGTTCAGAGCTTCAAATGCTTTGCCGATGGCCTCACTGATTTTGGAAATATTAAAGTCAACCACGGCTCCGTCACGCTTTACTACTTGATACATTACATTCTCTCCTTGCAAACATATTTTATCAGCCGCGTAAAGCGGCAAAGTGAACGTATGGGGAAACGATCTGCAAAAACTTTTGCATCTCAGTATCGGTAAAGACCTTGAAATGCATACCGATCAGATCGCCGGAATCTTCAAATTTCTGTAGATAATAGCGCTTTGCCCCGGAAATCAGCAAGGCGGCGTCCCGCAGGACAATGGCGTCGTGAAACCCCTCTACGACGGTGGTGCGAAACTCATAATCCACCGGCTCCGTCAAAAGGAAATCGATGCTTTGTTGGATGGTAGTAAAATCAAGAGGATCGATCCCCACCGCTTTTCCGTAATGGGCAGGGGAGCTTTTGACATCCATGGCCACGTAATCGATGAGCCCTTCTTGAACCAATTCTTTTAAGCGAAGAGGAAAACTGCCGTTGGTATCAAGCTTCACCTCATAGCCGAGATTTTTCACTTGATACAAAAAATCCGCGATGTCTGCCTGCAACAACGGCTCACCGCCGGTGATACAGACACCGTCGAGGATGCCCTGGCGCTTGCGCAGAAAAGAGAAAAAATCCTCTGCCAAAACAGGCTTTTGCTTTTCCTGATGCAAGACAAGAGACGCGTTGTGGCAAAAGGGACAACGGAAATTGCAGCCCCCCGTGAAAACGGTGCAGGAAACTTTGCCGGGATAATCCAATAACGTCGTTTTTTGCAGGCCGCATATCTTCATTAAAATAAAATAACTCCTTGCCATCCTCTTTCCGCCTGCATCCCGCTCCCGGTGGGCTTGCTTTTTCACGGTTCTTTTAATGTACCCCTATGGCCTGCGGTGTTGCTATTTTACCAGCTTGGGGCTTTGCCAGCGGGTAAATACAATCACCATTCACTGTTTCAATTATACAGCATAAACACATGTAAAGGCAACGTCTTTTTCTAAAATATATCAATCATCGACACAAACACCAAGTCCATGCGACAAAAGATTTTTTTATGCGGGGGTCTGATTGAAATAAAGAATCATCATCGCGCATACTAGTCCGGTATAAAAACATCTTCACCGTAATATCAAAAACCCTCTCTTGTTTCGCTGTTGTTTTTTTTGCAAAAACATGTTATGATTGGAAAAATTTTTAAAATATTTTTTGTGTTTTTGAGCGTTTATTTTTTTGTGTTTTGCTAAAATCAATACAATTCATCATTTTTAATCGAATCATCATCTTGAGGTAATAGAATTTTAATTTTTCTGTGGTTTCATATAAGAAACAGGAAAAGCAGGGATAAAAATGAAAATACTCATCACAACCGATTGTTATATACCCGTCGTCAACGGCGTGGTGACCTCTGTCGTCAATCTTACCAAGGGACTCACGGAACTGGGCCACGAGGTTCGTATCTTAACGCTTTCCGGTTCGCTCTATTCCTATAAAAAAGGGCGGGCGGTTTATATTGGCTCCATCGGTGTGGGCAAGATCTATCCCGATGCCAGAATGCGTATGGCCTTGGCTCACCGTTATATTTACGAACTGATCCGATGGCATCCCGACATCATTCACAGCCAGTGCGAATTCAGCACGTTCTTCATGGCTCGAAAAATCGCCAAAGCCTGTCGCACGCCGATCATTCATACCTATCACACCGTCTACGAGGATTATACCCACTATTTTTCGCCCAATGTCTATTTCGGAAAAGCGGTAGCGGCGCTGTTTTCCAGAAAAGTTCTCGGCAAAACAGAGGCCGTCATCGTACCCAGCGAGAAAATCCGCACCATGCTTTTAACTTACGGCATTAGGAAACCGATCACCACCATTCCCTCGGGTTTAGACCTTAACCCCTTTATGAAAACCTTTGCCAAGGCGGAGCTGAAAATGCTCCGCAGCCAACACGGCATAAAACCGGATCAAAAAGTCCTGCTCTACATTGGCCGCTTGGCGGAGGAAAAGAATATCGAAGAACTGTTTCAGCTTCTTTCCCGCTGGCAGCGAAGAGATTTTGTGTTGCTTTTGGTGGGAGACGGACCCCATCGTAGAAAATTGGAAAAAACCGCCCAAACGATGAGCATCGCGGACCGGGTGATTTTCACGGGCATGGTACCGCCGACGGAAATCGTGAAGTACTACCGCTTGGGCGATGTTTTCGTCAGCGCTTCACAAAGCGAAACCCAGGGACTGACCTATATTGAAGCGATGGTCAGCGGACTGCCTGTGGTGGCCAAAGCGGATCCCTGTTTGAAAGATATCGTCAGTGACAACGATAACGGTTTTCAATATCATTCCTTTTGCGAGTTCAAAGAACGTATTGAACAGCTCCTTAGCGATGATACGCTTCGGTTAAAGCTCGGTGAAAACGCCGCCGTTTCTGTGCGGGAGCGCTTTTCCGTGGGACGGTTTTCCCAGGACGTGGCTGATCTTTACGGAAAACTGATCCATTTGTAAAACAAGGGGCATCCATATGGCGTAATATGGCGTAAATAGAAAAACAGCGGAATTTCCGCTGTTTTTATCATTTAAGGCTTTAGCCGACCTTTCTATATGCGGTACGTATGATCCAGGGGTCCGGCGCCTTGACCGAGGTCAAGCATCACTTTTAAAGCGCCGGTTAAGTATGTTTTGGCCATTTGGATACTTTCCGCCAACGAATGGCCCGCCGCCAAGTTGCAGGCAATGGCGGAAGAGAGGGTACAACCGGTGCCGTGGGTATTGGGATTATCAACCCGTTCGACGGAAAACCATTGCAATTTGCCGTCGGCATAGAGCAAATCCACGGCGTCGTTGACCAAATGACCGCCTTTGACTAAAACAGCGCCGGGGAAACGCTCGCCGATGGCCCGGGCGGCGCGCACCATACCGTCTTCGTCTTTGATGGCGAAGCCGCAAAGCACCTCCGCTTCAGGGATATTCGGCGTCATGACGGTGGCGATGGGCAACAACTCCTCGATCAAAGCGTCTTTCGCCGTATCGGGAAGGAGCCTTGAGCCGCTGGTAGAAACCATAACGGGATCCACGACGATATTTTTTGCCTTGTATTGCCCCAATTTTTCCACAATGGTTTTGATGATATCGCCGTTGCCAACCATGCCGATCTTGACGGCATCGGGTTCAATGTCACTAAAAATACAGTCCAACTGCGCGGCGACAAAGGATGGTGTGACCTCCATGATACCGGTAACACCGAGGGTGTTTTGGGCCGTCAGCGCCGTGATGGCGCTCATGGCGTACATCTTATGGGCGGTGATGGTTTTGATGTCCGCCTGAATGCCCGCGCCGCCGCTGCAGTCGGAACCGGCGACAGTGAGAACCTTTTTCATAGCATAGCCTCCATTTCCAAAAAGGAATTGATGTAATAATCCGCGAGGTTTTTTATTTCCTCCTGGCGATCTTCCAAAGGGTCAAAAACACCAACCACAGGATACCCCGCATCTTTGGCGCTGACCACGGCATGAAGCGCGTCTTCAAAAACATAGGTTTCTTCCTTTTTTGTCCCCAGCAAAGATCGGGCGGTCTCAAATATTTGCGGTTCATCCTTGCCGTGGCCGATCTCACCGCAAGTTAAAACCTTAGCAAAATAGTGCAACAAGCCACAGCGTTCCAGGGCCGCTTCGGCCAAGGGCTTTTCATTGGCTGTTGTGACGCACATCTTCACACCCTGACTTTCAAATCGTGAAAGGACCGCTTTTACGCCATCTTTGGGAACCGCCTGATCAAGATAGGTGGATTCCATCAATCTGGTGACACCGTCGATGATTTCGACGGTGCTTTCGCTCAGTCCGTATTCCCTTTGATAATAGCAGGCCGCCTGGTAAAAACTGAGATCTTTGAAGACCACACCAAGGTTTTCCCGAGGCAGGATGCCGCGGCTGAGCAAATAATCCGCGCCAATGGTATGCCAGATGGACATGGTATTTAATAAAGTCCCGTCAAGATCAAAAACCGCTCCCTTAATTCTCATAACAGCACCATTCTTTCGGAAAGGGAGTATAAAGCGCGGCATTCCCCTTCAATATCCTCACTGCCGAAAATCGCGGAAACGAGAGCCACGCCGTGGACGCCGCTGCCGGCAAGTTCTAATAGATTGTCTTTCGTAATGCCGCCGATGGCCACCACAGGGAGAGTCACCGCGTCACAGATCGCTTTTAAGGTTTCGTGACTGACCGCATCGGCATCCAATTTTGTAGACGTGGCAAAAACCGCGCCGACACCGAAATAGTCGGCGCCGCCCTGCTCCGCAAGGACTGCCTGGGCCACATTTTGGACGGAAACGCCGACGATCATCTTAGGGCCGGCAAGCGCACGGACGTTTTTCGCTCCCATATCCTGTTGACCGACGTGGATTCCGTCGGCGCCGCACTTCAGGGCGACATCGACGTTATCGTTGATGATCAGGGGGACACGATAGGCACGGCAAAGCTCTTTCAAAAGCAGCGCCTCTTTGAGAAAGGCAGCGTCGTCCAGGGTTTTCTCCCGCAGCTGAATACAAGTAGCACCGCCTTTTAAGGCGCGCTCTACTTGTTCGGGCAATGTTTCTTTGCCGCACCAGGCCCTGTCGGTGACAGCGTAGAGCAGCATTGCTTTTTTAACGGTATCAGCGCAATTCATATTTTCCATCGCTTTCCAGATCGTCTCCGGAGAGACGGTAAATCGCGTCGAGGATATAGTTTCGGTAGGAGGCGTTGCCGTCAAGGTCCGTCATGCGTTCATAAGCTTTTTCGCCGCAAAGACCCATAGCGCAGACCGCCGCCACCGTAGCAATGAGCGGCGACTCGGGATTGGCGGTGAGATACGCCGCGATCAGACAAGAAAGCTGACAGCCGGTGCCGGTGATCTTGCTCATGAAAGGATGCCCGTTAAAGATGCAAAAAGCCTTTTCGCCATCGCTGACAATGTCAATGGCGCCGGTGATGACGATGATGGCGCCGGTTTCAAGGGCCAGGTTTTTCGCGAGAACCACCGTTTCATCGAGGGTCGCGCCGGTTACCGCGTCGGCGGCGTCGGCATCGACGCCTTTTGTTGTGCCGCGGCCCATGGCGATGGTTTTGATTTCGGAAATATTGCCCCGGATCACCGTGAATTTCACCTCCTTCAGCAGGCGAAAAGCTGTATCCGTGCGCAGTTTCGAAGCTCCGGCGCCCACGGGATCCAGCACAACGGGATGGCTTAGCTCGTTGGCTTTTTGACCGGCGGCAAACATGGAGGGAATCGTATTTTGATTCAAAGTGCCGATATTGACGGTGAGGCCACCGCAAAGGGAGGTGATTTCCGCCGCTTCGTCAAGATCGTCGGCCATGATCGGTGAAGCGCCGCAGCCCAGCAAAAGATTGGCGCAGTCGTTGACGGTAACATAATTGGTAATATTATGGATGAGGGGTGTTTTCTCTCTCACGTTGAGCAGCATTTCTTTTAGCATTTCTCTTGTTCTCCCATGATTTTATTTTTCACGATTGCCAACAGGGCAACGATGGCCATGACCGGCAGGCTGATGCCGACGGGGGTATCGACGGCAAGGAAAAGGCGGTATATCACAAAGCCGATGAACCACAAAATAAGATTGGCCCAGACGACGTTTTGCTGTGAGCAGTCTTTCTTGAAAAAGAAGTAATCCACAATCATAATGGCGATCATCGGCGCGAAAACCGAACCGATCAGATAGAGAAAGTTTTCCAGCTGGGTGATGGGTGTGAAGATGGCAAGGAGCGTACCGGCGAGGCAGACAATGACCGCCGCCGGTTTTTCCTTGATCCGCGGCGAAATACTCACCGCGCTGACGCCGGCGGAATACGTATCGAGGAATGTCGTGGTCACCGTGGAAAACACCACGATGATCAAGGCGCCAACGCCGAGGCCGGCTTTGAGCAGCATGGCGGTAACGTCGCTCTCTCCGGTGTAAATCGCGGCGCCCATACCGATCAGATACATCCAGGAACTGGCCGCAAAATACACCAAAACGCTCATCAGTGTAGCGCCGAAGGGCTTTTTCGCCTTGCGGGTATAATCGGAAATCAACGGCAGCCAGGAGAGGGGCATCGCCACGGACAATTCCACCGCGGCGCCGAAGCTGATGCTGTCAGCAGCCTGAAATCCGTTGCTCACGATAAACGCCGATTTACTCAAAAGGATCATCAGAATCAATAAAGCGCTCATGGCGACGAGATTCAGTTTTCCGAGATTGCGGAGGCCGACTGCGATCCAAAGGATGATGAAAGCGCCGATGATGATGCTCCAGAATCCGTCGCCGCCGAAACGGGTTACGCCATTGGCGGCAGCGGCGCCGCTGATGATCATCACCGCGGTCCAGCCTAAAAGCTGCATGACGTTTAAAGAGGAAAACAGCAGGGAACCCTTTTGTCCAAAGGACATTTTTACCGTTTCCATGGCGCTCTTTTCCGTTCTCCCGCCGATCAGACCGGCCAAAAAAAGGAACGTACAGCCGATGAGATGGCCGATCAAAATCGCGCAAAAACCCTTGGTAAAACCGAGGGGAGCGATGAACGTGCCGGTGAGAATTTCAGCAATGGAAACCGCCGCGCCGAACCAAATCAAACTGTTGGTAAAAATCGAGGTCTTTTTTTCTGTCATCATATTCCTACTTCCATAAGGGGGAAACAAAAACGACCGCTGCCGATGAGGCATGGGCCGTGAAAAGCAAGTATTCCTTACTCCCTACGGTGGCATTACCCACATCAGGTTAAAGGGTCGAAGTTTGAGCACTTCCTCTCAGCCTGCTGATACAAGCTCCCCTGAATTTTATTTATTTTAACATAAGAAAAAAACAATGTCAATCAGGATCATGCTTTTATCACGCTAAAAAATGCGATCTTTTGCAATAAATATTATTTTGTGTTATGATATATTATATAGAAACAAGGTGATACCGATTCCGTGAAAGAATAGGAACAGCACATAAGTCATGCCGGGAATAGGAGGCACGCGATTTATGTGTTTTTTATTATGGGATGGGTTAGAAAAGGAGTTATATAATGAAAAAAGAAACCATCAACGTTGGCATCGGCTTTGCCACCGGCAGAAAGCAATTTTTGCATCTTTTAAAAAGCTATTTTTTGAATTGGCGGGAATCCGGTTTAATCGGCGACGAAAACATCAAAATAAACTTGTTTGTCGCCTATGACCTCAAGTATCGGGGGACGAAAAAGGCGGACTATACGGCAATTCCCGGCACCATTTCGGCGTTGATTGAAAACGCCTTTTTCATCGGCTCCCAGGAGATCGCCCGGGCCCAAGATGAATTGAAACAATACGGTATTGCCAATGAGGAAAACGCCGACCTCCTTTTCGGCAAAGGCTACGCGGCCCAGCGCAACATCATCCTTTATTACGCCATCAAGAACAACATTGACTATCTGCTTTTTCTCGACGACGACGAATACCCTGTGGCGGTCACAAAAAACAAAAACGTGGCGCTTTGGAGCGGTCAGCACGTACTGACAAAGCATTTGGAGAATATCGCCGCTGCCGATATTACCTGCGGTTATCATTGCGGCTATATTTCCCCGATCCTGGCCTTTGATTTTACCGATCGATTGCCGGAGGCCATATTCCAACAGTTCATCGGAGCCCTTAGCAATGATATTTTAAACTGGGAGAACATGAAGAAGGTGCTGCATAACGGCGGTGTCACCTATGCCGAAACCGATATTCTCATCGCCGAAGAGGTCGTCAGCGAACCGGAAATCCAGCACACAAAATTTATTTCCGGCTCTAACCTCTGCATCAATTTAAGAGATCCGTCAAGGGTGTTTCCTTTTTACAACCCCCCGGGGGCTCGGGGCGAAGATACCTTTTTAAGCACCTGTTTAAGCCAAAGAGAGGTGATGAGGGTTCCCTGCTACACTTTCCACGACGGTTTTTCCGCCTACAAACATTTGCTCTCCGGCGTTTTACCGCGGCAGCTAAAACCCATCACTGCGGAATCAGAAACCATCCTGCGACGGTTTTACACAGCCTGCATCGGTTGGATTCGCTATAAACCGCTCCTGCTCTATATCACTGATCGCGCCCATTATGAGGAAAAACTTGAAATGATGGAAAGACAACTAAAAGAGACGCTGCCCTTGATTTGCGACTATTTTAATAAAAAGTCCTTCATGAAAATACTGCCGGAACTGAGAAAATACGCGGCGGCGGTGGAAGAGCATTACGCCGCTTTTGAGCAAACCAAAATCCTTTGGGCAAAACTAATGGAGGTTTTACAGGATCCGCCATCCTCTTTGGACAAAAGATGAACACAAAGGTAGTCTCGGGAATTGAAAAAAATGCCCCATGGCACATTGTCTATTTCCCTGTGTTTTAGTGGGATTTTGCTGACTGCCAGGGGAAGATTCAGGCAAAAAGAGCAAAAATAATTGAAAATGAGCAATTTTTTAAAGTATTTGACAGTACATGAAAAAAATATTATCTCGACATAAAAAGACGGGTATATTATAATTTTTTTTAATGGAATCTATAATTTTTTTTTATAATAAGAGAGGATTCTGCATTATTCGACAGCAACAGTGTAAAAAGCTACGAATGACCAGCAAGAAAGACAATTTGGTTGTGAAAAGCGCAAAAGCGAAAAGCCCAACCGCTGATTATGGAGTCCTTCTTTCCGCAGGTTCGCGCAGGTTAGAAGGATAAAACAAGGAGGGTGGTTTTCAACGAGAATTTTAGATTATTTTTACGCTTCATTAAAATTAAAATGTTTAAAAAATGAAGAAACAGCCAGTGGAAAACATATGGTTTGATAGGAAACGAGGTGATCCGATGAAAGAATTGACGGAAGGCGTCGTCATCGAAGTTACTGGGCATATGGCAAAAGTCAGAGCCAGCATACATGGGGATTGTGACCATTGTGGCATGTGTCCTGGCAGCAATGCGATGATCCTTGACGTCGTCAATGAGGCTAAAGCCGCTGTGGGCGATCGTGTGCTCATCGAAGACAAAGCGATGAACGGGGTCTTAGCAGCATTTATACTATTCTTATTACCTTTACTGGCTGTGATTTTAGGCATCGTCCTTGGTTACTATTTATCGTTCCGATTTATGCTTTCCGAAAAATTATTGATGATTTCCGGCGGCTCGCTCTTCGGTTTGGCCGCCTTTGTTTTCGTCAGACGATTGGATAAATCATTGCAATCGGAAAAACCAACGATCGTTAAAATCGAAAGAAACAATTAGGAGAGGTTCAAATGTTTGGTAAAAGAAAATGGGGGATCCATCCCAATACCCACAAAACACCAACCGACGGAAAGGCCATAGAAAGCGGCAAAGTGCCGCAAAAAGTGGTAATTCCCGTTAGTCAGCACATTGGCGCGGCAAGCAAACCAATCGTGAAAAAAGGTGATGAGGTCAAAAAGGGACAACTGATTGCCGAAGGCTGCGGCCCGGTATCCAGTAACATTCACGCCACCATTTCCGGAAAAGTAACGAGTGTCGCCGACCAACCCCACCCCGTTATGGGCAAATGCTTGGCGGTTACCATCGAAAGCGACGGAAAGGATGAGTGGGCGGAAGACGTTTTAACAAAAAGAGATTGGCAGAAACTTGATGCCGAAGAAATCATTGGTATCATCAAAGACGCCGGTATCGTTGGCTTAGGCGGGGCGACGTTCCCCACCTATGTGAAGCTCTGTCCACCCAAAGAATATCCCATTGATACGCTGGTCATCAACGGCGCCGAATGCGAACCGTATTTGACGTCGGATCACCGCATGATGCTGGAATACACGGAGCGTCTGGCCACCGGTATTTTGATTCTGAAAAAAGTACTTAACGTGAAAAACGTTATTTTGGGGATCGAAGACAACAAACAAAACGCCGTGGAAGCAACGGAAAAAGCCCTTGCCGGCACCGGCGTTAGGGTTTGCGCGGTACCCACCAGATATCCCCATGGGGCGGAAAAAACCCTGATCAAACTGTTGACCGACCGGGAAGTTCCCTCCGGTAAATTGCCCATGGCCGTTGGTATTGTGGTACAAAACGTGGCCACCGCCATCGCTGTCTGCGATGCGGTCAGAGACGGGATGCCCCTCCTGGAAAGAGTGGTCACCGTCAGCGGCAGCGCGATCAAAGAACCGAAAAATCTCAATTTGAGAATCGGCGCGAGCTTTGCCGATGCCATTGAAGCCTGCGGCGGTTACAGCATACCTCCGGAAAAAATCATTGCCGGCGGCCCCATGATGGGAGTCGCTCAATACACCACCGAAGCTCCCATCATCAAAGGAGTCAACGGTATTTTGGCCTTCACCAAAGAGGAAATCAACGACGGGCCTCAGACTGCCTGCATTCGCTGTGGGAAATGTCTCACCGCCTGTCCCATGGGGTTAAATCCGAGTATGTTGAGCATCCTCGGCGAACGCTCCTTAGCGGAAGAAGCGCTGAACGATTATCATCTCATGGACTGCATTGAATGCGGCTGCTGCGCCTATGTCTGTCCCGCCAAGCGCAGAATCGTTCATCTGATCCGTTATTCCAAAAAACTGTCGGCCAAAAAGAAGGAGGTAAGCAAATGAGCGTAGAAATCGAACGCGAACAAACCGCAAAAAAATTGATCGTTTCGTCTTCACCGCATATTTTTGCGAATACTTCGGTCAAGAAAATTATGTGGATGGTGGTCATCGCCCTTTTGCCCGCGGTGATATTTTCCGTTTGGCATTTCGGTTTGCCCGCATTGCAGACCCTTTTAGTGGGTAGCTTCTCGGCAGTGGCCTTTGAAGCCCTGACACAAAAAATATTAAAGAAAAAGATCACGGTCAATGACGGCAGCGCGTTTTTATGCGGGTTGCTCTTGGCCATGTGCCTGCCTCCCGGCGTGCCGCTGTTTGTGCCGATTGTCGGTTCCTTCATTGCCATCGTCGTCGCCAAACACTCCATGGGCGGTTTGGGCCAAAATATCTTTAACCCGGCGCACATCGGCCGCGCGGCGTTGATGGTGTCCTGGCCTGTGATGATGACGACCTGGACTTCCGTGACCACCGCCGTGGATACCACCACCAGTGCCACACCTTTAAATATTTTAAAAATGCAAGGCTACGAAGCCCTTCTGGAAACCTTCGGCGGTCATTTTGAACTTTATAAAGCGCTGTTTTTGGGTTTAAGAAACGGCTGTATCGGCGAAACCTCTACCATATTACTGATACTTGGCGGTATTTTCCTGATTTATAAAGGGATTGTCGATTGGGTCATTCCCGTCACCATGATCGGTACCGTGGGCATCCTTACCTGGATTTTTGGGCCAAGTGGCTTCATGACCGGGGATCCGCTTTTCCACATGATGGCCGGCGGCTTGATCATCGGCGCCTTTTTCATGGCCACGGATATGGTCACGTCTCCCATCACCCGTTTGGGCAAAGTGATTTTTGCGGCGGGGGCAGGGGCCATTACCGTGCTCATCCGTTTGCTCGGCGGCTACCCCGAAGGGGTTTGCTATTCCATTCTGCTGATGAACTGCGTGACGCCAATCATCGACCGTTTTATTCAGCCGAAAACTTTTGGGGGAAAGGAAGTGAGCTTAAAAAATGACAAATGATAAAAAAGATAACGGCAGCATCTTCAAAATCGCCCTCAATTTGACCGTCGCCTGCATCGTTTCGGGGCTGATTATCGCCACGGTTTACTTCTTCACCCACGATATTGCCGTACAGAAAGCCGAAGAGCTGAAAACATTGGCTCTGCAAAGCCTGATTACCGATGTTGACGAGTATACGGAGATTCCGGGTAAAGACGAATGGTATTCGGCCAGCATTGACGGGGAAATCATCGCTTATATCGTTCCCTCGGAAAGCAAAGGCTACGGCGGTACCATGAGTTTCTTGGTCGCCATTTCCCCGGAAGGAACCGTGATGAACTATACGATTGTCGAATCCAACGAAACCCCCGGACTTGGGGATAAAGCGGAGAAATCACCGTTTATCGATCAATTCCCCGGTAAAACCTCTAAAGAGCTCGAAGTTACGAAAGACGTCAACGAAAGCGATAAAATTTTGGCCATCAGCGGCGCCACCATTACCTCGAGAGCGGTTACACTGGCAGTAAAAAATGCCGTTGACGAAGTCAACGCATATCTGGAAGGGGGCGAATAACATGAAAGAACATTGGCAGATATTTTCCAAAGGGATCATCCTGGAAAATCCGATTCTTGTTTTGGCCTTAAGCCTTTGTCCGGCCCTGGCCGTTACCACCTCTGTCGTCAACGCTTTGGCCATGGGTATTACTGTCGCCTTCGTTATTTCATTGAATAACATCACCGTATCCATCATTCGCAGATGGGTCAACCCAAAAGTCAGGGTACCCGTTTATGTAACCTCCATCGCCACCATCGTCACATTGGCCGAATTGCTTTTACAGGCTTACTTCCCGCTGCTCTTTAAAGCGATGGGCATCTATCTTTCCCTGGTGGTGGTCTTTGCCATCATCCTGGCTCGGGCGGAAGTCTTCGCCTCGAAAAATAATGTCTGGCGCTCCTTCTTAGACGGACTCGGCATGGGCGTCGGTTTCACCCTCGCCATGCTTTTGATCGGCGCCATCAGAGAAATTATCGGCAACGGCACGTTCCTCGGATACCAAGTTTTGCCCAGCGCTTATCAGCCGGCTTTGATTATGATCTTAGCCCCCGGCGCCTTTATCCTCATCGGCTATATGGTCGCGGGGACAAAAATGCTGAGCAACCACATTGAAAAAGTGAAAGCCAAGAGAGGTGACGTATTATGATGGACTATTTTCTCCTGTTCGCCGGGGCTGTTGTGGTCAATAACTTCATACTCACGCGATTCCTGGGGCTCTGTATTTTCTTCGGCGTCTCCAAGAATTTCAGCGCATCCGCCGGTATGGGCATGGCGGTCACCGCCGTCCTTACCGTGGCTTCCATTTTCAGCTGGCTGGTTTATAATTATATTCTGGTGCCTTACAACGTCACATTCTTAACCACCGTTGTACTGGTATTGTTAATTGCCAGCTTCGTACAGTTACTGGAAATGTTCGTGAAAAAATTCACGCCGACGCTCCATAAGATGTGGGGGATTTACC
This sequence comes from Clostridiales bacterium, assembly GCA_040776805.1. Classification (GTDB taxonomy): domain Bacteria; phylum Bacillota; class Dehalobacteriia; order UBA7702; family UBA7702; genus UBA7702. Next base: position 176,317 of record JAXGZS010000003.1, on the reverse strand, counting down.
TGCTTTTGATCGCCACCAACTGCGTCGTCCTCGGTGTTCCCCTGGTCAATATTGAATCTGACTACACGCTGATGAAAAGCATCGTCAATGCCTTCGGCTCCGGTGTCGGCTTTGCCTTAGCCCTCGTGCTGATGGCCAGCTGCCGTGAAAAACTGAAACTGGCGGATGTACCGAAATCCCTGCAAGGTTTGGGTATCGCCTTTATTATTGCAGGTTGCCTGGCATTATCCTTTTTTGGGTTTTCCGGCATGATTACAGAATAAGGGAGGTAGAAAAATAACATGATGATTTTTATTGTGATTATTGCGGTCATGGCATCGGTTGGTTTGATCTTCGGTTTCGTGCTGGCCTTTGCCAACAAAAAGCTGGCTGTCGAAATGAATCCCTTAATTCATGTGGTCGAAGATATTCTGCCCAAAGGCCAATGCGGCGCTTGCGGCTACGCCGGCTGTCAGGCTTATGCCGAAGCAGTTGTTCTTGATAAGGACGTTTCGCCGAGTCTTTGTATCCCCGGCAAAAAAGCCATTGCGGATCAAGTCGCCAAGTTAACCGGCAAAAGCGCCGCTGATGTAGAACCCCGCTACGCTTTTGTGAAATGCTGGCAAACGCCGGCAGGGAACAGTAAATACGATTATGACGGCATTGATAATTGCTGGGCGGCTTCTTTGTTACAGGACGGTCCCAAAGGATGCTCCTACGGCTGCGTCGGTTTGGGCAGCTGTGTCAGCGCCTGTGTCTTCGAAGCGCTGTGTATCGGCGAAGACGGTTTGCCCAAGGTGAGCCGGAAAAACTGTACCGGCTGCGGAAAATGCGCCGAAGCCTGTCCCAAAAACGTCATTTCCATGATTCCCGTCAACGCTCACGTGGCCGTTCATTGCAACTCCAAGAAAAAAGGCGCCGAAGTGCGCAAAGTTTGCAAAGTCGGCTGCATCGGCTGCGGCGCTTGCGTCAAGAGTTGCCCTTATGACGCGATTACCATGATCGACAACTTGGCGGTGGTCAATTCCGCCATCTGCGTTGAAAAATGCGATGATCCCGTCTGCATGGAAAAATGTCCCACCAATGTCTTGCAGTCTTATATGCTGGATCCCGACGTTTTGCTGAAAAAAGCAATCAACCAGTGATTGAATCCGGGAAAGATTGATGATAAACTAATATAAAAGGATTTTGCTATGAAAAAAATTGTTTTTATCATGTTCATGATCAGTCTTTTCCTCTTCACGGCAGCCTGCGGCGCAGGCAAAGCAACGGAAAACGAGGTGGAAGCGGAAGATTTCGCCCTGGACACCATCATCAACCAGGTGGTTTACGGTGAAAACGCCCAAGCCGCCGCCGACGCTGTTTCCGCTGAAATCAAAGAGCTCGACGACCTTTGGTCCGTGGAAAGCGCCGCCGGCGATACGGTGAAGCTCAACAACAACGCCGGAAGGGGTTATGTGGAGCTTGATCCCAAAACCATTGCGCTGTTACAGGAAGCGCAAAAAATATCTGATTATAGTGATGGGGCCGCCTTCGATATTACGGTGGCCCCCATCGTGAACGCTTGGGGCGTTTGCGGCGATGATCCCCGAATTCCTCCACAAGAGGAGATCGCGTCATTGCTGCCCTTGGTCAATTACGAAGATGTGCTCATCGACGCGGCGGCCAGCAAAGCTGCCCTGCGGCAAGAGGGGCAGATGATCGATCTGGGGGGAATCGCCAAAGGTTATATCGGCGATCTGGCCATTGAGCGCTACAAGGAATACGGCGTCACCTCCGCCTTTATCAACCTCGGCGGCAACGTTGTGGTGCTGGGGAATAAGCCCGACGGCACGCCCTGGAAAGTGGGGATCCAAGACCCCAGGGGAGAAACCAGCGATATCATCGGCTACGTTGAAGTCAGCGATCAAGCTGTGGTAACCTCCGGTGATTATCAGCGTTACTTTATAGAGGACCACAAACGGTACTGTCATATCATCGATCCCCGCACCGGCTACCCCATTGATAACGGTCTGATGAGCGTTACGGTGATCACGGCTTCCTCCGCCGACGCCGACGGGCTGGCGAAAGCCATTGTCCTCGGCCTCGATGAAGGCATGGCCCTGATTGAAAAAACCGACGGCGCCGAAGCTGTCTTCATCACCACGGAGAAGGAGATTTACGTCACTTCCGGATTAAGCGAGACTTTCCATTTTGAGGACGCGAGCAATGGGTATACGTATATTCAAAAAGGGCGATAAAATTCTGATCGTCAGTATTCTGATCATTGCCGCGGTCTTCTTTGGCTTAAAGGCCTTACAAAAGGACAGCGGCGGCGACTTGATCGCCGTGGTCAGCCAAGACGGGGAAGAGATCAAAGCGATCAATCTGACAAAACTGGAAGATTCTCAAACCATTGTCATTGAAGAACCGCTGCACCAGGTTCTTTTAGCCGAGAAAGGACGCATCCGCTTTGAGAAATCGGACTGCCCCAATCAAACCTGCGTCGATACGGGATGGCTGACGAAAGCCGGCGATAAGGCGGTTTGTTTGCCCAACAAAGTCGTCATTAGCATCGAAGGGGAAGGGGAGAGCGAAGTAGATACCTTTGCCTACTAACGCTTTGAGAAAAAGGAACCTGAAACGATGAGTAAAAATAAGCGTCTGGCCGTTAACATCATCCTTATCTGCAACGCGATCATCATCTCTTATCTGGAATCGTTTATTCCGATCCCCATTCCGGTTCCCGGCATCAAATTGGGTCTGGCCAATATCATCATTTTAATCGCCATTGAGTTTCTCGATTTGAAAGACGCGCTTTTCATCATGACGGTCAAATGCCTCATCATCGCATTGTTGACCAAAGGCGTTGTGGTGCTGGCCTTTAGCCTCAGCGGCGGTATCCTAAGCGTTCTCGGCATGTGGTTTTTCTATCATCATTTTTCCCGCTTCTTCAGCATCAAAGGCGTCAGCATCATTGGCGCCCTGCTCCATAACACCGGCCAGATCGGCGCCGCCTTTTTGATTTTAAAAAGCAGCGTGATCTTTTATTACCTGCCGGTACTTTTGCTTTCGGCGCTGATTACCGGCTTCATTACCGGTACCATCGGCAGCGCGGTGATTCGCGAAATCCGCGTCAAAGGGATTTTCCATGATCAAAATGAAAACAGGTGACGATACAAATTTTTCAGGGATGGATGCAGGTATAAAGTTGATCCTTACTTTATTCCTGGCAATCATACCCTTTTTTTGTGTGAAAAATGCCAGCTTCGTTGTTTTCTTCTCCTTTTTTGCCCTGCTTTCCCTGATTTCCGGCATCCCCGGAAAGACGCTGCTGAAAAACATCGTCGCCTATCTGGTGATCATCATTCTGCCGCTGCTGTTCGGCGTGGCAATCCAAGCGCTGTTTGCTCTTTTTGGCGGCAGTGGGACCATGGAAGTCAACGCTTATCAAGAGCTTTTTTACCGGATCCTGCGCTTGTTTTTGCTCTGGTACGTCACCAGCCTCTATATCATGACCACCCCCATGGAATTGTTTTTGGGTTTGCTCCATCAAATCCTGCTCCCTTTGCGCTTATTGAAAATCCCCGTATCCGGCTTTTTGAGTACCATCCGTTTCGTTATGCTGCTCCTTGCCGAAATGGCCAACCGCTTCCTCGATTCCTATAAAGAACTGTTTTCCTCCTATAAAAACAATAAGAGCAAAAACAAGCGAGGATTTTATCCTCTGGTCAAAGATATGGCCCAAGTCCTTGTCTCCCTGATCTCCGCGTCCCTTGCCGATACCGATAAAGTCCAGGAAATGCTCGTAAACGATGCCGAAAGGGGCTTTTCCTACCGGTTTCGCTGTTCTTTTGCGGATTTCGCCGCGGTGCTCATTTTTTGCGCTCTGATGGTTGGCGTTTATCTCATTGAAAGATCATAAGATCATAAAACAGTAAAAATAGCAAAAAAAGGTCAAAAAGAACCTCTCAAAGGAAGCGCGGTATGGTATACTGTGCTTATCATTGAGAGTTTTTTATTTTTAAATAGCCTTGTTTACCACATGATTTTGTAGAGACCATGGGATACTAAGCAAATGCAAGTGATTTTTAGGATAGGGGAGGGTCTTTCAGATGACGACGATCACCCGAAATAGACTTGAACAAGAAAAGAGCCCGTATTTGCTGCAACATGCCGATAACCCCGTGGATTGGTATCCCTGGGGAGAAGAGGCGTTCCGCAAAGCGAAAGCTGAAAACAAACCGGTTTTTTTGAGCATCGGCTACAGCACCTGCCATTGGTGTCACGTGATGGCAAGAGAATCCTTTTCTGATGAGGAAGTGGCTTCCCTGCTCAACCGTTATTTCGTACCAATCAAGGTGGATAAGGAAGAACGCCCCGATGTGGACGGTGTTTATATGCGCGTCTGTCAAGCCATGACCGGCAGCGGCGGCTGGCCCATGAGCATCTTCCTGACACCGGAGCAGAAGCCTTTTATGGCGGGAACTTACTTCCCCAAAGACACGGTCATGAACCGCATTGGTTTCCTTGACATACTGCGTTATATCGCCGAGCAATGGGAAAACGACCGGGAGCGCCTTATGGAAAACGCCGATCTGATCACGGAACACATCGGCAAACAGGAGGAACCCGCGGCGGTCAACGGCGGGGAAAGCCTGATCGAAAAAGCCGTGGCTGATTTTGTGGAAAGTTTTGATGGCGTATACGGCGGCTTCGGCAGCGCGCCAAAGTTCCCCACACCCCATAACCTGCTCTTCCTGATGGAGCGCTACGAGGCCGTGGGCGGCGAATACCTCCTTGAAATGGTGGAAACGACGCTGACCCAAATGTACCGCGGCGGCCTCTTCGATCATATCGGCGGCGGTTTTTGCCGCTATGCCACAGACCGCTTTTTCCTCGTGCCTCATTTTGAAAAAATGCTCTACGACAACGCCCTTTTGATTCTCTGCTACGCCAAAGCCTATGAAATGACGCAAAAGGAGCGTTACCTGGAAATCGCGAAAAGAACCGCCGATTTCGTCTTACACGAAATGACCGGGGAAAACCGCGGTTTTTATGCGGCCCAAGACGCCGACAGTGAAGGAGAAGAGGGCAAATACTACCTCTTTACGCCTGGGGAAACCAGCGCTGTGCTGGGAGAAGAAGAGGGAGACCGCTTCAACCGCCGCTTTGATATCAGCCAAAAGGGTAATTTTGAGGGGAAAAACATTCCGAACCTCCTGAGCAGCGAAGATCTTTCCGCCGCTCCCGCAAAAACCTTGCAAGCTTTGGGGGAATACAGGAAGGAAAGAACCCGTTTATTTACCGATGATAAGATCCTCACCGCCTGGAACGGCATGATGATTGCTGCGTTGGCCGTGCTTTACCGGGTCAGCGGCGAAAAAACCTACCGAAACGCCGCGGAAGAAGCCCTGGCCTGCCTGAAAAACCACGCGGTTAAAGGAAAAAACTTGCTGGTGGGTATCAGGAAAGAGCAGGCCTTCGGCGAGGGTTTCCTCGACGATTACGCCTATCTGATTTTTGCCTTGTTACAACTTTACGAAGCGACCCTTGACGAAAGGCATCTCCACGACGCCATCGTCTTTTGCGATACCGTCGTTGATGCTTACTTCGACAAAAATAACGGCGGCTTCTTCCTCAGCGGCAGAGAAAACGAAGCTTTGATTACGCCGATAAAGGATGTTTACGATGCGGCGATCCCCTGCGGCAATGCGGTCATGAGTTTTAATCTGTTGCTTCTTGCCGATCTGACCAAGGACGAACAGGATCAGCAACTGGCCGAGAAACAGCTCCATTTTATGAAAGCCAATGTCGGCAAACAGCCCCGGGCCGCCGGTTTCTTTCTCTACGCCCTAAACCGCAATCTCTATCCGCCCCGGGAAATCGTCTGCGTGGGTAAACAGGCCGGGGCTTTGCAAAATATTCCCTTGAAGACGGATTTACGGGCCACCCTCCTGATGAAAAAACCCGATGAATACTATCCGCTCCTCAATGATGAAGTGACTTACTATGTTTGCCAAAACCGTACCTGCTTACCACCCACCAACGACCTGAGAAAGCTCTACCGGCATCCCCATAAAAGCTGATGCGCTAAAATAACCGAATGAATCCGTTGAAAGAAGGAAAGAAGAAAGAAAGGAAATTTGGAGATGAAATATACTTACTGTTTCCCCACAACCATCGGCAACCTTACCGCCGTCAGCGCAAACGGCTCTTTGCTGGGCCTCTATTATGGCAGAGAAATCAAAGAAGCGGAAAGTCATACCGGCGATACTGTTTTAAAGGAAACGGAAAAACAGGTCAATGAATATCTTGCCGGAAAGCGAAACTGCTTTGAACTCCCTCTGCAACTTGATGGCACACCCTTTCAGCGCCAGGTATGGCAAGCCTTGTTATCACTGCCCTACGGAAAAACAGCGAGTTACGAGGACATTGCCAAAGCCATTGACCGGCCAAAGTCCAGCCGCGCCGTGGGGAATGCCGTGGGGGCAAATCCTCTGTTGCTCATCGTGCCGTGCCACCGCGTCATCAAAAAGAACGGTGAAACCGGCAATTTTGGCGCCGGCAGAGAATTGAAAAAACAACTGCTGCGCTTAGAAGGACATCAAGATCTGAAATAAAAGAGAAAGCCGTAAAACGTTTTTGTTACGCGGCTTTTTTCATGGCAAAAAAACCCGTTTTATGGTAAAATAGAGTCATAAGAAAGGGGAGCGAGATGGCGGATCTGCTTACGCTGGCGAAAACCGGCGCCGCTGCATACAGCGAAAAGAAATCAAAATTTCTCGGCTATGCCCGCCCCGTTGACAGCGAGGCGGCAGCGGCGGCTTTTATCGACGAAATCAAAAGACGCCACTGGGACGCCCGTCATACGGTTTACGCCTATGTCGTCGGCCCAAACGGGGAAACCCAGCGCTCCACCGACGACGGCGAACCCGCCGGTACCGCGGGACGGCCCATCCTGGAAATCATAAAGGGGGAAGGACTCACCGATACGGTGATTGTCGTCAGCCGCTATTTCGGCGGCGTGCTTTTGGGTACCGGCGGTTTGGTGCGCGCCTATGGCAAGGCGGCACAGTTGGCTCTGGCAGATACCGCGAAGATACGTAAAGTACAAGGGAAAAAAGTCGCCATTTGTGCCGATTACGACCTCATCGGCAAAATCGAACACTTTCTGCTGCAAAAGGGCTATCGCATTGAAGACGTGGAATACAAGAGCAACGCCGTGCTTTACTGCCTGATAAAAAAAACCGAGGTCGACGCTTTTTTTGCCTTGCTCGCCCAGGAATTCCAGACAAAATTAGACTGTGCTGTGTTGGAAGAAGAACATTGGTTCACGGAACCGGCAGAATGATCTTTGCAAAACAGTCCATTAATGATATAATGAGATATTACATTACAAAGGAAATGAAATGAACTATCTGATCAGAACTTTCGGTTGTCAGATGAATCAACACGATTCCCAATTCGTCGCCGCCATGCTGGAAAACCGCGGTTTCGAGAAAACGGAGACAGCGGCAGACGCCGACCTCATCGTCATCAATACCTGCTCCGTCAGGGAATCGGCGGAAAACAAAATATTAGGTTATATCGACAGTTTAAAACGGCTCAAACGGGAGCGTCCTGCCTTGACCATCGCCGTCATCGGCTGCATGGTGTCGCAAGAGGAGGCCGTGGCGGCTTTTCTCAAAAAACGCCGCCATGTGGACATTGTCCTCGGCACCAGGAGCCTTGCCTTGCTGCCTTATTACCTGGATCAAAAGGAAACAAAGAAAGGGCCATTGCTGGCCTTTGATCTCGACGCCGATATTCCCGAAGGCAGAAGCCACCTTAGGGAGGAAACCTTCCGCGCTTATCTCACCATCATGTACGGCTGCGACAATTTTTGCTCCTACTGCATCGTGCCTCACGTGCGCGGCAGGGAAAAAAGCCGGGAAATGGCAGACATTCTAAAAGAGGCCCAAGACCTCGTCAAAGACGGCGTCAAAGAAATCACGCTCCTCGGCCAAAACGTCAATTCCTACGGCAAAGGCCTCAGGGAAAAAACATCCTTTGCCGATTTGCTCTACGCGCTAAACGACATTGAAGGTTTGGAGCGGATCCGCTATATGACCTCTCATCCCAAGGATTTCAGCGATGAGATCATCGAAGCCATTGCCGCCTCGAAAAAAGTTTGCCGCCATTTTCACCTGCCGTTCCAGGCCGGCAGCGACCGGATTCTAAAGGCCATGAACCGCCATTACAGCGCCGCATATTACCTGAACTTGATGGCGAAAATAAAGGAAAGGTTCCCTTATGATGTCTATACCACCGATATCATCGTCGGCTTTCCCGGTGAAACCGAAGAGGACTTTCAGGAAACCTTACATATCTTAGCCCAAGTGGAATTTGATAACGCCTATACCTTCCTCTATTCCCCCAGAAAAGGCACGGCAGCGGCCAAAACGGTGGATCAGATCCCGGATCAAGTAAAAAAAGACCGCCTCACCCGGCTGATGGATTTTCAAAACGGGATCAGTCTGAAGAAAAACCTCGCCATGGTTGGGAAAGAATACCTGCTTTTGGGGGAGGGGACAAGCAAAAACAACCCCGAAAGCCAAAGCGGCAGAACCGACGGGAATAAACTCGTCCACTTCAAAGCCACCGACGATTATACCGGCAAGCTGGTGAAAGTCGTCATTGAAGAAGCTCATACCTGGTCGTTAAACGGCCGGATATTGAAATAAAGGAGGATAACACCATGTCTTTAGTGTTAGAAAAAGCGGCTGAATTGGCCGCGGCTCTCGAAAATTGCGAAGAACTGAAGGATATCAAAGCAAAGCAGGAAGCCCTCCGCGGCGACGCGGAAGCCGAAGAAATGCTCACGGTCTTCTTCCAGATGCAGCAACAGCTTTATTCTTTGCAGGAACAGGGAAAGGAACCCGATCAGGAGCTTACAGCCCAGTTCAACGACATTCAGGATAAAATGGAAAAAAATATTGCCGTTGCGGAATTTTACGCAAGCCAGGCGGCTTTGGGTCAAATTTTGCAGCAGATCAACCAGATCATCACCCAGGCCATTACCGGGGAAGAAGAGTCCTGCTCCCCCAGTCAGTGCGCCACTTGCTCCGGCTGCTGAAAAGTTAATGTTAGGAGTCCCTTTTCATGACCAAAGAAACACCGATGATGCGGCAATACCGTAAAATCAAGCAAGAGCATCCCGAAGCGCTCCTCTTCTTGCGCATGGGCGATTTCTATGAGATGTTTTGCGACGACGCCAAATTGGCCGCCGCCGAACTCGATCTTGTGCTGACCGCGAAAAGCGCGGGCAGCGAAGGGAAAGTCCCCATGTGCGGCGTGCCTCACCACGCCGTGGAAAGCTATATTGCCCGCCTCATCGATAAAGGTTACCGGGTCGCCATCTGTGAACAGCTGGAGGACCCGAAACTTGCCAAAGGTCTCGTGAAAAGGGACGTCGTCCGTATAATAAGCCCCTGGTACTGTTTTGGAAAGTGCCTTACTCCCAGACAGCCAAAGCAATTACCTGGCGACGGTTTTTCCTTCCGGAAACGACTGGGGCTTTTGTTATACCGATATTTCCACCGGTGAATTCAAAGTGACGGAATTCATCGGCAAAGACACTGCGGACAAAAACCGGATCTTCGATGAAATCTACCGGGTGCAGCCGAAAGAGCTTCTCCTTAGCGATAAACTCGCCAAAGACGTCCAATTTCGCCAGCTTCTAAAGAAGGTTTTCGAAGGTCTCGTTACCTTAATCCCCGATGAGGATTTCGAAAAAGAAGCGACGGACCGGATTCTGACGGAACATTTCAACCTCGACGACAGCGAACAGCTATTCTTGTCGGAACAGGCCAAAAAAGCCGCCGGGGCCACCTTGTCTTTTCTCTACCGTACCCAAAAACGCGGTCTCAGCTACATCGGAAAGATTTCCTACTACAAAAACGACCGCTACATGATTCTTGACCAAAGCACCAGAAAGAACCTGGAGCTGACCTCTACGATTTTCACGAATCAAAGGAAGGGGTCGCTCCTATGGGTGATCGACCGCACCAGCGGCACCATGGGGAAACGCCTGCTCCGGGAATGGCTGGAAAATCCCCTCCTTGATCTCGCGGAAATCCATAAACGCCAAGCAGGGGTCAAAGAGCTTTATGAGCGTCCGCTGCTTTTGGACGAAATCAGAGCGGTCTTTGCCGATATCCGCGATTTGGAACGCCTCTCCAGCCGCATTGCCTACGGCAGTGGCACGCCCCGGGACATCGCCGCCCTGAGGGATTCCATCAAAAACCTGCCCGCCTTTCAAAAGCTGCTCTATACGCTAAACAGCGATATTTTCCGGGAAATGGCGGAAAACTTCGATGATTTGAGCGATATCGATACCGTGATCCGTACGGCGTTGGTGGAGGATCCGCCGATTTCGCCGAAAGAAGGGGGCATGGTCAAAGCAGGTTACCACGGGGAAATTGACGAATACCGCCGCCTGGCCAAAGGCGGCAAACAGATGATTCTCGACATCGAAGCCAAAGAGCGGGAAGCCACCGGCATCAAAACGCTGAAGGTGGGCTATAACCGCGTTTTCGGCTATTATATAGAAGTTTCCAACTCCTTTAAAAACCAGGTTCCCGATCACTATATCAGAAAACAGACATTGACCAACGGAGAACGTTTTTTCACCCCGAAACTGAAAGAATACGAAGATAAGGTTTTGGGCGCCACCGATCAATTGTATCAGCTGGAATACGAGGTGTTCTGCAAGATCCGCGATTTTATCTCCGCCAACACCGCAAGGATTCAGTTGATTTCCACCTTTATCGCCGTCACCGACGTGGTGATGTCCTTTGCCACGGTGGCTCTGGAAAATCAATACTGCTGCCCCGTCATGGACGACGGGGATACCATTGAAATCAAAAACGGCCGCCACCCCATGGTGGAAAAGGTTAACAGCGAGGTTTTCATTGCCAATGATACGCTGTTGGATAGCGCTAATAACCGCATCATGGTGATTACCGGCCCCAATATGGCAGGGAAATCCACCTATATGCGTCAGGTGGCGCTGATCATCCTTTTGGCCCAGATCGGCTCCTTTGTCCCGGCAGAAGCAGCCCACATCGGCCTCACCGACCGAATCTTTACCCGCATCGGCGCTTCCGACGACTTGGTCGGCGGCAACAGTACCTTCATGGTTGAAATGCGGGAGACTGCGGCCATTTTAAAACAGGCCACGGATAAAAGTTTCATCATCCTTGATGAAATCGGCCGCGGCACCAGTACTTTCGACGGGTTAGCCTTAGCCTGGGCCTGCATCGAATATCTCGCCGACGCGAAATGCGCGCCCAAAACACTCTTCGCCACCCATTACCACGAATTGACCAGCCTTGAAGAGGAAAAAGAAAACCTGAAAAACTATGCCATCTTAGTCCACGAAGTCAACGGCAACCTCGTATTTTTACGTAAGATCACCCGGGGCAAAGCCGATAAGAGCTACGGCATTCAGGTGGCAAAATTAGCGGGGATGCCCGTCTCCATTGTCAATAAAGCGAAGAAGATTTTAAAGAACTTGGAAAAGAGCAAACTGCATTACGGCGGCGGCAGCGAAAGTACCGCGACAAATGTTTCTCTCTTTCGGGAAATCAGCGACGGCGAAGAAGATGTTTTAAAACAAATTGCCGGCCTCGACCTCGATGACTTGCGTCCCCTTGACGCTCTGCGCTTGCTGGAAGAATGGCAGGATTATTTAAAGCATGAATAAAATCATCATTCTAGAAAAAAATACAAGAGACCAGATCGCCGCCGGTGAAGTCGCCGAACGGCCGGTCTTTATCATCAAAGAGCTGGTGGAAAACGCCATCGACGCCGGCGCTACCGATATCCGCATTCATCTAAAGGAAAGCGGCCTCCGGGAAATTCGCGTCATCGACAACGGTGAAGGGATGGAGGCGGCAGATATTCCTTACGCTTTTTTGCGCCATGCCACCAGTAAAATAAAAACCATCGACGATCTTAACTCCTTAAAGACCATGGGCTTTCGCGGAGAGGCTTTGGCCTCCATTGCCGCTGTTGCCAAAGCAGTGCTCCGCACGAAGACGGCGCAAAGCGAAACCGCCTATGAGAGCAGCGTCGAAGGGGGCGAGATCGGCCCGGTTCTCCCCACGGCGGCAAATCAAGGCACGGAGCTCACAATCAAAGATCTCTTTTTCAACACCCCGGCCCGAAAAAAGTTTTTAGCTACCCCTGTCCGGGAAATGCGGGATATCAGCGATATGGTGGGTCGGATCATCATTGCCTATCCAAACATCCGCTTTGAGCTGACCAATGACGGGAAACGCGTTTTCTTTTCTCCCGGCAGCGGTGAAGGGAAGGCGGCCATCACCGCGGTTTACGGCAGAGAACCCCTGCCTTTTTTGCTGCCCATCGAAAACAACGCGGTTTTCAGCGGCTTCATCGCTCACCCCAACTACTCCAAACCAAACCGCAATTACTATCATTTTTATATCAATCAACGTTACATCCAAAGCAATGAACTAAATAAAGCCCTGGAAAACGCCTATAGGACCTTGCTGCCGGAGCGGCGTTTTGCTATGGCCTTTATCAATGTGACGTTGCCGCCGGATCAGTACGATATTAACGTCCATCCCAATAAGCTGGAAGTAAAATTTGCCGCCAGCGCCGCCGTCGGTGAGCTTCTATATCAGGCAGTCAAAGAAACCCTCTCCCAGGCTGCCAAAGCGTTTACCACGGAAATCCACGACACCGACAAGGCTCGGATTCCGGAAAAGCCCTCCTATGAGGAGGAACAGCCCCCTGCTCCCAAGCTCCATCAGGACCTGCGTTTGGCCGGCCTGCCCGGCGCCGTGGAACGCAAGAAACAACGGCTCAAAGCGGAAGGGAACAGCGACTTTGCCAAAGAGGAACTCACCGGGATGCTGCGGAGTATGAAAACAGAACCGGCCTTTCCTGAAATGGAAGCACAACAGGTGGGGGCGGCCGCGGATCCTTTGGCTTTATTCCGGGAAGACACGACGGCTTTGGGCCTGAACGATAAGTTCAAGCCCTTTGAAGCGGCGAAAACCATTGATTTTAACGAAGGTTTTTACGCTTCCCTGAATATCCTCGGCCAGGTTGGCGGCTCCTTCATCGTGGCCGCCAACGAAGAGGCGCTCTACCTCATCGATCAACACGCGGCCCATGAGCGGCTGCTGTTCAATAAAATCAAAGCCTCTCTCATCGAAAAGGATCATACCGCCCAGGCCTTGATCGTTCCTTTGGAGGTCAACCTCAATTACAAACAGTATAACTGGATCATCGAGCATATCATCGTCCTTCACGACATGGGTTTTGTTCTGGAGGAATTCGGCGAAAACAGCTTCATCCTGCGGGAAATCCCCACGTGGGCAGAAAATATCGACGCGACTGCTTTTCTCAAGGAATTTGCCGACGGTTGGCTTGATTCCAAAAAGAAACTGACCGTTGATGCTATCTTAGAGCGTAAAATCATGTCGAAAGCCTGCAAAAGGGCGGTGAAGGCCAATCAGTATCTGACCCGCGCCGATATGCTCTTCCTTTTCAGTGAACTGGATCAGGCGGAAGACGCTTTTACCTGCCCCCACGGCAGACCCATCGCCGTCAAATTTACCATTGATGAAATCCGAAGGAAATTTTTGCGTACCTAATATGGAAAAACAAAACCTTATGGCCATTCTTGGCCCCACCGCCACCGGCAAGAGCGAACTTGCCGTATTACTGGCAAAAGCCCTCAACGGAGAAGTGATTTCCGTCGATTCCGCCCAGGTTTACCGAGGCCTCAACATCGGCACCGCAAAAATCAGCGAAGGGGAAAAGCAGGGGATACGCCACCATCTCCTCGATATTGTAAGCCCCAAAACCGACTATAACGTCGGCCTTTTTCAAAAAGACGCCCAAGCGGCCATTGAGGAAGTCGCGGCCAAAGGAAAGCTGCCCATCCTCTGCGGCGGCAGCGGTTTATACGTCAACGCCGTCATCAACAGCGGCTATCAATTGGGACAGGGAACGGCCCAACCGCTGCGGCGAAAAGAACTCTTGGCCCTGGAAGCGGAAAAAGGGGAGGGGTTTCTCTATGCGATGGTCAGGGAGAAATTCCCCAACCGCGCCGCAAAGATCCATCCCCATGATTATCAGCGGATTTTAAGGGCCCTGGAAATGACGGAAGACAGCGCCGCAGATAAAGAAAACAGCTGGGAAAGCCCTTACGCCCTCTCTCTCTACGGCCTGACCATGGAGCGGGACGCGCTTTATGAGCGGATTGAAAACCGCGTTGAGCTGATGTTTGAGAAGGGACTTGTGGATGAGGTCCACTCCTTGCTCCACGCCGGTTGCAAAGAAGACGGCAACGCCATGTCGGCCTTGGGTTATAAGGAAATCCTGCCTTATTTAAGCGGTGACCGCGGTCTGACTGAAACCAAGGAATTGCTGAAAAGAAACACCCGTCACTTCGCAAAGCGCCAACTGACCTGGTTTCGGCGAGATCCGCGGATCATTTGGTTCGACGTTTTGGCAGAGGGCGGAAACCAATCCATTGCGGAAAAAATAATACTTCTTGAAAAAAACTCCTCCTCATGATAACATAGGGATATGGAGTGTCATTATTTCTTTTGCTTTAGTTTATTTTTTTGGAGGTAAAACCATGGGAAAAAGCGTAAATCTACAAGACTACTTTTTAAACCAAGTGAGAAAAGAAAGCATTGCTGTCGTGATTTATCTTGTCAACGGCTTCCAAACCAAAGGGCTGGTCAAGGGATTCGATAATTTTACCGTTGTTCTTGATTCCGACGGAAAACAAAATCTTATCTATAAACATGCCATTTCCACCATTATGCCGGCAAGACCCATCAATTTTAACGTAGAAAAATCAGAAGATTAAAGAGAAGCTCATAAAAAGAGAAACAAAGGGCAATAACAATAATTGTTACAGCCCTTTTTTTATGGCCGCAGCCTACTTTACCCCAGAGGAAACACGGAGAAGATCAATGAAAGTGAAATCCTTAAAAGAATCTGAAAAATTGAAAGAATTTGCAGAAATCGAAAAGGTCGCCCTGGCGGCAGTCCATACCTGGACGCAGCGCTATGAACCCACCGAATTTTATAATCAAGTCAAGGTTTTACAGGCCTTTCGCGCCCACCGCGTGAACTACCAGGATTTCCAAATCAGCAGCGGCTACGGCATGGGAGATACCGGCAGAGATAAACTGGAAAGCATCTACGCCGAAATCTTTCACGGAGAAGACGCTTTGATTCGCCAGCAGATCGTCTCCGGCACCCACAGCATTACCTTGGCGCTTTTCGCCATGCTGCTGCCCCAAGATAAAATGGTGCTTTACGGCGAACCTTACGATACCCTCTATAAAGTCCTCGGCCGCTCCGAAAAGGATCCCGGCAGCCTGATGGAGCTGGGTGTTACCTATGAGATTCACCCCTTCGGCGCAAAAGAGACGCTAAGGGATACCATTGATAAAACAACAAAAGTCTTTTATCTCCAGCGTTCCAAAGGCTACAGCGCAAGAAACGCTTTGACCATCGCGGAAATGGAGGAGCTGATTGCGGCGGCGAAACAAATCAATCCGGAAATCATCGTTTTCGTCGATAACTGTTACGGTGAATTCTGTGAAGAAAGGGAACCTTTGGAAGTCGGCGCTGACCTGATCGCCGGTTCCCTGATCAAAAACGTCGGCGGCGCCATCGCTCCCTCCGGCGGCTATCTCGTGGGGCGCAGGGACCTAATTCAACGCGCCGCTTACCGCCTCACCGCGCCGGGGATCGGCAAGGAAGTCGGCCCCAGCCTCATCAGTAATGTTAGCCTCTATCAGGGGATTTTTATGGCGCCCCACATCGTTTCCGAAGCGTTGAAAGGCAGCGTCTACATAAGCGCTGTTTTGGCAGAGCTTGGCTATGAAGTACTGCCCAAAGCCGACGATCCCCGAAGCGACATCGTGGAAATGATCCGCTTCGGCGCTGCCGAACCCTTAAAAGCCTTTTGCCGCGGGATTCAAAAATACGCTCCCGTGGATTCCCACGTCACACCGGAAGCCTGGGATATGCCCGGTTACGAACATCAGGTAATCATGGCCAGCGGCGGCTTTGTGGAAGGCTCTTCCATCGAACTCAGCGCCGACGGCCCTCTAAGAGAGCCTTATATCTGCTATGTTCAAGGGGGAATTAGCTTCCCCTACGTCAAATTCGTCATCGACAGCATCCTCAAAGAAGACTGCCTATAAAGTAAATCATTGCATATCATTTCTCTATGAAAAGCTAACAGCCGGTTTCTGATGAAACCGGCTGTGTTATTTTGGAACTTTTGCCATCGTATGAATGATGTTTTTCTTATATTGGTGGGGCGTAAGATGAGTCATTTGCTTAAAGACCTTATTGAAATAGCTTTGATCGGTAAAACCCACCTGATTGGCAATTTCCACCAGGGAAAGATCGCTCTTTTCCATCAGTGATTTGGCTTTATCGATGCGGATATGGTTCAGATAAGTGCGAAAATTACAGTTCATTTCCTTATTGAAGACACGGGAGAGGTGAGAGGGGTTGACGTAAGCATATTTGGCCGCGTCGTTGAGCTTGATATTGTCCGCGTAGTTTTTATCGACAAAACGGATGATGGAGGAAATTAAATTTGAACATACGATATTATTGCTGAATTCCGTCCTTTGCTCCATCACTGCCGTACACTCGTCCCATTCGGCTTTGCCGATGACCCGCAGGGCCTCGGAGAAGACGATTAGTTGATTGATATCCCCTTTGGGATAGGACTTCAGCTCGCGAAATAATTTATAGTAGTCATTTTTGGTCAGGCTGTAAATCGGCATGATATCCTTTTTTAGGATCTCCTCGGGTTTTTCGTCAAGATAGGGTCCGGCTTGCAGGGCAGCAACGAGGCGGCCGTCGTCGATGATCGGCACGATGATATTGCAGAGCCCGAAAGGACATTTATAGATAATCTGATGATTTACGTTGAAGGACATTTCACACGTCTTGTACATGTGATCGAAATTCGTTTCGATCCCTGTCAGAGACGTTATTTTTTTGCAGAAACAGCCGTTGAGATGATTGTATGGCACTTCTATCAGTTTTTTATCCTCGATGTCGATGACCAAGGTCCAAAGCCCGGTCAAAGCATAAAACAGATCGCCCGCCTTTTTCAGATTGGACAACAAAATCTCCTTTTTCATAAAAACACCTCCAGTCGAATCACGCAAACGTTTCTCCTCTATATTCATTATAACAAAAATACGCAAAAATGCATTAAACTTTCGTCCCATCGCACAAAGATGCAATATTTTTGCTAAGATGCAAATTTTTTACCATAAATCTAAATACTTCACGCAATGGATGCAAGTTTTTTGCCATCAGACCCGCAAGGATTTTCTATATTTTCTACCTTAAGAACGGTATAGTGAGGACAAGAAAAGCGCATGCGCGTTTTCCTTCAATGAAAAGGAGGGATTTTAATGAAGAACAGTCTGGAACAACCGAAAAAAGACAACACGGTACTGATCGTATCCATCATCATTGTTGCCGTCTTCACCCTGCTGGGGGCGCTGTTCCCGGATGGTACCGGCGTTGTGATCTATGCGGTTAACGCGTTCCTTTACAACGATCTCGGTTGGCTCTACCTGCTGATGGTTGCATTGTTCTTAACCTTTGGCCTGGCCATCGCTTGTTCCAAATACGGCACGATCCGTTTGGGGAAGGACGACGACAAACCGGAGTTTTCCAATTTTCAGTGGTTTGCCTTGCTTTTCGGCGGCGGCATCGGTATCGGCCTTGTCTTTTGGTCCGTGGCGGAACCGATGATGCATTACGCCACCGGCCCCATGGACGAACCCTATACGGTAGCGGCCATGCAGACCGCCATTCGCATCTGTTTTGCCCATGAAGGCGTTCATTGCTGGGCGCTTTTTGCCGTTTGCGGTCTGGCTCTGGGTTACTTCCAATATAGGAAAGGGTTACCCTGCCTGATCAGCTCCGCTTTCCATCCGCTGATCGGGGAAAAGATTCACGGACCCATCGGCAAGACCATTGACATCATCGCCGTCTTCGCCACCGTTTTTGGCATTTCAACCAGCTTGGGCCTGGGCGCCATGCAAATTTCCGGCGGCATCAGCTACATTTGGGGCATCAACACCACCAATGTCACCACCGCATTCATCATTGCCATCATCACCGTGCTTTTTACTTTGGCCACCGTTTCCGGGCTGCATCGCTGGATGTCCAAGGTCGTAAACTGGAAAACCTGGCTTTCCTTGGGATTTATGCTTTTCATCCTCATCTTCGGCGGCACGGTCTTTATCATGCAGACCATGGTGGACACCTTTGGCGCTTATCTAAGCAAATTCGTGATGCAGACCTTCTGGTACGGCAACCCCGAATGGCTCAGCGGCTGGACCGTGTTTTATTGGGCCTGGTGGATCGCTTGGGCTCCCTTCTGCGGTCAATTCTTCGCCAGAGTCTCCAAGGGCCGCACCATCCGTCAGATGATTTTCGGCGGCACCTTCCTGCCCGCCGGTTTCTCCTTCCTCTGGATCACCATCTACGCTGCCGCGGGCTTCAACGCCAACACCGCCACCGGCGGCGTCATCTCCAAAGCGGTTGAAGTGGATTACACCACCGCCCTCTACGCTTTATTACAGCAATTACCGGCCTACCAGGTGACAGCTCCCTTGGCTCTCTTCCTTGTGGTAATCTGCTTTGTCGGTGCCGCCGACTCGGCCACCCTGGTTTTGCCGATGCTGACCAGCGGCGGGGAACTTCATCCCTCCAAAAAATCAAGAGCTTTCTGGGGGGTGGCTCAAGGAGCGGTGACCATTGTTTTGATTTTAATCGGCGGTCAAACTGCCCTCAAGGTGCTCCAAACCGCCTCTGTGGCCGCGGCCTTTCCCTTTATGTTCATCATGCTCTTCATGTGCCTCGGTGTCTGGAAAGCTTTGAGAGAAGAATTCCACCCGGAATTGGCCGGCAAACCCCTGGGTTTCAGTTTCAAGAAGAAAAAGGCGTCGGATCCTGAAGTTCAGGAGGATTTCAGTGAATTGAGATCGGAAAACAGATAATTACCGTAATAAAAGTTTAACAAATAGGTTGCATCTCTCAATATATTTTATCACAAAGGAGGATTTACATTATGGCAACAATCGAAGAACTCAGCAAATTAGTGATCAACGGAAAAAAGGGTAAAGTCAAAATCATGTGCCAAGAAATGTTGAAGGAAGGCGTCGAACCGCTGGAAATCATCAACAAGGGTCTCATCGGAGGCATGGTGGAAGTCGGCGTTCGCTTCAAAGCGAATAAGATGTTTATTCCCGAAGTCCTGATGTCCGCCGAAGCCATGTCCGCCGGTACGGCAATCGTCAAACCTGCCATCAACAGCGACGATCTGCCCTCCATCGGCACGGTGCTGATCGGCACCGTCAAAGGCGACCTTCATGATATCGGTAAAAACCTCGTCGCCATGATGCTGGAAAGCGTCGGTTTCACCGTCCTCAACGCCGGTATCGACATCGCCCCGGAAGCTTTCGTAGCCCGCATCAAGGAAGATAAGCCCCAGGTACTGGCCATGTCCGCACTGCTGACCACGACGATGCTGCACATGAAGGACACCATAGAGCTTTTAAAAGAAGAAGGCCTCAGAAGCGACGTCAAGGTGATCATCGGCGGCGCTCCGGTCTCCCAGGATTTTGCCGATGAAATCGGCGCCGACGGCTTCTCTCCCGATGCCGCCTCCGCTGCCGACCTCTGCAAAAAACTCCTCGGCATCGCTTAATCATTGCAATCCACAAGCAGAAAGGAGAGATCATATTGTTTACCACAAGAAGTCTATTTACAAAAGCCGGTTTTCAGGTAAACCAATCCATTCAGTGGCAAATGCTCACCGATGATCAATGCGAAGAAATCGTCATGAGCGCCATGGAGCTCCTGGAAAGAACGGGGGCCGACGTCAAATCCACCGCTGCCCGAGAATTGTTCAAGGAAAAAGGCTGCTGGGTTCAGGGGGAAAGGGTACGCATACCCTCGGTGAAAGCCGAATGGGCTTTAAAGAGCGCCCCTTCCCGAATCACTGTCTGCAACAGAAACGGCAAACGGGCCATGCTACTGGAAAGCAACAACGTCCATTTCGGCCCCGGTTTTGGCAATGACACCACCGTCGACGTCAACAGCGGTGAAACCAAAAAGACCACCAAAACCGATGTGGCCAATGTCGCCAAAATCTGCGACGGCCTTCCCCATATTGATTTTCTCATGAACAACGGCCTGCCCACCGACGTCGCCGCCGGCGTCGCCGAGCTCCACGCTTTTGCGGCGTTGGCTACTTATTGCGCCAAGCCCATTGTCCAGGAAGTTAAAAACGCTTTCCAGGCCCAGGCCGTCATCGATATGGCCGCCACCGTCAAAGGCAGCTTTGAAGGGCTTCAGCAGGATCCCTTCCTCGTTCTTTACGTCAAAAATAACGAAGCTCTGGTCACAACGGCTGACGCCATGGATGTGGTAATGCTGGCCGCTAAGAACGGCATACCCGTGGTCTGCGGCAATGACCTGATCACCGGTCTTACGGTACCCCAGGAAAGCGCCTCCGCTCTGGTGGTGGCCATCGCCAACTCTTTGGCCGCCCTGACCCTATCTCAACTGGCCAACGCGGGCGCTCCCTTCATCACCGGCAGCTTCTTCTCCATCAATGACACGAAAAATGAAGTTGTTCCTTACGGCGCTCCTGAAGTCAGTATGCTCGGCGCCGGCATGGCCAATGTCCTCCGCTACCTCAGAATCCCCAGCTTCACCTTTGCCGGTGGCAGCGACTCTAAAATCAGCGACGCCCAGATGGGCCTCGAGGCGACCTTCTCCATCCTTCACGCCGGCCTTGCCGGTACCAGCATGGTCTACGGCGCGGGTCAAATGGAAAGCGGCTTGCTGAGCTGCCCCTATCTGATCGTCCTGGCCGACGAAGTGATGGGCATGACCCGCAGAATCATGCGCGGTGTCGAAATGGATGAAGACCGGCTCTGCCGCGGCGTCATCGACGACGTGCAACCCGGCGGTCACTATCTCGGTTCCCCGCATACGAGATACTATTTCAAAGAAGAACAGTTCTGGCCGACTCTGATGAACAGAAACCGCATCGACGACTGGATCGCCGCGGGTTCCAAAACATTGGGGCAGAGAACCGTTGAAAAGACCAAGGATCTCCTGAATTTCTATGAAGGCGCTCCTTTGGCCGACTCTGTTCTGGCGAAATTCGATGAAATCATCGCATACGCCGAAAAGAATATGTGAGAAGGAGGAATCAAAGGATGAGAACAAATTATAAAGCAAACGCCAGCGTAAAAATGAATATCTTCTCTGAAGCCCAGTGCCAGGAACTGGTTTACGCCGCGGAAGAAGCCATGTGGCGCACCGGCACAGACTTTTACGATCCCGAATCCATCGAGATCTTAAAGAAAGCAGGCTGCTGGGTTGACGGCAAACGCGTCCGCATTCCCGCTCACATCACCGAAAGAGCTCTGCGCTCCTGCCAGAAACACGTGGTGCTCTGCAACAGCAGAACCGGGGCAAGAGAACTTTTCCTCGAAGGGGGCAACTCCTATTTCGGTTCCGGGCCCTGCACGCCTTTTACCAGAAATCCCTATACCGCGGAACGTCACCGCGCAACCCGCCAGAGCGTCGGTTGGGCCACCAAGGTATTAGACGCTCTCCCCAACATCGACTATGCCATGTCCCTCGGCATTGTCCAGGACGTTCCGCTGCTGATCTCCGACCGTCATGAATTTGAACAGCAGGTCCTTAACACCGAAAAACCCATCATCACCGTATGCGTGGATCAATGGGGCCAGGACGACTGCATCAAGATGGCGGAAATCATCGCCGGCGGGGAAGAAGCCCTGCGTCAGAACCCCTTCATCTGCCTCTACGCCGAACCGATTTCTCCCGGCGTCCATTGCATTGAAGCCGCCCAGAAACTGGTTACCGGCGCCAAGAAGGGTCTGCCGACGATCTATACGCCCTGCATCATGGCGGGGGGTACGGCTCCCGCCACCATGTCCGGCGTCATGGTTCAGGGCCTCTGCGAAAGCCTTAGCGGCCTCGTCCTGAGCCAGTGCACCAGGGAAGGAGCCCCCTTCATCATGGGCGGTGTCTACACCATCCTCGACATGGGTTCCACGATCTTCTCTTACGGCGCTCCCGAGCTCCACATTCTCCTCGCCGGCCTCGCCGACGTGGCGCATTACCTGCATATTCCGATGTTCGGCACCTGCGGCTGCACCGATACGTGCATCATCGATGAACAAGCCGGCGTCGAAGCCGCCCTCTCCATCGCCATGACCAACATGTCCGGCGCCAACATCAACCACGATATCGGCTACTCCGAATATGGCACCACCTCCAACCTGGATCTCGTCGTCATTGCCGACGAAGTCCTGGGGATGGCCCGCCGCCTCACCGCCGGCATCGAAGTCAACGACAAGACCATGAACCTCGATCTCATCGAGGAAATCGGCCCCGGCGGCAGATTTGACAACCTCCCCAATGACTTTGACGACGATGATGACGATGAAGACAACTACATACCCAAAAATCTCCGGGTCGACTATGAGAACACCCTCGTCAACAGAGGCGCCCGGGAAATCTGGGAAAAGGCCGGGAGCAAGACCTTGACCGAAGTGGCCAACCAAAAAGTCCGCGATATCATCGAATACCATGAACCGAAACCGCTGCCCAAAGACGTGGCGGCGAAGATCCGCGACGTGGTAGAAAACGCTGTCGGTCATATGCCCGGCGAAGATTGAGTTTGCGCGGCAGAAAATAACATCAGGCGTGGGGCCGTGAAGAACGGCCCCGCCCGCCACCATGAAAGGGGAGGGAACAACAATGACTTTTGTACTCGGCATCGATACGGGAGGAACTTATACCGACGGCGTCGTCATGAACAGGAGCAACAAGGAAATCCTCGCCAAGGCCAAAGCCTTGACGACCCGCTATGACTTGAGCGTTGGTATCAGAAATTGTATTAACAACATGGACTTTGATGCGTTTTCTGATATCAGTGTCGTATCCTTATCCACGACTTTAGCGACGAATGCCATCGTTGAGGGACGCGGCTGTGAAGTCGGTCTTTTAATGATCGGCTACGAACCCAGCGATGATCTGCCGGTGAAGGAAATCAGAGTGGTGCCCGGCGGTCACACCATCAAGGGCAGGGAAAACGCTGCCTTCGACCGCGAAGCCACCCGTACTGCCGTGGAGAGTTTGCGCGGCAAGGTTGACGCCATCGCGATTTCCGGTTATCTCAGCGTGCGCAATCCCGAGCATGAACTCCTGGCCCAGCAGATTGTCAAAGAAACCCTCTCTCTGCCCGTGGTTTGCGCCCACCACCTCACGCGCTCCCTGGGGCTCCACGAGCGGACGGTCACCGCGATTTTAAACGCCCGCCTGATCCCGATCATCAAAGAGTTGCTGACCTCGGTAAAATGCGTATTACATGAAAAACAGATCGACGCCACGATCATGATCGTAAAAGGGGACGGCTCTCTCATGGGGGAAGAACAGGCCATGGATAAACCCATCGAGACCCTGCTTTCCGGCCCCGCCTCCAGCATCATCGGCGCCACCTTTTTATGCGAGGTCGACGACGCCCTGATCCTCGATATGGGGGGCACCACCACGGACATCGCCATCATCCGCAACAAGATCCCCCGCATCGATGAAGAGGGCGCCAGGGTAGGGGGCTTTCTGACCCGGGTCGAAGCCGCCGCCATCAACACCTACGGCCTCGGCGGCGACAGCTACATCCAACTGAACATGCAGGGAAAATTACAAATCGGCCCCGAACGGGTCTTCCCCATCTGCATTATGACCGCCCGTTACCCTCATCTCCTTGATGAGCTTAGGGAAATCCATGTCCCCAACACCTATTTATTGCTCTACTCCCAAATTACGGACTGCTTCATGATCTTAAATGAAAAGAAAACCGCCAATTTCACGGAAAAGGAACAAAACGTTTTGGACGCCTTGAGAGACGGCCCTCACAGTGTGATTTACCTCGTGAAAAAACTCGATGAAGAGCTAAACCTCTTTGATCTGAAGCGCCTCGTCAACATCGGCGTGGTGGGGCGCATCTCCGTCACTCCCACCGACATCCTCCACGCTGCCGGCGCCTACGATCAGTGGCGCGAAGACGCCGCTAAAGTTGCGGTTGCTCTGCTGGCGGAACGATTCCGCATGGACTATGAAGAATTCATTGATTTTGCCGCGGATGCCATCATCGATGAACTCTGCTATACCTGCATCCAGAGTTTCTGCCGCGACGATAACGCCGCCTTCTCCTTAAAGGAAAACGATGCCGCGGCTTATTTCTTAAAGAAGCAGACCCATCCCGACCAAAGCTCCTTTTTATCCTGTACCTTAAAACCGCGGGTACCCGTCATCGGCATCGGCGCGCCGGTCAAAGCCTGGCTGCCGCCAATGGCGGAGCGCATCAATGCCGTTCTCCATATTCCGGAACATCAGGAAGTGGCCAATGCCATTGGTTCCGCTGCCGGCAAGATCATGGAATCCGTGAAGATTCTGATCAATCCCGGCGACTGCGGAGAAGGCTATGTACTCCATTCCACTTGGGAAATGAAACAGTTTGAAAACCTCGAGGATGCCGTGGCCTACGCCAAGGAGTTTGCCATAACCAAGGCCCGGGAAGCCGCGCTTCAGGACGGCGCTTCCCAGGTGGATCTCGCCGTTGACCACAAGGATATCTACGCCCAGGCCAATATGATTGAAAATGATATCTATATCGAATCCAGAATAGAGGTCATTGCCACGGCAACGCCGGAGTGGGAAAGAAAGCAAAGACAGGAAAAATTCTTTGTCGACGCCCGGGACGAATAAGCCTCAGACCTATAGGGGAGGGGATCGATACTTCGTCAAAGACAAAGAATGATCAGTAAACAAGAATATCGACAAAATAGGGTTGTTTCTGTTAAAATACTGTTGGAATAAAGGAAATCATTTTTCATCGTCAATAACCTGATGAACCCCTGCCGTGCTAACGGTTAAAAGAAACGAGATGAAGTTATGTTTAGAAAAGTCTGGAGGGACATTGATAAAAAAGTATTCATCGCCGGAGGCCTGTTCTGCCTGCTGTTTTTAATGTGGACAATGATCGCGCCAAAACAGGCCGGCAACATTTTCGACAGCGTTTTATCGGTATTCTGCACTGATTTCGGCTGGTTTTATTTGATCGTCGTCACCTTTTTTGTGGTCTTTTTGGCTTATTTGGCGCTGTCAAAGTATGGCGGGATTATCCTGGGGAAGGACGACGACAAACCGGAATATTCCAGAGGCAGCTGGTTTGCAATGCTCTTCGCCGCCGGTATGGGCATCGGCCTTGTGTTTTGGAGCGTGGCGGAACCGATGAGCCATTATCTTACGCCGCCTTACGGTGAAGGCTCTACAACAGAGTCGGCATCTCTCGCCATGCGTTACGCTTTTACTCATTGGGGAATTCATCCTTGGGCCTGTTTTGGTATCATCGGCCTGCCTTTGGCCTACTATCAATTTCGCAAAGGGCAGCCTGCGCTTTTGAGCACCTGTATCATCCCGTTGGTGGGAGAAAAACACGCCAACGGCATCTTGGGCAGCTTTATCAACGTGCTGGCGATCTTTGCCACAGTATTCGGTGTGGCGACTTCTCTGGGGTTGGGGGCCATGCAGATCAACAGCGGCCTTCATTATGTTTTCGGAATTCCTTATTCTAATCCTGTGATGTTCGGCATCATTGCTGTAACAACCGCTTTGTTTGTCATTTCCGCTGTCAGTGGCATCGACAGAGGAATTCAGATATTAAGCAATATCAATATCGTGATTATGGCAATTTTGCTGCTGTTCATCTTTTTTGCCGGCTCTACACTGTTTGTGATGAATTTCTTTGTGAATTCCCTTGGACAGTATTTATCTCATATTGTCGCCACGAGTTTTTGGACGGATCCCTTCGGTGAAAGCGGAGGTTGGCTCAACGGTTGGACGATCTTTTACTGGGCTTGGTGGATTTCGTGGGGGCCTTTTGTCGGTGGCTTTATTGCCCGCATTTCCAAAGGCCGCACGATTCGGGAATTTGTAATCGGCACTTTAATTTGCCCCGTGATCATCTGCTTAATATTCATGTCCATCATGGGAGGCAACGCCATTCACCTTGATATGAACGGCGTGAGTTCCATCGCCGACTCCATGCAGAATAACATTTCATACGCGCTTTTCTCCCTGTTTGATCAGTTCCCTTTATCAAAAGTAATCTCTTTTGTTGGCATCGCTCTGATCGCTATTTTCTTTATCACTTCGGCGGACTCCTCCACCTTTGTCTGTTCCATGATGACGGCCAAAGGTGTGCAAAACCCACCGACTTCCCTCAAGCTTTTCTGGGGTGGCATCGAAGGCGCGGTTGCCGCCATGCTGCTCTATGTTGGCGGACTCAACGCCCTCCAATCCGCCACCATTATCGTGGCGCTGCCCCTGATGTTTATTTGCCTGGCCATGGCGGCGGCACTGCTGCGTTCCCTGCGCCAGGAATTTCAGTGAATTCGCCGTAAAACGGCTTGCAATGACATTAAAAAGTAAGGGAGGGGTACTTAAACAAAAATAAAAGTACCGGAATGACAACAACCCCTCGAAATTCCGGTACGAAAATAATCGCGCCAGCGGATTATATATCATTTCCAACAACATACAAAATACCTCTATTCTCCAAAACCCATTTTTAAAGACAACTTTAAAGACAACAAGGCCGGGAACACGCAGTTTCCCGGCTTTGTTGTTGCAGTTGAATAGATGAACATCATATTTTAGCTTACATAACGGTGCGAATCAGGCCGATGATCCTACCTAAAATGCGAAGGTCCTCTTTCACGATGATCGGCTCCATCTGATCGTTTTCCGGCTGCAAACGGATGTGATCCTCTTCTCTAAAAAACCGCTTCACAGTGGCGGAATCATCAAGTAAAGCGGCAACAATTTCGCCGTTTTCCGCCGTATCACGCTGCTCCACAATGACATAATCGCCGTTTAAGATCCCCGCGTTGATCATGCTTTCCCCCTTGACATCAAGAATAAAAACACTGTCGGAGGAAGTCGAGAAGGAAGAGGGCAGGGGATAATAATCACGGATGTTTTCTTCGGCAAGAATCGGCTCCCCCGCGGCAATGCTGCCGATGACGGGGGCCATGAAAACGTTTTGGGTAAAGTGATCCCTGTTTATGATTTCAATGGTACGCATTTTGCCGCCATTTCTTACGATATAACCGGCAGCGGCCAAACCGTTTAAGGCATAATGCACGGTGGAAGTCGACTTGACTTTGAGATAACGCTGAATCTCTCTCACCGTCGGCGGATACGGATGATCCTTGCAATAGGCGACAATAAAATCATAGACCAGTTCCTGCCGTACGGTCAAATCCGGGTATTTGGAACTTCTGGGTTCTCTGGGCGCAGCCATAGCAAAACCTCTCCAATTTTTTCTATATTATACTATAGTCAAAGAAAGATTACAAGAATATTGACCCGCAACCAAAAAGGTATACGAAAGGGCGGTTTCCTTAGAAACATCGATAACTTCTTATAATAGGTATTATGTCAACTAAATAATAGAGAAATATGGCCTATCTTGTTCTCCGATCAAAGGTTTGCCTTTAAAGACGAAGGCAAATCCAAATATACACTAATGATCTGCATCAACCCTTTTTCCCCACAACGGATTTCGCGTTGTCATACCGAAAGAATCTCATTTCTCTATTTTCTCATTTCATTTTTCATAGATTTCTCTACGGCATGATTTCTTCTCACGCATTTTCCCGCGATTCTCCATCGATTTCCCGATTCACGGTCAAATCACTTTTTACGGTCATTTTTCAAATGACGAAGCCATAGGAAACCCTTCGGCGCTTTGTTTTAGCCGAATTCTGGCCTTCCTATGGCTTCATTATTTTCAAGCAACAAACTACCACTTAAAGATACGTTTGATGGCCAAGAGATTGACGTCAAGGTTCAATTCGGCGATGGATCTGGTCAGCGGAATGCTTTTGGGACAGACTCTCACACAGTTTTGCGCGTTGCCGCAATCCTGAATGCCGCCGTGACCCATGATCGCCTTTAAGCGTTCTTCCTTTTGCATCAATCCCAATGGATGCATATTAAACATCTTCACCTGAGAAAAAACGTGAGGCCCCATGAAATCGCCGCGCTCATTGAAACTGGGACACGCTTCCGCACAGCAGCCGCAAGTCATGCAACGGGAAATTTGGTATGCGGCGCTTCGTTTGTTTTCGTCGTAGCGCGGCCCGCGGCCAAGGCCAAAACTGCCGTCCACCGGAATCCAGGCTTTGACTTGCTTTAAATAATCGAACATGATTTGCCGGTCAACCAGCAAATCGCGGATGACGGGAAATTTTGTTAACGGTTGTAAGGTGATGGGGCGCTCTATGCCATGCTTCTCGATGATCTCATCGATCAAGGCAGAGCAGGCCTGACGCGGTGTGCCGTTAACGATCATCGTACAAGCGCCGCAGACCTCCTCATAGCAGTTACAATCGTAAACCACGGGATTTACCTTTTGGCCACTGGCGTTAACAGGGTTTTTTCTAATTTCCATCAAGGAAGAAACCACGTTCATATTCGGTTTATAAGGAATCTGAAACTCTTCCCAATAAGGCGCGCTTTCCGGCTTGTCCCGGCGTTTGATTTTGAATGTAATGTATTTTTCACTCATCATTTGCTGCCTCCATAGGTGCGCTGCACCGGTTCAAGGAGGGAGGTATCGATATCCTCCCCTTCAAACCGCGGCCCGTCGGCGGTATAGAAAGCCTTTGTCGTTTTCAGGTAATCCTTATCGTTTCTTTCCGGGAACTCCGGTTTATAATGGGCGCCGCGGCTTTCATCCCTGTTCAACGCAGCAATGGTGATCACCCGGGCCAGTTCCATCATATTTTTCAACTGTTTCACAAACATCACGGTTTGATTGGAATATAGGTTGCTATCCACCATGGCCAAACGGTGCCAACGTTCCATGAATCCCTGGAGTTCCCCGTCGGCGGCGGCAAGATCCTTGTTGTAACGCACAATTCCGACGTTCCTGGTCATCATTTCTCCCATTTCCTGATGGAGCACAAAGGGGTTTTCTTTGCCGTTTAGTTTGCGCACGTAATCATCGTAGGCGACTTCCTTTTGCCGGTAGGTTTCAAAAAGCGTAGCCTCCTCTTCGGCGGCGAGCTTCGCCAAACCGGCAATGTACTCGGCGGCGGCGGGGCCGCAGACCGTACCGCTGTAGGCGGCGGAAAGCAGGGAGTTGGCCCCCAAACGGTTGGCGCCGTGGTACATATAGTCACATTCCCCGGCGGCAAATAATCCGGGCATACAGGTCATATGCTGCCAATTCACATGAACGCCACCCATGAAATAGTGAATGCCGGGATAGATCTTCATCGGCACTTTTTTGGGATCGTCGCCGTGGAATTTTTCGTAAATTTCAATGATACCGCCGAGACGGCGTTCCAAAAAATCTTTGTCAAGATGAGAAAGATCAAGGTAAACCTGGTTTTTACCGTCGATGCCGAGACCCATTTCCACGCAAACCTTATGGATGGCCCGGGAGGCGATATCCCGGGGCACGAGATTGCCGTAACCGGGGTACATCTCTTCCAGGAAATACCAGGGCTTGCCGTCTTTGTACGTCCAGACGCGGCCCCCTTCCCCACGGGCGGATTCCGACATCAGCCTGGTTTTATCGTCCCCCAGCATGGCGGTGGGATGAATCTGGATGAATTCCGCGTTGGCGTAAGCGGCACCCTGCTGATAGACGATGGAAGCGGCGCTGCCCGTATTGATGGAGGAATTGGTACTCTTGCCATAGATCACCCCGGCGCCGCCGGTGGCGATGATCACAACATCGCTGCGGAATATGCGGATTTCCATGGTGGCAAGGTTTTGGGCAATGCAGCCGCGGCAAACGCCCCGCTCATCAATGACGGCCTTCAAAAATTCCCAGCCCTCATATTTTGTGACTTTACCGCTGTCTTCGTGGCGGCGCACCTGCTCGTCAAGGGTATATTCCAGTTGCTGACCGGTGGTGGCGCCGGCGAATACGGTGCGCCGTTTTTTCACGCCGCCGAAAAGCCGCAAATCAAGAAGACCTTCCTCGGTACGGGTAAAATTCGCGCCCATGCGGTCAAAGGTATAAATCAATTCCGGCGCCGCATCCACCATACCCCGCACCGGGGGCTGATTGGCAAGAAAATCACCGCCGTAGATCGTATCGTAAAAATGCTGGTCAACCGAGTCCCCCTCGCCTTTCGTGTTCAGCGCGGCGTTGATGCCGCCCTGGGCGCAAACAGAGTGGGAACGTTTCACGGGGACGAGGGAAATCAAATCAACGGCGATCCCTCTTTCCACCAACTTAATGGTACTCATCAAACCTGCGAGGCCGCCGCCGACCACAACCGCTTTCGGATTCATCAAATAAGCCTCCTTTAAATGGGCATCATGGCAATTCGGATCAAGATGATCAGCGACAGCAAACAGAGGGCCGCGCAAAGCATCATCGTTAAAATGGAAAATAACTTCTGGATGCGCTCTCCGTGGAGAACGCCCCAGGTAATCAGAAAGGTAAAGAGACCGTTGCTAAAATGGTAAATCGCGCTCCAAACGCCGATCAGTTCAAGGACAAAACCGAGGGGCGTTTGCAATACATTGGCCATGGCCGCCATAACGTCCATGGTGGTTTCCGTCATGATGCGCACGAAAGTAACGTGGTAAATGACAAAAATCAAAGTAATGATCGCCGTGACGCGCTGTAAGATATACATCCAGTTGCTGAGATACTGGTATTGCAGAAAATGCATGTCCGAAACGTAGACCACATAGATACCGTATATCGCGTGGAACAGAATCGGCAACGCGATGATGGTAATCTCCGCCAAAATGATCAAGGGCATGGAGCGCATACCGTCGATCACCGCCGCCCAAGCCTCCGGTCCAATGATCGCCGCGCTGTTCAACGTCAGATGCAGGCAAAGAAAGATGCCGATGGGGATGATCCCCAAAATTGAATGAAGCCGACGGATATAAAAATCTGTGTGTAACTGTTTTTTCTCTTTTTCTTTGGCCACCTTATTTCTCCTTACTATCCCTATCTTCCTCAAGACCGTGCAGGAATAACCCACTTCTGAGCTTCGGTTCAAACCAGGTGCTCTTCGGCGGCATGATCTTGCCCTGATCGGCAATGGACATCAAATCAGCGATTTCCACCGGATAAAGATGAAAGCCAATGCTTTTTCCATCCCGGCAACGCCGAACGATCTCTTGGCTGCCGCGAATGCCCCCAATAAAATCGATTTTCTGATCCGTACGGGGGTCCTCAATGGCAAGCAGCGGCTGAAGAACATTTTTCTGTAAAATCGCGGCGTCAAGGTTTTCCGCGATGTCTGCATTTTGATAAAGCTCCGGTTTGGCAATGAGGCGGTACCAAACGCCACCAATGTAAACGCCGAACTCATGTTTTTTCACCGGTAAAAAGTCGCCGCGTAGCTTTTCCACGCTGAACTTTGCCGCCAGCTGTTTTAGAAAAGCCGTCGCGTCAAAATCAGCGCCTACGGTTACGACCCGGTTATACTCCATGATCAGGAGATCTTGATCGGGGAAAATCACCGCCATAAAATGTTGGGCCGGGTTGTCTTTCCCCACGGGCGTACCCTGCCCTTTTCTCATTTTACCCACGGCCACGGCGGACGCCGTGCGGTGATGGCCGTCGGCAATATAGGCTTTATCCAGCTTCCCGAAGGCTTCCTGAAGGGCTTCGATCATTGCTTCCTCATCAATAAGCCAGAGCATATGAGCAACCCGGTCATCGGAAACAAAATCGTAAACAGCGTCGTGAGAAGCAATCCAGGCAGCCACCAAGGCGTCGATTTCCTGGCGGTGACGGTAAGTCAGAAAAACAGGCTCTGTCTGGCAATCGCAGGCGTCAAAGTGACGAATCCGATCCGTTTCCTTCTCTTTCCGCGTCAATTCATGTTTTAAAATGGTATTATTCTCATAGTCTTCCGTGGCAAAAGCGGCGACGATTCCCGTTTGACTTTTACCGTTCAGGATCTCACGGTAAATATATAAAACCGGTTTTTCCTCTTTTTTAAGGATGCCCTCTTGCAGAAACCAGCGCAAGTTATCCCTTCCCCTCTCGTAAACACGATCGTCATAATCGTCAACTTCTGAGGGAAGATCCACTTCCGCCCTGGTAATACGTAATATGGAATATTGATTCCCTGCCGCCATCGTCGCGGCCTCCCCGCGGCTCATGACATCATAGGGGAGTGCGGACACCTTCGCCGCCAAATCCTCCCGGGGACGAATGCCCCGAAACGGTTTGATTCGAACCATCTTAAGCGCTCCTTTATTCGATCACCATAATCAACTCTCCGGCCTGTACCGTATCGCCGGCAATCACCCGGATTTCGGAGACGATCCCCGCTTTCCCCGCGGTGATATTGGTTTCCATTTTCATTGCTTCCATCATGGCGACAGTCTGGTTTTCTTTGATTTCGTCGCCGACTCCAACGAGAATGGAGGATACGGCGCCGGGAAGAGACGCGGCAACATGCCCGGGGTTTTTCTCATCCGCCAAGACGACTTCTTTCACAATGCTGACAGCGTTTTTATCTTTGATGGTAACTTCCCGTTGGGCGCCGTTCATTTCATAGATCACGTTTCTGGTGCCGTCGTCGTTTAAATCACCGAGACCGATATATTTGATGATCAAAGTCTTCCCTTTTTCGATCTCCACTTCCACTCTTTCCCCTGGCATCAAGCCGTCAAAAAAGACGTGGCTGGGCAAACGGCTGAGATCGTCGTATTCTTCACGATGACGGATATACTCTTCCGCCACTTTGGGATAGAGACACCAACTGATTGCCGCGCGGTCGATGTTATCAATGTTTTCATTCAAACCAGAAATTTGCTTCCTGACAGCATCAAGATCTACCGCGGGCAGCAGTTCACCGGGGCGGCAGGTGATCGGTTCCTCCCCTTTCAGCACGGCTTTTTGCAGATCCGTGGGAAAGCCGCCTAAGGGTTGCCCCATCATACCTTTGAAATAGCTGACAACAGAATCGGGGAAATTAAGGGTTTTTGCTTTTTCTACGATGTTATTTTTATCGAGATTATTCTGTACCATAAAGATGGCGAGATCCCCTACCATTTTGGAAGAGGGCGTCACTTTGACGATATCCCCGAGGATTTCGTTGACTTCTCTGTATTTTTCTTTGACTTCTTTGAATCTGTGACCCAAGCCAACACTTTCCACCTGGGGTTTGAGGTTTGTGTACTGACCGCCGGGAATTTCATAGCGGTAAATATCCGTCGCCGGGCTCTTGATCGCTCCCTCAAAGCTATGATAATATGGACGGACATCTTCCCAGTAATCGGAAAGCTTCTGCAATTCCTCCAAATCGAGGCCGGTATCACGTTCTTGTCCTGCTAAGGCGGCGACGATAGAGTTCAACGAGGGATGACTGGTCTGACCGGCAAGACTGCTGATCGCCGTATCGATGATATCAACGCCGGATTCCGTGGCCAGCAAAAAGGCTGCAATTTGGTTTCCGCTGGTATCGTGGGTATGGAGATGAATCGGAAGGGAGATTTCATCCTTTAAGGCGGAAACGAGCTTTTTGGCCGCGTAAGGTTTCAGCAAACCGGACATATCCTTGATCGCCAAAATCTGTACGCCGCGCTTTTCGATTTCCTTGGCAAGGTCCACATAGTATTTCAGGGTGTATTTATCACGGGTAGGGTCAAGAATATCGCCGGTATAGCAAATGGCGCCTTCGGCGATTTTACCGGATTTCAATACCTCCTCAATGGCCAAATCCATGCCGGGAAGCCAGTTTAGGGAGTCGAAAACGCGAAATACATCAATGCCGCTTTTGGCGCTTTCCCGGATGAACTCCTTGATCACGTTATCGGGATAGTTGGTATAGCCCACGGCGTTGGCGCCGCGCAACAGCATCTGGAAGGGAATGTTGGGAATCAGCTTTCTCAGCTTATCCAGACGTTCCCAGGGCGATTCGTGGAGAAAGCGGTAGGCCACGTCAAAGGTGGCGCCGCCCCACATTTCCAAAGAAAAGGCGTCCTGTAAAATATGGGCTGTGGGCTGCGCGATTTTATAAAAATCGTAGCTGCGTACTCTCGTCGCCAGTAAGGACTGGTGGGCGTCGCGGAAGGTCGTATCGGTGACGAGGAGTTTTTTCTGATCGAGAATCCACTGTTTGACCGCTTCGGGACCTTCGCTGTCCAAAACGTACTTCAAACCCCTTGCCGGCGGTTCCGGGCTGACTTCGGGGATACGGGGCTGTTCATAGATTTGCAGTTTATGACAACCTTCGTTGACCGTCTTATTGGCAAGGAATTTCAAAATCTTGGTGCCGCGGTCCCGGGGCTTTTCGATTTCAAATAACGACGGCGTGTTATCAATAAATTTCGTATAGGCTTTGCCGTTGCGAAAGGTTTCGTGACGCAAAATATTGGCGATAAAGGCAGTGTTCGTTTTGACGCCGCGGATGCGGATTTCCGCGATGGAACGCAGCGATTTGCGAATGGCGCCGGCGAAGGTACGGTCATGGGTGGTGATTTTCACCAGCAAACTGTCGTAATAAGGGGTAATCTCCGCGCCGGAATAGGCGTTCCCGGCGTCAAGGCGCACGCCAAAACCGCCGCCGCTGCGGTAGGTGGTAATCTTACCGTAGTCCGGGGCAAAATTATTTTTGGGATCCTCCGTTGTGATACGGCACTGAATGGAATAGCCGTTGAGGGGGATATCCTCCTGGGATTTGATATCGATTTCCGCAGAATCAAGAGCATGGCCTTCGGCGATGAGCAACTGGGCCTGAACCAGATCGATGCCGGTCACCATTTCCGTCACCGTATGTTCCACCTGGATACGAGGGTTCATTTCAATGAAATAATGGTTACCGTTTTCATCTACGAGGAATTCCACGGTACCGGCGTTGATATAACCGATTTCCTTTGCGATTTTGACGGCGTCCCGGTGGAGTTTTTCACGAATCGCTTCATCCACGGAAAAAGCCGGTGCATATTCCACGACCTTCTGGTAACGCCGCTGTACAGAGCAGTCCCTTTCATAGAGATGCACCACATTACCATACTGGTCGGCCAAAATCTGCACTTCAATATGCTTCGGGTTGACGAGGTATTTTTCCATGAAAATATCATCGTTGGCAAAAGCCTTCCCCGCCTCGCTTTTTACCATTTGAAAAGCGTCTTCCATTTCATCGATGTCTTCAATCAGACGCATACCGCGGCCGCCGCCGCCGGCGGCAGCCTTTAAGATCACGGGCAGACCGTATTCCATCGCAAGCTTTTTGGCTTCCTCAGCGTCTTTCAGCGGATGCTCGCTGCCGGGGATCGTCTTTACCTGGCATTTTTTGGCGATCTCCTTGGCTTTGATCTTGTCCCCCATCTGCTCCAGCACTTGGGAGGGAGGACCAACAAAAAGAATGCCTTCTTTTTCGCAAGCCCGGGCAAATGCCGGGTTCTCCGAGAGAAAACCGTAACCGGGATGGATGGCGTCTACCTTTTCCTTTTTTGCCAAATGAATGAGCAGGTCGATATCGAGATAGGCGGTCAATGGACCGCTCATTTCTCCCAGCAAATAAGCCTCGTCGGCCTTTGTGCGAAATAGATTATATTTATCTTCCTTGGAATAAACGCCAATCGTCGTGATGGAAAGGTCATTTGCAGCGCGGTAAATGCGAATGGCGATTTCTCCTCGGTTAGCTACCAGCAGTCGATTGATTTTTTTCATTATACAACATCTCCTTCCTTGATTCCCAGCAGTTTTACTGCGTTTTTATAAAAGATCTTTTCTTTATCCGCTTCGGTGATATGCAAAGATTCGATGGTTCTTTGGACGGATAATCCGTCTGACCAGGGAGAATCCGTCGCATAAAGGAACTTGTCCACGCCGTGAGCCGTAATCATCTGCTCCATCTGAGATCTCGGCATATGGAGGGTTGCCATGGAGACGTCGAAATAGACGTCGGTTCCGATGAGATACTCCAGGGAGAGGCGGTTGTCCCATACATCTCCCATATGCGCCAGAACGATTTTCGCGCCCTTGAAATCTCGAACAAGGGCGGCGCAGTGGTTGGCATAACAGCTATCCATCCCCGCAAAACCGGGATCGTAGCCGCCGTGGAACAAAAGAATCATATTACGTTTCACAATTTCTTCGTAAATCGGGTACATGGTTTTATCATCCATGACGAAGTTTTGATAGCCGCTGTGAAATTTGATGCCTTTGATTTTCGCCGCTTCCAGCCGGGAAAGCTCATTTCGGTAATCCTGAAAGGCCGGATGGATCGTGCCAAAAGAAAAAATCCTGCGGTTATCATTATGATAGATCAAAAAATCATTGACTTTCCCCACCGACTCCGGGGAAGTGGCGATATCCAGCATCACAAACTGATGGCATCCCCAGGAACGCTGTTTTTCTAACGTGTCGGCCAAGGTGCCGTCGGTGACAGGTTGATAATCACAATTGTTGGTCAGCACAGCCATGGCCCGTTGGGCGATCGCATTGGGAAAAACGTGGCAATGGGTATCCAGGTATTTCATTAAGTTCCCTCTCAGTAGCGTATAGTAATATTAGTTTATTATATCATAAGTCACCCGAAAAATAAATCTATTTTTACTGGCTATACTACATTTTTATAACGAACGGCTTTTTTTGATCCTCTCGACATAAGAAACGGCGCGAAGGGTATGATACACGATGATCGATATCGATTCCTTAGGCGATGATGAAGGTCAGTAAAATACCGCAAAAAATACCGAACTCGTTCCAGCGGGCGCCAAAAACGAACAATTTGGTAAAAGAAACGTAGACCATGGCGCCGGCGGCCAACCCCATAGCCCAGCTTAGCGCTGGCATGGAGATATTTCCCAGCCACCAACCGAGGGAAGCGCCCAGGGGCGTCACAAAACCCGCCGCTGTGGTGAGCATGAGAATCGTCCAGGTTTGCAGACCGCTTTTCTTCAACGGCGCGCCGATCCCGATGCCCTCCGGAATGTTATGCAGCAGCATCGCGAAGGCGATCATAAAACCCAAGTCGTTACCGCTGACAAAACCGACGCCGACGGCAATGCCTTCGGGAAAATTATGCAAAGCGATGGCCAGACAAATAAAAAGCCCCGTCGCCCGAAAGTTCTCAAAAGGGTAATCGGCTCCCGAACCTTTCGTCGTCGTCAATTGAGCGAGAAACGCCATCAAAAGAATGCCGATGGTAAAGCCGAAGCCCACGGAAAAAAGACTGTTGGAAAAAAAATATCCCTCCGGCATCAACTGAAAGAGGGACAAACCCACCATCACACCGCCGGCAAAGCCCAACAAAAAAACGAGGCATTTTTCGTTTTTTACAGGCAGCAGCGTCGCAATGAGACCGCCGACGGTCGTCGCCAATCCCGCCACCGTACCGATCACCAAAACCTCGGATAAACCCATATCTTTGCGCTCCGTCTTTTTTCTTAAATCATATGAACAGACCGGCGAAACCATACCTAAAAGAACTGTCCACAGTAAAATACCGGCGTTTTTGGCTGCGTTAAGGCTTCCTCTTCTCCTCTTCTCTTTGTTGTATGATAAAGATTAAAAGGACCGAATCTTTCGATTCGGTCCTCTAGGCCGTCGACAAAGTCTGATACGCGGCGAACCCTTTGGCCTACGACAGCTTATGTACTTCTATGTACACGGCGCAGCCGCAGGCCAAAGTGTTCACCGTGTCTAAGCCTTTCTCGGCAGCCTATCATCCTGTAGCCCAAAATCCGCTGACGCGTATTTTGTCTACAGTCTGAAGGACCGAATCTTTCGATTCGGTCCTCTTCTATATCCAATATTCGATCTCCTATTAAATTATTACGCTTCCTTGGCGGCTTTTGCTGCGGCTACGACTTTTTCCGCAAGGTTTTGAGGCAGTTCTTCGTAGGAATGGAATTCCATCGTAAAGTAACCTCTGCCTTGGGTCATGGAGCGCAGGTCAATGGCGTAACTATACATTTCGGAAAGGGGTGCGTGAGCCTTAATGCACTGGAGATTGCCGGACTTTTCCATGCCTAAAATTCTGCCCCGGCGGGTATTCATGTCACCCATGATATCGCCCATGAATTGATCGGGGACGAGTACTTCCACGGTCATGATCGGTTCTAAGAGAATCGGTTTCGCCACTTCGCAGCCTTTTTTAAAGGCCAAAGAGGCCGCGATCTTAAAGGCCATTTCCGAAGAGTCTACGGGATGATAGGAACCATCCTTCAGGTTGACCTTGATATTGGTCACGGGATAACCGGCCAAAACCCCTTCGACCATGGCTTCGCGGAAACCCTTTTCCACAGCGGGAATATAGTTTTTTGGCACGGAACCGCCGAAGATCGTTTCTGTAAATTCAAAATCACTGTCGGGATTGTATTCCATATCCACGATAATATCGCCGAACTGGCCGTGACCGCCGCTTTGTTTTTTATGGCGGCCCTGGATATCCCGGGCGGCGCCTTTGATGGTTTCTCTGTAAGGTACCTGGACTTCTTCCTTTTCCACCTCAACGCTGAATTTTTTGGCCAACCGTTCCACAACAATGTCGACGTGGGCTTCGCCGAGGCCGGTCAGCAGCGTTTGCTTTGTTTCCTTATTCTTTTCCAACTTCAAGGTGGGATCTTGTTCCAATAACCGTGCCAAAGCGTTGCCGAGCTTATCTTCATCGGCCTTGGATTTGGGCGCGATGGCGATGGTCAGCGTCGGCACGGGATAGTCGATCCCCGTCAAATTCACGGGATGAGCTTTGGTGCAGAGGGTATCGCCGCTGCCGGCATGGGGCATTTTTGCCAGCATACCGATATCGCCGGTTTTGAATTCATTGAGGGCGACTTGGGTTTTCCCCAACATCGTACCGGAGGAACTGATTTTTTCATCGGTTTCCTTGGTGCTGTTGTAAACCACGCCTTCCGCTTTGAAATTGCCTTGCATGACTTTAAACAAACTTATTTTCCCCACATAGGGGTCGGTCATGGTTTTGAAAATCAACGCCGCAAAGGAAGCTTCCGGATCCACTTCCTCACTGGCTTCTACAGGGCTGGGGCCGTAGGCGCAAATCGCGTCGATGACTTTGTCAATGCCGATATTGGCGAAAGCGCAGCCGGCAAAAACGGGCGCGACTTCTCCTTTTTTCACGCCGCCTTTTAAGCCTTTGATGATTTCGGCGTCGTTTAGTTCCAGAGTATCCAGGTATTTTTCCATGATTTCGTCGTCGCCGGCGGCTGCCGCTTCCACGAGCATTTCACGGTAGGAATCAACGGTATCCTGCATATCGCCGGGAATATCGATCTCTTTGGCTTTGCCGTTTTCATAAGCATAGGCCTTCATTTCGATCAAATCCACAACGCCGGAAAAGGATTCGCCGGCGCCGATGGGTATGGTGACCGGAACGATGTCCATACTGAGTACATTTTTCAAGGATTCCAGAGCTTTATCAAAATCGGCGTTTTCTCTGTCCATCTTATTGATCAAAACGAAACGGGAAGTCTTTCTCTTATCGGCTTCTTCCCAGATCAATTCGGTGCTGACCTGGGCGCCGGAAACGGCATCCACGACCATAAGCAGGCTATCGGCAATGCGGAGGCTGCCTTTTACTTCCCCGTAAAAGTCCATGAAGCCAGGGGTATCCAACAAATTGATTTTATGATCTTTATGTTCAAATGCCAGCAGCGCTGTGCTGATCGAAATTTTCTTTTTTGCTTCTTCGGGCAGATAATCGGAAACAGAGTTTCCTTCATCGACTTTACCAAGTCTCGAAAGTGAGCCGGTATTGTAAATCATACATTCCGCCACTGATGTTTTCCCAGTACCTTGGTGACCTACAATGACAACGTTCCTGATTTTCTCTGACGGATATACTTTCATGTTGTTCCTCCTAAATTAAATTGCAAACTTCCAAATTATATATTTGATATGCAAATGGAAAATCCTTTAATTTTTTGATAATTTTGCAGTATATTTTTTTCCACGCCGCCGTATTTTATAACGGTGAAGCTATGAAAAAAGAAACGATCATCTACGGTACAGCCATTCTTATCACGACAAACTTGGCGGTAAAAGTCATGAGCCTCGTTTATCGGGGGATCCTGATCCGGCTCATCGGCGCCGAGGGCTTGGGGCTTACGGAACTGATGTCGCCCCTGTTTTCCTTCCTTCTGGTCGTCGCCTCCCTCGGCGTGCCGCTGGCCATATCCAACTTTATCAGCGCCCAACGGGACGCCAACCGCGTGATGTCAATCTTAAAGACAGGCGCCCTGTTGCTGCTGATCAACAGTTTAAGCGTCAGCGCCGTCCTTTGCCTGCTTTTCCCTTTTATAAAAGACATCGTCTTTTCCGACGGCCGCATCATCCCCGGGTTCTTCGCCTTGATTCCCTCGATTTTCATTATCTCGATTTTTTCCGCCCTCAGAGGTTACTTCCAAGGTTCTCACCGTTCTTCGGTGATCGGCAAAAGCCAAGTGGTGGAACAGCTGCTGCGCATTGTTTGCGGTACCGTCATTGTCTTTGTCTTTCTCTCCAAAGGCTATTCTCTCTCCGTTATCCTCGTCGGGCTTTCCCTGGCCACCTTCCTCGCGGAAACCGGCGGCGGCCTCTATTTGCTCTACCGCTATAAGCGCGACAAACCGCCGAAAACAGGAGGGTTTGAAGGTAAAACCGCTTTTCGGATGCTGCAAACGGGCACGCCCATCACTTTAAGCCGTATCGTGGCCACTTTGACCGTGACTTGCCAAGCCATTTTGATTCCCAAAGCGATGATCGCCGGCGGCGCGACCCTGTCGGAAGCGGCGACTTTTTTCGGACTCTTCAGCGGCGTCGCCCTGACCGTGCTGCATCTCCCCGCCGTGATCACCGGCGCTTTGACGACGCCCTTGATTCCGGCCATCGTGGCCGCCGACAGTGTCCATGATAAAGCGCTGCTCAATCGCCGCATCGCCAAAAGCCTCTGCTTCACGACGTTTACGGCGCTGCCGATTCTGACGCTGCTCTACTACTACGCATCACCCCTCTGTAACATCCTTTTTGCCTCTCCCGAAGCGGGACCCATGCTTTCTCTGCTCTGCTTGGGGGGGATTTTCATCTATCTGCAACACCCGGTCATCGCGGTGCTTCAGGGGCTAAACCGCTTCCGCCGCATCTTCATCAACTATTGCATCGCCGATTTTTCTTATATCCTCGCCCTGTTTCTCTTAGCCGGGAGCGGTTCTTTTTCGGTGCAGTGGCTGATTCTGCTTTTCATTCTCAACGACGTAATGATGTTTTTCCTGCAATACCGTTATATGAAAAAAATCACCGGCTGCAAAGTACGTTTTAGCCAAACCTATCTGCTACCCCTCATCGCCTGCGCCGCCGGGCTTTTCATCATGCTGTTCTTTGAAAAACAGATCATGCAGACAAATATCGCGGATATCCTATCCATGATTCTGTCTGCATGCGTTTTTCTTATCGTTTACTTTTTTACGATGTTGATCAGCGGCGCTTTCGATAAACACTTTATTTCAAGGCTTTTATTTCCGAAAAAACATCGCTGAAATCCATCATCCGCTCAAATTTCTTTTCATCGAAATAGTTTAGCTTCAATGGCGTGACGGAAATATAGCCCTCATGAATGGCGCACATATCGGAACCGGCTTCATCACAGATACTTTCCGCAAGCTTACAGTCGTAAGCGTGCCAGTAGTATTCCCGTTGAAAAGGATCCACCCGTTTTTCCATCTTTTCCGTGATTTGGCTGTCGGCAATCGTCGTTTTGCGAATTCCTTTCAGGGCGGACAGCGGCAGGTTGGGGAAATTGATGTTATAGAAAAACAGTTTGTCCTTTTCCTGCGCCAAAATCGAGGGCAGCATGGCTTTGAACATCTTGGCCGCCAAAGTAAAGTCAGCGTCGGTAAAATCGGCGGAGAGGGCAAAGGCCGGGATGCCTCTGGAGGCGCCTTCGTAAGCGGCGGAAACCGTTCCCGAATAGACAATGGCGCCGCCGGAATTATAGCCCTTGTTGATCCCGGAAATCACAAGATCGGGCTTTTCGGTCATGATTTGATCCAAGGCCATCAGCACGCAATCCGAGGGCGTGCCGTGAATCATATAGATATCGTGATCCACTTCGGAAAGCCGAAAATGGTCATAGGTAACGGGCTTTAAAAACGTCAT
Organism: Clostridiales bacterium; assembly: GCA_040776805.1. GTDB lineage: Bacteria > Bacillota > Dehalobacteriia > UBA7702 > UBA7702 > UBA7702. The sequence goes on along the minus strand of JAXGZS010000003.1, from coordinate 134,058 downwards.
ACAGTGGCTTTTGCCGCTTTGTTCCAAGGCGGGAACCGTCACGGTCAAATCATGCTCCGCTTTTAAAGCAAGGATCAGGGCATGAAGCCCCGGGGCACGGTAACCGTCATCATTGACTAATAAAATCTTCATTGGCATAATCCATGGTTTTAAAAAGTGAGAAATCAGTAAAAGGGAAATAGCGCAGGATCGCCTTTCCGTCGATATCTTCAAAGGTAATATAAGAATAGCTCCAGTAATGGCTGTCGGCGCTGCGGTTACGGTTATCGCCGAGAACGATGTAGCAGTTTTCGGGTACCGTCACCGGCCCGAAATCATAGGTGGGAATTTCCTTGATATAAGGTTCTTCCAAATAAACGCCGTTGATGTAAACGCCGTCGTTGGCGACGACTTCGACGGTTTCACCGGGAAGTCCGATGATTCGTTTGATGAAATCGGTGCCTTCATCCATTTCTTCCGGAGGCTGAAAGATGATGATGTCTCCCCTTTCCGGTTCTTCAAATTTATAGGCCAGCTTAAATACGAGTATTCGATCGCCGGTGTTCAGTGTTGTAGCCATGGATTCCGAAAGGATTTTGCAGGAATCAATGATAAAGTATTTCAACACCATGGCGATGAGAACTGCCAGTATTAGCGTAATAATGAGCTCTTTCATGGCCGAAAGAAATTTCATATTCACACCTCATATATCCGTATCATGTATTTTTCTTTGTTGTCCGCGTCATGGGTCAGCCCAAACATCAGATGATATTCTTTTAAACTTTTATTGAGAAAATCGACGATTTCATACATATCGTCTCTCTTTTTGAAGTTTTTTTGGGCGATGAATTTTAGTTTATCCGCCTGCTGTTTTTCACTCATAAAATTTACTTTCCGTTGATCAACGCAAAGGCTTCCGACCGCGTCGCGGCGCTCTTTTTGAAACTGCCGCGTACGGCGGAGGTGATCGTCTTCGACCCCGGTTTTTTCACGCCGCGCATGGTCATGCACATATGCTCCGCTTCAATCACAACGAGCACACCCTGGGGATTGAGGCGTCCCATCACCGCGTCGGCAATCTGCGTGGTCAGCCGCTCTTGCACCTGGGGTCTTTTGGCAAAACCTTCCACGGTGCGAGCAATTTTGGAAAGACCGGTTAAAGCCCCTTCCTTTTGGGAATATAGGCCACGTGGGCGACACCGTAAAAGGGCATGAAATGATGTTCACACATAGAGTATACCGGAATATCCTTAATCAACACCATTTCATCGTGGTGTTCCGCGGAAAACTGTTTCATTAAATGTTCGCCGGGATCCTCATGAAGTCCTGCGAAAATTTCTTCATACATCCTTGCGACACGCGACGGTGTGTCTTTTAAGCCTTCTCTTTCAGCATCTTCACCGATGGCCTCAAGTATCTCTTTGAAAGCCGCCTCGATTCTGGGCTTATCAATGATTCTTTTCATTTCTTTACCTCGCAGTAATATTTCAAAAAAGTATATCATATATATTTTATTGTTTTTCATATGAAACGTCAAGGAAAACCGGTAAATTTATTAAATAATAATCTATAGGAGTTGGTCAGATGTATTCCGGTTTCAGCCGAAAAGTTTTGGCGCAAGGGCTTCTTCTCACCGTTTGCGTCTCTCTGCTTTGCGCCGCGGTATTTTGCGGTTTGTTTTATCTGCTGCCTTTTGAAAACAATATACTGTCTGTTTTCGCCAACATTTCCTTGGGACTGTCTGTTTTTTGCGGCGCGTTTTTCGTCGCCGCGCGTACGCCGTTTTTCCAGCTAAAAAAAGCCCTCTTTTTACCTTTCGCCGTTTTACTGCTGCTTTTCGTCGCTACCTTTGTCTTCGGTGTCTTCGACGCGTCGGTTTTTCTCCAAAAAACCGGACTCGTCCTTGTCGCCGCAATCCTTGGCGAAATGGCGGGCAGGAGCTGATGTTTCTCTTTCATTCAAAAAAGACGGTGTCATCACCGTCTTTTTTTTATCGCTAAATAGTACGTTCCGTTAAGGTTAACTCCACAATATAACCGTCGCCGTATTTTGCTTGCAGTTTCGCGGCGCTTTCCTGATCCGGAAAAACCGAAGCCGAGGCGAGTTTTGTCAGAAAGACGCCCCCTTCCCCTTTGTCCCGAAGGTAACCGGCGTCTGTTTTGACGGCATACAAGATCATTCAAATGGCCTCCTTCAAAAGATTCAACCGCCGCATCGCCTCTTCCTCGTCACCCTCACCCTGGCAGCTGATCCATTGAGCCAGTTTTTGGTAGGAACCGCCTTCATAAAGGGCTTTCGCGGCGCGCTCATATCCTTTTTGCATGGTATCGCTGATGCCCGTTACATAGAGAAGCAATGCCGCGTTCAGCAATACGATATCGCTTTCGGGACCCTCTTTTTCTCCCGATAAAACTTGAACCAGCCGTTTCGCTTCCGCTTCCACAGAACCTACGGCCATGATATCCCGGGTACGCGCTCTTTTTAGACCAAAATCTTCCGGATAGAACGTGTCGCGGCTGATCTTACCGTCAGCCTTGATTTCCGCGTACTCGGTTTTTCCCAGAGTACTTGCCTCGTCGATTCCCGGCGTCCCGTCTTCCTGAAAACCGTGGAGCACAACGGCGCGACGATAGCCGATGCCGCTCATGATTGCGGCGACATCCTGAAGCATTTTCGGATCATTTACGCCTCTGACGCCGTATTCGATTTTCACGGGATTGGCCAGAGAAGCCGCGATATTCAGCACCGACCCGAAACTGATCTTGCTCAAAATCCGACCCAGACCGCTAGGATGGACTTTGGCGCTCATGCCGTTAAAAAGGCCGATACCGCAGGCTTCAATGCTCTTTCCGATTTCATCGCAATCGGTCTCCACATTGATGCCGATGGCCTCGGCCACATCAACGGTACCGCAAGCCGAGGTGATGGCGCGGGCGCCGTGGCGCGCCATGGCAACGCCGCAAGAAGCCGCAACCACCGAAGCGGCGGTGCTGATATTGAAGGTTTTGATTTTATCCATACCGGTGCCGCTGTTTTCCGCCAAAGGCAAATCAATGTCCGGCACAACTTTTACGGTATCTTCTTCATAAACGACCTGCCAGATTGCGGCAATTTCCTCGGCGGTGGCGCCCTTCGCCGTCAGCGCCGCCAAAAAAGCGCCCTGATTCATTTCCGTTTCCCGATCGGTCATCACCGCGCTGAAGTAATCGTAAGTTTCCGTTCTGGTGAGGTCTTCTTTGGCGATCAAACGATCAATGGCTTTGCCGAAATTTTTAGTTGTCATTTTTTTGGTCCCCCTTTTTGTAATCAATCATTGTGATCAAATCATTTTCCGTATCCGTTTGCTTTAAGAACTCTTCCACGTTTTCCAAGGCAATCAAGGTGATGGGCAGATCGGTCAGATCAAAACCATTTTTCAGCAGCGCTAAGGCCTTTTTTCCGTCTTTTAAGCCGCAGCCGTAAGCCCCCGTTACCGTTAACTCTTTATAGTGCATTAAATTGATCAGTTTGTTCGTCAACGCGTCATTTCCCGTCAAACCGCTGAAAAAACCCAATTTACCACCGTTTTTCAGCACCTTCAGCGACAGTTCCATCCCGAAATTCACCGGGCAACAGGGAATCGCCGCATCTGCCCCGGCGGGCCAGATTTCTTTGATCCTATCTTTGGCGTTTTCCGCCGATAAGGATTGGAAGCCTAGATTCCGGCATAGATCACGCTTTTTTTCGTTCGCTTCCACGATCAGAATATTTTCTGTGATTTTTAGATATTGACAAATTTTAGCCATGAGACAGCCGAGCACACCGCCGCCGACAATCAGCAATCGATCTTCCGGTAAGATATCGATATGGTCGATCATATGGAGCGCGCAGGCAATCGGCTCCGACAAAGCGGCGTAATAAAGGGGAATATGATCGTCTACTTTCGTAATGATACCGGCTTGCACCCCCGCAGAAGGAATCACGCAGTAGCGGCCAAAACCGCCGTCGAGATGAAAACCCAACACCTTCATCGCAACACAACGTTGATCGTCGCCGTTGAGGCAATCGCCGCAGACGCCGCAGCCGATACCGGGGTGAACCTGAACACGCTCTCCCAAGACAAAACCGTCGATGCCGGCGCCAATTTCAGCGACAACACCGGCAAATTCATGGCCCAACACCCGGGGCAGCCGCAGATCGCGCTGACCCTGCCGGTAAGCTTTCCGGTCGGTGCGGCATACGCCGCAATAGGCGACTTCAATCAGCACCTCCCCTTCCCCTAAAACGGGGCGCTCCCTTTGCTCAAAAATCAATTCTTGCTCTCTTGTTAGTACCGCGGTATTCATAAAAACTCCCTTTCGATAAAAAAAGAGTTCGCATCTAAACCAGATGCGAACTCTTACCTAAGTTCCCATAAACAATAACAACAACAAGGCAGGTCTCCTGACTCGGTTTCATGGCGGCACAAACCTTCCCCCTTGATTTCCAATCAAAAAGTGGCGTTTTATGTACCGCTCCACCATACAGTGGCGGGACCGTACAGGTTTTTCACCTGTTTCCCTTTTAAGCAAAATGCGCCTTCTTGCATTTATTGAGTTTATTATAACGGGAATGCCTTTAAATGTCAACCGAAAAATTCTCCGCTTTTAGGGATAATCGATGCTGATCGGCGCTTTGTAGAGCACCGCATCTTCCAGATCCAAGGTATCGGAGACGTATTTGTCGCTGACAATAAAGGTAAAGGCCAGGCTCTGCAAATCTTTCTCACCGCTGATTCCGGCCTCAGCCAAGGTATCGTCGTCGAGATAGAGATCCGTGTAAGCGCAATTCCCCGGAAGCAGATAGTTTATGGACAATGTGGGATAACGAAAGAGACCGACGCCATTGAGGACGAGGTCGCTGTCGACGGAAAGATCAATATACCGGTCAGAGTTGTTTTCCACGAAAAAGCGCGGCACTAAGGTGGCGCTGCCATCCTCTGAAACGGCCTTTTGATCAAAACTGGCGGCCATGATCTTGATGTCGTTTTCCGCATAGAGGACATCTCCTGTCGCTGTGGGCTTTTCCTGTTGAATGCTGTCAAAGCGGTCCGTCTTGATGGTGATGATTCGAGAGTCCACGATTTCCCAAGTATCGGCATCGGAAAGGTAAAACTGGAAGCTGATTTCCGCCACATCCTCAATGTTGGCGGCGTTCAGCAAATCAAGATCCCCTAAAATGAAATGACTCTCCCCACCGCAGCCAGGTTCACACCAGCCCACGGCGTCATAATTATGAACCGTGATGCCGTTGACGGCCACGGCGTAATATTTCGCGGTCAGGGTGCGGTCGCCCCGGTTTTCCTCATAAATATTCAGGGCCAAATAAGGGCCGCTGTTATTTTCCGGGGGAGCATCGGTTAGCGCCGCCGCGCTTTCCTCCCCGCTTGTGTCCGTTGCAGCGAGCGCATCGCTACCGTCCTTCACATCCAAGGAAAGGGCTTTTAAGACGAAACCGTCCTGATCGTAAATGGTCTGTTCCTCAATTTTGGCGTTAAGCTTAAACTCTGCCTGCTCTGACGGGGTTTTTTCGCTGTCCACAGCGGGTTCGCTTTGATCACCGCAGCCCGCGGCCAGCAATGATATGGCGAGAGCGCATAAAAGCAGCTTGCCCTTCCTCATCTTCGACCACCATCCTCTCTTGATTTTCCCCGGTATCCTAAAAGCATGTCTTGTTATCTACAATATAAAATATTTTCATTTATCCGTCAATCATTTTATACTTTCGTGCAAAAAAAGTCCGCACCGGCTACGCTGACCGCTGCGGACTTCCCCTTCCGACTAATGTATAAATATGCGCAATATACGTTTTAAGCCCGCAGGCACTTTGAAATAGAGGATCCTCATTTCATCACCTCTCCCCGATGTTTACTTCATTATATGCCCGATCCCTTCTTTTATAACCGCTCCCGGATCAAGGTAGTGATATCCTCAACGGATAAGGGGTAGACCTTATTTAAGGGCAGTGACGCCACGAAATCCTTGCCGTAGCGCTTTTCATAGATGCGCTTATCGAGAACGCAAATCACGCCGCGATCGTCCTCTTTCCGCAGCAGGCGGCCAAAGCCTTGCTTAAAACGGATGATCGCCTGGGGCAGGCTCAGTTCACCGAAGGCGTTTTTATGCTGGGCTTTGAGCAGATCCAACTTTGCCGCGATGGTGGGAATATCCGGTGGCCAGAAAGGCAGGCGAACAATGATCAGCAGGCTGAGATTTTCCCCGGCCACGTCGATCCCTTCCCAAAAACTGTTGGCGCCTAAAATCACGGTGCGGCTGTCTTCCCGCATTTTGCGCAAAAGTGTGCTGCGGCTGCCGCTGATCTCATGGGCCAAAACCGTGATGCCTTTATCTTTCAGCGGCTGTTCTACCCGGTAGAAGACTTCCCGCAAGTGCATATGAGAAGTAAAAAGCACCAAAGCGCGGCCTTTGGCCGCCGCGGTCAAATCAACCACGGCGCCGGCGACGCTCTCCAAATATTCATATTCCGTCACGGTTCCCACAAGGGGAATATCATTGGCGGCGACGAGCACCGACTGATTCCGGTAATCGAAGGGCGACGGCAAAAGCAGCTCATTGGTTTTCTTCGGAATCAGGTTAAGGCCGCAAGTTTGGCGAAAATAGTGAAAATCCCGATTCACACTGAGGGTGGCGGAAACGAAGATTACGCTGTCCTTATAGGCGTAAAGATTCTTGACCAGCGCCTGATCAATGTTAAGGGGAGCGGTTTTCAAAATGGGATAGATGAAGCGCTCGTTGCCCTCTTCCAGCCAGGCGACCATCTGCTCTTTTTCCCCCTGGGCAAAGGCTTGCAGCGCCGAGGCGTTTTCGCTCCATTCCCCTTTCGCCACGGTAAACTGAATCTTATCGTTTTCGTAACCTTCTTCCTCCAGTTCGCTTTCAAGGAGGGATGCGGTTTTGGCCAGGGCAACGCTGATTTCCTCATACCAAACCCGTAAATTGCTGAGGAGTTGACCGGCTTCTTGCCAAAGCGGTTCCTCTTTCACTCTTTCATCAATGCGCCAAGCCCTGCTAGAAGCAGTTTTTCGTGTTTTGGCAAGCTCAAAAGTCTCTTTGAATACGGCAAAGGCATCCCTGGCCTTGTCTTCGTGATCCTTCAGCGCGGCAATGAGTTCCTCCAAAAAGGTCTGCTTTTCTCTGATTTTTTCCTGGGATTGCTCGTTTAGGTAAAGGCTGGGAAAAGTGACCCTCTTATAGAGTTTTTGCAGTATTTTCAAAAGTTCGCCGTAAGTCGTCATATGATCGAAATAGCTCAGGCTGAAGCCGAGGCTATTTTCGGCCACCGTTTCCAACTGGTGGGCTTCGTCGATGATCAGATGCTCCGTATGGGGCAAAATTCCGCCGCCCCGCACCGAATCCGTCAAAAGCAGCGAATGATTGGTGATGATGAGATCGGCGTTTTCCGCGGCTTTTCTGGCCCGACGCACAAAACAGCGGCCGTGAAAATAGGGACAGCGCATGCCGATGCAATTTTCCGAGGCAGCAGAGAACCGTTGCCAATCCTTCTTTTCAAAGGCGTTGAGATTCAGCACGTCGACGTCGCCGTCTTGGGTTTCCGTCGCCCAAGGCAGCAGGCGGGCCATGAAAAAGGCGCGGTCGCGGTCTTCGTTTTCGTATTCGTTTTCCCACTTCCGGCAACAAAGATAATGATTGCGCCCCTTGATCAGGGCGGCCCGGATGTTACCCTGAAAGAAACCGTTTAGCTCGGGAATATCCTTTTTGATCAGCTGATCTTGAAGATGGATCGTATGGGTGCTGATGATCACCGGCATTTTGCCGTATACCGCGGCAAAGGCGGCAGGCAGCAGATAGGCGATGGTTTTTCCCGTCCCCGTACCGGCTTCCGCCAGAAGATACTCCTCCTGATTAAAAGCCGCCGCCACGGCCAAAGCCATTTCCGTTTGAGATGCCCTGGGCCGAAAATCGAAAACATGGGCTTTCAGGCCGTCCTCCCGCTCAAAACAGGATAACAGCTCCTCGCCGTCAATGACGTACTTTTCCCTCTCCTCCGCCCTTTCCTCGTCCCTTTCCTCTTCGCCTTTTTTCGGCGCTTTGGGGGGCAGGTATTTTTGCGCCAAAGGCTGGACGTCAAATCGTTGCAGATAACGTTGGTATACCGGATATTTTTTACTTAGCAGGTGGCTCCAGGCGGCCATCAAACCCTGATCCGCCAAGGCGAAGGCCTCTTCAATCAATTGAAATAGATCGGCGGTGGCTTCCGCGTCGCTCAACGCCCGGTGCTGCTGATCCTTGGAGATACCGAAATACTCCGTCAGATTACCCAAAGCGTAGCTGTTTAACATCGGAAACGCCATTTTCGCGAGAAGCAACGTATCGAGGTATTCCTCTTTGGGGATTTCGGTGAAGATTTCCAGAAAAGCACCGTCAAAGGCGGCGTTGTGGGCGACGAGCTGACCGTCACCGACAAAAGCCAAAAAATCACCGATCACCTCTTCGATGAGAGGTTTGCCGGTGAGCATATCGTCGCTGATTCCCGTCAGCGCCGTAATGGCTTTCGGTAAAGGAATCTCGGGGTCGATGAGACAGTGAAACGTCTCCCGTTTGCCAAAAGCCGCGACTTTCACGGCACCGATCTCGATGATTCTGTCCCTTTTATAATTGATGCCTGTGGTTTCCAGGTCAACGATGATGAATTCCATGGTTCACTCCTTAGGCTATTATTATATCATAAAGAGCGGATAAAAACAGTATAAAAATCAGGTACAATCAAAATGACTGTACCTGATAATCAATGGTTATTTGCTCAAAGGATAATACAGATGATCCCGCCGCCGCCGTCATTGACGAGGCGTTCCAAGGTGATTTGCAGTTTTCCTCTGGCCGTTTCGGGCATGGTGCAAAGCTTACTCTGAATCCCTTCCTGCACCAAGGTGTTAAGGGATTTGCCGAAAATGTTCGTATCCCACATCTTTTGAGGATCGTCTTCAAATTCTTCCAGGATGTAACGCACCAGTTCCTCGCATTGTTTTTCCGTACCGATCAGCGGCGTGATTTCTGTGGAGATATTGGCCCTAATCAAGTGATAACTGGGAGCCGAAGCTTTCAGCTTCACACCGAAACGCCCGCCTTGTTTGATCAGTTCCGGTTCCTCCAGGTACATTTCGTCAAGCTGCGGATTGACGACACCGTAACCGGAATCCCGCACTTCGCCCATGGCTTCTCTCAGTTTGCTCCATTCCTTATCAGAAAGGGCGAATTGGCGGATCAGGCGCATAATGGTATGATTGCCCTCAATCTCTTCACCGGCGTATTCTCCGAGAATCTGATAAAAATAACTGTCGTTGATGCGGACGTCCACCGCGGAAATACCGGTGCTGAGATCCATCAGCAGCAGAGAAGCGCCTTCTGTGATTTCCAAAGCGTCGATGGCGGCCACGGCGTTGTCGAGATCGCGGATCCTTTTGATCTCGTCGACAATGGCGTAAATATCCGTTTCCAGGTTCTTCCTAAGCCAGTGATTTGCGTCAGTTTCCGGCACCCAGTCCGGCAGATGCACGTCGACTTCGGTGACGGGAAATTCATAAAGCGCTTCCTGTAAAACCCGGAGCACGTCGTCGTTGGTCATATTCATGGCGTCAACCGCAACGACGGAAACATCGTATTCTGCCTGCATCTTTTCACTCAAAGCTCTCGTTTCCACGCTGAAAGGATCCACCGCATTGAGAATGATAACAAAGGGTTTATCCAATTCTTTCAATTCGGCGACCACACGCTGTTCTGCTTCTAAATAGCTTTCTCTCTCGATCTCCGTGATGGAGCCGTCGGTGGTCACCAAGAGACCGATGGTAGAATGGTCGGTGATCACCTTTCTTGTACCAATCTCCGCCGCTTCTTCGAAGGGGATTTCCTCTTCACTCCACGGAGAGTGCACCATCCGCGGTATTTCATTTTCTTCAAAACCCAGCGCGCCGGGAACGACATAACCGACGCAATCCACCATGCGTACGCGCATGTCGATGCCTTCCCTGACGTTGATCTCCACGGCATTGGCCGGAATGAACTTTGGTTCTGTCGTCATAACCGTGCGTCCCGTACCGCTTTGAGGAAGTTCGTCGCGGGCGATTTCGCGTTCATGAAATTCCTCGATATTGGGAAGGACCAGCAATTCCATGAAGCGTCTGATGAAAGTCGATTTTCCGGTACGAACGGGCCCCACAACTCCCAGATAGATATCACCGCCGGTACGTTCGCTGATATTTTCCAATACATCTGTTTTTTCCAATCATTTCCCTCCCTTGACCGCTTCATGCGGCAATGTTCAATTCAATTATATGAGGGAAAGACAACATTATACCAATAATGAAAAGAACGGACGCCATGCATCCGTTCTTCAAATCATTTTTTTTTGGAAAACTTCTCTTTCCAGTTCATCTTGTTTTCCGTACCCGCGAAGAGGCGTTTGATATTCTCCCGATGCTTCCACACAATGTAAACAACGATAAGAGCACAAATCACGATTTGCAATGTACTCCCGCCAAAGAGCCAAAGGAAAAAAACGCAGGCAATGGAAGCGATGAGAGAGGCCAGGGAAACATAACCTGTGGTAAAGGCCAACAGAGACCAAACGACAAGGGCGCAGAGAATGGCGAGGGGATTCCAGCAGAACATCACACCGGCGCCGGTGGCGACGCCCTTGCCCCCCTTAAATTTCAGAAAAACGGAAAAGGTATGGGCCAAGATCGCCACGACACCGCAAATCACGGAAAGCGTGACACCCCCGGCAAAATAGCCAATTAGAGCGGCGATAAACCCCTTTAGCAGATCCATCAAAAGCACGAGTCCGCCGATTTTGGGGCCTAAAATACGGAAGGTATTCGTCGCGCCCACATTTTTGCTGCCCAACTCCAATATATTGATACCGCAAATCTTTTTGCCGACCCAATACCCCGAAGGAATCGCCCCCAGAAAATAGGCGAGTATTACCACAAGAACCTGCCAGATCATAACGATATCCCCTTTTCATGATTCATATTTTATTTTTTATGCTTTCTCATTGCTCTTGCGAATCAAAAGCCACAGCGGCGTACCTTCAAAACCGAAATTCTGTCGAATCTGATTGATCAGATAGCGTTCATAGGAAAAGTGCACCAGCTCCGGGTCGTTGACGTAGATCGCGAACTTCGGCGGCTTGACGCCGACCTGGGTGCCATAAAGGATCCGGCATTTTTTGCCCTTATCCGAAGGCGGCGGATTGAGACGCAGCGCCTCTTGGATCACTTCATTCAACCGCGCCGTGGGTACGCGCATATTTTGCTGCTCCGAAATGGCTTTGACCCATTGGAGCACCGTATGCACCCGCTGTCCCGTAAGAGCCGAAATATAGACGATGGGAGCATAGCTCAGATAAGCCATTTCCTCCCTGATTTCTTCCTCGAATTTCTTGATCGTCTTGTCGTCTTTCTCAATGGCGTCCCATTTATTGACGACGATCAGCATCCCCTTCCCCGCCTCATGGGCGTAACCGGCAACTTTCTTATCCTGCTCGGTCACACCGTCTTTGGCGTCTAAAAGCATCAATACCACATCGGAGCGATCCACGGAACGCAGGGTGCGGATGATGCTGTATTTTTCCGTGGTCTCCTGAATCTTACCGCGGCGGCGCATCCCCGCCGTATCGATCAATAGGTACTTCTGCCCGTCCTTTTCAAAACGAGAGTCGATGGCATCCCTGGTGGTACCGGGGATATCCGATACGATGGTGCGTTCCTCTCCCAGCAGACGGTTGGCCAGGGATGATTTTCCCACATTGGGGCGGCCGATCAGGGCAAAGCGAATCACTTCTTCATCATCATCCTCCGGTTCACTTTCGGGAAAGGCGTTGACCACGGCGTCTAAAAGATCGCCGGTGTTCATGCCGTGGAGAGAGGAAACGGGAATCGGATCACCGAGGCCCAGGCGGTAAAAATCGTAATAATCGGCGTTATCGAAATTGTCGATTTTATTGACGGCTAAGAGAATCGGCTTTTTCGATTTTTTTAGGAGTGTCGCGGCCCGCAGATCCTCGTCGGTGAGGCCTGTTTTACCGTCGGTGACCATGACGATGACATCGGCTTCCTCAATGGCCAAGAGCACCTGCTGATAAATGCGGGACTCGATGTGGCCCTCGATGTTTTCAAAGTCAATACCGCCGGTATCGATCAAAATAAAGTCTTTCCCATTCCAGGAGGCTTCTTCGTAAAGACGGTCCCTGGTAATGCCCGGTGTGTCTTCGACAATGGCTTTGCGTTCGCCGATGATTCTGTTGAACAACGTCGATTTCCCCACGTTGGGGCGGCCGACAAGAGCAAGGATTGGTTTCATATGCGTTCCTCTCTGATTGCGGCGACAGCGTCCGCCAAAGCCATGCCGTTGGTTTCCGTAACACGGAGGTCACATCCGCTTTGCCCGGCGATTTCCGCCACGGAGACACCGTCCAAAAGCAGATCGGTGTGGTGTTTCAATAAAACGTCGGGGAGCAGATAAAAAGCGCCCTCCCCTTTATTCTGCGCCAACGCGGCGGAAATATCATGACCCGTCAAAAGTCCCGTCACCGTTACCGAAGAGCCGAAAAAGCAGTTTTCCACAGCAAGAGCCTTGACGTGAAGATTTTTGATCTCATTCAAATCGGCGATCACCGGGGAAAGAGCCTTTGCGCCATGAAAACCGGTGATCAGATAAATAGTGGTTTCTTTCACAAAATCGCCGATCCCGTCCTTGGCCAGGAAATAGTCTTCCTGAAACTGACGCACCAGGCCGACGCCGTTTTCAATCTGGGGATAATCTTCGTAATCGGCTTCGGCCGGTACCGCCTCTTCAGCCAAAAGATAAATTTCATCGGCAGCAAAAAGGAAACGGGTATCTTTTTCCTTTAAAAAGCGTTTCTGATACGTTTCGGTCAGGGCGATCAGCTCTTTGGCTTCCTCCTTGGTAAATAAGCGCAAAGCGGGGTTTTTGCACTTGGTCAGACCCACGGGAACCAGCGCCAAGGAGCGGAATCCCGGGATGGCGGCAATACCTTCCACCGTTTCCGTCAGGTATTTGCCATCATTGTAGCCAGGGGCCAAAACGATCTGACCGTGCATCTCAATACCGGCGTCGGAAAGCTCCCGTAGGGACTCAACGATATTCCGCGCTTCTTTTCGACCTAAGACCGTTTGCCGCATGGCCTCATCGAGACAGTGCACGGAGATGTAGAGGGGGCTTAATTTCTGCTCTTTGATGCGGGCAAAATCCGCCTCCTTGAGATTGGTCAAGGTGATGTAGTTGCCGTAGAGAAAAGACAGCCGGTAATCGTCGTCTTTCAAATAAAGCGTTTCCCGCTGCCCTTTGATCATCTGATCCACAAAACAGAAGATACAATGGTTTTGGCATTTGCGGACGCCGTCAAAAACAGCGCTCTGAAAACCGATGCCGATATCTTCGTCCTCGTCCTTAACGATGCAAAGCGTGCGTTCGCCGCCATCTTCGGCGGCAACGGTAAGCTTCAGGTTCTCGTCGGCTGAGAGGTACTGATAATCGATGATATCCCTTAATACCGTATCATTGATCTTGAGCAGTTTTTCTCCGACTTTGAGCCCCATTTGCGCCCCGAGTCCGTCGGGGGAAACGTATTCGATGATGGGTTCGTATTTTTTCATTCCTTATATTTCCTGATACGCTTTGATCGCTTCCTCGTAGAGATCGCCGCCGTGTACATCGTTGATCACCGTCACCGGAAAGTTTTCTACCTTCAAACGGCGGATCGCCTCAGGTCCCAGTTCCGGATAAAGGATCACTTCCGCTGCCTTCACCCGTTTGCTGAGAAGCGCCGCCGCGCCGCCGGTGGCGCCGAAATAAACGGCGCCATGTTTCACGATGGCCGCCTTTACCGCTTCGTTCCGTTTGCCTTTGCCGATCATCCCTTTTAAACCGGCCTTCGTCATCAGCATCGGCGCGTAAGCGTCCATCCGGTAGCTGGAGGTTGGGCCGATGGAGCCGATGACGGCGCCGGGCTTTGCCGGGGCGGGTCCGGCGTAATAGATGATCTGCCCCTTTAGTTCAAAGGGCAGTTCTCCGCCTTCAGCCAAAATATCGCAGAGCCGCTTATGGGCGGCGTCTCTCGCCGTGTAGATGGTGCCGGTAATATAAACGGTATCGCCAATGCGCAGGTTTTGCAAATCCTCGTCTTTTAAAGGAGGCATTAAAATTACTTCACTCATCTCAAATCACCTTCGTTTTGTGCCTTGCGGCATGGCAGTTGATATTCACGGCACAGGGTAAAGACGCGATATGACAGGGAGCATCTTTGATATGCACCGCCAATACGGTGGTGCTCCCGCCAAGACCGCCGGGGCCGATACCCAGTTGATTGCAGCGTTTGAGGATTTCCTCCTCCATGGCGGCAAAGGCGGGATCAGCGTTCTTTTCCTCAATCTCAAGGAGCAAGGCTTCTTTGGCCAAAAGCGGCGCCATTTCAAAATTGCCGCCGATGCCGATACCCAACACAATGGGAGGACATGGATTCGGTCCCGCCTGGCGTACCGTTTCCACCACAAAATCGATGATCCCTGTTCTCCCCGCGGACGGCGGGAACATTTTCAAGGCGCTCATATTTTCCGCACCGCCGCCTTTCGGCGCAACGGTGAGTTTGATATTTTCGCCGGGGACAAGTTTCGTATGGAGGATGGCCGGGGCGTTATTGCCATAGTTTTCTCTGGTCAGCGCCGTGCAGGTGGATTTTCTCAGGTACCCGTCGGCATAGCCTTGGATGACGCCGTCATTGACGGCGTCGGTAAAGCTGCCCTCAATATGAACCTCCTGGCCCACTTCGGCAAAGACCACGGCAAGACCGCAGTCCTGGCAGATGGGGATTTCATCGGCGGCGGCGATCAGGGCGTTTTTGACCAATTGTTTCAAAATATCAACGCCCACGGGAGATTTTTCCGTATGAACGGCGGATTTTAATTTTTGAAAGACGTCTTCCCCCAAGTGGTTGCAGCTTTCAATACATAGCTCCGCCACGGTATTTTTTATTTCCTCATAGGTAATTGTGCGCATTGGATTCCTCTTTACCGGTTCAGCCAGTATTTTTCCTGTTTCTTCGTAAGAACGTCGATCTTTTTGGCCAAAGCCTTTAGTTTCATGGCGGCAATTTCCCGATCCACCTCTTGGGGTACGGGATGAACCGCGGGTTTCAGGCTTCTGCCGCAATCTTTCAAATAGAGCAGCGAACCGACTTGCACGGCAAAAGACATGTCCATGATTTCCACAGGATGCCCCATGCCGCAGGCCAGGTTCACAAGGCGTCCCTCGCCCAAAAGATAGATGCTCCTACCGTCTTTCAAGCGGTATTCTTCAATATTTTCTCTGGCGGTGACGACGGTTTCGCTCATCGCCAGCAGATCTTCCTTATTGATTTCCACGTCGAAATGACCGGCGTTGGCCAAAACAGCGCCGTCCTTCATGGTTTTAAAGTGTTCCTTGCGTAAAACGTCACAGTTACCGGTGACGGTAACAAAGCAGTCCCCCAAAGGCGCCGCTTCCGCCATGGGCATCACGTCATAACCATCCATCAGCGCTTCCAGCGCCTTGACTTCATCAATTTCCGTGACAATCACCCGAGCGCCCAAAGCTTTGGCCCGCAGGGCCAAGCCCTTACCGCACCAACCGTAACCGGCGACCACCACCGTGGAACCGGCCACCAGAAGATTGGTTGTGGACATAATGGCCGTCCAGGCCGATTGTCCTGTGCCGTAGCGGTTATCGAAAAGATGCTTGCAGTCCGCGTCGTTGACGGCGATCATCGGAAAACACAGTTCCCCTTTGTCCGCCATGGCCCGCAGACGGTTCAAACCCGTGGTGGTCTCTTCACAGCCGCCGATGATCTCGGCAAGCAGCTCTTTTTTATCCTGATGCAGAAGATGCACAAGATCGCCGCCGTCGTCGATGATCAGCTGCGGTTTGTTTTCCAAAGAAGCGGCGATACAAGCGTCGTAAAGAGCCTGATCGGCGCCGTGGAGGCCAAAAACAGCAAGCCCTTTTGCGCTGAGCGCCGCGGCGACGTCGTCTTGGGTGGACAGCGGATTGCAGGCAGCCAAGGCCACGGTGGCGCCAAGTTCCTTTAGGGCCAAGGCAAGACAGCCGGTTTTCGCCTCGATATGCAGGCAAATATTGACGCGCAGGCCTTGGAAGGGCTGTTCGTCTCTATAGCGTTCGATCAATAAATTCAATACCGGCATATGGCTTTTGGCCCAGTTCAGTTTGGCCAAACCTGTTTCTGCTAGGGCAATATCTTTGATCATCGATGTCAATGTCATGGTCTTCTCCTTATTGGAAAGCCAGCCGCTTTAAAGCCGATATGAGATAAGCGGAAAGCTGGCTGTAGTCCTCGGTGTGCAGATGAGAAGCGGCGTTGCCGTTGAAAAGAATGTTCCCCGCCGCCGGAAATTCATCGTCTTCTTCATAGAGGATCAAGGTAATGGGCACCATGGGCAGCACTTGAATGGTACAGCTGAAATCACCATGGTTCTCCAGGCGGTGTTCCGTGGCCCCAACCGCTTTTTTCAACACTTCTAAATTTTTCGCGAAAATACCCACCAACGCGTCGATACAGCGGTGGGTAAAGGGATTGATATAGATATCGCCGCCGGGCAGCTCTTTATAGGAAACCATGTTGTCGGCAAGTCCGCCGCCGCGAGAATAGGCCGCGTGATGCAAAACAAGAATTTTCGCCACATCGTCCACGGCTTTGCCGCTTTCCATTTCCGTCACCTCTCCGGTGGGATAGCTGACGTGGAGATCGCGGTTAATGAAATGAACGTCGAAGCCGTCTTCGGCTTCACGGAAGCCGCAGTTAGCGATCATTTCAGTAAGATCGCCCGCGGCAAATTTGGCCACGGCAACCCTTACGGTTTCGGCAATATTCAAATAACTTGTCGCACTTTTCGGATCGTAGATTTCCATACTTTTTACCTCACAATATCAAAGAATCAAATTGACGAATCACTTTTTTTAGGCTATAATAGATAAGTGACACATGCGCCTGTAGCTCAGCAGGATAGAGTAACGGATTCCGATTCCGGTGGTCGCAGGTTCGAATCCTGTCAGGCGTGCCAGCGTGACGCTGGACCCAATCTATAGTTGGGTTCAGCGTTTTTATTTTCTTGGTTCTCCCCGTTACGGAATACTCAATTCGCAAAGCCCTACACCAGCGTGACGCTGGACCCAATTTGTATTTGGGTTCAGCGTTTTTATTTCATGGTTACTCCCCGTTACGGGCGTCCCCTTTCGCAAAGCCCTACACCAGCGTGACGCTGGACCCAATATATTTTTGGGTTCAGCGTTATTCTTTTATGTCTTTTTCCAAGCTGTTTTTAGGGTTCGCCGCTATAATGAACATTAGAAAAAAACAGCGAAGAATACTTCTTATTATAACATATAAATTATACAGAAAAATCGCTGAAAACGCAACCGTTAACCGGCTTTCCAACGTAAATTTAGACATACCCCCGTTGGAACAGATCAGTTCAATGGCTTTTTCGGCGGCATATAAGGAAAAGCCGGTTTCTTATTTCAGAAACCGGCTTTCCATTTGTTCGGGTCTTCATGCTCAAGTCCCGTTTTGTTTTTGGTTGATCTTAGAGATTCTTTTCGCGATAAACTTTAACGTAGGAATCCGCATAGATTTTTTTGTTCAGGAGAATTTCGGTGGTTGCGGCAACTTCCATCAAAGCATCGTCACAAGGATCGGCGATCACAGCATCAAGACCGCAGGCGGCGCCCATGGCAAGATACGTTCTGTTGATCAAAGAACGGTCCGGCGATTTCTGAGAAACATTGGAAAGTCCCAGTACGGTGTTGGGTGCGGGATCCGCTAATGTTTTGATCTGCGCCAAAGCTTTCAATACTTCGGGGGCATGGAACTGTGCAACGTTGCAGGGCAGAATCAGGGGGTCAATGTAGAGGTCGTCACTGGGAACACCAGCCATATCGGCATTGGCAACCAGTTCCATGGCGAGAGCGACACGGCTGTCGGCTTCCTGAGGGACACCTTTGGCGTCCATGGTCAGGCAAACAACTTTGCAGCCAAATTTCGCGGCCATGGCGAAAACTCTGTCCATTTTTTCCTGTTCGCAGGGAACGGAGTTGATTAAAGTATCGGCGATACGGGCGTCATCGATCAATTCCAAACCGGCTTCAATGGCGTCATAGTTGGTGGAGTCCAGGGCCAGGGGAAGTTTGGTAACAGCTTGAACCACTTCAACCATCCACTTCATGGCTTCCACACGTTCGGCTTCGTTGGCGCAGGCGGGACCGGCATTGAGGTCAATCCAATCGGAACCCATTTCTTCCTGTTTCTTCGTCCATTCAATCAAGGCTTGGGGATCTCTCTTCTGGATGCCTTCGCGGATATCCAGGAACATCCCATTCACTCTTTCACCAATAATTTTCATTATCAGTACCTCCTATCACTTTATTAATCTTCTATGGAAGTTATTTTACCATCAAAGCATCAATTTGGCGTTTGATGGATTTGATCGCAACAGGATGTCTCATGCAGAGAATATCCACACCGCCTTGGAGGCAAGCAGCGGCAGTAACCGCTTCCCAAGCAGGACCGCGGTCAGCCTGTTCACCCCATTGCGGGAAATCTTCCGTATTGCTCCAGGCTTCTTTCTGTCTCCAGCATTCGAAACCGACGGTAGCAATCATGGGCATGGATAAGGTTTTATCACCGGTAAGAGCGCCGATACGACCGCGTTCCATGATGGAATACGCGTATTCGATACCGTAACCGACAGAGGATACGAGAGGATCGATGACGATTCTTTCCATGGGCATATTCATTTCAGAAATCAGGATGTTCAACTGTTTGCAGATGTTGATATCCAGGGGAGATCTGGCAATGATGCCATGACCGTTGCCCAAGCAAGCGGCGACGAGGGATTTATAATGTTCCGTTTCCGCGAAACCAATCAGCAGATTTTCACCTTTGGTCGCCTCGGCGACAGCCATTAATACTTCTTCGTCCACTTCGGAGTTACCGGAACCGGCAACGATGACAGGAAGATCGCAAGCGGCCAAAACATCTTTGGTCAACTGAGCGCATTTTTCAGGAGAGTCGTTCCCTTTATCGGGATCCGCGGAATCTAATTTCAGATAGATGGCGTCCGCGCCGATTTCTTTGACGTGTTTTGCCCATTCCGTGGGATTTCCGATATACTGAGCGCCGATCGCGTTCTTTAAATTTTCGTTCCAATCGAGATCAATCATGGTATTGACTTCCATCGCAACGATGGGTTTATTGGGATTTTCCCCTTCATAATGTTGGAAAGGAAGTGTACCTTCCCCACCAATCGCCAAAGAACAGCAGCGGGTGCCGCCTTCTTCAGCAGTCGCGCCCAGTTTAAAGGTGCGAATGGGTTGGGCATACTTTTCTTTTAATATCTGTACAGCCATATTCTTTCTCCTTTCAAGATTTGGGCTTTACTTATAATTGGATTTTATCGAATATCGCAAAGGAAGACTTCACGACAGGAGAATCCGCGGGCAGATCCATCAGAGGCAGACCTTTGGCGTCATATTTAAATACTTCTTCGTCAAAAGGAATAAATCCTGCCAGTTCTACACCGGTTTTTTCGATTTCCTCCTGTAATTCGGACATGGTTTCTTCCGATGCTTTGGTTATGATCGCATAAACAGATTTCACTTTGGATTTCAAGTTTTTGATCAGGTCGTTGATGCGGGTAATCGTTCTAATGCCGCGAACGGAGGCGTCGGAAATGATAAACATCACGTCAATGTCCTGAACCGTACGGCGGCTAAGGTGTTCCATCCCCGCTTCGCTATCAATCACAAGGTAGTCGTAATTGGAGTCTAAGCGTTCAATATACCCTCTCAATAAATCGTTGGCGTAGCAATAGCAGCCGGGCCCTTGAGGGCCGCCCATGGTCAGCATATCGATATCGCCTTCGCCTTCCATCAAAGCGCTTTGTAATCTGTATTCAACGTATCTTTCCTTGGACATGCCCTCGGGAACCGCATGCCGGCGTTTGGTGTCTTCTATCACGTCGGAAATGCAGAATGAGAAATCCATCCCCAGCGCCTCATGGAGGTTGGCATTGGGATCCGCATCCACCGCCAAAATTATGCCTTTGTGGTTTTCAGCAAGATAGCGGCAGATCATCGTGGTTAACGTTGTTTTGCCGACGCCGCCTTTACCGACGAGTGCAATATGTTTTGACATAGAATTTGTCCTTTCTCAGTCTTCCACCGAGGGGAAAAGGCTCATGTCGGTATGGGGCAGGAACATCGCCTGGACATACTCGTCATAGAATTCATTCCCATCGGAAAGTTCCAAATAGGTCATGCCTTTGCCTAATGCAACGCTGTGCTCAAACACTTTTCTGCTCAACAGCGCCATGTAAGCGCCTTTTAAAGAACTGTTACCGATAAAATCATAGTACTCCGCAGGCAGATCCGGCAACAATCCGATCTGAATGGAATCTTTCAGATTGAGATAATTCCCGAAACCGCCGCCGATCAAGATTTTAGAAATCGCTTCAATAGGAAGCTCCATCTTGAGCAGCATCACGCGGATACCGGCACATACCGCCGCTTTGGCGCGGATCAGATTTTCCACGTCCGCTTCCGTAATCACGATATCTTTACCGATACCGGATTCTTCAGCGTGAACCAAGACAAATTCCGGTCCTTCTTCGCCTTGACGCATCCGGTCCGTGGTCACTTCCTGCATCTTACCTTGGCGGTTGATGATTCCCGCTTTTCTCAAGGTAAAGAGACAGTCAATCAGGCCGGAACCGCAAATGCCCACAGCGGGGGCGTTGTTCACCGTTGCGTAAGAAACCTTTAAATCATCGTCGATGACGATTTTTTCAATGGCTCCCGCCATGGCTCGCATACCGAAGGTGATGCCGCCGCCCTCAAAGGCAGGGCCCGCGGAACAAGCGCAGCACATCATCAAATCGCTGTTACCAAGAACCATTTCGCCGTTGGTACCAATATCAATGAACAGCCAAAACTCTTCCTGTTTTTCCAAACCGGTGAGCAGGGCGCCGGAAACGATATCGCCCCCGACATAGCTGGCCACCGCAGGAAAGCAGTAGATCGCGCCGTCAACATGGATATGAATACCGAGTTCTTTTCCTTTGATCATAGGAAATTGCGCGGAAGCAGGAATATACGGTTCTCTTCTGATGAATTTTGGTTCAATGCCGAGGAACAGATGAATCATCGTCGTATTCGCCGCGACCATCATTGCGGAAACTTCTTCCGGGCTGATGTTTTCCGCTTCGTATACTTCGTCGAGGAGGGCATTGATCGTTTCGATCACGACCGATTGCGTTTCCCGCAAACCGAACTTTTCTTCTTCCGTATAGACGATTCTGGAGATGACATCGTCACCCATACTGGCCTGACGGTTAAAGGTTCCGTTCTGATGGATCTTTTTCCCCGTAGCCAAATCCACCAAGGCCACGGCGATGGTGGTTGTGCCGATATCAAGGGCGATACCGTAAGGGGGCGTATCCACATGACCGGCTTCCACACGGATAATTTCCGCCGCGTCTTCCTGCATCAAACAGGTAACAGTTACTTGCCAATGCTGTTCTCTAACTTTAAGCGGTAAAGTCTTTAAAGCATCATAAGAAATGGTGATATGTTCCGTTTCCAAAATTCCGCGTAATTCCGTTGAAAGTCTCGCGAAATCGCTGGCGTTTTCCATCAGGCTCGGCTCCGATAACGTAACCTGCACTTTTTTCACAAAAGCTGATTCGGTATTATCGAAATCGTCGGTCCTATTTTCCTTGATGATGTCATCAACACTGTCGTCCAGGAGCACCTGATGCTCGGAAAGGCGGGAGCTTTCCGGAAAATCAACCGTCACCGATCCGTCGTCCACCGTGGCGGTGCAGGCCAAAAGATAGCCTTCCGCTCTATGGGTTTTGGACAGATTACCGTCCCCCCCCTGCACATTCCCGTTCAGCACCTTTACGGCACATCTGCCGCAGGTACCTTGACCGCCGCAGGAGGTTTTCATTGTAATCCCCGCCATGTTGGCGGCATCCAGCAAGGTTTTTCCTTTTTCGACTTCAACATTAAGCCCTTCGGGCATAATCGTTACTTGAATCTTTTCCACGTCAAATCACCCTCTTCATCAAATTAGGCTCATCCGACTGCTTACGCAAAGTTCGCTTTTGCGAAGCCGGAAATACCGGTGGCTTCTTTCGGCCCGACAATGACGTTCCAGCCGCTTTCTTCCTTCAATTTCGCGGCGATAACAGCGACAAAACCGGGGATGATTACGTTTTTATGATTGAGTTTATTATCCAGATCATAGGCTTTCATCGCAGCGGCAATATGTTCGCCGCCGAATTTACCGGCAGCCCAGGCCGTAAGGACAGAAGTACCGTCGGTGTCGATGGGGATAATATAGGAAGGAATACGGCTCGCTTCGACTTCGCCTTCCACACTGTAGTAGGAGAGAGAGAAGTTGGTCGTTATATACAAAGGAGAATCCCCGTTCACAGCGCCGACTTCCATCAGTTTTGCTTCCACGGCGACGGGTTTCTGAGGATCGGTAAATACGTTTTGTCTCCAGGAAAGAACCGGCAGGAGCAAGCCTTTGATCGCGTTTTTCATCACAACGATACTGGCATATTTCCCAATGTAAGCAGTGGCTTGCATCGCTTCATCCATGGGATCTTCGTCGCTGGTAAAAGTAATGGTGGGATAACCGAAGGGACGGAACGTTTTCTTGATGGCCAATCTTCTGATCTGGGTCATGTCGGCGATCACTTGGGCGGTCTGACGGCTGCCGGGATCGAGAACGAGTTCTTTATAACCCAAAGCGGTGATTTTGTTCACGAGGTCTTCCAAGGCGTCAAGGCCTTCAGCGTAAACCCCAAGAGCCACTTCGTATTTCTTAGCAACTTCAACCATCGCTTCATAATTATCAGCGGTAGCGGCGTAAACCAAGGGTTTTTCAGCGGCGATCTTTTCAAGAGCGGCAGAAATCACCGCAGGATCGCAAGCTTTCAAAATCACGGCTTTTTTTGCGGCGGCTTTTTCAGCGGCAGCGGCAAAAGTAGCGGCGTCACCGGAAGCGTTATTCAACGTGATGAATTCCACTTCGTAGTGCTGTCCGACGCGGTCGAACTGCAAATCGGCGATTTCTTCAATTTTCCCATCAAGCGCAGGGTCGTTGTCGTCTACGACAAAGCCGAGACCGGTAGGATGGAAGAAGGTTTTGTCATGACGGAACAATACTGTTTCATCACCTAATTCAACTTCTTTTTCACCTACACCTACTTTAATTTTTTTGATGGGGGGTGCGGAAGCGGAATCCAATGCTTCCCTCGCTTCATCGGTCACGTAAGGGCAAGCGTCCAAAGATGCCTTCCCTGCTGCCAAAGCCATTGCAAATGCCATGCATGTAGGAACACCGCATTCACCACAGTTTTTCTTCGGCAATTGTTTAAAAATAGCCAAACCTGTTAATCCCATTCTATACACAACTCCTTTCAAAAATTGTTTTTATCATTCTCAGACGAGTACGTGAAACGTAATCGTCTACGTACTCGTCTGAGCTGGGAACAAAAATTAAGTTGTCTTGCTTTTACTCACCCATAATGTCGGGCATCGTAAGGGCGGGATGACCTTGTTCTTCGAGCCAGGGCAGGATTTCATCGGTGGTGGTACCGACGGTTTCATCGGCAATCTTATCGATGAAGTTCGGGCCGAGACCTTCTTCTTCGCAGGCTGCGTTGAACTCGTCGCGGATTTCATCCTTCAGTTCGGTGGGCATCCAGACGATTCTGGCACGGCCGCCGTCGGCGGGGATGAATTTGCCGGAGAGCAGGTAGGAACGACCGATACCCAGGAAGCCCGGGGTCTGTACGCCGCCGCCGCAGGAGCCGGCCAAGGTGGAGAAGGTCATGCCGCAGGGCGTCATGCCGGTATGGTTACGGGTGGCGAGCATAATGCCGTTGCACTCAAAGAGCACGGACATAATCGCTTCAAAGCAACCGCAGGAAGTCGCGGGGCAATCCATCATGGTGTAGAGGTTGACTCTTTCCACCGACTGATGGGATTCTTTGTAGAAGTAATCGTTACACGTCTGCCACATACCCTTTTCTTCATCGATGGCTTCGCCTTTTTCCACGGGCTGGTTGGCGCCGTTGGGATCGATTTCGTAAGCGGCTTTGGCGTCAAGCCAGGAAACAGCGCCGCAGAGACCGACATGTTCCGGGGTCAAAACGCAAACGTGGTTCGGTGCGAAAGACTGACAAAGCAGGCAGCTGTAGAAGATGTCGACTTTTTCGTCTCTCAGTTCTTTCAGGCGGTTATCGCGCTGGGTGTAGATTTCCTTGGCCACTTTATGCATTTTGGAAACTTCTTCTTTGTCGGTGTAAATGGTCACCTGTACACGGTCGACAATGGCGGAGTATTCCTGTTTGAATTTAGCGATGAGGATTTCGCCGTAATCTTTGAAGCGGAAGCCTTTGGCAATGGCGTCTTTACTGATGCGCATCCAGACGGTATCACGCTGGTTCACATGCCAGAGACCTTCGCCGTAGTTGATGAAGTAGTGAACGCGGCGTTCCAGCACGCCTTCAAAATCTTCCTGCATTTTGCGGCCGTAGATGTCGATGACGATACCAATGTCAATCTTGTCGCCTTCGTTGAATTCGTTGGTTTCCGGACCGATTACGGTGATTTTACCATCTTCGATATGATCGGCGTCAACCATGCGTACGAGTTCGAAAGCTTCGGACTTATTGTTCCCCATTTCATAGTACATATCGCCTTTGCGGATCGTTTCACCTTCAAAAGCGGGACCTTGGTTGATGGGAATATCAATTTCAATGTTGGTCAGTTTCACGCCGCGGATTTCCATGGCGAGGGCGACGATCTTATCGTAGTCGGGTTCAGAAACGTACCAATCCTTCAAGGTTTCATCTTCTTCAAGAATCTGGTCGGTGACCACGGGGAAGCCCACATAGATGCAGCCGAATTCGGCGGCAGTCTTCACTTGGTCTCTTTCGCCGAGGTGGATGACGAAAGCCATGATTCTTCTTCTCTGGTAATCTCTTTGGGCTTCGGTATCACCGGGGGTGATATTCCCAAACATCATGCCGGCGCGGAGCGCGTAGTTGGCGGCATGAACCACCTGGGTGAAGTTACCGAGAGGATAAGCGATATAGTCGAGACCGAGTTTGACGTTTTCTTCCATTAGCTGTTCGATGATTTCATCGCTGAGGAAGAGCATCATCCCTTGTCCCATCAATTTCGCTACGATTTTAGCAGCGGATTTGGAGTCTTTGGCACGGCCCAAAATGACCGCTTCACCGGGGATGGTCCAGTCAACCATCTTGATCCCATATTTACGAACCACGGGGTCGCCGATGAAACCGAGCCACGGTTCTTCGTAGGGTTTATCCGTTTCAATGTACTTCAACACTTCGATAATTTCGGCGGCGAATAAGGTTGCTTCACCGGCGAGCAGGGCGTTATCAAGAGTCAAAGGTTCAAAGATCTGAGCGCGTTTTTTGTTCAAAATCGCGGGCAGCTGACCCAAAGTGGTAACTTTATCACCGCTTAAGCAGCTGATCACAGGGAGATAGTAAGCGGTGTCAGGATATTTCACTTCCTGATCCGCACCGTATTTTTTAAGTGCTTTCGTTAAAAGAATTTCAGCATAACTGGTGGCAATGATGGCGCCTTCCTGTGCTTGCTTAAAAAGCTTTTTCGGCTCTTTTCCTTCTTCAACTACACCGTTATAAATTTCATTAAAAGACATAACATTTCCTCCTTTCGTCCCTTATCAATAATTCCTGCTCAAAGGCGCTTCATATTTTTCAGCAGTCGCTTTATGAACGCCTAATTTCCAGGTGCGGTAATCCAAAGCGGCGAGTAGTTTTTGAACGGCTTCTTCATAGTCGGTTTCGAAAATGAAGTAACCGCCATAAACGTCGGAGGCGATGCGGCAGGCGATATCATAAACGCAGGGGCTGCCTTCGATCGGAGGCATGGTGCCGACATGGGTGGGAACACCCATGGCAACAAGGCCGCTGCCGATGGAAATCGCTTTTTCACTCATTGCTTCAGGAGCCGTGGCAACAAAAGGAACTTTGGGAGTATCCACACCCATGGTTTTGGCCATCGTGGTGAGGAAGTCATGGCAACGGGAATTATCCACGCAGGAGCCCATATGGAAAGCGGGGGGCAAACCGTCGGAGAGTTTATCTTTGCTACCTGCTTCCAGTTTATGGATGAAAGCAGCCAGGTTTTCGCCGCAGTGTTTGTCCACCTGGGCGGGATCCATGAAGCCGGCTTTGGCCATAGCCTGAGCGGCACAGCCGGTGGCAATCACAAAGACATTTTCCTTTAACAATTTGGCTACGATTTCCAAATGGTTTTGGTCGTGCAGGGATTCCAAATTGTTGCAGCCAGCGAACATCGCCACACCTTTGATTCTGCCATCGTTGATTTCGTCAATCAAGGCCTGCATAGGAGCTTCGGCATTCAGAGCGCCGAAGAGATCCAGCATGGCTTCCAGGCTGAAACCGGCGACAACCTTACTCTTAACTTGAGGAATATAAACTTCTTTCCCCTGTCTCTTTTTGAAGGCTTCAATGGCCATGCGAACGATTTTCTGAGCGCTTTCAATGGCATGTTCTTCGTCAAAAGCGATGTGTTCGGAACCGGGAATCTTGGAGATGCCCATGGTCGTCACGATGGTGGTGTTGAAACATTCGGCAACCGCGCGAATGCTGGGCATGATGCACTGAACGTCGACAACCATCAAGTCGGCGGCGCCGGTCATGATCGCCAATTCCTGGGAGGAGAAGTTGGTGGCAATGGGAACACCGGAACGCATCAGAACTTCGTTACCGGTGCAGCAGATCCCGGAAAGTTGAATCCCGGCAGCCCCCGCCGCTTCGGCTTCATCCGCCATTTCAGCGGCGACATCCACAACGGTCTGGCTTAAGAGCGGATTGTGGCCGTGGAGAATGATGTTCACTTTATCGGCTTTGATGACGCCGAGGTTCGCTTCGGTGGTACAAGGCTCCGGCGTACCGAGAAGGATGTCGGATACGTCGGTGGAAATATGCATACCAACGTAGTCAGCCAAAGATGTTTTCAAAGCGCCGAAAATGATGTTAACGGGATCTGCGTCGACGCCCATATGAGTCTGATGCAGCATGCTGACGACGGAACGGTCAATGGAAGTAGGTGCGACTTCGCACTCATCAAATTTCGTTTTTCTACCATCGGTGATGTAAGAAGTCAGCCAACGACAGGGTTCGGAAGTGATGTTACCAAAGTCGTTTAAGGCGGCCAGGGCAACTTCTTCGGCCAGGGCGTTGGTATCCTTGCCTTCAGCGCTGATGCCGACATTGGCGGCGACGGCGCGCAGCTTTGCATCGTCTTTTACTTTATAGTCTCCGGTTTCACCACGGGAAGCGGCTAACAGCGTGTAAACGATTTCACGGCCGTGGTCGGAGTGGGCGGAAGCGCCGCCGGCGGCAAGTCTCGCGATGTTGCGGGCGACAATGGTGTAATCATGAGCGCCGCAAATCCCTTTACTTTTTTCGCCTTCAAGGCCTTTCACACGACAGGGACCCTGGATGCAAATTTTACAGCAGACACCTTCATAACCAAAGGCGCACTGGGGCTGTTGGGCAGCATAACGCTGGAAACCGGTTATGATGCCGGAGTCTTTGTACTTTGCCAGCATATCCAATGCTGCGGGATCCACGGAACGCATGATGTTCTTCGGATCTTTTACCCGTTCCTTACGAGGTACTGAAGGGCTTAGTTTTAGTTCCGTATCTCTGAATCTAGGCATGGTTTACCTCCTTGGTAAATATTATTTTTATTAAATTTAATTTTTGTCACGCTAAGAAGGGAGAATTCACATCTCCCTACAAATTGCGGCTTACGCGCCGCCAAATCTATCTTCGATGCTCTTTAAAATCACGGCGATTTCCGCATCAAACTTTTCTTTTCCAGCCCCACCGTCATCTTCCGCAAGCCCCATGGCCTGATCCAAAAGATAGTCGTTATAGCTGATGCACCCTAAAATCTTATCGGCGGGTACTCTCGTTTTCAGAAACCCTATTTCCTTTTCACTGCGGATCTTATTGCCCACATAAAAGATGTTCTTTATGCCAATATCTTCCGCGAGCTTTTTGGTAACTTTCGCCGTATCCGTGCTGACCACGGAAGGTTCCACGACGATAATAATACAATCCACACCCCTTGACGTACCTCGGGTCAAGTGCTCAATCCCCGCGCCCATGTCAAGCAAAACAGCTTCTTTCGTTTTGATTACAATGGAATTTACAAGGGAATTCAAAAAGGTGTTTTCCAAACAATAGCAGGAGCTGCCTCCTGTTTTAATGGCCCCCATTTTCAGGAAACGAATGCCGTTCACCTCAATGGAGAACTTCTGCCAAATATCATCAACCTCAGGGTTAATGACGTACATCGCGCCGTCGCCCTGGGTTCGTTCAACAATCATTTCACGCATTTCAACAATGGGTTTCAGTTTAAGAATTTCTTCTTCGCTTAAACCCAAAACGGTACCAAGGCTAAGATCCGGATCGGCATCAATCGCAAATACCTGATATCCTTTATCACGCATTTGGAACGCAAGGTTCGCGGATAATGTCGTCTTACCTACGCCGCCTTTTCCTGAAACGGCAAATTTCATATGATGAGCCTCCTTTGCTCTCAGTACACATTCCTCACTAAGCTTATTATAGGTTTCAGGGTAAAAATTATATAGGGAAATTTGTTGTTTTCTGTTTACTTTGTTGTTGAGTTCGTCTTTTTCTTCTCCAAAATGAATAAAAGTACCACTATAAGGACATTTTTAGATGTCGGGAAAGTGCGTTTTCCACGACCAAAAAAAATACTGATTTTTTAAATTTCTTATATTTTTTGTTTTATACGCAAAAAAATTCATAGGCAATTTTAATTTTATGCCGCCTTTGATTGCAATTTCACCGAATTTCATTTCAACTATTGACAAGAAAAAAGCGTTTTGTTATACTAAAGAGCACGGGACTGCGGGACGTAGCGCAGCTTGGTAGCGCACCTGATTTGGGATCAGGAGGCCGCAGGTTCAAATCCTGTCGTCCCGACCAGAGTTTTCTGAAAATGATATATTTTCATAGGGGTGTGGCCAAGCGGCAAGGCAACGGTTTCTGGGTCCGTGATTCGCTGGTTCGAATCCAGCCTCCCCTGCCAAATGAAGAGGGCGTCCTAAAGGACGCCCTCTTCATTTGGCATTGGATACTAGGAAGGATTCGAAGTTTATACTTTTTGTGGCATTAAAAATGCCACAAAAAGTGAATCCAGCCTGTAAATGCAACATCCACCTACAGCATGACGCTTGGCCCGAAGTTTATGCTTTTGCCTGCGCGCAGCGCTTGCAAAAGGTAATCCAGCCTATCACTGCCCAGTCCAACTTCCGTATGATGCTTGGCACGAAGTTTATACTTTTTGGGGCATTTTCAATGCTACAAAAAGTAAATCCAGCCTGTAACGATCTCATCCACCTTTCGTATCCCGCAGGGATACCCTCTCTTTTTGGCATAAGAGGTTGTTAAAGGTTCTTCGTACCCACCACATCATTGACGGGAAGGGAAAAGACAATGCCCTTCCCTTTTTCGTTGAGACCAACTTTTTCATGAATCGCCTTCATCACACCATGCTTTTTTTCTTCCGCGACAACGGTGAGCACAATATCTTTTTCCGGCATGATGGCGACACCAAACATTTTGGCGTCGGCGGCGCTGCCGGAACCGAGACCGTGAACAATCGTACCGCCGCCGGCCCCCGCCTCCTTCGACGCTTCCACAACTTCTTCGGAAAAACCTCTGTTCACGATTGTAATAATCAATGCTCCGCACTGTTTTTCTGTCATTTATTGCACCGCCCTTTCGGCAAGATAGGAAAGAACCTGTTGGCCAACAATGGCAGACAGCGGCACCGTAAAAGCAATGCCCTTTCCCTGCTCCTGAATTTTTTTATTTTCTCTCCAATCGGTCATAATGGTTTCTATTTCCGCGTCATTGCCGATGCTGAAAATCACATCTTTTTCCGTTTCACCCAGTCCTAAGATCTCCAGCAATTCGGAGTCTGCGGAACCGTAACCGTGGGATAGCACATGGAAAGAGACGCCTTGTTCTTTATAATGCTCCATCACCTTGGTTCCGTTTCCCCTGTTCACGATTGTAATCAATAAAATCAGCCGCTGATCACTCATGACAAATCACACTCCCTGTTTCTGATTGTTCTGATCGATTGTCTTCGACCTCAAATTCGATGATTTCGCCGTCAAACAACATCGCTGTTTCCTCATTTTTATGAGGCCGTGTTTTCAAGACATAAATCAAACCCAACACCTGCACCGTAATGAGGGGTGTCAAAGCCACCATGGCCACAAGGCCGAAGGCGTCGGTGATGATATTACCCCCCAAAGCGGCGCAAGCGCCGATGGAAAACGGCAGCAGGAAAGTGGCTGTCATGGGGCCGGAAGCGACGCCGCCGGAATCAAAGGCAATGGCCGTGAATATTTTAGGCACAAACAAGGTCAGCAGGAGTGCCAGGCCATACCCCGGGATCAAAATATACCAGACGGGCAATCCTGTCAAAACGCGTACCATGGCCAAACCGAGAGAAATCGAAACCCCAATGGAAAGACTGAGTAAAAGCGCTTTTTGTGAAATCGCGCCTACCGTAATTTCTTCCACCTGCTTCTTCAAAACATGGATGGCCGGTTCCGCAGCGACCACAAAAAAGCCCATGACCATCGCCGGCAGCAATAGTTTCCAGGCCGCGTCTAAACTGGCCAGAGCGTTGCCGAGAAAGTTGCCCACCGGCAGAAAACCCACATTGACGCTGGTCAGAAAGAGCACCAAACCCAAATAAGTATAGATGAGGCCGAAACCGATGCGCTTCATTTTGATTTTTGGCAGTTTCAGCAGAAAGATCTGGAAGACCATGGATATGACGACAATGGGAGATAAAGCCAAGGCAACGTTTTTGGCCTGGTGCAGCAGCCCTTCACCATAGATCCGGAAAATCGAGGCCGCACCATTGATTTCTGTTACCATAAAAGTGTCGCCGCTGGAGGACATGTCAAAAAATAGACCGAGAAAAAGTACGGCGATGATGGGCCCTACGGAACATAAGGCCACGATACCGAAACTATCGTTTTCCGCGTTGGGGCCGGTACGCACCGACGCGACACCGACGCCCAAGGCGATCATGAAGGGTACCGTTACTGGCCCCGTGGTAACGCCGCCGGAATCAAAAGCCACAGACAACACCTCCGACGGTATAAAAAACGCAAGAACGCCGAGGATCAAATAGGAAATGGCCAGCAGCAACCGAAGAGAGAGGCCGAGAACAATACGGAGTAAGGCGACAACAAGGAAGAACCCGACGCCAAAACCGACGGCATAAATCAGAGTACGGTTGGGCACCATCGGTACCTGCTGGGCAAGGATCGTCAAATCCGGTTCCGCTACGGTAATGGCCAGTCCCATCAAGAACGCCGCCACGATGATCAGCCATATCTTTTTCGATTTGCTGATTGCGCCGCCCACCGCTTCCCCCATGGGTACCATGGCGATATCGGCGCCTAACGTAAACAGTCCCATACCCAAAATCAGAAACATCGACGATGTAAGAAACAGTATGGTCATGCCGTTTTCCATCGGCGTGACGGTAAAATGAAGAAATAAGACAATGAACACAATGGGAATCACCGCGTAAACGGATTCTTTGATTTTTTGTTTGAAATTCTTTTTTATTTCACCTTCCCCCTTTCGTCTACCACTAAAATCCCGCCCGGATTAAAACTATGCATAAGTTTCTATTTTACTAATTCTTTCTAAAACAGAAAACAGATAAAAAAAACCGTAGCGATAAGCACGCTGTCGAAGATTCTGATATCAAGAAGGGCGCCCCTTCTCTCATTTTTCCTTACCTTATTTATTCTATCATGAGTTATCATTAAGATACAGCAAAGAAATATGGCCTTAAAATCAAAAAAACATCAAGATTGTCCGATTATATTGACGATTTCTTGATGACAGCAACCATCAATTCATGTTAAACTATAAAAAAGCAAGGAATTTTTCCGAAGCGGAGAAATTTTCGCAGCCACGCTAACCGCGTCCAACCACAAGGAAGGCGCCGCAGTCTGCTCCTTCACTGTACCATGGAAAGAGGATGATACTTATGGACGTACGCGATTTGATTCTCATCGTTGAAGACGATAAAAAAACCGCCGGTTTTCTGAAAACGATTCTAAACGCCAATCAATACAATTCCGTCATTGCCGCAAAGGGGGCCGAAGCTCTTTCCCTGCTGACTTCTCACTGCCCCGAACTGATTTTACTTGATATCGGCTTGCCGGATATCAGCGGTTTCTCCTTTCTGCGCAAGATCCGTACCTGGAGCACCGTGCCGGTGATCATTGTTTCCGCCCACAAGCATGAGCGGGAAATCATTCATGGCCTTGACCTTGGCGCCGACGATTACCTTACGAAGCCTTTCGGCACCGGCGAGCTCCTGGCCCGCATACGCGCGGCACTGCGCAGAGCGCGAACGGCGGCGGTGGGTTCCGCGGCAATGACCTCGGTTTTTTATAGCGGCGACCTTTCCATTGATTACAACAAACTTCAAGTGACCGTCGGCGATAAAATCATCCCGCTCACGAAGAGCGAGTACCGCATCGTTTCGCTGCTTTCCCGCCATGCCGGCAAAGTGGTCACCTACGACCAGATCTTGGTGGAGCTGTGGGGTCCCGGCGCCGAAAGGAACAACCACATCCTTCGCGTCAACATGGCGAATATCCGCCGGAAAATCGAAGAATCGCCCGGAAACCCCCGCTATATTTTTACGGAAATCGGCGTGGGTTATCGCATGGCGGATCGTAACGACATGCTTACCAAACCCGATGATGATACCATATAATTGGTAATAAGAACCATGGAAAACCGTATCCGGTTTCGTTAGATCAAAGAGCCCTGCTGCCAATAATGGCAGCAGGACTCTTTGATGGTATCTCATTTAAACATAAAAAAGAGAAAAGCGTCGGGAATCATGGACTTTTTTAAAAAAATCAAATGTGAAAACGGTCTGCGATTTTATTACGCTGGCTTTTTTGAATTTTTATTGTTTGATTTTCTAATTCGTCGCCTTAAAATACCGATAATAAGAGTAGTTATTGATTTTTCATCATATTTATAAGAAAATAATTGTAAATACGACAAAAAATGTTATAATTTATACAGTTCTAAAGCAGCAACAACAAATTGGTGCGTTTAGGCAAGAAAAGGCACGGTGCGAAAAAGCGCCGATACCGTGGCTAAAAATGTGAATATCACAAAAAATACGGCGACCGGGTACCCGAAGGGTTAAGGAGCGCGCCGGCATAAATAGGCCGTTTTCCAAAACCCGGCGACATGAAGCCGCCGCCGCGGCAACGGATACGCCAAGTCATTCACTGCGCC
The DNA here is from genome assembly GCA_040776805.1 of Clostridiales bacterium. GTDB lineage: Bacteria > Bacillota > Dehalobacteriia > UBA7702 > UBA7702 > UBA7702. The sequence goes on along the minus strand of JAXGZS010000003.1, from coordinate 100,508 downwards.
GTTTTTTATAAAGGCAGAGAATGCCGGTTACGGCGGTGAAGTAACCGGCAACTTGAGGTATTTGTCTGGTATTTTGACTAAATTAATTCCATGTTAATCAAACAAGGGGGAAAGATGGAACTTACTACACTTTTAGGCATCATCGTGGGTATTGCAGCCGTAGTCGGGGCTATGATTTTCAAGGGTATTAGTTTTGGTGTTTTAATAAATCCCGCTGCTTTCTGCATTATTCTCGTTGGTACGATTGCGACAATTTTAAATTCATATCCGGGTAAAAACCTGAAAAGCATCGGTTCATTGTTTAAAGCCCTCGTGACGAAGCAAAAAGGTATCAATGAGGTCGAAATTTATCAGTTGATGATCGAATTATCCATCACTGCCAGAAGAGAAGGACTTTTGGCCTTAGAAAAGAAAGTGGAAGATATCGACGACCCTTTCGTCATCAAAGGCATCAATATGATTACCCTGGGACTTGCGGGTGATGTCATTGAAGAAATTCTGGAAACTGAAATTGAGGCAATGGAAAGACGCCATGAAATCAACGCCAGTATTTTTTCTTCAGCCGGAACGTATGCTCCTACTTTAGGTGTTTTAGGCGCCGTATTCGGTTTGATCGCCGCGATGGCCCATATTGACGATACCGATTTGATGGCGGAAGCCATTGCCGCGGCGTTTATCGCGACGGTTTTGGGTATCTTTACCGGCTACGTATTATGGCATCCCTTCGCGAAAAAATTGAAAGTGAGAAGTCAGGAAGAAGCGATCCTTAAAAATATGATCATGATCGGTTTGCTCTCCATTCAAAAAGGTGATTCTCCCGCCATTGTAAAAGAAAGATTATTAGCTGTTTTGCCGCCGCAAAAGCAGAAAAAAATCGTTGAGGAACTGGAATCGGAATAAGGAGGCGGCAAAGTGTTCAAAAGAAAAAATAAGCAACAAGAAGAAGAAAACACAGAATCTTGGTTACTTCCCTATTCCGATCTGATGACTCTATTATTGGCGGTATTCATCGTGCTCTTTGCTGTCAGTAAAGTTGACGTGGAAAAAGCGGCGCAAATGTCTGAAAAGTTCCGCGACTCAATGATGAATGAAAGCGCTGTAGAGGGCAGTAAAGCAGAAAAAACAAACGCGGGGGAAATCACTGATGAAGATCTAAGGGATTATCTGGAACAGGAAGAGCTGGAAGATTTACAAAAAATCAAAGAAGAAATTGATAAAGAACTGGAAGAGCAAGGTTTGGGCACTTCCGTAACAACAACCATTGAAAAACGGGGTCTGGTGATTAGCTTCGACAATGCGGTTTTATTTGAATCGGGAAGTGCGGCAGTAAAAAACCAAAATATTGGCGCTTTGCTAACCGTAGCGAAAACCATCACAACGTTAGACAGTTTTATTCGTGTGGAAGGACACACGGACAATGTTCCAATACATTCCGGCGTTTACCCTTCCAATTGGGAACTATCTTCCGCAAGAGCCGCCACTGTGGTGCGCTTATTTGTCAATCAAAATATTCCCGCCGATAAAATTGTGGCAGTGGGATACGGTGAGAACCGGCCCGTTGCGGATAACTCCACAGCAGCCGGCAGAGCGAAGAACAGACGCATTGATATCATTGTTTTGAGTGAAAAGTACAGCAGCCTTGGAGAATAAGAGAAAACAATATAAATGTGAGCATAAAAGGCAGCCAAATGACTGTTAATAAGCAATATTTCTTGAAAAATAGGTCTGACTTAATTACAATTAAGTCAGACCTATTTAAAAGGAGGTACTAATCTGGAAGTAGGGAAAAGAGGTCCGAAAACTGATAATCCCAAAACGTACAAAGTTACGGTTAAACTGGATCAGGGGTCCAAAGATATTCTTAATCATTATAGCGAACAGGAAGGCGTATCCGTATCAGAAGCAATGCGCAGAGGGATTAAAAAGTTAAAAAGTGACCTAAAAAAATGAAGGAAGCGGCGCATCCTCAACAAAGAACAACGCCACTTCCCCACGGCAACCGTCAGAAAGACAGTTGCAGCGTAAATATTATATCATGCGCCGCACTTTCTTTCAAAAGTTGTTGGATAAACAATAGTGAAAGGAAAAAGACCATGAAGATTAAAATATTAGAAGAAGTTTATGATGGCAATATTCGCCCCGATGTTACGTTTTACAGTGAAGACTCCCCCTTTGTCGAACTGGCGCGCCTGCGTGAGAAAACAGAGAAAATCCCCTTGAGCACCTGAGTGAAAAGGAAAAGGAAGTTTTTGAAAAATTCAACGCTGCACAAGCGGAAATGGATGACATGGTACGTTATCAGAAATTCCGTTACGGTTTTCGGCTTGGCGTCTTACTCATGACGGAGGCATTCACAGGTAAAGAGGAATGGATGGACGGCCATGAGTGACATTAGAGGCGTTACCAACGATTAAAAACGCTGGAATAAGCATGCTTTTATAAAAAAATGGCACATGTGTGCCAAATCATTGCAAAATAAAAGCGAATATTAAAGCCCCTGCTATGGTTTAGCAGGGGCTTTGTTGGTCGGAGCGACATGACTTGAACATGCGGCCTCTACCACCCCAAGGTAAAGTACGTGTGCTAAAAATCGCTAATTACCTGCATTATCGGGTAACTAATGTTTTGCAAAACCGCAAATAACCGCTATTTCTGGCACACATGGCACACAAATGGCACACGTGTGCCAAAGAAAGCCCGGATTTCTCCGGGCTTTTGTCTGCTTTTGGTACTTTGATTATACTATAGCGTCTACGGCCATTTTGAGCAAGTTTGCGGCGACAATAGAGGCAACCATAGCCAACCATATCAACAGGCATTTTATATGCCTTGTATTCCTTCTATGATAATAACGCGCAAGTGACGACATTTTACACCTCCATTATTCCGCTGCTAAAATATATTCCGATAAATCATCTTGATATTCAATCTTTTCCCGTGTAGCCATATTCATGGCCGTTAAGTAGTCGCAATATACACAAAAGTCAAAGTCGGGGTCATATTTGTATATATCTCCGCATGTACTCATGTACCACACATAATCAAAAACATTGTCGGTTTCTTCCCCGGTACGCTGGTCAATAATTTGATAATATCCATCGTTGGCGACGCTCCATGCGTCTAAATCCATAACGCGCTTGTATTCGTAGCCGTCGCCATAATCGTCATAGTCGCTCCAGTCCCCATAACATGCTAAATCATACTTGCTATAATATGTTCGCGGTTCATAAGACGTATTGCTATACAGGCAGTCCCCTTCTTCCCTAAATTCTCCGATAGTTTCAAAGTGGCCGCGACTATCCAGAAATACCATTTTTGAGTCGATGATATTTTTTATCATTTCAAGCCATGTTTTTTTCAGGTAGAATTCATGATCAATACGTTTCATGATTGATAGCTGAGTAAGGATATATTCCATAGTGTCGGATATGTCTTTTCCTGGTGTTACGGCGCTGATTATGCCATTATGTGCCATGCCAATATCTGTATTTATAATTGGCTTTTGCAAGATTGACAAGTGTTCGCTAATCGGGAACGGATGACAATTTTCTGCTTTTGTCCCCCCATGAGTGGTAATGCGGTAATGCAGCACCACCGTTTTATTGGTCATATCTCCCAATTCTGTAATGCGGTTTTCCATATGGCTAAAGGTCATAAAGCCCTTTTCGATGTGTACGCGCCCTCCCTCATTCCACATAATCCCGGCCCCGTCGCTGTTGTTGTCCCACATGTTTTTCCGGCATTCCTTTGACGGCAATTTCCCGCCTGCTGGTTTAATGCAAATAATACACATATTTTGTCCTCCTAATTTATTTATTTTTTGGTGTTGCAGGTGCTAAAGCGCCCCTGCTATCACATGGTATCGACGGCGACATTCGCAAATTCTATGCGCGCTTCTGAGCGGTAGTTCGCGCAGTTCCGGTAGTTCGTGCAGCCCGTGCAGCCCGTGCAGCCCGTGCAGCCCGTGCAGTTCGTGCAGTTCGTGCAGTTCGTGCAGCCCGTGCAGTTCGTGCAGTTCGTGCAGCCCGTGCAGCCCGTGCAGTTCGTGCAGTTCGTGCAGCCCGTGCAGTCTTTTAGTGTCTCACTGTGATACAATGCGTTTTCTTTCGAGTAATAGTCACAATTCCATCTATTGCCCCGTTCGTCTACCCAATATCCGTAAATCTCTTTTACAACCGGCAACGGTCTTTGCGCAATAATGTCAAAGTCATACCTTGCGTTAAGTATAGGGGACCCATGGCCGGGGATATCTAAACCGTAATGGTCATTAGGATACACGTTACAAATGGTGGCATATCTGCCGACGATATTAATCCAGTCCCCGGGTATGGTGTAGTCATTTTCTACGTTACAAACGCCAATGCACACGACGTCACCTACCCTTAATTTGGGAGGTTCAGCGCGATAGCTTGTATTAGTGAGCGGTGACGGGGGCTCTTGTATAACAGCCTTTGGCGCTTTTTTATCCGCGCCAACGCCCCTTTCCCGGCAATATTCGATGAAATCACCATATCCCCTATTTGTTGCCATATTGTTGAAGTCTTCCCATGTTAGCGCGTCGATATCGTTAAGAGCCGTTTTGATGGCAATATCGGCCAATACCTGCGCAAGCTCCAACGCCGCGTAAAATGTTTGCTTTTTGAGAGTCCCTCTGAAAAAACGTAACTCAACAGTATGCATATTACATAGGTTGACATTGACGTATCGCCCCTCATTACGCGACTTGTCTTTTAGTTTTTGGGCGACTGCCGCCGTATTGTCATTTTTTACTGCCTTAAAAGGGTTATTTTTTGCCCAATTATTAAGTTGGTTTTCCGTACGACGACTAAATTTTAGCAAGTGACTTTCCCAAAAACGGTTGACAATCAGCACCAGTTTTGCAATATTGAAATCCTGCATAAGCTGGTCATCACCAAAATATGCACGACTCATATGCACATGTAAACCGCAGGTACCGGCGTCATGGCTCTTGAAACCACAATCAAGCGCGTTGTTAATGATTTCCTCCCACATATTATTATGGTGGTACTCCAAAGGACAGGGATGGGATACAATTTCAACGCCGTCATTGAGGCTTCCGTCATGCTTGAGATAGATTTCTTCGATATCCTGTACGCTTTCGCAAAAAGCTCTTATATTGTCGCCGTCGTCAATTTCAAGCTCAACGCCCATATGCAGATCTTTATTTATTCCGCAAAAAACAGGAATGGGCTTGTAGCTATAGTCGTTGATATAGTCGCCGCCGCCGTGATTCTCTGCACAATCAGGGCAATAATACTCGTCGTTAATACATTCTACGTAGTCTTCATGGACCAACAATCCGCAGTCGTCGCATATATAATAACTTCTTTCCATGCAATCTCCGCAAATTTGCCTTTCGTCGTATGTTTCACTTGTATTTTCGTAATAATCCCCACAATCGTCGCAACGCGTAAAATAATAGTCCAGGCAATTTTCGCAAACATAGACTTCATATCCGCGCTCGTTATACGCCGTGTTTAAATAGTAATTGTCCACGACTTCGCCGCAACGCTCACAACAACTATAATTTGCCTCAAAACAATCTTCACAGTAAAAATCTTCGTTGTTGTGGTCATGGACAATATTGTCACCGTCTTCGATTTCCCTTCCACAATGTGTACAATAGCAGGTGTTTTCCTCCGTGAGTCTAAACCTTTCATAGCTAATTGACATAATAAAAAATCCCCTTTCTTGACCAAAAGGGGCGTTTATGCTACTATTATATAGCAATCCCCTTTCGGATTGTTTTGTTCCCCGTTCCGTACCGTCGCCAAACTGTAGGGGAGCGGGGAATACTTTTATTTTGTTATTTTTCGTAACTTCTGAGGTTACTTTGATTCTACCACCGCCATAGTAACTTGTCAAGACATTTTTTGTATTTCAAGTAACTTTTTTTTCTATTCTTCCGTTGTTTTTCCAACAAACCAACCTTTATTATAATGCTTGTATTATTGTATTATAATATATTGATTATGATTGTATGGTTTTGGGAGTGGGATTGTGTGTCAAGTAAAACTACTTGACAGCCATATCCAACACTACATTACATAGTATTCAATACTACATAGCAAGCCAATACAGCGCATTGTTATTGCATATATATTGTAGTAATACGCCACCATAACCATGCAAGGGTTACAATAACACCAGCTACAATATAAGATTGTGCCAAATATTGTGCCAGTTGCATTGGATTGTTAATGATTGTTAATTGATTATTAGGTTAGATTACTCCACTCCCCCTCCCTGCCCCGGTGGTATTGTCCCCCCCCTCCCCCCGCCCAACGCAAGCGCAGGCAGGCACAAGCGCATATATATTGTAGCAAGACCGCAAACACCTGGACGGGTGGGGGGGGTACCCCTCTTTACCCCCGGGTAACACATATATATATAGTGCCCCTCAAATAAAATTTCCCTTCCAAAACCATTTTATAAACAATCAATCACTATTTATATATGGGGCAATTCTGTACCATGTTGAACTATCGAGGAATCCTTGACAACTGAAATAGAGAAATGAAAGAAAGAAAAGAACCAAAAGAAAGAAAGCAAAGAGAGCAAAAAAACTCTTTGAAAACAATCTTTCCGATGATTCTTTTTTTTATTTCCGTATCCAACTTTTCGTTCCTAATTTTACTTGGAATTAGAATAGAGGACTCGAAATTGAAATTTTGCTTCTTAGTACCTGTACAATAGCTGTTTTTGGGCCTATTTTAGGTGTTCCATTTGGAGACAGATTCGGGGGTTTTTGTCTCCATTTGGAACACACCCACCAATTTAGTAGGCTGAAAGAATGACCTTTTTACCGCTGTTTTAAAAATAGTCAGGTTGAGTAGGGTTGTTCTATGGTATAGTGGTATTGTTGAAAGATGTTTGAATGATTGTTCCTTTTCGGGTCCGTTGCGTTTGTTGCGACGGCTCTTACTTTTTACATCAATGGAGGATTTATGGATAGAAAAGACATTTTGGCAAAAGCGGAACAATGCGTCTGCAGAGACCGTCAAGAAGATTACGGCGCCGCCAAATACAACTTTGAGCGCATTGCTGAATTATGGTCGGCTTATCGGGACGTCGAATTTGACGCTTTTGACGTTGCCATGATGATGGCGCTTTGTAAAATAGGCAGGATGATCACCGGCAAACAAAAGGACGATAACTTCATTGACGCCGCCGGTTATATTTCTCTTGCCGGGGAGATTGCATCTGATGAAAGTTATTAAAGTAGACCTTAGCTCATCCATTGATTTACTTACGGCGTATATTTTCGCGGATTGGCATCTTGGCGATAAGTATTGCGATTTAAAAGCTATCCTTAATATGATTGCCGAAGTAAGAGAAAACGAAAACGCCGTGGCGATCATTGCTGGCGATCTTTTAAACAACGCCACAAAAGACAGCGTATCCGATTGCTATGGCGAAACAAATTCCCCTAACGACCAGCTGAATATGATCGTTAAAATGCTTCTCCCCATCGCGGATAAGATATTGTTTATCACTTCCGGCAATCACGAAGGGCGAACTTACAAAAAGTCCGGCATTGATATTATGGAAACCGTCGCTTTACGGCTGGGACTTGAAGATAAGTACAGTGAAGATGGCGGCGTTATTTTTTTGCGCTTTGGCCACGAAACAGACAATGGCCGCAAGGTGCGCTATTCGATTTACTGTACCCACGGTTCCGGTGGCGGCGGCAAGCCGGGCGGCAAAATAAACCGCTTAACCGAGCTTTCCGGTATTGTGGACACGGATATTTATATCCACGCCCACACCCACCTACCGGCAGTACTGAAAGAAGATTTTTACCGAGTGGATAACTGCAATAGTTGCGTACAGAGCGTTACAAAGTTGTTTGTCAACTCTTCCGCGAAGCTGAAATACGGCGGTTACGCCCAAGGGCTGGGTATGAAGCCCGCTTGTAGAGATCATCCCATCATTCATTTAAACGGAAACAGAAAAGAAATGAGGGCTATCTTATGAGAGGCCCTCAAAAACTGGTACAAACGTCTCTTGTTTGTGAAGAGTGTGGGTACAGAGAATATATTTGGAGAAAAGCCGGTCGCCAAAGACCTTGTGGACACATCAAACATATGTGGTGTTATCGATGTAAAGAAAGAACCGCTCATATTGAAGAACCACATCCCGTTTTCCAATTTGACGCGGAGCTTGAATTAGCCAAATAGTTTCAACGTACCGCTCTCCGTTGGCCTGCATGAAATAATATTTTGCCGATAGATTGAGGGCGGTACGTTGATTTAATAAATCCGAGGACGGAACGGGCAGCCGTCACCCATAGTTAGGAGATGCGTGAGTGCCGACACGCCGGATTTATCAAATATTTGTCGCTGACCGATACGCGACTAATATTACTTAAAGGTTTATGGTTTTATCCTTAAATTCCATAGAAAGAATGGAACGCACCATTCTTGCGGCTTGAAATCACGTGCATATGGTTTCGGCTATTTCTGTCCTGCGCCTATAGTCCGATCAACTGTTGGCGCAGGAGCAACATGGGAATGACGGGGAAGGGTTACTCATTGAGTAGCTAAACGTGGGTTCAACTCCCACCATTTCCACCAAACGTGTAAGATGTGTTAAAAAACACGAATCCCCTTAAATACTCTTGACCAAAGGAATAAGCCTTTGCCATACATCGGTGCCTGCACCGGGAATGGATTATCGGTGGGTAAGCCTTAGCGCGAGGTAAGAGAGCCGACATTTACGAATATGGAGAAAATTTATGTATTTAATTGATCAAAACACGGGAGAAATCGTCAATGTTATCGGCGAAGGAGATTCCGTTAAAATAACGAGAGACGGAACGGAAGAATATCTTTCCTCCACGGATAAGATACCTTTTGAGCATTTCGCAAAGTTAAATACCGATGAAATGAAGTGTCTTTCCAGAGAATTGCGACCCAATGAGGCCGCTTTTTTATTGGCTTTAATGCCCTATCTCTCCTATCGCGATAACTGTATCAAAGATGGTGCAGGGATACCGATGAGTGAGGAGCGCATTGCTTCACGCATCGGAATGAGCCGATGTAATGTAAATAAGCTGATAAATTCGTTGATTACCATGGACATTCTTTGCAAGGCGAAGAATAGCGCGGAATATCAGCTTTTTATGAATCCGTGGATTGCCGGGCGCGGAAATCGCTGCAATAAAGTGCTGGCAACCATGTTTCGGCATTATAAAGTGCGCTCCAAAGGAGGGATAAAGTGGGAAAAGCTGATGCGGACAAACATGTAAGCAAAGAAGATGCTTCTCTTGTCTCTTCTTTTATCGAAGAGCCGGTTTGTACCGAGAAAAAGTCAAAAAACCTGAAAAGGATGGACGCCGCACGGGCTTACACCCTTGAAACCCTTGGTGCCTACGGCGCAGAGGCAGTACACACCCTTGTTTCTCTGATGCAAGACAGCGAAAAGGACGATATTCGGCTCCGTGCGGCCATGCGACTGCTGGAATATAACGTTGGCAAACCGGTGGAAATGAAAAATCAGGATAAAGGAAAAGTTGTATCGTTGTCCGATGATGAATTTGAGGAGATTATTGTTGATGGAGACGAGAAAAAACTACAAAAAATAATTGAGGATAGATATGGCCGGAACAGTAAGCGCTGATAAGCTAAAGCAAATTGAATATAAGTTGGCGGCTAAGAATTACGTTGATTACGTGCAGCTTGTCCATGACGGATATTGGAAAAAATCAAATTTTGGCAAGTTTCTTTGTGATAAGGTGCAAGATTTCGTGGAACGCGAGACAACAGCCCCTTATGAAATTATGGTGCTTAACGTGCCACCGCAGCACGGAAAACTGATTTCTAATGAGACGCCTGTTTTGACAAAAAACGGCTGGAAAAAGCATGGTGATTTAGCAGTTGGTGATTTTGTTTTAAATCACAAAGGCAGTTTTACAAAGGTAACACATATACATCCAAAATATGAGGCAAACATGGCGGTATTTTTCAGTAATGGTGAAATAATTAAGTGCCATGAGAACCACGAGTGGCTTATTTATGACAAGAACAAGCATAGGGAAGTTGTTTTAGAAACAAAATATATCGAAAACAATTTAAAGCATAAAAAGCATGGTCGCGGAAACTCTTATCGCTTTCATCTCCCGCTTAAAGATGTGATACATGGTGAAAAAAAGCATTTAAACGTAAATCCATATGTATTTGGTGCATGGCTTGGTGACGGAACAAACAAAAAAAACTGTATTTGTTCATCGCCACAAGATGACATTGTTTTAAAAGAATGTGGAAAACATTATAAGGTTTCCTCAAAAAACGTACACAAAGATACCGGCGTATTGACGTGGTATTATGATGGATTAAGACAAGACCTAAACAAATATGGAATGTGCCTCTCAAACGAAACCGTGCCAAAACATATACCAGATGATTATTTGACCGCGAGTAAGCAGCAAAGGCTTGAATTGCTTGCCGGATTAGTTGATACTGATGGTTATTTATACCACAGAACAAACAGAATCACTTTTACTACTTCTGAAAAAGCACTAAGAGATAGCTTTATCCAACTTATATCTACGTTTGGCTGGCGTTGTTCAGTTTATAAAGTAGAGCCGAGAACAAGTTCAAGCGGTATCGTTGGTAAAAAGGACTACTGGCAAGTATGCTTTAACCCTACTGAATTTATTCCATGCAGGATAAAAAGAAAACAATGTCATAAATTTTCAAAACAAAGAAGAGTCGCTATTACAAAAATAGAGGAAATACCGCCAACAGAAGGTAACTGCATTACCGTTGATGGCGGTATTTATCTTGTTGGCGAAACAATGATACCTACACATAACTCATTGACCGTTACCTCCACCTTGCCCAGCTGGTATTTGGGAAAAAATCAGCGTGGAAAAGTCATTGAAATCTCCTACAACACCGACTATGCCCGTCAATTTGGCCGACAAAACCGAGATAAGATTAGGGAGTTTGGGCCTCACGTTTTTGATATTGATGTCGCCTCACGTCCCAGCGGTGAACTGGAATTTGAATTAACAAACCACGCAGGCGGTATGATTTCCCGTGGCGTTGACGCCGGGATTACCGGTCGCGGCTGTAATTTAATGATCATCGACGACCCGATCAAAAACCGCCAGGAGGCCGACAGTAAAACAAAGCGTGACCGAATATGGTCCGAATGGGCGGACTCTTACCGCTCCCGTCTTGCTCCTGGAGCAAAGGTCATTGTCATTATGACACGCTGGCATATGGACGATCTTGCCGGACGCATGATCGAAATGGAAGAAAACGTGCAGATCATCAACTTACCCTGCGAAGCCGAAGAAGGCGATATCATGGGCAGAAAAATTGGGGAACCACTTCACCCGGAGATCGGTAAAAACGTCCGTTGGCTAAAAAAGTTTAAGCAGAACATTCTCTCCACAAAAGGCACGAGAACCTGGGAGTCCCTTTATCAGGGTCATCCAACCATTGAAGAAGGCAACATGGTAAGGCGTGAATGGTGGCGATTTTACGATGATTTGCCGCCGGGTATGCTGACCATTATGAGCGTTGACGCCACATTTAAGGATTCTGACCGCGCCGACTTTGTGGCAATTCAGATATGGGGCAAGCACGGCACAAAGTATTATCTGATTGACCGCGTAAAAGAGCGCATGGACTTCGTTTCTACTGTCAACAGGATTAAGGCCATGCGTTACGTCCATCCCAATATCACCGGTATTTTAATTGAGGACAAGGCCAACGGCTCCGCTATCATCTCATTGTTAAAGGGAAATACCAGGCATTATCGCCGTTGACCCAGCAGGCGGTAAAGTCGCTCGTGTGAACGCCGTAAGCCCGGCCATTGAATCGGGCAGCGTTTATTTACCCAGCGATAAATTTTGGGTGGATGAATTTATTGAAGAATTCGCGGCCTTTCCCAACGCCGCCCACGATGATGAGGTGGACTGTTGCTCCCAGGCATTGAATCGCCTGATCTATACCTATACCAAAATCGAAGCGCCCATCGAAGAAGAGTTGGAGCAACTTCAACCCAAAAAGCAGATGTTTGGCGTTCCTGTTAAAATAAGCAGGTTATTTTCTTAATGGATACGGAGGTTATAATATGTTTGAAGCGATTGCGGCCATTCTATGCGCCGTTTTTCTATGCGCTTATTCCATTTATCTAACATGGCGATTAAACAGAATTGACAAAGAGTTGCGTAACAAGTATGAGCAGTTATGGGATGGTTTGATTAAGGAAACAAAAGACGTGTTGCATCAAGAAGAACCGACTATTCTTGTTAATGATTTACAAAAAATTATGGAATACAGTCCTTCAAAAAAGGAGCGCCAACGCAGAAAGTACGCGAAAGATGGTGATCAATAATGGCGGAAAAGACCGTAAACACGGCGAGCTACAAATATTTTGAGGCTCCGCAATCGGCGGAGGATATCGTAAAACTTTATGATAGCGGAAAAGAGTATAACAATAATGATGAAGTCAATCTTTCCGATACCGTTGAACAGAATCGGAACTTTTATTCCGGCAAACAATGGGAAGATCTCGAAACCGATGGATTAAAACCTATTGTAATTAACATTACAAAACCAATCGTGCAAATCAAAGCAGCGTCTATTATGTCGGACGACGTTTCCCATATTGTGCGCCCCCTCGGTATTCCTGGTGCGACCTCTAAAAACATGGAATTAGAAGCGACAATTCTCACCAACGAATTAAAGCGTATTTGGGAGAAGCAAAAAGGCACGACCAAAACAAGGCTGGCCATTACCAACGCTGCCGTGGATGGCGATGCTTGCTGGCATATGGTATGGGATAAATCCATTCCCGTTGCCAAAGTCGATCAGGAACTGGTTGACAGCATCAATCAGGACAGGCAAGATGTTTCCGGCATGGAGGCTGATATGTCCGCCGAAGGCTTCGGCTTATCTTCCCTCTCCCACACGGAGGAAGTCGGCGATGAGCAGCTAAGCGATATTGAGGTAGAAGGCGACATTGACTTTGAAGCCATTTACAATACAAGGGTGTTTTTTGGCAATAATTCCAGCCCCGAAGTGCAAGATCAGCCATGGATTCTCATTGCCACCAGGGAATACACCGCCTCCCTCAAAAAGAGAGCGGAGGAGAATGGGGTAAGCACAAGCGATATTGAGTCCATTGAAGGCGGCTCCGACGATTATTTTAATGATGATCAGGACGACCGCACCACGCTATTAACACTTTATTACCGCGACGAAGAAACCGGCACGATCATTTGCACCGAATCTACGGAAAAAGTGATCATCAAGGAAGCCACCGATACAGGACTGCACCGCTACCCTGTTTGCTGGCTAAACTGGGAAGAGCGCATGAATTCTTACCACGGTACGGCGGCGGTTACGGAATTGGTTTACAACAATCTCGCCGTCAATGTCCTGGCCACCATGGCCGTGGCCAGCGTATCGAGAAGTGCGTTTCCAACGATTATTTACCGCAAAGACCTTTTACCGGAAGGATTTAACAACGGCGTCGGCGCTGCCATCGGCGTGAACGGTTACGTTGACGACGTTAATAATATCATTAAAGTCGTCGAGGGTGCGAACTACGGCTATCAGGTTGATAAACTAATTCAATATATCACAGATACCACAAGCGATCTAAACGGCGCAACAGACGCCTCCCTCGGCTCCCTTAACCCTGAGAACACTTCGGCGATCATTGCCGCCCAAAAAGCCGCCATGACGCCCCTTGAATTAAATAAACAAGCGTTATACCAATTCATTGAAGATTGGTGCCGTTGTGCCATTGACTTTATGGCCAGCTACTACGGTATCCGTCCCATCTCCATTCATGACCCGGCAACCGGCAAGGAGCGCATCATCGAATTTGACTTTGATACCATTAACACAGCCGCCTTTGATGTGCGCATCGACGTCGGCGGCTCTTCTTACTGGTCTGAAATTACCGAGGTACAAACCCTTGATAATCTCTTCCTAAAAGACATGATTACGGCAGAAGAATACATTGAGGCAATGCCTGTTAATTTGCTGCCCAGCAAGAATTTGCTCCTAAGTAAGATCAAGGAACGCCTGGCTACCCAGGCCATGCCAACAGAACAACAGTCGCAAACCGATGCCCCTCCAATGGACTTTTCAACGCCAGCATCGGATATCGCGCCGACAGCCGGAGATTTACAGGGTACTGTTGAAATGGGCAGAGTCAATGCCGTCGCCAACCGGGCGGCAAACACAATATAATTATACTGTTAGCGTACTAACTAACTAAATAGCAAGACCAGTTTTAACGACTGCTTCGCAACCATGAAGCAGTCGTTTTATTTTAATTTTTAAATTTTGGAGGTTCCTATGTCTATGAACGAAACCGGCGCCAACCAAAGTGCCGCGACCACTACGGAAAGCGCCAACCAAAGCGCTGCCAATGTTACAACGACTCCCGAAACCACAGCGGAAGCCAACCATAGCAACGCTGATTTTGAGAAGGAAATTGACCTGGAATGGGGCTTAGACCCTGATGAGGGCGAGGAAGAACAACCTGTCGAGGAAGAAACCGAGCTGGAAGCGCCAACCGAAGAAGAACCGGAGCCGGAAGCACCGGAAAAACCCGAAGAGGAACAGCCGGATAATCCGCCCACTCAAGAGGAAACGAAGCCAAATACCCTGCGCGTGAACTACATGGGGCAAGCCTATGAACTTCCCGAAGAGGAGGCGCGGAAGTATGCGCAAATCGGCATGAACGCCGGACGCTTGCAGGAAAAATATGATGCCCTAAAACCTTTTGAAAAGCTCAAGGACACCGTTGAAATCATGTCGCTTTTTCGTGGTCAAGAACCGCAAAAGATCATTGATGATATTGCCAACATGGACGAGCTGAAAAAGGCGGAAGTAGCGGCCCTCGTTGACCAAGGAACTGACGAGTCAGTTGCCACAGCGCTTTGGGAATCGAAAATCAAAGAGGCAAAGCAAACCAGCGCACTCAACAAAATGCAGCGACCGCAAGATGCTAAGCTGACAGATTACCAAAAAGAGCAAATCGATGCCTTTGCCAAATTTAGGCCGAAAGAACATGCGGCCATTGCTGCCGGAAAGCCTCTTCCGAAAGAAGTTGTTGACGAATGGCGCAGCGGTACAGATTTATCCACCGCATGGTTACTACACGAAAACAAAGACATTGCCCAACAGTTTAGCAGCGTGCAAAAGCAAATTTCGGATTACAAAAAAGAAATTGACACGCTTAAAAAAGAAAAGGCCAAGCTCCTTAAAAACGCCGAAAACAAAGAAAAGGCACCCACCCGCAAAAAAGGTACAGGCGGAGGAGCTGGGCGCGACAGTATCTATTCGGGGTGGGATAAATATTAACCAGAAAGAAGGACAAATAAATGCCCCAAATCAATTTAGCAACAGAATTTGACAAAAGAATTGTCGAAAGATTTAAAATGACCGCCGTAACATCTGCGGCCGTCAACTATAACTACAAGTTTGATGGTTCCGACACCGTCTACATCAGCTCCGTCAATACTATGCCGATGGGTAATTATACTAAGAGCGGCACTTCCCGTTACGGTACCCCCCTCGACATTGGCGACACTCAACAGGTCGTTACCTTATCGAAAGACCGTAGTTTTACGGGTATTATTGACAAGGGCGACGTGCAAGATCAAAAAATCCAAAAACAGGCATCCGCTTGTTTGCTCCGCCAAACTGACGAAATTATCACTCCCGAAATCGAGGAATATCGACTCGGTAAAATGGCCGCCAAACCCGAATATGTCGCGGTAGACACCGACCTTGCCACGATTGCAGGCGGCTCCGCCGACGTGTATGATGTATTTCTTGCCATGAACGCTGCTGCCACCAATGGCCTTGCGCCGAAAACAGGTCGCGTTTGTTTCGTGACCCCGAGTGTTATCGCCATGTTCCTCCGTTCTGGCGGTAAGTTCTTACAGTACGGGCAGCCTTCGCAGGAAATGATCATCAAAGGTATTGTCGGGGAAGTCGGCGGCGTGCAGATTATCGAGGCCCCCGAATCCATTATGCCCGATGACTGCGTGATGCTGATGGCTCATAAAGACGCCACTGTCGCCGTGGAAAAACTCAAAGACTTCACGATTCACGAAAATCCGCCCGGTATCAACGGCAACCTCATTGAAGGCCGTATTCGCTACGACGCTTTTGTGCTTGACGCGAAGGTTCCTCTCATTGCCGCTGCATACAGTGCCGGTACGCTTTGCGCCGCTCCGACAATTACCTATACTGCCGGTTCCACCAATACCATTGCGCTTGCCACGAGTACCACGGGCGGCGTGATTAAATACACTCTTGACGGTTCTGACCCCAGAACCTCCCCGACTGTGGAAACTTATGATTCTACGACTCCCACCCCGATCAGTACGGCAGACTGGTCTGCGGCAAACGGTGTCACCGTAGTAAAGGCGTACACCTCTAAGACAGCTTGCCTTGACTCCATCGTTACGACCTCTACCGTTCCCGTCGCGACCGCTCTAACCCGCGGCTAATCAATAAACAGGAGGCAGCATGAAGGTTCAGAAGATATACGAAAAAGCGCTGCTGATTCTCGGTAAAACAGAAGAAGGAACCGCCTATCCGTTTTTGGATAGGGTTCCTTCTCTTCTGAACCCTGATATCGCGACGCTTAACCTATTTCGTGGTAATGACAACCAATTACCCGAAGTTACAAAAATAAACGACGATCTCGATGTAACCGCCAAAGAAGCCAACGGATTGGCTTTTTGCTTAGCCTATACAGCGGGGACGGAAATAAGTGACTACCCCCAGGCAAGATTGGCCATGCTTTACCAGCAACGCAATCAGATTATGGGTTCCATTACCACGGGCATGGAAGAAATCACGGAAACCATCGGTATATAAGGAGGCGCCATGAAAACAGTACAAAATATCATAGACGAGATTAAGATGCGCCGTGATGTTGGCAATGTTGGTGATGATGAACTGCTTGAATACATCAATGACGTTGACGCGCAATTCATGGAATCCATCTTCCCCGTTTTTGTCTCCGCGAACATTGCGCTCTCTGTCGGTCAATACAGCTATGACGTTTCAGATTACACCGTCGTTGATAAAGTCGATAAAGTATATGTTGACGGCGTTATTACACCAAAAAAGCGGTCTGCAAACGATATCATGGATGGCTGGCATACAAGCGGCGCAAGTGTCGTTTTATCCGATGATTATATCGACGATGGAGCAACGGGCATGACCGTTGTTTATCGCAGAAATAGTATTCCCCACACCCTTGAAACCGCAGAAACCGACACAGATCTCGCAATTCCTGAGGCATATCATAATTTATATGTGTATTATGCTCTCGGCCAAATCGCATCAAAAGAGGCAGACCCCACAGCATACCAAAATCATCAAGGGGATTACAATTCCCTTTTGGCTGAAGCATTGGCAATCGTAACCAAAAACCAGCTTGACCCGAACTATAAAATCACGTGAGGGGGCGTAGGAGTTGAGTTTACCCGATAAAAAAGCAAACATATACAGTAGGTATGTATCGGAATTTAAGGGCCTAAATCGCCTTCCTGTGAACGCTGAGGGGGAATTGTCATCCAGTGAAAACATGGTCTTTGATCTGTTTCCCGTATTGTCTGTACGCAATGGTCGCACAACTTGTGCGACACTAACCGGTACGCCCCAGGGTATCATTTCCACCGGCGCAAAGTTGGCCTGGGTATTGGACGGCACTCTTTACTACGATGGGGTCGCCACAGGATTAACGGGATTATCCGATGGTGTAAAGTCCATGGTGGAGTTTTGGGGCAAAATTTTCATCTTTCCTGACGGCAAATACTACAATATTGCCGATGGGACTCACGGCAACATTGGTACCGGCGTCTATCCTGCCGAAGGCAGTTGCCCTGCTTTGGATTATATTTGCGTCCATAATAACCGTATATGGGGCGTAAAGGGAAATTACATTTACGCTTCGTCAAATGGCTGGGCGATGGGCGCTGCCGATTCCAGCGGTCGCTATGGCTGGACACAATGGTACGATGCCAACGGGAATGTTGACGATAACGGCAGTTTTTATCAACAGGTGGCGTCAAGCGGTGATTTTACCGGTATCGCCTCTTGGGATAATCGCATTGTCGCCTTAAAAGAACGCTGCCACCATGAGATTCAAGGCTCCTACCCTTCCAATTTTACCCTTAGCACCATTTCAAAATTTGGCACATTTGCCCACGGCTCCATCCAGGAGGTTAATTCCAAGTTGTATTACGTCTGCCCTACCGGTGTTCTGGTTTACGGCGGCGGTTTGGAAAGCGACAGCTCCCGGAAGCTGAATGAAGCATACAAGGGCGCGGTCGCCGGTACAGACGGCTTGCGCTATTATTTATGCCTCGATAACGGAGAGGATAGCAAAAAGCTTTACGTCTATCACACCCTGCTTGATCTGTGGACGGAAGAGAACAGCCTGAATGTTGTTGACTTTTGTCAGCACAAAGGACAACTATACGCCATGTGCGCCGATGGGAAAATCATCATATTCAATGATGCGGACAGTGCGGAAACGATAGACTGGAGTTTTGAATTTAATGATTACGCCGAAAAAGTATTTAACGACACGATGGTATCAAAACTTATCGTAAAAGCCAGTGGCGAAGATGGTGCGGAAATGTCGATTCTGATGTCAGCCAATGACAGTAAATTTGAAACATTAAAAACCGTGAATTTTCCCAACGCCCTTTTACATTCTGTGAGTTTTAAGAGTACCCGCGGACAAAAACATACTTTTCGCATAGAAGGTCGTGGACAGGTGCATTTCTATGGCGTTTGGTATAAGAGTGAACCGGGAGGTGAAAATATTGTCTGATCTGCCCCGCTACCCCGATACCACAGGGAAAGATGTTACAAAACGCATTGACGAGCTGGAAAATTATATCATCAATCTGCATCGGTTCTTGCGCTTCGCATTGGAAACCATTGATGAAAAAAACATGACCGCTGGTGCAAGAGGACAATTTCTTGAGATTAAGGGCCTTTATACGGAACTGTACGCCGACGAAACGGGGCTGCTCTCCCGTATGACCAATGCCGAAGGCGGCGTATCCACGCTACAGCAAAACGTCAATGGTTTGACGTCTACGGTACAGGCAAACACTGGTGATATTTTCGACCTGCAAGGCGACGTTTTAAATGCGGAAGGCAATATTTCCACGTTGGGACAAAATATGTCTACACTAACCCAAACGGTACAAGGCTTTTCCCTCGACGTTACCAATGGCTTGACCTCTTCAACAATTAAATTAAAGAGTGGCGAAGCCGAGTTTTCAAGTCAAACCATTTCGATGAACGGCCTTGTAAAATTTACTGATTTGGCAACAGCGGGTTCTACGACGATTAACGGGGCTAACATTACGGCGGGGACCTTGACACTCAATAGCATAGAGTCGGAATCAGGTGATGATGTGCTGACAATGGATAGTGGAGGGTTTAAAGTCGAAAGTACACATCAACCCGCCGAAGGAGACCCCGCGCAAACCACGATCTATAAACTGAAAGATGGTCAAATACAAGGCATCGGCAATAATGGTATCGTAAACTCGTATGTTGGCGTTAACCCCGCTCTCGGAGTCGTTGATATTTATGGTCAAGAAATCAATATAAACGGCGGTTTAGTTATCAACGGAAAATCTTTCGTTAGCCAATGTTTTATTGGTATATCGAGAGCTTCCGGCCAAACTATTGCGGGCAAGACAATTACTAAATTGTTATTTACTACCACTACTTTAGAAGAAAATGATCCGTTATCTGTTCTGACACCGTACAGCAGCGGGATTAGGTGCATTAGCAGCGGCCATGTCAAAATTTGGGGAACCGTTGACCTTTCCCCATCGACAAGCAATACTGCCGGTGAGGTGGGTTATATCATGCTCTACAAAAATGGAGCAGCCACAAGCTACTACACAAGGATTTTTATCAGCTTAAACAATCAAACGACTTTTAATTTTGATCCAATCATTATAAACGTAACAGCCAATGATTACTTTAATTTTTATATGTATGCGCCTGTCGGCGGGGTCACTGGCAGCGGAGCTGCCATGCGCATGTATGCCGAATACATGAACTAAGGAGGACAAAAATGGCAAATACAACTGACGCTTACAACCTAAACAAACAACTTAAAAAAGAAAAAGAGTTGGACGACAACAATATGACCGCCGCCTATGCCAATCAGCTTTACGGCACAAGTGGCGACGCAGCAACCGTTGGTGCTTCTTCATCGGCAGCAGGCAATGATCTTGAGAATTATCTTGCAAACCAAAATAACCAGCTAAGTTCAAGCGGTTCAGCGACAAAAGCAGCTGCGACAAAGAAGCCAATAAGAACCGTAAGGACGGGTAATACCGACACTACGCCCACACAAACAGAGGCGTCCCAGCCCGCCCCACAGGCATCTACCGTCGATTATTCCGGTTTATCGGAATATGATCAAAAGCTGTCAGATGAAGCGAAAAATTCAATTCTGCAATACAGGCAACAATGGACCGACGCCAATGCGCGGGGAGACACCGCCGCCATGCAGGAGGCAGCCATCCAGGCGCAGCTTGTACGGGCGAAATACGGCGGCTATATCAGCGATACGTCGAACGGTATGGGTTACGTAGCGTTTGGCTACGGAAATCTTTCTCTTGCCGACAGAAGCCTACCTCAAGAATCACAAGATGAGATTTTGTATTGGCAGCTGCAATACATGAACGCGAAGAGTGATGCGGATAGAAAATACGCCAATGATATGGCCAATGCAATTCGCAAAAAGGCCGGATATACCTCTACAGATGGAACAGACTACAAACCCAATGATCTACTGTCCACTGAATATGAATATACCGGCGGCGATTTTATCGATCCTTACGCCGATCAAACAGCAGCGTTAACCGACTTTTTAAGCAACGATACAGGTTGGGACGCGGCTTCCTATGACCCGGCAACTGACGCTGCATATCAATCTTATGCCAATTATTACAATCGTAACGGACAGGCCGCAGCCAATTCGGCTCTCGCACAGGCCGCTGGAAATACCGGCGGTATTGCCAATTCCTATGCCCAGGCGTTGGCCTCAGCTGCCCAACAATCTTACGCAAAGCAATTAACAGATGTCATTCCGACGCTGCAAGCCAACGCGCAACAGTCGTATAATAACAACATTGCGAACAAACAAGCGCTGTTAAATCAGTATACCAATATGAGCAATAACGCTTATGGTCAGTACAATACGAATCGCAGCTTTGATTATAATACCTGGCTGCAAAACTGGCAAAATGCCTACAACATGTATAACGTTGGAAATCAGAATAACCAAAACGCGCTTGACAGAGATTGGCAGACCGGGGAAAACGCGCTTGACAGAGAGCTTGATAGATACCTTGCGCAACTATCTTTATAAGGAAGTGAAAATATGCCTGGAAGCCCTATTTTAGCGGCGCACGTCGCCGAAATCATCCGAAAAAAGAACGCCAAAGAAGCTGCTGCCAAAAAAGCCAACGCCAAGACTGCGACACAGAAGGCGTCGTCCAAAGCCGTGACGGACATTGTTAATCAGGGCATCAAAGAAGCTGGTGGTGGCAAAGGCTCGACCCTTTCCTCAATCAAACCATCCAAAGGCATTTTAGCTTCCCAGTACAATCCCCTCTCTGCCCTTAGTCCCGTATTAGCAAGAAGGATTGCCGAAAGAAAGGCCGTAGCCCAGCGCAACCAGGGCAGGTATGCAATGACCCACGGTACGGCAAAACAACCGGAAAGCACCAAGTTAAAAACGACGCCAAATGGTGTTATGCAACAGCATAATCAACGGCAGGTGGAAAACTACGGAACGGCAAAAAGTTTCGTTGATAATATTGGGCTAATGAAAGATTCGCTTCTGCATGGCGCTGGGCCTGGAACGCTAAACTCGTTTATCGAGGGTTCTCATTACCTTGATTCTTTGTATAAAATGGGCGACGGGGATAAGGCTGGTTCCGGCAACATTCACAAAACAGTCATCGCGGCGAATCAAAGAAATAACGAGGCAAATAATGTCGGTAATCCCCTTGATGCCTTTCAGGACAAATACCAAAAAGATACGGAAAAGCTCTTAGCCGAAACAGAAAAGGAAGGCTTAGAAAAGACGGCAGGATTTATGATGGGGCTTGGCCAAAGCGCCGCCACGCTTCCTGCTTTTGCTATTCCCGGACTTGGGGAAGCTGTCGTTTATTTTCAGACGGCGGGGCAAAGATACGACGAAGCGATCAGGAGGGCGCTTCTGAAAAAGATGCGCTCTATCCGCCTCCTCGACGCCCTCCCTCCGCTTTAATTGAACGGTTCGGTGGCGGTGAAAAAATCATATCCCAACTGTTGAAGGGAGTCGCACCAAAAAAAATCCTTAGCAATATTGTTACCGGGATGCTGACAGAAGGCGTTGAAAACTCCGCGCAAGAAGTAGTTTCCTCAGGAACGAAATCTGTATATAAGAATATTCCCGTGTTTTCCAACGAAGAAGGTACTGACGCATGGATTAACCCAAAATCGCTCAAAGAATCGTTTATTACGGGGGCGTTAGCGGGGGGAATTATGTCGGGCGCAGCATCTATTGTGTCCACGGGTTTAAACGCCGCCGTATCAAAACGCGATTCAGAGCCGCTTAACCATATTGATAGAGAGGTTCGCCAGCGACTTGATAACGGAGAAATTGATCAAGAAACAGCCGATAAATTAGTTAGAGAGATTTCAGTAGCCAAGGCAATTTACAGCATTGCCGAATCCGAAACTAAAATTGACGCAAAAGGCAAAATTGACGGATACGTTAATGACGGTACGTTTACTCAAAAACAAGGTGAATCTGTATGGCAGATGTATACTGCCGAAGCGGCAGAAAACGGCGATAGGAAAATTCCTACATATAATATTGGAGATATCATTCAATTTGACGGCGAAGATGCGAAAGTTATAAACATCGTTGAGGAAGATGATGGTAAAAAGTATTTCGTTGATGTAGACGGTCAAATGGATGTTATAACAGAAGACGAACTTACTGCGACGCCGTTACAAAGTGAGTCGCTGGGGCTTAAAACCATTCGAGAACAGTCGGACACAAGTCGCGATGAGTATTTAGATCAAAAGAAACTTCCCTCCCCTAATATTGAAGCAACCGCTTACGAAGATGTGACCGATGCAGATATTGATTATAGCCGGGATAAATTCAATCGTCAATGGAGATATAAGAACAAAAAAAGCGATCGAGGATGGCTTATTTCGGAGCGGCAGGGCAATAAAAAATATGAAATGCAGCCAGACGCTCAAACCATCCTTAAAGACCGCGAAATGAAGGAAAACAAAGATCAGATTGAGCCTAATATGGACGCAGATAGAGTATCTGCCGCTGAGGCAAGAAAAAATCTCGTCCAAGCGGTAGAGGGCATTGTCGAGGCATTACCTAAAAAGAGGTCCAAATCAAGGGATTTAATCAATGATTTTGTTAGCGAATCTCTAAAGACAGGCAGGCCGAATAAAGACCAGATCAGATGGTTCTTTAACGATATATACAGCCTTTCCAAAAACATCGACAGGGACAACGGCATATTACAGAATGACGTAATGCATGATGATATGTTCGCCAACCAAGACGCATATCAGAAGCAGCTCGATAAATTTGAACAGCAAATTGAATCCGCGTTTTCCGATCTTATGGGCGCGACATATCACGACCCTGCAAGAGTGCTGACTGATTTGCCAGACAAAAAACAAAACGGCGCTAAAGGGTTTGTGCAGCTGTTTTATGATAGAATGAGGCGAAAATGGGTTGACAGTTTTGCCTCTGTTGATGATTTTGCCAAAAAGATCAAAGATGCCTCTTTATATGACGCGGCAAATGTGACGAGAAAATCTCTTCGCAAAGGAGAGCAGTCCATTGTTGGTGATGTTCAACGCGACATAAACGGCAAAGATGTTGGCGAAAGCCTGCAAAACATCTTTAATCCGCTATTTGACCCTGACAAGGAGGTGGAAACACAAAATCTACACGACTTCTATTCTTATTTAATGCACTACCAGAACGTCGATACGCCAGGTGTTATTTTTGGCAAGGAAGTAACGGCGCAGGACAGTAAAAATGCTATTGCAGAATTAGATAAAAAATATCCTGATTTTTATACTATAGCAGAAAAAGTATGGAAATTTAACGACAACAACTTACAGCTTGCCCTTGATTCCGGTTTGATCTCCTATGAACATGCCGAAAACATGAGAAATAAAAATCCTCATTATGTACCGGCAAGAAGGGTCATTGATGAAGATGCCGACTACGGAACTGGACGTGGAATGTTCAAAAAGCGTCTTGGCAGTTACAAAGACATTAAACCAATTTACGAACAAATCGTAGACCAAACATTATGGCTGCGCAGAGAGTCGGATATCAACTTATTTATGATTCGACTTTATGAAGCGGCTAATAATAATAGCGAAATTGCCGGTTCCATGATAAAGAGTTTCAAGCCTGATGATGGTGACGTATTCGTATTTGATGCCGAAAAAGCGCCGACACATGATGATGTGAGGCATAGTAAGATTTTCAAATTTTATTATAATGGCCACGCAATAACCGCTAATGTTGCTAACACAAGCGCAGGCTCTGGCCTTGCCGAAGCCGTCCATGTTATGCGCGACAATGACAGCACGGGCATTTTTCTCCGTGGAATAGCCGAGGCAAACAATATTTCAAAGGCGTTAATTACCACGTTTGACCCGACATTTATTGTTAGAAACGCTCTTAGAGACTTGCCAGATGCTATGTTTTATTCCAAAAACATGAAGGATTTCGTAAAGAAATACCCAGAAGCATGGAAACAAATCGCGCAAGGTGGCGAATACTGGAACCTTTATAAAGACTCTGGCGGACTCTCTAATTCTTATTTTGAATTTTACAACCGAGGGGTACACAAGCAAAGCAAAATTAAAAAGGGCATTGAAAACATTGAAAAGATTAGCATGGCGGTTGAGCAGGCTCCGCGACTTGCGGAGTTTATGGCGGAAGTTGATCGCAGAGGCGGAATAGAGAATGTAACAAAAGAAGGCATTGATGCGGCATTGTTTGCGGCAGATGAAGCGACCGTAAACTTCGGAAGAAGTGGTGTATGGGGGAAAAATACCAATCGGTATATCGCGTGGTTTTTTAATCCGTCAGTACAGGGCGCAAGTCGATTTATCCGTAATTTTGGAGCAAACAAAGAAACGGCAGGTTCGTTATTCAAGCTGTTTTATCGTGCTGCCATTATCGGCGTTGCCCCGGAAGCAATTGCCATGTTGATAAACGGTGCTTTTGGTGGCGATGAAGACGAATACTGGAAAAATATAGCAGAAGCCGAAAAGGATAAGTACTATTATGTTCCAAATCCCCTTACCGACACCGACACGGACTTCATAAAGTTGCCAAAACCGAGGGGCGTCGGACAGTTCGGTAACGTTTTTCGTCGTGGTATTGAATATGCACAGGGCGACAAGGAATCCTTTGACGGATATCTTGGCCTACACGGAAGTTTAATGCAAAATACAGGGCCTACAAATC
Organism: Clostridiales bacterium; assembly: GCA_040776805.1. Classification (GTDB taxonomy): domain Bacteria; phylum Bacillota; class Dehalobacteriia; order UBA7702; family UBA7702; genus UBA7702. The sequence continues at coordinate 74,924 of JAXGZS010000003.1, read as the reverse complement.
CGCTCCAAAATAATGTTTTGTCTACTTTTCAACAGATAGCCACAAACAAAAGCTGGAATGGCACTCCAATTGTTTCGCAAGAGCTTACCAGTCAGTACGACCCATATCAGCAATACGACGAGACGACCACATCATTGTCGAGAAGTTTTGCAAACGGACTCAAAAAGGCGTCTGCTTATCTCCCAATTATTCCCGACATTGATGTTTCCCCTAAAAACATCGACTATGTTGCAAACGCTTACGGCGGTGTTCTTTGGGATTCTATAGCGCCGTTCATGACGGAAACCGCGAGCGATGGATTGTTCAAAAACAAGTTCACCGCTAATTTTTCGCAAAATAGTAAGATTAGCGAACAATTTTACGATGATTACGAAAAATTAAGCCATAAAGATCGCGACGCAGAAGACACGACTGAGCGCGACTTAAACTATAAATATATCGACTCTATTCACGCTCAGGTATCTAATTTATCGGACTTGAAGCATGATATCCAGGGCGACAAAACACTTTCTAACGAGGAAAAGATGTTGCTCATTGACGGTATTAACATGGAGATTTACGAACTCCAAAAAAGTTACCAAGAAAACAAGGACGATATGGCAAAGTACTTTGACGGTGCAACGATCGAGAATGAGGATGGACTATACGAAAAGGCTATCAAAAACGTATTTGGCAAAGACTACGATAAAAATGAAGCCACCATCAACGTGATAGAACTTCTCGAACAAGAAGGCGTATCGAAGGAGTCAATTTATAGTTATTACAAAAAAGACCTAAAGATTAGCGGAAAAGACGCGGCAGCCGCAGAAAGCGCCTTGATGGATTATAACATACCATTGTCAAAATGGTATGACATTAGTAAAAGCCTCCCTGGTATGTCCACGGCGGAAAAGCGCAACTATATTTTAGACTACGGACTCAACGATGAACAAACAGTATACATTCTCGAAAACAAAGTATTAAGCGATTCCGTTAAGTCTTTGGCAAATGAAATGCACGTAAACCATGACATTCCTGCGATTATAACCTATGGCGTTTATTCGAGATACTACGACATTAAGGGTGTAGAGGGCAGAAAAGCAGCGGCACAAGACCTTTTTGAGAACCTAAAAAACAACTATGCTGGTCGGCTATCGGCAGATCAGATGAAATATCTTGCAGAAGAAATCGACAAAAACGGCTATTATACTCCTCTTGACGTGGATTATGATTTTGCATCGGATGGCTTGTCACCTGCTTACTCCAAAACAATGGCAAAATATCTTGATAAAGCCATTGCTGAAAAAATGACCGAAGACGAGTTTCTGTATGCCTACTCCTTCCTTGGCAACGTAAAGAATGATGCTCCTGCCAGTAGCTACGTGGCGCAGGTAAATCAGCTTAATCTTACCGCAAAACTAAAGGCGATTATTCTCGATGCAAGGTATATCAAAAACTACGATGCTTCTAAGCTCACAGATGGCGGCGACATCGAAGTTAAAGGCAAGGAATATGGCGGTGAAGATTACTCAACCGATGTAACCCTCAAGGATAACAAGACCGGTAAAACGATGGCTGACTATGTACCGCCGAGCGCAAGGTCAAGCGGTGTTCCTGGGGATACCACAATTGTTTCAGGCGAGTACAAGGTGACTGTGGACGACTCCAACGTGGCTCGTTTTAAAACCGACAAAGGCTCCACTGTAGTCACTCCGATGGATGGAAAGATAATAAAAGCAACGCGCAGCAAATACAGCGGTATTGTTGTCACGGTTAAATTTAGCGACGGAACAACGGGATATTATACCGGTCTTTCCGGCAGGAACGTAAATTATGGAGACAAGGTTGCCGCAGGCCAAACCATCGGTTCCGCTGATACAAGCTTAACCTTTACCTATAAAGACGAAAACGGAAAACCTATTAACGTAAAAAATGCTTTTAACATTATGGAAGGGAGCGGAACCTTGTCTGCGGATGAAAACTATTTCCCCACCCAAACGGCAGAATCCTACGATAATTTTCATTCCGGCGGTTGGGGTGGCTATGGCGGCTGGGGATACGGCGGTTGGGGCTGGGGTGGAAGCAACGTCCTTGCTTCGCTGATCGGTAAAAAACATAGCAGCTACAATCGGTATGGTTACGGCGGCTGGCCAAGATATAGTTATACCGGCAACGAAAACAAAACAAAATCTTGATGGAGGTGAGCAAATGGCAGCGTTACTCGGCACAGTAAAGCAAGGCGACACATTTGCCTTTTACCTTGATTTAAACGATGATGAAACCCCCGTAACGGGGGCTGTGGCAAAGTTAAAATCCCAGGTAAGGTCGAAAGCCAACGGAAATTTAATTGCGGAATTAACCATTACAGAAGAGGTATCGACACCAGGTCGGTACCTCTTTGCATTTGCAGACACGCAATCATGGCCTATTGGCATACAAGAAGTTGACGTGCAATATGAGGACGGCGACATTACCTCCTCCTCGGAAACTCTTGATATTAAAGTCGTAAAGGACGTGACAAGATGACAAAAGTTACAATGAATATCAATCCGATACACCAGTTAGCCGCCGCCGTCGGGCCGACGTTGCCGGGGCCGAAGGGAGACGTTGGCCCCAAGGGAGAACAGGGGCTGCAAGGTATTCAAGGCCCCAAAGGTGACAAGGGAGATCAGGGCGACATCGGTGATACCGGCGCAACGGGGAGCAGCATATCATCTATCATCCGCACCTCCGGCGACGGTTCCCCCGGCACAACCGACACTTACACCATCACCATGACAGACGGCGCAACATCGACGTTTCAGGTTTACAACGGCGCGGAACAGGACATCAGTGGAAAAGCCGATAAAGTTACCGCGACGAATCTTGTAACAAATGGAGATTTCAGTAACGGTACGGCTGGATGGGCCGCTGGAAACTCTGTAAATACTGTTACAGACGGTATCTTAACTAATACCGCAGATGGCAGCAGTATAAATCCATACGTCACGCGCCCTTTTATTACCCCATTAGTTACCGGCAAAAAATACTATGTCAAACTAAAGGTAAGAGTTACAAATTCTGCTTGCACGGGAATACGCGTTTATAATGGTGCGACAACGTCGACATTTATAGATAACCCAATAGCAAATGAGTGGTATGATTTTGGTATTGTCATTACAGCAGGCGCAAACCACGCATATTTAACCATTTATCGCTACTATTCAACGGCGGCGATTGCAAACGGTAGCTCTATGGAAATAGATAGCGTTTTAGCTATTTGTTTAACTGATATTTTTTGTGGCGGAGTCATCGGCGCTGGTAATGAACCGACTGCCGCCGGAATGGACGCCCTCTTATCCGCTTTTCCCAATTCGTGGTTTAACGGTACAGGAGTTGTTACCCATCAAAACGCTATACAATGCCAAAGCCAACAAAGCACAAGAAGCATGGATAACGCCGACACTGTTAAACAGTTGGACACAAGCAGATGCGACAAATATGCCGGTTCGTTATCGCAAAGATGAATTTGGGATTGTGCATCTTTCTGGGCGTTTATCAGGAGGCACGGCTGGAACAGTGGCCTTTATTCTACCCGTTGGCTATCGTCCATCGAAACGAGTTGGGTTTGCTTGTTATGCATCTTCTGGAACACATGGTAAAGCGCATGCTCTTGCAACAGGAGAGGTTTATATTTACGAATTTAATTCTTATATACAAATCGACTCCATATCCTTCTTTGTGGATTAGGAGGTAATTTATGTTACGAATAACAAATAAAAGCGGGGACTTCCTGCGTGATGATTTTATCTTTGACCCAGAAACGGAAATTGGCCTTGACGTTGAACCTGCCCAGGGGCTATATAAGCCAAAGTGGGACGGAGAAAAGTGGGTTGAGGGAGCAACGCAAGAATATATTGATGAAATCCAATCACAACAGCCAGCCGAACCAACAAAAGAAGAGTTGCAGGCGCAGTTACAGGCGATACAGGAGCAGATCAATAATTTAGGCGCGATAAAAGACTAAGAAGGAAGGACAAAAGAATGAGTGTAAAAATAGCGTATATATCAAAACTCGGCGCTGGTTATCCGATCAGCAATCATTTTACCTTGAGCGAAATGCGCTGTAAAGACGGAAGTGACAAGGTACTTTACTCAATAGAGTTACTCAACAAATTAGAGGAGTTGCGATCTTACGGTGGCTTTACCATTACGATCAACAGCGGCTACCGCACGGAGGCCTATAACAAAAAGATTGGCGGTGCGTCAGCCAGTCAGCATCTAAAAGGTACGGCGGCGGATATCGTTGTGAAAAAAGACGGTGTGACCGTTGACGCCAAAAAAATTTGCTGCCTATGTCAAGCCTTGGGTTTTAAAGGGATTGGTTATATATCCAACAATGCCACCCATGTTGATATGAGGGCAAATGGCAACAATACAGGGGCGACGAGCGCAAAGGATACGGCAATAACGTATCCGATTTTTATAGGTATTTTGGGCTTAATATAAGCCAAATTACGGCGTTAAAAAAGGTTACCGAGACCAATACTATTACCAAAAATAACACGGAGGATGAAGAAATGAAGTATTATGAAAAAATCAAAGACGTCCCATCTTATTATCGCCCGTCTATTCAAAAGCTGATTGACAAGGGATATTTGAAGGGCGTTGGCAAGGACGTGCTTAATGTATCCGAAGACTTTTGCCGCATTATCACCATTAACGACCGCGCCGGTCTTTATGACAAATAAGGAGTAGCTATGACAACACAATTTTGGATTCAGATTGTCGCCTATGCGATTTCTGTTGGCTGCCTTTACGGGGCGTTATCCACGCGCCTAAAGGTGCTTGAAAAGAAAGTGGATTGCCACAACCATCTTGTTGAACGCATGTACAAGGTGGAAAACAGACTTGATATTATCGACCATGATAAGGAGTTAGAATATGAATAAAATTGAATTTCGTAACCGTTTCAAAAGCTGGGCGTTATGGCTGGCAGTAGCCGCCCTGGCGGTGTTTGTAGGCAAGACGTTTTTTGGCGTTGATTTTGGAGACACGGTCAATACGTTGATGAATCTACTGTTGCCCATCATGGTGGCATTTGGGATCGTAAATGACCCCACAAATAAATCAGGTATTTAAACGCATTAAGACCCCGGAGTGATCCGGGGTCTTTTTTTATTGCTCTTCATCATCTGTTATGCCGAGTTTTTCGTACCAATACGCCTCTACTTCCGGCGTTTTTTTTGGTGGGTAATACTTGTCCACGTATTCCAGCATGGCGTCAAGTTCATCTTCGCCAAGCTGCTCCCTTATCGTTTTATATATTACCTCCTTATATAGGTCAATTTTTTTGATATTTCCTCGCCTGCAGGCTTCCGTAAACATTCGATTAATAATGAAGGGAACATTACAGCCTATCGACGTATAGGTGGCGTCGCGAATGTTTTGCCAATTTATGCCAGGGCCGTTGTACGCCTTTTTATCGAAGGTCGACGACTTATTATTTTTGCCTTTTGGTCGCGCCATATTGATATCCCTCCCCTGTTATTTTTTCCACGGCATGCCTTCTCTTGCGCCCAACCACTTCTTCGTTAAGGCTTATTTCCCAGGAAATTTTTCGATCGCTCCATCCGTTGAAGTAGTACAATCGTATAATTCGGCGTTCTTCGGAGCATAAATCCTCAATTTCTTTTTCGGCGGCAATCCTCTTTCTATTGATTTTTTCAATCGTTTCCGATAATACCATGCGCAAGTCCATGACACTCGCCGCCGTATCCCCCGTTTGGTCGGATACTCTGCGACTCTTAACCGCTATAGGCGATACTTGCGAGGTGACGCGCATCAGCTTATCGCGCCAAAAGATTTCTTGCTCCAGTTCCCGCGCTTCTTTTTCCATGCTCCGTAAATCCTCAAGGTCACTCTGTGTTATCCTCATTAGGGCAAGCACCTCCATTTAATTGTAAAAAATCATCAAGAAAAAGTATGGCCTTCCACTTTGTGCGGCTTTTCCGATGAAAGACAACAGGTATCTCCCCCTTTTTACTGTCGCTTACAGCCTGCTCCATTGCCTTGTCAAGTTCAAGGCGCTCTACCCTTTTAACCTCGACATGGTATCCCGGTAAGCCAACGACATCAGCGTCACCGTTTGCGCCGCAGTATTGCTGTCCACGCCGGGCATCGAGATATCCTTTTTCGCGCAATATTTTTGCTATTTCCCTTTCTCCCGCCGCCCCCTTTTGCCTACTATTGATTTTCTTAGCGATTATTCCTCACCGTCCTTTTTATCAAAATAATCGTCAATCATTTTATTGTCCGTTTCTAACTGGCAAGCATATCCACGATCAACGCATGGCATTGTGCAACCTTCCATATCAGCATCATAACAATCGCAATATAAACAAGGGTTTTCATTTTTCATTCTTCTTTACCGTCCTTTCCGCCCATCTTTGCGCCGCATTTACCACAATAACAATTTTCTCCAGCCCATTGACCAGAATGACAACGACTGCCGCAGACGGAACATTTTGGAAGACAATACTCATTATCGAAAATCCATCGTCCATGCACCACCGGCGCAAGCCCCCAGTCTTCGATGGCGTTTTCGAGTTCTTGAAGTCTTGCATATAGCGGTTCGTTCCCAAATAACAATTCGTATTTGTTCCCTTTTTCCGTCAACCTCGGCTTGTTTAAATCAATCATCATACTTCCCCTTATTCGTGTCTATTTTCCATACCCAATTTGGATGATTTTTACGATCCCAGCAATCGTAACATGGTGAATTCTTGTCCTTCCTCGACTTTTTGTGATATCTACACGTAGAACAAAACTGACGCAGATCGTCCAAAGCTAACGAGAACCATTTAAACGGTACAAGCTCAATCAAAAGTGGCGGCGGCGACTCTTCGCCGGGTTCCTTCCCTTCCCCTTTTTCTGTCAATCCCACAAAATGTTTGGATTTAGAAAGCGTTATGGTTTTGTCCGTCATTTCTTCGCCCCCGCCTTTTTCGCGGTCGGTTTCTTAGCCGCTGCCTTCTTCGGCTTCGGTTCCGCAGCCCGTTTCTTGATTTCTTCAATCAATTTTTCAGATCGTTTTACGTCGCAATCCTCGTTGTCGCAAATATAGGTCACCACCGGCTTCATTTTTGTTTCGGGGCCACACACTTCCATTTTTGCTTTCGTTGGGTTGGTACATTTTTCGCACATGGTTGGTGCTGTTCTAAAAGCCATTTATTCTACCTCCAATGTAATTTTATATAATTTTCCATATCCTTCAACGCGGTCGATAATGGCGCACAGGTCGGTAATGACTCTCTCCTTGCTGGTGCCGACCAGTTCCATTTTTGCGTACCATGAGGCTCCCTGTTCCTGTGCTTGCTTCGGTTCATAAACCGCTGCCGTGTCGTAAACAGGTTCAGGCTTGTTTATGGGCGCTTCAGTATCGGGCTGCGATTCATCCCCGCTTAAAAACCGTTCCCAGCGCGTGGTGGCATCTTTGCTCTGCCGCACCCCATGCTTTCCCACCAGGCCGTATTTAGCAAGTTCGTTGCGTGCCGTCGCACTCGATACCCCGAACATTTTGGCGATTCCTGGAGCCTTTACGCCATATTCTTCTACCAGCGATTTCAGGTATAATTCCTTTGAGGAATTTTCCAACAACTGGTACTGGTTCCAGCGCATCGGCTTATTTAGATTGAATTCGCGTACTGCGCCACTCATGGCTCTTACCTCCTTTTTTGTTAAATAATCAGATTGGTTGTGGACGGCAAAGGACTTTTTGCCACGGGTTGCCCGATGCCTGGCACCCGTAGCGGCAAGTTTTTTCTCTTTTACGTCCTGCATAAACGTGAATTCGTAGTCATTCATCCCATTTTCTCCCCGTATTCATCAAAGTCGAAGAACGGCTCAATCGCGGCAAGCCATTCGCCTTTGATAAATCCCGGCGGCGATACGCTTATTCTCGGCTCATCCTCGACGTCCATTTCCGTGTCTTTTAGTTCTTTTATCCTCCGCAAGTATGTGCGCATATTTTCTTCGTCGGCGAAGTTAAAGGAACCGTCGGCGTCCAAGGCGATTTTGCCGTCTTCGTCTTTTTTTCCATAGGCGGCGACAAGTTTCATTTCCTCCTCGGAAAAGAATTGATATTCCGGTTCGAGGAAGCGCATTAGCTGCGTTATTTTGTAGGCAAACTCGAAGGGCCATTCTTCCTTTATCATTTCCCTTAGGACTTTGTAGGCGTTTACTTTTTCAATCAGTTTCATGTTTATCCTCCGTTTCCATTCTTGATGGGATATCCTGCATTTGCGGCCTCACTATTTCCGTTTCCATGGCGCACATTAAGTTCCACGCGGCGGCGCAAAGATGGTCTTCATCGCTTTCTCCGGCCAAGTAGCGCAAGGTATGACGAATGGCCGAGTCGATAAAGCTGTGCATCGGGATTCCCTTTTCCCAGTTTCTGTCACCGTATTTGAGGCAGCCTGCCTCGAAGTGCTTTGCCAGTCGTAGGATTGCGTTAGGCGGCAATAAATCGCATCTACCTTTACCTTCCTGTATGTCGCGTACCGCGCCGGTTTCAAACTCTCTGCGCGTGCCGCTGTCTTTAATCATTGTTTACCTCCCACCGATACCAATCTTCTTTTGCGAAGTTTGGACATTTTCTAACAACGTAGCTGTCGATTTTTCCGTTAACCGCCCCCTTACCGTCGCCTTTCAGCTTCTTTTTTGTCGCCGTCCATCCCTTTACAGGCTGGGGATTGTCCGGGTTAAACCACGAGCAGCGGCTTGCGTTTGTGTTTTTGCACACAAAACAGATTGAATCTTTATTGCGGAGTATCGCGTCGTTGTCGCTCTGCGGCACAATTTTAAAATGATATCCTTTGTATGGCCTTCCCTTCGCAACAATCTTTCTAAAGGAGCCAACATGTTTTCCCGGAAACATCTTTTCCGCCGCCCGGCGCAGGGAGGGGAAATATTCTCCTGTTTCCACGCACTTCACTATTTTATTTTTACTCATTTGTCGTCCTCGCTTTAATCCTCTTTTTTATGCGAATATCCCCGTCGCCATTAAGTTGGTAAAACCGGCACATTTCCGTTAAACGGGAACAAATCCTTGACCCGTACACCTCCTCGATTTGCTTAAATGACAAATTGGTTGTAACAATGGTTGGTAATTCGTAGTTAAGCCGGTGGTTTAAGAGGCTGAATACCGCATTTACCGCAAAATCCGTATTGCTATCCGCGCCCAAGTCGTCAATGGCCAATACGGGATAGACCTTTACCCGGTCGAGGAGGCGCTGCGGTGAATCATTTCTTACAGCTTCTCGCAGTTCGTCAAGAAAGTCGTGCAGTAAAATCATTTTCGCGTCGACCTTATTATCGATGAGCTTTCCGATGATCGCCGAGGCAAGATATGTTTTTCCACTACCGACGGAGCCAAGAAAGATCATGCCGTCGGGATTCTCACCTGCAAGGTACTTCCTTGCAAACTCCCTTGATGCGTGTAGGGCGGTTTGCGCCGCTTTCTTGCGTTCTCCGGTGTAAAAGGACAGGTCAAACGATTCTAACGTCTGTTTTGTCATGTGTGGCGTAATTCCCAAGGATTCTTTTTTGCTGGCAAGCCAATGCTTTTGTGTGCATGTGCAGACAATCATCGTATTGCCCTCAAACCAGTAGCCGCTACCTCCACATTTTTTACAAGTTTTCATCAAAACACCTCGTAGATATCGTCTGAATAAATATCCTCTTGTCCACTGCGAAAGCTACGGTTGGGTGCTGCTCTCGCGCGTCCAGGCGCTGGTTTGCCCCGCTCCTTTTCCATCCTGGCCCAGACTTTTATGGTGGTTAAATGGTTTTTATACACCTTGCCCGTGGAGGACATGTATTCGCTTAATCGCTCTATGCGCTCCTTGTAATCAGAGGGGAATTTATCTTTAAGCTCTTCGTATTGCTCGTCCGTGAGCATAACGTTTTCGTATTCGCCGTATTTGTGGCGAACAGGCTCCGCTTTTGCGGGTTTTTCTTTGGATACCCCGATAGGGGTATCTTTCTTTAAATTATCCTTATCCTTATCCTTATCCTTACCCTTAGGATAAGGCTGGGTTAAGGTACCCTTAAGGGTAGGATAAGGGTCGCTTAAGGGTTGGTTAAGGGTTGGGTTTCCTCCCCTTGCACCATGCTCACGCTGGCGTTCTTTATATTTTTCAATGGAATCATAGTCATTTTGCATTGCCATAAAGATCATTTTTGCGGTTGCTGTCGTGAAATCAAAGGAAAACCCCGCCTTGTCTTCGCAACGGTTATACGCATAAATCGCAAGAATAATTTGCTTAACATCTTCGCCATCCATTTCGGCAATGATTTTTTCGTATTTGTCTATTAAGATCGGCGACTTTTTCTTTGCCATTATTTACGCTCCATTTTCGGTATCTTTATATGACTCACGTTTAACAATATGCTGCCGTTAACTTTGGCTTCAAGCCACGACCCATTATGTGTGTCAACAACTTTTACCTTTCCGGTTTCCCAGTATTGTTTTGTCATGATGACATCGAGGTTACGGCTGTTTTGTATTGACTCATAATTACTGCCATTTTTGACATCTTTTAAATCCATTACATCACCTCAGTATGGTTTGCGCGGTGGACGGTGCCGCGCTTACCAAAAGAAGAAACTGGACTGCGATATCCATTGCGCCATAAAGTTATTTTATTTTCGCTGCCGTCCCCAGCGAATCGGTTTGACTGATTAAAACGGAATTTCGTCGGGAGGCGTCATTTCGCCGTAAGGGTTCAAGCTGCCGCCGTCAAGGAGTTTATCCTCCGGTACGGGAACACCCTCGCGAATGGCGTCTACGCTTCTTATTTGCCTGCACTTTGTCGCCCACCCCGTCGTGCCGTCGCTCTTTCTGTATTGCTCTCTCCCGAAAATGCCGCCAATGTATTTGCCGCAAAGGGTTTTTTCGTCGAAGGTGCTTTCAAAGTCGTATCCGGGATTGCTTTTATTCACGGCGGAAATCATCCCTTTAAAATAAGGCAGGCTATTGCCTTCGGTAAGCTGCGTAAAGATGCAGCCCCATTTCGCGTCCTCCCGACGCTGTTTGTCGTTTTGATATTTCTTTGCGAAAAAGTCTTTTTGAGGCCCTTCCGCGATATCGAGGTATAGGCGCAAGCACGGGTTATAATTGCTCGTCTCGCCCTCCTGGGCATCTTTGATTACGCATACATGGCCGCCAAGTTCAAGCTGGGGAAAATTGCCGTCAAAGGTCTGTGCGTCGTCGTATCCATCCGGTTTTTTCATTTTTAAAACTCCTCCAATGCTTTGATTGCTTTCGTAATATCGTTATCAATTTCAAATTCTTCGATTGCACCCATCGGCGTTTTTGCCGTACTATTTTGAGACTGTGTTTCAAACACGTACTTACCACTGTTGCACTTTGCGCACAATACCGTTGTCAATTTGCTTTCCGGCGTGATCTTTTCCAACTTGCGACCACTTGTTTTAATATGCGTAAAGGCGTAGCCGCTGTCGTCACGCTCGGTCTGTGTATGGAAAATCGGAATAATCCATAGATCATCGCGGTAATCGTAGAAGCCGTCCATCAAATCCCATACGCATTGGGCGAGGTCAATCCATTTGTCGTACCCCTTTTCCTTCGCTCTGCGCATTTCGTCAGCTACCATGATGCCGTTCATCGTGTCAATGATGATGTGTTTGATTTCCGGGCGTTTTTCCGATATGCCGGAAAGGATCGTTTTAATTAGGTTAATATCGGTGCCATTGTAATAGTTTTTATTTTCGGTGTTGTACTGGTCGCGCCAACCCTTCCAGGATAACCCCTTCCGGTCGGCGTCAATGTAGTAGGTGCTGGCTGGGTCAAGATTTCTCATGGAAGTCGTCTTGCCGCTTCCTGATTCGCCCATAATGGCGATAACTTTGCTCATTGATATATTTCCTTTCTTAAAATAATTCATCGAATTTAAGGGGGCAATCTGCCCCAATCATCGACTCTTCGTGGGGTATGATTTCCTTTGTGATAGCACAGGTACAACGGTGCCAGGGATACTCGTTAAGGTATGGGCAATACATGCACTTGCGCTCACCTTTGGGAAAATCTATTTTTTGCTCCGGTAGTGTTGCCGTTTCGTATTCCCATCCGTTACTTTTGATCATTCTTCGATCTCCGCAATCGCCGCAAATATCGGATACGCCTGTTGCGGCACCACGGCATTACCTAATCCTTTAAGTCTGTCCACCCGGTTGGGAACCCCATGAGCCACTCGACCCACGTCGGGTTCAGTTGACCACCAACTTTCTCTCCCAGGTTCGACTTGCCCCTGTCGGTTGTGCTGTCCTTGTGACAAAATTCCCGGGGCGTTGGCCACATCACCTGAACCGCAAGATTCGGATAACCATTTTTTCTGTCGTTCGGTCGTTTGCTGTTCATTCTTTTCCGAAAGTTTTCCGGGGTTTCTATTGGCATCACTGCTCTTGGAGTGTGCCACATCACCCCGTTTGCTTTCGCCTGCGAAGAACACCCGTTCCCGTCGGTGCGGCGCTCCGACAGCCGCAGCTTCAAAATTAAAAACGGCGACAGCGTATCCCTCACGCTCCAAGTCCTCACAAACTGTTCGCCCGGCAATCTTGAGGATTCCAGGTACGTTTTCACCGATAACCCAACGCGGCGCAAGCTCTCGGATAACTCGGAGCATTTCCGGCCAGAGGTAACGATCGTCCCCTTTACCTTTTTGCTTTCCAGCCACGGAAAAGGGCTGACAGGGGAATCCTCCTGAAATAATGTCAACTGTTCGCAATCCTGTTCTTTCATAAAAGCTCTCCTTTGTTAAAGTTCGTATATCTCTCCATCTCGGTACGTCCGGCCAGTGCTTTTCGAGAATTTTAGTTGGGTAATCGGCAAATTCGCATTGTCCAACCGTTTCAAAGCCTGCCCACTCGGCGGCAAGATCGAGGCCGCCTATGCCGCTAAATAGTGATAGGTGGGTCACACCATCACCGCCAATCCCAGCGCCACCAGTCCGACAGTCCACGCTGTTTTCCACAGCAGGTTTTCGACACGCCGCCAGCGACGGCGGTTTTTTGCTTTGACCGGCTTTTTAGGTTTTACCAGCTCGTCATAGTAAGGGTCTAAAAATTCCGCGTAGTTGAGTTCGGGTTCGGGGTTTTTTAGTTCGCCCCATGCGCCGGTTGCTCGGTTATCCATTGTTATCCCTCCTGTTCCAGGCTTCGGTGGCTTCTTCGACATCCGAAAAGGTTGCTCTCCATCCGTCTGTAAACTCTTCGCCATTTTGCAATTCTACGCCAAGCTGCATTTGGCAGGGAACGCACCATACAATTATCTTGCCATAATTATCCATTCCGATCTCGGCTTTCCCGCCGCAAAACGGGCATGGTTTAAGGTTATCCATTATTTAGCACCTCCGTTTTGCATATCGGTATCCAAGTCGCCAATAAGGTATTTTGAAAATCTTGCCGTTACCACGCGGAATCGACGCTTGCTTTCGCCGGGATACGTTACCTCTACCACGAAGGGTAATTCTCCGCGTTCTGCTGGTCTTTGCAGTTGCCGCGCGGACGACATTCCGAGGATTCGCGCCGCTGTTGTCATGGGAATTGTTACGCCTGCGTCGGCAAGTGAATCAACGACGTCTTTGGTTTTGGTGTTGAGATAGTCCATTTTTTACCTCCTTTTTTGCAGCACAATCGGTCAAGGCACCTACCGCGACAGGAAGAGAAAACACGTTAATTTATGCAGAAGGGGGAAACTGCAAGAAACAGATGCCCTGATTGATTGTGCCGCATCGTATCTTATTAAGTTACTATGTTCGGAAAAAAAATTGGCTCCGGTTCCTTAATGTGCAACAGATCAATCATCGCCATAATTTCGTCAGAACCAAACTTTCCAATTTTCATTTTTTGATAGAATGTTCTATGTGACATTCCTAAGTGATCGGCTATGTTTGCTTTCGTGTATCCGTTGGCTATGATAATTCCGTAAAGCAAATCGGTGTTAATCTTGTAGTCTCTTTTTAGTTCCATTATCTCACCTCCTTGGTATCTTATTATGTTACTATCATATCACGACATTAGTATCTTGTCAAGATATTTTTTTCTTGACAATGTAACTTTTTTGTATTATCCTTTAGATATAAAGGAGGTGCGCTATGACGCAGGGTGATCGTATTAAAAATTTGCGCATTAAGAATAATATGGCGCAAACTGAATTGGCGAGGTTGACAAAATCCTCAAAGCAGACAATTTATAAGTACGAAAGTGGAATTGTGACGAATATTCCTTATGATAAAATCGTGCTAATTGCCAGAGCGCTGCACGCCACACCAGGATACATTTTAGGGTGGGAAGATGGCGATGCCAATATGCCTCAGAATGTTTTCCCGGTATCAAAAAAATCCTTCCCAATGCTTGGGAAGGTCGCTTGTGGAGAACCGATCTTTGCGGATGAAGAACGGGGCGTAAGCATTGATGCCAGTGCCGACATAAACGCCGACTTTTGTCTGCGCTGTGCTGGCGAGAGCATGGTTGGGGATGGCATTAACGACGGTGACATTGTATTTATTAAAAATCAACCTATCGTTAATAACGGGGAAATAGCCTGTGTCATTATAGATGATGAAGCAACATTAAAGCATTTTTATCAAACCGACGGACAAGTAACCTTAATCGGTTCCAATCCTAAATTTATGCCTTTAGTATTTAGTGAGTCAGACTGTAAAAATATAAAAATCCTCGGCAAGGCGGTTGCCCTGACGAGGATGTTATAATTAAGCATACATTATTCATATGGAGAAGTCGGCAGGCTGTCAATATATTCATCCGAATTTTCTATGGCGTCTTCGTAGCCGTCCTCAAGGCCGTCTTCGTAGCCTTCGTCATAGCTGTCGCCATATTCATCATAGTTACCGCTATCGTCATAACTACTATCATTATAGTCATTGTAGTAGCTGTTTTCGGTGTTTGTTTCCGTTTCCTTTTCATCTGATTGGCCGCAGCCTACAAAAAATAGACAAATCAATATCAAAATAAAATAAATAGTTTTTTTCATTTTTTTGACCCCCAACTCATTACCAGTCTATACCATTTGTACTTAAATGTAAATACTTAAAATAAAAAAGGAGGAATTACTATGTCGCGAACAGGAATAACAAAGCAACCAAACGGAAAATACCGCGCTTTTGTTGATTGTGGATACGATTACGACGGCAAACGCATTCGCAAAACAAAGACATTCGCCACGAAGAAGGAGGCCGCCGCGTGGCAAGCGGAAACGCGCCTTAACTCGGAGAGATTGGATATCAGTAACTCTGATATTACCTTCGAGTGTCTATCCGCAAAATGGCTGCAATCAAAGAAGAATAGGAAAATTACAGTCGGGACATTGTGCAAATATGAAAATGCAATCAGAATTGCCCGCGAATATCCCCGCCCCTTTTATAATCAAAAGGCAAGGGACATTAAGAAGACTGACGTCGAATCACTTCTTAACTACCTTGCCTTTGATAAAGGTCTATCCCTGAATTATATCGCGAAGGATATTAAGCAGATCATTTCAGCGATATTTACATTTGGGATAGACAACGATATGCTATTTAAAAATCCCTGCAAAAAAGCAGACTTGCCAAATATCGCGCCAACTAAATCAACAAAGGATTCTTTTACCCCCGCGGAGATTCGGGCGATAGAAAAGCATTACAAAAATATACCATTCGGCGATATTGTTTATATTTTGATCAATACCGGGTTACGGTCACAGGAGATATGCGCCATTGATGATAAGTCTATAATTATAGACAAAAAAGGTCAGCATTATATTCGCGTTGATAAAGCCATGAAGCGCACGCGTGGCGGTGGATGGACGATAGGCAGCACCAAAACGGAAAATTCCATTAGAGATATTCCAATTAGCAATGGAATTTATACCCTGATAATGCAGCGTGTCATTGCAAACAAGAGTCACGTTTTATTGCCAGGCAGAAAAGCCGGAACAAATATTTCTTATGATAATTTTACGAAGCATTATTATCGATTTTTTGACGCTCTGAATCTTATTGCAAGGTGCGGTCTCTGCCGCCGCATTGTTGTCGCCATACATTTAATTCAAGATTGGTATGGGAAGATGTATCGCCGTTTATCATTCAATCCCTGATGGGACACGCCAACGTTGACATGACGGATAATTATTCACACATTATGCAGGAGCAACTTGTTGATGCTGTTGGAAAAATTAGCGTTATGTGAGCAAAGAACAAATGTTCGGCACACAAATGGCACACGTTTTTGGAAATTGGCACACAAATTAAGGTTTTTTAAAGCCCCTGCTATGGTTTAGCAGGGGCTTTGTTGGTCGGAGCGACATGACTTGAACATGCGGCCTCTACCACCCCAAGGTAGCGCTCTAGCCAAACTGAGCTACGCCCCGAACGAATAACATTGTACCGCAATACGGCCTTAAAGTCAATAAAAAGTTTAGTTGTGATTGACGCTCAGGCCGAATCCCCGGTGTAAGGCTTCAACGGCTTTCAACAGGTCCTTTTCCTTGATCGCGCAGGAAACTTTGATTTCCGAGGTGGCGATCATCTGGATATTGATTTCATTTTGGGCAAGAATATCGAACATCTTCGCGGCCACGCCGGGATTGGTGATCATACCGGCGCCGACGATGGATACTTTGGCGATATTATCGATGTATTCCGTTTCTTTGGCGTGAAATTCCCATTTCATCTCTTCCATCAGTTCTCTGGTTTTGGGCAGATCATCGGAGGAAATGGTAAAGGATATCTTATTTTCATTCCTTCTCTGGGCAGCCTGGATGATCATATCAACATTGACATGATGATTGGCCAGCACATTAAAGATCCGGGCAGCGCTGCCAGGACGGTCCGGTATATCAAAAATGGAAACCTTCGACACGTTGCGGTCAAAAGCAACGCCGCTGACGGCCATTTGTTGTTCCATCATTTTGGCGGAAAGGGCTTCCACCATCGTGCCTTCGTGATGATTGAAGCTGGAACGCACGTGAATCCGGGTGCCGAATTCCTTGCCCAATTCCACACAGCGGGGGTGGAGTACCCCTGCGCCCATGGTAGCGAGCTCCAGCATTTCGTCGTAAGAGATGCGGTCGATTTTGTGGGCTTCCGGCACGACTCTGGGATCGGTGGTATACACACCGTCAACATCGGTGAATATTTCGCAAAAATCAGCGTTTAAAGCGGAAGCCAGGGCCACCGCTGTCGTATCAGAACCGCCGCGGCCAAGGGTGGTGATTTCACCGCATTCCGTTACCCCTTGGAAGCCGGCGACAATCACAATATGCTTTTCCTTTAGTTTTTCCTCGACCCGCAGCGGATTGATGCGCATGATTTTCGCTTTGGCAGCCACCGCTTCCGTATAGATCCCCGCCTGCCAGCCGGTAAAGGACGTCGCCTTGTAACCCATGGCGTTGAGGGTCATCGCCAAAAGAGAGGTTGTCTGTTGCTCCCCGGTGGCGAGAAGCATATCCATTTCCCGAGGGGACGCCTTTTCGTTGAGTTCTTTTGCCAGGGCAATCAGGTGATCTGTCGTATCCCCCATGGCGGAAACCACCACGACCATATCGTTTCCCGCGTCATATCCTTCGGCGATACGCTGGGCAACCCTACGAATACACTCCGGATTGGCCACGGAACTACCGCCAAATTTCTGTACAATCAATGCCATTCTTTTTCTCCTATTCTTATGCTCCCGCCAAAACGTCAGTCAACTTCGACGCGAATGATATTATCAATGCCATAGACCACGGGGCTTTCCATCAGCTCCTCTTTGGCTTTGATGAATTGTCCTTCTTTTACTTTATGCGTCACCATAATCAAAGAGGCATCCTCATGATTGCCGTTTTCCTGCACCAGGGAGGCAATGCTGACGCCGTGATCGCCGAGGATTTTGGAAATTGCCGCCAAAACCCCGGGAGAGTCCTTGACTTTCAAACGCAGATAAAACTTGGAAACAAAATCTTCCCGCTTGCGTATGGGCTTTTGCATATAGCAAGTGCAGCCTTGGGTAGCGAGGACGCCGCGTTTGATGTCCTCCACCACGGCGCAAATATCGCTGACCACAGCGCTGCCGGTGGGCAAATCGCCGGCGCCGCGGCCGTAGAACATGGTTTCCCCCACGGCGTCGCCGGTAACGAAAACCGCGTTAAAGGTTCCGCTGACCGATGCCAACGGGTGTTTCGTACCGATCATCACGGGATGCACCCGCACTTCAATCTCACCGTTTTCCTCTTTGGCGATGCCCAAAAGTTTGATTACAAAACCCAGCTTCCTGGCGGCCTCGATATCGCTATTGGTGATTTTTTCGATCCCTTCCACATAAACGTCGTCCAAGGTGACGCGGCTATTATAGGCGATGGAGGCCAAAATCGCCACTTTCCGGGCAGCGTCAAACCCACCCACATCGGCGGTGGGATCCGCTTCCGCGTAGCCCAAAGCCTGGGCCTCTTTTAAAACATCGTTAAAATTGCCGTGTTCCTCGTACATGCGGGTTAGAATATAGTTGGTGGTACCGTTGACAATTCCCATAATGCTCTGGATATTGTTGGCGATCAAATCGTTTTTCAACACCTTAATGATGGGAATGCCCCCGGCCACCGAGGCTTCAAAATAGAGATCGACCTGGTTATCCTCTGCGGCGGTCAACAGTTCCTTACCGTAGATCGCCATCAGATCTTTATTGGCGGTCACGACACTTTTTTTCGCCTTTAACGCCTTTAAAATGAAATCTTTGGCAATACCGGTACCCCCCATCAGTTCCACGACGATATCAAGACCGGGGGTGGCCAGAAACTCCTCAAAATCGTCGGTAACGATGTTTGGTTCAAAACCCAAGGCCGAAAGATCGGCCCTGGCTTTTTCCGTTTGCTTTTCGAGAACACGGATCAGCTCGATGTTGCCGCCTTTGCGAATCGATAGGAGTTCTTCATTTCTTTTCAATATCGTTGCGGTGCCAAGGCCTACCGTACCGAGGCCCATGATACCGACGCCATATTTTCCGTTCAAATTATTCATCATATTACTCCCCATATATATATGTCTTAGGATAACAAAAAGAGCGCTGTTTTTCAAGGGAATATTCCCGCTTTTGCTCCATTTCATGATTTATTTTTATACCGGCGGCAAAATATTTTTTCGTTCCCGCTGTTTCCCCTTGCATTACCCCCTGTTTACGACTATAATGGAATTAAAATAAGAAAAGGAG
This sequence comes from Clostridiales bacterium, assembly GCA_040776805.1. Classification (GTDB taxonomy): domain Bacteria; phylum Bacillota; class Dehalobacteriia; order UBA7702; family UBA7702; genus UBA7702. Next base: position 55,703 of record JAXGZS010000003.1, on the reverse strand, counting down.
TGATCTCATGGAACTCAATGCCGAAAAACTCAGAATTCTTCTCGAACATATGTTACATCACAACAAGCACCACAGTGAAGAGATCGCCGATATCGCCCAATCCGCCGATTCTTTAGGAAAAAGCAATATCGCCGCTTTGGTCCGGGAAGCCAAAGCCTTGCAAGATCAGGCCAACGACAAATTGCAAGCCGCTCTCGACTGCGCGGCAAAGGGGGAATAACCATGTGCCTCGCCAAAGTCTACCTCAACCATGACGCCAGCAACACCTTTGCGGACAGCGTCACCAATCTTTGCCAGAAGAGCGATACGTTAAAAATCACCACGCTTTTCGGTGAAGAAAAAGTCCTTACCGGCGAAATCGAATCCATTGATTTTACGGATTCCGTCATCAACATCGCCACAAAATAGGCGCTTATGAGTGCGGCGGCAAAGCCATCTAGAAAAAGGAACGGGCAGGAGTCATTCTCCTGTCTGTTTTTGTTGATTTTTGTCTTTTTTTGGAAATAATCTTATGGTTTTTTATTGTAATTTTTATGAATATATTTTATACTGTAAAAAAAGACGTATATGAAAGATATACAGAGGGAGGCAATATGAAAATAAGATTTCACTTTCTTACGCTGTTGCTCATTGGGCTGATCGGTTTCACCTTGACGGGGTGCGACAGCTTCTCGGAAGAAGATGCCATAACACTGGTGCAGGGCGACCTCAATTCCATTTACAAAAATGTCAATGACGAAGCGTATCTCAAGCTTTGCGACACGACGGAAGCCGAACGCAATAAACTTCATGAATCATCCATGGAATCAGCGGCGGCAAGCTTCATCAGCTATTTTGATTTTGATGAAACCATGATGTCTCAAGAAACACACAATCGGGTTATTAACCTGTATAAAGCAATTTACGCGAAAGCCAAGTTTGAGGTAACCACCGCCACAGCCTCGGACGATACCTACCTGGTTTCTGTCACCATTTATCCGATGGATATTTTCCAAAAAGTATTTTTAGATGACTACGACAATTTTTACAATACTTATAAAGAGAAATACGATGCCGGCACAGGAGCGGAAGAGCTGGAAGCCTATTATCAAAACGGCGTCCTCGATTTGTGTGAAAAACGCCTCGAAACCATGGGCTATCTCGACGCCGTAACCCTCTCCGTTCAAGTCGTGCCCAAGGAAGAAGACGGTACGGTTTACTACTCCCTCAGTGAAAGCGATTTCAATAATATCGACAGCGCGATCATCTCTCAGGACTATTGAGTCTGCGGGACATAAAGAGTTTATCGCTTAATCGATGCGCTAAATCGATGTATCAAGAAGGAGAAAAGATGAAAGCCAAAACGAAAATCACTACACTTTTATTTACGATCTTGCTCTGTCTTTCGCTGACTGCCTGCGGCGGTTTCACGTCAGAAGACGCGGCAACCCTGGTGCAAGGAAACCTTGATTCCGTATATCTCAATGTCCATTCCCCCGCCTATCTCGAATTATGCGAGATGACAGAGGAGGAATGCATTGCCCAGTATGAAACGAGTCTCGACGAGGAGGCGGATTCCTTTTTTACCGAAGCGGAAATCGATAAAAACCTGATCGACAAGGAAACCTATGCGCGCTACGTGAGCTTCTTCGGCGATATCTACAAACAAGCAAAATACGAAGTCGGCGAAGTGACGGAATCCGACGATACCTTCCTGGTTTCCGTGACTGTTTATCCCGTGGATTTAAGCGCGATTGTCAGCGAAGAGTTCTACAATGCCATTGCCACTGAACTGGTGGAACAATATAGCGACGGCGGCAGTGAAGAAGACTTAAGTAGAAGCTTTTTGATTTTACTGATTGATGAATTCGAAAAACTCGCCGATTCGGTTACCTATCTTGACCCCGTAACCCTTTCTGTTCAGGTTGTGCCGGAAACCAACGAAGACGGCGAAAGCTACTATATCATTGACGAAAATGATTTCAATACCATCGCCAATAACGTCGTTTACTACGAACAATACTAATACCGGAAATTGCAGGAAAAAGCCGTGATCAAAAGATCACGGCTCATCCTGTAGACAAAATACGCGGTAGCGAATTTTGTCTACAGGATGATAGGCTGTCGAGAAAGACTTAGACGCGGTGAACGCTTTGGACTGCGGCTGCGCCGTGTACATAATAGTACTCAAGCTGTCGTAGGTCAAAGGGTTCACCGCGCATCATACTTTGTCGACGGCCTAAGCCGTGATCGAAAGATCACGGCTTTTAGATTGTCAATAAAGCCATGCTTTTGCGTATTTAAGATATTGCCAAGGTGGTACCGAGATTCTCACAGTTGATCCGCCCTTCCTCGTCGGGTTCATCCTGTATGGCAAGGCCATGATCCATCAAAAGAGCGCCGTCGTGAAAGGTTTGATATTCCCAATCCTTCATCCAGGCCTGATCTCCCCAGCCGTAAGACCCAAATAAAACGACTTTCTTTCCCTTGAGATACGGTTCCATTTCATTGAACATCGGCTCGAATTCCGAGGGCTCCAGTTCCTCGTTGCCCATGGCGGGACAGCCAAAGGCGATTTTATCGTATTGATTTAGCATTGCTTTATGGAAATCCGCGGCAACGTAAACGTCGGCGGTTTTTCCCACCGCTTCAATGCCGTGCTTTACATATTCCGCCATTTGTTTGGTGGCGCCTTTGCCGCTCCAATAGACGATTGCGATTCTCTCCACATTAACCCTCCTAAAGTAAATCAGCCTTGCACGTTATCATGCTTCCCCGTCAGCGTTATTATAACACCGCGTTTATTGACGCAGGTCTTTTTCATATTTATCACAGAGCTCGCCGAGATCTCTGCTAAAGGCTCTGATATCCCGATTTGCACGGCCCTTATAAGCGGAAATCAGCTCCAGCAGTCGCTGGCCCAACCGTTGCAAATAGGTAAAGGGCTCGCCGACGCCCTCGCCGCCTTTCCTTTCCCGCTTGACCAGTTCCGGCAAGGCTTCCTCAATATAGCGGTCATTCTTGATGTCAAAGACGCTGCCGCTGTAAGGAGCGCTGGCCGCAAAACCGAATTGTTCCCGCACAAAGGCGGCAAATTCCGTGCAGGACAGATCTTCCCCGTGCACCACAAAGACGTGCTTGGGGATATTTTGGAAACCGGAGAGCCAATTTTGCAAACCGGCTTTATCGGCATGGCCGCTGACGCCTTCCAAAGCCTTGATTTCAGCGGCGACCTTAATCGTTTCACCGAATAAATTCACTTCTTCGGCGCCGTCAATGATCAGACGGCCCAAGGTACCGACGGCTTGATAACCCACAAAGAGGATGCAGCAATCGGCCCGCCAGAGGTTATGTTTTAAATGATGGCGGATACGGCCGCCTTCGCACATCCCCGACGAAGAGATGATCACCTTCGGGTGCATCTCAAAATTGATGGCCCGGGACTGATCGGAGGTCAGCGAAAGCCGTAAATCGGGAAAGGAGAGCGGATTAATCCCCTGCTGTATCAGAGCCATGGTTTCTTTATCGTAGTACTTTAAGGTGTTCCTCGCAAAAATTTCCGTGGCATCGATGGCCAGGGGGCTGTCCACATAGACTTCAAAACCCTCATGTCCCTTTATCAAATGTTTTTCTTTGATCTCCCGCATAAAATAAAGGAGTTCCTGGGTACGGCCGACGGCAAAAGAAGGAATCACCACGTTGCCGCCGCGGTCAAAGGTACTCTGCATGATGTCCGCCAGCTCGCCGGCATAGTCGAAACTGCAAGCCTTGTGATATCGGTTGCCGTAAGTCGATTCGATGATGATATAATCCGCTTCTTCCACAAAGGAGGGGTCGCGGACAATGGGCTGCTTTTGATTACCGATATCGCCGGAAAAAACGAGTTTCCGCTCCACGCCGCCTTCGTTGAGCCAAACCTCAATACAAGCAGAGCCCAGCATATGACCAATATCGCGAAAACGAATCTTGATGCCGCGGTTGATTTCGATGATTTCATTATAATCGCAGGGTGCAAAGTACTTTTGCACCTCTTCGGCGTCTTCCATGGTGTAAAGAGGTTTCACATCCGGCTTCCCCAACCGGCGGCCTTTGCGGTTTTGCCACTCCGCATCGGTTTCCTGAATATGGCCGGCATCCCGCAGCATAATGGAGCAGAGATCCACGGTGGCGCCGGTAGCAAAAATTTTACCTCGAAACCCTTTCACCCAGAGCAGCGGCAGCAGACCGGAATGGTCGATATGGGCATGGGTCAAAAAAACATAGTCGATATCCTTTTCCGCAAAGGGAATCGGCTGGTTGACAAAGACATTCCTTCCCTGTTCCATACCGCAGTCGACAAGAATGTTTTTTCCGTTCACCGTCAAACAATGACAGCTGCCGGTCACTTCATGATCGGCGCCTGAAAAGATCAAATTCATAAGTTCCACCCGTTTTCCATCACTTATTTCAGCGCTTCCCGCAGCAGGGCGTTGATCGTACCGGGATCGGCCTTGCCTTTCAATTCTTTCATGCATTGACCGACCAGGAAACCGAGAACTTTTTCTTTCCCGGCTTTGAACTCCGCCACTGTTTTGGGATTCGCCGACAGTACTTTGGCTACCGTGTCTTTGATCAGATCGCCGTCTCCCACCATGGCAAGATCGTGCTCTTCCACGTATGGTCCGGGATCAAGATCTTCCTGCCAAACCGCGGCAAAGACCTCTTTCGCCGTGTTGCGGTTGATGACGTTGTTTTTGACCATCAAAATGATCTCCGCCAATTTGGCGGGGCTCAGCAGAATCTCAAAGGAATCCCCTTCCCCGGCTTTGGCCAGACGCATAAAATCTCCCAAAAGCCAATTGGCCACTTCCTGAGGCTGCCCCACGATGGCGTTGACCTCCTCAAAATAATCGGCCAAAGCCTTGATACCGGTGATGATGCCGGCGTCGTAGGAGGAAAGCCCGTAGCCTTCCATATACTTGGCCTTTCTCTCTTTGGGCAGCAGGGGCAAGCTTCTACGGATTTCTTCCTTCCATTCCTCACTGATCACAACAGGGGACAGATCCGGTTCGGGGAAATAACGGTAATCCTGGGCGTCCTCTTTGGAGCGCATGGCGTAGCTGACGCCTTTGGCGTCGTCCCAACGGCGGGTTTCCTGCACTACCCGGCCGCCGTCTTCGATGAGTTCGATTTGGCGCTTGCGCTCCGCGGCAATGGCCCGGGCAATGGCTCGGAAGGAGTTGATATTTTTCATTTCGGTTCTGGTACCGAATTCCTCCTGGCCCAGGGGGCGCACGGAAAGATTGACGTCGGCCCGTAAAGAACCTTCCTGCATCTTACAGTCGGAGACGCCAAGATACTGCAAAATCGCTTTCAACGTTTCCAAATAGGCGATCACTTCCTCGGCGTTTCTGAAATCCGGCTCCGAAACGATCTCCAAAAGCGGCACGCCGCAGCGGTTATAATCCGCGTGGGTCGTATCGAAAATCGGGTCGTGAATCAGTTTGCCGGCATCCTCCTCCATGTGGATTTCATGGATATGGATGCTCTTCTGAAACCCCTCCCCTTCAATTTCCACAGCGCCGTTTCTGCAAATGGGCAGATAAAGCTGGGAGATCTGAAAGGCTTTGGGCAGATCGGGATAGAAATAATTCTTACGGTCGAATTTGCCGTAGGGGGTGATTTCGCTGTCCGTGGCAAGACCCACGGCAATGCCGAATTCCACCACTTTTTGATTGAGTACCGGCAATACCCCGGGCATCCCGGTGCAGATCGGGCAGCAATGGGTATTGGGCTCGCCGCCAAACGCCGTGGTGCAGGAGCAGAATATTTTAGACGCGGTGGCCAGCTCTGTATGAACTTCCAAGCCGATGACGGTTTCGTATGTTATTTCGCTCATCTTAGACGTCTCCTTTCCCGGCCAAGGCGGGGAACTGCCGGTGAAAATCGGTCAGCTGTTGATAGCAATGAGCGGCACGCAGCAGCTTTTCATCGTCAAAAGCCTGCGCGATCAGCTGCATCCCCACGGGCAAACCCTTTTGATCGAAACCGCAGGGCAGCGCGATGCCGGGGAGCCCCGCAAGGTTCACGGATACGGTGTAAATATCGCTTAAATACATGGCCAGAGGGTCTTTCAAGCTTTCGCCGAGCTTCGGCGCCGTGGTCGGCGCCACAGGCCCCAAAATCATATCGTATTTGGCGAAAGCGTCGTCAAAGGCTTTTTTGATCAGCGCCTTGACTTGCAAGGCTTTGTTGTAATAGGCGTCATAATAGCCGCTGCTCAAAGCAAAAGCCCCTAACATGATACGCTTTTTGACCTCGCTGCCGAAACCCTGGGTGCGGGTTTTCAGATAAACGTCCCGCAGTCCTTCGGCGTCTTCCGCGCGAAAGCCGTATTTTACGCCGTCGAAACGAGAAAGATTGGAGCTGGCTTCCGCGGAGGCGATAATATAATAGGCCGGTACGGCATAATCGAGGATGGGAAAGTCGAACTCTTCCACTTTGGCGCCGCGTCGGTCAGCACCTTGATCGCCCCGGTGATGATTTCCCGGACTTCTCCGTTAAGGCCCTCGCCAAAATAGGATTTGGGTATGCCAAGCACCATATCTTTCACGCCGCCCTCAATATGGGCGACGGCATTAAACTGCGTTTTCATCGAGGTGGCGTCTTTTTCGTCGTAACCGCCAATCATATCTAAGATCGCCGCACAGTCTATGGCCGAAGGGGCGATGGGCCCAATCTGATCCAGGGAAGAGCCATAGGCGATGAGGCCGAAACGGGAAACGGCGCCGTAAGTGGGTTTCAAGCCGGTAACGCCGCAATAAGCGGCAGGCTGACGGATGGAACCGCCGGTATCGGAGCCGATGGCGTAAGGAACTTCTCTTGCCGCCACCGCCGCGGCGCTGCCGCCGCTGCTGCCGCCGGGTACATGCTCTAAATTCCAGGGGTTTTTGGTTGTTTTATAATAGGAAGTTTCCGTGGTACTGCCCATGGCAAACTCGTCCATATTCGTCTTGCCGAGGAGCACCGCGCCGCCGCGGTTCATCTTTTTCATCAAGGTTGCCTCATAAGGCGGCACAAAACCCCCCAAAATCCTGGAAGCACAGGTGGTTTCCAGTCCTTTGGTGCAGATATTATCTTTGAGGCCAAAGGGTACGCCGGCCAAGGGGCCGAGCTCTTCTTTGGCGTCGATGCGCTTTTGGACGGCGGCGGCGCTTTTTAAAGCGTATTCCTCTTCGATACGGAGAAACGCGTTGATTTCCCCGTCCAGAGCGGTGCTCCGCTTTAAATACGCTTTGGTCAATTCCTCAACGCCCAGCGCTCCTCTTTTGATCATTTCCCCTGCTTCTAATGGTGTTAATTCCGTAAATGCGATGTTCATGAACGCGCTTCCTCCGTTACTCTACTGTCTTTGGCACACGAAAAGCTCCGTGATCAACTTCGGGAGCATTGGCCAGGATCTCTTCACGGGGCACAGAAGGCGCGACAACGTCTTCGCGAAAAACGTTGGTCACTGGGAGCACGTGACTCATGGGTTCCACGCCGGTGGTATCTAGGGTATTTAACACATCCATATAGTCGATGATCTTCTCAATTTCTCCTTTGATCTTCGTCTTTTCCTCACCGCTGAGGTCGAGACGGGCCAAGGAGGAAACGTAATCGATGATTTCGTCAGTGATCAGCATAACGGTTTCCTTTCCTGGGTTATTTTAAATATGGTCTTACGGGGATCCCTTTTTCCGAGAGAATGCTTTTGATTTCCGCCACCGGATAATTCCGGGGCAGCTTCGGCGAATAGAGCATCGAGCTGATGATGGCGGCGGAAGCTCCCGTTTGCAAAAAAACATCAGCGATATGGGACGGTTTACCGGCGCCGCCGGAGGCGATGACGGGAACAGAAACCGCGTCGGCGATGAGACCGGTGATCTCAAGATCATAGCCGTTGTGGGTGCCGTCGCAGTCGATGCTATTGACGCAGAGTTCGCCGGCGCCGAGGCTTTCGCCGCGTTTCGCCCATTCCAGCGCGTCCATGCCGGTATAAGTACGGGCGCCGTCGATGGCGATTTCATAACCGCTCCTGATCTGCTCCGTTTTCTCCACGCGCTTCACCTGCATACTCAAAACAATGCACTGGGAACCAAAGGCTTTCGCGCCCTCTTCGATGATGGCGGGATTCCTCACCGCCATGGAATCGACGCTGATCTTTTCCGCTCCGGCTTTCAGCACCTGATACATATCGTTTAAATTGCGAATGCCGCCGCCCACGGTAAAGGGCACAAACACCCGTTTTGCCACAGTACGGACGGTTTCCAGATCGATGGGCTTTTTTTCGGCGCTGGCGGTAATATCGTAAAAGATGATCTCATCGATCTGGTCTTCATAGATTTTGCAGGCGATTTCCGCCGCTGAACCGATGTCGAAATTATCCTGAAACTGGTGGGCCTTGGTCACCATCCCGTCGCGCATATCAAAACAGGCCAAAAGACGTTTTGTCAGCATGAAGGTTGCCCTCCTTCCACAATTTTAAGATAATTCGCCAATAGTTTGAGACCCAGGGGTCCGCTTTTTTCGATGTGAAACTGGGCGGCCATGATATTATCACGCTGGACCATACAGCAAAAATCACCGTCATAATCGGTGACGGCCAGAATATCGTGTTCATCGGCGGGGTTCACGTGATAGGAGTTTACATAATAGAAATGACCGCTTTGGCCCATGTTCTCCACGAGGGGATGCTTGCGGCAAAAGCGCACCTCGTTCCAGCCCATTTGGGGAACGCGGACGCGGCTCTTATCAAACCGGGTCACATTGCCTTTGAGCCAGCCGAGGCAGGGAATATCCCCTTCCGCGCTGTGTTCAAAAAGAATCTGCATACCGATGCAGATGCCGAGAAAGGGCATGTTCCCTCCGCGAACTTTTTCCTCAAGGGGGGGTAGGATGCCCATTTCCTTTAACGAATCCATGGTTGCTTCGGCGCTGCCGACGCCCGGTAAAATCACACCGCGGATCTTTTCGAGATCCTGCGCCGTCTTCACCATCAGCACATCACCGCCGATTTTTTTCAGGGCATTGTAAACGCTGGGGGCGTTACCCGCTCTGTAATCAATGACACCGATCATTACCGTTCTCCTGCCTTTTCCTGTAGCTCATAATATCGTTCAAGATAGGTCTCTTCGACCTCTTTCATATCGCAAAACGCCAGGGAATAACGGCCTTGCAGATGATATTCTCTGTCGAATCCGCCGTTGACATGTAGTCCCTCAAATTCATAGTATAACATATCGTCATCAATAACGGAAATCAATTTTTCATCTTCCAAAGACAGCGCGCCCACACCCAAAGCGCGAAACAAAACACCTTGCAGTTGACGTTCAATTTCACTGTAATCCCTTAAACTGCTCTTTACGGGCCGCGTCAGATCGGAAAGATAGGCTTCCGAAGCATCGTGGAGCAGGAGGGCGAGGTTTAAACGGTGGGCATACCCTCTTTTCTCCCCTTCCAAGGAGCAGTTGAGGCAATGCTGGGCGACACTGTAAAAGGAAACAAAATGCCCGTTGGCCCGGGTCATCAGGGACAAAGCATGAGCAATGTCCTCGATTTTAAAATCGCTTTCCCTGGGAGCCAAAGGGTACATGGTAATATTCGTATACGTACAAATCGGTTCTATCTTTTTCAGCTTCAAAAAAAACGCCTCCTATGAAATGATTCCGTCAGCGGCGATGATTCTTTCGGCGATCTGCCTTTTGGTCAGCTGCTGATCCATCGCCTGTTTTTCGATATAGCGATGGGCTTCCGCTTCCTTTAGTTGACTGTTGGCAATCAGCAGGCATTTTGCCTTTGATACCGCCTTCATATCTGCGAGGGCTTTGGTTAATTCCGCATTCTTTTGCAGGACCTTTTTTAACTTACGGCGGGAGCTAAGCATAAAGGAAACGGAATCAAGAAATTGCTTTCTGTTGACGGGCTTGGTGATGATTTGAATGCCCTTATTCCGGCCAAAGGAGCCGATGATCTCTTCCCTGCCGTTGGCAAGCAAGGTGAGCACGGCGGAATTGGTATCATCCGCCAAGTCAAAAGCCAGCTCTTTCCCGGTTTCATCCCGAAGAGGCAGGTTGATCAAAATGAGATCGAAATCGGCCTTCAAAGCCATCTGCCTGACCTCCGAGGCGGAAGATACGATTTTCGGCGCGGTAAAACCGGCCCCGGTCAAAATATCCTTTAGTTGCTGCGCGCCGGTTTCACCGGATACGATCAATATTTTTTCCAATCGTACACCCTCTTCCAAAACTATTTTTCATTATACACCATTTTTTTCAGAAAAACTATTGCAATTTTCTATTTTTCTGTTATAATTCTACTATCAATTTCATAAAAGCGATGAAGCTGTAAATTTTCGGAAAAATTTACAGCTTTTTTTTATTTTCAGGAGGTTATAAATGAGCAAATGTAAGGTAAATGAAATGTTCGGCTGCAATGTTTTCAATGAGGCCGTAATGAAAGAACGCCTGCCCAAGGAAACCCACCGTTCCTTAAAGGAAACCATGGAAAAAGGGCTTTCCCTTGATTCCGAGATCGCCCAAATCGTGGCCAACGCCATGAAGGATTGGGCCGTGGAAAAAGGCGCCACCCACTATACCCATTGGTTCCAGCCGCTGACCGGCATCACCGCCGAAAAACACGATTCCTTTCTTGCGCCCGCCGCCGACGGCAAAGCGCTGATGGAATTTTCGGGAAAGTCCCTGATCATGGGGGAACCCGACGCCTCCAGCTTCCCCTCGGGAGGCTTGCGCGCCACCTTTGAAGCCCGGGGCTATACCGCCTGGGATCCCACCTCCTACGCCTTTGTAAACGACGGCACTCTCTATATCCCCACGGCCTTTTGTTCCTACACCGGCGAAGTTCTGGATAAAAAAACGCCGCTGCTCCGCTCCATGGAATCTCTGAACAAAGAGGCTTTAAAGGTTTTAAAGTGCTTTGACAATCCCGCCAAAAGAGTCCTGGTCAATGTCGGCCCGGAACAGGAGTATTTCCTTGTGGACCGTGGTGATTATATCAAGCGGAAAGATTTGATGCTCGCGGGGCGCACCCTCTTCGGCGCTGCCGCCCCCAAAGGCCAGGAGCTTGACGATCATTATTTTGGCACCATCAAAGACAGAGTATCCGCTTTCATGCAGGATGTGGACGAACAACTCTGGAGCCTTGGCATCTACAGTTCCACCAAACACAACGAAGTGGCCCCCGCCCAGCATGAATTCGCGTCGATTTACACCACGGCAAACCTCGCCGCCGATCAGAATCAGCTGACCATGATCATCTTAAAGAAAACCGCCAGAAAGCATCAGCTATCCTGCCTGCTCCATGAAAAGCCCTTCGCCGGTATCAACGGTTCCGGGAAACATAATAACTGGTCCATGGCGACGGATACCGGAGAAAATCTCCTCGATCCCGGCATGGATCCGAAAAACAACAAGCAGTTCCTCGTGTTCCTCTGCGCCGTGCTGAAAGCCATTGATGAGTACAGTGATCTTTTGCGGTTGAGCGTCGCTTCCGCCGGCAACGACCACCGTCTCGGCGCCAACGAAGCGCCGCCGGCCATCATTTCCGTTTTCCTCGGGGAGTTCCTCACCAAAGAACTCAACGATGCCGTCGCCGGGAGCATCTCGGAAACCACTGCCGCCGAGATCTGGAACAGCGGCGTACCTTCCCTGCCAACGCTGAACAAAGACAACACCGACAGAAACCGCACCTCTCCCTTTGCCTTCACCGGCAATAAATTCGAATTCAGAATGCCCGGCGCCGCAATGTCGATTTCCGGCATCAACTGCGTTTTAAATACCATGGTCGCCGATACTTTGGCGGAAGCCGCCGCGCTTTTGGAAAAATCACCAGATGTTGAAGCCGCCGCCGCTAACTATATCGCCGATATTGTGACAAAACACAACCGCATCATCTTCAACGGCAACAACTACGCGGCGGAATGGGTTGCCGAAGCCGAAAAACGCGGTTTGAGCAACTTGAATGATACGCCCACGGCGCTGAAACAGTACGTGAGCGAAAAATCCATCGGTCTCATGACGAAACACGGGATTCTGACGAAAGAAGAAGTGATTTCTCGTTATGAAGTCATGCTGGATAACTATATCAAAGCCATCAATATTGAAGCCCTGACCATGCTGCACATGGCCAAAGAACAGATTCTCCCCGCTGTGCTCCGCTTTGAAAAAAGCGTATTCAAAGGTCTCCACGAAAAGAAGACGCTGATGCCCGATCTTGTTTTAAAGGAAGAGGAAGCCTTTGCCGTGAAACTCGTTTCTTTGAGCGAAAAAATGTTCGCCGATATCGCCGCCTTGGAAAAAGCGATCGCCGAAAAGGACGGCGCAAAAGATTCTGATACCGCCGCCAAGGCCTGTACCGCCACGGTGATCCCGGCGATGAACGATTTGCGAGCCGGCGCCGACGCCCTGGAAGTGATCGTCGATAAAAGCTTCTGGCCCATCCCCGATTATACGGATCTCCTCTTCAACGTCTGACCACAGGAAGCACGCTAAGCGAAAAAGCGCGAAAAATCCCCCCGCCGCAGCATATCAAGGTATTTGCGGTGGGGGGAGTCTTTTTAGATAGAGTCGGCGCGGGGAGATTTCCCCTTCTGTTTATCGGCGCTCTGCTTCTCCTTCGGCGTCGATATCTTCATCTTCATATTCCTCTTCATATTCATCTTCTGGAAAATCATCCTCAAAGGGATCTTCCATTTCTTCGGGGAAGGTTAAACATACCTCGGTATTGGCGTGTTTGCTGAGCCATAAAAGAATCGAATCAAAGACTTCATAACAGTTGAGCTCATGGCAAAGCTCATGCCGGGCTTCGGGAAAGAGCATTACCGTTACATCGGAAAAGTCCAGGGCTTCGAAAATGCTCTCCATTTTACGAATGCTCTTGCCGTATTCACCCAAGGGGTCCTCTTCCCCGGACAGGATCAAAATTGGCAGTTCTCTTGGGGTTTCTTCGATAAAAGAGCGGGAATTCACGATATTGACGAAAGTGAAGAGATCTTTAAAGCCCGCCGCCGTAAAGGTGCGGTTTCTCAGATCGTCGGCATTGAAGCCTTCCACGGCGGCCTCGTCCCGGCTGAGCCAAGCCCAAAAAGAGATCGGTTTTTCAATGCGCTTGTTGTATTTGCCAAAGGCCAGGTTTTCCAAAAAGGAAGAACGATAATAGCCGCCTTTGATGAGAGCAATCGCCGCCGCCACGGCGGCGCCGACACCGGCCAAAGGATTAAATCCGCAGGTACCCATCAGGATCGCCCCGGCCATATTCTCGTGACGGTATTCACCCATAAAGTAGCGGACCACAAAAGAACCCATGCTGTGCCCCATGATATAATGCTTCTCGTTGGGAAATTTTTCATCAAGAAGCTCATAAAACGTATTGAAATCCGCGGCGATCTTTTTATAGCCGTCCCGGGCGGAAAAATAGCCGAGATCTTCAGGATCGGCCACGGAACGCCCGTGACCCAGATGATCGGCATAAGCCGCCACGTAACCGTGATCCGTCAGCTCTTTGAACAGATGTTCGTAACGGCTGCCGTAATCGCACATGCCGTGGGCAAACTGAACAATGCCCTTGACTTCGCCGTAGGGTAAAAAAATTTCACCGAATATGGTTTCTCCCTCTTCACTGCTGGGAAACGTAATTTCTTCTTTGATCATCATAACACCTCTGCGTTATTATTATATGATACCCGATAGGAGGTTTCAAGCATAATTTGACAAATGATGGTGGAGAATCTAAAATAAAACACGAGGTGCATGATGATACGCGAAAGAAAGACCCATCCCTTCCCGCCTGTTTTCGATCAAGACGCGGAAATTTTGATTTTAGGAACCTTTCCTTCGGTGAAATCGAGGGAAAACCGCTTTTATTACGGCCACCCACAAAACCGCTTTTGGTCGGTGCTGGCTCATGTTTTTGACGGCGTTTGCCCCGCTATCCCCGTTGACATCGAAGAAAAAAAAGCGTTTCTTTTAAAGCATCATATCGCCTTATGGGATGTTCTAACAGCCTGTGAAATCAGTCATTCCGCCGACAGCTCCATCCAAAACCCCACGGTCAACGATATCACGCCGCTGTTAAAGAAAACGAAAATCAAAAGAATCTTCTGTAACGGCAGGAAAGCCCGGGCCTTATATGATAAATATTTAGAAAAACAGACCGGCATCAACGGGGTTTACCTGCCCTCCACCAGCCCGGCCAACGCGGCCTATACGCTGTCCAAACTGATCGAGGCCTGGCGGGTGATCGCTCCTTAAAAGGGGCTTCCCCATGAAGAAACGCACCAAAAGAAAAGGGCTGACGCAAGGCTTTTTGCCTCTTGCGACAGCCCCTATTTTATTAGAAGTTCATACTCCTATATAAGGTCCGTTTCCGTGGGCCTCCAATCACCCAAAGGTGGTTTGCCCCCGCCCGTATCGCACCGGACCGCGGCGCCTCCGGCGACGGCTTTCAAACACCGCTTGAACGTATCATCATGCGTACCTTTTGAGAAAAAAATTTAAATAAGAACGGCGAGAGTATATTCGATGATTTCCATGGTACCTTCTCGGCTATTGTAGGCGATCAATAAATACCGATATTTGCCGGAACTTTCTGGAATGGTATTGTAGGACTTCATTCTGGCGTTGTATATCATAAAATAGTCATATTCGGAAGATGCAGCTAAATCGGAGTATATGGAAGGTACGAGGCCCATAAGGGAGGTGCTCACATAAGTCAGCCATAATTCACTATCCGAAATTTCCGCGTTAAGTTTGGCAACTTCACCTTCCTCCGTAAACATAATATCGCTCATATAAAGATACTTCACGACATTGGCTTGGGTTCCCGTTTGCGTCCCATCAGTCCAATCCTCTGTTGTTATGTCACCGTTATCAGGCAAATCGAAATCAATCATTTCTTCTACCCGATTTACATACGTAAAATCATGTGAATATAAATCACTGAAAATGAAGGTGAAAGAACCATATATGACAAGTGAGGCTGAAAAGATGATACCGACAACAATATTTTTAGTCGCCTTAAACCCTTTTTCCTTATAGATTATACCCAGTATCAAAGAGGCCAACGGAATGGATAATGGCAAAAAGCACAGCCACATGTTTTCGGTCGTGGGATGGGCGGCGTTTGCTGTTGCCGCAACAAGCGCCAATGCCATGTAAATGGTAAAAAATGAAAGAATGAACAGCAAAAACAGAACAACCTTGATCAATTTTTGGTTTTTTACTGACTTGGAAATCTTGTTCTCGTTATTTGTTTCGCTTTTTGACACCTTTTAGTACCTCTATTCAAAACTCTTATTCCATGTAAATGTCTGCGGCATTCCCTTGCCGCCGCGGGATAAGGCGTTCGCCATCTATCAGCCTTTGCCGGCAGCCTGAAAGCCAGGAGCCCTCTATTTCTGATGTCGTGTTATTCCTTGCAGATCACGTATTTCTTGGGCGGCAAGTGGGCGGAAATGGCTTCTCGCAGTGCTTGCACATCGTTCATGCTGATGGTGTGCAAGTCGATAACATAGTAAGAATTTTGGTTCGGTAAAAGATAGAGATAGTCTTTGGTTTCGTACACGCAGTCGAAAAAGGAATATCTCATCACGCAATGACTCCAATAAGACGGATTTTTTGATTCTACAAAGAATTGGTCATCCCGGAAGATATAGCTGATCCTTGTCCCCAGCAGTTTTTTACCGGACTGCCGCATCTTGGCCGGCAGCGAGAAAAAGGCCGAGATCCCATACCAGATCAATAACATCATGATCAGGCTGCTTATCCAAAGTAAATTGGGAAATTGCTGGAGCGGTGAAAGAGGTAAAACAAAGGCAAAAACGACGATGAGGATGGGCAAAGTGATCGCGCAGACAACACGCCTGGTTTTAAAGCGCTTTCCTCTGAAGATGGAAAAGCAAATGAAATCCTTTAAGTTTTTTTCATCGTAAACGGTCGTGGCTTTAATCTCCATGATGACTACCTCTTTTAACGTTAATTCATGGAAATATTATAAACGATACGTGGGTTCATTACAATCAAAATCGATAACTTTGGCTTTTTACAAAACAATCAAAATCGATAACTTTGGCTTTTTACAAAAAAAATAGCTTTCAGGAACGAAAGCTATTTTGAAAAGCGTTTTTTTATTGATTCTTTAGTAAATCTCTGATTTCCGTAAGTAGCGCGATATCCTCGGCAGGGGCCGGCGCCTCTTCCGCCGCCGCTTCCTTCTCCTTCTCTCCTCTGCGTCTCATTCGATTCACCCCTTTGATACAAAGGAAAATCGTCAGAGCAATTAAGAAGAAATTGACACAGGCCTGAATAAAGGAACCGTACAGCACTTTAGCAGAACCGACGCTGATGCTGAGGGAGGTAAAGTCCACTTTGCCAATAACAATGCCGACCAGCGGCATGACAATGTCATTTACCAGGGAATTGATGATTGCACTGAAGGCAACACCGATGACCATACCGATGGCCACATCGATGATATTGCCTTTTAACGCAAATTCTTTGAATTCAGCGATCCAACCTTTGTTTGCCATAATCATTTACCTCTCTTATTAATCATTGGTTCTTTCCTCAAGATTATTATACGGTATGACGAGGAAAGGCGCAAGTCTCTTTTTAGTGAGAAGTATATAACTGCTTATAGGGGTTTTTCGTATTGGGCGTCAAAACAAAGAAGGTATCTTTTAAAATTTCGTCGGCGTCACCGCCGAATTCCGCACAGAACTCCATCAGATCTCCACGAATTTCTTCCTTATCCGCCGCCGTGGCTTTTTTCGCGGTGACCTGCCGGGGTACGTCGGCGGTAAGGGTTTTCCCGCGCAGAAAAATCTTGCCGCCGTGCTGTCCCGTGCCGCAGAAATAACCCACCCGGGGCTTTTCCTCCACGCCAAGACCGAGCACAATGATCCTGCCGCCGGCTTGGTATTCCCCCAAAAAGCTGCCGGCATTGCCGCCGACAATCAAAACGGGAACCTTATCCCGGTATTCTTTCATATGAATCCCACCGCGATAACCGATATCACCCCTGGTCATGATCTTACCGCCGCGCATGGCGTAACCCGGGGCGTCACCGCAGGAACCGTGAATAAAAATTCTGCCTTCGTTCATGGTGCCGCCGATGGCGTCCTGGCCGTTGCCGTGAACGCGAATCACCGTACCATCGAGGTAACAGCCGAGGGCATTGCCGGGGATACCGTAGATATGCAATGTTTTGCCTCCTAACCCCGCGGCGATGAAACGCTGTCCGAGGCAGTCTTTTAGGACGATCTCGCTGTCCTTTGCGGCGCAGATCTCCTCGTTGATTTGTTTATGGCTCAAACTTTTGCAATTGATGTTCATTTATTACCTCCCAACTTCTCACTTTTAATCCGGCAGAAGAATACATGTATGATGGTAGTATGCGCATAAAAGGCAGCCCAGGCGCCATGCTTCTTTGATCTATACTCTGACATGTACTCTCTTCATGGTATCACTCTCCCGCGTGGCGAATGCCGAAGATATTGAGTTCTTTATCGTTCAACCCCACGCCCCGCAGCATGAGGCGATTACCCCGCAGGGCTTCGATGGAATTGATGCCCATGCCACCCATGATTTCCATGATCTCGTGGTTCCAGGCATTCATCAGGTTGATCAGACGTTTGCTGCCGATATCGGGATTGAGCCGTTTCACCAATTCCGGCCGCTGGGTGGAGATCCCCCAGTTGCATTTCCCCCGATGACAGCTGCGGCAAAGATGGCAGCCCAGGGCCAAAAGCGCCGCCGTACCGATATAAACGGCGTCGGCGCCAAGGGCGATGGCCTTGACGATATCCGTGGAATTACGGATGGAGCCGCTGACCACAATAGAGACATTTTCACGGATGCCTTCGTCTCTTAACCGCTGATCCACAGCGGCCAAAGCCAATTCGATGGGAATCCCGACGCTGTCTCTGATTCTGGTGGGCGCGGCGCCGGTGCCGCCCCGAAAACCGTCGATGGCGATGATATCAGCGCCGCTTCTGGCAATCCCGCTGGCAATGGCGGCCACGTTGTGTACGGCGGAGATCTTAACGCACACGGGTTTTTTGTATTGGGTCGTCTCTTTTAAAGAAAAGACGAGTTGGCGTAAGTCCTCAATGGAATAAATATCGTGGTGGGGCGCAGGGGAAATCGCGTCGCTGCCTTCGGGAATCATACGCGTGCTGGAAATGTCACCGACGTTTTTATAACCGGGCAAGTGGCCGCCGATTCCGGGTTTCGCTCCCTGGCCGATTTTGATTTCAATGGCGCTGCCGGCGTTCAGATAATCTTTATGGACACCAAAACGGCCCGAAGCCACCTGGACGATGGTATGGGATCCGTATTGATAAAAATCACGGTGGAGACCGCCTTCACCGGTATTATAGAAAATTCCCAGTTCTGTGGCGGCGCGGGCTAAACTTTCATGGGCATTATAGCTGATGGCGCCGTAAGACATGGCGGCAAACATCATCGGCATGGCAAGTTTTAGATTGACCGGTAAATTGTTGATGATTCTGCCGTTTTTGCCGCGGAGGATTTCCGTATTTTTATTCCCTAAGAAGGTTTTGGTTTCCATCGGTTCCCTTAACGGATCGATGGATGGATTCGTCACCTGGGAAGCGTTTAAGAGAAGCTTATCCCAGTAGATCGGATATTTACGGGGATTGCCCATGGAAGATAAGAGCATGCCGCCGCCTTCGGCCTGCAAATAGATTTCTTTGATATCCGAAGCTTGCCAATGGTCATTTTCCTTGTAAACATGGTTGCTTTTCACGATCTTCAGCGCCCTGGCGGGACAGAGAGAAACACAGCGATGACAATTCACGCACTTGCTAACATCGCTGAACATGGCGTTTTTTTCTTCATCATAAGCATGGACGCCGTTGGCGCACTGTCTCACGCAAGCGCGGCAGTTAATACAGCGGTCGTCGTTGCGTTCCACTTCATAAGCGGGGTATGACAGATGCATGGTTATTGCCCTCCTCTCTCCGTTTCCACCGAGATTACCACGGCTTCGCCGCCTTTGGGATACCAAACGCGGTCAAAGTCAGCATAGATTTCTCTCAAAGCGCATTCTTCCGAGGCAACGCAAACCTGGTCGCCTTTTTCGCCAATCACCATGGAGCGCAGCTTCAAGCGGTCGTTTAAGACCATCAGGCCGTTTTCAAAACCAACCATAATCGAGAAAGGGCCGGTGATCAACAAACCGGGAAATCTCTGGCGGAAAAACGCGTATTCTTCTTTTTCCGCTCCTTCTTTTTTGGCGATCGTCGACCAAAAGGGCGCTGCGATGATTTTCGCCGCTTCCTCCATGGTCAATCCTTTGCGGCGGTGGAGAAAATCAATGATATAGGCGATGACTTCCGTGTCCGTTTGCAAACAGCATTGATAGCCGAACATTTCAATATAGCGGCGGTTGGCGTCATAGGAGGAAATTTCACCGTTATGAACCACGGAATAATCCAATAAGGCAAAGGGGTGCGCCCCGCCCCACCAACCCGGCGTGTTGGTGGGATAGCGGCCGTGACTGGTCCAGCAGTACCCCTTATATTCATCGAGGCAGTAAAATTCGCCGACATCTTCGGGAAAACCAACGGCCTTGAAAACACCCATGTTTTTCCCGCAGGAAAAGATATAGGCGCCACCATGGCCCGCGTTGACTCTCATCACGCAGCGGACAACATATTCCTTTTCGTCTAACTGCGAAGCGACGATCTTCGTTTTTAAAGGCATTAGAAAGTAGCGCCAGATCAACGGTTCATCCTTCACCCCGGGATGTTTCTTGGTGGGCAGTTCCGACATGGCCGCGATTTCAAAGTGACGTGTGATGAATGCTTCGCACGTTTCTTTTGCCGGCAAATTGTCGTAAAAAATATGAAACGCGTAACAATCCGCGTATGCGGGATATATCCCATAGCCGGCAAAACCGCCGCCAAGTCCGTTGGAACGGTCATGCATCGTCGCAATGGAGCGAATCAAAGACTCCCCGCTGAAACCTTCCCCTGTTTTTGATATCATCCCCGCAATGGCGCAGCCGGAGGGGATTCTCACTTCACCTTCATAATCCATCACTCATCACCCTATCCCTTAATAAACTGAAACTTGAAATTCAAATCTCCCATCTCCAATGTTCCTAAGCAAAAATCATCAAAGATAAAGATAAAAAAAAAGAGACCCATAAATCAACGCAACACAAATAAAAACTTTACTAAATCGTCGTTGATTTACAGGCTCTGCCTTCACAATATAGAAGTAATACATCGCTATATTACTGTTGATTTTCGACATTATATTACGAATCTTTTTCCCTGTCAAGATGGCCGGGAAAAGTACGCAAAAATCTTAAATCTGTTCTAAAATATCGTCGCTGATTTCAAAATTACTGTAAGCGTTCTGCACATCATCATATTCGTCCAAGGCGTCGTAGAGGGTCAAGACCTGGCGCGCCTGGTCAACGTCGTCCACGGCGACGGTATTTTTGGGAATCCGCGTCACCTCCGCGTCGGTAATCTCCAACCCCGCTTCAATTAAGGCTTTTCTGACGTTCTCCAATTCCTCCGGCAGGGTGATGATTTCACCGACGCCGTCTTCAAAGGAAACGTCTTCCGCCCCTGCCTCCAGGGCAATCATCATGAAATCGTCTTCCTCTTTTCCCGCCAGCGGCGCGGTAATTCTGCCGACACGGTCAAACATCCAGGCAACGCAGCCGGTTTCACCGAGGTTACCACCGTTCCTGGAAAAAAGATAGCGAATTTCGCTGGCGGTACGGTTTCGGTTATCGGTCATGATTTCCAACAAAATGGCGGTTCCCGCCAGGCCGTAGCCTTCATAGACGACTTCGTTGTATTTCGTGTCGTCGCCGTTGCCGGCGGCCTTTTGGATGCAGCGATTGATGTTGTCATTGGGCATATTCGCCGCTTTTGCTTTTTGAATCATCAATTTAAGGCGGAAATTTCCGTCGGGATCGGGTCCGCCTTGCTGCACCGCGACGATGATTTCCCTGGAAATCTTGGTAAACGCCTTGGCGCGTTCGGCGTCAACCGCCCCTTTTCCTTCTTTTGATGTTCGCCCATTTCGAATGTCCTGACATATTCCTGTTTTCCCTTCTTTACGGTCCATGCTCTGTTTTTGTCCTTAAACCAGATAAAAAGCAAAGTCGGAAGGTATTTTTATGCTGAATTTCCTATATTCTCTCAAGATTGATTTTATGATCGAGGAGCATCATTTCCTTGATTTTCGCTTTCACGATCTTGCGTTCGCCGAAAATGCTTTCCAAGATGATTTCATCCTCCTGGAATCACTTTATCGACGGCTTCCAACAGTAATTCGTACTCTTTGTCTTCTTTGTCTTTGATAAATACATTGGCTTCACACATCAGTGATCACATTCCTTTCTCACAGCTTCCACCAGCAAGTCGATGAGATGCGGCAGAGGTTCTTTGATAACACCAACCATTTTGATCTGATTTTTGTTGACGGGCAGCAAATACTTTTTACCACTGGCCTCGCCGACGGCTTTCGCCACGGCCGGTGTGATTTCACCCATCATACCGTTGGCGCAAAGCACCGATACCGTACCGCAGATGACATCAACTTTATCCGCCATAAAGCAGATGGCGTTCTCGCCGGTGGCGCCTTCGCTGGCGCCGGCCTTCATCATCTGCGCTGTGGCCAGGGCGTTGGTGCCAAGAGCGATCAGAGAGGTTTCCTCCGGGAGGTTGGCCCGAAGTTTTTCCATGATATGTTTGCCGATGCCGCCGCCTTGTCCGTCAATCACTGCTATTTTCATGTGTTTTCCTCACTACGCTTCCTTTCGTTGCGGCGAAAGCGTTTTATCCTTTTCTTATCCCTGCGCTCCGGGAAAATCCCGCATGTTCCGGAAAACGATGATCATTAAATTTTTATTAATAATACCATAATATATGAAAATTTACAAGGATATACTATTCAAAAAATAAGTTGTATGCTATAATGGCAATATAATTCCCGAACAGGAGGAAGGAAATGGCAAAAAGTAAATATTCTTTCTCGGACGCGCCGTCCGCGAAGGGGAAAAAGAAAAAAAAGAGAAAGAAAAAACATGCAGTCCTGAAAAAAGTCATTTTAATCATTGTTCTCGTCATCCTGCTTGCCGTCATTTCAACCGGCGGTTACGCCTTCTACCTAGTGAAGAGCAACTATGATGATATTGAGGAAGCTTTGGGCGAATTGGAAGAAAATGGCATTACCCAGGCGTCCAAATCAGAAGTTTACGACAGTGAAGGCAATCTCTTGGTAGAGGTCAGCGGCGCGGAAGACCGCAATGTGATTGCTTTTGACGAATATGAAAAATCTTATATCATCCCCGCCGTGATCTCCACGGAAGATACGCGTTTTTACAAACATAATGGCATTGACGTGATCCGTATTTTCGGCGCGGCCCTTGCCGACTTAAAAGCGGGTGGGAAATCTCAAGGCGCTTCCACGCTGACCATGCAGTTGGCCAGAAATGCCGTATTGAATTCCCGGGATAAAACCATCGACAGAAAAATCAAAGAAGCCATTGTCGCCTTGAAGCTGGAAAACATGTACACAAAAGATGAGATTCTGACCTTCTACCTGAATGAAATTTTTGTGGGACAAAACGTCTACGGCATCGGCAGTGGCGCGGAATACTATTTTAATAAAACCGTTTCCGAACTGACCTTAGGCGAGTGCGCCATGCTGATCGGCATTCTACCGTCGCCCAATTCCTATGCTCCCACCACCGATATTGATAAAGCGACCACCGTACGAAACCGGGTTCTCGACAATATGGTGGAATATGGTGCCATCACCAAGGATGAGGCGGCTACGGCCAAAGCGGAAGATATCAGCAGCCAGTTGGATGTGCAAACTGTGGACAGCGATATCGAGGGACATTCCTATTTTGTTGATTACGCCATCAAAGAAGCCGACGACATCCTTGTGGGACTCGGTTATGCCACAGGCTCCGTCTATACCGGCGGGTTTAAGATCTACACAACGCTGAACCCCACCATTCAGGATAAACTCGACGACATTTATTTAGAAGGCAACTATAGTTTCCCCAAGGGCTACGGTGACGAAGAACTGGAAAGCGCCGCCATATTCAGCAATCCCAAAACCGGTGAAATCTACGGAATGGCCGGCGGCAGAGAATACGAAACACGGTTCGGCTATAATCGCGCCACGGATATGAAGCGTCAACCCGGTTCCTCCATCAAACCCCTGGCCGTATACGGCGCCGCCCTGGATCAAGGTTATTCGCCAAATTATAAGATCCTTGACGCGCCCCTTACCGGCGCTTATAAACCGAAAAATTCCGGCGGCGGCTACCGCGGCGAAGTATCCATGAGTGTCGCCGTAAAATACTCCATCAATACCTGCGCCGTACGTTTACTGCAGGAAATTGGCACCACCACCGGCTGGGAATTTGCCAAAAAACTCGGTCTTCCCCTGGTGGAAGAGGACGATAACCCGGCCCTCGCTTTGGGCGGCCTCACCTATGGCGTTTCTCCCCTCAACATGGCAACGGCCTTCAGCTGCTTTGCCACCGGCGGTTATAAAACCGATTTGACCACGGTCGCCCGGATTGAAAGCAGATACGCCGATGAAGGCGATTCCCCGATTTATGAACATGAAGCTGATTTTGAACAAGTCATGGAGGAAGATACGGCTTACTCCATGGATACTCTCCTCCACGGCGTCGTTACCGGCGGCACCGCCACGAGAGCCAATATCGGCGGCCTCTATATCTGCGGCAAGACCGGTACGACCCAGTTACCCGACACCTCCACCTTTAAAGGCAAATACGGCACGAAAGACGCCTGGTTTGCCGGATACACCCCTGAAATCGTCGGCATGGTCTGGATGGGCTATGATAACGACGTCAGCGAAGACGGCAGCGCCCAATACATGGCCAATGTTTACGGCGGCCAATATCCCACCGTGGTTTGGAAAATGGTGGTAAGCGCCGCCTATAAGGGTGGAGTCATCAGCGGTGAAAAGTTTGAGCGTCCCGATGGCTATTCCTATTCCATCAGCGATTACGTTGGCGGCAGCGATGATGAGGAAGAAGAGGAAGAGAAAAAGGAAGAGGAAACACCGAATGAAAATGAAACCGGCGGCACCGGCGGCGAAAACGGCGGCGGTACCGGCGGTGAAAACGGTGGCGGCACCGGCGGTGAAACCGGCGGCGGCACCGGCGGCGGCACCGGCGGTGAAACCGGCGGTGAAACCGGCGGTGGTACCGGCGGTGGTACCGGCGGTGAAACCGGCGGCGGTACCGGCGGTGGCACCGGTGGCGGTACCGGTGGCGGCACCGGCACAACCTCATTCAACATCACCGAACAATTGCAGGGAATCTTGCAACGGGAAGGGTTTGACTGGTACGGCATTTTTGCCTTACTTCAACAAGATCAGAAAATCGCATAAGCATGATGACAGAGAAAGAGGAACCGTTTGCACGGTTCCTCCAGCTTGTAGACAAAATCCGCGTTTGGAGGAGAATCCAAACGCGGTTTTTAAGAAATAAGGAAAATTTATCTTTGAGTAAAGGAAACAGAAGGGAAACGGGAGGAGAGGAAGGCTTCTTCGCCAACCACCTCGCCAGCTTTTTCAGATTCATGCATGTGTAAATGAGGCCGACCTCCATTTTCACTTTGGCCCGCCCCCGATATTGGGTATACCTCATTCCATGTTTTTCCTTTGCATCGGCAAAGACTCGCTCAATGGTCTCTTTGCGACGACCATATAGCTCTTTCATCCCGATGCTGTAACGGATATCTGTTGCCATCTCTAAAAATCGATTCCATACATGCTGCGTCACGATTTTCGTATGGTTTTTGCTCTCAGTGCATTGTTCCAGTGCCGGGCATTTCTCACAATGATAGTTCAAGCTCTTGTATTCTCTGTAGCCCTCCCTGTTCGTTGTAGCATAGACCAGCGTCTTGTTGGCCGGGCAGATATATTGATCATAGTATTCATCGTACACATATTCGTACTTCTTGAAAAATCCAGCCTTCGTTTTCGAACGGACATAGGGCGTCAGTGGTTTGATATTATCCAGAATCAGGCGTCTAAATATATATGGCGCGCAGTAACCGGCATCCATTACCATGGTCTTGATCTTTTCTTTATCCAGTACCTTGTAAAACTTCTCAAAGCTCGCGCTGTCATGCAGATTCCCGGGGAATACCTCATATCCTAAAACAATTCCATGATCATCACAGGCTGTCTGCACATTGTAGGCAAACTGCCTTTCATGCTCCCCCTTAACGAACATCCCGCTTTCCGGGTCCGTTGTACTCTCCGTAACCTGTTTTTCTTTGGGAGGGGGATCATCGTCATCGTCAAACGGTTCTTTCCCGTGAGTTTCCCGATCTCGGTTGATTTCTTCTTTCAGCTCCCTGGTATATTCGTAAGCTTCTTTCTTTACCGTTCTTTTCTTTGACTTGTGCTTATTGGCATTTGCCTTTATATGGGTAGCATCAATATACACTGCTTCTTCTTTAACGAAACCTGCCCGTTTACAAGCGAAGAGGACTTCCATAAAAATACGTTCAAACAAATCTGTTCCGGCGAAACGTCTCATATAGTTCTTCCCAAAAGTAGAAAAATGCGGTACTTCATCATAAAAACCAAAGCCGAGGAACCAGCGATAGGCCAGGTTAACTTCAATTTCACTAACGGTCTGACGCATGCTGGGAATCCCGAACATGTACTGGATTAATACCATTTTGATGAGCACTACCGGGTCTATACTGGGACGTCCTTTGTCGGGGGAATACAAATCCGCCACCAAATCGTAGATAAAATTGAAGTTGACGGCAACGTCTATTTTGCGCAGTAAATGATCTTTGGGTACAAAGTCGTCAATACAGAGGAACATCGTTGTTTCATTACGGTTTTCATTGCTTTTCTTCGTGAGCATATTCGCATCTCCCGCTTTTTTGATCTGCTTACATTATATCACATTCCTCCTGCTATTGCACGCTTTCCGCGCCCTTTTCAACACCTTTTCCCATACAAAAGTGCCTGCTGTCTCATCTGACAACAGGCACTTTGTCTACAGGCTGAGAGGAACCGTTTGCACGGTTCCTCTTTCTCTTCTTTCTCTTCTTATCTTTTTATGTTATAATCAAACAAAACGGTTTATCGGAGAATTTTTCCATGAAAAAAGCTTATTTGTTATCGGCCATCATCTGTTGCCTGTTTTTGTTCAGTCGGCCTGTTTCCGCCGACGTAACATACTTCAACGACCTCGTTGGTCACTGGAGCGAAACCAATGTTTACGGTGTCGCCGATTTCGGTCTGCTCAACGGTTATCCCGACAACACCTTTCGCCCTGATTACAAAATCACCCGCACAGAATTTTTAAAGATTCTGGCCCTTGACGCCCAAGAGGATCTGTCTGCCTATGATACGGAGAGCAAATTTCCCGACGTAACAGCTTCCTTCTGGGGAAAGCAATACATCAATTGGGGGGCGGCCAAGGGGATCATTGACGGTTATCCCGACAACACCTTTCACCCCGACAGCACTGTCAGCCGCCAGGAAATGGCGGTCATCCTCTACCGTTACATTGTCACCTACCGAGGCTTATCATTGCCTTCCGTCAACGGGGAAATGAATTTTGCGGATGAAAACAGCATCGGCACATGGGCCCAAAGCGCTGTCAAAGCAATTCAGAAAGCGGGCGTCATCAACGGCTATGGCGACGGTACCTTCGCTCCCCTCTCCAGTTCCACCAGAGCGGAAAGCGCGACCATGATCGCCAATTACCTGAAGATTTATCATCCCGCCACAGCGGCGCCGTCGCTGACCACGGATCTTTACAGTAACGGTACTTTGGTCAAAGCCAACGTGACCTTGATCGACGACGGCGGCATTCTCCTGATCGCCGCCCGCACCTTCTTTGAAGCGGCAAAATTCCGTCTTACCTATTTCGGAACAACCAAGCTGATTGTCGCCGACGACATCAAAAACGATCTGGAATTCTGGCTCGGACAAACCGCCTATTACGTTAACGGTACCAAAAAGACCTTTTCCGTTGCGCCGCGGCTGATCAACGGCGAAACTTACCTGCCGCTGAAGGAAACCGCCGCTGCCGCCGGATTCAGCGCCATCATCCACCATGCCGGCAGCGCAGAACAATACCTGGCCCTGACGTATCAGGATTCTTTCTTAACCCGGAATGTCAATAATTTCTACGGCGCCGCAGCCACTACCGGCGACGTCAAGGGCAATGTCTTTTTTACCAACAACGACCAGGCCGGCGGCTTTTTCGGTCAGATCCTCGGCGGCGCCATGTCTTACGGCAGCTACACCACGAGCAACGGCGACCTCTACTTCGGTAACTGGAACAACGCCACACTGAACGGCGCCGGACGTTCTATCAAGGCCGACGGCGAATTTTTTGTCGGTACCTTCAGCAACGGCACAAAAAGCAGCGGCGTCACCTATTATCTCGACGGTTCTACCTTTACCGGCTCCTGGACAACGTCGGCCAGCGGCGCGGTTTATCCCAGTAAGGGAACGTATGTCGATAAAAACGGCAAGGTTTTCGGCAGCGACGCCACCACCTGGAGCAACGGCGCCATCACCGTGAAATAGAGAATCGCCGCCCTACGAAAGGAAAACGGTTTACCGTTTTTAGGCAGCTGCCGTTTAACGGCAGCTGTCTTTTATTTCCCAAAACTGCCCCAAAACACTCTTATTCATCAACAATAAAAAACGTGCCGCTGTATAACGGCACGTTTTTATGTCAGGAACGATGATTCTTTTCGTTTACGCGTAGCGTTCTTTGATCATTTTCACGGTCTGAATTACAAAGGTCGGCGCAAAGGCCAAAAGAACGATGAGACCCACCTTGGAAGCGGTCAGGCCGGAGATCATGAACAGGTCGTTGAGACCGGGAACAAACAGGGCCGCCGACAACAGCAATACGCCGCCGAAAAAGGCCAACAGAGAAAAGGGATTGCTGCGAAAGCCGAGGCGCAGCAGAGACTCGCGGCTGCGGCAATTGAAGCCGTGGAAGAGACGGGCCAGGGTCAAAACGGCAAAGGCCATGGTGGCGCCGGCGGCCACGCTGACATCGTAACCGATATAGAAAGCTGCCATGGTGGGGATCGCAATCAAACCGCCCTGATTGATCACGCGGGAAAGCAGCCAGCGATCGAGAATCGGTTCCTTGGGATCCCGCGGCTTTTGCTGCAAAAGGCCGCTTTTTGCCGGCTCCATACCGATGGCAATGGCGGGCAGGCTGTCCGTTAAAAGATTGATAAAGAGCAGATGCACCGGCTCAAAGGGGGCCGGTAAGCCCATCAGGGACGCAAAGAGCACGCAGAGGATCCCCGCCATATTACCGGAAAGCAGAAATTGAATGGAGTGCTTGATATTGGCGTAAATGCCGCGGCCGTTGATCACCGCTTTGACGATGGTGGCAAAATTATCGTCCACGAGAATCATCGAAGAGGCGTCCTTGCTCACCTCCGTACCGGTGATGCCCATGGCGACGCCGATATCCGCCCTTTTCAGCGCCGGGGCGTCGTTGACACCGTCGCCGGTCATGGAAACGATGCGGCCCAGCCGTTGCCAGGCGGAAACGATACGTATTTTATGTTCCGGGGAAACACGGGCGTAAACCGAAATATCCTTCAATTTTCCATCAAGTTCCTCATCGCTCATCCGGTCGAGTTCAACACCGTCCACAGCGAGATCGCCTTCATGTAGGATCCCGATTCTTTTGGCAATGGCAGCGGCGGTGATCTTATGGTCGCCGGTAATCATCACGGTGCGGATACCGCCGGTGGCGGCGTCGGCCACGGAAGCGATGGATTCTTCCCTGGGCGGATCCATCATGGCCACAAGACCCACAAAAGTATAGTGAACTTCATCATCAACGCTCAATTCATAAACCGCGTCGATTTCCCTTTGGGCAAAGGCCAAAACCCGCAAACCTTCCCGGGACAGTTTTTCATTGACCGCCAGAATTCTTTCTTTTGCCCCTTCGTCAAAAGCCTTGATGCCGTCAGAGGTCAGGATATGATCGCAGCGGTGAAGAAGCGAATCAATGGCGCCTTTCGTCATCATCGTAGGAACATCATTCCCCCAAAGGTGAAGTGTGCTCATCATTTTGCGCTCGGAGTCAAAGGCTACCTCGCCGAGACGGGGATATTGACCGCGAAAGGACGCTTCGTTGATCCCCGCGGTTTTTCCCACCCGCACCAGAGCGGCTTCGGTGGGATCGCCGATGATCCGCCCCGTTTCCTCATCGGTTACCGCGTCGGAAGCCAATACGCCGATGTGAACCAAGGAACAGTGGGCGACATTGTCCATATCGATCTCATCGACATCAAACAGTGAGCCGTCGGCGTAGAGATTGGTTACCGTCATTTTATTCTGGGTCAAGGTGCCGGTTTTATCGGAACAGATCACGGAAACGCAGCCCAAAGACTCCACCGCCTTTAAATCCTTGATGATCGCGTTCTGCTTTGCCATCTTTTGGGTGCCGATGGCCAGCACAATGGTGACAATGGAGCCGAGGGCCTCAGGAATGGCCGCCACCGCTAAAGCCACGGCAAACATCAATGAATCGAGAACGCTCATGTGGCTGCGGAATACGGAAAGCAGGAATACGAGAATGCAGACGCTGATCACCGCAATGGCCAGTTTGCCGGAAAAACGGTCAAGGCTGACTTGAAGCGGGGTTTTGCGCTGCTTTGTTTCGTTCATCAAAAGGGCGATTTTCCCCAGTTCCGTGGACATGCCGGTGGCCGTGACCAAAACATGGGCCCTGCCGTAAGTAGTGAGAGAACCGGAATGTACCATATTGCGGCGGTCGCCCAAGGCGACATGATCACCTTCAATGGCCTTGGAGGTTTTCTCAACGGCGTCGCTTTCTCCGGTCAGGGAGCTTTCATCGACCTTTAGGACGTAATTTTCCACGATTCGTCCGTCGGCGGCAACGAGATCGCCGGCCTCCAAGATCATGATGTCGCCGGGTACCACATTGGCGGAGGGAATTTCCAATACGATACCGGATCGCAGCACCTTGGTTTTCGGCGCCGCCATGGCCTTTAACGCCGCCAGAGATTTCTCCGCTTTGACCGTTTGTACAGTCCCCAAAACAGCGTTAAGAATCAAAACGGCGAAAATAACCAGGGTGCTTTCGGTATTACCGGAGACCATGGAAATGACCGCCGCGGCAACCAGAATAATAACCAACAAATCGGCAAATTGCTCCAAAAAAATGCGGATAACGCTTTTCTTTTTACTTTCCGCCAATTGGTTCGGCCCGTATTGAGCAAGGCGATCCTGGGCCTCTTTGGGGCTTAAACCCTTTGTATCACTTTCCATCAGGGAAAAAACCTGCTCTTTGGGGTATTCATAAAATTCTGTCATCTCTGCACCTCGTTCTCTGATTTCAAAAAAAAACAGACCTTTCGACAACCGTTCAACAAACAGTCACGAAAAGTCTTGTTACCGTGGAAGGTGGGAGCCGCCAGGTAAAAATACCGTGATGTTGACAGCACCGCTTTAAACTACTCCCTTTTCATAAAATCATTCTATCATATCGGAAACACGCAGTCAATGCGAAACACGAAAAATCTCAAAAAAACCGTAAATCAAAGGAAAAGAGGTAAGGCGAAACCCCTGATCAGTTTAATTCCCAATCAATTTAATTCTCTATCAATTTAATTCATCTAAGGTTAAGGAAAAACTCTCGGCGAAATGGGTCATGAAATAACGCACTTCATCCCGGTCAATGGCTTCGATATCCCGGCGAATGGAGGCTTTTGCCTTTTCAAACTCACGGTTTCCCCACTTCAGTTCTTCCACGCATTTCAAATAAGCGCAGATGCGATCCGCCGCTTTGACGATGCGGTAATCCTCTCCCCTTTCATCGGGGAAAATCAACGGCTCGTAAGAGGACTGTAACTCCCGGGGAAGCATTTTATGGATCCGGGATTTGGCCAGATGTTCCATTTCATGGACGGCGTTTTTCATTTCGGGATTGAAGTATTTTACCGGGGTCGCGAAATCGCCGGTGATCACCTCACCGGTTTCGTGAAAAAGCGCCAGCAGGGCGATGTGTTCCGGATCAACGCTACCGCAGAAGAGTTCATTTTTGATCACGGCGAGACTGTGGGCGACTACCGCCACCTGCCAGCTGTGTTCCATGATGTTTTCCTCGGCAGTGTTCTTCATCAGACCCCAGCGTTTGATCCATTTCATTTTACTGATGTATGCAAAAAAGTGGCTCATTTTGATGCCTCCGCGATCAGCCGCGCCGTGGTGGCGTTGGCCAGTTCGTTCAAACCGTCGGTATCCATGTGAAAGGTACATTTATTGTCAAAGAGGAAGTTTGTCGCCGCCGGAAATTCCTCATCGGCTTGCCAAAGGATCACTTTTACATGGATTTTCGGGAAGAAAGGCAGGATATAAGAGATCTCCCCATCCTTTGTCGCAATGCCACCGAGCTTCTTAGCGGCGATCCGAAACCCTTCGAAATCAGCGCCGAAGCGCTCCGACAGCGCTTCGTTGACCTCCTTTTGAAAGGCCTTGCGGTGGTGGCTGCCGAAGGGCAGCTGCACAAAAGTGATGTAATCGTTGCCAGGGCCCACGATCCCCTGGACTTCCTGGAGATATTTTAAAATCAGGATCTCTTCCAATAACTGTTTCGGTTTCGGCGTCATTCGACCGGTGGCAGCCTCAACGGCAATCTTCTCCTGGAAATGGGCAACGGTGATCACGCCGTCTTTATAATCCGCGGCGGCCAGTTCCGCCATTTTTTCAGGATTCGCGGCCAAAAATCCCGCCAAGTATTTTTCATGGGCCAGTCTCAGTTTTCTGCTAAGGGAGTCTTCCATAAGCGACCTCCTGAAATACCTTCTCTCTTAGATTTTCAGTATAACAAAAAAAGCGTCCCCAAAAGAACGCTTTTTGTAATATACACCTTAAATAGCGCGCTGGACTTTACCGGAGCGCAAACATCTGCTGCACACATAAAGTCGCTGAGGGGTGCGATCAACAATCACCCTTACTTTTTGAAGGTTCGGTTTCCATGTTCTTTTGGTGCGGATATGAGAGTGACTAAGCTTCATTCCGGAACGGGTTCCCTTACCGCAAATCTGACATACGGCCATGTCGACACCTCCTTTGCTGATAAATTGTCATTACAACTACCAAAATATAATAACAGATTTTGGCGCTCTTTGCAAGCCTTTTTTCCCTTTTCCCCAATATTTTTTATCTCTCGGGGATATTTTGTTATTGATTAAACGGCCGTTTTGCTTTAAAATATATATTATATGAGGTAAAAACAATGTTTGAAGTTCCAACCGGCGATCAATGGCAAGACTTATTTCAGCTTGCCGAAAAATTAAGACAGCGGCAGCCCTGGCAAAGGTATCCCGAAGAGTTGATTTTCACGTTCGTGAAAGAGAACCGAAACGAACCCTTTTATATTACGGTACACGGTTTTGAAGAGGACGTTTTGGGCCTATCGGTCTATCATGACAAGGAAGACATCAAAAAATACCTGAATATCCTATTCGAAGGCGACGGGCTCTCCATGCAGACCATCATCGCCAACCAAAGCTGCGTTTCCGCTTTGTTCGGGGAAAAGAACATGCTCGGCGCCGGTGATTTCACCGCCATGGAGTTGGCGCAGTTCGTTCCCGACCAATCCGCTTTGGGCTACATCTACTTTCGCGTCTATGAACCGGGCTTCACACCCTGGTACATCAACAGTGATCAGCTGAAGCTGCTGACCATGGGCATAGAGGCCTTTCTGGAAGCCGACCGAATCCTCGGGGATCAGCCCTTCGACCCCGCAAAAGAGACGATACGGTATGTGGAAAACAACGGTGAAATCACCGTTGCGGTCCTCCCCTTTGACGAGAGTCTGAAAGAAAAACGACCTCCCGTCGTAAAAGACGATTTTTATATTGCCCGGCTGAAACGCCTGAAGAAATACGGCAGATGTTTGGAAATCGATAATTGTTATATGAATTCCCCGGTAGGCAGCGGTTTGGGTCCCATCCCCTTCTTCCCCAAACTCTGCATCATCGCCGACGCCGATCAAGGTTATATCGCCGATCAGTGCATTTTCGAGGAAGGGGCCGATGAAGAAGAAGCCTTTTTTGAATTCATTGCCAAGCATTTTAATGAAAACGGCCTGCCCCGGAAAATCAATATCCGCGGCACGGAGCTTTACCGGCTGCTCAGCAATATATGCGGTCACCTCAACATCGAATTAAAAGAAAGCAAACAGCTGGCGATTATCGATGATTTCTTGGCCATGGTGGGCAGCTTTTCACCAAACGAATAAGAACATGAGAGCATGAGAGAATGAGAGAATGAGAACATAAGAGGACGATGATGGATTCCAAAAAGCTATTGCTGCAATTGCAGGAAGAAGCGGCAAAATGGTCTTTCGACACGCTAAAAAAACAGGTTGATGAAGGGAAAGCCAAAGAATACCTCGCAGGCAGCGAAGCTTATCTCAACGAAAAGAACACTCTTTACAATTTAGAAACCATGCTTGAGCTAAAAGAAAATGCCGGCAATTTTTACGGGGAAAACATTCCCGATCCATATTTTCAGCTTTTCATCGACAGCGTCAACGGTTACATGGATACCTACGCTCCCGGTCAAGGGGATTTGAAGAATTTTATCCGGATTTTAAGTCTCTATAAGACGTTTATCGCAAAACTGCCCCTGCATCCCCCGGAAATGCAGCTTCCCGGCGGCGGCAAAGTCTATCAAAAAGGGAAAGATTATTTTTGCACGGTAAAACAACGGCATATTCACGACAAAGATTCACTTTGCCGGTTTTGCACCGCCAAAATGTGTGAATACTAATGATTTCAAATAGAAATGACCGGGAAATGTTTCCCCCGGTCATTTCTTTGATCGCTTACTTTATTTGTGTTATCTTTTTTCGTAAGCAATCAGCACGATTTCTCTGCCGTTGTCCGCTGCCAGTTCCTTTTCCCACTTACAAAGATGATCCGGGCAACAGGACTTCAATTCGGCAACTTTATAATCGTTGGTATGCAATCATAACACCTCCTTTGTCAACCGTAGTATGCATCACAGCGAAAAAATCATGTAAAAGCGGAGGATCGGTTCGTGAAAAAGTATATTATGTCCCTTGACCAAGGGACCACAAGCTCCCGCTGCATCATTTTTGACCAAAGGGGCAACACCGTGGCCAAGGCTCAAAAGGAATTTACCCAGTATTTTCCGAAATCAGGCTGGGTGGAACAGGATGCCCAGGAAATCTGGTCAACCCAGTTCGGCGTCGCCGCGGAAGCACTGCAACAAAAAGACTTAACCGCCGCAAACATCGCGGCCATCGGCATCACCAATCAGCGGGAAACCACCGTCGTTTGGGATAAAAACACCGGCGAACCGGTGAACCCCGCCATTGTCTGGCAGTGCCGCCGCACCGCGGAGGATTGCGCCGCTTTGATCAACGAAGGTTACAGCGAGATGATCCGGGAAAAAACCGGCCTCTGCATCGACGCTTATTTTTCCGGCACAAAAATCAAATGGATTTTGGATCATATCCCCGGCGCGAGAGGAAAAGCCGAAAGAGGCGAACTGCTTTTCGGCACGGTGGATACGTGGCTGCTCTGGAAGCTGACAGAGGGCAGAGTTCACGCCACCGATTATTCCAACGCCAGCCGTACCCTGCTCTTTAACATCGAAACCTTGCAATGGGATCAGGAAATCCTCGACCTTTTGGCCATTCCCCGCTCCATGCTCCCCGAAGCACGTCCCTCCAGTGAACTTTTCGGAGAAACCACGCTTTTTGGCGGCAGCATTCCCATCGGCGGCATCGCCGGCGACCAACAGGCCGCCCTCTTCGGTCAGGGCTGTTTCGCGAAGGGCAGCGCCAAAAACACCTACGGCACCGGCTGCTTTATGCTTTTAAACACCGGTACCGCACCGGTGACCTCAAAAAACGGTCTGCTGACCACCATCGCCTGGGGGTATCAGGATCAGGTCTATTACGCCTTGGAAGGCTCGGTTTTCATTGCCGGCGCGGCCATTCAGTGGCTGCGGGATCAACTGAAAATTATTGAAACCGCCGGGGAAACCGAGGCTTGTGCTTATTCCGTGGAGCATACCAACGGCGTTTACTTTGTTCCCGCTTTCGTGGGGCTGGGGGCGCCATACTGGAATCCCGAGGCCAGGGGCATCATCACCGGACTCTCCCGGGGCGCGAACCGCAACCACATCATCAGGGCCGCTTTGGAATCTCTGGCTTTTCAGTCTTATGACGTGCTCAAAGCCATGACCAATGATGCCGAAACGGAGCTGAGCGCTTTAAAAGTGGACGGCGGCGCTTGCGCCAACAATTTCCTTATGCAATTTCAGGCAGATATCACAAAAACAGCGGTATACCGCCCCAAATGCATCGAGACCACCGCTTTGGGCGCCGCTTACCTCGCCGGTCTCAGCAGCGGCTACTGGAAAAGTACCGCCGAAATCGCGAAACTCCAGCAGATCGAAAGCGTTTTTACGCCAAAGATGGCAAAAGACCAGCGGGATCAACTGCTTGCCGGTTGGGAAGACGCTGTCGGAAAATTACTATAAAAATCAAAAAAGAAAACTCCCCGTTCGATGACGGGGAGTTTATTTGTATGATTGATTTATTTTTAATTCGTTTCAAAGTATTTGAGCACGCCTTTATAAATGCCTTTGCCGCAGAGCTGCTGATACGTGTCGGTGGCAAGGAGCGCCTCTTCCTGCGGATTGGTGATATAACCGATCTCCACCAGAACCGAGGGCATCGTCGACTTCACCAAAACAGTAAAGCCATCGCTGCCGGTACCGAGATTCGCGCCGCCGTTCTCTGCCACAAGGGCGTTCTGTACATCCGCCGCCAAAGCTTTGCGCTTGGCAAGGAGTGTCGCGTTGACCGGTGTCGCTGCATTGCCCCCGAAATAATAGGTAATAACGCCATTTTTCTTGCTATCGGTCGTCGAGGCGTTACAGTGAACGGAAATAAAGATATCGGCATTGGCGTCATTGGCGGTATCAGCCCGACTTGCTAAAGTCATCACCCCTACGTCTTTGCTGCGGGTCATCACCACCGTCGCCCCGGACGCCTGCAAATAGGCCTTGAGATACAGGGAGACGGCAAGATTCACATCCTTTTCCAATAAGCCGGAGGGGCCGACATTGCCGTTGTCCATGGTATTGGCGTCATCGGTTTTATAACAGCCGTGTCCCGGATCAATGGCAACCACCTTGCCGGCAAGGGCCGTTTCGGCGCTGTAAGCCGTTACCAGATCACTGCGAATATATCCTTCCGTACCGCCGGAGGTGGAGATTTTATACCATACGTAGCCGTCGCTGCCATTTGTTTGAGAAAGCACCGTTAGGATCGTACCGGCGGTCACCGTCGTCACTTTCGAATAGGAGGTGCTGGGACCGGAACGGATGTTCGCCGTGGCAGAAGTCACCTTCACCAAGGTGTCTAACTCAATCTCGACATCCTGACCTTCGATGACGGGATAAGCGGGAGCAGGCTCGTATACCGAGGATTTGAGCATATAGCCCTGTTCTCCACGGTAAGTCGTCACGTAATACCAAGTATCATCATAGGTCAACACCGATACTTTGGCTCCTGTGGAACAAATGGTATGGACTTGGGCGCCGGTGTTGCCACTTGTGCGCAGCGCCGCGCCGGGGAACAGCGAAACCTTAGTGGGGAAGGCCGCGTCTTGCTCCACATAGGCTTTGAAAACATAGCCGTAAAGATTGTTGGCAAAACGGATTTTATACCAATTGCCGCTTTCTTCCACAGGGTAGAGAGCTGTTCCGGCCGTTTCAATCACGGTCAGAATATCGGAAAACGTATCTGCCTTGACTCTGATGTTCAGTTCATCTTTCGTTGTTTTCACAGAAAAAGGAATCATTCCGGCAGAGCCGGACGCGGAGAAAAACAGTGTAAAGGAAATGCTCAGAAAAACCGCCAAGGCAATCCACCGTACCGGCTTGGCCACGTTTTCTTTTTTGATATCCATCCACAAAGAACCTCCCCTATTGGATTTTTATCATTGTAACATACAATCAAGGAAATTGCAAAATTTTGCTTTGGCGCAACAGTCTCGCGCCGTGATAGGATTTAAAAGCGCACTTTGCGCTCATTTGTTTTTCATGGCCTCCCGCAGCGCCTTGGCCAAGGGGCTCAGTTCCTCTTCCCCTTGCTGACGCTGCTGCTCGTGGAGGTATTTCTGAACTTCCCGTTTGGATCCGCCCTGTTCTCCGCGTTTCTTATGGAAGGAATCGGCTTTTTCCCGAAAACCGCAGGCGCAGATGTACGTTCGTTTCTCCCCTTCCCCATAAAGATCCATCGCTTTATGACATTCGGGGCAGCGAACATTGGTTTTCATGGAAATATTCTTCTTATAGCCGCACTCCCGATCCTGACAGACGAGAAGTTTCCCCCGTTTGCCGTTGACTTCCAGCATCATTTTTCCGCATTGGGGACAGGGCGTCCTGGTCAGGTTATCAGGATGATAAACGGCGGCACTATTTTTGACGGTCTTTACCAGATCCTGGGTGTAGCTACGAATTTCTCCGATAAAGCTCTTTTTATCACGTTGCCCTTTGGCAATGGCCTCCAGCTCCCGCTCCCATTTGGCGGTCAGCAGCGGTTCCTTCAGCTCCGTGGGCACCAGTTCCATTAACTGAATCGCTTTGGAGGTGGGATGGATCACGTTATCTCGGTTTTCCATATAAAAGGCGCGGTAGAGCTTCTCAATAATATCGGCACGGGTGGCAGGCGTGCCCAAGCCGCCGCCGATGTATTCCTTCATCTTTTGATCGGCAATCAATTTGCTGGGGTTTTCCATGGCCGCCAGCAGGCTTGCTTCCGTATAGCGGCTGGGCGGCTTCGTCTGATCGGCTTTTAGCAGCGTATTCTTACAAACAAAGCGGTCGTCTTTTTTGATCGCCGGCAGGTTCTGATACTCTTCCTCTTCTTCCTCTTTGTCGAGGTCATAGACGAGACGCCAGCCCTTGGCGGTTTCCGTTTTGCCGTCGGCGCGGAACAGTTCCTGCTGCCAGGAACATCGGATACGGACGGTTTTATACTGATAAGGCGGGTAAAAGGCTGCTAAAAAGCGCTTTACCACCATAAAATAGATCTTTTTTTCCTCCGCCGTCATTTTCAGCAGATTCGGCCTTTCTTCCGTGGGAATGATGGCGTGGTGGTCGGAGACTTTTTGATTGTTAACGCAGCTTTTGGCGATGGCGCGCCGCTCTTTGCCAATCTCTTTGACGGCGGCGGCGAATTCGGCGAAGGCCACGGCTTTCAAGCGTTCCGGCAGCGTCGGCACGATATCGTCGCTGAGATGGCGGGAATCGGTTCTGGGATACGTCAGCACCTTATGAGTTTCATAAAGCCTTTGCATGATATCTAAGGTCTGTTTGGGCGAAAAATGATAGGCTTTGTTGGCGTCCCGTTGCAGTTCCGTCAGATCATAAAGGAGCGGCGGCGGTATGGATTTTGCCGTTTCCTCTACGTCGGTGACGGTAAAGACGCCGTTCGTGACGGCGCGCTTCAGATCTTCCGCTGTTTTCTGATCGTAAATGGCGCCGCTGCCTTTGCCGTTGTCCCAGCGCACCGTGAATTTGCCTAAGTCGGCTTTTAAGCGCCAGAATTCCCGCGGTTTAAAATCCCTGATTTCCTTTTCTCTGGCCACAATCAGGGCCAAAGTCGGCGTTTGCACCCGTCCCGCGGAAAGCTGAGCGTTATACTTGCAGGTCAAGGCGCGGGTCACGTTAAGGCCCACCAACCAATCGGCTGCGGCGCGGCTTTCGGCGGAATAAAAAAGATTTTCATATTCTTTGCCATTCTTCAAATGGGAAAAACCCTCTTTGATGGCTTTGTCGGTTTGAGAAGAAATCCAAAGCCGCTGAAGCGGCTTCTTTACGCCGCTTTTTTGGAGAATCCAACGGGCCACCAATTCCCCTTCCCGTCCGGCGTCGGTGGCGATGATCACCGAGGCGACCTCCTTATCGTGGAGCAATTCTTTTACGACACGGTATTGTTTTGCGGTTTCCGGGAGCACCGTCAGTTCCATGGGCTGGGGCAGCATCGGCAATGTTTCGAAAGACCATTGTTTCCATTGACTTCCGTAATGCTCCGGCTGCGCCAAGCTGACGAGATGCCCCAAGGCCCAGGTAACGATATACCGGCTCCCGCGATAGCAGCCGTTTCCTTTTTTATCGGCCCCCAGCACCCGGGCAAGTTCCCGGCCCACCGAGGGCTTTTCCGCTAAAACCAATATTTTACTCATGATTTCCTCCAGGTACGGTCCATCACCTTCAATAGGCTCTTTTTTCACTGTATCAGTATATCATAAATTGCAAAGGGCGGCCATCATTTTTGTCATATCTCATAGGACTACCCCATAAACTATACAAAAACACGTTGGGGGGAATCTCATGAAAAAGAAAGGCATCATCACCGGCATATTATTCGTCATTTTGCTGGCCTTTGTCTTCCAGACGGAGATCGGCGGTTTTTTCGCCTCTGTCCGCGATAAAGCCTTCACATCCGCGGAGGAAGAAAACACAACGGATACTGCGTCGCTGCCCGCTTACGAAGAAACCGAATCAAGCGCGATCACCAATGGAGAAGACGGTGAAGCGCCGCCGACACCGGACAACACAAAATCCACCGCCGCCGATGTTACGTACAAAGAAGTATCCCTCTTCTTTGTCAATGAAAACGAAAATCAACTCGCCGTAGAAACCAGGAGCGTCGTCAATCAGACCGGCCTCGCCAAAACAACCGTGGAAGAATTGCTCACCGGCCCGGTCAGTACCTCTCTTGCCTCTTACATCCCCGAGGGAACAAAAGTTTTGAGCATCAACATTCAAGAGAGCGGTCTTTGCACCGTGGATTTCAGCGATGAAATCCAAAACGCCGAACTCAACAGCACCGAAGAAAAATACGTCATTGAAAGCATTGTCAACACCCTCTGCCAGTTTGATTCCGTTAATTCCGTACAGATTCGCATCAACGGCAGCGTTGCAGACAGCATTGCCGGTCACTGGGATATTTCCAAACCCCTGACGGCGGAATAAAACATCGTGAAGGCAAAAAACCGGGACCATGGTCCCGGTTTTTTGGTATTCTTTTATCGTTTTTTACAGATCCATAAACTCTTGCAACGCCTGCAAAAAGGCTTCGTTTTCTTTGTGCAGACCCACGGATACCCGGATCTTAGTGGGATAACCAAAAATATCCGCGCTCCGTACGATGATGCCTTTTTTCAGCAATCCGCAAAAGACTTCCTTTGCGTCCCGCACCACGTCGACGAGGAGAAAGTTGGCTTCGCTGGGTACCACCTGGAAACCGCGTTTTTTCAACTCTGTATAGAGAAATTCCCGTTCTATGGTATTGTATTCCACGCTCTTCTTCAGGTATTCCTGATCGTTTAACGCGGCAACGGCGGCCACCTGGGCCATGCTGTTGACGTTAAAAGGCTCCCTGGCTTTGTTCAAGGCGCAGGCAATGTCGGCGTGGCAGAGACCGTACCCAACGCGAAGCCCCGCCAGACCGTAAGCCTTGGAAAAAGTTCTTAACGCCACCACATTGGGAAACTCTTTGAAGAAGGCGACTCCGTCCGGGGAATTCTCATCCTGCACAAATTCAAAATAAGCCTCGTCAAGAACGACGATCAAATCGCCCATGCGGTGCATCATCTGTTTCAAAAGTTTTTTGTCCACCACGGTGCCGGTGGGGTTATTGGGATTACAAATATAGACGATCTTCGTCTTTGAGCCAATGGCGGCGACCATCGACGGCAGATCCACCCCGTAATCTTCGTTCAAAGGAATGGCTTTGGCTTTGGCCCCGCAGAGGGTGGCGGTACGCACATATTCCCCGAAAGAGGGCTGTGGAATGATGATTTCATCGCCGGGATTGAGAAAAATAAGGGAAAGCAGTTTTAATAATTCGTTGGAACCGTCGCCGAAAACGATCTCTTCCGGCGCGACGCCATGTTTCCTGGCCAAAGCCATTCGAAGCTCATAGGCGTTGGCATCGGGATAGAGGGATACCTTCCCTGCCGCCGTACGCATGGCTTCCACGGCGGATTCCGGCGGCCCCAAGGGGTTCTCGTTGGAAGCAAGTTTATATACTTCGTCCAAACCCAGTTCGCGCTTCACTTCGTCGATGGGTTTTCCCGGACAGTAGGGATCAATGCAATCAAGACATTTTCTCAGCATGTTTTTTCCTCTCTCTTCGTCTTAAAAGATTTAAAAGAAAAAGGCGCCTTTAGCACCTTTTTTCATCATTTCACGTCTTTCACGATTGCCACGAAGGGCAAATTTCTGTATTTTTCGGCAAAGTCCAAGCCATAGCCGACAACGAAATAATCGGGAATTTCATACCCTTTATAATCGGCGCGAAAGTCAGTGGTGCGTCTTGCCGGTTTATCCAAAAAAGTGCAGGTTTTCAAAGAAGCGGCGCCTCGGACTTCCAGCATTTTATAAAGCGCCGTGAGGGTCTGCCCGGTATCTAAAATATCCTCAACAATCAGAATATGGCGGCCTTCAATGGGTTTATCAAGATCTTTGATGATGCGAACCTCGCCGGAATAGGTTTTGTTGCCGTAGCTTTTGGCGGCCATAAAATCAATTTCTAAGGGTAAATCGATTTTTTTCAAGAGATCGGAAAAAAACATGAAAGACCCCTTCAAAATTCCGATCATCAACAAATCTTTTCCCGCATAGTCTCTGGTAATTTCTTTACCTAAGGCCTCCACCCGTTGGGCGATGGCATCTTCATCGTACAAAACTTCGAGATTATCATATACCATAATACAGCGATCCTTTTGCTTCCTTTATACTTCAAATGGGACTATAGAGCAATTTTATCACTTTCCGCCTCATTTGACAAGAGTCTTTCTCTTTTGAAGGCGTTACCTTTCTCCGTATTTTCGCCGTATCCCAGCGAGTTCCC
Source organism: Clostridiales bacterium (assembly GCA_040776805.1). GTDB lineage: Bacteria > Bacillota > Dehalobacteriia > UBA7702 > UBA7702 > UBA7702. The sequence goes on along the minus strand of JAXGZS010000003.1, from coordinate 13,694 downwards.
CCGGGGTCAGGCCGATGCTCAGAAAATAGTCGTCACAGCAAGGGAAATCCCGGCGAAAAAGCCGCAAAAAACAGCTGACCGTCTCCTTCATTGGGATCAGGGTAGGATCGGCAAGCAGCGTCGGATGGTCTTTATCGTACATACGGTCATAGGATAACCGGTAGTCTTCGGCAATATCCGCATCCACAATGTCAAAGAGCAGTAAAAGCAGGATGGCAATGGTGCCGGTGCGGTCTTTCCCGGATTCGCAATGAAACAAAACGCCGTCTTGGGCTGCGGCAAAAATCTGAAAGACAGCGGCAATCCGCGCTGCGGACACGCTGAGCTTGCTGTAATAGGCCGCCGCGATATCCGCCGGTTCAACGGCGCTGTTGAACGAAAGATAACGTTCGTCATTCATCACGATATGATGATGGGAAAACTCCGAACGGTCGGCAAGACAATCGGGCCTCACGGTACATTCGTCATGGCGTCTTAAATCCACAACGGTGGTGAGCCCGCGCCTTTTCAGGACCTTGATTCCCTCCTCGTCAAGATAAGCCGGATTATCGCTGCGGGCAAAAACATTGGGCGGCAACAGCGTGTTGTCCTTGCGGCGGCAGGCACTAAAATCACGAAAATTAAGTAAGTGGGGTATTTCCGTCATGTTCAACTCTCCCCTTCTTCTTTCCACAACTATATTTTAACACAATTCGCCGCCAATGACAAAATGACGGCAAACAAAAAAACGGCGCTTATAAAAAGCGCCACTTTAGACTTCCGTAAAAAGAAACAACGCTGAATCCAAAAACGAATTGGATCCAGCGTGACCCTGGCTGGGGTGGCAGGATTCGAACCTACGAATGTCGGCGCCAAAAACCGATGCCTTGCCGCTTGGCGACACCCCACGATTCCGCAGGCCTATATGTGAATAAATGAATTTGCAATTGGGGTGAGTGATGGGGATTGAACCCATGTATGCCGGAGCCACAATCCGGTGCGTTAACCGCTTCGCCACACCCACCATATATTGGCGCGCCAGAAGGGATTCGAACCCCTGGCACACGGCTTAGAAGGCCGTTGCTCTATCCGACTGAGCTACTGGCGCAACACTTTAGTATTATAAATCATTTTCACGCTTTTTGCAAGTACCTATCTTAATTTTTTCAAAAAATCGGAGAAGCGGCGTTTTTAAGCCGCTTCTCCGTCTTCAAGACGCAGTCATCTATTGTTTATTGATTGACCGTGTAGATCTTTACACTGCCAACGCCGTAAGAATAGGCCAAGGCGGTGGAGGATACAAGGACGTCGACTTTATTGCCTTTGATGGCGCCGCCGGTATCCGTAGCGTGATAAACGCCGTTTAAGCACTGTAATCTCGCGTCGGTAAACTCAAGATAGACCCAACTGCCCAAGGGAATAACGCTGGGATCCACCGCCAGGGTTTCCCCGACAATCAGGGGAGCGCCGGTGGCGGTCGTCGTATAGCCACCGTTGGCGGAGGCGGAAGGACTGTAGAACGTGCTCTTAAAGGTGCCGATCAAAGTGCCTTTTGTCTCGGTTTGGGTCACCGGGGCTTTATAGTACTCTAAAAATTGACCGCAAACCCGGGCAATCACCGTTGCGCCGGTGGCTCTGGTCGCTTTGTCCTGGGGATCAAAACTGCCGCTGCCCCCCACGAGAATGCCGTATTTCTGCATTTCATATACGGCGGAATAGGCCCAAGAGCTGATCCTGGTGTCATCTTCATACTTCGTCGTCGCGGTATTCTTAATTTTCGGCGTTTCACCGAGGTAATCGTAATAGTTATCTAAGATCTCGCAGATCTGTTCTCTCGTCACCGCTTTTTCCGGCGCGAAGATGGAATCACCCATTCCGCTGACAATGCCGTTTTCATAGGCCCAGGACACAGCGGCGGCGTAATAGGAATCAGCATCGACGTCATGAAATATGTCGCTGCCGTACTTTTCCAGATCCGCGTTACAGACCCGGGCTAAAACGGTAACGAACATCCCTCTCGTCATCACCTCATCAGGAGAAAACGTTGTGTTGGAAGTGCCTTTAAAATAGCCTTCATTGGTGACATAATCAATGCTGTATTTTGCCCAATTATTTTTGGAATCAGAAAATTCCGTGGCCGATACGGCAGTGCTGAACAAGAGGATAAAGGCTATCAGCAACAGTGTGACATGGATTAAATTTTTTCGAATAGGACTTCGCTCCTTTTACTTTTGATATCTATGGAATTTTTCTATATTCAATTTTGTTTATATATAAAAACCCTGCTGTAACCAAAGACAACAGGGTGAAATTTAACTTTCAATCGTGGGTTTGAAAAGCCAAATTTGCAGCATTCCTGCCGGCGGGTTGACGACCCCCTTATTTCCATTAGCAACAATTTCAATTTTCAAAAATAACCGGCAAGATGCAAACCAGGCGGCCTCTCGCTGCGGATTTGTAATAAATCACCCATCGCCGTTACTATTTTATACATATGCGTCTTAACAATTCCTTCAATCCCTGCATATGACGAAATGCTTTTACATTATACATGAATAATGTATAACTGTCAAACTATTTCGGCCAAAATGCAAAAAAATACACAGAAAATGAAAGTTTTTATTTCTGTTTTCGCACTCTCTTTCACGAATTTTTATAATGAAACCGCTCTTAGCCAAAGACCGCTTTGTAAAATACGGGAAAAGGCTCTTTTGAAAAAATTAACAAAATTTCCCACATCGGTTTACCGGAAAATCGACCTTTTTGAGGCAAAAATCAACGGTTCCTTTTGCTTTTTTTTTAACGCCGGCAAACATCCGTTTCTTTACTATTATACGCTTTTCACAGACAAGGTGTTTCCATTGGCCGCGGCGGAGATAAATCTTCATGTAAGCCGTCGCTTCTCATAAACATAAAAAACCCGCAAAAACCATGTTTCAGCAGGTACTTTCTTTGGAATGGGTGATGGGGTGAAAAATAAAAAAATGAGCTTATAAGACGGTATCAAGTTTTGCGATAGGAAAAGATCTGTCTGCTCATATGCACAAAGTATCTGAGCTTTTCTGAACCCGCTTCGTTTAAAGCGGGTTCTTTCTTTTTGAATTCTCCTTGACTCCGTCGTTGAAGTCCCAAAAATTTATGATATACTGAGTTAAATAAACAAAATTACTGATGGGGGGCTGCCAAAATGGATCAAAAACTCAGCAAAAAAGAGATTCTCGAGATCATCCGGAAGATGTTAAAGAAGAGCTCACCGACGAAGAGGTCCTGCGCCTGATCATCGAAAAGAAGGTCACGAAAAAGACCGGCGGCAAGGAGAAATATACCTTTGGTCAAAGGGCCGCGGATACCATGGCGAGATTCGCAGGCAGCTGGAAATTTGTCCTGGGTTTTTTAGGCTTTTTGGTGGTTTGGGTCATCATCAATCACGCCTTTGGCACCATTGCCCTGGACCCCTTTCCCTTCATCCTCTTAAACCTGTTGCTCTCCTGCGTGGCGGCGATTCAGGCACCTGATCATGATGAGCCAGAACCGCCAGGAGGAAAAGGACAGGGAACGGGCAGGCAACGACTATAAGGTCAACCTCAAGACCGAGATCATCATTGAGGATCTCTACGGCAAGCTCTCGGAGATCCTCTCCACCCAGCGGAAAATACAGAGGGTTTTAAAGGAGCTCACAACGGAGGAAAAAACAAAAACGAGGGATTACAAGAGCTTTCCCGGGAGAATAAAGACGTATGCAAAACCTTGATCCCGGCCAAAAGGGAGGCTGCTACGGGACTATCTGATCAACTTCACGATTTTACTGCTGATTTTGGCCGGCATTGCCAACATCAGTCTTTCTTTGGCCCACTCCTTCCATATTATCTCGGATATTGGCGTCTATTACCGCCGCTTTTCCCCGGACAACGCCGAAATCTACGGCATGGTACGCCGTCTGATCGGCTTTATCCTGATCTTTTTATCTTACCGTCTCTACAAGCGCATGGAAATGGCCTGGTATATCGTGACGGTATCCCTGGTGGTGTCCATAACCCTGCGTATCATTCGCTTTCATGAACTCATCAGCCCCATGATCTTTGCGGAGCTCTTCATCTTCATGGTGCTCTTCCTCAGCGCCGGTGATTTTCGCCACAAATCCGACGCCACCTCGCTGAAACGGGCTCTCCTGATCGCTTCGGGCTCCATCGTGATGATTGTGCTCAACTCGTCTTTGAGCTTTTTTGTCCTCCGCCACGAATACCACGGCCTGAGTACCTTCTATGACGCCGTGATCCAATCCTGCCGTCTCCTCTTCCTGCTGGACGTCTCTTCTGCGGCCAGCACCGGCGCGGGCCGGCACTTTTTAGAAGCCACCATTGTCTTTCATTGGATCTGTGTTTTCAGCGCCCTCTTCTACGTCCTGAAGCCGGTGATCTACAATCCTCTGGTTCGGAAAAAGGACCGTGAAAAAGTTCACCGGCTCGTGGCCGGATACGGCCAAAACCCCATGGCTTATCTGGCCCTGGAGGATGATAAAAAGTACTTTTCGGCAAGTCTGCTGAAGGAGTCATCGCCTTTGCCGTCGTCAACGACGTGGCGGTGGTCTGCGGCGACATGATCTGCGACCCCGTTGACGGCGCTGTTTTGCTCTCGGAATTCATGGAGTTTTGCCGAAAGAACAACTACGCCATACTGTTTTTAAACGTCACCGAGACGTTTTTGGAAATCTACCGGCTGATGGGCTTCGGCGTCACCAAATACGGAGAGGACGCCTGCTTTGAACTGTCTGATTATAATCTGGCCGGCGGCCGCGTCGCCAAGGTGCGGGCCGCCATTAACCATGCCGATAAAGCCGGTATCACGGTATCGGAATATCAACCGAAACAGGGCCGGGATGAAAAAGTGGAGCGGGAAATCGAAGAGATCTCGGAATCCTGGCTAAAAACCAAAAAAAGCGGGGAACTCAGCTTCATGCTGGGGTGCATCAACCTTGAGGACTCTCTGGAGCGGAGGTACTTTGTGGCCAGAGACAGCGGCGGTGCGATGCTGGGCTTTGTGGTCTTTGTTCCCTACAACGGTAAGGAGGGCTACCCGGCCGACATCACCGCCGCCGCGGCGGCGCTCCCCAGGGCGTCATTGAAAAACTGGTCTACCACGGCTTCATGACTTTAAAGGAAGAAGGGGCCCACTGGGGCAATCTGGGCCTCGTACCCTTAAAGGATGTGGCTGGGGGCAAAAACAAAACCACCTTGCCGGAAAAGTTGTTCGAGTATATTTATGAAAATTTAAATCAGTTTTATGATTTTAAGGCCCTTCGCCACGCCAAAGAAAAATTTGCGCCCAGCTGCTGGGTTCCTCGCTACATTGTCTATAACCCAAACGTTTCAACCTTGCCACGGCCTATGCCATTGTCCGGGTTCAGAATCCCCGGGGCTTACTGGATTACGCAAGGACTTTTTAGGGGGAAGATTCTCCAAGGAGCGCTGCAAGTAATGTCCTTTCAGATGTTGCGCAAAGCAAGGCGTCTGCTCAAGAAAGAGGAATGAAAATGAAATCCCTGTATAAGTCCACACATCATCCTTTTTGTTGACAAAGTCCGCAGCCATCGGATTCGATGTCGATTTCAATACCTTTAGCATAATTATGGTCATGATTGTCGCGATAGTAGTCCATAAAAGACATCGGATTGACAGGACTCCCTTCTTCGCGTATACTATGAATAAGACCGCTGTCAGGAAACAGACCCCCGGGCAATTGCAGCCCGGCCCTCTGGAGTAATGCAGCGGTTTTCTTTTTATTGATATAGAAAATCCCTACTTTCCCTTCCTGCTCCGCTTGAATGGCGTCATTCAATAATCTCGTGATCGCATTATCCCTACCGTGCAAACTCGTTATGGCATTACTGTCAATACGTATGCTGTTTTGCCGGCCAAAGCCGTCGATCACGATGGGGGCAACAACAGGTTTTCCCTTGCTTTGAAATTCCAATAGCACAACAACACTTGTCCCCCGCTGGGTCTCGGACGCGATCACCGCAACGGGATCCTTATCTTTTCCGGCAATGACATCAATTCTACTTCATCAAAACGATGATTATCATCTTTCGTACCCTTCAGCGCATAATCAATATGAGTTTTATCGATGGTCATTGGCAATGCATTAAAGCCGATGCGCTGAAGAACTTTCGGGGTACCTCCCACCACCAAGGTATCGTATTTGCCAAGATTCCCGGCTTTATAGTCCTCGATTTGCTGCGCAAAACTCTCTCCCACGGAAGAATGAATATCATGATCAGAATGTCCCCTCTTTTTCTTCTCCGCCCCCTTGACACCTTCATCTTTTTGTGATACTTTGGTGTCAAGTACAGAGCCGATGGGTAAGAATACGGCATTTTGACCGCCCTTGCCGTTTGTAAGCTCTGTGCTTTTTGTTTTATCCAATGATGGATTGTAAAATGAAGTGCGCCACCCTAAAAGGGTAAAAGAATAGCCCATAATGAAACTTTCGTGTAGAATGGAGTTGTCAAGACAACATTCGAACGGAGGCAACATTATGAGCTACCACCATCTTACCACATTTGAGCGAGGACGCATACAAGAATTATTATCAGAAGGATATTCGCATCGAGGCATCGCCAAAAAGCTCCATCGTCACCACTCTTGTATCAATCGGGAAGTGCGTAGAAATACCCTTGCTGAACGCTATGAGTGTGAAGCGGCACAACATTTCTATGAAGTGCGTCGCAGGAAAGCAAAACCAAAAGGGAAAAGTACCGCCAAGTTGCTGGAAAGCATCACATCTTGCCTGTTGGCTACTTGGTCTCCGGAGCAAATTGCAAAGACCGTAACCGCCGGAATTGTCAGCTTCAAAACGATATACCGCTGGTTGTATTCTGGCATTCTTCCTACTGTAACTGTGCATAACTTGCGGCATAAAGGAAAGCGGAGAAAATCCGAAAAACGAGGGAAATTCTCGATGGGCGTGCCAATTTCCGAGCGTCCTTCTGATGTAAAAAAGAGAGAAACCTTTGGGCACTGGGAGCTCGACAGTATGGTTTCAAGCCGTGGCAAAAGTAAAGGTTGTTTTGCAACCTTTGTGGAACGTAAAAGCAGGTTATATACTGCATTTAAGATGCCGGACAGAACAGCCGGTTCCATGCAGGCGGCGATGACACAACTTTATGACGCACTACCGACGGGCGCTTTCAAAACTGGTACAACTGACCGTGGAAAAGAGTTTGCTTGTTATGCAGAGGTGCAGGCGCAATTGGGTCTAACATTATATTTTGCAGAGGCCTATTCTTCTTGGCAGCGTGGTAGTAACGAAAACTCCAATGGCTTGCTACGCGAATTTTATCCCAAGAAGACCGACCTTGCTCTTGTTTCCCAAAAGGAACTAACGAATAATTTAATGCTTATCAATTCAAGGCCGAGAAAATGTCTCGGTTGGAAATCGCCAATTCAAGTGTTTCTACACGAAGTGGCGCACTTGACTTGACAACCCATCGTCGCAGTCATTTTTTCATTTTCAATAATAGGCTTCATCGTGTATGGATACTCTGACTTTATTTCAGTAATTCTATCACGTATGCCTTGGAGCAACTTAGATAACCGCTCTTTTTCCTTTATCAGTTCCGCCATGCCGAATTCACTCTTTTCCGGTAAAACAGGTTCCGCAACCATCGCGCTGATGATGCGCAAACCGTTTAAATCACCGTTTTCATAGGCTGATACGGCATTTTCAAACAGTTGCGCCATGGCATCGCTTAAATTCGGGTGAAGATCGGGATGAAGCTCCTTGACCACAGTGCGGTATAATTTTTTCAGTTCACGGTTTTCTTCCTCGGAGAGATATTCTCCTTTTCCCCGCTCGATGGCGGCGTTCATTTTTTTGATTTGTTCATCCAGTTTTTTCTGATATTCCTTGAATTCCAAATCAAGAGCGGCTTCGATTTTTGAAAGTACAATTTTTTCTTGCCTGTTCTTTTTTGCCTGAATCAACTCGATTTTTCGTTTCAGGCGAAGAATGGCACATTGTATTTCATAGGCCTTATACTCCAAGCCGCCAAGGGTGAGCATATACGCCATTTCAATGTTCTTACATTCCACATAAAGCAATTCGTCACGTTCCAACACAAGCAGAGAAAGCTCTGTGCGCATTTTTTCGATCTCCCTTTGCAGCTTCTCAAAGTCCGGAAAAAGGATCACGGTATATGAATTCAGATCAGACATAACTCTTCACGCTCCTTCCTTTGGCGACAGGATCATTCTCTCCCACTTTCACGATCACGACACTTAAAATGACTGAACTGCTTAACTGAAGCATAACACTTTCTTTGTACCATTTTGGGGACATACAGAAACCCCTTGGAGAACATAATGTTCCCCAAGGGGTTTCTTTGGAGCGGGTGATGGGAATCGAACCCACGTTTCGAGCTTGGAAGGCTTGCGCTCTACCATTGAGCTACACCCGCAAAGCGTTATTATTATACATCAAACCTTTTTGCAAGTCAACCGTTATCCGTCGCTAAAAAAAGGCTCAAAAGCTGATCTTTCATCTCGCGAAAAGCGATACCGCGGTGGCTGACCATATTTTTTTCCGCCAAGGTCAGCTCGGCCATGCCTTTCTCCATTTCATCAACGTAGAACAAAGGGTCGTAGCCGAAACCGTTTTCGCCCTGGCGTTCCTTTAAAATCAGGCCGTAAACCCGGCCCTCACTGAAAACAGTCTCCCCTTTGGGCAGCGCCAAACAAAGCACGGAACAAAAATAGGCTTTTCGATCTTCCATCGGGATATCTTTCATTTCCGCCAGCAGTTTTTCGTTATTCTGTTCATCCGTGGCATTTTCCCCGGCGTAGCGCGCGGAATAAACCCCCGGCGCGCCCTTTAACGCGGCGACGACAAGACCGCTGTCATCGGCCAAAGAGGGCAGACCCGTAAACTGACTGGCGCATTCCGCTTTGATCTGGGCGTTTTCCTGAAACGTCGCACCCGTTTCCGGCGGGGATATGAAATCGGGGTAATCCGCCGCGGAAACAACGTCGATATCATAGGCGCTGATCAGCGCGGCCAATTCCTTTACTTTATTTTGATTTTGCCGTGGCGAAAAACAGTTTCATACGATTTTATACTCCTCATCGCTAACATGTTATTTTAGAATTTCCCGTTCCTTGGCCAATATCTCTTCTATGCCTTTTTTACCGTAGGCCAATAGCGCGTTCAGCTCCTCCGGCGAAAAGTCGCTGTTTTCCCCGGTACCCTGAATTTCCACAAAACGCCCCCGGCCGGTCATCACGATATTCATATCCACATCGGCGCGGCTGTCTTCACTGTACTGCAAATCGAGAGAGACCTCGCCGCCGACGATACCCCCGCTGATGGCAGCCACTTCTTCCTTTAAAGCCTTCGCCGGCAACTTTCCCTCTTTCACCGCCAAGGCCAGGCAAAACCAGGCGGAACAGATGGCCGCCGTGCGGGTGCCGCCATCGGCCTGCAGGACCTCGCAATCGATCTTCACCGTTTTCCCCGCGATGGCCCGGAGATCCACGGCGTGGCGCAAACTTCTGCCGATGAGACGCTGAATTTCCATGGTTCTGCCGCTCTGTTTCCCTTTGACCGCTTCCCGCGCCGTTCTTCCTGCGGTGGATGCCGGCAATAGAGCGTATTCCGCCGTCAGCCAGCCTTTGCCCGAATCCACCAAAAAAGGCGGCACCTCGTCATCGATATTAATGGCGCTCAAAACACAGGTATCGCCTTGACGCCAAAGGACGGAGGCCGCCGCGAATTTCTGAAAACCCGTTTCTATGGTGATGGGCCGCAACTGGTCAAGGGGCCGCCCGTTTCGATATTGGTTCATCTGATCCTCCCCTGTTCTTTTGCATTATTATAGCAGAGTCATCATAAAAAGAAAAGAGAGCATATGTCGAAGAAAGAAGGCCTTTTGTTGCGTACCTTCAAAAATTACCTGCTCCTTTTCTTATCCACCGCGGTGGTCGCCGCCGGTTTGGCTCATTTCTTACCCGACACGAAACAGCAGGCGCTGTCCGTCGCCGGGGAATACACCGGCGGGGAATTGATGGATTTTGCCGCAATACTCCATTGCGACATTGACGCCGTCACCTCCTCCGACGTAACGGTTCTGACGAAAAGCGGTACCTCTCGCACCTGCAAAAAAACGCTTTTAAACTATACGGGGAAAGTCATTTTCTTTTTTGGCGCCGATCATCTGATCACCAAAGCAAATTTTATTTTTCCCGCCGCGACCTCCTGGAACGACGTCTCCAACCGCATTTCTGAGCAGTTGGGAGAAGCCTCCGCAGCCGCCCTTTACGACAACGGCGGCGCCGACGCCCAATGGGAAAACCAAGACTACCTCTTTTATCTGGCCACCGACGGCAAAACAATGACGCTGTCCGTCTCAGAATATTACGGCGCGGATCTTTGATTTACCGCTGTCCATCGCCTTACAATTCTTTTTTAAAATAGGAAAATGCCGCGGGAATTGCGTAAGACGCGATTTCCGCTTTTTTGATCCATTGCAAAGCAGCGTCTTTTGGTTTTTCCTCCAGCTCCACCCGGTAACCGCAAAGCTCCCATTCGATATGGGTAAAGATGTGCCTCACTTCGGGCAACGGGGTTACGCTGCCGCGATAGGAGTTTTCCACCTCCGCCAAAGAGAAATGCCCCTCCCGATTGGGAAATTCCCACATGTTGGCCAAAAGACCCTTTCCCGGTCTTTTTTTTACGGCCACCTGATCGTTGCAGCAGAGCAGAAAAACCGTCCACTTTTCAACGCGGCGCTCTTTCTTCGCTTTGCGCACCGGGATACGGTCAACGCCCTCTTTCCCCTGACAAAGCTCTTGCAACGGGCAGGAGCCGCATTTGGGCGCTCCGTTGGGTAGGCAAACCGTGGCGCCAAGATCCATCAGCGCCTGGGTGAAAGCGGAAGTTTTGTCCTTAGGCATCACTTTTTGCAATGCTTCCTCCACTCGCTTTTTCACGCTGCCGTCGTCAATACATTCTTCGCTGTTTTCTAAACGCATCACCACGCGAAGAACATTGCCGTCCACAGCGGCATAGGGTTTTTGAAAACCGATGGACATGATCGCCGCCGCCGTATAGCGGCCGATCCCCGGCAACGACAGAAGGGTTGCAAAATCAGCGGGAATTTTTCCCTGATATTGTTCGGAAATGATGTTTGCCGTCCGGTAAAGCATTTCGCAGCGGCGGTAATAACCGAGACCCTGCCATAGGGCGAGGACCTCGTCAAGTTCCGCCGCCGCCACAGCATCCACATCGGGAAAACGCGCCAAAAAGCGGTGATAATAATCAATCACCGCTTCTACTCGCGTCTGTTGCAGCATCATTTCGGAAATCCAAATATGATACGGCGTAGACTCCGTGCGCCAGGGCAATACCCTGCGTTCCCTTGCGTACCAGTCAAGAAGAGGATTTACCATGTTAGAAATAACGCTCATAAATCAAGATTTCCTTTGAATCCGTAGGCGGAAGCGACTTTCACCGCCCGGTTGATGGCTTTGGCCATGACTTCCGCGGCGGTGACGCCGATAACGTCAATATGGGCCTCCACCTCTCCCTTGGCCATGGTGAAGACCGCGTCGCCGTCCACCGAGGTATGGACGGGATGGATGGCGCGAACATAACCGTTGTGAGCCATCATCGCCACCTTTTTGGCTTGAGCTTTGGTGAGCAGGGCGTTCGTAAGGATGCAGCCGATGGTCGTGTTGCCCTGAAAGGCATTAAAACCCCTGTCGGCAAAGATTTTTAGCGACTCTGTGGTAGAGATCACCCGGGAACGGTTTTCATCAAGGAGGCCGGCCAAAGGCTTGTGGGTTTCCACATCGATGACGTTACCAAAGGCGTTTACGGCAACGACCGCGCCGACTTTCAATGCCCCGATTTGTTGAGCAAAAAAGCCGAGACCCGATTTCATGGCCCGTTCCGCTCCCCAGAGCTTGCCGACGACAGCGCCGGTACCAGCCCCGACGCTGCCCATGGCGGGATCGTTTCTTTCCGCGTCCACCAAAGCGTCGTAGCCCATTTGATGATCGGGACGGCATTTGGGGTCGCCGACGATAAGATCGAAAATACAGGCTGAAGGCACGATGGGCACCTTACCGACACCGACATCAAAACCGATCTCGTGTTCCTCCAGATAGCTCATGGCTCCCTCCGCCGCGGCCAGGCCAAAGGCGGAGCCGCCGCTGAGCATGACACAGAAAATTGTTTCCACCATGTTCACCGGATCCAACAAGTCCGTTTCCCTGGTGGCGGGTGCGCCGCCGCGCACTTCCACGCCGGCCACGGCGCCTTCAGGACAAACAATGGCGGTACAGCCGCTGCCCCCTGCCTGGTCCTGGGCATTGCCGATGCGAAATCCGGGTATTTCATTGATTTTAATTTCCTTTAACATCAAATCGCTCCCAATCCGAGACAGACCATAATCAAGGCAATCACGACACCGGCAATGGCTTCGCCCCCCAGCAGACCGGAGGCGATGATCAACCCAACGCCGTTCTTCTTGATTTCGGTTTCCGGTTTATTTTTATGAATCCTTTTTTGGATGAGATCAACGACCACTTTCAGCAAACCGCCCAAAAACGCAGTGAAGGAAAGATAGAAGGGCAAGTAAATGCCAAGGCCCAACGTCATCACCGGCAATTTCAACAGATAGAAAACGATGCCGGCGCAAAGCCCGATCAAAAAGGCGGGCATGTTGGCGATGCCTTCCACCATGCTGGCGACGACACCGGCCTGGGCCGCGGGGAATATCGTAGGATCGCCGAAAGCGTCAGCGCCGTAGGCATTGAAGAGAATGAATAAGACGATGATGGAAACGACAGCGCCGATCACGCCGCCGATGGCTTCCCCAAACCACTGCGCCTTGGGATCGGAGTGGACAATATGACCGACTTTAAAATCGTTCATCACGTCGCCGACGAGACCGCAGGCCACAGCGACGATGGCGGCGACAAAAAAGGCTTCCAGCTGACCGATGGCCGTCGCCGCTTTACAGGCCAAAAGAACGATAACACCAAACACTTCCATGGGATTGATCCCCGTTTGCCCCAAAATTTGAGCGGACATCAGTGTGGTGAGCCAAACGCCGAGGATGGTAAGGATACTGGAGACAACGCCCATATGGAGGACGCTGGTAAAAACGAAAGCCAAAATCACCATGACGATGGGCGCCCAGCGCAGGGAAACGATGGCGTCGCCCCGCTGGGATTTGGAAAACATGGAGCCAAATACCGTTTTGATCTTAGGTAAAACCCCTTTGACGATGATGCCGAAGCCGGTACCAACCATGACGCCGATGCCGAGACTGGATTTGATCCCCGACGCCGTCGCCAAACTCCAAAGACCCGCCGTGGTACCCCCCCAAACAATGCCGATATCACCGATGAGGGCGCCGATAAACCAGACAAATAAGAATAGAGGTCCGATGATATAGCCGATGGCCATCAGCATCGGCGACATGTAAACGCCAAAGGTTACGCCGGGAATGGTGACGCCCCCGGTGAAAAAGGCCGGGATTTTACAAAACCAATCCCGCAGCACAGCCCAAAGGGCGGAAAAACCCATGGCGCCAAAGAGGATCCCCGCTTTTTTACCGCCCTTGTCGCCGAGGATCAAGGTTTCCGCGGCGGCCTGTCCCATGGGGAAAGGCAATTCTTGGGTTTCAATGAAAAACTTCCGAAACAGCGCCGTAA